>NZ_JAOWGB010000026.1:14946-586575 GCF_030333365.1 Citrobacter sp. CK195
GCTGCTATCAGCACCAAAGAATTATAAAAAATGATGCACGCCAGGGCCGAAAATGGTTATTCGGCCCTTTTATCAGGCAACTGTAGTAATACGTTCCCGAGCGTTACGCTTTGCCTTCTCGCTTAAGGGGCCGGAGACATCATCTCGTCCAGAATGCTAGTGACCTGTTTCCCGCTCATATTCCGATACCCGCATTCTTTTATTTTCGGAATTCGTTTAGGCAATCCCTTCGCTATTGATTCCGCCTGCTCTCAGCGTCAAGCGCACTTGCCTCGCTTATCACGTTACGCTTTCTGTGGCACTAAATGATTAACCCTCCTAACTAATTGGGTATCTATTAGCAATTTCTCTAACTGAAATGGATGATAATCATGGGATGGGACACAAGAAGCGCCGGAAACTGGGCAAAACATCACGCCGAACCGGGGCCAACGAATAACTGTGCATCGTATGTGCGCAAGGCCATAAAGGCAGGGGGCGTGACCGTAACAAACACGCAAAACGCCAAAGATTACGGCCCAATGCTGGAGTCTGCGGGGTTTAGAAAAATATCTTCAACGCAATCCCCCAGAGCTGGCGACGTGGTAGTGATTCAGCCTTACGCGGGAGGACACGCCGCCGGTCACATGGCTATTTACGACGGCCAGGATTGGTATTCAGACTTTAAACAGCGGGATTTTTGGGGCGGTCCTGGATACCGTTCGTCAAAGCCAGCGCATCAAATGTACAGGAAGGATTGATGAAAGCCCTTTATGTTGTTCTCATGATATTTGCAATTACCGCGTGCAGCTCAGGACGCGATAACGCAGAACGGCGTGTTTCAGATTTCTACACTTACTATCTAAACGTGTTTGCAAATAGTGAAGGGAAAATAAAGCCTGCGCCTGAAAAGATGGATGAATATATTTCGAAGGATACGCTAGCCCAACTAAATACTATCTCTCATATTTATGAGCAGGAGATTATCGACACCGATTACTATACATATGCGCAAGATTATTCAGCAGATTGGATCCCCTTATTGAAAGTTGGAAAAGCTAAAAACTGTTTTGGTGGTGAATACGTCGATGTTTGGTTGGGTCGACAAAACAATCAGACGTATCAAATTGGAGTCTACCTAAAAAGAGAGGGCGGCAAGTGGAAAATATACAGAGTGAAGAATGTTACCGCCGGTTATGAGCATTACATATTTGACGCGCACGCCATTGAGAAAGCGAAGCAACATGCTGCAACCACCAATTAAATAGGGAGATTATGACGGCCGCTAAATTAATCCCAATTCGCGGCCAACCTTAACAGTCATTATGCTTTTCTTTCGTCCTCCGGTGGATTCAACAACGTCAGCGCTACAGAATGTTTTATGATTCAGCCGTCGGTTAAGGATATAAGAGCCCACTCCCGCCAGCGTCAGTCGCTGGCGAGTCAGATATTGCAGACCGTAGAGAACCTGTCATTACGCACCCACAGTGATGAGGATAAGTACGTTCTGCAATATATTGCCCGGTATGTCAAAAAGGGCATCAATGATTCAGACAGAATACGCAGTATGATTAAACGCGCGGTGGACTTAAACACCGTCATGGAACGTATGCGAAAAATGCTGCTATCAGCACCAAAGAATTATAAAAAATGATGCACGCCAGGGCCGAAAATGGTTATTCGGCCCTTTTATCAGGCAATTGTCGCAATACGTTCCCGAGCGTTACGTTTTGCCTTCTCGCTTAAGGGGCCGGAGACATCATCTCGTCCAGAATGCTACTGACCTGTTTCATCACCCTTCCCGCCTCGGTAAGCCCGTTCTTTTCCTGTTCCTTCACCCACTCAGACTGAATCTCCTGGTATCGGGTGGCGGCTTTCCATTGCGCAACGTCTTCAGAGTGCAGAATCCTGACCGTCGCACCGCTTTTTTCCAGATCGGCGACTTGTGTGGTGAAACTTTTATCCATTACGGAACCCAGGGATTGATAAGCAATGTCAGCAGCCCGCTGAATCGCCGCCCGATCGTCGCGGGAAAGGTTATCCCAGGTGTTTTTATTCATCACCAGCAGGTAAACATGCCCAAGCCAGAGATCCCGCGAAACCAGCACATCAGGCGCGAATCGCTGAGCATTTAACGCATAGCCGCTATCCACATTCAACATTAATCCGTCGAGACTTCCGCTTTGTAAGGCCTTGTAGGTTTCATCTCCCCAGGGCATGGTCACGGCTTTAGCGCCGACATTTTTCAGAAACCCCTGGTGCCAGAAACTGGCGGAGCGCCACGTTCCCCCCTTAAGTCCTTCAGGATGACTCAGCGCGGTAGTGCTAAAAAAAGCCAGCGGATAGCCGGTCGCAATGAAAACATTCACCACATTTTCTTTCTTGAGTTCTGCCGAAAAATCCGGGATATCCGCATAAACGCGGCGAAAGAAAGCAACCTGCTTTTCCCCGGCAGGGCCGACGGGGAAGCTTTTAAAGATTTGCTGCAATGGTAATGCCTTAGCCGCATATTCAGGTACAACAACGGCCATATCCGCTTTGTCCCCCTTTCCCGCCATAGCCAGAGCCGTATAACCATCACTTAGCTCACCTCCCCAGTGCGCCTCTACCTTCAGGCGACCATGCGACTCTTTTTCGATTGCGGGGAAAAATACGTCATTGATAAAACGAGTGCGCATTCCACCCAGCGGTTCATGGTCGCTGTAGATTAGGGTTTGCGCAGCCAAAGCCGCACCGGGAAACATTAGCATCGCAAACAGAACGGCGATGCATTTTCGTCCTGGTATAGTGGTGAGCATTTCTCTTATCCTTTTGAGAATCATGATGATCGCAGTCGCTGATGAAGCTTAAACAACGGGCTCAGACAGCCAGCGCTGCCCTTCGGTTTTCATCTGCTGTTCGAGCGCACTGCCGCGCGTTGCGAATACACGCGTGACCGGAAATCCGCTTTTTTCCAGCAGGTATGCCAGCGCGGCGTATTCTCGCGGGTATTTTGCTACCGCGCTTTGATCAATATCGACCACGCCCAGCGGGAAGGTAAAACTCCCCATGTCATAAATGCTCTGGCGTCTGAAGAGCTTCCACACGCCATCGCGTTTTTCCGCCATATCGTAAAAGCGATTATGGGTCACCATCCCCAGATTCAGCTTCACATTCTCGCCGATGATCATGGCATTAGTTTCAACAATGGCGCGGTTGACGCTGCTATTGAAGGTCACTACCGGCGTGCCAATCAAATGTTTGGTGCGGATGTCAGAAGCCCCCATACGCATTGAGCCGTCAACAAAATCGCTCGCCAGCCCTTCAAACCAGGTTATCTCAATGGTGCCATCCGGGTGAAACAGCCCGCGAAGTTGCTCCCACTCGCCCAGATCGCGATGCATCCAGCCAGTGAGAAGATCGGTAATTTGCTGACGATCCGCCAGGTGATTGTGCATAATTTTTACTCCAGCCAGTTAAGTGGATTCAGTTTCCTCGCCATTAACGTTAAAATCCAATAGATAAATCTTACAGATTATTCAGTTTAGATGAATGATGAGGCCATCGTATGGATCTGCGCCACTTACGCTATTTTCTTGCCGTTGCACAAGAAGGACACTTTGGCCGCGCCGCCGAAAAACTCAATATCGTTCCTCCCGCGCTGAGCATGCAGATCAAGGCGCTGGAAGAAGAGTTAGGCGGCCCGCTGTTTATTCGTACCAGCCGGAAAGTTGAGTTAACCGAAGCGGGAAAATTGTTGCAGACCGAAGCGCAACGCACGCTTGAGCAGGCGGAACATGCCCGTCTGACAGTACAACGGTCGATGCGCGGAGAAACGGGTCTTGTGCGCGTTGGCTTTGCTGGCAACGCGGTGTTCAGCGGCAAATTGACAGAAGATCTGCGCGCCTTTCGCCAGGCCTATCCCGATGCGGAACTGGTCGTGTGCGAAATCGCGCCGTTGCTACAAGCGGATGCCATTCTGAGCGGCCAGCTCGACATTGGTTACACACCCGATCACCATAACGTACGCCAGCCAGAATTAGCGGCTGAAAAAATAGGCCTCTGGGGCCGGATGGTCGCCATCGCCGACGATCACCCGCTGGCTTGTGAAACCCATTTGACGGTAGATATGCTGGCTGAAGAGCCCCTCATTTTCTACGACACCCACCGTGCGGATGAGCCGCTTTATATGATGCTCACAGAGATTATGGGTCATGTTCCGCACGTCGCCCATTGCACCTCCAGCACGCTCAGCGTACTGGCTCTGGCCGCCGCCGGGCAAGGGCTGGCGCTGGTGCCTGAACCGCTGATGCACATCGCCATTCCCGGCCTGGTCTATCGCCCTCTCGACGCGCCTGAGTTATCGGCCAATCTGATGCTGCTCAGCAGAAAGAACGACAATAACGGCGCGGTAAAGGCTTTTCTGGAGATTGCGCGGAGAAACGTCAGAACCCCGTCAGACCCGCGCTGATATTTGTCGGCATCCCGGAGCGGCGCTCCAGCGCCTCGTTGACGCGATGAATGTCAACGCCGTCGCCCTTCATAAAAGTACGCATCACCGGCGTGATCGGCAGCGGTACTTTTTTGTCGGATTCAAATTCAGTGCGATTACGCGATAACGGCTCATGCACTTCAATCCAGCGACTGCCGTCCGCTTCGACGGTGGTTTTCAGCGGTTGATCGATAATCTGCACGCGAGTGCCCACCGGCACATTGTCAAACAGGTATTTGATATCATCGTTACGCAACCGGATGCACCCCTGGCTCACGCGCAGCCCAATACCGAAGTTCGCATTTGTGCCATGAATGGCATACAGCTTACCGATATAAATTGCATACAGCCCCATCGGGTTATCCGGCCCGGCGGGGACAAACGCGGGCAGACTTTCGCCTCGTTTAGCATATTCACGTCGGGTATTTGCCGTCGGCGTCCAGCTCGGCGCCTCCTGCTTACGCTCTACCGCAGTCACCCAGTTACGTGGGGTTTCTCGCCCCGCCTCGCCAATGCCAATCGGCAGGACATCAACGGTATCGCCCCCTTTCGGATAGTAGTAAAGACGCATTTCCGCCACGTTAACCACAATGCCTTCACGCACGGTATCCGGCAAAATAAGCTGCTGCGGCACCACCAACGTCGAACCGGACTTCGGCAAAAAGACATCCACATCGGGATTCGCTTCGAGCATATTGCTCAGCCCTTGTCCGTACTGCGCCGCAAACGCTTCCAGCGGTTGAGTATTATTGTCCGGGACGGTTATCGTCAGCGGGTTACCGACCAGACGACTCCCTTCTGGCGGCAATGGATAACTTACCGCCAGCGCGCTCTGGCTTGCGAACAGCAGAATAAAAGAACAAAACAATTTCACACGAGGCACCATTTCCCTTTCCTCAAATCGCAGCAGATGTCGGTTAATTATAGCTTTTTTATCGCCTTTCCGACGTTAACAGCGAATGAGCGCCACCGAAGGGAAACGATACGGCTTATCTTTATTTACCATTCGGCAGGACAATATTACTTGCCGCCAGTTGCCCCATGTTGCGGTACATCGCGCAGGCGGCTTCAACGATGGGCATTGCCAGCGCTGCGCCGCTGCCTTCGCCAAGACGCATTCCCATATGCAGATACGGCTCCAGCTCCAGGTGCTCCAGCGCAATCCGCGCACCCTTCTCTGCCGAGAAATGCGACGGAATCAGATACGGTTTAATTTCCGGCGCAACCTGACACGCCGCCAGCGCCGCAGAATAGGAGAGAAAACCATCCAGCACAACCGGCAATCCACATGACGCGGCGCCCAGCATCACGCCCGCCATACCGACCAGGTCAAAACCGCCCACCTTCGCCAGCACCTCAACGCCATCACGCGGATCGGGCCGGTTCACCGCAATGGCGCGGCGCACAACCTCAACTTTATTGCCAATTCTGGAGAGCGGAAGATTCGCGCCAATCCCCACCACATCTTCGGCATCGCTACCGGTCAGTACACTCACAATCGCCGCCGCAGGGGTGGTATTCGCCATTCCCAGTTCGCCAACGCCAAACAGCGTCACGCCGCTTTGCGCCAGTTCGCGGGTGTAGCGTATCACTTCCAGCAGCAGTTCTTCGGCCTGAACGCGGCTCATCGCCGGGCCTGTCGCGATATTCCCGCACCCACGCGCCACGCGCATATTCACCACGCCGGGGATCGGGTCGGCATCAATCCCGACGTCAATCACATGGACTTTTGCTCCGGCCTGAGCAGCCAGTACGCAAACACCGGTTGTTCCCTGCGTCATGTTGGCCGCCTGAATGGCGGTGACAACTTTCGGCGAGACCGCAACCCCTTCATCCCACACGCCATGATCGGCGCACATCACCAGCATCGCCTTCTTACCGACATGCGGAATGCCGTTGAGACCGGGCATCCCCGCTAACTGTACGGCCAGCGCTTCCAGGCGCCCGAGACTGCCCGGCGGCTTGAGCAAGCCGTCAATGTGTTGCCGGGCGTGCGCCATTGCGTCGCTGTCCGGTTTGGGAATGTCACGGAGTAAAGAGGTTAACGTCTGCATAAGGGTTCTCATCGTGTTGGCTGGCTCACAGCAGAGCCAGCAGGAAGATCAACTCGCCAAGTTCAATCGCCGCACCCAGCGTATCGCCGGTTTGCCCACCCAACGTGCGTTTTAATAATTGCCCAAGAATAAAAATTGCCGCCAGAGTGACCACCAGCGCAGCGACCCCGCGCATCCCCGGCATGAGTATCGCCGCGAGAATAGCGGTTAATCCCAGCGTAACGCAGGTTTGTCGCCCGGTAACTTTGCCGATAAACACGTTGCCCAGCCCTTCTTCACGGGCATAGCGATGACGATACATCAGCAATACGGCGACACCGCGCCCCGCCGCGCAGGCCATCGCCAGCGCCGCCAGCATCGGCGTGCCTCTCAGCGCCAGTTCGCTAATCACCAGCACTTTCGCCAGCAGGACAAAAATCAACGCCAGCCCGCCGTGGGTGCCCAGGCGGCTGTCACGCATAATTTCCAGCATCCGCTCCCGGCGGCGGGCGGAAAAAATACCGTCACAGGTATCCGCCAGACCGTCGAGGTGAAAACCGCCGGTCAGCAGCGCCAGCGTCAAAACGCAAAACAGGGCCGCCAGTGGAATGCCGCACCAGGACTGAAGCGCCACAAACACCAGGCCGCCAATCGCGCCCAGCAGCATGCCGATTAGCGGGAATGTCACAATACCGCGGGAATACTCCTCAAAATCCAGCCCCTGAGACCAACGGGTCGGAACAGGCAAACGCGAAATAAAAGCGAGCATCGCCCAGAACAACTTACTCATTTAATTTTGACTCCAATACCCGATACCACCAGCCAGACCTCATCCGCCGCCGCAGCCAGACGCTGATTGACCCGCCCGGCGATGTCGCGAAAATGTCGCGCCAGACGATTTTCCGGGACAATGCCCATGCCCACCTCATTGGTCACCAGAACCACCTGAGCCGGACAGCGCTGACAGGCGTCGATCAACGTGCGAATTTCATCTTCAATCGCCTGCTCCATCGCCGCGTAATCCCAGTTATCCGGGTCAGTATCGCCGCCCATCGCGAACAATAAATTGGTCACCATGGTCGTGATACACTCCAGCAGAATGGCCTCTTCGGGGGCGTTATCTGGCGTAATCAGCGCATCAAGATGCCGCCAGCATTCCGCTGTCCGCCAGTGCGGCGGTCTGCCATTCCGATGGTGCTGAATCCGCGCCGCCATCTCCTCGTCAAAAATCTGCGACGTGGCGATGTACAGCACCTGCGGCGAATCCGCGATTAACGCCTCCGCATGGCGGCTTTTCCCGCTGCGCGCGCCGCCGGTCACCAGAATCATCATACGGGCTCCTGGTGCTGTTGCATGATGGTATAAATTTTCTCAATATCGATGTGTTGTCGCATCGCATCCGCCAGCAGATCAAACTGCTGCGATTTATATTGCGCGTAATGGAAGGCGTGATCCAGCGGCGTCAGCCCCTTACGCACGCGCAGGCCATTGACCAGCGCCCGCGTGAACGCATCGCTGTCGAACAAGCCATGAAGATAGGTGCCAAAGACCAGTCCGTCGTCCGTTACCGCGCCGTCAGCGATAGCGTTTTCGCCTTTGCGTAACGTCATGGCTGGCTGGCATTGTGCATTCAGTGTCGTCTCGCCCATATGAATTTCATACCCGCGCACCGCCAGGCCAGACGCCGCCGCCAGCCATCCCGGCAGCGCAGAGGCCATCTGCCCTTCAACCTGCGTGGTGGTTTTATCCTGCGCGAAATGCGTGACGGTATTAAGCAGCCCAAGACCGGGGAGCGTGCCCAGCCCGGACTCCACCTCATCAATAATGGTGTCGCCCAGCATCTGATAGCCGCCACAGATGCCTGCCACCGGTACGCCCTGACGATGCGCCTGCAACACGGCATGCGCCATTGCGCTTTCACGCAGCCAGACCAGATCGCCAAGCGTATTTTTGCTGCCCGGCAGAATTATCAGGTCCGCGCCCGCCAGTTCTTCAGGATGGCGCACATAGCGCACGCGAACATCCGGCTGCGCCGCCAGCGCGTTGAAATCGGTGAAATTCGAGATGTGCGGCACCTGAACAACGGCAATGTCGATATCACGCCTATCGGTACGCAGGTATTTGCCTTTTTGCAGCGCCACGCCATCCTCATCTTCAAGATCGACCTCCAGCCAGGGCATCACGCCCAGAACCGGCACGCCGGTCAGCGCTTCAATTTGTTCAATGCCGGAGTAGAGCAGCGTCACGTCGCCGCGAAACTTATTGATGATCACCCCTTTCACTCTGGCGCGTTCACTATCATGCAGCAGCGCCAGCGTACCGTAGATAGAGGCAAAAACGCCGCCGCGATCGATATCCGCCACCAGAATGACCGGGCATTGCGCCATTTCCGCCATCCCCATATTGACGATGTCGCGGTCACGCAGGTTTATTTCCGCCGGGCTACCGGCGCCCTCCAGCACCAGAACGTCATATTCTTGCGCCAGGCTATTGTAAACCGTGAGGATCTGCTCACGCAGACGCGGCTTATATTCATGGTAGCTAACCGCGTCCATATCGGTGGCGACTTTGCCCATCAACACCACCTGCGCTTTCCGATCGCTGGTCGGTTTTAGCAGGACCGGATTCATCCGCACATCCGGCGCAATCCCCGCCGCTTCCGCCTGGAAAATCTGCGCGCGTCCCATCTCTTTGCCGTCCGGCGTAATGCCGGAATTCAGCGCCATATTCTGTGACTTAAACGGCGCCGTGCGCAGGCCATCCTGATAAAAGATGCGGCACAGCCCCGCCACCAGCACACTTTTACCTACATCTGATGCCGTTCCCTGCAACATTACTGCCTGCGTCATGACGCCTCCTTCAGCGCGTTCTCTCGCATACGCCCAAAAAATTCTTCTTCCGTTTTACACAACGGCAACCCCAGTTGCGCATGCAGTTTGACCAGCCACGGTTGCGTCAGCCCGGCTTGTTCGATCAGTTCAGTGCGTGCAAACACCTCCCCCGGCTCACCGTATGCCAGTACCTCGCCACGGCGCAGCACATAAACGGCATCGCTGACTTCATAAATGAGATCAATATCATGGCTGGAAATAACCACATGATTCCCCTGCGCCACAATCCGCTTGATGATCGCGATCATCTGCGTGCGCCCGGCAGGATCAAGCCCGGCAGTGGGTTCATCCAGCAGCAGGTAGCGGGCCTGCAACACCATCGCGCCCGCAATCGCCACACGTTTTTTTTGCCCGTGGCTTAAACACTGGATCGGCTGATGACGGAAATGCTGCGCATCAACCAGGGTCAACGCATCGTCCACGCGGCGGGCAATTTCATCCTCAGCCACGCCTAGATTTCGCAGACTAAAAGCGATATCGCTGTCGATATCGGTATAAAAAATTTGTTGATCGGGGTCCTGAAAAACGGTTGCCACCTGTTGGCGCAGCGCCAGCAGCCCGCGCTTACTGTAATCCAGCGCTTTTCCCTGCCACAAAACCTCGCCTTTTTGCGGGCGCAGTAAACCGCTCAGGTTCATGAATAGCGTCGATTTTCCGCAGCCGTTCGCGCCCACCAGCCCGGTAACCGCATGGGGGGAGAAATCCAGCGTTAGCCCCTTGAGCACCTGCTCATCCTGATAGCGAAACCAGAGACCGGAGGTGGCAAGCATACGAATCCTTACAGGTGAAAATCACCCTGATACAGTTTGATATCAAGCACGGTGGTCATTTGCTGATAGCGGATAAGCACACGCGTAAACAGCAAACCCACCAGCATTGCCAGAGAACGATAGCCTTTCGGCAAACTACGATAGCCAAAACGCAGCGTTTGCGCGCGATGAATGGCCAGCGCTTCGTCTAACAGGATAAAAATAAAGCGCCATGTCAGCAGGATCTGCTCGGTCAGCAGCCGTGGCACATGCGCGCGCTTAAGCAAAATAATCAGTTGCGGAAACGGCAGATTCAACACCAGCCAGAACGTCGCCGCCAGCGCGCTTAGGCTGCGCCAGAAGGTTTCATTGGCGGTATTCAACCCTGACGAAGTCACCCCCAGCCAGTAATCGCCAACCGGAACGCTTGCCAGTAACGAGTGAGGATCGCGGCTCACGCTGAATAAAATTGTCACCACGCCCACGCTTAAAAAGCCAAACGGTATCGCCATCCAGCGACACCAGCGCCAGAACGAAATCCGCAGCAGCCAGCAGCTCAGCCCGGCGATGAGCGCCAGTTCAATACCCTGCCCCAAAGGAGGCAGGGTAAAGGCCAGAATCATCATCAGCAACCAGAGCAAAAACTTACGCACCGGCGTAACATGAAGCCAGCGGCTCTGGTAGCTGAGTCGATCAAGCCCGGTCATCACGGCGCTGTCTGCCTTTGCTGTAACCGAGAATATAGAAAATCACCGCCGCGCCAAGCGAACCTTGCAGCGTAAACAGCAGGCTTTCAATTTCACCGCTGGCCGGTTCATACAATGGCTGGAACCACGGTTCATAGTGCGGCGCCACCACCTGGATCTGGCTTTCCGCTTCGCCGTCAGAGCCACCGAACTCACCGCCATGATCGATAAAAAACGGCAGGATCACCAGGGCAATCACCATAGCTAACAATATCAGCGTCTTTTTCATCTTAATGTCCTTGTGCGGTAATCAACCGGCGTTTGGTCAACTGGTCGTAAATCATGACGGTCAGCAGCCCCTCCGCGATCGCAATGGGGATCTGCGTCAGACAGAAAATCCCCATAAATTTAATCACTGAACCCATTGCTCCAGCCTGCGGGTCCGGGAACGCCACCCCAAGCTGCACCGACGTCACGAAGTACGTCACCAGATCCGCCAGCATGGCGCAAAGAAAGACGCCAACATCGCGGCGCAGCCCGGCGCGGCAGGCCATTTGCCATACCAGATACCCGACAACGGGGCCGATAACCGCCATCGACATCCCGTTCGCACCCAGCGTGGTCAGGCCGCCATGCGCCAGCAGCAGCGCCTGAAACAGCAGCACAATCGCCCCGAGGATCGCCACAACGCCTGGGCCAAATAAAATCACCGCAAGCCCTACCCCTGTCGGGTGCGAGCAACTACCTGTAACAGAAGGAATTTTAAGCGCCGACAGCACGAAGATAAACGCCCCGCACAATGCCAGCAGCACCTTCTGGTTGTTATCTTCCTGCACGATACGGCGCAGGCGCACCAGTCCGTACCACAGGCACGGTAAAAACAGCACCCACCAGGCCAGCGCCCACATCGGCGGCAGGAATCCCTCCATGATATGCATGGCGAACGCCTGTTCCGGGACAACCATCAGCAATAACGCCGCAGCTAACCCGCTGAAAGACAGCTGTTTTAGCTGTTGTTCAAGTTTCATTCTGCATACTCCCACTGTTTGTTGACCAGAATGGTCGAAAAATAGGGCAGCGGCTGCTCGTCGCTGACCTCATTCAGGTGACGCCAGCACTGCTCACCGGGCAGCGTGGCTTCCGCCATCATCAGGGCGCACTCCAGCAAACCTTCCTGTTGCAGCAATGCTTTAATGCGCGCGAAGCGACCGTAGACCTTCATCAGCACCAGACTGTCATGCTGTCTTAACGCCTGCTGAATTATCTCTTCCGCCGCGGTGCAGGAGATCACCGCCAGCGATTGTTGTTCCATCGCCAGCGGCGTTTTTGCGCGGGCGGCAATGGCGGCAAACGAGGTGACGCCAGGGACGATTTCCAGCCACGCCGGGTTGCCGATCCGCTGGAGTAAAAAGACCCAGGTGCTGAACAGCATGGCATCGCCGAGGGTGATGAACCCCACCTGTTTACCCGCCTCCACTTCCTGAACCAGCGCTGCGGCTACCTCATTCCAGACGGCTTCTTTTTCCGCGCTGTCGGCGCTCATCGGAAAGTGGCAGCAGCGGACTTCCGTCTGCTCACCCAGATACTCACGCACAATAGAGAGCGCCAGACTGTCGCCGCCTTTGCGCCCTGCCGGAGCGTAGAGGATATCGAGCGAGCCAAGTATTCGCGCCGCGCGCACGGTGATCAGATCGGCTGCGCCCGGCCCGGTGCTTAACGCATACAGCTTTCCACTCATGCCGCTTCCTCCATGGCCGTATTCAGCGCCTGTTGCAGATGCGCCACGAACATGGCGCGTACCGCCGGATTCTCCCCCAGACCGCTCAGCCACGGCGTCGCCGGGATGCCTGCGGCGTTGAACTGCGTTTTCCAGGAGTCCTCTTCATCGGAAGCCATATCGTTGATGGCATGATCGCCGGCGACAAGCATCAGCGGCATCAGATGCACCGCCGTTACGCCTTCCTGACGTAAGCTCCCGATGAGAATATCCACCTCCGGGTAACTCTCGACCGCTCCCACACGCGCCGGAAAACGCTGCGCCGTCATCATATGGTCCAGACACGCATAGGCCGCAAACGCGTGGTGGCTGGCGCCGTGCCCCATAAACACCACTTTCTCCGTCGCGCCAAGCGTCGGCATCTGCTGCTGTAAAGCCTGCATCAGCTGCGCGTAATCGGCATGGCTGCTCAACAGCGGCACGCCGAGCGTAAGACGGGTAAATAACGGGCGCAGAGTCTGAACTTCACGCACAATTTTTTCGTATTCGTCGCCGTTAATAATGTGCAGGGACTGAATCGCCACATCCTGATACCCCTGTTCAGCAAGCTTCTGCAATGCCTGAAGCGGCGTATCGATTTCAATGCCGTCACGCTGTTTGAGCTTGCGGATAATCATCCCGGAGGTGAACGCGCGAAACAGATCGCGATCCGGGCAGCTGGCTGCCAGATCGCGTTCGCAGGCCACAATGTTCTTTTCACAGGTGTCGTGATAGCTAGTGCCAAAACTCACCACCAGAAGCGCTTTTTTCATCTCTTACTCCTTAAGCAGCGGCCAGCCAGCGCGCCAAACGCTGCGCAAATGCGGCCTGACTTTCCAGTAACTCATCACCCGTTACAAGCGTTGCCGGGCGGGTAATCACGATGCAGGGGATACCGGCATCCAGACAGGGTTGAACTTTTTCCTGATAACCGCCCTCCGCCCCCGATGCTTTTGTCACCACGACATCGGCCTGGCACTGACGATAAAACGCCGCGTTAAATTCAGCGCTGAACGGCCCGCACAGGGCGAAAATCTCACCAACGCCAAATCCCAGGTCGGCACATTGCTGAATGACCTCAGGAACAGGTAAGACGCGGGCCAGCAGTTTTTTGTGCGGCAACCCGGCTCGCCAGGTCGCCAGATCTTTACTTCCGGTCGTTAACAGAACGCGTTCGCCAAAGCGCTGCGCCACATCGCAGGCCTCAGCAATCGTGTGGACATGGTGCAACAGCGGGTGCGTAAGCTCGCTGAGCTGTTCCGGGCGCTGATAGCGGCTCAGCAACACCCCCGCGCGTTCACAGGCGTGCATAATGTTGCGGCTGACGACCTCGGCATACGGGTGCGACGCATCAATGACCCAACGCGTGCGGTGCGCTTTCAGCCAGGCCACCATCTCCTCTGGCTCCAGGCGCCCGCAGCGGATATGCCCTTTAATGTCGCCAGCCAGCTGCTTTCCTGTCGGCGTGGCAACCGACAGGGTGTATGCCACCTTTGCCGCATCCAGTTGCTGACACAGCATCCGGGCATCGCTGGTGCCGCCCATAACCAGCACGTCGCCGTAACTCACAGTACGTAACCTCGCGGCGTGATCATCAGACCATCCTGTACGTAAGTGGCTTTGTTGCCGACAATCACCAGGCTGGTCATATCGACAGGCTCAAAATCCATATCGCCGAGCGTGGTCAGCCATTTTTCCTGCTTTTTACGCCCGGCCGACTTCACCACGCCAACCGGCGTTTGCGCGTTTTTGCTGGCGGACAGCAGTTCAAAAGCACGCGCCAGATGGCCTTCACGGCCACGGCTGCGCGGGTTATAGAAACAGATCACGAAGTCTGCTTCTCCGGCGGCGATAATCCGTTTTTCGATGACCGGCCACGGCGTCAGGAGATCGCTCAGGCTGATATGACAGAAATCGTGCATCAACGGCGCGCCCAGCAGGGAGGCCGCCGCGATACTGGCGGTCATGCCGGGGATCAGCCGCACTTCAACGTCCAGCTTCTGTTTGCTGACCAATTCCAGCACCAGCCCCGCCATGCCATAAATCCCCGCATCGCCGCTGCTGATCAGCGCCACATTGTGTCCGGCCTGCGCCAGTTCAATCGCCGCCTGACAGCGTTCGATCTCTTTGCACATTCCGGTTTTGATCACCTGCTTGTCGCCGGTAAAGGCTTTTACCAGATGGGTGTACGTTTTATAGCCAACGACAATTTCCGCCGCCTGTAAGGCTTCTACGGCTTCCATCGTCATCATTGCCTGCGAGCCAGGGCCAATTCCAATTACGCTTAACATCAGTGTGAAACTCCCAAAGTAATAGTGACGCCCTGTTCGCGCAGGGTTTCGCCAGACAGTTTTCCGTGACTTAACAGCCAGGCCGCCGGGCCGGATACGCTGCCCACACCGACGGTTTGCCGCACAAATCTGGAGGCCGGGAAGCGATGTTCATGCTCACGCAACGCGTCAGCGGTAAAGGTTTCAAAGGGAACGCGACAGCAGGAGGCAAGCTGGATTAATCCCTGCTCATCTTTTTTGAGCGAGACGCTGCCAATCGCTTTCAACGCCAGCGGATCAAATTTCTGCGCCTCCAGCTGTCGCGCCAGCAGCGCTGCCAGCAGCGGGAACGGCGTATCGCGGCGACAGCCGATTCCGGCGACCACCCGCTGCGGCACCAGCTTCCAGTGTCGGACGGGTATTTCTGGCAATTCATTGCGCAAAGTGATGCAAATCAGCGCATCAAGCTCAGGAAGTTGATGCAGGTCTGTCACGGTGATGAACCCGCGTCGATCGCAGTGACTGACATCGTCTGCCAGCTCCTCATCCCACCACAGCCCGACGCGCTGGTGGCTGACCAGCATCTGGTTGACGATTTTTACCGCCGAGCGGAAATCGGTCATCCGGGCATTGAGCTGAAATGCCAGCGTATCAAGCGCCGCCATATCGTTAACGTCAGTCGCCGTCGTGATAACCGGATCGGCGCCGAGCATGCCCGCCAGATAGCGGGTCAGCGCATTGGCGCCCCCCGCATGACCAGAGAGCAGGCTGATCACATGCTGGCCCCGCTCGTCGATCACCACCACCGCCGGGTCGCTGAATTTGTCGTTTACCAGCGGCGCCAGCACGCGTACCGCGATGCCGGTCGCACCGATAAAAATCAGCGCCGAATAGTTAGCAAACGCATCGCGGGCCGATTGTGCAAATCCGCCTTCGAAGGGCATAAACCCGTCGTCCAGCAGTTTCTCACTGGTAAAGCAGGTTAACGGCAGCATCGCCGCCAGCCGCTTCGCAAGCTGTACGCCGCCGGGCGTCAGACAAAACAGGGCTATAGATTCAGGCTTTACGGTATTCATGGCTAAAGTCCGCCGCATAGAGTTTTGAGTAGTGATACTCATCCCCCAGGAAATTCCCGACCAGAATGAGCGCCGTTTTACGGATACCCGCCTCACGTACTTTGTCGCCGATATCCGCCAGCGTGCCGCGCACGGTCTGGCTTTCCGGCCAGGTCGCTTTGTAGATAACCGCCACCGGCGTGGTGGTCGGATAGCCGCCTTCAATCAGCCGCTCGGCAACCCGGTGAATACGCTGCACGGAGAGATAAATCGCCATTGACGTCTGGTGGCTGGCGAAGGACTCCAGCTGTTCACGTTCCGGCACCGGAGTACGCCCTTCCAGGCGGGTAATGATGAGGCTTTGCGAAACTTCCGGGACGGTATACTCCACCCCCAGCTCCGCAGCAGCGCCGAGAAACGCGCTGACGCCCGGCACCACCTGCCAGTCGATGCCGCGCCGGGTAAGTTCTTCGCCCTGCTCACGCACGGAGCCGTACAGCGACACATCGCCCGTTTGCAGGCGTACGACCGTTTTTCCGGCTTTCACGCCCGCTTCCATCAGATCCAGAATTTGCTCCAGATGCAGTTCGGCGCTGTCGTGGCACTCTGCACCTGGTGGGCAATAGTCCAGCAGTTCAGTATTAATCAGCGATCCGGCATAAATAACGACCTGCGCCTGTTGCAACAGGCGATAACCTTTGAGCGTGATCAGTTCACGATCGCCCGGACCTGCGCCGACAAACCATACACAGCGGGGATCAAATGTCTCAGACATGGTTCTCTTCCTTCTGACAGGCGATAACAAAAACAGGATTATTCGGTTTGAAATAGTGGCCATTGCCGAGGGGAGTGAGTGACGACACCTGCACTTGCAGGCAATCCACCTCATGGATGCCAATCTGTGTCAGATATTCCAGCGCAGTATTCAGGTTTTCCTGAAGGATAAAGGTCATCACCAGACGGCCGCCGGGATGCAATTGCCGCATAGCCCAGTCAATCAGCGTCGTCAGATGGCCGCCGCTCCCGCCCATAAACACCGCATCCGCTTTTTCGGTCATCGTCATCGGCGCTTCACCCGGCAGAATGTCGATATTGCCGCAGGCAAAATGCTGGCGGTTTTCATCCAGCAACCGCAGGGCTGCCGGGTTACGTTCAATCGCCGTAACGTGCAGCGAAGGGTGCTGTAACGCCGCCTCTATCGACACACTCCCGGTTCCGGCGCCTACGTCAATCAGATGGCTGGCACGGTGCAAATCAAGTTTTGACAGCGCGAGCACGCGAACCGCTTCTTTGGTCATCGGCACGTTCTCGCCACGTAGAAAAAGCTCATCTTTCATCAAGGATCACCACTGCGTTCATGTCATAGTCGGCATTGACTTCACTGACGCGCAGCCAGTGAATCCGCTCGTTTTCCATTGCCAGGTTTTCGCCTATCACCATCCAGCGATGCCCCTTGTCGCGCGCCATTAACTGCGTCGCAATTTCTCGCGGCCCGCAGCGGGCATCCGTCACCATCGCGACCTTGCGATGACGCGCCAGCTCATCAAAACAGACGCTGCGACCGTGGCTGCTGGTCAGCCACATATCGTTCATATCGATACCCGATTGCGCACACAGATATTGCACTGCGCTGATACCGGGAATAATGCGCACCCGCTCAATGCCAAAATGGGCCACCATGCGCGTCCCGATGCCGTAAAACAGCGGATCGCCGGACGCCAGCACCACGATGCGTTTGTCCTGCTGCCCGGCAATCCAGTTGAGCAATTCCGCAATATTGGCGCCCAGAACAAACTGTTCGCCGGTGAACGCAGGAAACTGCAATAAATGGCGCTTTCCCCCCACCAGCACATCGGCATCCGCCACGGCCTCGCGTGCCGCTGGCGTCATCAAATGCAGCCCTGCCGGCCCCATGCCCACCACCGTTAGCATTGCATCTCCTCCACAATCTCTTCGATCGGGCGATTGCTACCGAGGATCTGGTTATCAAAAGAGAACATGATGGCGTCGCAGGTAGGTGGCGTTTTCGTGAAGCGCAGCATCTGCATCACGCGCATACAGATGCGTTGCGCAAGATGGTTGTAAATATGTTGAAAACCGTATGCTTCAATGTGCTCCATTGCCGCTTCGGTGGTGTCGCAGTCGCTGACCCGAGTCAGTAACTCAAGCGGCGCGCCAAGCAGCGCCAGATGCGCCACCAGGGTTTCCATGCGGGCATCTGCGATGTGGCTGTGAGTGTGGAAAATTCCCGCGGCTATTTTAATCAACTTACCGGGATGGCCGATCAACACGATATGGCGGTATCCCAGACGTACCGCTTCTTCAATCATGTAACCGACGAAATTGCTCATGGTGACGACAACCTGCGTGTCGATACCCATCTGTTCGCGCACAAAACGCTCGCCGTGGTTTCCCGGCACCAGCACAACGCGTTCCAGACCGGCGGCGCGTTTGATTTCCAGCTCCAGCGACAGTGAGCGTTTCCAGCTCTCCTCCGACATCGGAGTGACAATGCCGGTGGTTCCAATGATCGAAATACCGCCCAAAATACCGAGGCGCGCGTTATAGGTTTTCTGCGCCCGTTCTTCCCCCTCCGGGGCAAAAATTTCAATATCCGCTCCCCGCGCCGGGCCTATCGCTTCGCGTACTACAGACTCAATGGTATGACGCGGAGTACGATTAATCGCCGCGCTGCCCACCGGCAGTCCAATTCCCTTACGCGTCACGGTTCCCACGCCTTCTCCGCCCTGCAACGTAATCTCGCCGCTATCGTTCAGCGTTACGCGGGCAAAAATCAGCATTCCGTGCGTGGCATCGACATCATCGCCGCCGTCCTTACGGATCGCGGCAATCGCCTGCCGCCCTTCAATGTGCGGCGACTCGACGTTCAGGCACAATGTCACCCCGGACGGCGTAACGATGGAGACCTGATGAATCAGATGCTGGCGTAACACCATCAACGCGGCGACCTTTGCCGCAGCGGTCGCGCACGATCCGGTGGTATACCCTTTTCGCAACGCTTTGCCGTTGTGCCAGACAGGCGCGTCGAAGGATTGATCGCTCATCGCGCCCCCTGCAAGTAATAGAGCATGGCGTTTACGATCGCGGCGGCGACGTTGCTTCCTCCTTTACGCCCCAGCGCCGCGATAGCTGGCAATGCGCTTTTCGTCAGCGCATCTTTAGACTCCGCCGCCCCGACGAACCCGACCGGTACGCCTACCACGCCGCTCACGGCAACGTCATGCTCAAGCAACCGGAACAGCGCCGTCGGTGCATTGCCGAATACAAACACCTTTTCACTCTCTTCCGTCACGGCGATATCCACCGCCGCCATTGATCGGGTAATCCCCTGCGCTTTTGCTTCCGCCACGACTCGCGGATCGCTGATATAGCAACGGCATTCACCGCCAAACGTCGCCAGCAATGTTTTATTGATGCCGGAAAGCGCCATTGTGGTATCGGTATAGATAATGGATGGGCGACTCAGCGCCGCGCAGAGTCGCTCCAGCGCGTCATCGGAAAACCAGAGAATATCCAGCCAGTCAAAGTCGGCGGTGGTGTGAATCACCCGCTTGATGATCGCTTCGTGAAGCGGGCTGGCAAACTGATATTCCGGGCGTGTCTCGCGAATGATCTCGCCAATGATGTCGAAACTTTTGGCCTCAATCGCCTGGGGCTGCTGAATATATTGCATCGTCTGTTATCCTCAGGCTGCGCCAACCAGCAGGCACCGTACGGCGATAAACAGCGCCAGTGCCAGGGTCGAGGCTACCCACATCAATCGAATCGTTCGGGAAATGTCATCTACTGAAATGCCGCGCTGCGCGTCGCCTATCCAGGGTTTTTCAACACGCTCGCCAAAGTAGTCATTCGGGCCGCCAAGACGAATACCCAGCGCACCAGCAACAGAGGCTTCTGACCACGCGCAGTTAGGACTGCTGTGGTTGTAGCGATCCCGCCAGCCGATATGCAGGGCGCGATAGCCGTCGTAACGACACAACGTCGCGGCAATGCTCAGCAGCAGCCAGCTCAGACGCGCCGGGATAACGTTCGCAATATCATCCAGACGGGCGCTGACCATACCAATGGCGCGATATTTTTCGTGTTTATAGCCAACCATTGAATCGAGGGTATTTACGGCTTTGTACGCCATTGCCAGCGGCGCGCCGCCCAAAAAGAGGAAAAAAAGCGGGGCGATGATGCCATCTACGGTGTTCTCGGCGACCGTTTCCACCACGGCACGATTAACCTGTTCAGGCTGTAACTGTGAGGTATCCCGTCCGACAATCCATGACAGCTTCTCGCGGCTTTCAGCTAAATCGCCCGCCCGCAGCGGGCGTTCAACATCGCGGGCAGCATTCGCAAGACAGCGGCCAGCCAGCACGGTAAAAATCATCCAGATCTCTACCAGCCAGCCAAACCAGGGATGGATCGCGCTCGCCAGCGCCAGCACGCCCCAGGAAACCGCCCACGTCACGCCGACCACCACCAGCCACATCACCGCTCCGCCAATGCGCAGCGATCTGTCGCTATGGCAGTAACGCCGCACAACACGTTGAGTTGCTGAAATTAAATTGCCAATCCAGCGTACCGGATGCGGCCAGTTCTGCGGATCGCCAATAACGAAATCCAGAAGCCAGGCGATACACCACGCAAGCACGGTCATAGCGCCTCCCTTCCTGCCGCCAGCCAGTGGTTCAGCATTGCAGGGCGTTGTGCGAAATGAACGTGAAGGTAGCTTGCAAAGGTATTTCCCACCTGCCAGCCGCCAAACCATTCCTGCAATGTCTTACCATCGCGGACTTTACGGCACGCCATCACCGCCGGGTTTTCCGGGAGAAAATCAGAATAGTGGAACTCATGTCCACGCAGCACTTCGCCTGCCGCCGCCAGCAGCGTTTGCTCTCTGGCCTGCGCTTCGCAGTAGCCAAAGCGGGTCAACCGTTTCCCCATTTTGCTGTGCCCCGGAATCACATCCACCATCCGGTGAATCTCTCCACTAGCGTCCTCCAGGGTACTGCCGAGGTACATCAGCCCGCCGCACTCTGCGTAAATCGCCACGCCGCGCTGATGGGCGGCGCGCATTTGCGCCAGCATTGGGGTGTTCGCCGCCAGCGCGCCGGCGTGTAGCTCGGGGTATCCGCCTCCCAGCCAGATCATCTGGCATTCCGGCAGCGTGCTGTCATGCAGTGGACTGAAACGCGTCATCGTTACGCCAGTACGTTCCAGCAGTTTGATGTTATCGGGATAGTAAAAGTTAAACGCTTCGTCATCCGCGATGGCAACGGTAAGTCCTTTTCCCGCCTGCGGGTCGGGTAACGCCGGCCACTCGCCAGCAGGCAACGCGGTTAGCTGACTCAGGGAAAGAAGCGCATCAATGTCCAGCGTTCGTTCAAGCGTATCGGCAAACTCCTGCCACGGCTGCTGATTAACAACGGACTCACGCGCGGTAATCAGCCCCAGATGACGCTCCGGCAACGCCACGCCTTCCACTCCGGGAACATAGCCAAGCACCGGTAGCGAACAATAGCGTTCAATCGCCGTTTTCAGGAGTTGGTAGTGAGTTTCGCTATTAACGCGATTAACAATCACGCCAGCGATATTGAGGTCGGGATCAAAGTGCTGAAATCCCATTACCGTTGCGGCAATGGAGGTAGAAACGGCTTTACCGTCCACCAGTAAAATCACGGGGCAGCCCAGCTGTTTCGCCATCGCCGCCGTACTACAGTAGTTCGGGTCGGTGCCATAGCCGTCATAGAGTCCCATCACGCCTTCGATCACCGCGACGTCCGCCTGCTGCATGTGTTCACAAAACAGCGCGTTAAGCACGGGCTCCGGGAGCATAAAGCTGTCGAGGTTACGGGACGCACTGCCGCATACTGCCGTATGCCAGCCAGTATCGAGATAATCAGGGCCGACTTTGCATGGCTGAACACGCATTCCACGTCTTTTCAGCAGACTCAGCAGACCAAGCGTGACGGTGGTTTTACCACAGCCGCTTCCGGTTCCTGCGAGAATAAATGCGTGAAGCTTTGCCGCCATACCCTGATCCTGTTCAGGGTGGTAGAGGTATTGTTTAGCTGCGTATTACCCCAGTCTTTCGACTGTACGCTACTGAGCAACCCACTTCCCACCGAAGTTGTTGGTAAATACCGACAGGCAGGTCTTCTGGCTTAGCGTCCTCCTCGCCCGTCCTTCCCAATCTTGCGATCAGTGGTCTTACGGGGTCGTCAGCATCACAGCAGCGGGGGCTGCGGGGGATTCTCACCCCCTTCCCTGACACAAATGTGCCAAACCTGTCGGCTGATGTTATGAGCATCACTTTCTCGCTCATAACGACAATTAAATTTTAATTACCTGTTACGCGCCATTATGCCAACGCAATGGTGTAATGACGCCTGTTTTGAATGAAACACTGCGCAAAAGAATAATGAAACCTATTCATAATGACACTGTATCTCATCACAAAAATAAAAACTGGCTCAGTTTATCCTTCAGATAACATTATTTTGTTGCGCTATGACAATTTATTGCTCTGCTATAGTTTTTTTCATTTTATAATGACTGACATACAATACGATATCAAAAATCGGCAATAGCAAAATATTGCTATTTATGCGGACTCGGCGGACGAATTATCATTTATTTGCTGACGGAAAGCCTGTGGCGTGATCTGGTAGGTCTGACGGAACACTTTGCAAAAATAACTGGTTTGAGAAAAGCCTAAATTACGTGCAATGCTGGCGATACTCCAGTCACTGTGACAAAGCAGCTCTCTGGCGCTGGCCATGCGCTGTTGGTTTACCCAGGCATTAAAACCGATTCCCTGATATTTCTTGAATAACTTACTAAAGTAGTACGGGCTGAGGTAGACGTGAGAAGCGACATCCTCAAGGCGAAGATCGTCCGATAAATGCGCATCAATGTAGCGTAACGCTTTCTTCATTTTGCTGTCGTGGGGATTGGGCCCACGTTGCGAACGAGCAGGTTCCGCTTGCGGCGGATTGTCTTTAATAACAACAAAATTAAGTTGTTTTTTAAGGCAATTTTCCACAATCAGCTTCAGCAGATCCGCAGAGGCTATCACCCGCGCGTAGTCCATTTCGGGGACGTTTCGGAACTCATTCAACAGTTCAGGATCGGCCTGCCAGCGATCATCGACATTAAGAATATCAACCAGTCCGACATCATCGCTTAAACGTACCTGACCGCATAACACAAACCCCACCAGATGACCGGCAATCACCAAAGGAATGGAGAAATCGGTTAGCCCGGCATGGCAACGATAAATACAGGGCTGATCTGATTTTGACGCTTCCAGCCCCCCGCAGCGATCGCTCATACGGCAACGAATACTGTGTTGAGGATGTTGACGCATTAGCTGACAAAAAGGCGTGAAATTGAATAACTCAGAAATTTCATCACCGTGAATATTGACAACCACGACCGCCAGACTGGTGGCTTGTGCAAAATCCTGTGCGATTTTATTAATGAGTTCTGAGTTCAGGGCACTCGCAGAAATCATGATAAAACCCCTCAGTTAATTTATTGTTGCAAATGGAACATTTATTTCACATTTACCTTTCATCATCACCATACTGTATTAGTGATAAAAAAGTATAAGGGACAATAACAAAAGTCTCCCATCCGTGGGAGACGTTTTGACCAGTTCGTGAAACCAGATCACGAAATGATTTTACGTGTTTCAAAAATACATACGTCCCGTCGTGTTAACGTCCATTTTCCTCCAGCTTACAGGCATTGCACGGTAAATTTTTACCAATCAGGTAGCGATAAACCGCAGCTCCGGCGCAAGCTCCGACAATCGGCGCAATAATCGGCACAATAAAATAAGGAATATCGCGCCCCCCGGTCATGGCAATGTCTCCCCAACCGGCAAACCACGCGAATAATTTTGGACCAAAATCACGCGCCGGATTCATCGCAAACCCCGTAAGCGGCCCGGTAGACGCCCCGATAACGGCAACCAAAATACCGATAAGCAAAGGCGCCAGCGGCCCTTTAGGAACCCCATTGCCATCATCGGTCAGCGCCATGATCATCCCCATCAGAATCGAGGTAATGACCACTTCGACCAGCGCCGCCTGCCATACGCTCAGCGCGGCTGCCGGGTAGGTACTGAAAATACTGGCAAGTTGCAGACTCTCCACGCTGCCGCGCACCATATGGTTCGCCGCTTCAAACTCGGTAAATAAGCTACCGTAGAGCAGATAGGCCAACAGCGCGCCGCCGAACGCTCCGGCAACCTGAGCGATGGAATAAGGCAAGACCTTTCGCCCAGGGAAACAGGCAAACAACCACAGCGCAATGGTAATCGCCGGGTTCAGGTGCGCGCCCGATATCCCGGCCGTGAGATAAACGGCAAGCGAGATCCCAAGCCCCCAAATGATGCAGATCTCCCATAGCCCCAGACTCGCACCCGCAACCTTTAATGCACTCAGGCAACCGATACCAAAGAACAAAAACAGCCCGGTGCCCAAAAACTCGGCAATACATTGTGCTTTTAGTGAATCGTTCATTGTGACACCTTCTAAGCAGAGTTCGTGTCTTTACCAGCACAACGCCGTACTGGCAGTAGAGTACAACGAGCATCACTATAAAAAGCGGCACCTGTAAATTGTTGGCAATCTGCCGTTAACCTGCCCCGAAAAATCGTGTTGCTATAGCAAAATATTGCTCTCTGTTTATTCTCCAGGGCAATAATGGAGCGTACTCTAACGAATAAAATGCCAGATTAGGGATAATAAAAAATTGCGATCACCAGATATTCGTTTTCAAACAAATATCACAATTCCA
Organism: Citrobacter sp. CK195; assembly: GCF_030333365.1. NCBI lineage: Bacteria > Pseudomonadati > Pseudomonadota > Gammaproteobacteria > Enterobacterales > Enterobacteriaceae > Citrobacter > Citrobacter sp. CK195. The sequence goes on from NZ_JAOWGB010000026.1 coordinate 39,654, forward strand.
TTTTTCGCGTAGCAAAAGTTATTTATTTTGTCACCCTGTAAAATGTAAAAATGGAATAGCGAAAACGAAATAATCATATCAAAAACAACACATCAAACCTTTAGATTCAACGGGTTATAAAAAATCACAGCAATTTAGTGCTATTGACCACCCATTATTTTTTCATTCTCTTTTTAAAGTCAGCCATTCTTTTTCCTCGCTTCTTTTTATAGTCATCAACATCGGGACAACCCAGGCGAGGTCTTTATGCAACAAGAAGCATTAGGAATGGTAGAAACCAAAGGCTTAACCGCAGCCATAGAGGCCGCAGACGCAATGGTGAAGTCAGCCAATGTGATGTTAGTCGGCTACGAAAAAATTGGCTCCGGGCTGGTAACGGTCATCGTTCGCGGTGACGTTGGCGCAGTAAAAGCGGCAACCGATGCGGGCGCCGCTGCCGCACGCAACGTGGGAGAAGTGAAAGCCGTACACGTTATTCCACGCCCTCATACCGATGTAGAAAAAATCTTACCGAAGGGAATTAGCCAATGAGCAGCAATGAACTGGTGGAACAGATCATGGCGCAGGTGATTGCCCGTGTGGCAACGCCAGAACAAACGGCCATTCCTGAAGAAACCCACCCAATACGAGAGACGGCTATGGCAGAGAAAAGTTGCAGTTTAACGGAATTTGTCGGCACCGCGATTGGCGACACCGTCGGTCTGGTGATCGCAAATGTGGACAGTGCCTTACTGGAAGCGATGAAGCTGGAAAAGCGCTACCGCTCCATCGGAATCCTTGGCGCGCGAACTGGCGCAGGCCCGCACATTATGGCCGCCGATGAAGCAGTAAAAGCGACCAATACCGAAGTGGTCAGCATTGAGCTTCCCCGCGATACCAAAGGCGGCGCAGGCCACGGTTCGCTGATTATTTTAGGCGGCAACGATGTTTCGGACGTGAAGCGCGGCATTGAAGTTGCGCTGAAAGAACTCGACCGGACGTTCGGCGACGTATACGCCAATGAAGCCGGACATATCGAGCTGCAATACACCGCCCGCGCCAGCTATGCGCTTGAAAAAGCCTTTGGCGCGCCAATTGGCCGCGCCTGCGGCGTGATTGTCGGCGCCCCCGCCTCCGTTGGCGTACTGATGGCGGATACCGCGCTGAAATCCGCCAATGTTGAGGTCGTGGCTTACAGCTCTCCGGCACACGGCACCAGCTTCAGTAACGAAGCCATTCTGGTGATTTCCGGGGATTCCGGCGCGGTGCGTCAGGCGGTTATTTCAGCCCGTGAAATCGGCAAAACCGTTCTGTCCACCCTCGGCGCGACGCCGAAAAACGATCGTCCGTCCTACATCTGATATCCGTGAGGCTGATTCATGAGATCGAAAAGATTTGAAGCACTGGCGAAACGCCCTGTGAATCAGGATGGCTTCGTTAAGGAGTGGATCGAAGAAGGCTTCATTGCGATGGAAAGCCCGAACGACCCCAAACCGTCGATTAAAATCGTTAACGGCGCGGTTACCGAGCTGGACGGCAAAGCCGCCAGCGAATTTGACCTGATCGACCACTTTATCGCCCGTTACGGTATTAACCTGGCGCGCGCGGAAGAAGTGATGGCGATGGACTCGGTCAAACTCGCTAATATGCTGTGCGATCCAAACGTCAAACGCAGCGACATCGTTCCGCTCACCACGGCGATGACGCCAGCAAAAATCGTTGAAGTCGTCTCACACATGAACGTGGTAGAGATGATGATGGCGATGCAAAAAATGCGCGCCCGCCGCACGCCTTCTCAGCAGGCGCATGTCACCAACGTGAAAGACAACCCGGTTCAGATTGCCGCCGATGCCGCAGAAGGCGCGTGGCGTGGGTTTGATGAGCAAGAGACAACGGTTGCGGTCGCACGCTACGCCCCGTTCAATGCTATCGCTCTGCTGGTGGGTTCCCAGGTCGGTCGCCCAGGCGTATTAACGCAGTGTTCACTGGAAGAAGCCACCGAACTGAAGCTCGGTATGCTGGGCCACACCTGCTACGCCGAAACCATTTCCGTCTATGGTACTGAACCGGTCTTTACCGATGGCGACGATACCCCCTGGTCAAAAGGCTTCCTCGCCTCTTCCTATGCCTCTCGCGGCCTGAAAATGCGCTTTACCTCGGGGTCGGGTTCCGAAGTACAGATGGGCTATGCTGAAGGCAAATCAATGCTCTATCTGGAAGCCCGCTGTATCTATATCACCAAAGCCGCAGGCGTTCAGGGTCTACAGAACGGTTCTGTCAGCTGCATCGGCGTTCCTTCTGCCGTACCGTCAGGCATTCGCGCCGTACTGGCGGAAAACCTGATCTGCTCCGCGCTGGATCTGGAATGCGCCTCCAGTAACGACCAGACCTTCACCCACTCCGATATGCGTCGTACCGCGCGTCTGCTGATGCAGTTCCTGCCGGGTACTGACTTCATCTCCTCGGGTTATTCCGCCGTACCGAACTACGACAACATGTTTGCCGGTTCAAACGAAGATGCGGAGGACTTCGACGACTACAACGTTATCCAGCGTGACCTGAAAGTGGACGGTGGTCTGCGTCCGGTTCGCGAAGAAGACGTTATCGCCATCCGTAACAAAGCCGCGCGCGCGCTGCAAGCCGTGTTTGCCGGAATGGGGCTGCCGCCGATTACCGATGAAGAGGTTGAAGCCGCAACCTACGCTCACGGCTCGAAAGATATGCCTGAACGTAACATCGTCGAAGACATCAAGTTCGCGCAAGAGATCATCAACAAAAACCGTAACGGTCTGGAAGTGGTGAAAGCCCTTGCAAAAGGCGGTTTCACCGACGTCGCGCAAGACATGCTCAACATCCAGAAAGCCAAATTAACCGGAGACTATCTGCATACCTCCGCCATTATCGTCGGCGACGGGCAGGTGCTCTCTGCGGTGAATGACGTCAACGATTATGCCGGTCCGGCAACAGGTTATCGCCTGCAAGGCGAACGCTGGGAAGAGATTAAAAACATCCCTGGCGCACTCGATCCCAACGAACTTGGCTAAGGGGTGAAAAATGGAAATTAATGAAAAGCTGCTGCGCCAGATAATCGAAGACGTGCTTTCTGAAATGCAAACCAGCGATAAGCCCGTCTCCTTTCGCGCACCGACAGCATCAACTTCGCCGCAAACTACAGCGCCGCAAGGCGACGGTTTTCTGACGGAAATTGGCGAGGCCAGACAAGGTACGCAGCAGGATGAAGTGATCATTGCCGTGGGCCCGGCATTTGGCCTGTCGCAGACCGTGAATATCGTCGGCTTGCCGCACAAAAATATCCTGCGTGAAGTGATCGCCGGTATTGAAGAAGAAGGCATTAAAGCCCGCGTGATCCGCTGCTTTAAATCCTCTGACGTGGCGTTCGTCGCCGTTGAAGGCAACCGCCTCAGCGGCTCCGGCATTTCAATCGGTATTCAGTCAAAAGGCACTACCGTTATTCATCAGCAAGGGCTGCCGCCGCTCTCCAATCTGGAGTTATTCCCTCAGGCGCCGCTGCTGACGCTGGAAACGTATCGTCAGATTGGCAAGAACGCCGCGCGCTATGCGAAGCGTGAGTCACCACAACCGGTTCCGACCTTAAATGACCAAATGGCGCGCCCGAAGTACCAGGCGAAATCCGCCATTCTGCACATTAAAGAGACGAAGTATGTCGTGACGGGCAAAAACCCGCAGGAACTGCGCGTGGCGCTTTAACAAAGGATACCTCCATGAATACCGACGCAATTGAATCGATGGTTCGGGACGTGTTGAGCCGCATGAACAGCTTGCAGGGCAACGCACCTGCTCCGGCCGCAGCAAGCGCATCAACGCATACCGCAAAAGTGACGGATTATCCGCTGGCGAATAAACATCCAGAATGGGTAAAAACCGCCACCAATAAAACGCTGGATGAATTCACGCTGGAAAACGTCCTCAGCGACAAAGTGACCGCACAGGATATGCGTATCACGCCGGATACGCTGCGCATTCAGGCGGCTATCGCCAGAGATGCCGGACGTGACCGCCTGGCGATGAACTTTGAGCGCGCAGCGGAACTGACCGCCGTACCGGACGATCGAATCCTTGAAATTTACAACGCCCTGCGTCCATACCGTTCGACGAAAGAAGAGCTGATGGCTATCGCAGACGATCTGGAAAATCGCTATCAGGCGAAGATTTGCGCAGCTTTCGTGCGTGAAGCGGCAACGTTATACGTCGAGCGTAAAAAACTCAAAGGTGACGATTAATTTTAGGGAAATACGATGCGATACATAGCTGGCATTGATATTGGCAACTCATCAACAGAAGTCGCGCTGGCGCGGCTGGATGAGGCTGGCACACTGACCATTACCGGCAGCGCGCTGGCGGAAACCACCGGAATTAAAGGCACATTACGAAATGTGTTTGGTATTCAGGAGGCGCTTACGCTTGCGGCAAAAAACGCAGGCATCAATGTCAGCGATATTTCGCTTATCCGCATCAACGAAGCCACACCGGTCATTGGCGATGTCGCGATGGAAACCATCACGGAAACCATCATTACCGAGTCCACAATGATCGGCCATAACCCTAAAACCCCAGGCGGGGTCGGTCTGGGTGTGGGAGTGACCATTACGCCGCAAGAGTTATTAACCCGCCCGGCGGATACGCCTTATATCCTGGTCGTGTCATCGGTGTTCGACTTCGCCGATGTCGCCACCATAATTAACGCCTCCGTACGCGCCGGATATCAACTCACCGGCGTCATTTTGCAGCAAGACGACGGCGTCCTGGTCAGCAACCGCCTGGAACAGCCTTTACCGATCGTCGATGAAGTGCTCTATATCGACCGGATTCCGCTGGGCATGCTGGCCGCAATTGAGGTTGCCGTACCAGGGAAAGTGATTGAAACGCTCTCTAACCCTTACGGTATTGCCACGGTTTTCGGCCTTAATGCCGAAGAAACTAAAAATATCGTCCCTATGGCGCGCGCGCTGATTGGCAATCGCTCCGCCGTCGTCGTGAAAACGCCGTCAGGGGATGTCAAAGCACGCGCCATTCCCGCCGGGAATCTGGAACTGCTTTCTCAGGGACGCACGCTCCGTGTGGATGTTGCCGCCGGTGCTGAAGCCATCATGAAAGCGGTGGGCGAATGCCGCAAGCTGGACAACGTGACCGGCGAAGCAGGCACCAATATTGGCGGCATGCTGGAACATGTACGCCAGACCATGGCGGAACTGACCAATAAGCCCAGCAACGAGATCTTCATTCAGGATTTGCTGGCTGTCGATACTTCCGTTCCGGTGAGCGTTACCGGCGGGCTGGCAGGCGAATTTTCTCTGGAGCAGGCCGTGGGCATCGCCTCAATGGTGAAATCCGACCGTCTGCAAATGGCGATGATCGCCCGCGAAATCAAACAAAAGCTGAGTGTTGACGTTCAGGTTGGCGGTGCTGAGGCTGAAGCGGCGATTTTAGGCGCGTTGACGACTCCCGGCACCACGCGTCCGCTGGCGATTCTCGATTTGGGCGCAGGTTCGACAGATGCCTCCATCATCAATCCCAAAGGGGAGATCATTGCCACCCACCTCGCAGGGGCTGGCGATATGGTTACGATGATTATTGCCCGTGAGCTGGGTCTGGATGACCGCTATCTGGCAGAAGAGATTAAAAAGTATCCACTCGCGAAGGTGGAAAGCCTTTTTCATCTGCGTCACGAAGATGGCAGCGTCCAGTTTTTCCCCACCCCGCTGCCGCCAGCCGTATTTGCCCGCGTATGTGTGGTGAAGCCCGATGAACTGGTTCCATTACCCGGCGATTTAGCGCTGGAAAAAGTACGCGCCATTCGCCGCAGCGCCAAAGAGCGGGTTTTCGTCACTAACGCCCTGCGCGCGCTGCGCCAGGTCAGCCCGACCGGCAACATTCGTGACATTCCTTTTGTCGTGCTGGTTGGCGGATCGTCTCTGGATTTCGAGATCCCGCAACTCGTCACCGATGCGCTGGCGCACTATCGCCTGGTGGCCGGTCGCGGAAACATTCGCGGCACAGAAGGCCCGAGAAATGCGGTCGCAACCGGGCTGATTCTCTCCTGGCATAAGGAGTTCGCGCATGGACAGTAACGCCAGTACCCCGGCTATCGTTATTTCGACCATCAATGACGGTATCGCGGTCTGGAAAGAGGTGCTTCTCGGTATTGAAGAAGAAGGCATCCCCTTTGTTATCCAGACGCAGACTGACGGTGACGTGACCCATTGCGCCTGGCAGGCGGCGCGTCGGTCTCCACTACTCGTCGGCATAGCCTGCGACAAAGAAAAGCTGGTTGTGCATTACAAGAATTTACCCGCATCAGCGCCGCTTTTTACGCTGATGTATCACCAGGACAGCCATGCCCGGCGAAGTGCTGGTAACAACGCGGCAAGGTTAGTCAAAGGGATCCCCTTTCGGGATCTGAATACCTAAGCAACAGGAGAATCGCAGTATGAACAACGCACTGGGACTGGTTGAAACAAAAGGGTTAGTCGGCGCTATCGAAGCCGCTGACGCCATGGTGAAGTCCGCCAACGTGCAACTGGTGGGCTATGAAAAAATCGGCTCCGGCCTGGTCACCGTTATGGTTCGCGGTGATGTTGGCGCGGTTAAAGCGGCAGTCGATGCGGGAAGCGCCGCAGCAAGCGCCGTGGGCGAGGTGAAATCTTGCCACGTTATTCCACGTCCGCACAGCGACGTTGAGGCCATTTTACCCAAGTCAGCCTAAACGGCCGCAACCAAGGAGCACAGCGTGAAGCAATCACTGGGATTACTTGAAGTTAGTGGTCTGGCATTAGCCATCAGTTGCGCGGATGTCATGGCGAAAGCCGCTTCCATCACGCTGGTGGGGCTTGAGAGAACCAACGGTTCTGGCTGGACGGTGATCAAAATCACCGGTGATGTGGCCTCCGTGCAGTCCGCCATCATCACCGGTGCCAGTTTTGCCGATCAACAGCAGGGGCTGATCGCCCATAAAGTTATCGCCAGGCCTGGGGAGGGGATTCTTTCCCGCGCGACGGTTATTCCGCCCGCGCCCATGCCAGCCCCGGAACCTGAAACAGAACCTGAATCTGAACCTGACGTCGTTGTTGTAGAAGAGTCAGTACCGGAAGCAGAACCCGAAGCCGGAATGGTCAGTTGCAATCTCTGTCTTGACCCTGCCTGTAAACGGCAAAAAGGCGAGCCCCGGTCACTCTGCCTGCATTCAGGTAAGTGAGGTAAAGCGTAATGGATAAACAGCTTCTGGAAACAACCGTCAGCAAAGTGCTGGATGAAATGCGTGAGCGCCCTATTCCTCTGGGTGTTTCCAACCGTCATATCCATCTTAGCGCTGAAGACTATGCCCGGCTTTTCCCTGGTCAGCCAATCAGCGAGAAAAAAGCGCTGCTCCAGCCTGGGCAATATGCGGCCGACCAGACCGTCACGCTTATTGGCCCTAAAGGTCAGTTAAAGAATGTGCGCCTGCTCGGCCCCCTTCGCCGTACCAGCCAGGTTGAGATTTCCCGCACCGATGCCAGAACATTGGGCATCGCTGCGCCGCTGCGCATGTCGGGAGACCTTAAAGGAACGCCAGGCATTCGTCTTGTCAGCCCCTTCGCCGAGCTGGATCTCGCATCCGGCGTGATTGTCGCCCAACGCCACATTCATATGTCACCGCTTGATGCGTTGATATTTCGCGTTGCGCATGGCGACAAAGTCTCTGTCGCTATTGAAGGCAATGCGCGCAGGCTGATTTTCGACAACGTCGCGATTCGCGTCTCTGCGGATATGCGTCTTGAAATGCACATCGACACAGACGAAGCCAATGCCGCAGGCGCCGACAGCCCGGACGCGTTTGCCACTCTGGTTACACCGCGATGAACGGCGAGATGTTGCAGCGCATTATTGAGGAGGTCATCTCCCGCTTGCAGCGGCGGGCGGAAAGCACGGCCACGCTCAGTATTTCGCAACTGCGGGAGGCCGATTCCCGCGCGCTGTTTTGTCAGTATGCGGCGCTGCATATTGTGCAGGCGGACCTGCCTTCGCTGACGTACATCGCAGAGCAGGATGCCGACGACCCTGTAGCGAAGAAAGTCCATGACGCACTGGCATCAGGTATTCGTCTACAGATATCCCTGCACCATCGCCTGTTGCCGTCGCTGCCGGTGAAAAAGCTGGCGCGTCTGCCCATCAGGCTGGTCGATGAACGAGGGCAAACAATCTGCCTGCATCCGACCACTCTTTTGAGTTACGCCGACGTCGCCCTACTCGCGGGGCAATTACTGGTGCTGCGTCGTCGCTGTGTCGTCACCGCTCTGGCCCGTGAAGCCGCCAGCGCGCGTAATATTCAACTTATTAAGCAGGAGTGAACCATGCATCTGGCACGAGTCACAGGCGCGGTGGTATCCACGCAAAAATCGCCCTCTCTGGTTGGGAAAAAACTTTTGCTGGTACGTCGGGTAAGTGCCGATGGAGAGCTTCCCGACTCGCCTATTACCGGAGATGAGGTTGCCGTCGATTCCGTCGGCGCTGGCGTGGGTGAACTGGTTTTACTCAGCAGCGGCTCCAGCGCCAGACATGTTTTTTCCAGCCCGAACGAGGCCATCGATCTGGCCATTGTCGGCATCGTAGACACGCTTTCTCATTAAGGAGCGGATGATGGCGATTTATACCCGAACAGGAGATTCCGGCACTACGGCCTTATTTACCGGCCAACGGGTCAGTAAAACGCATCCACGCGTCGAAACCTACGGCACGCTGGATGAACTCAATGCAGCGCTAAGTTTATGCGTTTGCGCCACAACCAGCGCGCAACACCGCACGTTGCTCGAATCTATTCAGATGCAGATATTCTGGTTTAGCGCCGAACTCGCCAGCGAAAGCGAGCAGCCGTCGCCGGAGCAGCGCTATATCAGCGCGGAAGATATTGCCGCGCTTGAAGCGGCTATTGATACCGCGATGGGACGCGTTACGCCTTTACACAGTTTTATTTTACCTGGCCGTTGCGAAGCCGCGAGTCGCCTGCACTTTGCCCGCACGCTTGCCCGCCGGGCTGAAAGACGTCTGGTCGAGCTGTCGGCAACCGCCAGCGTCAGGCACGTCCTGATGCGCTACATCAACCGCTTATCTGATTGCCTGTATGCGCTGGCGCGCGCCGAAGATCATGACGCTCATCAGAACAACATCATTCGGGAGGTCACTGAGCGCTACCTGGCCTCAACCCCGGCCTCTGTCGTCAAGGAGCCCTCTATGGCCCTCTCTTTTCACGAGCTTCATCAGTTAACTCGTTCAGCGGTGGCGCGGGCGGAGGCGCTTCAGGTTCCTGTGGTCGTCAGCATTGTGGATGCCAACGGCACCGAAACCGTGACCTGGCGTATGCCGGACGCTCTGCTGGTGAGCAGTGAACTGGCGCCGAAAAAAGCCTGGACCGCCGTCGCCATGAAAACAGCCACCCACGAACTGGCCTGCGCCGTTCAGCCGGGCGCTTCGCTCTACGGTCTGGAAAGCCATATGCAGGGGAAAGTCGTCACTTTTGGCGGCGGATTCGCGTTATGGCGTGATGGTCTGCTCATTGGGGGTCTTGGCATCAGCGGCGGGAGCGTTGAACAGGACATGGATATTGCACAAGCCGCCATTGCGGCAATTAACGTGAGAACACATCAATGAATACTTCTGAACTGGAAACCCTCATCCGTAATATTTTAAGCGAACAGTTGGCGCCTGCGCAGTCCGAAACGCAAGGACACGGTATTTTTCAGTCCGTCGGCGAAGCGGTAGACGCGGCGCATCAGGCTTTCTTACGTTATCAGCAGTGTCCGCTCAAAACGCGCAGCGCCATTATCAGAGCCCTGCGCCAGGAGCTTACGCCGCATCTTGCCACGCTGGCGGCGGAGAGCGCAGCGGAAACGGGGATGGGGAACAAAGAAGATAAATTCCTTAAAAACAAAGCCGCGCTGGATAACACGCCAGGCATTGAGGATTTGACAACCACGGCCCTCACCGGCGATGGCGGCATGGTGCTGTTTGAATATTCACCGTTCGGCGTCATTGGTTCCGTCGCGCCCAGCACCAACCCTACCGAAACCATTATTAACAACAGCATTAGTATGCTGGCTGCGGGCAACAGCGTTTATTTCAGCCCGCATCCTGGCGCGAAAAACGTCTCACTCAAATTGATCGGCATGATCGAAGATATCGCCTTCCGCTGCTGCGGCATCCGTAATCTGGTCGTCACTGTCGCAGAACCGACCTTTGAGGCAACTCAGCAAATGATGGCGCATCCCAATATTGCGGTGCTGGCTATTACTGGCGGCCCCGGCATTGTTGCGATGGGAATGAAAAGCGGTAAAAAGGTCATTGGCGCCGGGGCAGGCAATCCGCCCTGCATCGTTGATGAGACCGCCGATATCGTCAAAGCGGCCGAAGATATCATCAACGGCGCAGCGTTCGATTACAACCTGCCCTGTATCGCAGAAAAAAGTCTGATTGTCGTAGAGAGCGTCGCTGAGCGCCTGGTTCAGCAAATGCAGGCTTTCGGCGCATTGCTGTTAAACGCTGCGGATATCGATAAATTACGCGCCGTCTGCCTCCCGGAAGGTCACGCGAATAAAAAACTGATCGGGAAAAGCCCTGCCGCCATGCTGGAAGCCGCCGGTATTGCCGTTCCCGCAAAACCGCCGCGTTTGCTTATCGGTATCGTCAGTGCCGACGATCCGTGGGTAACCAGCGAACAGTTGATGCCAATGCTACCCGTCGTGAAGGTCGATAATTTCGACAGCGCGCTGGCACTGGCGCTAAAAGTTGAAGAAGGCCTGCACCATACCGCCATTATGCACTCGCAGAATGTCTCTCGCCTGAATCTGGCGGCGCGCACCTTACAGACCTCTATTTTTGTGAAAAACGGCCCTTCCTATGCCGGTATCGGCGTTGGCGGCGAAGGGTTTACCACCTTTACCATCGCCACCCCGACCGGCGAAGGGACAACCTCAGCACGCACATTTGCCCGTTCCCGTCGCTGCGTACTGACCAACGGCTTTTCAATTCGCTAATGAGGTCGTTATGAATACGTTTTCACTACCAACCCGATTGTACAGTGGCAGAGGAAGTCTGGATGTGTTGACGCGTTTTACAAACCGTCATATCTGGATTATCTGTGATGGATTTCTGGCGCAATCACCGCTGATCAATACGCTGCGCGACGCCCTTCCAACGGATAATCGCATCAGCATATTCAGCGACATCATCCCGGACCCTACCATCGGTACGGTAGTGCAAGGTATTGCGCAAATGCATGCCCTGCGACCGGATGTGGTCATCGGCTTTGGCGGAGGATCGGCGCTCGACGCGGCAAAAGCCATCGTCTGGTTCAGCCGTCAGTTCGGCATCGAAATTGAAACCTGTGTTGCAATTCCCACCACCAGCGGCACCGGTTCCGAAGTCACCAGCGCATGCGTCATTAGCGATCCAGAAAAGGGCATTAAATATCCGTTATTTAATAAAGCGTTGTATCCAGATATGGCTATTCTCGACCCGACGCTGGTTGTCACCGTTCCGGCAAATATTACCGCCAACACGGGGATGGACGTCCTGACGCATGCGCTTGAAGCATATGTGTCTCCGCACGCCAGCGACTTCACTGACGCGCTGGCGGAAAAAGCCGCGCAAATCGTCTTTCAGTATCTGCCCGTTGCGGTCAGGAAAGGGGATTGTCTGGCTACCCGTGGGAAGATGCACAACGCCTCAACGCTGGCGGGAATGGCGTTTAGCCAAGCAGGACTGGGGCTGAACCATGCTATTGCCCATCAGTTAGGCGGCCAGTTTCATCTGCCGCACGGGCTTGCCAATGCACTGCTGCTGACATCGGTCATCCGCTTTAACGCCCACGATCCCCGGGCGGCAAAACGATACGCAAGACTCGCGAAAGCCTGTCAACTCTGCCCCGCCAGCGCAAACGAGACGTCATGCCTCAATGCGCTGATTCATCAGATTGAGCAGCTCAAAACACAGTGTGCGATTCCTTCATTCGCCCAGGCGCTTAAAGAGGGACGACAGGCGTATTCACAACGAATCCCTGTCATGGTTCAGGCGGCGCTGGCTGATGTGACGTTAAGAACCAACCCGCGTACCGCCGATGCCAGCGCGATCCGGGAACTTCTTGAGGCGTTGTCATGAATACCGTCAGCGCCATTGAACAGGATAGCTATGATGCGCAAACCATACGCGATCGAGTACGTGCTGCGGGCGTGGTTGGCGCCGGGGGTGCGGGTTTCCCCGCCCACGTCAAACTACAGGCGCAGGTTGAGATCTTTTTGGTTAATGCTGCTGAATGTGAACCGATGCTCAAGGTTGATCAGCAATTAATGGCGCAGCAGCCCGCGCGCCTGATTCGCGGCGTGCAGTACGCCATGAAGGCAACCGGCGCACACGAGGGGATTATTGCGTTAAAAGAAAAATACCGCGATGCGATTGAGGCATTAACCCCCCTGCTACCTTCCAGTATCAGGCTGCATATTTTACCGGATGTCTACCCGGCCGGGGACGAAGTGCTGACCATCTGGATGGCGACAGGCCGACGCGTTCCGCCTGCGGCGTTGCCAGTGAGCGTCGGCGTGGTGGTCAATAATGTTCAGACCGTACTGAATATCGCCCGTGCGGTAGAACAACAGTATCCCGTAACGCGCCGCACTCTTACCGTTAACGGCGCGGTTGCAAGGCCGCTGACCGTCACCGTTCCTGTCGGTATGTCTTTACGCGACGTTTTAGCGCTTGCAGGCGGCGCCACCGTTGATGACCCTGGATTGATTAACGGCGGCCCTATGATGGGAAGCCTGGTGACATCGCTGGATTCACCGGTGACAAAGACCACCGGCGGCCTGTTGGTGTTACCAAAAACCCATCCCTTGATTCAGCGACGAATGCAGGATGAACGCACCGTTTTGTCTGTTGCAAAAACCGTTTGCGAGCAATGCCGGTTATGTACTGATTTATGCCCCAGGCATTTGATCGGCCATGAGTTATCTCCCCATTTACTGGTACGTGCGGTGAACTATCAACAGGCCGCGACACCGCAACTCCTGCTTAGCGCGCTGACGTGTTCAGAATGCAACGTTTGCGAAAGCGTGGCATGCCCGGTGGGGATCTCCCCCATGCGCATTAACCGTATGCTGAAACGTGAGCTACGGGCGCAAAACCTTCGTTACGAAGGCCCGCTGAATCCCGCCGATGAAATGGCGAAATATCGGCTGGTGCCGGTTAAGCGATTGATTACCAAACTGGGGCTCAGCGACTGGTATTACGACGCGCCGCTAACGGACGTCGCCCCTTCAACAGACAAAACGACGCTGCTCTTGCGTCAGCATATTGGCGCCAGCGCCGTTCCCTGCGTGCAAAAAGGTGAACGCGTTGTCCGTGGACAGTGTGTCGCCGATATGCCATCTGGCGCGTTAGGCGCTCCCGTTCACGCCAGTATTGACGGCATTGTCAGCGACATTACTGAACACGCCATCACGGTTGTAAGAGGTTAACCATGTCTCAGGCTATAGGTATTTTAGAACTCACCAGCATCGCTAAAGGAATGGAAGCAGGCGATGCCATGCTGAAAAGCGCCAGCGTCAATTTACTGGTCAGTAAAACAATCTGTCCGGGTAAATTTTTACTGATGCTGGGCGGCGATGTCGGTGCGGTACAGCAGGCCATCGAAACGGGCACATCGCTGGCCGCAGACATGCTCGTGGATAGTCTGGTGCTGCCGAATATTCATGCCAGCGTGCTGCCTGCGGTCAGCGGGTTGAACAGCGTTGATCAACGTCAGGCCGTAGGGATCGTGGAAACCTGGAGCGTAGCAGCCTGTATCAGTGCCGCCGATCGCGCCGTTAAAGCCTCCAACGTGACGCTGGTGCGTGTCCATATGGCGTTCGGTATTGGCGGAAAATGTTACATGGTGGTGGCAGGCGATGTCTCCGATGTCAACAACGCCGTTACGGTAGCCAGTGAAAGCGCAGGCGAAAAAGGACTGCTGGTTTACCGCGCCGTGATCCCCCGTCCGCATGAAGCCATGTGGCGACAGATCGTGGAGGGATAATGGAAAAGCAACCGACAACGGAACGCATGATTCAGGAGTATGTTCCCGGGAAACAGGTAACGCTGGCGCATCTGATTGCTAACCCCGGTAAAGATCTCTTTAAAAAACTGGGTCTGCCGGATGCGGTATCCGCTATTGGGATCCTGACCATTACGCCCAGCGAAGCCTCGATTATTGCCTGCGATATCGCCACCAAATCCGGCGCGGTCGAGATTGGTTTTCTTGACCGTTTCACCGGGGCCGTCGTGCTGACCGGCGATGTATCAGCCGTCGAGTATGCGTTAAATCAGGTGACCAGAACATTGGGAGAAATGATGCGTTTTACCGCCTGCCCAATTACCCGGACATAACGCCATGAAACGCATTATGTTAATCGGCCCCAGCCAGTGCGGGAAAACCTCTCTTACACAGAGTCTGAACGGCGAAGCGCTTCATTACCAGAAAACACAGGCTATTGTCTGGTCGCCCGGCACAATCGATACACCGGGCGAATATCTGGAGAACCGCTGTCTGTATAGCGCGCTGCTGGCAAGCGCCTGTGAAGCTGACATTATCGCGCTGGTTCTTAATGCCGATGCGCCGTGGTCGCCCTTCTCCCCCGGTTTTACCGGCCCAATGAACAGACCCGTTATCGGGATCGTCACCAAATCTGATTTGGCGGATTCGTCACGTATCTCATGCGTGGAGAACTGGCTGATTCAAGCCGGTGCGCAGAAAATTTTTGTCACCAGCGCGCTGATGAAATCCGGGATTGATGAAATGTTTGTTTTTCTGAGTGCTAAGGAACCCTTATGTCTCACAAAATAATGGCGATTAACGCCGGTAGCTCGTCGCTAAAATTCCAGTTGCTGGCAATGCCGCAGGGCGAAATGATCTGCCAGGGATTAATCGAACGTATCGGAATGGCGAACGCCAGAGTCACAATGAAAACATCCGCGCAAAAATGGCAGGAAACGGCCCCCATCGCCGATCACCGCGAAGCCGTTACCCTGCTGCTGGATAAGCTCCTCAGTCATCACATCATTAATACCTTACAGGATATTGACGGCGTGGGTCATCGCGTGGCGCACGGCGGAGAGTTCTTTAAGGATTCGGCGCGCGTGACCGATGAAACGCTCGCTCAAATTGAGCGCCTTGCCGAACTGGCCCCGTTGCATAACCCGGTTAACGTGCTCGGTATTCATATTTTTCGCCAGTTGTTACCCTCAACGCCTTCTGTGGCCGTATTCGATACCGCCTTTCATCAGACGCTGGACGAGTCGGCCTATATTTACCCTCTGCCCTGGCGTTATTACACCGAGCTGGGTATTCGCCGCTATGGTTTTCACGGTACCAGCCATAAATATGTCAGCACGGCATTAGCTGAAAGACTGGGCGTCCCGCTCAGCGCCTTACGCGTTATTTGCTGCCATCTGGGTAATGGCAGCAGCATTTGCGCTATCAAAGGGGGGCAATCCGTCAATACATCAATGGGATTTACGCCACAATCAGGCGTGATGATGGGAACCCGTAGCGGAGACATCGATCCCTCCATTCTGCCCTGGATTGCAGAGCGTGAAGGGAAAACGCCCCAGCAGCTTAATTATTTATTAAACAATGAGTCGGGGCTGCTGGGCATTTCCGGCGTTTCGCATGATTACCGCGACGTTGAGCAGGCCGCCGATGGCGGAAATCGCCGGGCGGCGCTTGCGCTTACGCTATTTGCTGAGCGCATTCGCGCGACAATCGGCAGTTATATCATGCAAATGGGCGGTCTGGATGCGCTCATTTTTACCGGTGGAATCGGCGAAAACTCCGCCCGTGCCAGAGCGGCAGTCTGCCATAATCTGCATTTCCTGGGGTTGAGTATTGATGAGGAAAAAAACCTGCGCAACGCTACGTTTATTCAGGCTGAAAACGCAGTGGTGAAAGTGGCGGTCATTAATACCAATGAAGAGCTTATGATCGCGCAAGATGTGATGCGGATTGCGTTAAGTGACAAGGTCACATTTGACGTTTCCGCCTGATTTTGCCCGACTGCAACTTGCGGAAAATCATGGTAATAGCGCAATCGCCGTGACACTATGCGCCGAGGATTGCTGACCAGAAAGGTGAAAACGTGGCTGTTGCGCAATGCCCCGCGTCATGCGGAGAACTTATCCAGGGCTGGATTCTGGGCAGTGAGAAACTGGTCTCCTGCCCTGTCGAATGGTACAGCACCGTGGAAGTAAGCTCGGGCGCTCCCCTTGCGGATGAGCGTCCCCTTTCACGCGCAATGGTCAATCGGCTACTGGAATACTGGCGCTACCCTGCGCAGTGGAGCCAGGAGATTCGGATCGCAGTGCATTCCACCATTCCCGTCGCCAAAGGGATGGCCAGCAGTACCGCAGATATCGCGGCAACGGCGGTCGCAACCGCACACCATCTGGGGCATACGCTGGATGAACCCACGCTTGCACATCTGTGTGTTTCGCTTGAACCCACCGACAGCACCATTTTCCGTCAACTGACGCTTTTCGATCACAATGACGCCTCTACGCAAATGGCTTGTGAAGCGCAACCACAGCTTGATCTTTTAGTCCTCGAAAGCCCAATAACGTTGCGCACGGCGGATTATCACCGCATCCCCAGACTGGAACGTCTGCATGCGGGGGCAGCGATGTTGCAGCAGGCATGGGAAAGAGTGCAGGAAGCCTGCATAACGCAAAACCCTCGTCGGATGGGGGAAGCCGCCACGCTCAGCGCTATCGCCAGCCAACAACTGTTACCAAAGCCAGGCTTTGATGCCCTGCTGGCGCTGGTGGAAGCCTGTGATTTATACGGTCTGAATGTGGCGCACAGCGGAAGCGTTGTCGGGCTGATGCTGGACAGGCAGCGCCATGACGTTGACCATATTAAGTGGGAACTCGCACAACGAAAACTGACGGAACACTGGCCCGATCAGCATTTGCTGAAGATGGTCACTGGCGGGGTTGAATTACAGTGAGGAACACGCGGCGTTCCCCACTGCCACAGGCTGTTACTCTGCTTTTGCGTCGCCGTTTTTCATTTCGCCCATCGCTTTCAGCTTTTTAGAAATGTCGCGGCGTTCTTTAGAAATTTCTGCGTTTTTGATGATGTAATCATCAACGCGGTCCTCATAGTCGCTCTTCATGCTGGCGATGATGCCCTGGATCGCTTCAACGCTCATACCTGGCTTGATGTAATCGCTCAGGTTGTCCAGCAGCAGAACACGCTTCTGGTTGTCACGGATCTTTTTCTCAACGTCCTGGATTTCACGTTGCAGTTTGTTCTTACGGCGGAACAGACGAACAAATTCCAGTACGTCCTGGAAAGAAGGCTTGTTGGTTTCCATTTTTACACCCCTGATAATGTGAGATTCGGATTCGTTTAAGCAACCGCTATACGTTAGGGTAAACATTACTTTTAGCCGTTGCAGATGACAATGGTTTTATCCTTTTTCAGTATCATACCCTTAATCGGTGCTGAATCGAAGCAGCAGCCGAATCACGAGCGTCATCTGCTTTTTATTTGCGCAATGCCCGGCAGATCAAATGGGAGAGCAGCTCCAGTTGCCGCGCCGTCTCCATACTTAGCCAAACATAGCCATGAATAGGCGTTTCAGCCACGGTATTGCCATGATGCTCGTTTATCAACTGGCGCAGCTCCGCGACAATCTCATTGAGTTTTTCCGTGTTTGCCAGTACCGGTTGCGGGTTGCCTTCGAACAACGCATGGGCGATGGTGAGTAACGTTTGCTGCGTCATTTGCTGCGTTTCGCGCAGCGTGTGCGCATTCAGCATCACAAAATGGCTGGCACGAGATGCCCAGTGTGCATTAATTTGCAGCTCAAGCATACAGACCAGATTGCGGTTCACGGTTTGAATCGCTTCGAATATCGACTTTTGAATGCGGGTTTCTTTACTGGCTGGCGTAATCAGCCCACGCATTGTGACGACGTCGCTCAGCAGTTTCTGTAAATGCTTCTCCAGCCGGGGACGCTCTAACAAATTTGGCGACAACGCGGCCTGATAGACCCGATTGTACGCCGTCACACAATGCGCCATCTGAATGCGCCAGTGTAAAAATGCGCGTTGCGGCCAGATGCCGGTGAACAGCATCGCCAGCAGCGAACCTAAAATAACATCCCCGCCGCGCCACAATGCCGTGTTCATGTCGCCTGCCGGCGCGCCTACCACCACGGCGAGCGTGATGCCGATCAACAGAGCCTGATACGGCTTTTTCCCTAACGCCAGCCAACCGCACAAGAACATTGCCGCAGCGCACCAGATCAACATCAACGGGAGGGAAAAAAGCTCCAGACGTAACGCTACAAGGCCTAATACCGATCCCAGAATCGTGCCGCCGATACGCTCAAACGCACGGGGAACCACGTTCCCCCAAAAGGAGATCGGCCCCATAATGACGACCAGTGTGATCAGCGGCCAGGTGCCTTCCGGGATGTTGAACAGTCGAACCAGCAGGAAAGTGAGAATAAACGCCAGCGCAATGCGAATGCCGTGTACAACACGATAATGGCGATATAAACGAATTTCAAAGGGACTCAGCGATTTATCAGCCCGCACTCACGCACTCCGTCTGGAAATGACCAAAAAACGAATTGTACCCGCTTTTGCAGCGAAAATATCACTATAGCGGACAGGACTCGCACGTAAATCCCCCCGTCACGACGCCCATCCGCCGGGTACTGCGTACCATTCACACAGGGCTATTTCGACTGTACGGGTACATACATTTCAATGTCCCAGTACCCGTCTTCCGTTCCATTGTTAAGATAGACCTCAAAACACGGTTTAGCCGCTATCTGGTAGTGATTGTCCTGTAACAGGCTATTGAAAAACTGATACCAGGGCGTCGCGAAATCATGATTCTCAACGCGCGCCACCGCTGTCGCATACTGCCCGCCGGCGATCTCCGTCAGGATGACGCCTTCGCTATTTTTCGGAATGGTGAAATTATCCGGGACAGACACCACCGTATCGCAGCGGAGTTTTTCCGCCGGAACCTCATCTGGATTATCGTAGTAAACCGCGATCCATTCGAGCGGAACAACCTGATTCCCGTCAACCCACATCATGAGTTGTTCAAAACCTTGCTTCACCGTTTTTTCCCACGGGCCAACCATGTGAAAACCGGCGATATTACGCTTCTCTGCCTGCCTGATTTCGTAGTCCATACTGCCTCCGATAGTTTCACTGAGACTGATAGCACACCGTCGACCTGATGGCGCTACGCGTATCAGGTCGACGGTGTTCCATAATGCATTGAAGTCAGCGCCGGATAAGGAAGCGATGTCCCCTCCGGCAAATCTTATACTGTATATAAACACAGTATAAGATTTTGCATATAAAGGTCACAAGGAAATCATGATGAGTATGTGAGCAGACTCGCACTCTTACCAGTCTGCCGTGTCAGAAAAGGGGTTACGCCTTATGGTGGAAGTAATCGCTCAGTCGGGAAAAAACGCCGCCTTTGCCAACAGACTCCAGCGTCACCAGAGGCCAGTGCGCCACCAGCTTATCCCGATCGTATAGCTCAATTTCACCGACCCGCTGATGTGCGGCAATAGGGGCTTCAAGTTCTTTTTTATCAAGGGCATACCGGGCCTTAATATGCGGAATTTCAGTTTTCGGCAGCGCCATCCAGAAATCCTGCTCGGTGCCCAGAGCAATATTTTCTTTATCGCCGTACCAGATACGTTCCGTGCCAACCTGTTTGCCACTGCGTAAAATTTGTACCGTATCGAAATTTTGCTGCCCCCATTGCAACAACTTACGTGCCTGATCTTCGCGCCCTTTCGCGCTTTCCGCACCCATCACAACGGCGATAAGACGACGCTGCCCGTCCACGGCGGAGGCAATCAGGTTAAAACCCGCGCCGGAGGTATGGCCGGTTTTCAGCCCGTCGATATTCATGGTTTTATCCCACAGCAGTCCGTTACGGTTCTGCTGGGTAATACCGTTCCATGTCAGGCTCTTTTCACTGTACATATGATAAAACTCAGGCTCACCGTGAATAATGGCGCGGGACAATACCGCCAGATCATAGGCTGAGCTGTGCTGGCCTGGCGCATCCAGTCCGTGTACCGTTTCAAAATGGGTATCCTGCAACTTCAGGGTTTCAACGTAGTGATTCATCATGGCGACGAACTGCGGTTGCCCTCCGGCGATGTAATCCGCCAGCGCAACGCAGGCATCGTTTCCAGAGTCAACAATCAGCCCCCGGCTGAGATCCCGAACCGAAACGCGCTCCCCTTGTTTCAGAAACATTAATGAAGATCCCACAAAAACCGGGTTGTCTTTGGCCCAGGCATCACGTCCAACGGTTACGATATCGTCCGGGCTAATACGATGGCTGTCGATAGCGCGATCGACAACATAGCCGGTCATCAGCTTGGTCAGGCTAGCCGGGTTACGCCGCTGATGTTCATTACCTGCGGTCAGAATTTGACCCGTGGTGTAATCCATAAGTACCCATGACCCTGCCTGAATGGCCGGAGGCTGGGGAGAAAAATCTGGCACATCGGCAGCCAGAGCGGAAGAAAGATTCATCGCGAGAAGTGAAGCGGCAATAAACAAACGGCGTTTCAACACTATTTCCTCAGGAAAGTCATAATTTGCCGTTCTTTTTACGGAAGTTCTGATAAACAAACAGGGATAAATTGCAAGAAAATGTGACATAACGCACGTTTTTCTATGCAGTGCCGGGCAGCGTAACCTTAACGCTCCCAATAACGACTCAGAAGCTGATAACACCGCCAGGATTTGATACCCTGCTGCGCAGAACCGCGCAAACGCACAGTAACGGATAGAACTGAACAATGAATGACGGCAAGCAGCACCCTACCTTCCTGTTCCATGACTACGAAACCTTCGGGACTCACCCGGCGCTGGACAGACCCGCACAGTTTGCCGCCATCCGCACGGATAGCGACTTTAATATTATTGGCGAACCTGAAGTCTTTTACTGCAAGCCCGCCGATGATTACCTGCCTCAGCCAGGCGCTGTGCTCATCACCGGGATTACGCCGCAGGAAGCGCGCGACAAAGGAGAGAACGAAGCCGACTTTGCCAGACGTATTCATTCACTGTTCACCGTGCCAAAGACCTGTGTCGTCGGCTACAACAATGTCCGTTTTGATGATGAAGTCACGCGTAACATTTTGTATCGCAACTTCTACGATCCCTATGCCTGGAGCTGGCAGCACGACAACTCGCGCTGGGATTTGCTGGATGTGATGCGCGCCTGCTATGCCCTGCGCCCGGAAGGCATAAACTGGCCGGAAAATGACGACGGATTGCCCAGCTTCCGCCTTGAGCACTTGACCAAAGCCAACGGGATCGAACATGCCAACGCGCACGATGCAATGGCAGACGTGTACGCCACCATCGCTATGGCGCAACTGGTGAAGTCGCGCCAGCCGCGTCTGTTTGACTACCTTTACACGCATCGCAACAAACATAAACTGGCGGCGTTGATCGATGTGCCGCAAATGAAACCGCTAGTGCATATCTCCGGTATGTTTGGCGCCTGGCGCGGCAACACCAGTTGGGTTGCGCCGCTGGCCTGGCATCCAGAAAACCGCAACGCGGTCATTATGGTGGATCTGGCGGGCGATATGTCGCCATTACTGGAGCTGGACAGCGATACCCTGCGCGAGCGGTTATATACCGCTAAAGCCGACCTCGGCGATAACGCCGCAGTTCCGGTAAAACTGGTACACATCAATAAATGCCCGGTACTGGCTCAGGCTAATACGCTCCGCCCGGAGGATGCCGATCGCCTGGGGATTAACCGTCAGCACTGTCTCGATAACCTGAAAGTGCTGCGCGATAATCCGCAGGTACGCGATAAGGTTGTGGCAATCTTCGCTGAGGCCGAGCCGTTTACGCCGCCTGAGAACGTCGATGCGCAGCTATACAATGGCTTTTTCAGCGACGCCGATCGTGCCGCCATGAAAATCGTGCTGGACACCGAACCGCGCAATTTGCCCGCGCTGGATATTACGTTTGTCGATAAGCGGATTGAAAAACTGCTGTTTAACTATCGCGCCCGTAACTTCCCTGGGACGCTGGATGAAACCGAACAGCAACGCTGGCTGGAGCATCGTCGTCAGGTGTTTACGCCAGAGTTTTTGCAACGGTATGCGGAAGAGTTACAGATACTGTATCAGCAATATGCTGACGATAAAGAGAAACTGGCATTGCTGAAATCACTCTGGCAGTACGCAGAAGAGATTGTCTGAGGAGCCACGCGTCGCTTTTGCCGGATGGCGGCGTAAACGCCTTATCCGGCCTACAAACAGTGAGGAGTGTAGGCCTGATAAGCGAAGCGCCATCAGGCGTTGGCGTTGTGCCGAAGGACGGCCGATGACCTTATCCGGCCTACAGATTTTTGCATAAAAAAACCGGAGAACATGTCTCCGGTTTTTTACCTGTGAAAGGTCATTTCATTACTGTGCGATATCTTCGTACTGCGGTACCGGATTGCGGAAGCTTTTGGTCACGCAAGCCAGATACACCAGGCCAATACCCGCCCAGATCAGACCCAGAGTCATTGAGCTTTCTTCCAGGTTGATCCACAGTGCGCCAACAGTCAGCGCGCCGCACACCGGCAGAACCAGATAGTTGAAGTGGTCTTTCAGCGTCTTGTTGCGCTTCTCACGGATCCAGAACTGGGAAATCACGGAGAGGTTCACAAAGGTAAACGCCACCAGCGCACCGAAGTTGATCAGCGCCGTCGCCGTGACCAGATCGAAGTTAATCGCCAGCAGTGCGATCGCGCCAACCAGCAGCACGTTCCACGCCGGAGTACGCCATTTCGGATGAACGTAGCCGAAGAAACGCGTCGGGAATACGCCGTCACGACCCATGACGTACATCAGACGGGAAACGCCCGCGTGTGCCGCCATACCGGATGCCAGTACGGTCACGCTGGAGAAAATCAGCACGCCCCACTGGAAGGTTTTACCCGCAACGTACAGCATGATTTCAGGCTGTGATGCATCCGGGTCTTTAAAGCGCGAAATATCCGGGAAGTACAGTTGCAGGAAGTAAGACGCCGCGATAAAGATCAGGCCGCCAATCAGCGCCGTCAGGAAAATCGCGCGCGGAATAACGCGCTCCGCGTCTTTAGTCTCTTCAGACAGAGAAGAGATACCGTCAAAGCCGAGGAACGAGAAGCACAGGATTGTCGCACCGGTAATCATCGGCACAACGTGCGCGCCTTCAGACCAGAATGGACGGGAACTTACCAGCGTACCCGCACCTTCGCCGTGAGACACGCCGTAGATAATCAGGCCGACGATCACCGCTACAATCCCCATTTGCAGAATAACAATCAGGGTATTGAAGTTAGCGACGGTCTTGATGCTGCGCAGGTTAGAGATGGTCATAAAGGCCACCAGCGCCACCACAAAGATCCACGACGGCACTGTCGGCACCAGCGCTTCAAAGTAAATTTTCGCCAGCAGAATGTTGATCATCGGCATGAACAGGTAGTCCAGCAGCGATGACCAGCCCACCATAAAGCCTACGGTCGGGCTGATGGATTTCTGGGCGTAAGTGTACGCGGAGCCAGCGGACGGGAAACGACGCACCAGTTTACCGTAGCTCAACGCAGTAAAAAGAATCGCGATCAGCGCAAAGGCATACGCCGTCGCAACGTGACCGTCAGTGAGGCCTGAGACGATACCAAATGTATCGAACAGCGTCATCGGCTGCATATAGGCAAGACCCATCATTACAACCGGAATCAACGTAAGCGTCTTACGCAATTCCACGCGAGAGGTGTTTGGAGTAACGTTATGCGACATGGTCATTCCCCTTTACGGCGAATGCCGTCGCGTAAGCAAAAAATTGCCCCATTTTCTGGATTCCTCAGCGACAACAACTGTCGGTTTTTAGTAAGTATCTATCCGGTACGAAGCCCGGCCTCTTTTATTGAATGATTGGTTTGATGCAAAAAAATAACCGACGCGTATTAAAACGTCGGTTAATGTCATTTTTTGCAAGCGGCGCATTGTGCACTAAATTAAGGCGAAATGACAAGAGAATGAGAGCCCCGTCAAAAAATATTTTTTATTAACTGTTTGATTTCCCAGCATCCCCCATTGTATAGACGCCAGCAATAGCACTATTTGCTAAAATTTTATCTCGCCACCACGCGCTGGCCAGTCCGGCCGTCTGTTCGTTCCAGCCCATCCACACCGGCTCCGACACGATCTGCGCCGCCACGTTCTTCTCAATAAGCGCACCGCTGTCCAGAAAGCGTTGCGCCAGATAGCGCGGTAAATACCCACATCCCAGGCCGCTGATTTGCAGTTCCAGTTTGGTTTTAAAATCAAAAACCGTTATAGCTTCCTGATCATCAAGCAATTGCGCGCTTGCCGAACACGCCGGATGCGTCTCATCGCCGACCACAATCGCGCGGAACCGTTTTATTGTGCGCCGACTCAACGGCTCTTCTTCCTGCACCAGTGGATGATGCGGGGCAATCGCAAAAACCTGCTCAAGCTCTCCCAGACGAGCAAAACCGAAACCACTGGCGTAGGGCGGATCGTGCATCGCGCCAACGATGATATCCGCCCGCCCCTGCGTCAGCGCCTCCCAGGAACCGCCCAGTACGCCATTTATGAATTTCAGGCGCGTTACGCTGTGATGTTGGTAGAAGGATTCAATGAGGGGAGTAAGGAGAGAAAAAGGAAACGTATCGTCCACACCGATGACCAGTTCGTTCTCCCAACCTTCGTGAAGTTTGATGGCCTGCTTTTCCAGTTCGCGCACGGTATGCAGAACTTCCCGGCCTTTTTCCAGCAGCATCTGACCGGTGCGGGTAAACTTAGCCCGATGCCCGCTGCGATCCAACAGTTGGATATTCAGATCGCTTTCCAGTTTATGGACGGTATAGCTGAGCGCTGACGGCGTCTTAAACAATTTTGCCGACGCCGCCGCAAAGCTCCCCTCTTTCTCTAACGCATCGAGAATCATCAGAACGTCCAGCAGTGGTTTCATACTCGCCCCCTTGCGGTGTATGGCGGTAGTCTGCTGGCGCGTCACTCCATCGGCATCACCAGCGGGTCGGGATACTGGTATTCAAACCCGAGTTCATTACAAATCCGGCTGCCATCAATAATCTTGCCTTTATCGTTACTCTGGCTTTCCAGAAAATGCGGCGGTTCCATACCCAGCAAACGCGCCATCTGCGGATAAAACACATTACGCGCCGGATGCGAAGGCGCACATATATTATAGATGTGTCCCCCTTTAGGTGCCTGTAACAGCAGAGTAATAGCGGCAATCACATCTTCCAGGTGGACCAGATTCACACCTTGCTGGCCGTCAGGCGCGGTTTTACCGGCAAAGAAACGCCCCGGATGTCGTCCTGGCCCTACCAACCCGGACAGACGCAGAATATCGACGGAGGTGCCGGGCAGATTGTGCAGCCAGTCTTCGAGCTCCTTCAGGATGCGCCCACTCGCCGTGACGGGATTACGCGGCGTATTCTCTTTCACAATGCCGTGCACATCGCCGTACACTGACGTGGAACTGGTAAAAATGATACGCGGAACGTGATACGCCAGCGCGCTGTCGACCACCTCCTGTATTGCCTGGCGGTAAAAATCTTCCCCCGGCCCGCTACGGCGAGCGGGCAGCGTAATGACCAGAGCATCCACATCCATCAGCGCATCAAGATCGTCCGTTTCGCAAACCAGCTCAGGTTCCAGGCGCAGCGGATAGCTCTCAATGCCGCTCATGCGGGCCGCTTCCACGCCATCCTGCGTGGTTTTCGTGCCAGTAACCTGCCAGCCTCTTGCCGTCAGCGACATCGCCAGCGGCATTCCTAACCATCCTAAACCGACAATTGCGACCTTTTTCATGCGTTCTCTCCTGACTTTAACGCCATCTTATCTAAGGCTACGCCAGCCCGCCGGGACTGACAATTCATACCTTCAATATGAAATGAATTAATGATGAAAAAAAGCCCTTGCTTTCCGGCGCTAAAGTGGTTTAGGTTAAAAGGCATCAAATGAATAAGCATTCATCGAGAATTTTATGACACGCGTTCAATTTAAACACCACCATCATCACCATCATCCTGACTAGTCTTTCAGGCGATGTGTGCTGGAAGACATTCAGATCTTCCAGTGGTGCATGAACGCATGAGAAAGCCCCCGGAAGATCATTCTTCCGGGGGCTTTTTTTTGTGCGCGATTCAGACCGGTTCAGACAGGATAAAGAGGAAAAAAGAATGTTAGATAACACCCGTTTACGCATAGCTATTCAGAAATCAGGCCGTTTAAGCGATGATTCACGCGAATTACTGGCCCGCTGCGGTATTAAAATCAACCTGCACACCCAGCGTCTGATTGCGATGGCGGAGAATATGCCGATTGATATTCTGCGCGTGCGTGATGACGATATTCCCGGCCTGGTCATGGATGGCGTTGTCGATCTGGGAATCATCGGGGAAAACGTTCTGGAAGAAGAACTGTTGAGCCGCCGCGCGCAGGGCGAAGATCCGCGCTACTACACCCTGCGCCGTCTCGACTTCGGCGGCTGCCGCCTCTCGCTGGCCACCGCCGTCGATGAAGCCTGGGACGGCCCGGCTTCCCTTGACGGTAAGCGTATCGCCACCTCTTACCCGCACCTGCTTAAGCGTTATCTGGATCAGAAAGGCGTGTCGTTTAAATCCTGTCTGTTAAACGGTTCTGTTGAAGTCGCTCCGCGTGCGGGTCTGGCCGATGCCATCTGCGATCTGGTGTCTACCGGAGCGACGCTGGAAGCCAACGGTCTGCGTGAAGTCGAGGTGATTTACCGCTCCAAAGCCTGCCTGATCCAGCGTGACGGCGAAATGGCGGAAGCCAAACAACAGCTTATCGACAAACTGCTGACCCGTATTCAGGGCGTTATTCAGGCGCGTGAATCCAAATACATCATGATGCATGCGCCGAGCGAGCGTCTGGAAGAAGTCATCGCCCTGCTGCCGGGCGCAGAGCGTCCGACCATTCTGCCGCTGGCGGGCGATCAGCAGCGCGTCGCCATGCACATGGTCAGCAGCGAAACCCTGTTCTGGGAAACGATGGAAAAACTGAAAGCGCTCGGTGCCAGCTCTATTCTGGTGCTGCCAATTGAAAAGATGATGGAGTGACGGCCATGAGCTTTAATACAATCATCGACTGGAATAGCTGCAATACTGAACAGCAGCGTGAATTGCTGATGCGTCCGGCTATTTCCGCCTCCGACAGCATTACCCGTACCGTCGCAGAGATCCTGGATAATGTGAAATCACGCGGTGATGACGCCCTGCGCGAATACAGCGCGAAGTTTGATAAAACGAACGTCGCAGCGCTGAAAGTGTCCGCCGAAGAGATTGCCGCGGCCAGCGCGCGTCTGAGCGACAATCTCAAACAGGCGATGGCGGTAGCGGTAAAAAACATCGAAACCTTCCACAATGCGCAAAAACTACCGGCGGTAGATGTTGAAACGCAGCCCGGCGTTCGCTGTCAGCAGGTGACGCGCCCTGTCGCATCTGTCGGCCTGTATATCCCGGGCGGCTCTGCCCCGCTCTTCTCCACCGTATTAATGCTCGCCACGCCCGCGCGTATTGCCGGATGCAAAAAAGTGGTGTTGTGCTCGCCACCGCCTATCGCGGATGAAATCCTTTACGCTGCGCAGCTGTGCGGCGTGCAGGAAATCTTCAACGTCGGCGGTGCCCAGGCCATTGCCGCTCTGGCGTTCGGCAGCGAATCCGTGCCAAAAGTGGACAAAATTTTTGGCCCCGGCAACGCGTTTGTCACCGAGGCGAAACGCCAGGTCAGCCAGCGTCTCGACGGCGCGGCAATTGATATGCCTGCCGGCCCTTCTGAAGTGCTGGTGATCGCCGACAGCGGCGCCACGCCGGATTTCGTGGCGTCTGACCTGCTCTCTCAGGCGGAACACGGCCCGGATTCTCAGGTCATCCTGCTGACCCCGGATGCCGGTATTGCACAGAACGTCGCGGAGGCCGTCGAACGCCAGTTAGCGGAGTTACCGCGTGCGGAAACGGCGCGTCAGGCATTAAGCGCCAGCCGTCTGATCGTGACGAAAGATTTAGCCCAGTGCGTCGCCATCTCGAACCAGTATGGGCCGGAACACCTGATCATTCAGACCCGTAAGGCACGCGATCTGGTGGAGGATATTACCAGCGCGGGTTCCGTTTTTCTCGGTGACTGGTCACCGGAATCCGCAGGCGACTACGCTTCCGGCACTAATCATGTGCTGCCGACCTATGGTTATACCGCCACCTGCTCCAGCCTCGGTCTGGCGGATTTCCAGAAACGCATGACCGTTCAGGAATTGTCGCAGGCGGGTTTCTCCGCACTGGCATCCACCATTGAAACGCTGGCTGCGGCAGAACGGCTGACCGCCCACAAAAATGCTGTCACCCTGCGCGTTAACGCCCTTAAGGAGCAAGCATGAGCACTGAAAATACCCGCAGCGTCACCGACTTAGCCCGGGAAAACGTTCGCAACCTGACGCCGTACCAGTCCGCTCGCCGTCTGGGCGGTAATGGCGATGTCTGGCTGAATGCCAATGAGTTCCCGACGGCAGTGGAGTTTCAGCTGACTCAGCAAACGCTCAACCGCTACCCGGAATGCCAGCCAAAAGCGGTTATTGAAAATTATGCGCAGTACGCCGGAGTGAACCCCGGGCAGGTGCTGGTCAGCCGTGGCGCAGACGAAGGTATTGAACTGCTGATTCGCGCATTCTGCGAACCGGGGAAAGATGCGATTCTCTACTGCCCGCCAACGTACGGCATGTACTGCGTCAGCGCGGAAACTATTGGCGTTGAATGCCGGACGGTTCCGACGCAGGAAAACTGGCAGCTGGATCTGCGGGGCATCGCCGATAAACTCGACGGCGTTAAAGTGGTGTTTGTATGCAGCCCCAACAACCCGACCGGGCAGCTTATCAATCCACAGGATTTACGTACTCTGCTGGAAATGACGCGCGGCAACGCCATTGTGGTGGCGGATGAAGCCTATATTGAATTCTGCCCACAGGCAACGCTGGCTGGCTGGCTCTCTGAATACCCGCATCTGGTAGTGCTGCGCACGCTCTCCAAAGCCTTTGCGCTCGCCGGTCTGCGCTGCGGATTTACGCTGGCGAACGAAGAAGTCATCAACCTGCTGCTGAAAGTCATCGCCCCCTACCCGCTCTCTACGCCGGTCGCCGATATTGCCGCTCAGGCGTTGACGCAGCAAGGCGTCAACGCGATGCGCGAACGGGTGGCGCAGATTCTGCTGGAACGTCAGTATCTGGTTAATGCGCTGAAAGAGATTGCCTGCGTAGAACAGGTGTTCGATTCAGAAACCAACTACATTCTGGCACGTTTTACCGCGTCAAGTAGCGTGTTTAAATCTCTGTGGGATCAGGGCATTATCTTACGTGATCAGAATAAACAACCTTCTTTAAGCGGCTGTCTGCGTATCACTGTTGGAACCCGCGAAGAAAGCCAGCGCGTCATTGACGCCTTACGTGCGGAGCAAGTATGAGCCAGAAGTATCTTTTTATTGACCGTGATGGAACCCTGATTGCCGAACCGCCGAGTGATTTTCAGGTGGATCGTTTTGACAAACTCGCCTTTGAACCGGACGTGGTGCCGGTTCTGCTGAAGCTGCAAAAAGCCGGCTTTAAGCTGGTGATGATCACCAACCAGGACGGGCTGGGAACGCAGAGCTTCCCGCAGGCAGACTTCGACGGCCCGCACGACCTGATGATGCAGGTTTTCACCTCCCAGGGCGTACTGTTTGATGAAGTGCTGATCTGCCCGCACCTGCCAGCAGATGAGTGCGACTGCCGTAAGCCGAAGGTAAAGCTGGTTGAACGTTATCTGGCTGAACAGGCGATGGATAGCGCCAACAGCTACGTGATTGGCGATCGCGCTACCGACATCCAGTTGGCCGAAAACATGGGTATTAACGGGTTACGTTATAACCGTGAAACCCTGAACTGGACGATGATTGGCGAACAGCTGACAAAACGCGACCGCTATGCCCACGTTGAGCGTAATACCAAAGAAACGCAGATTGACGTCAAGGTGTGGCTGGATCGCGAAGGCGGCAGCAAGATCAATACCGGCGTGGGCTTCTTTGACCATATGCTCGATCAGATCGCCACGCATGGCGGTTTCCGTATGGAGATCGCGGTCAAGGGCGACCTCTATATTGACGATCACCACACGGTAGAAGATACCGGTCTGGCGCTGGGCGAAGCGCTAAAACTGGCGTTGGGCGATAAGCGCGGCATCAACCGCTTCGGTTTTGTGCTGCCGATGGACGAATGCCTGGCGCGTTGCGCACTGGATATCTCCGGGCGCCCGCACCTGGAATATAAAGCCGAGTTTACCTATCAGCGCGTGGGCGATCTGAGCACCGAGATGGTTGAACACTTCTTCCGCTCGCTCTCCTACACCATGGGCGTGACGCTGCACCTGAAGACCAAAGGTAAAAACGATCACCACCGTGTAGAAAGCCTGTTTAAAGCGTTTGGCCGCACGTTGCGCCAGGCCATTCGGGTAGAAGGCGACACGCTGCCTTCTTCTAAAGGAGTGCTGTGATGAACGTCGTCATCCTTGATACCGGCTGCGCCAACCTGAACTCGGTGAAATCCGCCGTGGCGCGCCACGGTTATGATCCGCTGGTCAGCCGCGACCCGGAGGTCGTCTTAAAAGCTGACAAACTCTTCCTGCCCGGCGTGGGAACCGCCCAGGCGGCGATGGATCAGTTGCGCGAGCGTGAGCTTGTCGAATTGATTAAGGCTTGTACTCAGCCCGTTCTGGGAATTTGTTTAGGCATGCAGATTCTCGGGCGCCACAGTGAAGAGACAAACGGCGTCGACCTTCTGGGCATTATTGACCAGGACGTCCCGAAGATGACCGATTTTGGCCTGCCGCTCCCGCATATGGGCTGGAACCGCGTTTACCCGCAGGCGGGTAATCGTCTTTTCCAGGGCATTGAAGATGGCGCCTGGTTCTACTTTGTTCACAGCTACGCTATGCCCGTAAATCCGTGGACCATTGCTCAATGCAACTACGGCGAACCCTTCACTGCGGCAGTGCAAAAAGACAATTTCTTCGGCGTGCAGTTCCACCCGGAACGCTCCGGCGCCGCTGGCGCGCAGTTGCTGAAAAACTTCCTGGAGATGTGATGATTATTCCGGCATTAGATTTGATCGATGGCACCGTAGTGCGTCTCCATCAGGGCGACTACGCCCGGCAGCGTGATTACGGTAACGATCCCCTTCCCCGCCTGCGGGATTATGCCGCCCAGGGCGCCGAAGTACTGCATCTGGTCGATTTGACCGGGGCGAAAGATCCGGCCAGACGGCAGATCCCGCTGATTAAAACGCTGGTCGCAGGCGTGAATGTGCCCGTGCAGGTTGGCGGCGGCGTGCGTACTGAAGACGATGTTGCGGCGCTGCTGGACGCAGGCGTTGCCCGCGTGGTGGTCGGCTCCACGGCGGTCAAATCTCCCGAGGTGGTCAAAGGCTGGTTTGAGCGCTTTGGCGCTGACGCGCTGGTGCTGGCGCTGGATGTGCGTATTGATGATCGGGGCAACAAACAGGTTGCCGTCAGCGGCTGGCAGGAGAACTCCGGCGTTTCGCTGGAAGAGCTGGTCGAGACTTATCTGTCAGTTGGCCTGAAGCATGTACTGTGCACCGATATCTCCCGTGACGGCACGCTGGCGGGTTCCAACGTCTCATTATATGACGAAGTGTGCGCGAAATATCCGCAGGTCGCCTTTCAGTCTTCCGGCGGAATTGGCGAGATTGAAGACGTGGCCGCTCTGCGCGGCACGGGCGTTCGCGGCGTGATTGTCGGCCGCGCCCTACTGGAAGGAAAATTCACCGTTAAGGAGGCCATCCAATGCTGGCAAAACGTATAATCCCTTGCCTGGACGTACGCGATGGTCAGGTGGTAAAAGGCGTACAGTTCCGCAATCATGAAATCATCGGCGATATCGTCCCGCTGGCAAAACGCTATGCCGATGAAGGCGCAGACGAGCTGGTATTCTATGATATTACCGCTTCCAGCGACGGGCGCGTGGTTGATAAGAGTTGGGTGTCGCGCGTCGCGGAAGTGATCGACATTCCATTCTGTGTCGCGGGTGGCATCAGGTCTATTGATGACGCCGCTAAAATCCTCTCTTTCGGCGCTGATAAAATTTCCATCAACTCCCCTGCGCTGGCCGACCCAACGCTGATCACCCGTCTTGCTGACCGCTTTGGCGTACAGTGCATCGTCGTGGGCATTGATACCTGGTTTGATGCCGAAACCGGCAAGTATCACGTCAACCAGTATACCGGCGATGAAAGCCGTACCCGCGTGACGCAGTGGGAAACTCTCGACTGGGTGCAGGAAGTGCAAAAACGCGGGGCCGGTGAAATCGTGCTTAACATGATGAATCAGGACGGCGTGCGTAACGGTTACGATCTGGAGCAACTGAAAAAAGTCCGTGATGTCTGTCATGTACCGCTGATTGCCTCCGGCGGCGCGGGCACGATGGAGCACTTCCTTGAAGCCTTCCGCGATACCGATGTCGACGGGGCGCTTGCTGCCTCCGTCTTCCACAAACAGATTATTAATATTGGTGAATTAAAAGCGTACCTGGAAGCACAGGGCGTGGAGATCAGGATATGTTAACAGAGCAACAGCGCCGCGAACTCGACTGGGAAAAAACCGACGGATTGATGCCGGTTGTCGTGCAACATGCGGTATCCGGTGAAGTGTTGATGCTGGGTTACATGACCCCTGAAGCGCTGGATAAAACAATCGAAAGCGGCAACGTCACTTTCTTCTCACGAACCAAGCAGCGTTTGTGGACCAAAGGCGAAACATCCGGCCACTTCCTGAAGGTAGTCCGCATTGCGCCGGATTGTGATAACGACACACTGCTGGTGCTGGCCAATCCAATTGGACCAACCTGCCACAAAGGCACCAGCAGCTGCTTTGGGGATGCCAGCCATCAGTGGTTATTCCTGTATCAACTTGAGCAACTGTTAGCCGAGCGTAAAACTGCCGATCCGGCAAGCTCTTACACGGCGAAACTTTACGCCAGCGGCACCAAGCGTATCGCGCAGAAAGTGGGTGAAGAAGGTGTCGAGACCGCGCTGGCCGCAACGGTACATGACCGTTTTGAGCTGACCAATGAAGCCTCCGACCTGATGTACCACCTGCTGGTGCTGCTACAGGACCAGGACCTTGATTTAACGACCGTCATTGAGAATTTACGTAAGCGTCATCAATAGCTTCTGATGCGAAAAAACCGGGCAATGCCCGGTTTTTTGTAGGTCGGATAAGCGTAGTGCCATCCAGGATAACAATAAATTACTGCGCTTTCGGCTTATAGTTACGTAACGCATTACGTCCCAGCACCACACCCGCACCAATCATCCCGCCCAGCAATACCGCCAGAACCAGTGTAATTGCCTTTTTCGGACTGTCACGACGAATCGGTAGCGTCGGCTTCATGACGTAACGGTAGGCGTGAATGGATGCGGTTTCGATTTTCAGATTTCCGATATCCAGCAGATTTTGCTTGGTCTGATAGTAGGCCCCAGAGAAAACCAGCGGACGCGTAGCCTCGTGTTCGATCATTGATTTCAGCGCATCACTACCAAGAAGGAACATACTGTCCTGGGTGACATCCTGAGTTTGCTGAATTTGTGGCTTTATCACATTCGCCTGTTCCGCATAACGCAATGCTTCCTGAATTTGCTTGATACGCAAATCTTTTTGCTCCTGCGCGACCACTTCCTGCGTTTTTAACGAGTCCTCAAGCGTAGTTGTCTGCAACTTGATGTTATCTTTTAGATCCGCGTCCAGTTCTTTCGCAACGCTCTCATCTACCTGCTGGATATACTCTGCCAGCTGGCGTTGCGCCCCTTCCGCAGACTCTCCGACGTAAGAGACGGCCAGCGGCAATGATTGACCCTTAACAGAAGGGGTAATAGTTAATTCTTCAGGTTCTTCCTGATTATCCAGAGCTGCTGACAATGCGGAAAAGGCGGAGCTAAAGCGACCGATAAAGCCAGTCTGGATATCCGCAACTTTCGGAGCGTTATCGCCATACAAAACGCTCATCGCATTATTATAAGTGGCAATCTGCCCCACATCCGGCTGGGTGATGATGGCGGTAGAGGTCCATTTCTCTTTCGCTACCAGGATGTAACCAACAGCCAATAGAATTGCGACAATGACACACACAAAGATTGTCATTTTTCCGCGCCACAATTGCATCACTAAATCAATCAAATCAATCTGTTCCGGGTCATTACTGCGCCCGGTAGCATTGTTATTGTTCACTGTCATCAGTACCCTAACTAAGAAAATGCTTAAGCTGGAGACAGTGTAGTCATAAACATCGTTAATGCTATAGGATTATTGATAAAATTTACGGATTATTTCAAATACTTTGATAGCCAATCAGGGGCTATTGTAGCCCCAATAACAGAAGGTTAATCACTGCCAAAGAGATCGCGTGTATAAACTTTGTCCTGAACATCCAGCAGTTCAGACGCCATGCGATTGGAGATAATCACGTCGGACTGCTGTTTAAACGTATTCAAATCACGTTCAAGGCGGGAATTAAAGAACGACGTTTCCTTCATAACCGGTTCGTAAATAATAACTTCCACACCTTTAGCTTTGATACGCTTCATAATCCCCTGAATTGAAGACGCGCGGAAATTATCAGAACCACTCTTCATAATCAGACGATAGATGCCCACCACTTTGGGTTTTCTGGACAAGATGGCATCTGCAATAAAATCTTTACGCGTCCGGTTCGCATCCACGATCGCGGAGATAATATTGTTTGGCACTGACTGATAATTCGCCAGAAGTTGCTTCGTATCTTTCGGCAGACAATAACCGCCGTAACCGAATGAAGGATTGTTGTAATGATTGCCAATACGAGGATCCAGACACACACCTTCAATAATTTGTCGGGTATTCAGTCCTAAACTTTCCGCATAGCTATCAAGTTCATTAAAGTAAGCAACGCGCATCGCAAGGTAAGTATTAGCAAAAAGCTTAATCGCCTCTGCTTCCGTCGAATCGGTAAACAGAGTTGGAATATCCTGTTTTATGGCGCCTTCCTGTAGCAAAGCAGCGAATCGCTCCGCACGCTCAGAGCGTTCACCAATCACAATCCGCGAAGGATGCAAATTATCATAAAGCGCTTTACCTTCGCGCAGGAACTCGGGGGAGAAAATGATATTCTGCGTATTAAATTTTTTACTCATCGTTGCGGTGAAGCCAACCGGCACCGTTGACTTGATCACCATCACTGCCGATGGGTTAATCTCTGTCACATCCTGAATAACTGATTCTACACTTGATGTGTTGAAATAATTTGTTTTTGGATCATAGTCGGTTGGTGTTGCAATAATGACATAATCAGCATTTTGGTAGGCGGATACCTTGTCTAAGGTTGCTTCAAAATTAATATTCCCGGACGCTAAAAATTGCTGTATTTCTTTATCAACAATCGGAGATATCCGATCATTTAGCATTTCCACACGTTCGGGAATAATGTCTAACGCGGTAACCTGGTGATGCTGTGCGATAAGCAAACCGTTTGACAGACCAACGTACCCGGTTCCAGAAATGGTGATTTTCATTTCACGCTCTCAGAATTAACTTAATTATGCATCATGATGTTTATACATCCTGATAAGATATAAAAGTTTTAACGCCTGAATGAATATTGTGTCAATGAAGGCTAAAACAATTCAGATTTTCTTTATCAGGTTAAACATTAATTATTAAGTTAATATTAAGAAGTAAAAATAAATCAATCAGATTAGGGACAAAAAAAAGCCCGGTGAATCACCGGGCTTTTGATGCGAATCAGAAATTATTCCAGCCATTCGGTATGGAAAACGCCTTCTTTATCAGTACGCTTATACGTATGCGCCCCAAAGTAGTCACGCTGCGCCTGGATCAGGTTCGCAGGAAGAACGGCTGCGCGATAGCTGTCGTAGTAGGCAACAGCGGCAGAGAACGTCGGAACCGGGATACCATTCTGCACGGCATACGCAACCACATCGCGCAGCGCTTGCTGATAGTCGTCCGCGATTTTCTTGAAGTACGGTGCCAGCAGCAGGTTAGCGATACCCGCATTTTCTGCATATGCGTCGGTGATTTTCTGCAAGAACTGTGCACGAATAATGCAGCCGGCACGGAAGATCTTCGCAATTTCGCCGTAGTTCAGATCCCAGTTGTATTCGTCAGAAGCGGCACGCAGCTGGGAGAACCCTTGTGCGTAAGAGACGATCTTGCCGAGGTAGAGCGCGCGACGAACTTTCTCGATAAATTCCGCTTTGTCACCCGCAAGCTGCGCTTTAGGTCCCGACAACACTTTAGACGCTGCGACACGCTGCTCTTTCAGAGAAGAGATATAACGTGCAAAAACGGATTCCGTGATCAGCGACAGCGGCTCGCCCAGATCCAGAGAACTCTGGCTGGTCCATTTGCCGGTGCCTTTGTTTGCCGCTTCATCCAGAATCACATCAACCAGATATTTACCCTCTTCATCCTTTTTGGTGAAGATGTCTTTGGTGATATCGATCAGGTAGCTGTTCAGCTCGCCTTTGTTCCACTCAGTGAAAGTCTCTGCCAGCTCTTCGTTAGACAGATTCAGACCACCTTTCAGCAAAGAATAGGCTTCTGCGATTAGCTGCATGTCGCCGTATTCGATACCGTTGTGAACCATTTTCACATAGTGACCGGCACCATCGGCACCAATATAGGTCACGCAAGGTTCACCATCCTCTGCAACTGCGGCAATTTTAGTCAAAATCGGCGCAACCAGTTCGTAGGCTTCTTTCTGACCGCCAGGCATGATAGATGGGCCTTTCAGCGCCCCTTCTTCACCACCGGAAACACCGGTACCAATGAAGTTAAAGCCTTCAGCAGAAAGTTCGCGATTACGACGGATAGTGTCCTGGAAGAACGTGTTACCACCATCAATGATGATGTCGCCTTTATCCAGATACGGCTTCAGGGAATCGATAGCAGCATCAGTGCCCGCCCCTGCTTTCACCATTAACAGGATACGACGAGGCGTTTCAAGGGATTCAACAAACTCTTTTACCGTGTAGTAAGGCACCAGTTTTTTGCCTGGGTTTTCGGCAATCACTTCTTCGGTCTTTTCACGGGAGCGGTTGAAAACGGAGACGGTATAACCACGGCTCTCGATGTTGAGCGCCAGGTTGCGCCCCATCACTGCCATACCGACGACGCCGATCTGTTGCTTGGACATTACATACTCCTGTCAGGTGTGGATACCCCGCCGTAAAATGGCGGCGAGTAAAGTGAAGAACATGTTAACTCAGGTTAGAGGCCAGAAGGTAGCAATAGATGTCCTCTTCAGAATGAACTTAATGCACATAAAATGCAGTTTCTGCTACATCAATATGCACCATCTCTATGGAGGACTACCTTCACAGTTTTGAAAAGAATAGCGATGTCATTCCACAGCGACCAGTTCTTGACATACCAGGAGTCAAAGTAGACTCGGGTATCGTAATCCACATCGTTACGTCCACTTACCTGCCACAACCCTGTCATTCCCGGTTTCGCCATTAGATAGTAATCAACATTCTCATCATAGCGTGGTAACTCTTCAGAGATAATCGGACGCGGGCCAACCAGACTCATTTGACCTTTCAGCACATTAAATAACTGAGGCAATTCATCAAGACTGGTTTTACGAATAAATCGACCGACAGGAGTGATTCGCGGATCGTTTTTCAACTTAAAGTCACGCTCCCATTCTTCCCGTGCGGCAGGATCGGAATCAAGGAGCTTTTGTAAAACCTCCTGCGAATTCATCACCATTGAGCGAAACTTATAGCAAGGGAAAAGCTTACCGTGACGTCCTACTCGCATATGACCGTAGATTGCCGGACCACCATCACGGGTAACTTTGTACCAAAGATAAATGAGCAGTGGCGAAGAAATTAAGATAATCAGTGATGAACAGACAATATCGAAAGTCCGTTTAAGGAAACGAGATGTCCGTTTTGCCAGATTATTATGAATACGCAGCAACATGACTTCATGACTAAAGATGAAAGACATATCGGTATTATAAAGTGGTAACCCGCGCAGGGACGGAATAACCGTGACAGAACGGCAGTCCTTCTTCGATAGTTCGCGCAACCAGTTAATGGTCTTATCGCTGTTTTCCATTTCAAAAGCTACAATGAAATGAATATCGCCTGTTTTCTTCATTTCCCAAAGAATATTGGGGTCCTGAAGAACCGGCAGTCCCTGTAGCGTTGCCTCTGTACACTCTTCGTCATAAAATGCGACAACATCAAAGCCAAGCATTTCCTCACTTTGCAGTGCATAATAAGCTTCCACTGCATTACTTCCGCTACCCATAATGACAGTCTTTTTCTTCCAAATCCCAAGACGATTAAGAAGTTGTTTGGTCATTGCTCGGAAAAGCGGCAGCAGAATTAATGCAAACGTCCAACAAAAGACCCATACATACCGAGAAAATTGCCATTTAGAAAAAGCGACCAGCGCCAGATCAAAAACAGCAAAGATCACAATAGTGCGGATAATCTCCTTCAATTCAAACCAAAAGGGTTTGCGATAGGAATAATGTCGCAACCGAACCCAGAACCATCCCACACATATCAAGCTCAGGATGACATGAGAAATTATACGCATCTCCAGTTGAGCATCGGGGATAAAACGATAAAGATCGTTAAAAATCCAGTATACACAACCAATAGAGAGGGCCAGTGATAAGTTAAAAAATATAAAATCCGATGCTGCGAGAAAAACCTTGCATAGCAATGGATTATATTTATTCAAAAAATTATCCGTATCCATGACAACACCTGACGTTAGCGAGGATTTATATTAAATACAGGCATTGGCTCCTGACTCTTTTGACATTCAAGGAATTTATTTGCAACATCAATAGCTTCACGAATAGTGACATCCATATCCAGATAGCGGTAGGTACCAAGACGCCCGACAAAAGTGGTATTGCTTAATTCCATCGCTTTATCCAGGTAGCGATTGAGCAGTTCTTTTTCCTTAACCATACGGATCGGATAATACGGAATATCATCTTCGGTGCAGAAGCGACTAAATTCACGATAACATGTTGTTTTTTCGTGTGACTCCCAGGGTGAGAAATGCTTATGCTCAGTGATTCGGGTATAAGGTACATTTTCTTCGCAGTAGTTGATAACAGCCGTTCCCTGGTAGTCACCTTCTGCTGAGAATTTTTCGAAATCCAGCGTGCGATAACCCAGACGCCCCTCACTAAAGTTAAAGTAACCATCCAGCGCGCCTGACCAAAATACATGCTGGTAGGCCCCACTCTCGGTAGCTGAAAACTCAGTATCTGTTCTTATTTCAATCAGTTCGTGATCAAGAATTTTTCCAACCATATCGGTATAGCCATCTCTGGGCATCCCCTGATACTGGTGGTTAAAATAATTGTCATTATAGTTAAAACGAAGCGGCAAGCGTTTCAAAATACTGGCTGGTAACTCCGTCGGCTCACAACCCCATTGTTTACGCGTATAGCCTTTAAAGAATGCTTCATACAGTTCCCGACCAATCATGCTGATGGCCTGTTCTTCAAAGTTTTTCGGTTCGACAATAGATTTGTCAGCTTTAGATTCGATGAAAGCACGGGCTTCATCCGGACGCATTGTTTTATTGAAAAACTGATTAATCGTATGCAGGTTTACTGGTAGTAAGTAAACATTGCCTTTGTAAATGGCCTTCACACGGTTGGTGTAAGGCATAAACTGTGAATACTGATTAACGAAATCCCAAACTTCTTTATCATCTGTATGAAAAATATGGGGACCATAAACGTGCAACATGACGTTGGTCTGCGGATCACGTTCTGAATGACAGTTACCAGCAATATGAGAACGTTTGTCAAAAACAACAGACTCAATCCCTTCCTCTGCTAATAATCTCGCAATAACCGCACCAGAAATACCTGCGCCCACTATAGCAACTTTCATTTTTTACCCCAGAAATGTCGTTTTAATAATCCAATGCCTTTCAGTAAAATATTTTCGCCATCAATATTCACTACTGGCATATATTTAATGCGCAAGTTTTCGCGATGATGATGAAGCCAGACATTGAAAAGACGCTCTGCCATAAAACCAAAAACACGCTTTTGGTAAGCATCGTAATTTTGGTAGTCAATTTTTTGCTCAAGCGCAAAAAGTACCGGGAAAAGCCATTCAAAGTATTCATCGATCAATGACTTTTTACAAACAAACATATTATACAAACTAATTTTTGTCCCACCCATAATAGAGTCAAAATCAGACAAATATTCCGGGTGCTGTAACGCAATCTCATCACGAAGCTGAGTGTAGTCAGACTCATGGTGGGCATGAATGTAATGGTTTTTAATCGATGTGATGTAATAATTTCTCGGTCTGGCAATCAGGATATCAGCTTCTTTCAGCAACGCCATCATCTCTTCTGGTGATGCGATGCGCTTTCCCTTAACCTTCAAATCACTTTTAGAAGATGCGAAATAGCGGCGGTAGTGCGCCAAGCCCACAACGTCTTCCTGAGAATTCTTCCAGATCCAGTAGGCTGCTGTCAGTTCACAAAATGAAGAGTTTAAATTTGATATATTATTTCCCGAAGAGTCCAGTACAAAACTCTCAGCAATAAATTCATCCGCAAAACCAACCTTAATAGGCATGAATTTTTCATTAATTGGAAAATCAAAGCGTTTATGTGACACTATAAATATTTTCATTTCTTAACTACCATCCAACACTAATATTTATTTTTTAATTTTTGAGTATAAGTAGTAGGCAATGTAATTAACAGAGCAACCACGAATAGAGAGTAAGCCATATTATGATAAAATGCACTTATATAAATAGATAAAAGAGAAAATGATAATAGATTCCTTTATTCGTATCTGTAAAGACAAATTAAGAAAACAATTGCACCGATAGCATAGCACCAAAGTCATAAAATAATTTAACAAAATCATTATGAGGCATGATATCATATCCATAGATATCAATTAACATATTGCGAGCTGACTCCGCACCATGACCAAAAATATACTGAGTTAAAGATGAATTATTTGAAGCATCAAAAATATGTTCTTGAATAAGAGTCCTTGCTTCATAAGATTTATCATCGTCTCCCTCATATCCACCTAAAAAAATAGTCGTATGCTTAGTAATTAATGCGTATGCAATATAAGATAACGAGAAAAAATTATTATACCAAATGATATAACTTTCTTTAGCTTCATCGCTATTTTAGAAAAACAATAAAGAGATATGATCCCCAATAATACAACTAAAGCTAGTCGCGTTTCCGAATAGAAAATAAAGAAGGACAAAATAATAATACAACACACTTTAGTAAAATTATTCTTTATAAACTCAAACGCAAATACTACACCGCAAATATATGATGAATGGAAAATAGGGTCTAACATTATCCACCCCATTAAATTGCCATATCCATATAATAAATGTAATAAAAACCCCCAAACCTGCCATTCTAAACTTGTTAAAATAACAACACAAATAAATCAATATCAAAAAATCAACAAAAGCAAAATACAGTACCTCAAAAAAATGTCCAAAATTGGTATCTACTACAGGAATTGCATAGTAAAAAGGATAAGTAAAAATTAATGTTAAAATTAAACCTCTGAGTCAAAGAATATATATTTCCACTTTATTCCGAATTAATATAGAATATATTTTCTACATTCTTTAACGGTTTACTTTTTCCATAAAAACCTCTAATTTCGCTTCCTATTTCAGCCACATTGTAAAATGGGGTAATATTCAAATCAGAATAGACTTTTTTGTATAACTCATCTAAATCCGATGTAGAATAAAATATTATATTTACATCAAAAAATCTTGCTTCAAATGCCATCGTTGAAAATGGTGTAATTAATATATCATTCGGGTAGAGTGTTCGGATAAACTCATAGCTACTTATATTGTTTATTGAAAAACCATATTTTT
Source organism: Citrobacter sp. CK195 (assembly GCF_030333365.1). NCBI lineage: Bacteria > Pseudomonadati > Pseudomonadota > Gammaproteobacteria > Enterobacterales > Enterobacteriaceae > Citrobacter > Citrobacter sp. CK195. The sequence continues at coordinate 81,771 of NZ_JAOWGB010000026.1, forward strand.
CATAGTCTGTATAATCTCTTGGATGTTTTCTAATAATCAATTCTACTCCGTTTTGCTTTAAATGCTCGTGTAATTCGGTAGCAAAGACTATCTGACTTTCAGCTGCCGCCTTACAAGAATGAGACATAAAAGCCTGAGTCACAAAATAGACATGGCCTCCGCTAATAGCATCACTACCACTTAAGGTTTTTTGTTTTTTTATCTTTTCAAGCCAAGGCGGAGGAATAAGCTCAATGTTCTCTTGCTTTGCGCTTCTTGCAAGAAGAAACTTTATGTTTAAGGCTGATATAGTGAATATTTTATCGCATTGAAAATTATTAATAGTCAGAGGAAAATGGTATTTTTTTAACATAAGATACAAATGATCAGAAAACCCTTTGTAATTTTTCGAGTCAGCAAAAAGGCCTCGCAAATAAGAATAGTGTTTAATTCTGAAGGCTGAAAATATATTTACCAGCCTATGTTTTAACATAGGATAACCAGAGAAAACAATATCTGGTCTATATTTCACGATTGAGTAAATCAAAAAAGCTAATTGTTTTAATTTATTGATAAACCTGAACTTACCGAGTTGATATTGAACTAATTTATACTTAGTTGCTTCATCGCTATCATTTAAGAGACCTACAGGGCAACAGATTATTATAGTAGAATAATCTTTATATATATTTTCAAGTTCTAATATCTCATAAATTTCTTCTTTAACTTCACTATCAATAAGATATTTCAAAGCAAAACCCTTTTGACGTATTTAACAAAATATGCCTTCATGAAAAATAACAACAATGTAGAAAACAATACACCACATGCTACACCAGTACTTTGGAAAAAGTAACCTAGAATATATTGCATCCCTACACCAAAAACAAATGACACCAGTGTTGAATAAAGTATAATCCTATCTTTCTTTCTGGCATAAAGCTCATAGTGATAGATTAGCCCAAAGGAATATATAAATGTGGATGAAATTAGAATATAAAATATAACAATAGAGTTCATAAAGTCTTTTTTATCCAAAAAGTAACACATCACAGGCATAAAAGCAGACAATAATATTAAAACTCCACCACCTATTTTAAATACACTAACTTTAAATTGCGCAAGGATAGAATTATATTTCTCATTATCTTTGGAGTTGAATGCGTTAACTAACTTAGGATAAAAAATCATAATAACAGCAGCATCAACAAATGCAATCAACGCATTTGCCATATTACTAAAGAATGAATATATAGCCAGATCTTGAGTGGATGACATAAACTTTAAAAAATATCTATCACTAACAAAAATGGCTCTAAGCATAAGAGTCGCAAGAAGTAGAGGAATTGCTATTTTAACACCCTGCCATATCCAAGGAATATTAATTCTCCAAAAAGAAGTTCCACGCCATTTTGTGTATTTTAATTCGGTTAATGAATAAGCAATAGCGACAACATTAGCACTAGCCCAAAAAATCAAAAGATTATTTAATGATACACAACTATCATTATATGAATATGCAATATATAAATAAATCCAAGAGGCTGTTCTTAAAAATAGTTGAAAATTAGCCTTTAGCGCATGACCATTAATAACAATCAACCTCATGAACTCTTGGGAAAGATGTTCAGATATAAGAACAAAAGAAAACAGAAAAAGCAAGTCGGAACTAATAATATTATACTGAAAAAAAACGATTAGTAATGGGATACTGAGTACATACATTACAATATAAAAGAAGAATTGATTAAAAATCATACCGGAACTTTTATAATAAGTATTACTAATAATTTCCCGGGATGAGTAAGAATAGAAATCAAATCCTAAAATATAAAGAAAATATGAAACCGTTATTGATATTAATGAATATCCAGCGAGAACTTCAAACGAGCTATACTTTGCTAAATATGTAATAAGAATAAATTTGCTTGCTAACGTTGCCCCTCGTAATGACAGCATCAAAAGTGATTTTTTTGTTATATTCATCATTGATATATAATAGTAAAATTAAATTATAGCCCCACCAAATTATTAGCGGCGAGGCTTGATGTTTATTCTATGACATCAAAGCTAAGAGGAGTTCCATACTTCAAATCTACTCGAGCATGTTTGCCAAGAATATCATCATAATACTTCGGCGCCATGCCATACCCCGGTCTAATACTCTTAACATTTTCACTAGTCAATTTTTCGCCTTTCTTCACATCTTTTACGACATAAAGAGAGCGACGGAATTTGAGATTGCCTTTTTCACTTTCTTTGCGCTCATAGTTCACCCGACCTAATGCCATCCAGGCCGTCTTCGCATCGCGACACAACGCTACAAGATCTTTAGGTTCCAGGGAGAAGCTATCATCCGGGCCACCGCCATTGCGGTCGAGGGTGATATGTTTTTCAATAATATTGGCACCAAGAACAACTGAGGCAACCGCAGTGGTGTTATCAATTGTATGGTCTGACAAACCAGTGATTACATTAAACCGTTTTGCCATATCGGGTATGGTTGCAAGGTTGTAATCTTCGGCAGGAGCCGGATAACCACTGACACAATGCAGAACAACCAGTTCTTTACACCCGGCACCGTACGCAGCGTCTATAGCTTCCTGGATTTCGTGTTCATCCGCCATACCCGTTGACATAATCATCGGTTTTCCTTTACTTGCCACATAGCGGATTAAAGGTAAGTCAACGAGTTCAAATGAGGCTATCTTGTAAGCTGGGGCATCCAGTTCTTCCAGAAGATCAACAGCAGTGAAGTCGAAAGGAGAACTAAACATCGTGATACCAACTTCTTTAGCCTTCTCAAAAAGCTTCTGGTGCCACTCCCATGGAGTATGTGCCCATTCATAAAGCTGATATAAAGATTTTCCTTTCCACAGGCCATCTTTAATCTGAAAATCTTCTTTATTGCAATCAATTGTTATTGTATCTGGTCGATAAGTTTGAATTTTGATCGCATCAGCGCCACTTTCTTTAGCTATCTCGATCAACCGGAAAGCAGTATTAATATCGCCATTATGATTTGCTGACAACTCCGCAATGATATATGGAGGGAAGTCAGCACCAATTTTACGCCCGGCAATTTCAATAAACTTATTCATTAGTTAACCTTTTTAATTGTGATATTGTATCGTTGACCATTAATGATGAAATAAGCAGGAAACCGATTAGGGTCACATACTCTAAGCAAATTAAATTGTTCTCTTATTGTTTTATCAGTATCCAACTCGCTGTTTTCAGGCGTCCGTTTTTCGTAATAATCCGGGTTTCCAGTTTGAGAGGTCGGCGTCGCTGTTTTATAATTTTGACAGAACCAATTAATCAATTCGATTTCCGCACCAAATAATTTTTCATTAATTTCATCAAATAACTCAGTGCCATCTAGAGGTATATGAATTTTTCTCCAAATGTCTCCCGTATCTATACCTGATTCAGCATTTAGCAAAGATAAAACTATACGGTCTTTCCCGGTTAAGATATCCCATACATGCGGGCTCCATCCTCGTCCTTGTGGCAAATCACTAGCATGAAGAACTAACGTATATTCGAATCGCTCCCTAATCTCTTTTTTGATAAATTCAGAACAAGATATAAGGAATAGAACACCGTTTGCATTTTTAATATCTGCAACACTGGTGACTAATTCAATATTATAATTATCTTTATTTCTCTCTTGCCACGTACTGAGGTAAACATATACCGGGTGTTCGATATCACTACACAATAACGTTACATTAAGCATAATTTCTCGTTCACTGTAGAATAAATTCTGTGCAACCCTGTGCCATCACAGACTTGAGAAGAAGCCTCAGACAATTTTTTTAAAATTGTGACATCACTTATAAGATGATCAATCAAATTCTTAAGCCTTAATATATCGTCTTCGTTTTCCAGGAGTCCAAAGTTGATTGCAGCGCCAGCTTGACTTAAGTTCTTAGCGATAGTTTCCTGGTTCTTGGCAATTACCAAATTTATTGTAGGTAATCCTAATGCACACCTCTCCCACGAGGTCGTACCAGCAGCGCCAATGCATAGATCAGCGTCAGTCATTTCCTCTGACATTTTATCAGAATTAATAACTAATCTAATTTTATTAAGTGATTTTGAGATGGCGTCTTCTAAACTATATAAGTTAGGATTCCCAGAGCCAACAATAAGTGTAATCTTGCCGCTATAATGACTTTTTTCAAGTGCTGAAAGTGTCATTAGGCTTTTGTTGTTTTTGTCAACACCACCCAACGTAACCAAAATATTGTTTACATGTTGGATATCTTTTCGCCGTGTTAATGACTTTGGTCTCCATTGAGAAAATTCATCCCTTAACAGGGAAAATTGAGGTCCCAATAGTAACTGACAATCACTATTTACTAATGCAAGATAATCCCCTTTCTGGCGACCGATAGTCTGGTCAATCAACCAGTTACAGTGATGCGAACGATCACAAAGGTCATCAATTACCAGCAAAGGTGCCAATGAATTCAGTTCAGTTTCCCATGGTTTCCCAAGCGCATAATGATCGACAACAATTAAGCTAAGTTCATTATTACTTTCGCAACCATATTTCACCAATATCTCTCTGGAGAGGGAGGCATCATCACTTTCAGTTCCATTAAGCCAGGCTGAATGAAAATATCTGTTTTCTCGCTCTGACGTAGTGGGGATCCTGATGTAATCAGCACCTGATGTTTTTATCTCGGCTTCAAGCACTGGTGTCAGACTTCGGGAAATGAAGAGAACCTGAAAACCTTCCCTCATAAATTTTTGAGCCAAAGATAAGCACCTTTTGATATGGCCTATCCCTGTATCGACACTTCCATCAGCACGAAACGCTATATATTTAGCCATCAATTTTAGCTTTAAGTAATTGGAAAAGATTTTCAGCAATCACCCAGTCCTCAGGAGTGTCAATATCCTGTACCCGCTCACGGGGGAGGATTTCTAACAAGCTCTTTGACGTGAAGAAACCTTTTCGATTCATAAATGCCTCAGGTTTGCCCCAGTAAAACTGCCCGGCATCATGGTAAGCAGGTTCAAGATCCTGAGAGCGTGTCTTTTCATTTTCAGGATGGAACATCTGTACCTTTCCATCTGGCTTTAAATAAACAGCTCGCTGGATCGGGAATGGGAAAGATGTTGCAGAGAAAACATAATCGCAATCGCTTTGCTGCAGCTTTTCATATGCTTTTTCCAAATCCTGGCCTTGAAGAAAGGGGGCGGTCGCATAGATGCAGCAGACAAAATCAATACATACACTTTGGGATAACTCATCCAAGGCATGATGAATGACATCAACTGTTGTAGCAAAATCATCAGAAATATGAGCAGGCCGCATAAACGGCACTTCCGCACCATATTTACGCGCGACCTCAGCAATTTCTTCATCATCTGTTGATACAATGATTCGGTCAAAGACGCCGCTCTGCTGAGCGGCTTCAATGGACCAGGCAATCATTGGTTTCCCACAAAATTCTTTAATATTTTTACGTGGTATACGCTTGCTACCGCCACGTGCAGGAATGATTGCCACATTCATTTAAAAGAACTCCCGAATACATTTGATAACGTAATTCTGCTCTTCATCAGAAAGTGTCGAGTACATCGGAATGCTGATTTCGCGCGAGTAATAGTTCTCAGCAATCGGGTAATCGCCTGCTTTATGTCCGAGTTGTTCATAATATGGCTGAGTATGAACAGGGATATAATGGACGTTAACGCCAATTCCTTTATCACGCAGGTAGTCAAAAAGCGGTTTACGCTGTGCTGGATCGTTAACCGTCAGAGGATAAAGATGTAGAGCACTGTAGCCACTTGGTGATTGAAGAGGAGTGGAAACAGGTACTCCCTCAAACGCCGCGTCATAACGTCTTGCCAATTCATGCCGACGGGCAACAAAATCCTCAATACGTTTTAACTGGCTCACACCCAAAGCCGCCTGCAATTCGGTCATACGATAATTCAAACCGAGATCAACCTGCTGATAGTACCAACCTCCTTCCGTGGCTTTCGTCATTTTATCACCATCGCGGGTAATGCCATGACTACGAAAAAGCTGTAATTTTTCAGCCAGGGAATCACAGTTGGTGAGCGCCATGCCACCTTCTGCTGTCGTTATAATTTTTACCGGATGAAAGCTCAGTATCGTAATATCGGCAAAACGAGAATTACCAATTTTAACACCCTGATAACTACCACCAATTGCATGTGATGCATCTTCAATAATGGCAAAACCATACTCTTTAGACAGTTGATGAATTTCTTCCATCTCACATGATTGACCCGCGAAAGCAACAGGAACAACAACTTTTGGTAATACGCCGTTAGCCTTAGCAGTAACCAATTTAGCTTTTAGCGCGCTCACACTCATATTGTAGGTTTGCGGATCGATATCGACAAAACTAACATTGGCTCCACAATACAAAGCACAATTAGCCGAAGCGACAAACGTATTCGGAGACGTCCATAACCAGTCACCTTTCTTCAGGCCCAACGCCAGGCAAGCAACATGTAACGCAGAGGTCGCACTGTTCACAGCAACGGCATGTTTAACACCGACATAATCTGCAATTGCTTGCTCAAACTGTGGTACACATGGTCCTTGGGTCAAAAAATCTGACTTCAATACGTCCACAACTGCATTGATATCTTCATCAGAGATATCCTGTCGTCCATAAGGGATAAATTTCATCAGATATTGCCTACTTTTTCGCGGTTTTCATCAATCCATTGACGAAGCTCCTCAATACTCATCCATTCCGTATTGCTGTCGCTCTCGTACACGAACCCTTCCGGCACTCTCTTACCGTCTTTGATACGTTCAGGAGAGTCACACCAGTTGTGAATAGCAGGCAGGATTTTGAAATGTTCTGGGTATTCATAGGTATAATGTGCATCTTCCGCACTGATCATCTGCTCATGCAGTTTTTCACCAGGGCGAATACCAATGACTTTCTGAGTTGCATCCGGGGCAACAGCGGTAGCAACATCGGTAACTTTCATTGATGGGATTTTTTTCACGTAAATCTCACCGCCAACCATATCGTTGAAAGCATGCCATACCAGTTCAACACCCTGTTCCAGGGTAATCATAAAGCGGGTCATACGATCATCAGTAATAGGCAGTTCACCTTTATCTTTAATGGAAAGGAAGAAAGGGATGACTGAACCACGAGAACCCATTACATTACCGTAACGGACAACGGCAAAACGCGTTTTGGTTGCACCAGAGTAGGAATTACCCGCAACAAACAGTTTGTCAGAGGCCAGTTTGGTTGCACCGTAAAGATTAGCCGGGCTACTCGCTTTATCTGTTGAGAGTGCAACAACACGTTCAATGCCTTTATCAATACATGCATCAATAACGTTCATCGCACCGTTAATATTTGTTTTTACACACTCGAATGGGTTGTATTCTGCTGTCGGTACAATCTTAGTTGCTGCTGCATGGACGACGAAATCAACACCATCTAATGCACGGTATAAACGATCTTTATCGCGAACATCGCCAATGAAGAAACGAATACGGCTTTCATCTTTAAAATGCTTCGCCATTTCCCACTGTTTCATTTCGTCACGAGAATAAATGATAATCTTTTTCGGATTATATTTTTCCAATGTCATTCGAACAAATTTATTACCAAAAGACCCCGTACCACCAGTTACCAGAATAGTTTTATTATCAAACATGTTTATTCACCGAAAAATATACTATTTAGATTGTTACAATAATGGCCTATTGTAACGCAAATCTCTAACTATGTTTTACGCACGCTACCGCCCCTGGCTCAACAGCTACCAGTGTACTGCATGCATTCCAGAAATGTTACGAGCCTGCCGATCCTGGCAAAGCGCTCTAAAACTCAAACGCTAATTGTCTTACCAAACAAGGTCAGAAACAAGGAAAAATGCCACAAAACCATAACGAAAATTTGGTGGCTAACACATTGTTATTAAGGATATTTATATGAAACAAAAACGGCAGAAACATCCAAAGACACCTGGATGTTTCTGCCGTCATTATTTTTATAACATCCGCCTCTGGCGATCGGCTTAGCTTACTCGTTAAGCAACGCCTCAATTCCCTTCCGAAACTTCGCCCCTTCCTTCAGGTTGCGCAGCCCGTACTTAACGAACGCTTGCATATAGCCCATTTTCTTACCGCAGTCGTAGCTATCGCCTGTCATCAGCATGGCGTCAACAGACTGTTTTTTCGCCAGTTCTGCAATCGCATCCGTCAACTGGATGCGGCCCCAGGCGCCGGGTTCTGTTCTTTCCAGTTCTGCCCAGATATCTGCCGACAACACATAGCGACCTACCGCCATCAGATCTGAGTCCAGCGTCTGCGGTTGATCCGGCTTTTCAATAAACTCAACAATACGGCTGACTTTCCCCTCATTATCCAGAGGTTCTTTGGTCTGGATAACGGAATACTCTGAAAGGTCGCCTTTCATGCGTTTTGCCAGCACCTGGCTGCGCCCCGTTTCGTTGAAACGCGCTACCATTGCCGCAAGATTATAGCGAAGCGGATCGGCCGTCGCGTCATCAATGATGATATCAGGCAGCACCACCACAAACGGGTTGTCGCCAATCACAGGACGTGCGCATAAAATGGAATGCCCCAGACCCAGCGGTTGAGCCTGGCGAACGTTCATAATCGTCACGCCTGGTGGGCAAATGGACTGCACTTCCGCCAGCAACTGACGTTTCACGCGTTGCTCCAGAAGTGACTCTAATTCGTAGGAGGTGTCGAAGTGGTTCTCTACCGCATTTTTGGAGGCGTGAGTAACCAGAACGATTTCTTTGATCCCAGCAGCAACAATTTCGTCAACAATGTACTGTACCATCGGTTTGTCAACAATCGGCAGCATCTCTTTGGGGATTGCCTTGGTGGCAGGCAACATGTGCATACCCAGACCAGCTACCGGAATAACTGCTTTCAAATTAATCATTATTTCATCCACCTATAAAATGGTTGCTGAATTATAGCTCTTTAGCATGTTTTAGCCAGCATGAATTACATTATGGCGTTGGATGTGATGGTACGCCGCTTATCCGCAGATTGCAGTAGCCATAATCTTAAGTATGAGTAACTTTCGCCAGGAATGGTCGCAAAACTACCTCCCCCGCTCCGGCAACCTGAAATTGACCGCTTCCACATTCACCACCTTGTGGTTAATCCTGTCGATATCGACCGAGCTCTGCCCCTTCTCATTGACTGCATGAACGTTCGCCAGCGACAGCAAAGTGTCCTGTTTCGCCATAAACTTGCCGCGTATATCTTTACGCAGATCAAAGTGCATCTTCAGCGCGGGCCCTGTCGCAGACTCCTGCATTACCTTGATATTACGCAGGAAAAGATGCTGCGGCTGGTTGTGTAGTTCAAGCGTAGCGCGCTTCATATCCAGATTGGTGATCGCCACAAAGGAGGTCGCATTCCCTGAAGAGATCTGAATGCCGCGCAGTTTATAGGCCAGGCGAGTGTTATCAAGATGAATATCATTTAATTTGAAGTTTTGCGGAATGGATAAATATTTGCCTTTGACGACGCCATAGCCAATAAGCATCCCCGCACAATTCACCATATCGATATTATCAATCACGAAATTATCACACCCATAAATTGCTACCGTCGCATTATCAATGCCCGCTTTCTTACTGAAATCAGGCGTGATATTCCGCGCTTTTACATTACGAATGATAAAGTGTTTTCCGTTCTCCACATGAACCAGTTGTCGGCAATCCGATCCGGTAATATTGGCCACGACAAAGTTCTTTACGGTTTGCTCTTCCGGGTAGGCATTATCGTAGGTGCTGCCCGCCAGCCCGATGCCAATCCCCCAATTGATTTTCCCGTTGGTGCAGTCGATGCGTTCTATAACATGATCAGAGATCAGAATATTACGATCGTTAATCGCCACGTTCCATTCGATGGCATCCCCTTGCAGATCGCTGAATCGGCCGTTGGTGATGCGCGCGCCGTCCACCTGGTTGTGGAATCCCTGGCGCAGAATGGCGTAATTTGCATGGCTGACCGTAATATCATCAATGGTGAGATTACGCATCACTCGCGGCTTTTTGCCGCCAATGTAGATCTGGGTAACGGGGCCGAACCCGCTCATGGCAATCCCCCTGATGGTGCAATCTGAACCGCGCACATCCAGGGTGATGTTGTGCAGGCTACCGCCCTGCTCCCCTGTTACCTGGCAGCCATCCTGCAACACAAACCGACCGCGACCATTGCCGCTTAAGCGCCCGCGCACATGCAGCGTTTTTCCTGCCGGGATAAAGATGCCGGTATTGACGTTCTCGCAGACTAGCCCCGCAGGAACAACAACCGTCTGCGCTTCGCTAAACGCCTGTTTAAACGAGGCTATCCAGTCTCGGGGGTTATAATCCTGAATATTGGCGGTTTGCCGGGGTTCAAGCGCGCGGGCAAAGGGGGAATGGAGGACAGGAAGTACGGCAAGCGCAGAGCCTGCCGTCAGGAAGGTGCGACGGGAGAGTTTATTCTCTGGCATACAACCTCGGTTTACATCGTTTGCAGCAGGCTGGCTAACTGTTGATTAATCACCTGCTGATTAAAATCAGCCTCAACTTTTTCACGGGCGCGTTGTACCACAGGCCGCAACGACTCGGTGTCGATGCGACTGAATGCCGCCAGTTGCTCCGCCAACGCCTCAGCATCATTTTCAGGCACCAGCCAGCCCGACTTACCGGCATCCACCAGTTCAGGGATTCCGCTGTGAACGGTTGAAACCACCGGCAGCCCGACTGCCATCGCTTCCATCAGCGCCACCGGAATACCTTCCATATCGCCATCCGTACCGGTGATAGACGGCAGCAGAAACACATCCGCGTCATCCAGCATCTTTTTCACTTCATGGCTGGGCTTAAAACCGGGCATCTCAATCACATCATCAAGCTGGTACTGCTCAATCAATGTGCGCAGGCGTCTCTCCCACGGCCCCATGCCCAGGATGCGATAACGGAACGCCACCCCCTGCGCTTTGAGCTGTCGGCAGGCCTCAATCGCTACGTGCAGTCCTTTCTTCTCGGTTAATCGCGCCACGGAGATAATCTCCAGCGGCGTACCCGGCGCTTTTACCGGACGGTGAGTAAAGCGCGTCATATCGACGCCCATCCGCGAGACCGCAATTTTCTCGGGCGGGCACCCCATCGTTTTAAGGCGTCCCGCCCATAATTCACTGATGGGCAGCATGAGATCGCCACGCTGGAACAGGCGCTGATATTCAGGCGTGTAGTGATTGAGTACATCGCGGTGCGATACATCAATACCGTGAAAAACGGTGGAGATTTTGCCTTTGATCACGCCTAGTTCCCGCAACTTCGCCGCCGTTACACCCGCCGGGCCAAAATGGGCGATAAAAACATCCGCCTGGAACATTTTTGGCGTCAGCCCGCAGATTGCTGACAGAATCAGGTTGCGCGCTTCATCACCGTAACGCGAAACATTCAGCGCCTTCCAGGTCGATGCGCGCGTACCGCCACGCAAAGACGCAATGGCGCGATAGCGCAGCTTCGCCAGCTTACCTTCCGGCTCATCCAGCAGCCAGTGCGTTTTTTCACCCAGGCGGTAGGTGTCATACGCCGCATGCGTGTTCTCAAGGTCGCCTTTATGCAACGCGACAATTTCCACCTCAAACCCCATATCGATAAACGCGGTGATCTGGTTCAGCACGAAGGTCTCTGACGACAGTGGGAACTTCAGTAAAAAGAAGCTGACCTTCATTTCCCCTCCCCGATACGGGTTAATACTGACTGCACCATGCGAAAGCCCTGTTCACGCTCGCGGTTTACGGCGTCCGCCAGTCGCGCGTTGAGCGCGGGCAACTGCCCCAGCGTATCGGCCACCATCGCTTCCAGGCTGCCGTCCAGCAAATGACGAATGTCGATCGCCATTTCAGGCAATCCCAGCTGTTGCATAATTCCGGCAGATTTGTGCTCATAATTAATGGCAATCGCAGGGGTCGCGAAATTCATGGAAATAATGGCGGAATGCAGGCGCGTGCCCACGGTCAGTTCACAGGCGCCGAGGATTTTCCCCATTTCAAGATCGTTGAGTTCGTCCATTACCACATGGTAACGATCCGGGTCGCTGACGTGCTGGCGCAGGTTTAACGCCACCATGCGATCGTCTTTGTTATAGCTGTCGATACCGGTACAGGTTGACAGCGCAATCACCTGATAGCCTTCCTCAAGGATACGGTTCACCACGCCAGCAAACGCCTTCTCGTAAGCCTGTTGGGTGGTTCCCAGACGCTTATCGAATGGCGCCAGTTCACGCAGCGTAATCGCAACCGTCTTTTGCTTTCCGGCAAGGGCTAACCAGTGCTGAACGGCATAACCCGGTTCAAAATCGTCATTGTGATGATCAACCAGCCAGGCGGTATCGACCCCCGCTTCAACTTTCGTCGTGGTGATATCGCTACGCTTCATCAGCTCCAGACTGACTGATTCACGCAGAATCAACGCATCACAATGACCAAAGACGTAATTCGCCAGCGTGTTGAACTGCTCGTCCTGGAAGGGGCCAACGCTATGACCAATCATATACAGCGGCTTCTTCGCCATAAAAGTACACAACGCATGTTCAAACTGCGGCACACCGTACAGATCGACGAAAAACGAGCCCCCGACCTGGATAATGGCGTCATAACCGGATAACAGACGCACGAAGTCGGTAAACCCTTGCGCAATGGCAATATTGCGCAGCTTGCCGGTATCGGTGACGCGGGAGAGCAGTACCTGATGCTGATAGCGGCGACGCAGCACTTTTTTCACACGCCCCATCACGCCCGCCGCGTTATTGTGCTGTTTCATCTGCGAATAGAGCGGATCGCCCATCACCGGGCGATTCAATAACCAGGATGAGCTCACCGGATAGCGACTCATCACATCCACTTCTGCGTCAGGCTCAAGACGGTTAATGGCATCCAGCAGGCCGCGCAAAATTGCGCTGTCGCCACGGTTGCCGCAGGTGTGGTTGCCCAGGATCAGTAATTTCATATTTGCCCCTTAAAATCGTTGCCGGATGGCGGCTGTCGCCTTATCCGGCCTACAGCAAAATCAATTCATAGGCCGGATACGACGCGTAAACGTCGCCATCCGGCAAAAGTTATCCTGCGCGAAGCAGTGTTTTCATTTTTTCGCTACGGCAAAACTGGCGCTTCATCTCCACCACCAGCGGATGGCGCGAAAGCACAATCATCACGGCGAAGGCCAGCGCACCCACCACGATTTGCGTTGCCAGCAGTACGCTCAGCGGCAGATGTCCATTCAGCGCAATCCCCAACCCATAGCTCACCGCCAGGGTAGGTAAAGAGAGATAAAACGGTAGCCACAAACTAAGGATGTACTGGCGGTAACTCGACCCCAGCACCGGTTTAATCATGACGAAATAGCTCAGAACGGTATTGATGATCTGCACCAGCAGGAAGCCCAGCGTCACGCCTGTCGCCCCCGCCAGATGGCCGCCAACGATAATTGCCGGAATGAACAGAAAGGTTTTGAACACATTGAATTTGAAGCTGATATCGACGCGCGCTTTCGCCATCAGCAACGAACCAATCGGGTTGCCGACAGAGCGCAACAGCCCCACCACGCACAGCAGTTGCAGCACCGGAATGATGCTGTTCCACTTCTCGCCAAAAACCAGCGGTACAAAATTATTCGATACCACCATCAGACCGAGCAACGCGGGAAAATTAATAATCCCCACGACCGACAGCAGCTTGTAGAAATTGACGCGCAGCTTCTCCGTATCATCCTGAATTTTGGCGAACGCCGGGAACAATACGCGGGTAATGATCGGGTTAAGCTTCATTGGCGGAACCACCGCCACGTTATAAGCAAGGTTGTATCCCCCGGCGACGCTCGCGCCGAGAATACGCGCCAGCACCAGCGTCGACAGGTTAGTATTGACGTAATTGATGATGCTGTCCGCCGTCAGCCATGCGCCAAAGCGCAGGTTCGACGAAACAGACGCCAGCGAAAAATGCAGGCCGGGGCGGTAGATCTTCCGGCCAAAATAGCCGAACAGCAGCGTACGGACGGCGCTGTTGACCAGATAGCCGAGGATCGCCGTCATCGCCAGCGGCCAGAAATGGGCGCTGACCACGGTAAAGGTGAACCCCGCCAGCACCGAGCTGGTCTCGATCATGCCTATTTTGTTAAATTCCAGCTCCTTTTGCATCAACGCGCGAAACTGTTGCCCGTGAGGGATCACCACAAACGCCAGCGACAGGGTTTTAATCAGCGGCGCCAGATCGGGGTTATGCAGCACGTTGCCGATCGCGTCGCTAAGCAAAAACACCACAACGCACACCGCCAGCCCTAAGCCAACGTTCAGCCAGTACAGGGTGGTGAGTTCGAGGTGGCTTATCGTTTTACGCTGGATAATGGAGTTGGCAATACCGAAGTCCGACAGCGTATCGGCGAGGGCGATAATCACCAGCGACACGGTCAGCAGACCAAACTGGTGATTATCAATAATCCGCGCCAGCACGGTCATCTGAATCAGTCCCAGCCCGATGATGATAACCGTAGCGATCGCCGACCACTTCGCCCCACTGATGGTTTTTTCTCGTAAGCTCATGATCGTTCCTCAGTACGCCGCTTTATTCACAAAGCCTTTGAACACCGTCAGAAAAACAATCTTGATGTCAAACCACACGCTCCACTCACGGATGTACTCCAGATCAAACTCCACGCGCTTTTCCATTTTCTCCAGCGTGTCGGTCTCGCCGCGCCAGCCGTTGATCTGCGCCCACCCCGTAATGCCGGGTTTGACTTTATGGCGCAGCATGTAGCCTTCGATAAGCTGGCGATACTGCTCGTTATGCGCCACCGCGTGCGGGCGCGGCCCGACGATAGACATGCCGCCGGTCAGAACGTTGATAAACTGCGGCAGTTCATCAAGCGAGGTACGGCGCAGAAAATTCCCCACGCGGGTTACACGCGGGTCGTTTTGCGTCGCCTGCGTCACCACTTTGTCGTTTTCCATCACCTTCATGGAGCGGAATTTCCACACTTTGATCGGCTTACCGTCCATGCCATAACGGGTCTGGCGGAAGATAATCGGCCCTGGCGAACTGAATTTGACCGCCAGCGCAATGCAGCACAGCACCGGAGAGATCAGCAGCAGAATCAGCGACGCCAGCACGATATCTTCCGCGCGTTTCAGCAGACGATTGATCCCTGACAGCGGCGTGTCATACAGCGGCACGACCGGCACGCCGCTTACCTCTTCAATGCGCGAGTGCAGAATATTGAAGGTAAAAACATCCGGGATGAGGATGACCGAGCAGGTAGTGTCCGCCAGAGCGCGCACCAGTTTTTTTACCTGCGCCCCGTCACTCATCGACATGGCGATATAGACGTTATGAATGCGTGAGGCTTTGGCATCCTCAACCAGTTGTTGCAGATTTCCGGCCCAGTCAGAAGAGACGCCGCCCGGTTTCGGATCGTAGTAAACGCCGACCACTTCAAAACCCAACCACGGCTCCTTGCGGAAGCTGTCCAGCAGCGACTGACCGGCAGGAAGATCTCCCGCCACCGCCACCCGGCGCGTGTTGTACCCACGGTTACGCAGCCATCCGGCTCCGTAGCGAATGAACGAGCGGCAGACCACCAGACCAACGCTGGAGAGCGCATACCACGCCAGCCAGACGGTAAGACGGTTATCAAAGTCGTTATTGAAGGCAATCAGGCCCGCGCTGAAGACCAGACTCAGCGTCCAGTTTTGCAGCAGCAGCGCCAGTTCCGTCGAAATCTTCACGCCGCGCCAGGAACGGTAAAAATCAGTTATGCCGCCCAGCATCTGAAAAACCACCAGCGTGATCAGCGCCACCAACAGATGCATATACAGGAAAGGCAATCCGCTCAGCTTGCAGACAACCCATAACCCGCCAAACATGATGGTGATATCCGAAAAGCGTTGCACCATAGAGATTAACGATGCATTGGTTTTGGCTCGCTCGCGCTTTTTTAGATTTGTCATCGTTGTTCCTGTTATTAGCCCCTTACCCGTCGCCGGGTAAGGGAAGAACCGACATTACTGATTCAGCAACGTCAGCAGGGTTCGCGTTCGCGCTTCCATCAGCGGAATGTCGCCGCGTGATTCCACGTTCAGCCGCACCACCGGTTCAGTATTGGAAGAACGCAGGTTGAAGCGCCAGTCGGCAAACGACATGCTGATGCCGTCAGTTCTGTCCACCGTCAGCGCTTCACGCGCAAAGTGTGCTTCCACCCGGCTGATGGCGGCCGCAGGCTCTGCCAGTTTGCTGTTGATTTCACCGCTGGCCGGGAACGCCGCCATCCGGTCACGCACCAGTTCCCCCAGTGACTGCCCTTTCAGACATACCAGCTCCGCCACCAGCAGCCACGGGATCATCCCGCTGTCGCAGTACGCAAAATCACGGAAGTAGTGATGGGCGCTCATTTCGCCACCGTAGATAGCATCTTCATGGCGCATACGTTCTTTAATGAAGGCATGACCGGTTTTCGACATCACCGGCGTGCCGCCCGCCGCCGTCACCACATCAACAGTGTTCCAGGACAGACGCGGGTCGTGGATGATCTTCGCCCCCGGGTGTTTCTCCAGAAATGCCTCCGCCAGCAGGCCGACAATGTAGTAGCCCTCAATGAACTGCCCTTTCTCATCAAACAGGAAGCAGCGGTCGAAATCCCCATCGAAGGCAATGCCCATATCTGCGCCGTGTTCAATAACGGCGTTGCGGGTGTCATCGCGACACTCCGGCAGCAGCGGATTAGGGATGCCGTTCGGGAAGTTGCCGTCCGGCGTGTTGTGGATTTTGATGAAGTCAACCGGCACGCCCTGCGCCTTAAAGCGGGCTTCAATGGCATCCACCACCGGGCCTGCCGCGCCGTTGCCGGAGTTGATGACCAGCTTCAATGGCGTGAGATTGTTGACGTTGATGTAGCCGAACAGGTGGTCGATGTAGGCGTCACGCAGATTGATCTGCTTATAGCTGCCGCGTCTGGCTTCGTTGACCGGTGGAAAATCATTGGCTTCCGCCAGACGCTGCACGTCGCGCAGGCCGGTGTCGCCGCTGATGGGGCGCGCGCCCTCGCGCACCAGTTTCATACCGTTGTAGTCCATCGGGTTATGGCTGGCGGTCACTTCAATACCGCCATCGACGCCCAGATGGAAGGTCGCAAAATAGATCTCTTCCGTGCCGGAAAGGCCGATATCCAGTACGTCAACGCCCGCATCCTGCAACCCTTTCGCCAGCGCCAGTTTCAGCGACTCGCTTGTCAGGCGCACATCGCCGCCCAGCACAATGGTTTTCGGTTGCAGGAACTCGCCGTAAGCGCGGCCAATACGCCACGCGATATCCTCATTCAACTCTTCGCCCAGCCTGCCGCGAATATCGTAGGCTTTAAAACAGGTTAATTTCGTCATGTTTTTACCCTTCTTCAGGCAACAGTTGGCCCTGACTCTCGTAAGAGCCTTTTTCAATTTTTGTTTTATTGCCCGGTGACGCTACGCTTACCGGGCCTACGGACCTGTCGGCCGGATAAGCAACGCGCCATCCGGCAACTTACCGGGCTTACACCCGCCCGTAGCGATCGGCGAAGCGCACCACGTCGTCCTCTTCAAGGTACGAACCGGAGCGGACTTCAATCAGGTCGAGCGGAATTTTTCCCGGATTCTCCAGGCAGTGGGTCGCCCCCAGAGGTATGTAGACAGACTCGTTTTCACCGAGCAGTTTGATTTTGCCGTTGATGGTGACTTTTGCCGTCCCTGCAACCACCACCCAGTGCTCAGCACGATGGTGATGCATCTGCACGGAGAGCCCCTCGCCGGGTTTAACGGTAATACGTTTCACCTGATAACGGTCGCCAGCGTCGATAGAGTCGTATTTGCCCCACGGCCGGTAGACTTCACGGTGGATATGGTGCTCATGACGCCCGTCAGCTTTAATCTGCTCCACCACTTTTTTCACATCCTGCACCGCATTGCGATCGGCAATCAGCACCGCATCTTTGGTCTGTACAACCACCAGGTCTTTCACCCCGACGGTCGTCACCAGGCCCGACTCCGCATAAACGTAGCTGTTTTCCGTTTTATGGCTAATAACGTCGCCGTGATGCACGTTTCCCTCGGCGGTATGCGCGCTGATTTCCCACAGTGAAGACCAGGAACCCACGTCGCTCCAGCCGGCATCCATCGGCATAACCACCGCATCCGCCGTGCGCTCCATCACCGCGTAGTCCACCGACTCTTCCGGGCAGGCGAGGAACGCCTCTTCATCCACGCGGATAAAGTCGAGGTCGGGGTCAACGATGCTCATCGCGTTTTCGCAGGCGTCCAGAATATCGGGACGGTATTTTTTCAGTTCTTCCAGATAACGCCCGGCGCGGAACAGGAACATCCCGCTGTTCCAGTAGTAGTCGCCGCTCGCCACGTAGGCCTGCGCGGTTTCAAGATTGGGTTTTTCGACAAACTGCGCGACGTCAAAAGCGACCGCGTCTTGCTCGCCGGGAGAGACATCGCCGCGACGAATATAGCCGTAGCCGGTTTCCGGCAGATCCGGCACGATGCCGAACGTGACCAGCTTGCCCGCTTCGGCATACGGAATGGCGTTACGCACCGCGTCGCGAAACGCTCCTTCATCAGCGATGACGTGATCGGCCGCCAGTACCAGCATCAGCGGATCGCCTTCCGGGCTGTGGCGTTTCGCCGCCAGCGCCGCCAGCGCAATCGCTGGCGCGGTATTGCGCCCGGCAGGTTCGAGAATAATGTTCTCCGTCAGTTTGTTTAGCTGGCGCAACTGTTCGGCGACAATAAAGCGGTGCTGCTCATTGCAGATCACCACCGGGCTTTCGCACTCCACGCCGTTCAGACGACAAATGGTCGTTTGCAGCATGGTGAGATCGCCCTTCAGGCAGAGAAACTGTTTTGGATAAAGTACACGAGAAAGCGGCCATAAACGGCTACCCGAGCCACCCGCCATCACGACCGGATAAAGTTTACGTTGACCCATGATTTATCCCCGAATATCTGTAATAAATTGACGTAACACGTTCTCTTTATCGAGCGTGCGTTCGGCATATTCGCATGCCACCGTGTTGTTCTCAGGCATGGCAAGCGCCTGGGTAATCCCCGTCACCAGCGCGTCGACCGACTCCGGTTCCACGCAAACGGCAATGCCGGGATAGTCGCGACAAAGCTGGCCGAGTTCGGTTTCCGGTTCAGCGGTGATCACCGCGTTGCCGCCCACCGCCAGAATATTGGTCAGTTTCGACGGCAAAACGGCATCCGCCGCGCCGCGCTTTTGCACCACCAGATGGCAATCGCCCATCTTCAGCAACGCAGGTAAGGCTTCATAAGGCTGAAGCGGATAAAATTTGACGTTATCCAGGCCGCGCTCATGGGCCATTTTTTCCAGCCGCGCTTTACCGCCGCCCTGCCCGACAATGACAAACAACCAGGGGCGATCGGTAAGACGCTCAGCGGCGTCGATCACGTTCTCAAGCCCTTGTTTTTCACCGATATTGCCGGAGTACAGAATGATTTTTTTATCATCCGGCAACCCCAACGTCTGGCGTAAGCGGGCCGCATCGCTAGCGGTCACGTCGCGAAAACGCGCCACTTCCGACCAGTTAGGGAAGAAAATCACCTTGTCTGCCGCGACCCCTTTCTCCTGCGCTTTATTCATCATTGAGCGGGAGATGGTGGAGATGTTATCGACGTTGTGCAGACCGCTGCGCTCGAACGCGGCGGCCAGTCGGGCAACCTTACCGCTCTTGCCTTGCCCGGCCAGCCCCAGACCGAGCATCGCATCCACCTCGTAGTCCTGAATATGCAGCAGCGTGCGCGCGCCGGAGAGTTTCGCCAGCAAACGCATACCCGGCGTGCAAAACAGCGTCGGCACCACGCCGATAATCCGATCCGGCTTCCAGCGTCGCTGCGCCATCAGCGGGAAGAAACTGCTCAGGGCGAAACTGCCCAGGTGCAGCAAGCGTTTCAGCGTCGATGGCTGCGTCGGAACATATAACGGGCAGCGCCAGACGGTAGCCGCCCCCTCTTCCCGGCGATAACGCCAGGAGGAATACTGCTCGCCCACTTTCCACTGCGGGTAATAAGGCGGCGCGGTGATCACCCGAACCTCATGCCCTTCACGCGCCATCCACTCCACCATCTCGCCGGTGTATTTACCGATGCCGGTTAGCTCCGGCGAGTAGTTGATGCCGTACACAAGGATTCTCATACGCTTCATCCTTCAACCTGACTCTGCGTTGGCTGCATCTGCTCACCCCTGCCGCCTTGATTCAGGCTGAATGATTTCGTGTAACATCCAGGCACCCCGGACTGACGATCCGCGAGGAAGTACGCCCGACTGTTGTCGTGAACGCTGGCGCTTGCCAGAAGCCGCTCAGGCGTCTGCCAGCGATAATCTTCATGTTGTTCATCAGGCAGATGCAGATCCGCCTGATTCACCTTCAGGCGAAAACCAAGCACAACGTAATGAGTGGTAAAGTCTTCGCCGGAGAAGTTATCGTCATAGAAGTGCTGCCAGACGCCATAAAACGCGCCTGCGGACAGCGGTAAACGCAGCCCCAGTTCCGCCTGAGTGAGACGCTCAAACGCTTTTTCCAGCGTCTCATCCTTCTGCACGCGCCCGCCCGGTACGAACCAGTAACCCTGCGCAGGGCGATTGGTGCGCTTGCCCAGCAGGAACTCGCCGCGCTCATTCTCCACGATCAAATCAATGGAGATCAGCGGCGTAGAGCGCACGACGGTAGCGAAATCTTCCTGACGTAAAAACATGTTTACCCCCGGAACCGGTGCTGGTTCTCAAGGAACCACTGGTAAGTGCTGGCAAGCCCGGCCTCCAGCGACACCTCGTGATACCAGCCAAGCTGATGCAGGCGCGTTACGTCGAGCAGTTTGCGCGGCGCGCCGTCCGGTTTCGTGGCGTCAAACACCACCCGCCCTTTGTAGCCCACGACCTGAGCGATCGTTTGCGCCAGCTCCCGAATGGTGCAATCCACACCAGTACCGACGTTGATGTGCGAGAGCATCGGCTGCGTGTTCTCCTGCCACACTTCGCGATCCAGCTCCATCACATGGATGCTGGCAGCGGCCATATCATCCACATGCAGGAACTCGCGCATCGGTGTCCCGCTGCCCCATACCACTACATCCGGCGCGTTCTGCTCGGTCGCTTCATGGAAGCGACGCAGCAGCGCGGGAATGACGTGCGAATTACTCGGGTGGAAGTTGTCATGCGGCCCGTACAGGTTGGTCGGCATAACCGAGCGGTAATCGCGGTCAAACTGGCGATTCCAGGACTCGCACAGTTTGATCCCGGCAATTTTTGCGATGGCATACGGCTCGTTGGTTGGTTCAAGCGACCCTTGCAGCAGTTCGCTTTCCGCCATCGGCTGTTTTGCCAGTTTGGGGTAGATACAGGAGGAACCGAGGAACAACAGCTTGTTCACGTTGTGCAGATGCGCGGCGTGAATGATGTTGCTCTCAATCATCATGTTCTCGTAGATGAAATCGGCCGGGTACGTATTGTTGGCGACAATACCGCCCACCTTCGCCGCCGCCAGATAAACCTGGTCAATGCGTTCTTCAGCGAAGAATGCCTGTACCGCCCGGCTGTCCAGCAAATTCAGCTCGTCGCGGGTGCGGAGCACCAGCTCCACATCCTCGCGCTGCGCCAGCTGTCTTACGATGGCGGAACCCACCATCCCGCGATGGCCCGCCACAAAAATACGTTGTTTCATCATCCTCAGGACTCCAGCGCGATGGCAACCTCGTAGCCATGAGATTTCAGCAAGGAATGTTTCTTCGCCGCCTCCAGGTCTTTCGCGACCATTTCAGACACCATCTCCTGGAGTGTGATCTCCGGTTTCCAGCCCAGCTTCTCGTGCGCTTTTGACGGGTCGCCCAGCAGGGTTTCCACTTCCGCAGGACGGAAGTAGCGCGGGTCAACGGCGATAATCACATCACCCGGCTTCACGCCCGGCGCGTCATGACCGGTGACAGAAACGACAATCCCTTTCTCTTCCACGCCTTCCCCTTCAAAGCGCAGTTTGATTCCCAGCTGTGCCGCCGCCATTTCGACGAACTGACGCACGGAGTACTGCACGCCGGTCGCGATCACGAAATCTTCCGGCGTCTCTTGTTGCAGCATCATCCACTGCATCTTGACGTAGTCTTTGGCATGGCCCCAGTCACGCAGGGAATCCATGTTGCCGAGGAACAGGCAGGACTCCAGCCCCTGAGCGATATTGGCAATCGCGCGGGTGATTTTGCGGGTCACGAAGGTTTCGCCACGACGCGGAGATTCATGGTTGAACAGAATGCCGTTACAGGCGTAGATGCCGTAGGATTCGCGGTAGTTAACGGTGATCCAGTAGGCGTACAGTTTGGCGACGGCATACGGAGAGCGCGGATAAAACGGCGTGGTCTCTTTTTGCGGAATTTCCTGCACCAGACCGTACAGCTCAGAGGTGGAAGCCTGATAGAAACGGGTTTTCTTTTCCAGGCCCAGGAAGCGGATCGCCTCCAGCAGACGCAGCGTACCCAGCGCATCCACGTCGGCGGTGTATTCCGGGGACTCAAACGAAACCGCAACGTGGCTCATTGCCCCCAGGTTGTAGACTTCATCCGGCTGCACTTCCTGCAAAATGCGGGTCAGGTTGGATGAGTCGGTCAGATCACCGTAGTGCAGGTGGAATTTCGGGTTGCTGGCATGTGGGTCCTGATAGATATGATCCACGCGTTCGGTATTGAACGAAGACGCGCGACGCTTGATACCATGAACCTCGTAACCTTTCTCCAGCAGAAGTTCCGCCAGGTAAGAACCATCCTGCCCGGTTACGCCAGTAATGAGAGCGACTTTTGACATTTTATTTTCCTCAAATAGTCCCGTTAGGGAGTAACTTTCTCAACGCGCTCGCGCGTTACCACTGCGGGATTGCCACGGCAGATTGTGTTTGCCGGTAGCGATTTAAAAACACTGCTTCGCGCACCAACGACGGTGCCGTCGCCTATCGTTACGCCGGGAGCGACAAAGACATCCGTCGCCAGCCAGCATTTCTCGCCAATCACAATTGGCGTGGCGTTAATATCAAAATGGGCGCTGGCATAATCATGACTGCCGGTACATAAATAGCTTTTCTGCGAAATAACAGAATGTGCGCCAATCGTAATGTCACCCAGCGTATATAAAACGGCGTCATCGCCGACCCAGGCGTAATCACCTAACGTCAATTTCCACGGATACGTAATTTTTACAGAAGGTCGGATGACTGCGTTTTTTCCTATTTTTGCGCCAAACATCCGTAATAAAAATGCGCGCCAGCGATACATCACCTGCGGCGACCAGCTAAATAACGTCGCCTGCACCGCCCACCATAATTGCACTTTTATTGCATTGCCGCCCCGGAACCCTTTCGGCACCGAGAAGCCGCTTAAATCCTGCATCATTTTTCCTTATATTCAGGCTTTGTTATATAAGGCTTTTGCTTTGCCTGTCGTTTTCAGACGTAGTAAATAAGATAATTCCGCCCAGAATCCGGGGACGCGTAATATTTTACGCTGCACGTTTTTTGCATCCCGGCATAATTCCAGATTGTTTGAGGTTGACACGCCGCCCATAGAAAATTCAGACACCAACCCTTTGATTCGACGGAAAGGATAGCCTGATTTATAAAGACTGGCTGCCAGCGCGTAATCAGATGACACCTTATATTGCAGATCGTATGGATGTTTTTTCAGCCCTGCGGTCGGGAAGAAAATAGCCTGATGGCTGGCGGGTAAGCTGTGGTAGATATACCAGCCATGTTTGGCGCTTCGTCGGGTTTTATTTCCTTCACCAAAATCCAGCAACGCGTCGCCAATGTACATCGCGTCATCATTTTTTCGCCCCAGTTGACGGACAAAATCGGTGACATCTTCATGAAACACATCGCCGGAATTGAGGAAAAGAGTATAGCGCCCTTGCGCCATCGCAATGCCTTTGTTCATCGCGTCGTAAATGCCGCGATCCTTTTCACTTACGAAGCGTAAGTTAAACTCACCGTTGAGTTTTTCCAGAAACTGGGCGGTGCCGTCATCCGAACCGCCGTCCACGACAATCCATTCAAAGGTCAGGCTGGGATCGCGCGCCAGGTTGCGCAGCGAGCGCCAGGTGTTTACCACGCCGTCGTAATTACGAAAGGCGACAGTAACGACGCTAAGTAACATAAAACCACCTCGTCATGAATTCGTAATATTTAGCGCTTTGCGCAAAATAAAAGGACAAACGATTAAAAATGCATATTCCGGGCTAAATATCGAACCGGTAAAAAACAACGATACCGGCGTAAAGAGATAAAGCTGCACCCGAAAATTCTGATTATCGCCAAACGCATTCAGCGTCAATTTTAAGATTTTCCACATGTACCATGCGGTCAATAACACCGCGAACCATGAGAAATAAATAATCAGCAGATACAGGCCATTGTCTATTGTTTTTCCGACATCCGCACCGTTAAAAATTCCGAATGATGCGACATATTCATAAAGTGAGCCAAATCTGACTACGCCATCAATATGGGTCAACGAATAACCGACCATCACTAATGGCCCAACGATACGATAATACGATGACGAGCCTTCCGTTCCTAAATCTCCAAGACGTTCAGCGATATAAGGAAAAGCAAAAACCACACCGACTAAAAATACGCCCAACGAAATAATCGCCAGTGGCAATTTTTTCCTTATCGCATCCTTATTCAGATACTGAAATGCCCACTCCAGTAAGTAAAACAGGATAAAGGTCATTACCCCTGAAAATGATCCTGATAATATTATCCCTGCCAGAATCATAGCATCGGTCTTAGGGGTTTTGATACCAAACTGTTTGATGCTGAGCCAAATTGAGATTAACGCCAGAGCAAAAAACGCCGGTTCAAAATAGAGCGCAGTGGTTCGCTTGCCGCCAAATTTAATAAAATTCAGCACATAGCTATTACTGTAAATAAGATATTTCGAAATTCCTTCCATTAAACTGCTGCCGCCAGTGAGAATGATCTGCGCCATCTCAACTGCCGCCAGCGCCACCACAAACGCCACCACCATATAGAAAAAACGTAATATCTTGCGGTAGTTATGCGGGGAAACGGTTTTAAAGCGAATACTCCACACCATGCCGATAATGATGACGATGTAAACAAACAGCATCGTCGAGGTGACATACTTGCTGGCATCCAGCGACTGACCGAACAGGTAGTTAAACGCCGTCAGCCCTGCCCCCACGCCCAGCGCAATCATCAATTTTTTAATGCTGATGCGCTCAATGAACAACAACAGCAAAACGGGTAAAAAGGTGACGATGGTGATGGGGAAGCTTTCGCCCAGTTGGGCAATTTTGACGTTGACCAGCAGGTAGATCAGCGGCAGCAGCAGGTAACTACAGATTCTGATAGAACGAGACATACTCCTCCAGCATCTGTTGTCCGCTGTATGCGGTGCGGCTACGCTCGCAAAAGGCCTCCAGCGAGGCGCCAAATACGGCCTGGGCAATGTCGGATTTGCTCATCTGCACCAGGTTAAGCACCTCGTCTTCACTGAACGTTCGCCCGCCCGATTTTGCCAGTACCTCCTGCGCCGCGTCGCTGTGCGTGGCGATCACCGGCACGCCGATAGATAACGCTTCACACAAAATCAGCGGGTAATTATCGACCCGGGAGCTGAACACCAGCGCATCCATCTGGTTAAGGGCGCTCATCAGCTTGCGTTTATCGGTTTCAAAGCCGTGATTCACCACGTTCTCACCGTCGAAGGGGGAAAACTTACCGAAGGTGTGCAGCTCAATGTTGTTGCCTGCCGCCATCATGTCGCGCACCAGCTGTTGGTTTGTTTTGCCGTCATAGCGCAGATCGTGCGCCACCACGGCAATTTTCGGTTTGCCCTGGCGCTCGCTCACCGGCGACAGTTCGGACAGAATCGCTTCGGTCGCCACATCAATGCCATTATTGATAATGCGACAACGCCCTGCCCCGTACAGGCTGTTAAACGCCTCCGCCACATGCTGGCTGGGCGAGATAAACTGACAGCCCAACGAGAGCATCTGCTGAAACAGCTGCCGCTTGCCCACCACCAGCTGGTGCGCTCTGTCCACTTTTACCGGCGGATAATTGGTCAGCGTCGGGCATTTCTGGCAGCCGCTTTTCCAGCCTTCACAGCCGTCGGTAAAGGCACAGCGTCCGGTCACGCTCCAGTGATCGTGCAGCGTCCAGACCAGCCTCACGTCCGGCTTGTGGTTTTTCACCTTCTCGCAGAAAGCGACAACCTCCGCCAGATTCAGCCAGTAGCTGTGCAGCACATGAAAATGCAGCACCAGCGGGCCGGATGTCCGGGTCACTTTGCGGTACAGATTATCGAGATTGCCAAAAAGGTCGCGGTTAAACAGACGAAACAGCGCGATATTGGCGACCGATGTCAGACGCGGCGTCTGTTTAATCACATGCGGATAGTTGCTGTGGCTGACGCTTTTCTTCCCGCCTTTGCCATAGCCATAGACAAAGTGCGAGGTCAGGCCTTTTTGTAGCGCGCGCAGGTGCAGGTCTAATGCCACGCCCGCCGCGCCGCCTTCCGCCAGTCGAACATTAAATTGCAGAATATTCATTTAATTACCTTCACTCGCGCCTTCTCTCCCACTACCAGCGCGTTATCGGGAACCGTGTCGAGCACCACGCTGCCCGCCCCGATAGTCACGTTATTGCCGATGGTGATATTCCCCAGCAAAATGACGTTAGCGCCCAGCTCAACGCCGTTACCAATGACCGGGCACGCCAGGCTGTCGCCGCCCCGGTTGCCGATAGTGACGCCATGACGCACGGTGAAGTCGTCGCCCGCGACGACATGCTTATTGATCACGACGGCATAACCGTGATGGATGGTGAAGCGTCGGCCGATGGTTGCGGCGGCCTGAATTTCGTAACCAAACAGGCATTCGGTCATCAGGCGGTACAGCACCAGCACCGGCACGGCCCACAGGTTATTCAGCACATTTTTTTTGCGCCAGACGGAACAAAAATGGGCGACGCGGTAGGCCAGCACCATGCAGCACGGGCGCAGACTCCAGCTGTTTGCGCGTAGATCCTCCAGCATCCTTAACGCCCCCGCAGTCCGTCAGCCAGGCGTTTGCCGTTACGCACAGAAAACAGCGTCAGCAACGTGCGCCAGGTCATTCGCTTATTGCGGATCTGGTACAGCGTAAACAGCTGATACTTTTTGCTGGCGCGGTCGAATTTGTCTTTATGCTTGCGGTAGAAATGAAAGTAGCCGGAGAATTTTTTCGGCGAGGAGGTGATCTGCATTTCACCATGATTGATGTGCAGAATCTGCGTCGCCTCTTCCACTTTCCACGGTTCGCCGTACTCAACCACCATACGCAGGAAAATATCGTAGTCCTGCGCGGCTTTCAGTTCGGTATCAAACAGGCACTCTTTAAAGCGCCAGGCCCAGGTAAAGACCTGATTGCCAATGATATTGCGTTTATAAAAAAGACGGCGTGAGTACGGCGATTTCGGGTACAACGGCAGACTGGCCGGCTGCGAGTAAACCTCGCCTTCGCAGACATAGTCATTGGCGTATAAAAACGCGTGCGTTACCAGCTGATGCTTATGTTCAAGGAACACGCTCAGACGGTTCGGCGTCCATTCATCATCATCATCGATCCCGGTGATGTACTGCCCTTTCGCCTGCATAATGGCCTGATTACGCACCGCGCAGGCGCCGGAATTGATCGCATTGTGGGTGTAGCGCACGCGCGGGTCGTTTAACCCTTCAACAAACTGCTGCAACTGCTCATACGATGAGGAGCAGTCATCCACAATGATCATTTCCCAGTGGGTATAGTCCTGGCGCAGCACCGATTTAATCGCGCGAATCGCCAGTTGCTGCCGATTCCAGGTTGGCATGTAGATCGAAATCAGTGGGTTGTCTATTGTCATTCTCATTCCCCGGATAGTGTCGGATGGCGGTGTAAACACCTTATCCGGCCTACAGTCACCAGCAATTTTGTCGGCCCTGTAGGCCTGATAAGCGCAGCGTCATCAGGCGACTTATTATTTTGAATCCGACTTGTATTCGTACTCGTAGTAACCGTAATCCTGATAACCGGTCGCCCGTCGGAAGATGGAGTTGAGGATTACGCCTTTTACCGGAATACCGTTCTGCTCAAAGCGGCTCAGGCTGGTTTCCACCTCTTTTAATGTGTTAACGGCGTAACGCGCCACCATCAGCGTGGTGCCGACATGCCGTCCGACGATCGCCGCATCGGTCACCGCCAGAATCGGCGGCGTATCGATTAAGACCAGGTCATAGTGCGCGCTGGCCCAGGCAATCAGTTCGCCAAAGCGCTCGCTCATCAGCAGTTCCGACGGGTTAGGCGGCACCTGTCCGCGCGGCACCAGATCGAAATGCGGGATGGAAGTGGGTTTAGCGCAGGAGGCGATATCCCCTTTGCCCACCAGAATGTCGGACAGACCATTCACGTTGTTGGTGCCCAGCAGCTCGTGGGTATAGCCTTTACGCATATCGCAGTCGATCAGCAGCACGCGTTTGTTGGTCTGGCTGATGACCGCCGCCAGGTTGGCGCAGACAAAGGTTTTGCCGATAGACGGGCTGACCCCGGTCAACATCAGCGCATTGTTTTGCGCCTGCATCATGGCGAAATGCAGGCTGGTACGCAGGCTACGCACCGCCTCAATCGCCAGATCGGTTGGATTCCCCACCGCCAGCAACTGGCTCTGTTTGTAGCGTTTAACGCCCTTAATCGTTTTGACGTTATCGCGCGCTTTCTGCCACTCCGACAGCGGAATGCTGGCATAGACGCTGATGCCGTGTTCTTCGAGCACCTGCGGACTTTCAATCCCACGGTTAAACAGCGAACGCAGCAACACGCCGACGATAGAGAGCATCAGGCCAAGAATAATGCTGCCAAGAATAATCAGCGCTTTTTTCGGCTTCAGCACGCCCGGCTGGGCAATCGCCGGGTCAACAATACGCACATCCCCGACGGTGCTGGCCTCGGTGATCTTCAGCTCCTGCTGCTTGTTCAGCAGTTGCATATAAACCTGCTGACCGGATTCGACGTCGCGCGTCAGACGCACAATTTCCTGCTGTGTTTTCGGCATTGCCGTCACGCGCCCGTTCAGTTTGGCTTTTTCATCTTCCAGCGCTTTACGTTTTTCCAGCAGCGTACGGTAAGCCGGATGCGCTTTAGTAAACAGCTTGGAGATTTCCGCCTCTTTGAAGGTCAGTTCGTTAAGCTGGGCGTCGATATTCACCATCGAATCCAGCACCGCCTTGGCCTCCAGCGGTAAGTCCACGGAGTCTTTATCCTGACGGAAGGCGTTGAGTTTGTTTTCCGCGACGTCCAGGCGACTGCGCACTTCCGGCAACTGTTTCGCCAGGAACGCCAGACTTTTCGCCGCTTCCGCAGATTTCCGCTCAACGTTCTGTTCGAGATAGTTGCGGGTGATGCTGTTGAGAATATCGCGGATCTGATCCTTGTCTTCACCGGTGAAGGCCAGGCTCAATACGCCGGTATCTTTGCCGTTTTCCGTCACAGTCAGGTTGTTTTGCAGATTGTTGATCATCCCAAGCGTGGAGAATTTAGTGACGGTAAATTCACTGTCCGGGCGGGCATGGATAGCGCTCACCATCATCGTCACGCCATCTTTACTCAGCAGTTGCCCGGCCTGACCGCGCGCGCTAAAGCCGCCATCGCTGGTCAGTTCGTAGGTTTTGTCACTCAGCACGTTAAGCGTGAAAACCTGCTCGCCCATCTCTTTTGGACGGGTGAACGTTGTCACTTTCACCGTCTCATTCTGCCGCCCCATCAGGCGCTCCCAGCCTGCGCCAAACAGCGGGAAGGTGTTTTTGGTGACGGAGATATCCAGGTCGAGATCGTCAACGGTTTTCCCCAGAACCAGACGCGACTGAATCAGCTGAATTTCCGCTTCTGATGCCGGCGGTTTATTGGCCAGCGCAGAGCCAATATCCTGCACCAGCGAGTTACCGGTATTTTGCTCGATTTGCACCAGCGCGTCGGCGCTGTAAATCGGCGTGGCGAATAGCGTGTAAATCACCGCGCACAGCGCAAATACCGCCGTAATGCCAAGCACCCACCAGCGCGCTTCAATGACGGTTCCCACCAGACGACCGATATCGATTTCATCACTGCCCGTTACCGGAGCGGCAAGCTGTTTTACTTTTTCTGTCATTGTTATACCTGCTCTGCGTTCAATGCCTGCGCCCATTGGCGAGCAGACCTTTCAAGTAATGTGTACACCGCTTCAAACGCCTCGCGACTTTTGCGATACGGGTCGGGTATTTCACGCTCGCTGTCCCAGTGGCCGAACAACATCACTTTCCCGCGCATCTCTGGCGCCATCTCGCACAGTCTGGCTATATGGCGTTTTTCCATCGCCAGAATCAGGTCATAATCCCGGCACATACGCCCGGAGATCTGGCGAGCGCAATGACCTTCAAGAGAGAGGTTATGCGCCGCCGCCACGCTGACCGCCGACCGGTCGGCGCCCCTTCCCACCAGCGCGCCCAACCCGGCGGACTCCACCGTTAACGACGGGTGATAACTTTTCAGCAAGCGCTCTGCCGTTGGGGAACGGCAAATGTTCCCCACGCAAACAACTAAGATTTTGTTAAACATGACGTTTACCAGTTATGAATGTCGCTGGCCGTATCCGTCATATAACGGACACCGCTGATGGTCGGCAGCAACTGATTGATCAGACGGTTCCAGCGCGCAACCGGTGCGGTCGTGACGTACACCACATCGTAAGGTTGCAGTCGGAACTCCGTCGCCATCACCAGAGAGGTGGCATCAGACATATCAAGCTGATAAATATTGGCGATCTTGCCATTGCGTCCGCCCTCGCCTTTCAGCGGTCGAATCACGAAGATGCCGCTGGCATTGGAGGTGGTCAGGTCGATACCTTCCGCCGTACCCAATGCTTCGGTGAGCGTCATACCGCTGAAGTCCATTTTGAGGGTGCTCTGTTTCTTCACTTCACCCATCACGAAGACTTTCAGATCGTCATTACGCGGTACAAACAGGATGTCGCCGGGGTAGAGCAACCGGTTCTGGCTGAGATCGCCGTTTTGCATCAGCGCCTGCAAAGAAATTCGCTGCTCCTGGCCATTGTGCGTCAGCACGACGTTGCGCCAGTCGGCGTTTTCGGTCAGGCCGCCGGCGGCGTTGATGGCATCAAGAACGGTGAGCGGCACGTTGGTGATCGCCTGCTGGCCGGATTTATTCACCTGCCCGGAGACATACGCCTTCTGCGAGCGGAAAGCGGCGATATTAACGTCCACCTGCGGGTCAGCAATGTACTTCGCTAAGCGCCCGGTAATATCACTGCGAATTTCACCCAGCGTTTTGCCCACCACAGTCACTTTGCCGATGTAGGGATAAAACATGGTGCCATCGGGTTGAACCCAGTTGCCGGTATCACTGGAGCTGCGGTACTGCCCGGCGGGCGTGGTCAGTTCCGGGTGATCCCAGACCGTCACATTCAAAACATCGCCTGGGCCGACGCGGTACTGGTAGCTTGAGATCTCCTGGTCCAGTGACATATTGGGCTGCGCCACATTTGGACGTGGTCGTAATTGCTCCACCAGGCGCGGCGTCAACGGATAGACATTCACCATACGGTCGAGATCAAAATCAGCGTCTTGCTGTTTGATCACGTCTTTACCCATCGTAGACATATTGCTGCCCGGAAGTACTGTGCAACCACTTATCAAGGTTACCGACACCAATAATGGCATCAATTTCATTTTGGATTTCATCATTGATTATTTATCACTTTGGCAGAGTAATTATCCCGTGCAATTTAAATAGCGACTTCGCCTGTACACATTTACATTGCAGTTAATTGAAAAGAAATTTAACTGGCATCAGTCCTAAAAAATTTGGATTCATCCGTAGGCTATTGACAGAATAATTCAGACTTGTCACCAGGTTATCAGACACGCTACCGCCCTTGGATTTTTAGCTACCAATACACTGATTAATTTAGGTTTTTATAATCCTCTTTATTTCCTCTTCTTCGCGACAGAGAAACATCACAGGAAATAAGAAAGTTACTCAGTAATGGCCTGCTTGACGGCGACAGGATATTTTTGTTGCCCACCATTAATGCTGCAAGAATTGTTGCAGTTAACGTAATAGCAGGCAAGGTAACAAGCCTGTACTTCACCCTTTTTAAGATTAATATTAAGCGTGGCGAAATTATAATTTTAGGATTTTATTGATGTTGACAAATTCTATATTTAACGCCCAACCTGCGATATTTCCGAAATATGTCCACATTAAAAAAACCGTACCATATGGAAACTTTATGGTTATTTTTCCGCCACGTTTTCAGCATAAAAGCCTGATATAAAAGAAAGAGAAATGACGTTATGTCATTGCATTTTGCGCCAGCTTTATCCATGATCGAATTGTGACAACTGTCATATAACGAAAGGTATTATTCTCACTATGGAATGGATTGCCGATCCATCAATCTGGGCCGGACTCGTCACGCTTATCGTCATCGAGTTAGTCCTCGGCATTGATAACCTGGTCTTTATTGCCATCCTCGCTGAAAAACTGCCGCCTGCGCAGCGCGATCGTGCGCGCATTACCGGGCTGCTGTTAGCGATGATCATGCGGCTGCTGTTGCTGGCGTCTATCTCGTGGCTGGTCACGCTGACGAAGCCTCTCTTCAGCATACGCGACCTGAGCTTCAGCGCCCGGGATCTGATTATGCTGTTTGGCGGTTTCTTCCTGCTCTTTAAAGCCACGATGGAGCTCAACGAGCGGCTGGAGGGGAAAGACAGCGATAACCCCACCCAACGCAAAGGGGCGAAATTCTGGGGCGTGGTGGCGCAAATTGTAGTGCTGGACGCCATCTTCTCCCTCGACTCGGTCATTACCGCCGTGGGGATGGTCGAACACCTTGCGGTGATGATGGCGGCGGTGATTATCGCCATCAGCCTGATGCTGCTGGCCAGTAAATCCCTGACCCGGTTTGTGAACAGCCACCCGACCATCGTGATCCTCTGCCTCAGCTTCCTGCTGATGATCGGCTTCAGCCTGGTGGCGGAAGGGTTTGGCTTCCATATTCCGAAAGGTTATCTGTACGCCGCGAT
This sequence comes from Citrobacter sp. CK195, assembly GCF_030333365.1. Classification (NCBI taxonomy): domain Bacteria; kingdom Pseudomonadati; phylum Pseudomonadota; class Gammaproteobacteria; order Enterobacterales; family Enterobacteriaceae; genus Citrobacter; species Citrobacter sp. CK195. The sequence continues at coordinate 114,961 of NZ_JAOWGB010000026.1, forward strand.
CGGCTTCTCGGTGATGATTGAAGCGCTGAACCAACTGGCGATCTTCAACCGTCGTCGCTTCTTATCCGCCAACCATACGTTGCGCCAGCGCACCACCGAAGCGGTGATGCGTTTGCTCAGCGGGAAAAAGGAGGATGCCGAGCTGGATGCTGACACCTCCGCCATGCTGGCGGATCATGACGACAGCCAGATTTTCAACCCGCAAGAGCGGCAGATGATTGAACGGGTGCTGAACCTCAACCAGCGCACCGTCAGCAGTATCATGACCTCGCGCCATGATATTGAGCACATCGATCTCGACGCGCCTGAAGAGGAAATTCGCGCCCTGCTGGAAAAAAACCAGCATACGCGTCTGGTAGTGACCGGAGAGGACGAACAGGAAGAGTTGCTTGGCGTGGTGCATGTCATCGACCTGCTACAGCAATCGCTGCGCGGCGATCCGCTCGATCTGCGGGCGTTGATCCGTCAACCGCTGGTGTTTCCTGAAACGCTACCGCTGCTTCCGGCGCTGGAGCAGTTCCGTAACGCCCGTACGCATTTTGCTTTTGTCGTGGATGAGTTTGGTTCCGTTGAAGGGATCGTAACCCTGAGCGACGTCATGGAAACCATCGCCGGTAATCTGCCAAACGAAGTGGAAGAGATCGACGCCCGTCACGATATTCAGAAAAACCCGGACGGCTCCTGGACCGCCAACGGCCATATGCCGCTGGAAGATCTGGTGCAGTACGTTCCGCTGCCGCTGGATGAGAAACGCGAGTACCACACCATCGCGGGGTTGTTGATGGAATACCTGCAACGTGTGCCGAAAACCGGAGAAGAGGTTCAGGTGGGAGATTACCTGTTGAAAACCTTGCAGGTTGAGAGTCACCGCGTACAGAAAGTGCAGATTATTCCGTTACGTAGCGATGACGAGTTAGATTACGAGGTGTAAGGCTGAACGGCATGCCGGGTGGCGACTGACGCCTTACCCGGCCTACGGTTGTGTCGTTGTAGGCCTGATAAGCGCAGCGCCATCAGGCGTAGGGTGTTGCCGGATGGCGGCGTAAACGCCTTATCCGGCCTACACATGCTGTCTGTTTTCACAGCCGGCATTCAGATTCGCTTACAGCTTATCCAGCAGCTTCTTCACGTCTTTACCGTTGCGGCTCTCTTTATTACGATCCGCCCAGTCGCTCAGACGACGTTTTGCTTCATCCTGCAAATGCTTACGCAGAATCTGGTCAACCTGGAGATTGTAATTCAGCGCCTGCCACTTACCGTATACGCGCAGCGGAACCGGCGTCTCTTTCAGGAAATCAATCAGCTTGCTTTCACCTGTCCAGCCGCCCAGCACGCGCACGTTAAACTGCGTGTCGCAGGTCTGCTCAACAAGATTCAACGCGCCATTACCGGAAACCGCCAGTATTGCAGACTGCCCTTCCATGCTGCCCAGCGTGAGCTTACCGTTATCCAGCGTCAGGTCGGTGACAAAGCGATCCAGACGGGTCGCGTTATCAAAATTCTGCTGCGATTGCTGCACATCGCCACCGCTACGCGTTACCGCCTGCTGCACCAGTTGCTGGAAGTTCATCCCTTCCATACGCGTGTCGCGCATTTCAACATGCGCCTGCCCTTGCCAGCCATGACGAAACGCCTGGGCGTCAATATCCGCGCCTGAAAAATCACCCGCCAGCGACATTTTGCCGGTCAGCGCGATGGGATAGTCAAACGCGTTCAGAATCGTACCGATTTCCACATCCTCAAGGCGCGGCTGGAACACGGCGCGCGGATTTGCCGCTCTCGCGTCCAGCGTACCGGGCAGAGAAATCTCACCGCCGTCGAGTTTCCCCTGCAACTCAACGATATTCAGCAAACCGGCCTGATTCGTCATTTTCGCCGACACGTCGGTAAACACCATGCCACGCCACTGCGCGTTATCCGCCCGCAGAGAGAGGGCCGCAGAAAACCCTTTTAGCCCCTGATAAGCGGGTTCATCAACGCGGGACGCGATAACCGGCCGCGGCCGCGTCGACTGCTGCCCCGTTTGCGCCACGTTTTTGGATGTGCTTGCCACGTCATTTCGCGGAAGAAGGTTATCCAGATTCAGCTTGCCAAATTGCAGATCGATCGCCCATTCCGGCTCATCGCTCAGCGTCACCTGAGCCTGTCCGGTCAGGGTGCTGTCGTTGGCGGTTAAACTGAGCTGACTGAAAGAGAGCCTTTTTTGCCCTTCCTGCCACTGCGCCTGTAATTGCCCCTGGCCCTGAATACCCTGTTTCGGTAAATCGGCTCCCTGCAACTGCCAGTTGAGCTGCTCGATACCGGCCGTTAAGTTGTGCGGATAGTCAGACGCATCGACCGTTCCGTTGAAGGAGAGCGAGAGATCGCGCTGATCGCGGTTCACCCGCCCGGAAAAATCAAACGTCCCGCGATGCTGTTCATCCTGCTCCATTTGCAGGCGAATATCGCGAACCGTAATTTGCTCGTCGTCTTCATGCTGGAACACCAGCACGCTGTCAGCAACGCGTAAGCTGCTGATATCAAAAGACCAACCACGGTCTTCCGGGACATCCGGCAGCGTATTGTCTTTTGGCGCAACAGGCGCGTCTTCCCGGCGCGCCGCTTCCGTCTGCGGCGTCAACTGGATGACCGCGCCTTTGAGCATCACCTGTTCAACCTTCAACTGATGACTAAGAAGCGGCCACAGCGCAACGTCCAGACGCATATTGTCGGCCCGAACCAAGGGTTCGCTGGCGCCTTCCGCTGTCAACGCCATCCGTCCAGAAAGGATGCTGAGTTGAGGCCATACGTGCCAGCGCAGAGGGCCATCCAGTTGCAGTTGATATCCGCTACGCGCAGCGACCTGCTGCACCATATACGCGCGGAAATCATTCGGATTCACCAACATCACCAACGCCGAGAAACCGGCCACCAGCACGACCAGGAGAATCATCAGCGTCGTCAGAAATCGTCTCATGCTATCCTCAGTGGAGCAGACTCAGTCTTTGTCAATCCGGCTGGCAACAGCGCCTTGCTGATCGCGGTATTTCGCATCCTGGCGACGGTTATAAGGGCGTGCGGCAGGGCCGGAGAGCGGCTCAAAGCTCAGGGCGCCAATCAGCATTCCCGGACGCAGGGCCAGCGGTAATTTCCCGGAGTTGTAGAACTCCAGAACGATGCAACCGGACCAGCCGGGATCGATACGGTGCGCGGTAACGTGCACCATCAGCCCAAGACGCGCCAGCGAGGAACGGCCATCCAGCCACCCCACGAGATCCGGCGGCAGCGTGACGGACTCAAAGGTCACGGCCAGCGCCAGCTCGCCTGGATGAAGATAAAACGCGTCGCCTTCATCCAGCACGATTTCATCGCTCATCACGCGATCCAGCGCGGCGCTGACCTCATCCTTCGGGCCGCTTAAATCAATAAACGCAGCCGTGTGGCCACGAAATGTACGAAATTTATTGCCAAGGCGCACATCCACCGTCGCGCCATTAATACGCTCAACAGGAGGACGCGGGTTGATCGACAAGCGGCCTTCATCCAGCCAGGCTTCAATATCTCGGTCACACAAACGCATGGCACTTTCTCCTTTCGTGCATCAGGCCCTTAACGTTCAACGCGTCAAGGGCGAACCAGGTTATCACTGAACGGTACACAATTCGCTGGGCTTATTCAAAGAACTGACTGATTTTCGCTTTCAGAATATCAATCGCAATGCGGTTCTTACCGCCGCGCGGTACGATAATATCGGCGTATTGCTTGGAAGGTTCAATAAATTGCAGGAACATCGGGCGTACGGTTTTCTGGTACTGCGCCATCACCGAATCCATTGAACGCCCACGCTCGTTGACGTCGCGCTTAATACGGCGCATCAGGCAGATATCCAGCGGGGTATCGACAAAAATAGAGAAGTTCATCTCTTCACGCAAACGCGCGTCCGTCAGCAGCAAAATCCCTTCGAGAATAATGACTTTTTTGGGCTCGACGCGAACGGTTTCCTGCATGCGGGTATGTTCAACATAGCTGTATACGGGCAATTCAATCGCCGAACCGCGCTTGAGCGCTTGCAGATGCTGGAACAGCAAACTGTGATCCATCGCATTAGGATGGTCGTAGTTGGTTTTTACACGCTCTTCCATCGACAGATGGCTTTGATCTTTGTAATAGCTGTCTTCGGGAATAACGCCGATATGTTCATCACCCACTTGTTCACGCAATTCGCGATAAAGGGTACTGGCAATAAGACTCTTGCCGGAAGCCGATGCGCCAGCAATACCGATAATGACGCACTGATGAGACTGAACAGTCATAAATTTAGCGACCTGATTAACCTGGATGTTAGGGAGGGCGACGCCGAAGCGCCAAACGCGGCAATTATAGGGATTTCAGCGGCACGATACCAGTCGAGATAACAGAACGCTAAATTGCCGTCCATCTCTCCCTGTCGCAAATTAAAATGATTATTTTTAAAGCAGCTGCCGGATTTATTCGTTTATGCCGGAATTAATCCCCCGGAGATGTCAAATTATGAGCCGCTGACGTATAAATCGTAAATTGTTTGTACTAGCATGATCCTGAATGAAAACTGACGCGTCCGGGCCCTCCGCGACGGCAAGGGCTATTCGGATAACGTGGTAATGAGTAAACAAACCCAACATGTTTTAGTTACCTTGCCTCACCCTCTACTGCGTCTCGTCAGTTTAGGTCTGCTCACCTTTATCTTTACACTCTTCTCGCTGGAGTTGTCGCGTTTCGATACGCCGCTGGCGCCGCTGTGGTTCCCGACGTCAATCATGATGGTCGGTTTTTATCGCCACGCAGGACGGATGTGGCCGGGGATCGCACTGGTCTGTTCCCTCGGCAGCATAAGTGCGTCACTCGTTTTTTCTCCTGCCGGTTCGCTGAATTTTGGCTGGACGGCGATCAATATTATTGAAGCGGTGGTCGGCGCAATCCTGTTACGTAAGCTACTGCCCTGGTATAACCCCTTACAAAATTTGAATGACTGGCTCCGCCTGGCGACGGGCAGCGCGGTGATTCCACCGCTACTGGGAGGCGCGCTGCTCTGGCTGCTGATGCCCGAAGGGACGCCAGTAAAAACATTTTTGATTTGGATTCTGTCCGAGTCTATCGGCGCGCTGGCGCTGGTGCCATTAGGCTTGCTGTTTAAACCACGCTACCTGCTTCGCCATCGCGATCCCCGTTTACTGCTTGAAACGCTGCTTACGCTGACGATAACGCTGGGGCTAAGCTGGCTCTCTATGCTGTACGTTCCGTGGCCTTTCACCTGCATTATCGTTCTGCTGATGTGGAGCGCGATACGTCTGCCGCGTATGGAAGCGTTTCTGATCTTCCTTGCCACCGTCATGATGACGTCGCTGATGCTGGCATCCGACCCGGCGCTGCTGTCAACGCCCAAAACATACGCCATGATGAACGTTCCCTGGCTGCCGCTTTTAATGATCCTGCTGCCCGTCAACATCATGACAATGGTGATGTATGCGTTTCGGGCGGAACAAAAAAATATCACGGAAAGCGAATTACGCTTTCGTAACGCGATGGAATATTCCGCGATCGGCATGGCGTTAGTGGGCACCGAAGGCCAATGGCTACAGGCCAACAAGGCATTGTGTCAGTTTCTTGGTTACAGCCAGGATGAACTGCGCGCCCTCACCTTTCAACAGCTCACCTGGCCTGAGGATCTGCATAACGACCTTGAACAGCTGAATATGCTGGTGCGCGGCGATATCAACAGCTATTCCATGGAGAAACGCTATTACACCCGCGACGGCGATGTGGTCTGGGCATTACTGGCCGTTTCACTGGTTCGCCATAGCGACAACACCCCGCTCTATTTCATTGCGCAAATTGAAGATATCAACGACCTGAAACATACCGAACGGGTAAACAAGCGCTTGATGGAGCGGATTACGCTGGCGAACGAAGCGGGCGGTATCGGCATCTGGGAATGGGAACTGCGGCCTGACGTGATCAGCTGGGATAAGCGCATGTTTGAGCTGTATGAGGTTCCGCCGCATATCAAACCCACCTGGCAACTCTGGCACGACTGCCTGTTGCCGGAAGACCGCGCGCCGACGGAAAAGATCATCCGCGAGTCTCTGGCGGCACGTCTCCCCTTTAAGCTCGAATTCAGGATTGGCGTAAAAGATGGCATCCGGCATATCCGCGCCCTGGCGAACCGGGTGCTGGATAAAGACGGCGACGTGGAACGCCTGCTTGGCATCAACATGGACATGACCGAAGTCAAACAGCTTAACGAGGCGCTGTATCAGGAAAAAGAGCGCCTGCACATTACGCTGGATTCCATCGGGGAAGCGGTTGTCTGTATTGACGTCGATATGAACGTAACCTTTATGAACCCTGTCGCCGAAAAGATGAGCGGCTGGCAGCAGGAGCATGCGATCGGCATCCCGCTGCTGACGGTATTGCGCATCACTTTTGGCGATAACGGCCCGCTGATGGAAAATATCTATAGCGCGGATATGTCGCGTTCCGCCATTGAGCAGGATGTGGTGCTTCACTGTCGCAACGGCGGTCGCTACGACATTCATTACAGCATTACGCCGCTCAGTACGCTGGACGGCGGGAATATCGGCTCCGTACTAGTCATTCAGGACGTCACGGAATCGCGGAAAATGCTGCGCCAGCTCAGCTACAGCGCCTCTCATGACGCCCTCACCCACCTGGCTAACCGGGTCAGTTTTGAAGGCCATCTTAAAGAAATCCTGCTTACGGTACGCGATACGCGCCAGCATCATGCGCTGGTCTTTATTGATCTTGACCGCTTTAAAGCCGTTAACGACAGCGCCGGGCATGCCGCAGGCGATGCGCTGCTTCGCGAACTGGCCGCCTTAATGCTTAGTATGCTGCGTTCCAGCGATATGCTGGCCCGCCTGGGCGGGGACGAATTTGGCCTCCTGCTGCCGGATTGCAATATCGACAGCGCGCGCTTTATTTCTACGCGGATCGTCAACGCGATTAATGAATACCGCTTTACGTGGGAAGACCGCGAACACCCCATTGGCGCCAGCGCCGGGATCACGCTAATCAATAACGCCAATCGCCGGGCGGCAGACGTGATGTCCCAGGCGGATATCGCCTGCTATGCCTCTAAAAACAACGGTCGGGGACGTGTCACCGTGTACGAAGCGCAGCAGGAACAGGCGCACAGCGAGCGGGAAGTCACGTCTCAGGATGAACAATGGCACATAACCAAAGATAACCCTCTATTGATGATCGCCCGCGGGGTCGCGTCGCCGCGCATCCCTGAAACGTGCGGTTTTTGGCTGATCTCGCTGCGGCTGTGGACCAGCGACGGCGAAATCATGGAGGAGCAGGCATTCCGCGCAGGGTTAACCGATCCCGAACTCAGCCACGCTCTCGATCGTCGCGTGTTTCAGACATTTTTCCAGCACGCGGCATCCACCGTCGCCAGTAAGGGGGTGAGCATCGCCCTGCCGCTTTCCGCCGCCGGACTCAGCCGCGCAACATTCATTGATGAGCTGCTCGAACAGCTGGAGCGCAGCCCACTTCCGCCGCGCTTATTGCATCTGGTTATCCCGGCACATGTCCTGATGCAAGAGTCCGATAAGGCCATACCCGCGATACAGATACTGCGTCAGGCGGGCTGTCGCATTGTTCTCAGCCAGGTCAACCGTGACCTGGCGCTTTTCGATTGCTTAAGCGCCCACATGGCTGACTACCTGTTGCTTGATAGCGAACTCTGCGCCAGCCTTCACGGTAATTTAATGGATGAAATGCTGGTATCGATTATTCAGAGCCATGCGCAGCGGCTGGGCGTCAGAACCATTGCCGGCCCGGTACAAATGCCGCTGATCATGGATGCGCTTTCCGGTATTGGCATCGATCTGATTTACGGCGACGTCATTGCCGATGCCCAGCCGCTGGATCTGTTACTGAACACCAGTTATTTCGCCATCAACTGACGGCTGCCAGCCATCCGTATACCAGATATGCAGCAACGCGTAGGAGCGCCAGGGTTTCCAGCGCTCCGCATAACGGCGGATTTGCGCGGGCGTCATTCCCGAAAACCGCTGTTTAATCAGATAATCATCCGGCAAAAAGATATCTTTCGCCTGCCAGCCGCGCAGCGCGAAGTAGTTGGCCGTCCAGCGCCCAATCCCAGGAAAGGTTTGCAGGTTTTTCACCCCCAGCGCAATATCCGGCGGCGCGACCGTCTCTAACGTTCCATCCAGCGTCGCACGCGCTAGATGGATCAGCGCTTCCGCGCGTTTAAGCGGCATCCCCAGTGCTTTAAGCGCGAATGGGTCCGCCGCCGCCAGCGTTTGCGGCGTGGGGAAACAGACATACTCCGGCGCGTCGGCAAGCACATCGCCATAACGACGGGCGACTTTCGCCGTCAGCTTTGCCGCCATCGCCACGCTGACCAGTTGCCCGAGTATCGCCCTTACGCCCTGTTCGAAGGCATCCACCGAGCCGGGCAGGCGCAATCCCGGTCGCGCAGCCCCCAGACTGCCGAGCGCGTCGGCAATCTGATCGGGGTTACAGCGCAGATCGAACAGGCGTTCAATTTTTGCCAGACATTCTTCGGCGACGGGCAACAAGCCCGCGCTCAGGGTTACGCGCAGCGTATGCGTCTGGTGCTCCGGTACAACGGCGATCAGTCCCCGATGTTCTCCCGTCGCCAGACTGCGAACGTAACGCGCGGGCTCAACCGTTTCGACGCCGCTCACCGCACGCGCGGCGAGAAAACCCAACATCCAGGACCAGTCATAAGGCGGCTGCCAGCTTAGGATATACATTGCGACTCCTGTTTTTATTCTCCTTCAGCATAAACGCTATTCAAACGCCGCGCCTTGCTTTCATATTCCAGTTGTCGGGATTACAACATTTCGTTAAAGTCACGCCCCTTCTTCACTGGCATGGGGATTATTAAGGTGTTTATTGGTTTTGACTACGGCACGGCAAACTGTTCCGTTGCCGTCATGCGCGACGGGCAACCGCAGTTGCTAAAAATGGAAAATAACAGCACGCTGTTGCCCTCAATGCTTTGCGCCCCGACGCGTGAAGCCGTCAGCGAGTGGCTGTACCGCCATCACGCGGTTCCGGCGACGGATGACGAAACGCAGGCGCTGTTGCGGCGCGCAATGCGCTACAACCGTGAAGAAGATATTGAGGTCGGCGCAGGCAGCGTGCAGTTCGGGCTGGCTTCGCTGAGCCACTACATTGACGACCCGGAAGAGGTTTACTTCGTTAAATCGCCAAAATCCTTCCTCGGCGCTAACGGCCTAAAACCGCAGCAGGTTGCGCTGTTTGAGGATCTGGTTTGCGCGATGATGTTGCACATCCGTCATATGGCGCAAACGCAGTTGCCGGAAAGCATCACGCAGGCGGTGATCGGTCGACCAATTAACTTTCAGGGGCTGGGTGGCGATGAGGCCAACCGCCAGGCGCAAGGCATTCTGGAGCGCGCGGCAAAACGCGCCGGTTTTCAGGATGTCGTCTTCCAGTTTGAACCGGTTGCGGCGGGTCTGGATTATGAAGCCACGTTGCAGGAAGAGAAGCGCGTACTGGTGGTGGATATTGGCGGCGGGACGACCGACTGTTCATTGCTGCTGATGGGGCCGCAGTGGCATCAGCGCGCTGACCGCGCCTCCAGCCTGCTCGGGCACAGCGGCTGTCGCGTGGGCGGTAACGACCTGGACATCGCGCTGGCGTTTAAACACCTGATGCCGTTGCTGGGCATGGGCGGCGAAACCGAAAAAGGCATCGCATTGCCGGTTCTGCCGTGGTGGAACGCTGTCGCGACCAATGATGTTCCCGCACAGAGCGATTTCTACAGCAGCGCCAACGGTCGTCTGCTCAACGAGCTGGTTCGGGACGCCCGCGATGCGGATAAAGTCGCGCTGCTGCTTAAAGTCTGGCGTCAGCGCCTCAGCTATCGTCTGGTACGCAGCGCGGAGGAGAGCAAAATCGCCCTGTCCGGGCGGCCCGATATCCTCACCACGCTGCCGTTTATCAGCGATGAGCTGGCGACGTCTGTCAGTCAGCAGGGGCTGGAAGCCGCGCTGAGCCAGCCGCTGGCGCGTATTCTGGAGCAGGTACAGCTGGCGCTGGACAATGCGCAGGAAAAACCGGATGTCATCTATCTGACCGGCGGCAGCGCGCGCTCACCGCTGATCAAAAACGCGCTGGCGGAGCAGTTGCCGGGCATTCCGATTGCTGGCGGCGATGACTTCGGTTCCGTCACCGCCGGTCTTGCGCGCTGGGCGGACGTCGTATTTCGTTAACCGCCTCGCAAGCTGAGCGGCTTGCAGATTGACATTATTTTTGCTGTGGCTTATTTTCAGGAGTGAGGGTTAGGGAGGGTTTCCCCTCCCCCTGGTGTCTTAGTAAGTCTGAAAGCTAATCACTAAGAGTATCACCAGTATGATGACGCACTTCATCATAACCCTTTCCTTATTTTAGCCCCTTCCTCGGGAGGGGCTTTCCCGTTCCAGCGTCCTGCTGAAAGCTGTGGCTTACCTCCTTTTTTTGCCGTGCCGCCACTCTAACGTAAGAGTAAATATCCGTGTTTTTCATGGGTGATTGTTGCGTAACGCCTCGCAAAGGCCGACGTCATTCAGACGAATCCAGACAGTGTTTCATAATTCCTCCATTTTTCTCCCGTTATGGATGACTAAACTAGTATCATTCCGCGAAACGTTTCAGGATGAGAAACTTATAACGATGAAAGGCAGTAAAAAATCCCGCTGGGTGATAGCAATCGTGGTCGTTGTGGCGGCCATTGCCGTGTACGGGTTCTGGCATAGTCGCAGCGAAACCCAGGGGAATGCGCCGGGCGCTAACGAACATGCGCAACGTCAGGCTGGCGCAGGACGTCGCGGCATGCGTTCCGGCCCGCTGGCGCCGGTTCAGGCGGCGACCGCAACGGAACAAGCCGTACCACGCTATCTGACCGGGCTGGGCACGATCGCTGCCGCCAATACCGTCACGGTACGCAGCCGCGTGGATGGTCAACTGATGGCGCTGCACTTCCAGGAAGGACAACAGGTCAAAGCGGGCGATCTGCTGGCGGAAATCGATCCCAGCCAGTTTAAAGTCGCCTTAGCGCAAGCGCAGGGGCAGCTCGCGAAAGACAAAGCCACGCTGGCGAATGCCCGTCGCGATTTAGCACGCTATCAACAGCTGGTGAAAACCAACCTTGTCTCCCGCCAGGAGCTGGACGCGCAACAGGCGCTGGTCAGCGAAACAGAAGGCACCATTAAGGCCGATGAAGCCAGCGTCGCCAGCGCGCAGTTGCAGCTTGACTGGAGCCGCATCACCGCACCGGTAGAGGGTCGCGTGGGGTTAAAACAGGTGGATGTCGGTAATCAAATTTCCAGCGGCGATACCACAGGCATTGTCGTTATCACCCAGACACACCCAATCGATCTTATTTTTACCTTGCCGGAAAGCGATATCGCCACCGTCGTACAGGCGCAAAAAACGGGCAAAACATTAACCGTTGAAGCCTGGGATCGCACTAACTCACAGAAATTAAGCGACGGCGTACTGCTCAGCCTGGACAACCAAATCGACGCCACGACCGGCACCATCAAAATCAAAGCCCGTTTTAACAACCAGGATGACGCGCTGTTCCCTAACCAGTTTGTTAACGCCCGCATGCTGGTCGACACGCAGCAAAACGCGGTGGTGATACCGACAGCGGCCGTGCAAATGGGTAACGAAGGCCACTTTGTCTGGGTGTTAAATGATGAGAACAAAGTCAGCAAGCATCTGGTTAAACCGGGTATTCAGGACAGTCAGAACGTGGTAATCAGCGCCGGGCTGTCGGCAGGCGATCGCGTCGTGACGGACGGGATCGATCGTCTGACGGATGGGGCGAAAGTCGAAGTGGTGGAAGCGCAAGCGCCTGCGGCGAAAGAAGATAAAGCCACGAATCGGGAATACGGTAAGAAAGGAGTGCGCTCCTGATGCAGGTGTTACCTCCGAGCAGCACAGGCGGCCCGTCGCGCCTGTTTATTATGCGCCCTGTCGCGACCACGCTGCTGATGGTGGCGATTTTACTCGCCGGGATTATCGGTTACCGCTTCCTGCCCGTCGCCGCATTGCCGGAGGTGGACTACCCCACCATTCAGGTGGTAACGCTCTACCCCGGCGCCAGCCCGGATGTGATGACCTCCGCCGTCACCGCGCCGCTTGAACGCCAGTTCGGGCAAATGTCCGGCCTGAAACAGATGTCGTCACAAAGTTCCGGCGGCGCATCGGTTGTAACGTTGCAGTTCCAGCTGACTCTGCCGCTGGATGTCGCCGAGCAGGAAGTACAGGCCGCCATTAACGCGGCCACAAACCTGCTGCCGAGCGATCTGCCTAACCCGCCGGTATACAGCAAAGTTAACCCGGCAGATCCACCGATCATGACGCTGGCCGTCACCTCAACCGCTATGCCCATGACGCAGGTGGAAGACATGGTGGAAACCCGGGTGGCGCAGAAAATTTCCCAGGTATCCGGCGTAGGGCTGGTCACGCTGTCCGGCGGCCAACGCCCGGCCGTGCGTGTGAAGCTGAATGCGCAGGCGATTGCCGCGCTGGGGCTTACCAGCGAGACGGTTCGCGCTGCCATCACCAGCGCCAACGTCAACTCGGCGAAAGGGAGCCTTGATGGCCCAACTCGCGCGGTCACGCTCTCTGCTAACGATCAGATGCAGTCTGTCGATGAGTATCGCCAGTTAATCATCGCCTGGCAGAACGGCGCGCCGGTACGTCTGGGCGATGTGGCAACGGTCGAACAAGGCGCGGAAAACAGCTGGCTCGGCGCGTGGGCCAATAAAGAACAGGCCATTGTGATGAATGTGCAGCGCCAGCCTGGCGCCAACATTATCTCCACGGCGGACAGCATTCGTCAGATGCTGCCGCAGCTTACGGAAAGCCTGCCAAAATCGGTCAATGTCACCGTGCTGTCGGATCGCACCACCAACATTCGCGCTTCCGTTACCGACACCCAGTTCGAACTGATGCTGGCGATTGCGCTGGTGGTGATGATCATCTACCTGTTCCTGCGTAATGTCCCCGCCACAATCATTCCGGGCGTCGCCGTGCCGTTATCGCTGATCGGCACTTTTGCGGTAATGGTCTTTCTCGATTTCTCGATCAATAACCTGACGCTAATGGCGCTGACCATCGCCACCGGCTTCGTCGTGGACGACGCGATTGTGGTGATTGAGAACATTTCGCGTTACATCGAGAAAGGGGAAAAACCGCTGGCGGCGGCGCTCAAAGGCGCTGGCGAAATCGGCTTTACCATTATTTCATTAACCTTCTCGCTGATTGCGGTACTGATCCCGCTGTTATTTATGGGCGATATCGTCGGGCGTTTGTTCCGCGAATTTGCGGTCACGCTGGCGGTAGCGATCCTGATCTCCGCCGTCGTGTCGCTGACCCTGACGCCCATGATGTGCGCCCGGATGCTCAGTCAGGCGTCGCTGCGCAAGCAAAACCGCTTCTCCCGCGCGGCGGAAAAAATGTTTGATCGCGTCATTGAGAAATACGGTCAGTGGCTGGCAAAAGTGCTCAACCATCCGTGGCTGACGCTGAGCGTGGCGCTCGGCACCCTGCTTCTCAGCATCATGCTGTGGGTCTTTATCCCGAAAGGGTTCTTCCCGGTGCAGGATAACGGCATTATTCAGGGCACATTGCAGGCTCCGCAATCCAGCTCGTTCGCCAGCATGGCCCAGCGCCAGCGCCAGGTGTCTGATGTGATTTTAAAAGACCCGGCGGTGGAAAGCCTGACCGCCTTTGTCGGCGTTGATGGCACCAACCCGGCGCTGAACAGCGCGCGTCTGCAAATTAACCTTAAACCGCTGAATGAACGTGACGATCGGGTGCAGAAAGTCATCGCCCGCCTGCAACACGCCGTGGCGAAAGTGCCCGGCGTCGATCTCTACCTCCAGCCAACGCAGGATCTCACCATTGATACTCAGGTGAGCCGCACGCAGTACCAGTTTACGCTACAGGCCACCTCACTGGATGCGCTCAGCACCTGGGTGCCGCAGCTGATGGAAAAACTCCAGCAGCTTCCGCAGCTTTCTGACGTCAGCAGCGACTGGCAGGACAAAGGTCTGGTGGCGTATGTGAACGTTGACCGCGACAGCGCCAGCCGTCTTGGCATCAGCATGGCGGATGTCGATAACGCCCTGTATAACGCCTTTGGCCAGCGCCTGATTTCGACCATCTACACCCAGGCGAATCAATATCGCGTCGTGCTGGAACATAACACCGACACCACGCCGGGGCTGGCGGCAATGGACACCATCCGTCTGACCAGCAGCGACGGCGGGATTGTGCCGCTTAGCGCCATCGCCAAAATCGAGCAGCGTTTCGCGCCGCTTTCCATTAATCACCTGGATCAGTTCCCGGTAACGACCTTCTCGTTTAACGTGCCGGATAATTATTCGCTCGGCGATGCGGTACAGGCCATTCTGGACACGGAGAAAACGGTCAACCTGCCAGTCGATATCACCACCCAGTTCCAGGGCAGCACACTGGCCTTCCAGGCCGCGCTCGGCAGCACCGTCTGGCTGATCGTGGCGGCAGTGGTGGCGATGTATATCGTGCTTGGCGTGCTGTACGAAAGCTTTATCCACCCAATCACGATCCTCTCCACCCTGCCGACGGCGGGCGTCGGGGCGCTGCTGGCGCTCATGATTGCCGGTAGTGAACTGGACGTGATTGCCATCATCGGGATCATTTTGTTGATCGGTATTGTGAAGAAGAACGCCATCATGATGATCGACTTCGCCCTGGCCGCCGAGCGCGAGCAGGGAATGGCGCCGCGTGATGCGATTTTCCAGGCCTGTCTGCTGCGTTTTCGCCCGATTCTGATGACCACGCTGGCGGCACTGTTAGGCGCGCTGCCATTGATGTTAAGTACCGGCACAGGCGCGGAATTACGCCGCCCGTTAGGGATTGGCATGGTAGGCGGCCTGCTGGTCAGCCAGGTCTTAACCCTGTTCACCACGCCCGTCATCTATCTGCTGTTTGACCGCCTGTCGCTGTATGTGAAAAGCCGCTTCCCCCGCCAGGAAGAGGAGGCGTAAATGAAATTTTTCGCCCTTTTCATTTACCGCCCGGTGGCGACCATTTTAATCTCCATCGCCATTACGCTCTGCGGCGTGCTGGGTTTCCGGTTATTGCCGGTCGCCCCGCTGCCGCAGGTGGATTTTCCGGTCATTATGGTGAGCGCATCGCTTCCGGGCGCTTCGCCGGAAACCATGGCGTCGTCGGTCGCCACGCCGCTGGAGCGTTCACTCGGACGCATCGCGGGAGTCAGTGAGATGACCTCCAGCAGCTCGCTGGGCAGCACGCGAATTATTCTTCAGTTTAACTTTGACCGTGATATCAACGGCGCGGCGCGTGACGTGCAGGCGGCAATTAATGCCGCACAGAGTCTGCTGCCCAGCGGGATGCCCAGCCGCCCGACCTACCGTAAAGCCAACCCGTCCGACGCGCCGATTATGATTCTGACGCTCACATCGGACACCTGGTCGCAGGGAGAGCTGTATGACTTCGCCTCAACGCAACTGGCGCAGACAATCGCGCAGATTGACGGCGTCGGCGATGTGGATGTCGGCGGCAGTTCGCTGCCCGCCGTGCGCGTGGGGCTTAACCCGCAGGCGTTGTTTAATCAGGGCGTATCGCTGGATGACGTGCGCAGCGCCATCAGCAATGCCAACGTGCGTAAGCCACAGGGCGCGATCGACGACAAGACTCATCGCTGGCAGGTTCAGACAAATGATGAACTGAAAACGGCGACGGAATACCAGCCGTTGATTATCCACTACAACAACGGCGCCGCCGTGCGTCTGGGCGATGTCGCCACGGTAACTGACTCGGTGCAGGATGTGCGTAACGCCGGGATGACCAACGCCAAACCGGCGATTTTGCTGATGATTCGCAAGCTGCCGGAAGCCAATATCATCCAGACGGTAGACAGCATTCGCGAGAAGCTCCCGGAATTACAAACGCTGATTCCCGCCTCAATTGACCTGCAAATCGCTCAGGATCGTTCCCCGACGATTCGCGCCTCGCTGGAGGAAGTGGAGCAGACGCTGGTTATTTCCGTCGCGCTGGTCATTCTGGTGGTCTTTTTATTTCTGCGCTCCGGGCGCGCAACGTTGATTCCTGCCGTTGCGGTTCCCGTGTCGCTGATTGGCACCTTCGCCGCAATGTACCTGTGCGGTTTTAGCCTGAACAACCTGTCGCTGATGGCGCTGACTATCGCCACCGGGTTTGTCGTCGATGACGCCATTGTGGTGCTGGAAAATATCTCCCGCCATCTTGAAGCCGGCATGAAGCCCTTGCAGGCGGCGCTTCAGGGAACGCGTGAAGTTGGCTTTACGGTGCTCTCCATGAGCCTCTCCCTGGTGGCGGTATTCCTGCCGCTCTTGCTGATGGGGGGATTGCCCGGAAGATTATTACGCGAGTTTGCCGTCACCCTTTCGGTGGCGATCGGCATCTCGCTGCTCGTCTCGCTCACGCTAACCCCCATGATGTGCGGCTGGATGCTGAAGTCCAGCAAGCCTCGCGAGCAGACGCGAAGCCGCGGCTTTGGCCGTCTGCTGACTGGCCTGCAACAGGGGTACGGCACATCGCTGAAATGGGTGCTAAACCATACGCGGCTGGTGGGCGTCGTCTTGTTGGGCACCATTGCGCTGAATATCTGGCTCTATATTTCCATCCCCAAAACCTTCTTCCCCGAACAGGATACAGGCGTACTGATGGGCGGCATTCAGGCTGACCAGAGTATTTCGTTTCAGGCGATGCGCGGCAAACTTCAGGACTTTATGAAGATCATTCGCGACGATCCGGCGGTCGACAACGTGACCGGCTTCACCGGCGGTTCGCGGGTCAACAGCGGGATGATGTTTATTACGCTGAAATCACGCGGCGAGCGCCATGAAACGGCGCAGCAGGTTATCGACCGGCTGCGGGTCGCGCTGGCAAAAGAGCCGGGCGCAAACCTGTTTCTGATGGCGGTGCAGGATATCCGCGTCGGCGGGCGGCAGGCTAACGCCAGCTACCAGTATGCCCTGCTGTCTGATGATTTAAGCGCGCTGCGGGAATGGGAGCCGAAAATCCGTAAAGCGCTGGCGGCGCTCCCCCAACTGGCGGACGTTAACTCCGACCAGCAAGATAACGGCGCGGAGATGAACCTGATTTACGACCGCGAAACCATGTCCCGGCTGGGGATCGACGTGCAGGCCGCCAACAGTCTGCTGAATAATGCCTTCGGTCAACGGCAAATTTCCACCATCTATCAGCCGATGAACCAGTATAAGGTTGTGATGGAGGTTGACTCACGCTATACCCAGGACATCAGCGCGCTGGAGAAGATGTTCGTCATTAACAGCGACGGGAAGGCGATTCCGCTCTCTTATTTTGCAAAATGGCAGCCCGCCAATGCGCCGCTGTCAGTGAATCACCAGGGGTTGTCCGCCGCCTCGACTATCGCGTTTAACCTGCCTACGGGCACGTCGCTGTCCGAAGCGACGGAAGCCATCAACCGGGCGATGACACAGCTTGGCGTACCGTCAACGGTGCGCGGCAGTTTCGCCGGCACGGCACAGGTTTTCCAGGAGACGATGAATTCGCAGGTGATTCTGATCCTGGCGGCGATCGCGACGGTCTATATTGTGTTGGGGATATTGTATGAAAGTTATGTTCATCCGCTGACCATCCTCTCTACCCTCCCCTCCGCAGGCGTGGGGGCGCTACTGGCGCTGGAGCTGTTCAATGCCCCGTTCAGCCTAATCGCGCTCATCGGGATCATGCTATTAATTGGCATTGTGAAGAAAAACGCCATCATGATGGTCGATTTTGCGCTTGAGGCGCAGAGAAACGGCAACCTGACGCCGGAACAGGCGATTTTCCAGGCCTGCCTGCTGCGTTTTCGCCCAATCATGATGACCACGCTGGCGGCGCTGTTTGGCGCGCTGCCGCTGGTTATCTCCGGGGGCGATGGTTCAGAGTTACGTCAACCATTAGGGATTACGATCGTGGGCGGACTGGTGATGAGCCAGCTGCTGACGCTCTATACCACCCCGGTGGTCTATCTCTTTTTCGACCGTCTGCGGCTGCGTTTTTCACGTAATAATAGCCAACCGGAATCCATAACAGAGCCATGACAGAACTTCCTGACAGCACACGCTGGCAACTCTGGATTGTGGCATTCGGCTTTTTTATGCAATCGCTGGATACCACAATCGTCAACACCGCGCTTCCCTCTATGGCGCTCAGTCTGGGGGAAAGCCCGCTGCATATGCACATGGTCGTGGTTTCCTATGTACTGACCGTGGCGGTAATGCTGCCTGCCAGCGGCTGGCTGGCGGATAAAGTCGGCGTGCGTAATATCTTCTTTACCGCCATTGTGCTGTTTACGTTGGGATCGCTATTTTGCGCCTGGTCCAGCACGCTGAATGAACTGGTGCTGGCGCGCGTTTTACAGGGCGTGGGCGGCGCCATGATGGTGCCGGTCGGCAGACTGACGGTCATGAAGATCGTTCCGCGCGAACAATATATGGCGGCGATGACCTTCGTCACGCTGCCCGGTCAGGTCGGGCCGCTGCTCGGCCCGGCGCTGGGCGGCATTCTGGTCGAGTACGCCTCCTGGCACTGGATTTTCCTGATTAACATTCCGGTCGGCATTGTCGGGGCGATTGCGACGCTCATGCTGATGCCGAACTACACCATGCAAACCCGGCGCTTCGATCTTTCAGGGTTCCTCCTGCTGGCCGTCGGCATGGCGGTACTGACGATGGCGCTGGACGGCAGCAAAGGCACGGGGCTCTCGCCTCTCTCACTGGGCGCACTGGTGTTGTGCGGCATCCTGGCGATTGCGCTCTACCTGAAACACGCCAAAAACAATCCGCGCGCGCTGTTTAGTCTGGCGCTGTTTCGCACCCACACCTTCTCGCTGGGCCTGTCTGGTAGCTTCGCCGGGCGCGTCGGGAGCGGCATGCTGCCCTTCATGACGCCGGTCTTTTTGCAGATTGGTCTGGGGTTCTCGCCGTTTCATGCCGGGTTGATGATGATCCCGATGGTACTCGGCAGCATGGGAATGAAACGTATCGTCGTACAGGTGGTAAACCGCTTTGGCTATCGTCGCGTACTGGTCGCCACCACCCTCGGTCTGTCGCTGGTCAGCCTGCTGTTTATGAGCGTTGCGATGCTTGGCTGGTATTACGCCCTGCCCTTTGTGCTGTTCCTGCAAGGCATGGTCAACTCCACCCGTTTTTCATCCATGAACACCTTAACGCTCAAAGATCTGCCCGATGAACTCGCCAGCAGCGGCAACAGCTTGCTGTCCATGATCATGCAGCTGTCGATGAGTATTGGCGTGACCATCGCCGGGCTGCTGCTGGGCATGTTTGGTCAACAACATATCGCGGCCGACAGCGGCGCGAGCCACACGGTGTTTATGTATACCTGGCTGTGCATGGCCCTGATTATCGCGCTGCCCGCACTCATCTTCGCCCGGGTGCCGAACGACACGCATAAAAACGCCGTCATTTCACGACGCAAAAGGAGCACGCAATGAAGTTCTGGCGGCCCGGTATTACCGGCAAATTGTTTCTGGCGATTTTCGCCACCTGCATTGTCTTGCTGATCAGCATGCACTGGGCCGTACGCATCAGCTTTGAGCGTGGGTTTATCGACTACATCAAACATGGCAACGAACAGCGGTTGCAGATGCTCGGCGACGCGCTGGGCGAGCAGTACTCGCTGCACGGCAACTGGCGTTTTTTACGCAATAACGATCGCTTCGTTTTCCAGATCCTGCGCTCTTTTGAGCATGACAACGACGATAACAAACCCGGCCCCGGGATGCCGCCGCATGGCTGGCGAACCCAATTTTGGGTCGTCGATCAACACGCCAATGTGCTGGTCGGCCCGCGAGCGCCAGTCCCGCGAGACGGCACCCGCCGGGCTATTCACGTAAACGGTGTGGAGGTTGGCGCGGTGATTGCCTCTCCCGTTGAGCGACTGACGCGCAATACCGATATTAATTTTGATAAGCAACAGCGCCGTACCAGCTGGCTGATCGTGGCGTTGTCGACTCTGCTGGCGGCGCTGGCGACGTTTCCGCTGGCGCGCGGGTTGCTGGCGCCCGTTAAGCGGCTGGTGGAAGGCACGCACAAACTGGCCGCAGGCGACTTCACGACGCGCGTAACGCCGACCAGCGCGGATGAACTGGGTAAACTGGCGCAGGATTTTAACCAGCTCGCCAGCACGCTGGAAAAAAATCAGCAAATGCGCCGCGATTTTATGGCGGATATCTCCCACGAACTGCGCACGCCGCTGGCGGTATTGCGCGGTGAGCTGGAGGCTATCCAGGACGGAGTCCGCCAGTTTACGCCCGAATCGGTGGCCTCGCTCCAGGCTGAAGTCGGCACGCTCACCAAGCTGGTTGACGATCTGCATCAGCTTTCTATGTCCGATGAAGGCGCGCTGGCGTACCAGAAAACATCGGTGGACCTGATTCCCCTGCTGGAGGTGGCGGGCGGCGCGTTTCGCGAGCGCTTCGCCAGCCGTGGGCTGACGTTACACTTTTCCCTTCCTGACAGCGTGATGGTATTCGGCGATCCGGATCGTCTGATGCAGTTATTCAATAATCTGCTGGAAAATAGTCTGCGCTACACCGACAGCGGCGGCAGCCTGCACATTTCCGCCGAGCAGCGCGACAACATGCTGCTGTTAACGTTCGCCGATTCCGCGCCCGGCGTTCGCGATGAGCAGTTACAAAAACTGTTTGAACGTTTCTACCGCACAGAAGGCTCCCGCAACCGCGCCAGCGGCGGGTCCGGTCTGGGACTGGCGATTTGCGACAATATCGTACAAGCGCATAATGGTCGTATCCGGGCGTCCCATTCGCCTTTTGGCGGGCTTAGCATTACAGTAGAGTTACCGCTGGAACGCGATTTACAGAGAGATGTATGACTGAGTTACCCATTGATGAAAACACGCCGCGTATTTTAATCGTGGAAGATGAACCCAAGCTGGGACAACTGCTGATCGACTATCTGCGCGCCGCAAGCTATGCCCCCACGCTAATCAGTCATGGCGATCAGGTATTGCAGTATGTGCATCAAACGCCGCCAGACCTGATCCTGCTGGACTTAATGCTGCCAGGTACGGACGGCCTGACGCTGTGCCGGGAAATTCGCCGTTTTTCTGACGTGCCCATCGTGATGGTCACGGCAAAGATTGAAGAGATCGACCGCCTGCTTGGGCTGGAGATTGGCGCCGATGATTACATCTGCAAACCTTACAGCCCCCGTGAGGTGGTCGCCCGCGTGAAAACGATTTTGCGCCGCTGCAAGCCGCAGCGTGAGCTGCAACAGCTGGACGCGCAAAGCCCGCTGATTGTTGATGAAGGCCGTTTTCAGGCATCCTGGCGCGGCAAGATGCTCGACCTGACCCCCGCAGAGTTTCGCCTGTTGAAAACGCTGTCTCACGAGCCGGGGAAAGTTTTCTCCCGCGAGCAACTGCTTAATCATCTCTACGATGATTATCGCGTGGTGACGGACCGCACCATTGACAGCCACATCAAAAACCTGCGCCGCAAGCTGGAATCACTGGATGCCGAACAGTCGTTCATCCGTGCGGTATACGGCGTCGGGTATCGCTGGGAAGCGGATACCTGCCGGATTGCATAAGTCACGCCTGCAATAGCCGGATGACGCTCCGCTGATCCGGCCGACAAATAAGAGTGTTGTCGGCCAGAGAAGGCGCTACGCCGCCATCCGGCGTTTTTCTTTACCTGCCTCCCCCACAGCGCTACAATGCCCGCCCTTAACGTAGGGGCACTCCCCCTAACCGCCTCATTCAGTGAAGCGGATCTGACCTGTCATCAGAACGAGAAAATTATGTTTAAACCGGAACTCCTTTCCCCGGCGGGAACGCTGAAAAATATGCGTTACGCTTTCGCTTATGGCGCAGATGCCGTGTATGCGGGCCAACCGCGTTACTCCCTGCGCGTGCGCAACAACGAATTTAACCACGAGAATTTGCAGCTCGGCATTAACGAAGCCCACGCGCTTGGCAAAAAATTCTATGTGGTCGTGAACATTGCGCCGCATAACGCGAAACTGAAAACCTTTATTCGCGATCTTAAACCGGTTGTGGAAATGGGGCCGGATGCGCTGATCATGTCCGATCCCGGGCTTATCATGCTGGTACGTGAAAACTTCCCGGAGATGCCGATTCACCTTTCGGTGCAGGCCAACGCCGTAAACTGGGCAACGGTGAAATTCTGGAACCAGATGGGGCTGACCCGCGTTATTCTTTCCCGCGAACTGTCACTGGAAGAGATTGAAGAGATTCGTCAACAGGTGCCGGAAATGGAGATCGAAATCTTCGTACACGGCGCGCTGTGCATGGCCTACTCCGGTCGTTGCCTGCTCTCTGGCTACATCAACAAGCGCGATCCGAACCAGGGAACCTGCACCAACGCCTGCCGTTGGGAATATAACGTGCAGGAAGGGAAAGAAGACGTCGTGGGCAACATCGTCCATAAATACGAACCGATTCCGGTACAGAACGTCGAGCCGACGCTGGGTATCGGCGCACCGACCGACAAAGTGTTTATGATCGAAGAAGCTCAGCGTCCGGGCGAATACATGACCGCGTTCGAAGATGAACACGGCACCTACATCATGAACTCGAAAGATCTGCGCGCCATTGCTCACGTTGAACGCCTGACCAAAATGGGCGTGCACTCACTGAAAATCGAAGGCCGTACCAAATCCTTCTACTACTGTGCGCGTACCGCTCAGGTTTATCGCAAAGCGATCGACGATGCCGCTGCGGGCAAGCCGTTTGATCCGCAACTGCTGGAAACGCTGGAAGGCCTGGCGCATCGCGGTTACACCGAAGGCTTTCTGCGCCGCCACACGCATGATGACTACCAGAATTACGAGTACGGTTACTCTGTTTCTGAACGTCAGCAGTTCGTGGGTGAGTTCACCGGCGAGCGTAAAGGCGCCCTTGCCGCCGTTGCCGTGAAGAACAAATTCTCCATCGGCGACAGCCTGGAGCTGATGACGCCGCAGGGGAACGTCAACTTCACTCTGGAACATATGGAAAACGCCAAAGGTGAAGCAATGCCGGTGGCGCCTGGCGATGGCTACACCGTCTGGATGCCGGTGCCGCAGGATATGGATCTGAATTATGCGTTGTTAATGCGTAATTTTTCCGGCGAATCCACACGGAACCCACACGCTAAGTAGTTAATCCACGTTATTTTTTCATTATGGGAAGATTCTTAGAAATCGATCACATACCGCCTCGTTCATTACGGGTATTATCCGAGGCGCTGAAAAACATAACCCATAAATGCTAGCTGTACCAGGAACCACCTCCTTAGCCTGCGTAATCTCCCTTACGCAGGCTTATTTTTTTGTGCTGCACAAACCTTCCATTTTCAGCCTGTTCTGACCTTTCCGCGCCTTTTCTGCTATACACTTTCAACAGGTTAACGACAGAGGCAAACAAAGGATGGCTACGTTTCCCGCCAGCTTACTGATTTTAAATGGCAAAGGCGCTGATAATCAGCCCCTGCGCGACGCGATAGGGCTACTTCGCGATGAGGGCGTGGAGATTCACGTCCGGGTTACCTGGGAAAAAGGCGATGCCCAGCGTTATGTTAATGAAGCCCGACAGCTTGGCGTTGAGACAGTTATTGCAGGCGGCGGCGACGGCACCATCAATGAAGTTTCCGCCGCGCTGATTCAGTGTCAGGGCGGCAACGTTCCCGCGCTTG
Organism: Citrobacter sp. CK195; assembly: GCF_030333365.1. Taxonomy (NCBI): domain Bacteria; kingdom Pseudomonadati; phylum Pseudomonadota; class Gammaproteobacteria; order Enterobacterales; family Enterobacteriaceae; genus Citrobacter; species Citrobacter sp. CK195. Next base: position 138,767 of record NZ_JAOWGB010000026.1, read on the forward strand.
GCATTTTGCCTCTGGGCACGGCCAATGACTTTGCCACCAGCGCCGGCATACCGGAAGCGCTGGATAAAGCCTTAAAACTGGCGATTGCCGGTAACGCAGTTGCGATCGATATCGCTCAGGTCAACGATAAAACCTGCTTTATTAATATGGCGACAGGGGGGTTCGGGACGCGCATCACCACCGAAACACCGGAAAAACTCAAGGCCGCGCTGGGCGGCGTCTCTTACTTTATTCATGGGCTGATGCGCATGGACACCCTCAAGCCCGATCGCTGTGAGATTCGCGGCGAGAATTTTCACTGGCAGGGCGATGCGCTGGTGATTGGCATTGGTAATGGTCGTCAGGCCGGTGGCGGACAACAGCTCTGCCCTGGCGCACTCATTAATGACGGGCTGCTGCAACTGCGGATCTTCACCGGTGAGGAGCTGCTTCCGGCGCTGTTTTCCACATTGACGCAGCCGGAAGAGAACCCCAACATTGTCGATGGCGCATCCGCCTGGTTTGATATTCAGGCTCCGCATGAAATCACCTTTAACCTCGATGGCGAGCCGCTCAGTGGTCAGGAATTTCATATTGAAATACTTCCCAACGCGCTGCGTTGCCGTTTGCCGCCAGACTGCCCGTTACTGCGCTAACGAAAAAAGAAAGTAAGCGCAGAGAGGGATAATCAGACCGGCGACATCCCGGAACCTCTGCGCTCACAAACGGGTCATTTACCCTGCGGCCCGAACCGGCGGGGCCAGCGTCTCCAGGAGTTGCGGCATTGACGTGTAGCGCCCGATGGCCTCACTAAAGCAGGGATGCTGGCAGCCGTCAGACACCACGATGGTATCAATTCCGGCGGCCTGCGCGGCGCGAAAACCGCTCAGGCTGTCTTCAATCACCAGACACTCTGCGGCGGGCAGACCCAGCTTTTTCAGCGCGGAGAGATACACCGCCGGGTGCGGTTTGCCGTAGCGTTCATCGTCAGCGCTGCAAATGACGTCAAAATGCCCCCGGAGATTAAGTTTAGAGAGAACAGCCTCAATAACCTGATGGGATGATGACGTAGCCAGCGCAATCCGATACCCCCTGTGGCGAAAATGATGCAATACCGCGTAGACGCCATCCATCGCTTCGCCTTCCGTTGCAATAAGTCCGGTAATGCGTTTGCGAATGGCCGACTCCAGCACCCCAGGGTCTGTCTGCAACGGGCAGTATTCGCACCAGACACGGGCAATCTCATCCAGTCGCTTCCCTTTGGTTAACGTTTCACACTCCTCGTCATTAACCGTCACTCCCCAGCCTGCCAGCGCGTCTTTTTGCGCCTGACGCCACAGCCCTTCGGAGTCAATGATGACGCCATCCATGTCGAAAATTACCGCTTTACTCTTCATCATTTGCCGCCTTAAAAAGGCCCGGCAGCGCAGCCGGGCCCGACATCATTAAGAAATACCGACCGTTTCGCCTTCACATGCCTCCTGACGCGTGAATCCGGGTTGTTCAACACGAATAAACGGACACAGAATAAACGCCACAATATAGAGCAACGTATACGCAATCACGACGCCAATGGTGCTGAAGTGCGGTAACAACACCACGGCGATCGCCGGGGCGAGGAAGTTGGAAAGCCCAGCCGACAGGTTGTAGACCGAAATCGCGGCTCCTTTGTGTTTTGGCTCAAGCGCAGGAAAGACGGCGGCCATCGGCACAAACGCGGCAACGAAGATCCCCAGCGCGATTGCCGGAACCAGCGCCATCGCGAAGTTATGGCCAAAGTGCTGCGGAATGTAATAAAACGCGAGGCTGGAGAGCGCCATCCCGATGCAGCCAAACCAGCGTACAACCTTCATCCAGCCCATTTTCTCTGCCAGTACGCCCCAAAAGACGTTGGAGAAGATGGTTGTGAAGAAGAACGCCGCCCATACCTGTAGCCATTCAGAGGTGGTGAAGCCCAGTTCATCCACAAACATCATCGGCATGACCACCGCAAAACCGAACAGCGATAACGTATTGATAATACGCACGATGCTGGACAACATAATGCTACGGTTGGTGTAAAGCAGCGTGACCGCACGCCCCAGTTCGCTGAACTTTTCACGGGTGGTGAGGTTTTGCATATGGCGCGGCGTTTCAATTTTACGCAGCGAAACCAGCGCGATAACACCGCCGGTCAGACAGAACGCCAGCGCCAGCCACAGGGTGCCCATTTCGCCAATATGCGGAATGGTAAAACTCGGGATATAACTGCCGAAAACGCCGATCCCAATAGAGTAGACCGCCCAGAACCAGCCCAGCGCGGCGCTGGTGCTGTCGCTACGGACGTTATGCACAATGGCGACGATAAACGCATAAAGGAACAGCGGATACGCCAGACCGCGAATACCGTAAAACAGCAGAATTAAGGCGTAGTTGGACTGACCCAGCCCAAAAACGAGGAACAATACGTGGAATACGCACCACAGCACAAAGCCGATCATCATGGTTTTTTGCGGCGTGATGATCTCCGCCACTACGCCGGATACCCAGGCCGACAGCGCCGCCGCCAGGCCATATAGCGTAAAGGCGAAGGAGGCTTCCGCCGGGGTAAAGCCCAGCGCTTTGATGTAGTGCGACAAAAATGCCAGCTCGAAACCATCACCAGTCATGAATACGGCGATGGCGATATACCCCCAGACCAGACTTAAGGGTAATCCCAGCCATTGTTTGTTAGTTAACGACATATTGACCTCGTTTTAGGGTGCAGGGAGCCACTCCGGTACATTCACCGGAGGGCTTTTGTTATAGAAATTATTGATTTCGATAGTTCAGGTCGTTTCGGTACAGTGCGTTAAACTGCTGATAACGCTGCATCAGCGCCGTGTGGCGAACCGGATCGCCATACCAGGTTTTGTAGACTTCCGGTTTTTCGCAAACGGACGCCAACGGTTTACCTGCCGCAAGGCACGCCAGTCGCGCCGCGCCCAGCGCGCCGCCGGTTTCTCCGCCTTTGTGCGTCACCACGGGCATATCCAGAATATCTGCCAGCAGTTGCGCCCAGAACGGACTTCGGGCGCCGCCGCCCACCAGCGAACATTGTTCGATATTTGTACCGCTCTCCTGCAAAACACGGAGCCCGTCAGCGATGCCGAAACTGACGCCTTCCAGCACCGCATACCCCATCAGCGCGCGCTGGCTGGAGTGCGTCAGCCCCCAGAACATGCCCCGGGCGTCAGGATCGTTATGCGGCGTGCGTTCACCGGAAAGGTACGGCAGGAACATCGGCGCGCTGGCTTTTTCCGCATCGCTTAACTGCGCGATTTCTTCCAGCAGTTCCGTTTCCGTTGTCCCTACCAGGCGGCAGAACCATTGCAGACAGCTGGCGGCGCTGAGCATTACGCTCATCTGGTGCCACAAATTCGGCAGGACGTGGCAAAAAGCATGTACTGCGGATTGCGGCGCGGGACGGTACGCGTCTGTCACCACAAACAGCACGCCGGACGTCCCCAGTGAAATAAACGCATCGCCGGGCGATACCGCGCCAACGCCAATAGCGCTGACCGCGTTGTCTCCGCCGCCCCCGGCGACCACCACCGAAGGGTTTAACCCCCAGCGTTGCGCGACGACGGGATCGAGCGTGGCAGAAATATCGCAGCCTTCCACCAGCTCTGGCATATTGGCCCGCGTCAGCCCGCATTTCTCCAGCAGCGCATCCGACCAGTCGCGCTTCTCGACATCAAGCCACAGCGTCCCTGCCGAATCGGACATGTCGGAGACTTTTTTACCCGTCATTTTGAAACGCAGATAATCCTTCGGCAGCAGCACCGTTTCGATGCGGGCAAAATTCTGCGGTTCATGGCGACGCACCCACAGCAATTTCGGCGCGGTAAACCCCGGCATCGCCAGATTACCGGCAACCTGATGCAGCTCTGGGGCAATTTCTTCCAGTTCCGCACACTCCTGGGCGCTACGGGTGTCATTCCACAGAATCGCCGGGCGGATCGTATTCCCGGCGGCATCAAGCAGTACCGCGCCATGCATCTGACCGGAAAGACCGATCGCCTTAATCGCCTGCCAGTGATGACCACATTTCTCCCGCAGGGTGGACATCAGATACTCCGTTGCGTCCCACCAGGCTTCCGGTGATTGCTCTGACCAGTGTTGATGGGGCCGCTGAATCGTCAGCGGCGCGCTATGGGTGGCGACAATGTCATTATTTTCATCAATGACCAGCGCCTTCACTTCAGATGTGCCGAGATCGATACCCAGATACATAGCCACCTCTCAGTTAATCAGCGTGTGAACAGCGGCGATTTTCTCGCGCAGCAGCGCGGCGAAATCATCACGTTCCGTCAGGTCGCCAAACAGCGCTTTATCACTGGCATACGCCGCGATCGGATCGGCGGATTCAAACATGGCATGTACCGCTGGCGCATCCAGAATGCCGTCCTGGTATTCATAAGGCAGCGTGCCCTTGTGCCACTGCTCCATAAAGACGTAAAACAGTGCGGGCAGCATAGCGGTAGCGTTCGGCCGCGCACCGCGCTGATAGCACTCGCGCAGCGTCGGCGCAATCATCGCCGGGATTTTCGAGAATCCGTCGGCGGCAACGCGCTGGTTGGTATCCTGAATATGCGGGTTGGTAAAACGCTTAAGCACCACATCACGATAGGTCGGGAGATCGATGCCGTTATCTCCCAGGCAAGGGATCACATCTTCCGTCACGTAGCGGTCGGCAATCTGGTAGATAAAGTCCGTCAGGGTGCTTTCATGAATATACTGCTGGCCGATTAACGTACCCGCCCACGCAATGCAGCTATGTGATGAGTTGAGGATGCGGATTTTCGCCTCTTCATACGGGATAACAGACGTCACCAGCTCCACACCGACATTTTCCAGCGCAGGACGCACATCGCGGAAACGATCTTCAACCACCCACTGGATAAAGGTTTCGCCCATTACCGGCGCTTTATCATCAATGCCCGTCTGCGCTTTGATACGCGCCGGAAGATCGGCTGCCGGACGCGGCGTGATGCGGTCCACCATCGTATTCGGGCAGGTCGCATTGGCGCTAAGCCAGTCAATCACCGCCTGTTTGCCGGTCAGCTGTAAAAACTCAACCAGACCATCGTGGAACCGTTCACCGTTGTGACGCACGTTGTCGCAGTTGAGCAGCGTCAGCGGCCCTGCGTTATTGGCCATACGCGCTTCCAGAATGCGGGTAATGACACCGTAAATCGTTTTACAGCCGCCGTTGAGATCGCTCGCCAGATCGGGGTTATTCACTTCCAGCTTGTGGCTGGTGTTCAGGTAGTAGCCCCCTTCCGTCACGGTAAAGGCAATCACTTTGGTCTGCGCTCTGGCGCCTTCGGCAATCAGCGGCTGCAAATCCGCCTGCCACGGCAGCAGTTTCTGAATCGACGTGATCTCTTCGTACTCACGTTCGCCCTCCGGGCTGACCGTTTCCAGCACATAACGACCGTTTTGCGCCGCCAGCGCCTGCACAACGTGCTCGGCGTCATTGCGAATATTGCCGGCGGCAATGTGCCAGCGCGTATCGCCGGAAGCGATCAGACGATGCAGATACCACGCCTGATGGGCGCGGTGAAAAGAACCTAAGCCAATATGAAGCCATGTGTATTGATCGTTCATTGTTCTGCTCTCCAGTGAGGTTATGCCTGCACTCTAGTCGATCATTTGTATTAAATAAGAGCCGTAGATCACAAAAGAGCAATTGCTCTATAAAATTACAAATGACCACAAAAGAGCAAAGAGCTTGCCTCAATCCTGAGCACCCGCCAGAATGACCTTATCGGTTGAGGGAAATTAACGCCCCAACGCCACTCTTAAGGTAGGGAAACGTGAGCAAAGAAGATGACATCAGGCTGGATCAGAAAGTCCGGGCCGCATGGATGTACTACATTGCGGGTTTAAACCAAAGTGAGATAGCCAGCCAGCTTGGGACGTCAAGACCGGTGGTACAACGCCTTATCGCTGCGGCGAAGGAGGAAGGCATTGTTTCGATTGGTCTGCACCATCCTGTCGCGAACTGCCTCGATTACGCGCAGCTTTTGCAGGAAAAGTATCAGTTAATTAACTGCAATATTGTTCCCGCCTACAGCAGCGAAAGCACCCTCGACAGCGTAACCTTTGGCTGTTATCAACTGATGGCCCGCTACTTACAGGGCGACAAACCGACGGTAGTCGGCATTGGTTCCGGGTTGACGCTGAAAAAAACCATCAAACGTATTGATTTCGACAGTCGCAATACGCGCTGCGTGGCGTTGATCAGCGCCATGAACGAACACGGACAATGTAACTATTACGACGACGTCCCGCTGTTGCTGGCGCGTAAAATTCAGGGCAAATATTACCAGTGGCCCGCGCCACGCTATGCGCAATCCTGTGATGAATACGAGATGTGGTGCACCAGCCGTCTGTTTCGCAACGTCTCTGCCGTCGCCGAAGCGTCGGAGGTCATTTTTGTCGGCATCGGCGCGCTGGGGAAACAGAGTCCTATCTTCAAAGACGGTTTTATCAATGAGGCGCAACTGGACGAATTGACCGCGCGCGGCGGCGTGGGGGAAATACTTGGCCGCTTTATTGACGCAGACGGCAACGTAGTGGATAGCCTCATCAACCGCTACATCACCAGCTACGATATACGCCAGAGCCAGTGTCCGCGTATTGCGGCGGCCTGCGGTGAAGATAAGCGCCCTGCTATCCTCGCCGCACTGAAAGGCGGCTGGATCAACGGTCTGGTTACCGATGAACATACCGCGCGCTGGTTGCTGACGCGCTAACGCGCCATGTTCTGGCTGGCGATCAATTCCGGCGGGATCTCAATACGACGTATTGTGGTATCGCCGGAATCCACAATCTCAAACACTTTGTCCAGCATGGCTGGCACATCCTGGCGCACCATATCGATATCGTGCCCCAGCAGAGAGACAAACGGGTCCCAGTCAAAACAGCCCATTGGCGGCTGATGGCTTCCCGTCTGCCCGTTCTGCGCCAGCCAGCGCACCACCCCTTCGAGCGAAATTGTCGAATTAACAAACAGCCCCGGCAGCGGAATATCAGGCGACGGGTAGACCGATTTCAGTAGCCCTTCCACCCTTGCGGAAGAATAACCCGTAACCAGTTGCTGCATTTCCGGCACCGTCAATCCACACGCTTTATGCGCGTCGAGGAAGCCGCGCAAACGTTCGGCGGTGTTATTGTCGGTGATTCGCCCCCCCACAAACGTCAGCGGAGCCAAAACGCCATACCGCTTTTGGCTGCTGGCGAGAATGCTTTCCGTCAGCGCTTTAGCCCCCGCATAGTTATCCGAAATAATCGACGGCGCCAGCGTTCCGGGCAGATCGAGGTTCAGCGTGGGCACACCCGCCTGATGACACATCTGCGCGATCTTATCCGGGTGCGTCGCCCCGGTGGCGATAACCCAGTCCACCTGCCAGGAGAGCATCGCCCTCGCCGCTTCAACCTCCAGATCCGGTTGACGCCGCGTACAGGTAATGATGGGCAGCAGCCCCCTGGCACGCGCCATCTCTTCAAACTTTTCAGCAATGGAGCCAAAGTAGCGGTTGTCGTATTTCGGGACAATCATCCCGATGACATTCGATTTCTTACTGCGAAGCAGGCTGGCCTGTCGGTTCACCGCATATCCCTGCTCTTCAGCAATCCGGGTCACCTTCTCCGCCAGCTTTGCGCTAATGCGTCGCTTCTTCCAGTTGCCATTCAAAATTGCGCTCACCGCGCTGGCGGAAACCCCGGTTAACTCAGCCAGGTCGTAGATGGTTGTTTTCTTCGTTTTCTCAACGCGCGTCACAAAATCGCCTCTTCATTTTGAATGTCTCTTGCTGAGGAAATAAACAAGTGCTAGATCAGCTTCATCGATTGAGCAATATGCTTCACACGCCAGTCAGAACGCCCCCGTTCTTCGCGCAGAAGCAAATACACCTTAAAAATCACCTATGCATAAAGGATTATAAAATGAATCACTCTGTCCCCTCCATGAATACTTCCCTCAACGGCAAGGTTGCAGCCATTACCGGCGCAGCCTCCGGTATCGGCCTTGAGTGTGCGAAAACCCTGCTTGCCGCAGGAGCAAAAGTGGTCCTGATCGACCGCGAAGGCGAGAAGCTGAAGAAAATCGTCGCGGAACTGGGCGATAACGCGTTTGCGCTGCAAATCGACTTGTTCAATACCGGGCAGGTCGACAACCTGCTGGCAGGCATTATCGAGCTGGCCGGTGGGCTGGATATTTTCCATGCTAACGCAGGCGCTTACATTGGCGGGCCGGTCGCCGAGGGCGATCCTGACGTCTGGGATCGCGTACTGAACCTCAACATCAATGCCGCATTTCGCTGCGTCCGCGCCGTATTGCCGCATATGATTGCGCAAAAATCCGGCGATATCATTTTCACCAGTTCTATCGCTGGCGTTGTACCGGTCATCTGGGAACCTATTTACACGGCCTCCAAATTTGCCGTTCAGGCCTTTGTCCATACAACCCGCCGTCAGGTGTCCGAACATGGCGTACGCGTCGGAGCGGTGCTGCCGGGGCCGGTAGTGACCGCGCTGCTGGACGACTGGCCGCAGGCGAAAATGGAAGAAGCGCTGGCAAATGGCAGCCTGATGCAGCCGATCGAAGTCGCAGAATCGGTACTGTTTATGGTCACTCGTTCGAAAAACGTCACTGTTCGCGATCTGGTTATCCTCCCCAACAGCGTTGATCTGTGAGGAAAAGCGCCATGAACAGCTTACAGAAAACCGTTATCGGCGTGGATGTTGGTTCAGGCAGCGTCCGCGCAGGCATCTTCGACCTGAGCGGCACGTTGCTCTCTCATGTCACGCAAAAAATCACCACCACTCACCGGAGCGGCAGCCGCGTGGAGCAGTCCAGCCAGGAGATCTGGCAGGCCGTTTGTCACTGCATCCGGGAAGCGCTCAGGCAGTCCGGCGCGGCGCCGGAAAGCGTGGCGGGGATCGGTTTCGACGCCACCTGCTCGCTGGTGGTTCTGGATAAAAACGGCGCGCCGCTCCCCGTGAGCGCCGAAGGCGATGCGGCGCAAAACATCATCGTCTGGATGGACCATCGCGCGACTGAACAGGCTGAACGCATTAACGCCAGCCAACATCCGGTGCTGAACTATGTCGGCGGGAAAATCTCACCGGAAATGGAAACGCCTAAGATTTTATGGCTGAAGGAAAATCGCCGCGAGGTGTACGAAAACGCATGGCAATTTTTCGACCTTGCAGACTTCCTGACCTGGCGCGCCACCGGCGACCTTGCCCGCTCCATCTGTACAGTCACCTGCAAATGGACCTGGCTTGCTCATGAAAACCGCTGGGACCCGGACTATTTCCGCACGATCGGGCTGGCAGAACTGGCTGATGACGAGTTTGCCCGCATCGGGCAGCGCATCGTGCCGCCGGGTACGCCCTGTAGCGACGGCTTAACCGCGCAGGCGGCGCAGGAGATGGGCCTGCCTGCGGGCACGCCGGTCGCCGTGGGTCTGATTGACGCCCATGCGGGCGGCATCGGGACTGTCGGCGTTGAAGGCGGCGCCCTCAATAATATGGCATATGTGTTTGGCACCTCATCCTGCACCATGACCTCAACGAACGATCCCGTTTTCGTTCCCGGCGTCTGGGGGCCGTATTACAGCGCGATGGTGCCAGGGCTCTGGCTTGTTGAGGGAGGGCAAAGCGCCGCGGGCGCGGCTATCGATCAGCTATTGGCGTTTCATCCCGCCGCCGAAGACGCGCGGAAACTGGCGCAGGAGGCAGGATTACCGCTGCCGGTTTATCTTGCCGATCGGGTGTCAGAAAAAGCGCCGCAGGCATCGGACGCCATCACGCTGGCGGCGGGTATTCATGTTGTACCGGAGTTTTTAGGCAACCGCGCGCCGTTTGCCGACCCGCACGCACGCGCCGTTATTTGCGGATTGGGTATGGAACGCGACCTGGACAATTTACTGGCGTTGTATGTGGCGGGACTGTGCGGTATCGGTTACGGTTTACGGCAAATTATTGATGCGCAGAATGCCTGCGGCGTACGGAATAAAAATATCGTGATTAGCGGCGGTGCGGGTCAGCACCCTCTGGTGCGGCAACTATTAGCCGATACCTGCGGACTTCCGGTATTAACCACCCAGTGCAGCGAGCCCGTTTTATTAGGTTCCGCAATCCTTGGCGCCGTCGCCGGAAATATTTCCCCCTCGGTTGCCGAGGCCATGACGCAGTTTACGCATGTGGATACCTGTTATTATCCACAGACAGCGTATCAGCCATTGCATCATCGTCGTTACGAGGCCTATAAGCAGTTGCAACACATGGCGAAAATGCTCAGAGAGTGATTTTTGCGCCGTCCTGATAACCAATACCCCTCCCCGGAAACCTGGGGAGGGATACGTGACATCAGGCAATCGTCACTTTATTGTCCAGGTAGACGTCCTGCACGGCGTTAATCAGTTTCACGCCATCCGCCATTGTTTTCTTGAAGGCTTTACGCCCCAGAATCAGGCCCATGCCGCCCGCGCGTTTGTTGATAACCGCAGTACGCACAGCGTCGCTGAGATCGGTCTCACCGCCCGCCGCGCCGCCGGAGTTAATCAGCCCCGCGCGCCCCATATAGCAGTTGGCTAACTGGTAACGCACCAGATCGATAGGGTTATCGCTGGTCAGCTTGCTGTAAACACGATCGTCGGTGTAACCGAAATTCACCGCCTTATAGCCACCGTTATTTTCCGCCATTTTTTGTTTGACGATATCTGCGCCAATCGTCGCCGCCAGGTGGTTAGCCTGCCCGGTCAGGTCGGCGGAAACGTGGTAATCCACGCCGTCTTTTTTAAATGCAGAGTTACGCAAGTATGCCCACAGGACGGTCACCATCCCCAGCTCATGCGCACGTTCAAAAGCGGCGGAAATCTCTTCAATCTGACGACGCGACTGCTCAGAACCAAAGTAAATGGTCGCGCCAACGGCCACGGCGCCCAGATTGAACGCCTGCTCAACGCTGGCATAGAGCGTTTGATCGTACTCCGTTGGGTAGCTCAACGTCTCGTTGTGATTCAGTTTGACGAGGAACGGAATGCGGTGCGCGTAACGGCGTGAAACCGATGCAAGTACCCCATACGTCGAGGCCACGCAGTTACAGCCTGCTTCAATAGCCAGTTCGACGATATTCTTTGGATCAAAATAAAGCGGGTTTGCGGCAAACGACGCCCCGGCAGAATGTTCAACGCCCTGATCGACGGGCAGAATGGAGAGGTAGCCCGTTCCGGCCAGACGTCCGGTATTATACAGCGTCTGCATGGTACGCAGTACGGCAGGCGGACGGTTGTTATCAACCATCACGCGGTCTACGTAGTCATGTCCGGGTAAATAAAGTTGGTCAGAAGGAATGGTCATACAACGATGCTGTAAAAGGCTGTCGGCGTCTTTGCCAAGCAACTGCGCAATATCAGTCATAGCTATGCTCCCGTAAGTTCCGATTGAGTACCGGAATGTGGATTGTCCTGACCCGCGTTTTGCGGGCAGCAATAAGCCTGGTACCGACCGGCCATTTTTTCCATCTGTAGCGCATTTTTCAGCGCTATCTGCTGGCACGTTTCAGGTACGAAAAAGTGTTACAGCAGTCAAATTTACGCTCCAAAGGTATTTAAAAGGTATTATTAAATGGTACTGTCATCACGTACCTTACCTGTCATGAAGGATTTAACGATGAAAACTACAGTGAAACTGTCGTTCATGATGTTCGTGGAGTGGTTTATCTGGGGCGCCTGGTTCGTCCCCCTCTGGCTTTGGCTGAACAAAAGCGGTTTTAGCGCCGGAGAAATCGGCTGGTCTTACGCATGTACCGCGATTGCCGCCATTCTCTCGCCGATTCTCGTCGGCTCACTGACTGACCGCTTTTTCTCCGCACAAAAAGTGCTGGCGGTGCTGATGTTCGCAGGCGCAGTCCTGATGTATTTCGCCGCGCAGCAAACAACATTCGCCGGGTTCTTCCCGCTGCTGTTGGCCTACTCCTTAACCTATATGCCCACTATTGCGCTGACGAACAGCATCGCCTTCGCCAACGTACCGGACGTCGAGCGCGATTTCCCACGCATTCGCGTGATGGGCACCATTGGCTGGATCGCATCCGGGCTGGCGTGCGGCTTCTTACCGCAAATGCTGGGCTATAACGATATTTCGCCAACCAATATTCCGCTGTTGATCACCGCAGGCAGTTCCGTCCTGCTGGGCGCCTTTGCGTTCTTCCTGCCGGATACGCCGCCAAAAAGCACCGGCAAGCTGGACATTAAAGTTATGCTGGGGCTGGATGCGCTGATCCTGCTGCGCGATAAAAACTTCCTGGTCTTTTTCTTCTGCTCGTTCCTGTTTGCGATGCCGCTGGCGTTCTACTACATCTTCGCGAATGGCTATCTGACGGAAGTCGGCATGAAAAACGCCACCGGCTGGATGACGCTGGGCCAGTTCTCCGAAATCTTCTTTATGCTGGCGTTACCCTTCTTCACGAAGCGCTTTGGCATTAAAAAGGTCTTACTGCTTGGTCTTATCACTGCGGCAATCCGCTACGGCTTTTTTGTTTACGGCGGCGCGGAAGAATATTTCACCTATGCCCTGCTGTTTCTTGGCATTTTGCTGCACGGCGTCAGTTACGACTTCTACTATGTTACGGCCTATATCTATGTCGATAAAAAAGCGCCTGTGCATATGCGTACTGCCGCTCAGGGGTTGATCACCCTCTGCTGTCAGGGGTTTGGCAGCCTGCTGGGCTACCGTCTCGGCGGCGTGATGATGGAAAAAATGTTTGCCTATAAAGAGCCGGTAAACGGCCTCACCTTCAACTGGGCGGGCATGTGGACATTCGGGGCGGTGATGATCGCCGTGATTGCCGTGTTGTTTATGATTTTCTTTCGCGAATCCGACAAAGAGATCACTGCGATTAAAGTGGACGATCGCGATATTGCGCTGACACAAGGGGAAGTTAAATGAAAGCTGAACGTATTCTCGGTGCCCTTTATGGGCAGGCGTTAGGGGATGCGATGGGAATGCCGTCGGAGCTATGGCCCAGAACGCGCGTAAAAGCGCATTTTGGCTGGATTGATCGCTTTCTGCCCGGCCCTGCGGAAAATAACGCGGCCTGCTATTTTAACCGCGCTGAATTTACTGACGATACGTCGATGGCGCTGTGTCTGGCGGATGCGTTGCTGGAGCGCGACGGGCAGATCGACCCGGACCTGATTGGCCGTAACATTCTGGACTGGGCGCTGCGCTTTGACGCCTTTAATAAGAACGTTCTTGGCCCGACGTCGAAAATTGCGCTAAACGCCATTCGTGACGGCAAGCCCGTTGCTGAACTGGAAAACAACGGCGTGACCAACGGGGCGGCCATGCGCGTTTCCCCACTGGGGTGCTTGCTTCCGCCACGCGATCTGGATGCCTTTATTGATGATGTGGCCCTGGCCTCCAGCCCGACGCATAAGTCAGATCTGGCTGTTGCTGGTGCGGTCGTTGTGGCATGGGCTATCTCACGCGCGATTGAGGGTGATTGCTGGTCTGATATTGTCGATTCGCTACCGGCTATCGCCCACTATGCGCAGCAAAAACGCATCACGACCTTTAGCGCCTCGCTCTCGGCTCGCCTGGAGATCGCATTGAAGATCGTCCGTGACGCGAACGGCATTGAATCCGCCAGCGAGCAGCTTTACCAGGTGGTTGGCGCGGGCACCAGCACCATTGAATCGGTGCCCTGCGCCATCGCAATGGTCGAGCTGGCCAATACCGACCCTAACCGCTGCGCCATTCTGTGCGCCAATCTCGGCGGCGACACCGACACCATTGGGGCGATGGCAACGGCGATTTGTGGCGCGCTGCACGGCGTGGAGGCCATCGAGCCAGCGCTGAAAGACGAGCTGGACGCGGTAAACCAACTGGACTTCATGCGCTATGCCACCGCGCTGGCGCGCTATCGCCAGCAGCGGGAGGCGGTATGAACACAACGCGCCTGCGGGCGTTGCTGCCCGATTTAACCCGCCGCCAGCCGGTGACGGTCGTGGGCGCTGCGGTCATTGATGTGATTGCCGATGCTTACGCGCTGCCCTGGCGTGGCTGCGATATTGAGCTTAAACAGCAAGGCGTCAACGTCGGCGGCTGCGCGCTCAATATCGCCGTCGCTTTAAAGCGTCTGGGGATTGAGGCCAGTAATGCCCTGCCCCTCGGTCAGGGCGTATGGTCAGACATTATTCGTCATCGCATGGCGAAAGAGGGGTTACACAGCCTGATCGACAACGCAGAGGGAGACAACGGCTGGTGTCTGGCGCTGGTAGAACCGGATGGCGAACGCACGTTTATGTCGTTCAGCGGCGTTGAGAACCAATGGAATGCCGACTGGCTGGCGCAGTTGACAATTCCGCCCGACAGTTGGATCTACTTTTCCGGTTATCAACTCGCCTCGCCATGCGGCGAACTGCTGGTGAGCTGGCTGGAAGGGTTAGAGCGCGTGACGCCGTTTATCGACTTCGGGCCGCGAATCGGCGACATTCCCGACCCGCTAATGGCGCGGATTATGGCCTGCCATCCGCTGGTATCGCTGAACCGTCAGGAGGCAGACATTGCTGCCGAACGGTTTGGCTTTAGTCATGAACCTAACGCGTTTGGCGCCGCCTGGCTTGCGGCGTTTGCCTCACCGGTTATTGTCCGCCACGATAAAGACGGAGCATGGTATTTCAGCCAGCAATCATCCGGCTGCGTGCCCGCATTTGCCACAACGGTCGTCGATACCATTGGCGCGGGAGACAGCCACGCGGGAGGCATGCTGGCCGGGCTGGCATCCGGCTGGGCGCTTGCAGACGCGGTGCTGCTGGGGAACGCGGTCGCCTCCTGGGTGGTAGGCCATCGCGGCGGTGATTGCGCGCCAACGCGCGAGGCGCTACTCCTCGCACACAAAAACGTATAGATCGCTGCGACAGTAGCTGATGCTGTATTCAATGGGCCGCTGTTGCTGGTCAAGCGCCACCTGCTTGATCACCAGCACCGGCACTTTGCTGTCCATCTGAATATGTGACTGAAATTCCGCATCCGGCATGCGCGCGCTGACGCGAGAGCGTGTACGTTGCGGGAAGATATGCTGGCTGCGGAAATAGTCATACAGCGAGATCCCGATGGCGTCCGCATCATGAATCAGGTGCGCAGGCACCCAGGACTCCTCAATGGACACCGCATCCTCATCCACATAACGAATACGTTTGAGCAAGAACACATCGCTGCCTGCGGCGATCGCCAGCTGCTGCGCCACCTCATCCGGGCATTTCACTACCCGCTTGTTGACCCACAGGGTATCCGGCTTTTTACCGCGCAATACCACCTGCTGCGAAAAGCCGCGCGCCTCTTTCAGGGAATATTCGAAGATGTTATTAATCTGCGTTCCATAGCCACGGGCGCGGGTCACGACGCCTTCTTCTTCCAGCGCCTGCATTGCCTTGCGCACCGTAATACGCGAAACGCCGGTCAACTGGCTGAGATCGCGCTCGCCGGGCAAAATGTTGCCATGCTCAAGAATCCCGCTGCGAACGGCATTTTTGACCGTCTCGGCAAACTTCCTGTACAGCGGCGTGTTATCCACCGCGGCAATTCGTTCATTCAGTTGCGCGATAAGCCGGGTATGCGCTTGTTCCATTTATCTTTTTCCAAGCCGACAAGTCTGGGATCAGTATACTACCATTACCACCACGCGTGGAAATGATGTACCGGGCCAATCCCCTCGCCTACCTCCAGCGTATCCGCCTGGGCTAACGCCGCCGAAAGCCAGGTTTTTGCTTCCTGTACCGTATCGGCCCAATTGTTATGGCGCGGGCGCAGCGCCGCCAACGCCGCCGACAGCGTACACCCGGTGCCATGGGTATTTTTGGTCATCACCCGTGGGGCGGTAAAACGCTGCTCCCCTTCACGGGTAAAGAGCCAGTCCGGGCTTTGCGCATCATCCAGATGACCACCTTTCATCAGCACGGCGCCACAGCCCAGCGCCAGTAGCGCACGCCCTTGTTCCAGCATTTCCTGTTCCGTGCGGGCGTGCGGCGCATCCAGCAATGCCGCGGCCTCCGGCAGATTCGGCGTGATAATCGACACCTGCGGCAATAACCGGCTGCGCAACGTCTCCACCGCCGACGGAGAAAGCAGCGGATCGCCGCTTTTCGCCAGCATCACCGTATCCAGCACCACGTTTTGCACCTGGTGACGCTGCAAACGCTCTGCAACAGCTTCAACAATATCCGTTTCCGCCAGCATACCGATTTTGGTGGTGTCGATACGCACATCGCTGAAGACAGAATCCAGCTGCGCTGCGACAAAATCGGGCTCAATGCGGTACACCGACTGCACGCCGCGAGTATTTTGCGCCACCAGCGCCGTAATGACGGAGCAACCATACGCGCCCAGCGCCGAAAAGGTCTTCAAATCGGCCTGAATCCCGGCGCCGCCGCTTGGGTCAGTGCCTGCAATGGTTAACGCGTTAATCCGTTTCATACCTGCTCCTCCACATTAAGGTGATACAGCGCATCAAGAAAAGCCGGAATAAAGCTCCCTGGCCCCTGACTGCGTTCGGCAGCAGACTGCCCGGCCTGTTTCATCCAGCTACAGGCTGACGCCACATTGTCCAGCGTATTTCCCGACAGCGCGCAACTGGCCGCCACAACCGCAGATAAGGCGCATCCCGTCCCGACAACGCGCGTCATCAGCACATCGCCGCCGGTAACGCTGACGGTACGCTGCCCGTCGGTGACGTAATCCACCTCTCCCGTTACCGCAACGACGGCTCCCGTCTGACGCGCCAGCGTCTGAGCGGCCGGTAACGCCGATACCGCCGTATCGGTGGTATCCACTCCACGCCCGCCCGCCGCTAATCCAGCCAGGGCGAGGATCTCCGAGGCATTGCCGCGTATTGCCCTGGGATTAAGAGACAGCAGTTCCAGACAGAAACGGCGGCGATAATCGAGCGCGCCAACCGCCACGGGATCAAGCGTCCAGGGGGTTTTCGCTATATGGGCCTGCTCTGTCGCAGCGCGCATGGCCTCCGCGCGCGACCGGGTCAGCGTGCCGACGTTAATCAGTAACGCACTGGCGATAGCAGCAAACTGGCGCGCCTCTTCGGGCTCAATCACCATCGCTGGTGAGGCGCCTGATGCCAGTAATGTATTGGCGGTAAAGTTCTGTACGACGTCGTTCGTCATACAGTGGGTCAGCGGAGAAAGGATACGAAATTGTTGTAAGGTATGAGCCGCAAGCGTGCGGCTGTGCAGGTCAGGCTGCATGGTTCAGCTCCTGCCCGCGTGAAGAAGGGACACGAGCAGTGTCAGACTTCCCTACGCTGGCATTATCCAGATCAGGTAATACGGGTATGTCTCAGCCCTTCGTGAAAAGGGGCACCCCGAGTCGTTGAAACCGAAGCATTTATTATGCTTGTCTCGCCAACAGGATACTGGGTGCGTCAGGGGATGTAAATCAGCGAAATGCCGATATCGCTGGCTCCAGCTCAGGTCAGATAGTTCCCAAAACCGTCATTCGTGATGTGAACTGCCTACAGCATGTGTTGCTTGCGCGCGCTTTCGTTTACACTTTTTACGAAATTATTGGCGTGATAACAAAATAGTTCTTGTCAGACTTGCTGCACAGTGAGAATGATACACGACTGATTTTTATGACCCGAATACGTGGAGAGTTTATGGGTATGAAGAATAAATTTTTAATGGGCGCACTGCTGCTGGCAACCAGCGCAGTCTGGGCCGCACCCGCCGCAACGGGGATTGATCAGTACGAATTGAGCAGCTTTGTTGCCGACTTTACCCATTTCAAACCTGGTGATACCGTTCCTGAGCTGTACCGCACCGACGAGTACAATATTAAGCAATGGAAGCAACGCAATCTGCCAGCGCCCGACGCAGGAACCCACTGGACCTATATGGGCGGCGCTTATGTACTGATTAACGACACCGACGGCAAAATTATTAAAGCCTACGACGGCGAGATTTTTTATCATCGGTAACCCCCCCCCCTCGAAAACGAGGGGGAATGCCTCTGTTTTTTATTACTGATAATCAACTCTAAAAATAACTTTACTTGATATTTCACCTGTCGTTGGTTTTCCACCGCCAGTAAGGGCATATTCTGCTGATACGGGAAATACATAGTCTGTTTCCAGACCAGAATATTTCGCGACTGAGAGCAAAACATTCCCCTTATGCAACGTTACCGACTCAGAACCTCGAAATAATTTAAACCCGACATTTTTACTTCCAGTAGATATAGTGTTAAGCAATATCTGACCATTGGCATCCCAATCACCATCAGATATTTTTACCGTAACAGGGTTGCTTGCAATTCCATGTATACCATCGCATCGTAGTTTAATATCTTCACTCTTACTTCTTTTCCCATTCCCGGCCAGCAACTCCTGTGTTGTTACATCTTCCATTTTTATGAAGTAATGCGGAGATAAAAATTCACAGGTTGTTTTCCTGTGTTTAATAGATATATTCAAATCTACAATATAAGAACCCGCATCGCCAAACAACCAGCAACCAATAGACTCACATTTAGCCGTTGTTATTACAAAAGCATCCTTAACAGTAAGCGTATCATTCCCTTGAGTTGTTGGCACATTTTGACCTTCCAGTACATAATCAAATACCATTGGTACAACTTTATTTATTACAACGACATCGTTATTTGCGCCAGAAATAAGTTCATGATTAAGATTAGAAACTGGAAATGATGTACCAATATCAGACTTTACTTTAAATCGAATGCCATTAACGGCATATGTTTCGTGCATAATATTATCATAAAAATTCATTCTATCTGAAGATAATCGACATTTAAAATCTTGTGTGAAATTTAACAAAACACTACTCTGAGCCGTGTTTTTTTCAGGGGAAAATTCAACATTAAGAACAATCCGTTCACTTTTATCTCCATTGCTCAACCGACACGCACTAAAGGAAGAAAAAGAAACAAGGAATACACATAGCAATAGATACGGCCACATTCCATTCACCTCACCGACAAATATAAACTTTACTTTCATCAATCTCTTTATCGAAGGTGATTGAACATGAAAGTCCCTGTTGTTTATCGACCGCCACACTAACTTCTGGCGGAATCTCATTGGTGCGAATAAAGAGCTGACTTCCCTGGCCGACCACGCCAATATTATGCCCGTGCGTATCCTCGACCTCGTAGCCAAAGATTAGCGGCGAGCCGTCGGGACGTTGCGCCCGAATAAACCACGGCTTTCGTTGGTCGGTGTCAAACGTTGTCAGTACCACTGCCCCACGGTATGGCGCGGTAATTTTCCGATTGCCACGTAATTCCGTTTCACTATTACTTTGTGAAACATCCAGCATCAGGTGGTTTTCACGGTATGGCGTCAGGCTGTCATAGATCACCACGCCATTACGGTTAGTGGTGCGGTATTTCTGTCCATTCGCATAAGCGCCTTCTAATCCCGGCGCCTGCATTATCGCAAACGTCTCCGAAAGACGATTCGCCAGGTTCACACCACCGGACCAGGCCACCACGCCTCCCGAAATACTGCCGCTACTTTGCGTATATTTAGACGACTGACTGTAACTGCCGTTTAATGTCGCCACAGGCGCATTCCACGTCAGGTTTGTCCCCGCGGTGGTCTCGCTGTTCTGTCGCTGATGGCTAAGGTTCACGCCATAAGTAAACTGATCGCGAGCGCCCGTCGTACCAGACAATCCGGTATTGTTGGAGGCAAAGCCATCATCATCAAAGGTGGTTGAGTTAGACACATATAAAGACCGACGCGGCGAGGTAATATCATCTCCCCAGTCAAATGGAATCGAAATAAAGATATTAAAACGCTTGTCTTCATGATGATCTTCATCATATGTCTGGCTGGCAGAAAACGTATAGCTGATGCGCTGCCACTGGCTGGAATAGCTCAGTTGATAATCTTTACTGTTACCACTGCGTCCCCAATAATCACGCCATAGCGTACTTAAGGAAAACGATCCCCATCCTTCTGGCAAGGTCTGGCTGACGTTGGCGGAAAAACTGTTTTTACGCCCAAAATCATTCTGGTAGTAATCAGTAATGTCATAGACATCATTCTCATCGCGACGGTAGTTATTTTTATTATTGGCCCAGACATGATCGTTAAAAGTACGGTACTCGCGTGACGAATAGCGGTATGCCGCCAGACCAAAGCGGGTCGCCGTTTGCGTCAAATATTTGTTATAGGCAATCTGATAGCTCTGACCGTCAAAAACATCGCCATTATCCTGTTTGCTATGAGACTTCGTCGCATCCACGGAAATTGCGCCAATACGGGTATTCCATCCTGTCCCGAGCGTAAAAGCATTGTAATCATCCGCCAGCATTGTGCCGCCATAAAGCGTCAGCAAATTATTCAGGCCATACTGATAGCTGATTTGCGCAAAATCCGTTTGATGACTCGCTCCCTCAATGTGGCTTCGCCCGGCGGCAAAGTCATACTTCGAAACGCCGGGTTGCAGCATGTTAGGGACAGCGGCATACGGTACAAGGTAGGTAGTGACTGAGCCGTCGGCCTCTTTCACGCTCACATCAAGATCCGCACCGCCTCCCGCAAGCTGTAAATCAGCGATAGAAAATGGCCCTGGCGGCACCTCTTTCTGATAGACCACAAAACCGTTCTGCTCAATAGTGACCAGCGCATTACTTTGTGCAATCCCCTGCACCAGCGGCGTAAAGTTTTGCTTCGAGTTCGGTAACATCTGCATATCCCGATACAGACGTACGCCGCTAAAACGCACAGAATCAAAAATATCTGATGAGGTATACATATCCCCGGCGCGCAGCGTACCCAGAATCTGCGGGATTCCCCGCTCAAGAAAGAGCGTATTGCTTTTCCACTCTCCACGGTTATCGTCAGATTTGCTGTAACTGGCATCCGAATGCAATTGCCACCCCAGCAAATTTAGCCCGCTGTTAAAACGGACATAGGTGCTTTTACTGTTGCCGGACTCTTTATAATCACTGTAATACTGGCTGGCATAATATGACGTATAAAAAGCATTAATCCCGCGATCCCAGTTTTCTGGCGGCACATATCCCTGCTCCAGTTCTTCCACGTATGCCTGCGGCACGCTGAGGTTCAGACGAAACGTACCGATATCCCACGCGTAGCTCCCGCCTTGCACCGCCTGTTTCAACAATAAGCACTCCCCCGCATTATTCAATACTTCTGTATTAATGCCTAAGCGAGTGAATATCTCACGAGACAGGCAGGTATCATCTGGGTTATCTTTAACTATAACCTCATATTTTCCCCGCCATTGCTGGTTGACATAAATATCGATGTCATATTGCCCGGGTAACGGTTGGCTATCATCCAGACGGAAGTCAGACACTTTCTCGCCTTTCATTCCCCCCATCATAAAATGGGTGTCAAAGGTTTCTTCTGCCGCATAAGCATTCATTCCGGGCAGCAACAGTAATATCGCCGAAGCAAGCGGGGTCATCCTTAACATAACCGACTCCTGTCATTTTACGCTTACACGATCGCTGATATAATTACCGTAATCATCAATAATGGTCAGACTATATTGGCTGGCGTTAACATTTTTTAATGGTACGTCCTGACTGGATAAGGGAGCGACCATGATGCTTTCATTATTTATTTTGATATTACTGGCTTTCACCTCACTTACGGTGATCCAGTTGGCGGCATCATTTCTGATCGTAAACGTTTTACCGCTCCGTTTAATCGCCAGTTTCTGAAAAGTACTTTTATTAACGGGAGCAATACCTTTTGGTCGATAAAACAGCTTAATACGGTTTTGCATAGCAAACTTAAGCACATTCTTTCCGGCGCTTTCTGGATTATTCGGTGGAATATCCAGCACATTCAGGAAAAAAAGACTCTCTTTATTGCCGGGTAACATATTCGGCATAGCTTTAATCTTTAACTGCTGGCCGGAATCACTGGCTACCTTTGCAACCGGTGGCGTAAGCAGAAACGGCACCTGGATTTTCTCCGGCGGTAGCGACGTGTCGCCATCATCAATCCACGACTGCACCAGTGAAGAACGTCCCCCCTGGTTCATTAACTGTACCAGCACTTCTTTTTTCTCTGCCGGGTAGATAATACGAGTACCGTAGATCACAATTCCCGCATGAGCAGGCATAATGATTGATGATATAATTAATGCGTAAAATCCTTTCATCCATTATCCCTTAAAATTAGCAACCGGCAGCAGAGTGCTGCCGGCCAGACATTATTCCTGAACAACCTTAAGCGTCACTGTTGCACTAACCGCACCTGAAGTTATCGAGTTTGTTCTTTTTGCATAACGTGCCGCAAGGTCAAGTTTATAAGCCCCATCCGCCGATGTCGGAAAATCACTTAATGGAATACCAGCGCTACCTGCTTTCGCAATAGAGTCATTATTATGGAATAATTTAAAACCGACCCCTGTATTATCCCCATTACCAGGGATAATAATATCATTATTATCCACCTCATCGCCGGAGATAAAGACCCTAACATTCGTAGCGCCATCTCCACATTTGATTTCCAGTGGCGCTGCTGCCCGGCCTTCGCCATATGTTACATCCTTCCCAATACCCACGTTATCAAAGAAGGTATCAGGAATACTGGCTAACTCGATGGTTGCATTTGTATGTCCGTCAACAAACTGGCATGACGTACCTGTAACTTCACCCTGAATTGTTAATTCACCAGAATCCGCCGCAAAAACCCCGGCACTCATAAAAATAGCAGACAATACGGAGGCAGCAATAATTGAACGTTTCATAGTATCTTCCTTAATAAATGAATTTCTATTTGTTAAGAGGGATTAACTCTTGAAACTAAATTCGCACACACAAAACGTTATCGCAATGTAAACGTGTTGTTTTGTTGATTTAAAACAATTTACAGAATGCAATATAATTACAACAAATAAGTTGTACTAATTATCATTTTTAGAATTTATTAATAATCGTGATTTATCATTAAATACATTCAAAATATAAATAAAAAAGCCCACATCATTCATGAAAATAATGTGGGCTTTCTCGTATTCACGTTATTTTAGTCGTAGCGGTTTAGGACTATCTGGCGAGCAGAGCCTCCAGGCAGAGTGATAACTTCCGTTACAACGCCTCTGACCGGCATTGAGGCCGTTTCTCCTGCGTTTGTCAGATAGGTGTTATTACCGCAACGCTGTTGCAACTGAGTATCCACAACGTCAGCGTGACAGGTGGGGGTCGTGACGCTTCCGCTAATCGTGAGCGTCGCGGTATCAGAAGCAAAAACAGGAGAACTCATTCCATAAGCCAGAACTATAATTCCCATCAGCAAAGGATTCTTCATGTTTAGCGTTAATCCTGTCGTAAAAGAGAGCACAGCACAGTTTATCTTCACGGGAAATTATGCTCGCTGGTTCATTGTAAGACCAATCGAGATAATAAATTAATAAGATAGCTATGATCAATTCAAATGATGTATTTGGCGATTTTTTAAGAAAAGCGCCCAAATAATGAAGGGAAAATAAATAATAGTGTGATGATTATTTCATTAATATATTCACCGCATCAATATATTTCTGATGCGGTGAATAGCAGTCATCCTGACGGTTCAGGCGAAATTAAACCGCGCGGAAAGCTATTTCTCCGGGAATAACCTCACCCTGCCAGTACAGTTGCGCCGCAACGCGCCCTGCCAGCTCGCGGTATATCGCGGTAAACTCACTGTCGGGACGGCTGATTACCGTCGGCGTTCCGCGATCGAGATCTTCACGCAGGCTGATATGCAACGGCATCTGCCCCAGCAGTTGAGTACGGTACTGCTCGGCCAGTTTCTGTGCGCCGCCGGTGCCAAAAATTGGCTCATGGTGACCGCAGTTGCTACAGATATGCATACTCATGTTTTCAACAATCCCGAGCACCGGTACTTCGACCTTCTCGAACATCACAATGCCTTTTTTGGCGTCAATAAGCGCGATGTCCTGCGGCGTGGTAACGACAACCGCGCCTGTAACCGGAATGTTCTGCGCCAACGTCAATTGAATGTCACCGGTTCCCGGCGGCATATCCAGTACCAGGTAATCCAGATCCGGCCACAACGTTTCCTGCAACATCTGCATCAGCGCTTTGCTGGCCATCGGGCCGCGCCATACCATCGCATTGTCATCCGTCACCAGATAGCCGATGGAGTTGGTCGCCAGACCGTGAGACATAATCGGCGCCATATGGGTGCCGTCCGGCGAAGTTGGACGCTGATTCTCAGCCCCCAGCATGGTCGGGATAGACGGGCCGTAGATATCAGCATCCAGAATACCGACTTTCGCCCCTTCCGCCGCCAGCGCTAACGCCAGGTTAACAGCGGTAGACGATTTTCCCACGCCGCCTTTACCGGAACTGACGGCGATAATGTTCTTCACGCCGTTAATGCCTGGCTGATTTTTAACGCGCTTCAGCGTCGCGATGTTATGCGACAGCTTCCAGTCAATGGCTTTCGCGCCCGTAATCCGCAGTAAATCGGCGCTGCATTGCTCTTTTAACACCTCAAACGCGCTGTGCCAGACAAACGGCATGACCAGCTCAACGTGCAGCGTGTCATCCAGCCAGGCGACATGGTGCAACGCTTTCAACGTCGTCAGGTTATGCTTCAGGGTTGGGTGCTGAAAATTCGCCAGCGTCCCGGCGACCATCGCGCGCAGGGTCTCTGGTGATTTAGCCTGGGATTGTGCGTTCATCCCGACTCCTTTTTATCGTTATGAAAAGTACAATTGTAACTTTCTAGTTTACTCCTGCGGTAATAATTATTCATTTATGGATTAATGCCCTTATCACTTGGCGTAGTTATTCCCTTTCAGGTAACATCAGAACCCCCTTTTACTAGAGAAGAAGTAATACCTACTATGACTCAAGTCGCGAAGAAAATTCTGGTAACGTGCGCGCTGCCGTACGCCAACGGCTCCATCCACCTCGGCCATATGCTGGAGCACATCCAGGCTGATGTCTGGGTCCGTTACCAGCGAATGCGCGGCCACCAGGTCAACTTCATCTGCGCGGACGACGCACACGGCACCCCTATCATGCTGAAAGCACAGCAGTTGGGGATTACGCCAGAGCAGATGATTGGTGAAATGAGTCAGGAGCATCAGACTGATTTCGCAGGCTTTAACATCAGCTATGACAACTACCACTCAACGCACAGCGAAGAGAACCGCGAGCTGTCCGAGCTGATTTACACCCGCCTGAAAGAGAACGGTTTCATTAAGAACCGCACCATCTCTCAGCTCTACGATCCAGAAAAAGGCATGTTCCTGCCGGATCGTTTTGTAAAAGGCACCTGCCCGAAATGTAAGTCTCCAGACCAGTACGGCGATAACTGCGAAGTGTGCGGCGCGACCTATAGCCCGACCGAGCTTATCGAGCCGAAATCCGTGGTTTCCGGCGCTACGCCGGTGATGCGCGACTCTGAGCACTTCTTCTTTGACCTGCCCTCTTTCAGCGAAATGTTGCAGGCGTGGACCCGCAGCGGCGCGTTGCAGGAGCAGGTGGCGAACAAAATGCAGGAGTGGTTTGAATCCGGCCTGCAACAGTGGGATATCTCCCGTGACGCGCCATACTTCGGTTTTGAAATCCCGAATGCGCCGGGCAAATTTTTCTACGTCTGGCTGGATGCGCCGATCGGCTACATGGGTTCATTCAAGAATCTGTGCAACAAGCGCGGCGATCTGACCAGCTTTGACGACTACTGGAAGAAAGATTCTGACGCCGAGCTATACCATTTCATCGGTAAAGATATCGTCTACTTCCACAGCCTGTTCTGGCCGGCCATGCTGGAAGGCAGCGGTTTCCGCAAACCGACCAACCTGTTCGTTCACGGCTATGTAACGGTGAACGGCGCGAAGATGTCTAAATCGCGCGGCACCTTTATTAAGGCCAGCACCTGGCTGAACCATTTTGACGCCGACAGCCTGCGCTATTACTACACGGCGAAGCTCTCTTCCCGCATCGATGACATCGACCTGAATCTGGAAGACTTCGTGCAGCGCGTCAACGCGGATATCGTCAACAAAGTCGTCAACCTGGCTTCCCGTAACGCGGGCTTTATCAACAAGCGTTTCGATGGCGTACTGGCTGCTGAACTGGCCGATCCCGCGCTGTACAAAACCTTCACCGACGCAGCAGCGGTCATCGGCGAAGCGTGGGAAAGCCGCGAATTCGGTAAAGCGATCCGTGAAATTATGGCGCTGGCGGACATGGCTAACCGCTATGTTGATGAACAGGCGCCGTGGGTTGTCGCGAAACAGGAAGGCCGCGATGCCGACCTGCAAGCGATCTGCTCGATGGGCATCAACCTGTTCCGCGTGCTGATGACGTACCTGAAGCCGGTTCTGCCAACGCTGAGCGAACGTGTGGAAGCGTTCCTGAACACCGAGCTGAGCTGGAATGCAATCGCGCAACCGCTGCTGGGCCACAAGGTTAACGCCTTCAAAGCGCTGTATAACCGCATCGACATGAAACAGGTTGATGCGCTGGTTGAAGCCTCGAAAGAAGAGGTGAAAGCGGCGGCGGCGCCAGTTACCGGCCCGCTGGCAGACGACCCGATTCAGGAAACCATTACCTTTGACGATTTCGCTAAGGTCGATCTGCGCGTGGCGCTGATTGAAAACGCTGAGTTCGTTGAGGGTTCTGACAAACTGCTGCGTCTGACGCTGGATCTGGGCGGCGAAAAGCGCAACGTCTTCTCCGGCATCCGTTCCGCGTACCCTGACCCGCAGGCGCTGATTGGTCGCCATACGGTGATGGTCGCCAACCTGGCCCCGCGTAAAATGCGCTTCGGCATCTCTGAAGGGATGGTGATGGCCGCCGGTCCTGGCGGGAAAGATATCTTCCTGTTAAGCCCGGATGACGGTGCGAAGCCAGGCCAGCAGGTGAAATAAACAAAAAAGCCGGAGACATTCTCCGGCTTTTTTATTCCAGTACGCCAGCGAACCACGCCGGATGACGGTGCAAACACCTTATCCGGCCTACCGCTTATCTTATTACGCTTTCTTCTCGTGCTGACGCGCCGCCAGCCCGCGCAGGAAATAGCGCAAGAACTGATCGCCGCACTCGCGGAAGTTTTTATGCTCCGGGGCGCGCATCATCGCCGTGATTTCCGGCATCGAGACGCGGAATTTTTGCTCCGTCAGAATCGCAAGAATATCGTCGGTTTTCAGCGAGAACGCGATACGCAGCTTTTTCAGCACAATATTATTGTTAACGCGGCGCTCCGGCTCCAGCGCTGGCGCGGACTCATCTTTACCACGCTTTTCGTAAATCAGCCCATTCAGGAAAGCAGAGAGGATGATATCCGGGCAACGTTGAAAGCCCTCTTCCTCTTCTTTACGCAACCAGACAGCAATCTGTTCCGCAGTGGCTTCGGCATTACCCAGCGCCAGAATGCGCACCAGATCGTTATTGTTTGCTTTCAGGATGTAGCGCACGCTACGCAGAATATCGTTACTCAGCATGGGGCCTTCGGGTGTTAATGAGGCAAAAAATCATTTTAGCAGTCTTTTACAGCCCAATCGCCTCTTTTAAACTTTTCAGGTAGCGACGGCTGACAGGAACCGTTAAACCGTTGCGCAAAATCAGCTCGGCCTGACCATTATCCTCCAGACGAATTTCCTGCAACTGCGCCATATTCACCAGATACTGACGATGGCAGCGCAATAACGGCGTGCGGCTCTCCAGCGTTCGCAGCGTCAATTCGGTAAACCCTTCCTTCCCCTCGCTGCTGGTTACGTACACGCCGCTCATCCGGCTGCTGACAAACGCCACGTCATCCATTTGCAACAGATAAATACGGCTGTGCCCGGTGCAGGGAATGAATTTCAACGCTTGTTGATTTTCCGGCAGCACCGAAACGTCCTGCATGTTTCGTTCCTGTCGCAGACGCGCCAACGTTTTCTCCAGCCGCTTCTCTTCAATGGGCTTAAGCAGATAGTCAAAAGCGTGCTCTTCAAACGCTTTAATGGCGTATTCGTCAAAAGCGGTCAGAAAAACAATGTACGGTCGATGTTCTGGATCGAGCATCCCGACCATTTCCAGCCCGCTGATGCGCGGCATCTGGATGTCGAGAAACAGCACGTCCGGGTGCAGCTTATGCACCGCGCCAATCGCCTCTACCGCATTCGAGCACTCACCCACAATCTCAATATCACTTTGTTCCTGTAACAGAATCCGCAGATTTTCCCGCGCTAACGGCTCATCATCCACAATCAGCACTTTAATCATGCGTTTTCCTCCAGGGGAAGTCGTAAGGTTATCCGGGTAAAGAGATCGGGTTCGCAGGCCACGTTGATGCCGTAATCATCGCCAAAGCGTTCGCGCAGCCGTTTATCCACCAGGTTCATCCCCAGGCCGCTGGCATTGGTCGTGGGCTGGTACAACCCGGCGTTATCCTCAATGTCCAGCATCAGATGCTGCCCGTCCTGTCTGGCCGTAATGGAGACTTCGCCGGTGCCGAGCAGTTGCGACGTGCCGTGCTTAATGGCGTTTTCCACAATCGGTTGCAGAGTGAACGCGGGCAGTTGCTGGTGCGAAAGTTCCTCCGGCACGTTTAAATTCACCTGCAACCGCGCCTGGAAGCGCGCCTTCTCAATTTGCAAATAGGCATTCACATGCTCAATTTCATCGGCAAGGGTCACAATCTCCGAGGGGCGCTTTAAGTTCTTGCGAAAGAAGGTCGAGAGATACTGCACCAGTTGGCTGGCCTGTTCGCTGTCGCGGCGCACCACCGCTTTAATGGTGTTAAGCGCGTTAAACAGAAAATGAGGATTCACCTGCGCATGCAAAAGTTTAATTTCCGACTGTGTGAGCAGCGCTTTCTGGCGTTCATACTGCCCGGCCAGAATCTGCGCCGACAGCAGTTGCGCAATCCCCTCGCCCAGCGTTCGGTTGATGGAGCTAAAGAGCCGGTTTTTGGCTTCATACAGTTTGATGGTGCCCATCACGCGTTGGTTTTCGCCGCGCAGCGGAATCACCAGCGTTGAGCCTAATTTGCACTGCGGATGCAACGAGCAGCGGTAAGGCACTTCGTTACCATCGGCATATACCACTTCGCCGGTCTCAATCGCTTTCAGCGTGTAGCTTGATGAAATAGGTTTCCCCGGCAGGTGGTGATCGTCGCCAATGCCGGTAAATGCCAGCAGTTTATCGCGATCGGTGATCGCCACTGCGCCGATGTCCAGTTCCTGATACAACACCTGGGCCACCTTCATGCTGTTCACTTCGTTAAAGCCCTGACGGAGGATACCCTCCGTGGAGGCCGCCACTTTCAGCGCGGTGGCGGAAAACGCCGAAGTGTATTTTTCAAACATGGCGCGTTTGTCGAGCAAAATGCGCATAAACAGCGCCGCCCCGACGGTGTTAGTCACCATCATGGGCGCGGCAATACTGCTTACCAGATGCAACGCATCTTCAAAAGGTCGGGCGATCAACAAAATGATCAGCATTTGCACCAGTTCAGCGACGAAGGTAATCGCCCCGGCCGTTAACGGGCTGAAAACTTTATCGGTGCGCCCGCGACGGATCAGCACGCTATGCACCAGGCCGCCTAACAACCCTTCGACAATGGTGGAGATCATGCAGCTCAACGCCGTCATCCCGCCCATCGAATAACGGTGTAAACCGCCGGTGAGTCCGACCAGGCCGCCGACCACAGGCCCGCCCAGCAAGCCGCCCATCACGGCGCCAATCGCACGGGTATTGGCAATGGAATCTTCGATGTGCAACCCAAACCAGGTGCCCATAATGCAGAAAATAGAGAAGACGATATAACAGAGAAATTTATGCGGCAGGCGAACGGTAACCTGCATTAACGGGATGAATAAACGTGTTTTACTCATTAACCACGCAATGACCAGAAACACGCACATCTGCTGAAGCAGCAGCAACACCAGATTAAACTCGTACATACCCGCAAACCACACATCTCTTAAAAACGCGTAACATACATTGGCTGCGCTTATCTTTCTTTGAACTGTTGCAAAAAAACATGAATTCGTGAGAACGATCACTCAAAAGCGCACGTCAGGCCACAATCTCACCCGCGCACTGATTAAAAAACAGACAAAACTACCTGGTTCGTAAAAGAGCGTCTAAAGTAAAACTGGGACCTCGCGAGCAAGGGTGAAACGATGGCGCTTTACACAATAGGTGAAGTGGCTTTGCTTTGTGATATCAACCCTGTCACGTTACGCGCGTGGCAGAGGCGTTACGGATTATTAAAGCCCCAGCGAACAGACGGGGGGCACCGCCTGTTTAATGACGCCGATATCGACAGGATTCGGGAGATTAAACGCTGGATTGATAACGGCGTGCAGGTCAGTAAGGTCAAAGTGCTGCTCAGCAACGATAATATCGATGTGCAAAACGGCTGGCGCGAACAGCAGGAGACGCTGCTGCACTATTTGCAAAGCAACAATCTGCATAGCCTCAGGCTATGGATTAAAGAACGTGGGCAGGATTACCCCGCCCAGACGCTCACCACGCACCTGTTTACTCCTCTGCGACGACGCTTACAGTGCCAGCAACCCACTCTCCAGGCGCTGCTCGGCATCCTTGACGGCATCTTGATCAATTACATTGCGATTTGTCTTGCCTCCGCGCGCAAAAAACAGGGGAAAGACGCGCTGGTGGTCGGCTGGAATATTCACGATACCACCCGGCTGTGGCTGGAAGGCTGGGTCGCCAGCCAGCAAGGATGGCGCGTCGATGTGCTGGCTCACTCGCTGAACCAGCTTCGCCCGGAGCTGTTTGACGGCAGGACGCTGCTTATCTGGTGCGGCGAGACGCAGACGCCCGCGCAGCAGCAGCAACTCAACGCCTGGCGCGCGCAGGGGCACGATATTTACCCGCTGGGCCTGTAGCCTTACCGGATGACAGCATCAATGCGTGATCAGACATTCTGCGCATTTAATGATTCATTAACAAACGTGCTTTACGGTACAATCCTTTTGTTAACATAAGGAGTGCACAATGCGCGCAGCTAAAATCGGTGTGATTACCCTCTTCCTGCTGATGGCTATCGGCGGTATCGGCGGCGTGATGCTCGCTGGCTATACGTTTATTTTACGTGCCGGTTAAGGCGCAGTACCAGACGCTCGAACAGGCGATCGACAATGATCGCCGCCAGCGCGACCAGTAAAGCCCCCTGAATCACATAGGCGGTGTTAAAGCCGCTCAGCCCGATGATAATCGGCGTGCCGAGCGTGCTGGCGCCCACCGTCGAGGCGATCGTCGCAGTCCCAATATTGATGATCACCGAGGTGCGAATCCCCGCCAGAATCACCGGCGCGGCCAGCGGCAGTTCGACTTTCCACAGCTGCTGTCCCCGGCTCATTCCCATCCCGCGCGCCACACTCATGACACTGGCGGGAATCGCCCCCAGCCCGGCGAGCGTGGCCTGCAATATCGGCAAAACCCCGTAGAGGATCAGCGCGATAATGGCTGGCTCCTGACCAAACCCCATCACCGGAACGGCTATCGCCAGCACCGCGACCGGCGGAAAGGTCTGCCCGACGGCGGCGATGGTTTCCACCAGCGGGCGAAACTCTGCCCCCCATGAGCGAGTGACCGCAATCCCCGCCCCGACGCCAACCGCCACAGCAATCAGGCTTGACACGCCCACCAGCCAGAAATGGGCCAGCGCCAGCGCCATAAAGCTTTCTTGCTGGTAAACCGGTCGTGGTAACTGTGGAAACAGCGCGCCAAACACCGCCTGGCTGTACGGCAGCCCCGCAAGCAGCGCCAGAAAAGCGACAATAAGCCAGAACAGCGGATCAGACAGTCGTTTCACCGGGCAGCGCCTCCGAAAGCAGATCGCGAAAATGGAGCGTCCCGCAGGGAGT
Source organism: Citrobacter sp. CK195 (assembly GCF_030333365.1). Classification (NCBI taxonomy): domain Bacteria; kingdom Pseudomonadati; phylum Pseudomonadota; class Gammaproteobacteria; order Enterobacterales; family Enterobacteriaceae; genus Citrobacter; species Citrobacter sp. CK195. The sequence goes on from NZ_JAOWGB010000026.1 coordinate 170,656, forward strand.
GCCCTGCTGATCCACCACCGGCAATACGTCGCACCCTCGCGCCACAAAGACAGACAGCGCATCGCGCAGCGTCATCTCTTCCGCCAGCGCGTCACCGCCCACTTGCTCATGGCGACGCACATAATCCCCCACGCTGCGCAGCGACAGCAGCCGCACGCCCAGTTCGCTGCGCCCAAAAAACGCCTGCACAAAATCATTCGCCGGCGCGGTCAGCATTTCCAGCGGCGTGCCCTGCTGTACCACTTCGCCGCCATCCATCAGCACCAGATGCTCCGCCAGACGCAGCGCCTCGTCGATATCGTGCGTCACCAGCACGATGGTGCGGCCAAGCAGTCGGTGAATACGGGTCATCTCCTGCTGAAGCGCCCCGCGCGTCACCGGGTCCAGCGCGGCAAACGGCTCATCCATCAGCAATACCTGCGGATCGGCAGCCAGCGCGCGGGCCACCCCAACGCGCTGCTGTTGCCCGCCAGAGAGCTGGTGCGGATAACGGTGACGCAAATTCACCTCCAGCCCCAGCAGCGTCATCAGTTCTTCCGTGCGGTCATCAATACGCGAGCGCGACCACTTTTGCAGTTGCGGTACGGTGGCAATGTTTTGCGCCACCGTCCAGTGCGGGAAAAGGCCGATCGACTGGATGGCGTACCCCATGCGACGACGCAGCTCCAGCACCGGCAAGCTGCGGATCTCGTCCCCGGCAAAACGGATCACCCCGCTGTCATGCTCCACCAGGCGGTTAATCATCTTCAGCGTGGTGGATTTTCCCGACCCCGATGTGCCAATCAGCACCGAAAAGCTGCCTTCGCGAAAATGCAGATTGAGGTCGTTGACGGCCTTCTGCGCACCGAAGGTTTTGCTGACATGGCTAAATTCAATCATCATTCGTTACCTTCAGGAGTGCGATCCATAAATCAAACAGCGCGTCGATCAGCACGGCCAGCGCAATGACCGGGATCACCCCCAGCAGAACCAGATCAACGGCGCTGCTGAGCAGTCCCTGAAAGACCAGGGCGCCAAACCCTCCCGCCCCAATCAGGGCGGCGATGACCGCCATCCCCACCGTTTGCACCATGACCACGCGCAGGCTACGTAAAAAAACCGGCAACGCCAGCGGCAGTTGTACATGGATAAAGCGTTGAGAAGCGCTCATCCCCATCGCCCGCGCGCTTTCCAGCACGTCTCGCGGCACCTGGTTAAGCCCGGCAACCACGCCGCGCACCAGCGGCAGTAACGCATAGAGCACCAGCGCAATCAGGGCGGGCGTTAACCCGGTTCCCGCCACGCCAAGCGTTCCCAGCCAGGGCCACGCCTTCACCAGCCCGGCAAGCGGGGCAATCAGCAGGCCAAACAGCGCAACGGAAGGGATGGTCTGGATAACATTCAGAACGGCAAAGACCGGCCCCTGCCGCGCCGTTGCAAACGAGCACCAGATGCCCAGCGGTACGCCAATCAGCAACGCGGGCAACACGGTTCCCGCCAGCAGCGTCAGGTGCTGAACCAGCGCATTATCAAAAATATCCTGCCGGTTCGCGTACTCTTTGAGTAAAGAGAGATCGTTGAATGCGCCGGTGAGCAGCAGCGCCAGCGGTAAGAGCACAATTTGCGCATGCAGAAGCCAGCGCCAGAGCGGTTGGGTGGTGATACGGCGAATGGCATCGCTACAGGCCAGCAGGGTGAGCCCAAGACCCAGCCACAGGCCACTCCCCAGGCTGGTGCGCGCCAGCGGGCTGCCGGCCTGCGCCAGATGCGTTGCCGCTTTCCCCACGCTCCAGAGCATGGCGATCACCAGCGCCTGCGCCAGCACAAGCGTCAGCACGCTGCCCTTTTTTCCAGGGACAAAACACAAGACCAGCAATGCGCACCCGGCGCCCGCCAGCAGAGAAACCGAACCCGGCCAGATATCCCAGATCTGACGCCCCTCCCCCGACACCAGGCGATTGGGGGCGTAGTTAACGAAAGGCAGCGCGGCGGCAACCCCCGTCAGGATCACCAACAGCAGCAACACACGGTTAAGACTGACTTTTGACACCTTACTGACCTGATACAAAATGTGTTACTTCACCCAGCCTTTTTGCTTCAGGTAATCTGCCGCGACTTTTTTCGCATCCAGCCCTTCAACGGCGATACTGGCATTCAACTGTTGCAGCGTTTTTTCATCCAGGCTGGCAAAGACCGGCTGCAACCATTCCGCCATCTGCGGATATTCTTTTAGCACCGACTCACGAACCACCGGAGCAGGCGCATAGATAGGCTGAACGCCTTGCGGATCGCTCAGTGTTTGCAGCCCCAGCGCTGCAACCGGGCCGTCGGTGCCATAGGCCATTGCCGCGTTTACGCCGGACGTTTGCTGAGCGGCCGCTTTAATGGTCACCGCCGTATCGCCGCCAGCCAGCGACAGCAACTGGTTCTGATTCAGTTTAAAATCGTAGGCTTTTTCAAAGGCAGGCAGCGCATCGGCGCGTTCGATAAACTCGGCGGAGGCGGCCAGCTTGAACGTTCCGCCCTCTTTCAGATAGCGTCCGAGATCCGCAAGCGAAACCAGTTTATTCTTTTCCGCAACATCCTGGCGCACTGCAATCGTCCAGGTATTGTTTGCAGGCGCTGGCGTTAACCAGACCAGCTTGTTCTGCTCAGCATCCAGTTTTTTGACTTTTTCAAACCCCGCCTGTGCGTTTTTCCATGCCGGATCGTTTTCGTCTTTAAAGAAGAATGCGCCGTTTCCGGTATATTCCGGGTAAATATCCAGCTCGCCGGAGGTAATCGCGCCGCGTACTACCGGGGTTGTACCCAGTTGCACTTTATTCACCGTTTTAACGCCGTGGCTTTCCAGCACCTGTAAAATCAGGTTGCCAAGCAAGGCGCCTTCCGTATCGATTTTTGATCCGACCGTTACGGGTGATGCGGCCTGCAACGGCAGACTGACCGCCGCTAACAGCAGCAGCGCCCCCGCCCCTGTTTTTGAAATTGTCATGCTGCTTTCCTCATTCTTTTACATCCCTTTTCAGAGACTTGAGGAAAAAGCATAGTTGAAAAATAGCAGAGCGACAAAAGGCAGGGCAATTCGCAGGCCGGATAAGCGCAAGCGCCATCCGGCAATCAGGCGCACCAGTGCCGGATAGCGACGCTAACGCGTCTTATCCGGCCTACGGAGCTGGCAGGCATGGCGCGTGGCTACAGCAGTTCAAACTCGCCCTGCTTCACACGGGCGGAATCGACGCCAATAAAGACGTTAAACTTGCCGGGCTCCGCGTCATACTTCATACGCTGGTTCCAGAATTTCAGCGCCTCAATATCAATCGGGAAGCTAACGGTCTGCGTTTCTCCCGGCTTCAGCGTTACCTTCTCAAAGCCTTTCAGCTGTTTTACCGGACGACTCATCGATGCCGTGACATCCTGCAAATACATCTGGATTACCGTCGCCCCCTCGCGCTTGCCGGTATTCGTCACCCGCACGCTGGCCGTTACCGCGCCATCGCGCTTCATGGTGGGCGCAGAGAGCGTCACATCGGAAACGGTAAACGTGGTGTAGCTCAGACCATAACCAAACGGATACAGCGGGCCATTCGCCTCGTCAAAGTAGCGGGAGGTGTACTTGTTCGGCTTGTCGGCGTTATACGGACGACCGGTGTTGAGATGGCTGTAGTAAACCGGGATCTGCCCGACAGAGCGCGGGAAGGACATCGGCAGTTTACCCGACGGGTTATAGTCGCCGAACAGAACGTCAGCAATGGCGTTACCGCCTTCCGTACCGGCAAACCAGGTTTCCAGAATGGCGTCAGCCTGCTGATCTTCTTTCACCAGCGCCAGCGGACGACCGTTCATCAGCACCAGCACCAACGGTTTACCCGTCGCCTTCAACGCCGCGATCAGATCGCGCTGGCTTTGCGGGATCTGAATGTCGGTGCGGCTGGAAGCCTCATGCGCCATACCCTGCGCTTCCCCGACAACGGCCACAACCACATCGGACTGTTTCGCGGCATTAACGGCCTCGTCAATCATCGCCTCTGGCGAACGAGGGTCTACTTTCACCGCCTCCTCATACTGATTGAGGAAATCAACAATGCCTTTGTCATTAGTGACATTCGCCCCTTTGGCGTATATCACTTTGCCTTTGTCGCCCAGCGCGTTTTTAATCCCCGTCAGAACCGTAACGGACTGGCTGGCGACGCCAGCGGCAGACCAGCTTCCCATCACATCACGCTGACTGTCAGCCAGCGGCCCCACCACCGCAATGGTGCCGGATTTATTCAACGGCAGCGTTTCCAGACGGTTCTTCAGCAGCACCAGACTTTCGCGCGCAACGTCGCGCGCGTCTTTGCGATGCAGACGGCTCTCAGCGTTCGTGTCCTGCGGATCGGACTCTTTTGTGCCCAGGTGGCTGTACGGATCGTTAAACAACCCCATGTCATATTTCACGTTCAGCACATGGCGCGCGGCATCGTCCAGTTCCGCCATCGTTACTTTGCCTGATTTGACCAGCCCCGGCAGGTATTTGCTGTAATACTCATCGCTCATACTCATGTTGATGCCGGACTTGAGCGCCACGCGCACCGCGTCTTCCGGGTCGGATGCCGTGCCGTGTTTAATCAGCTCTTTGATCGCGCCGTGATCGGAAACGGTGATGCCTTTAAAGCCCCACTCGTCGCGCAGCACCTCTTTCAACAGCCACGAATCTGACGTCGCAGGCGTGCCGTTCAGTGAGTTGAGCGCCACCATCACCGCGCCGCTGCCCGCGTCCAGCCCGGCTTTATACGGCGGCATATAGTCGTTAAACAGGCGCTGCGGGCTCATATCGACGGTGTTGTATTCCTTCCCGCCCTCAACCGCGCCATAGGCGGCGAAATGTTTCACGCTGGTCATCACCGAATAGCGATCCGCCGGGCTTTTACCCTGCATCGCCTCGACCATCGTTTTGCCCATGATCGCCGTCAGATACGTATCTTCACCAAAGCCTTCCGACGCGCGTCCCCAGCGCGGATCGCGGGACACATCCACCATTGGCGCCCAGGTCATGTTCAGGCCATCGTCAGCCGCCTCATACGCCGAGACGCGGCCCACGGTTTTTACCGCCTCCAGATTAAACGAGGAGGCCAGGCCGAGGCTGATAGGGAAAACGGTACGCTGCCCGTGCAGCACGTCATAGGCGAAAAAGAGAGGGATTTTCAGGCGGCTCAGTTCCATCACCTGATCCTGCATTTTTCGGATATCCTGGCGGGTGACGGTGTTAAAAATCGCCCCGACCTGCCCGTTTTTGATCATCTCCCGGATGGCTTCTTTCGGGTTGTCGGGCCCAACGCTTATCAAACGCAGCTGACCGATTTTCTCATCGACGGTCATTTTCGTGAGCAATTCAGTGACAAACGCATCCCGAGCTTCAGGCGTCAGCGGATGGTTGCCAGACAACGCTTCCGCCAGCGCTGGCTGCAACGCAAGGCTTACCGCAACACCTACAGAACATAGCCATTTCATCTTGATTCTCTCTTTTTCTTTAGCCCGACGTGGCAGCAAAAATATAACAAAAACCGCAGTTTGCCATAAGCCTAATCGGGAGAGGAGAAGAAAGCTAAGGTTATTCTCTGATTTTTTTAACGTCCCCTGCGCAGAGAGGAGGATCAAGAATACGCTAAGCCTGCACCGAGACAAGTTGCATGAGAAAGCGTATTGTCATACAAAGCGCTATGCTTAGTTCCGATAGTTTGTCCCACCACAAGGAGTGGAGAATGTCTTCCATTACAACGACAGATAATAAAGCCTTTCTTAATGAGCTCACCCGTCTGGTGGGTCATTCGCACCTGCTCACCGATCCTGCAAAAACCGCCCGCTACCGCAAGGGGTTCCGTTCCGGTCAGGGCGAAGCGCTGGCCGTGGTCTTCCCCGGCTCGCTGCTGGAATTGTGGCGCGTACTGAACGCCTGCGTAAACGCCGATAAAATCATTCTGATGCAGGCCGCCAATACCGGCCTGACTGAAGGTTCCACGCCGAACGGCAACGATTACGATCGCGAAATTGTCATCATCAGCACGCTACGCCTCGACAAGCTGCACGTCCTCAGTAAAGGCGAACAGGTGCTGGCATACCCAGGCACCACGCTGTACTCACTGGAAAAAGCGCTTAAACCTTTTGGTCGCGAACCGCACTCGGTTATCGGTTCCTCCTGTATCGGCGCGTCAGTTATTGGCGGCATCTGCAATAACTCCGGCGGGTCGCTGGTACAACGCGGCCCGGCGTATACCGAAATGTCGCTGTTCGCGCGCATTGATGAACAGGGCAAATTACAGCTGGTGAACCATCTGGGCATCGAACTGGGCCAGACCCCGGAACAGATCCTCAGCACACTCGATGATGAACGCATCAAAGATGAAGATGTGCGCCACGATGGCCGCCACGCCCACGATTACGATTACGTGACTCGCGTCAGGGACATTGAGGCCGATACCCCTGCCCGCTATAACGCTGACCCGGATCGCCTGTTCGAATCCTCCGGCTGCGCGGGTAAGCTGGCGGTGTTCGCCGTGCGGCTGGACACTTTCGAGGCGGAAAAAAACCAGCAGGTCTTTTACATCGGCACCAATCAGCCCGACGTGCTGACCGAGATTCGTCGTCATATCCTGGCGAAGTTCGACAACCTGCCGGTTGCCGGTGAATATATGCACCGCGATATTTACGACATCGCGGAGAAATATGGCAAAGATACGTTCCTGATGATCGACAAGCTCGGCACCGACAAAATGCCGTTCTTCTTTACGCTCAAAGGCCGTACCGACGCGATGCTGGAAAAGGTAAAAATCTTCCGTCCGCATTTCACCGACCGCGCGATGCAGAAGTTCGGCCATTTATTCCCTAACCATCTGCCGCCGCGCATGAAAAGCTGGCGCGACAAATATGAGCATCATCTGCTGTTAAAAATGGCGGGAGACGGAGTGGCGGAAGCGCAAAGCTGGCTGACCGAGTTTTTCAAAACCGCCGAGGGCGATTTCTTTGCCTGTACCCCGGAGGAAGGCAGCAAAGCGTTCCTGCACCGTTTTGCCGCGGCAGGCGCGGCGATCCGTTATCAGGCGGTGCATGCCGATGAGGTGGAGGATATTCTCGCACTGGATATCGCCTTACGGCGTAACGACACCGAATGGTATGAGCATCTGCCGCCGGAAATTGACAGCCAGCTGGTGCATAAACTCTATTACGGTCATTTCATGTGCTATGTCTTCCATCAGGATTACATCGTGAAGAAAGGCGTCGATGCCCATGCGCTGAAAGAGCAAATGCTGGAACTGCTGCGCCAGCGCGGCGCGCAATATCCGGCAGAGCATAACGTTGGTCATTTGTACAAAGCGCCGGAGACGCTGGCGCGTTTTTATCGTGAAAATGACCCCACCAACAGCATGAATCCGGGTATTGGTAAAACAAGTAAGCTGAAATTCTGGAAAGAAGCGGCGTCCGACGAGACGCATTGATTTCTCGTATTTACAGCGATGGAGCTGTTTTAAATATCGTGCCGGATGGCGGCGCAAGCGCCTTATCCGGCCTACAAACTGTAGGCCGGATTCAGGCACATATCAACAAACTCAATCGTTTTGCGCGGTCTGCTCGCCTGCTGCGGCCATCTGCGCAGCTTTCTGCTTTTTATAACTCAACGCGGCGGCCGGAACGGGCATCGCTTTGCCGGTTTCAATCCAGGTGCGTAAACGGCTGGCATCGGCAAAATGGGTATATTTGCCAAAGGCATCCATCACCACTAACGCCACCGGTTTGTTGTTGATCATCGTGCGCATCACCAGGCAATGACCCGCAGCGTTGGTAAACCCGGTCTTGGTCAACTGAATATTCCAGTTATCGCGGTACACCAGGTGATTCGTATTGCGAAACGGCAAGGTGTATGCCGGGTTTGCAAAGGTCGCCATATCCTCACGCGTGGTGCTTAACTGACCAATCAGCGGGTACTGCTTGCTGGCAATCAACAGTTTCGTCAGGTCACGGGCGGTCGATACGTTATGAATCGACAGTCCCGTCGGCTCCACAAAACGGGTGTGGGTCATGCCCAACGCTTTGGCTTTAGCATTCATCGCTTTAATAAAAGCGTTATAGCCACCCGGATAATGATGCGCCAGGCTTGCCGCCGCCCGGTTTTCCGAAGACATCAGCGCCAGCAGCAACATATTTTTACGGCTGATTTCACTGTTCAGACGCACGCGTGAGTAAACGCCTTTCATTTCCGGCGTCTGGCTGATATCGACTTTCAGTTTTTCATCCAGCGGCAGTCGCGCATCAAGCACCACCATCGCCGTCATTAATTTGGTGATCGACGCAATCGGACGCACAAGATCCGGGTGGTTCGAATAGATCACTTTGTTGGTGTTCAGATCAACAATCATCGCGCTTCCAGAAGCAATTTCCGGTTGAGACGCTACGGCGGCAGCCGCGGTTTTCGCCACAGCCTGTGGCGCAAAAGGGACAGCCAGCATCAGGGCAAGGCTAAATAATGAAACTCGGAATTTCAGCATGATGAGATTTCTGATAATGATTCACGCACGTAGAACGTACACCGCCTGAGCCAGGATTTTACTCAAGCTAGCTCCGGCATCATAGCGACCCGACAGCGTTGTCGCCATAAGAGAATCGTCACGAAATGCTGCATGCTGGCTTTTACACCCGTCTCTTCCCTGTTTCGGGGCGCAGGCGCGCTGCTGTTGTCCATTTACCGCCCTCCTGCGACCCGAATTCTTTTCATACCTCAGAATAACCGGTATCCATATCCCCACAGGATCACCGTCATCGCCAGCAGCACTTCCAGTACCAGCACGCCGATAGCCAGCGTCGAACTGGAAAAGCTCAGACCTTCCTCTTTACTGATGTTCAGGAATGTCGGGATGCCGAGATACAGCAGATAGCCGGTATAAAACAGTGCGACAGTACCGACTAACGCACAGAGCCACACCAGCGGATAAAGCGCCACCAGACCACTTAAAAACAGCGGCGTTGCGACATACCCGGCAAAGACCATACAGTGTCCCAGGGAAGGCCGTTGCGGGTAGTTGCGCGCCATCCACCAGATGACCCGCCCCATCACGGCAACCCCGGCCAGCATCATGCCGTAAAACAGAACCGCGAACGCCAGCCCCGTAAACAGAGACAAGCGCAGCACATTGCCATCACCAAAATTCCAGCCAATTTGCGTGGTGCCGATAAAGGCGCAAATCACCGGGATCGCCGCCATCAGCAGCACATGGTGGGTATAGTGATGCGACACCGTTTCGTTTTCGCTTTTGATCACGCGCATTTCACGATCGGGATGGGAAAATAGCCCCCAGACATGGTTCATACCGCCCCCTGCTTGTCAGCTCTGGATCTCAACACTTCAAGTATAATTCAGCTTTCGATTATTTTATGTACAGCGCATAAAAACCGATGCGCTAACGTCGCGCCTTTTCCGGCCATAAACATTGATAGGGTGTATGCTAAAGGCGGGAGGTCGTTTTCACGTATGGATATCAACAGTCTTATCACGCATTACGGTTACGCCGCGCTGATTATTGGCAGTATGGCGGAAGGCGAGACCATCACCCTGTTAGGCGGCGTGGCAGCCCATCAGGGATTGCTTAAATTCCCTCTGGTGGTGCTCTCTGTCGCACTCGGCGGCATGATTGGCGATCAGGTGCTCTATTTGTTGGGTCGTCGCTATGGCGGCAAAATTTTACGGCGCTTTTCCCGACATCGCGCCAAAATTCATCTGGCGCAGAAAATGATCCAGCGCCGCCCGTACCTGTTTGTGATCGGTTCCCGATTTATGTACGGCTTTCGCATTATTGGGCCGCTATTGATTGGCGCCAGCCACCTGCCGCCTAAAATCTTTCTGCCGCTGAATATTCTGGGGGCAATGATCTGGGCTTTGCTGTTTACCACCCTGGGCTATATTGGCGGCGAGGTGATCGCGCCGTGGCTGCACAGTTTCGACCAGCATATAAAGCATGTGATTTGGCTGGCGCTGGTGGCTGGGCTGGTTTTTGGCGCTCGCTGGTGGTTAAAACGGCGCAATAAGCCTGATGCGCCTTAGCGCTTCAGGCTTATTTGGCCTGTATTAAAGCGCCATCCGGCATGACGCTCAAAGATGATAACCGCCGCCCAGCGCGCTGGTGAGCTGGATGGACGCATCCAGCCATTGCCCTTGCAAAATCAGGCCGTTGCAATGTTCCCGCAGCGCCGGGATCTTCGCCTGGCTGACGCGGGAGCCCGCAATAATTCCGGCATTAAAGCGCGCCTGTGCCAGACCAACCACCCGCTGTGCGTCATGCTCAATCTGCCGTTGGTGCTGATTTTTTTCAGCCATCGTTTCAACCTGACTGGCGGCGCGCGCCACATCATTCACCGCATCCACCACCGCTTTGTTGTAATTCGCGACAGAGAGATTACTTTGCGCTTTCGCGATATCAAGACTGGCGTTCAGCCTGCCGCTGTCAAAGATCGGCAGCGTCAGCCCGGCGGTGACGCCCATCTGCTGTGCGGAATGGCGAAACAGATCGCTCAGGTGCAGGGCGTCCTGTTGCAGAAACGCCATCAGGTTGATATCGGGATAAAACGCCGCTTTTGCGGCGTCAACGCTGCCTAAAGAGGACTCAATGTACCAGTGCGCCGCCTGTAAATCGGGTCGGCGAGCCAGAAGTTCATAGCTCAACTGAGCGGGCAACTGGCTTTCAGTCACTGGCAGAGCAACCGTATGCAGGGTCAGCGAGGCCGATTGCGCATTGGTCAGCGCACTCAGACGCGCCTCAATAATCTTCATTTTACCGGCCACATCATTTAGCTGCTGCTGCGTTTTACCGGCATCAATATCGGTTTCCACCCCTTCGACCGAGGAGGTAATACCGTTTTGATACAGCTGGCGATCAACCGTAATAACGTTTTGCTGTTCATGTTCGATTTGCGCCAGCACCGCTTTAAGCGCCGCCTGCGTCTGCCATTCCCAGTATAAACGCGCGACGCCGCTTGCCAGCAGTTGCCGGGTTTGCGCCTGTTCCGCTTCACGCGCTTTCACTACGCCGATTCTCGCGCTGACTTCAGCCCGGTTCTTGCCCCAGAGATCCAGATCCCAACCGGCGGTTAAGCCGAACGTCCCGTTGGTGTACCACGGCCCGGTGGTTCCCGCCGCCGGATCGGTGATGGCAAACGGCCCCATCAGCCCTTCCGCAGACATTTTCTGGCGCTCAACATCCGCAGAGAAATCCAGCCGGGGGCCATCCTGCGCTTCAACCTCCTTCGCCTGCGCCTCGGCGAGTTGTATACGCTGTTCAGCCACCTGCATATCAGGAGAATGCTGTAATGCGTTGTTAATTAAGGCATCAAGCTGGGGATCGTGGTACGCCTTCCACCACTGGCTGTCCGGCCAACCGTTTTTTATTGCCGTCGGTAATGGTGAATCAACCTGTGCAGCAGGCGTTTGTCGCGTCAGCGACTGGCGGGTATCGTGCATCGGCGCGCAACCCGCCAGCAGCGTAAAAAGAGACAGGCACACCGTTGTGGCCAGGAGAGAATCGCGGTTCATGGAGACGTTCTGGTAAGAAAAGGTGCGCAGAGATTACGTGGTGTTGCGTCCTGTTTTTTAGTTACGCGTGGCAATACATCTTTGGAAAAGGAAAAATATAATTAGAAAATTATAATTGAAACAAATAATTATAATTAAAGTATTTCATGGAATGATATTTACCCTTTGCGTAGTTCCCTGTCGAACCGCTGACCGCTGACCGCTGCCGGATGGCGACGTACCGTCTTATCCGGCCTACACAGTCTGGAGTCTGTAGGCCTGATAAGCGAAGCGCCATCAGGCACGCGGCCTGATAAGGCGATTTAAATATCAATGGACTGAATGGCGCGAGCAATATCGGGGGAATTATTAAGCGCACGGATTTCCTGAAATAGCGCGGTGGCTTCCGTATATTCCTTACGCAAATACCCCAGCCACTGCTTAATACGCGCGACATGATACAGCCCTGTATCCCCCTGCTTTTCCAGCCGGGTGTATTTTTGCAGCAGTAAAACCACTTCCGGCCAGGGCATACGCGGTTCGTTATATTTCACCACGCGGCTGAGATTCGGGATGTTTAACGCTCCACGTCCCATCATCACCGCGTCGCAGCCGCTGACCGCCATACACTCTTGCGCACTCTGCCAGTCCCAGATTTCACCATTGGCGATAACCGGAATAGTGAGTCGCTGGCGGATCTCACCAATCGCCTGCCAGTCAATATGTTCGGCTTTATAACCCTGCTCTTTGGTGCGCCCATGCACGACAAGCTCTGTCGCCCCTGCCTGCTGGACGGCATCGGCAATTTCAAATTTTCTTTCGCCGCTGTCCCAGCCCAGACGCACTTTCACCGTGACCGGTAAATGCGCAGGCACGGCTTCGCGCATCGCTTTTGCCCCCTGATAGATAAGCTCAGGATCTTTGAGCAACGTCGCCCCACCTCCGCTGCCGTTCACCATTTTCGACGGACAGCCGCAGTTTAAATCCACGCCGTATGAGCCCAGCTCCACCGCGCGGGCGGCGTTTTCCGCCAGCCACTGCGGGTATTGCCCCAGCAGTTGAATACGCACGACTGTGCCGGACGCCGTGCGGCTGGCATTGTGCAGTTCCGGGCAGATGCGATGAAACACTTTTACCGGCAGAAGCTGATCCACCACGCGCAAAAACTCCGTGATGCACAGATCGTAATCATTAACCTCGGTCAGTAGCTCGCGCACCAGAGAGTCGAGCACGCCTTCCATCGGCGCCAGTAAAACACGCATAGCATTTTGTTACCTGCAAAAAAAGAGGCGCTATGGTAGCGCCTCTGTGGTGCGGTTTAAAGTCTCTCAGCGCGGCTCAAGGCAGTTATCTTCCTTCCAGCCATACAGCCACTCAATGCCGCGATAAAACTCCTGCTGGGATTTGCCTTTCCACAGCAGATTACGCACCTGTCGCTCCACGCCTGCGGCATGGTAGACGCGCCCCATCTCGCGGGTTGACCAGACAATTCGCGCCGTGCGGGGAATACGCACCGACTCATACAACGCAAAGGCCTGCTGCGCATCACCATGACAACGCTCCAGCGCTTTACCCAGCGTAACGGCATCTTCCAGCGCCATGCAGGCGCCCTGCGCCATATATTGCGCAACCGGGTGCGCGGCGTCGCCCACCAGCGTGATGCGGTCGGTTCCCCATTTCTCTACCGGTTCCCGGTCAGCGGTCGCCCAGCGGCGCCAGGAGGTGGGTTTGTCGAGCATTTGACGCGGACGCGGGTGAATCCCGGCAAAATAAGAGAGCACCTCTTCTTTGCTTCCGTCTTTCACGCCCCACTCCTCCTGCTGACGGCTATGGAACGTCACCACCAGATTGTACTGTTTCCCGCCGCGCAACGGATAATGCACCAGATGGCAATGCGGCCCGGCCCACAGTACCGGCGCGTTGATGCGCAAATCTTCCGGCATGTCGTCGCACTCCACCACGGCCCGGTACACCACATGCCCGGTCACGCGCGGCGTATCACCAAGTAGACTCTGGCGCACGACCGATTTCACGCCATCGCAGCCCAGCAGAATATCTGCCGTCCAGCTATTCCCTTGCTCGTCAAACACCGTTACATCGTCCGGCGTCTGGCGGATATCGACAATATTCGTCGAAGTCCGGTACTCCACGCCCGGATGGGTCAGCGCCGCTTCCCAGACGGTGGCATGAATATCCACCCGGTGAATTACGGCATACGGGCCGCCAAAATGGTCACGAAAGGCCTGGCCGGTTTCAATGCGCACGACCTCTTCGGCATTCACGGCGTCCATCATCGTAATATGATCGGTAAAGACCGCGCGCTGGCGAGCCACTTCACCAACGCCGAGGCTGTCCAGCGCGGAAAACGCATTCGGCCCGAGCTGAATCCCCGCCCCAATCTCACCAATTTCATGAGCCTTTTCCAGCAGCATCACTTTAATGCCCTGGCGCGCCAGCGACAGCGCGGTCGCTGCGCCGCCAATACCGCCACCCACGATAATTGCGCTTGTCACTTTAGCCATTGTCGTTCTCCTTATCAGGCTGAAATTTTGTCTTGTTGATTTTCGGGGGCGGCGGCGATAAAGGCCGGAAGCCGGGTGCAGGCGTCATAAACCGCCTTGCAGCGCGGATAACCGCTCAGGTCGCATCCCATTCGCAGCGCATTGGCCCATTGTGGAATCAGGCAGCAATCCGCCAGCGTGGGCGCATCCCCCACGCAAAACTGCCCGGACTGCCCCTGGCGCAACAGCTGTTCCACCGCGCTAAGCCCTTGTTGCACCCAGTGGGCGTACCAGCGTTTCTTGTCTTCTTCGCCGATCTTCAGCTCGTCAGTCAGGTAGCGCAGTACGCGCAGGTTGTTCACCGGGTGAATATCACAGGCAATGGCATAGACAATTTCCAGCGCCTGGCTGCGCGCCGGATCGACCTGCGGTAGCAACGGCGTCTGCGGGAAGTGGCGATCCAGCCAGTCGATGATTGCCAGCGATTGCCCGAGAGATTCACCGTCATCAGTCACCAGCGTCGGCACCAGCCCGATCGGGTTCATCCGTCGGTAGCTCAGCGCATTCTGCTGGCCGATACGAATGTTGACACCCACCGTCTCATAATCAATGCCTTTTAATGCCAGCGCGATACGCACGCGATAAGACGCCGAGCTATTAAAAAAACTGTACAGCTTCATCATTCACCTCAGACAATCTTCACGGCGATCGGCGTTAACCCTTCCACATTGCCGGTAATCACATCCCCTTTCACCACTGCCCCAACCCCTTCTGGCGTACCGGTGAAAATCAGGTCGCCCGGTTGCAGTTCAAAAAAGCCGGACAGGTAGCTGATGGTTTCATTGACGGACCAGATCAGATGGCGAATATCGCTGCGCTGATGATCTTCCCCGTTTACCTGTAACCAAATCGGCGCGTTGTTGACGTCTGCCACATCGGTCGCTTTATGCAGCGGCGCAATCGGCGCGGACAAATCAAACGCTTTGCCGATTTCCCACGGGCGCCCCATCTGGCGCATTTCCATCTGGCGGTCGCGGCGAGTCATATCCAGCCCGGTGGCATAGCCCCAGACATACTCATGCGCCTGCTCAAGCGGAATATCGCTGCCCTGCTTGCCTATCGCCACCACCAGTTCAATTTCATAGTGATAGTTATCAGTCTGCGACGGATAGGCCAGCGCCAGCGTTTCGCCAGCCGCAACCGGTACGACCGCATCGGCCGGTTTGCAGAAGAAGAACGGCGGCTCACGATCGGGATCGAACCCCATCTCACGGGCATGGGCGGCGTAGTTACGACCAACGCAGTAGACGCGGCGAACCGGGAATTGCTCATCGCTGCCAACAACCGGCACCGCGACTGGCGCCTGAGGTTCGAATACATATTTGCTCATTTTTTCTCTCCCAATTTAATCACGCGCTTCGCGGAACAAGCCGAGGGCTTCCTGAACCGGTTTGTCCGAAAAACTGAATAAAACGGTATCTTCCGTGGTCTGGAACGACACCCCGTGCCATGTCGGCACCACAAAGATATCTTTCGCCGTGAAGTGGAACGTCTCATTGCCAATGATGACCTGCCCGGAACCTTCCACAACGTGATAAATGGTGCTGTCGGTCGTGCGCGCCACGCGCGACGCAAACCCTTTCGGCAACAGTTGCAAAAACGCGCCCATCGAAGGCATCGGATAGCCCCCGGTGACCGGGTTGACGTAGCGCATCTTGTAGCCCTCCCACTCATCAGGTTCCCCCATCCGGGTCAGGTCATGCAGCGCTTCACGGCTACGGTCGTAGCGGTAGTTGAAAATCGGCGAGGAATTGCCGACCTGGTGGCGTAGCGGCAGCATGTTGGCGGCGTAGCGCGGCAGGTAATCGCCTTCTTTGCGCGTCACCGGCTGCTGTTCTTCCGGGTAATCTTCCGCAAACCCGCAGCCCAGCGTATTCACCAGTGGCAGATCCAGACCGTCCAGCCATACCACCGGCTCGTCGCCAGGGTTGCCGTGATCGTGCCAGCGCCACTGCGGCGTCAGAATAAAGTCACCCGGGTGCATCTGCGTCCGCTCGCCGTCAACGGCGGTGAACGCGCCTTGCCCTTCCACAATAAAACGCAGCGCCGACTGGTTGTGGCGATGACTCGGCGCCACCTCGCCCGGTAAAATCAATTGCAGCCCTGCGTACAGCGTCGCGGTAATTGACGACTGTCCGCGCAGCGCCGGGTTTTCCAGCACCAGCACCCGGCGGACAGCCTCTTTCGCGCCAATCAGGTTGCCGCTTTCCAGCAACAGCGGGCGGATCTCCTGATAGTTCCAGTACGCAGGCGCGCAATTGGCGTTCGGCGTTTGCGGCACCAGGTGGTGCAGCGACTCCCAGAGCGGCGTCAGGTTTTGCCCGGAAATGTGCTGATAAAACTGCTGACGGTTGTGTTTAACATCCTGATTCACTTCAGACATGGAGGTTCTCCTTATTCGTTCACGACGCCTGCCCGGGGCAGCACGTCAGGTTCAGAGGCAGAGTGGCGGACAACCGCCGTCAACATGGCGAGCGTCACCGCGCTAATGGCTGCCGGGATCGCGATGACGAAAAACAGCGTATCGAAAGAGAAATTCATCGCCATCATCATGCCGCCGGAGAGCGAACCGACAATGGCGCCGCATCGCCCGACGGCATTGGACCAGCTCACGCCGGTTGCACGGCTTTGAGTCGGGTACAGCGTCGCAGTTAAGGCATTCAACCCCACCTGCGATCCGCTGATGCCAATGCCCGTACCAAAAATCGCCAGCGCCATCAGCCACAGTCCGTTTTCGCTCAGGCCAATCATCACGATGCAGACCGCGCCCAGCGCGTAGCTCACGGCCAGCACCCGGAACGGATTGTGTTTGTCCATCAGTACGCCGAGTAACAGCGCGCCGAGCGTACCGCCGACCTGGAATGCGGCAGTGACCCAGGAGGCATGCTGCAAATCGATTCCCCGGTGGTTCAGGAGCGTCGGCATCCAGCTGGAGAGCAGGTAGATAATGAGCAGGCTCATGAAGAACACGACCCATAACATCAGGGTAATGGGAAGCTGACGCCCGACAAAAAGCTGGCGGATACTGCCTTTTGAAATGGCGGCGGCTTCATGAAGATAGAAATGCGTATTGTCGTAGCGTTCGCCAGTGATGGCGGCAACCGTTCTGGCAATCGCCGCCTGCGGGCGCTGACGACGCACCTGCCAGCGTGGCGACTCGGGCAGAACAAACAGCAAGGCGAAGAACAGCATTAAAGGCAATACGCCGCCGAGCACCAGAATGCCGTGCCAGCCAATCAGCGGCACCAGTTGCGCGCTGACGATGCCGCCCATCGCCGAACCGAGGGTAAACCCGCAGAACATCAGCGTCACCAGCGCGCCGCGACGGCGGGCGGGAAGGTATTCCGACGTCATCGTGATGGTATTCGGCATCGCGCCGCCCAGCCCTAGCCCGGTTAAAAAGCGCAGTACCACCAGCGTTTGCAAATCCGGCGAGAAGGCGGAAAGCAGGCTCAAGGCGCCAAACAGCGCCACGCACAGTTCAATCACCCGTTTACGGCCAAAACGGTCTGACAGCGGGCCGCACAATAGCGCCCCTGCCGTCAGCCCCAGCAGACCCGCGCCGAACAGCGGAGCCAGATCGCTGGCGCTCAATTGCCAGTGCGTACGGATATCCGGCGCAATAAAGCCAATTGCGGCCGTATCAAAACCGTCGAGCATTACCACCAGAAAGCAGCAGATGATAACGCGCCACTGCATTTTGCCGACGGGGGCGGCGTCAATCAGTGCTTGTAGATCACGTCGTTGAGTCATAGTGAATGCCTCGGTGCAGGTAAGGTAGATGTCATTTTTGTTTTTTGTATGTTGCAAGTTTGTAATCATGGCGATGAAATGTACAATGGCATTTCGGGCAGAGGCATAACCTGGGGGTTATATCAAATGGCGAATTGGGCGCAAAAATTGAAGCTGCACCACCTGCAAATGCTGGTCGCGCTGGGGGAACAAGGGAATCTGACCCACGTTGCGCGAATGATGAACATCACCCAGCCCGCGCTGTCGAAGTGGCTGTCACAGCTTGAAGATGAGATCGGAATCACGCTTTTTGAACGCCACAGCAAGGGGTTACGCCCTTCAGAAGGGGGCAAGCTGTTGCTCCAGCATGCGCAGCGGCTCATCAACGATATGGAACGTTCGCAGTATGAGATCGCGCGCTTTAAGCAAGGTGGGCTGGTGGGAAGCCTGAAAATCGGCTGTTCACCGGTCGCGACAGATTGCGTGTCGCAGGCGATCCTCTGCCTGCTCAATGAGATGCCGACGCTGCACCTGAACATTGAAGAGAAAGTCATGACCCCGCTTTTACACGATCTGCTCGCCGGGTCGCTGGACGTGGTGGTAGGTCGCGTGGGCGGTCGGGCGCTCCAGCTGCCGTTAAACTATCAGGTGCTCTACACCGAACCGGTCTGCTTTGTCGCCCGCCCCCATCATCCCCTGGCCTCACACGCCACGCTTTCCTGGAACGACCTCGCCCACTGGCGCTGGATTGTCTGGCCGACCGGTACGCCGATTCGCATCAGCATTGATAACGCCCTGGTGGACAACGGCGTGATGCTGCCGGAAAACACCATCGAATCCGCCTCGATGAACGTCAGCACCAATTTGCTGCAAAGCAGCGATATGATCTCTATTCTTTCTCTACGCCTGGCGCAACGCTATGCCAGCCAGGGCCAGTTGGCTATCTTAAACCTGCCGAAAATAGAACAGAAAGGAAGCGTGGGCATGTTCTGGCGCAAGAACGAGACCCCTTCTCTCGCGTTGAGTCGTTTTCTGCATTTTCTGGCGCAGGTTTAGCGCGGGCAACGGGGCGTTGCCCGATGTTCCCGTTGTCTATTTCCACTATGCTCAGAATTCATGATGTGATCGGTAGCACGTTTTAAAGTTTAATTGTATGATGAATCTGTTTCATCAAGGGCTTTTACCATGAGTAAATCACTGAATATCATCTGGCAGTATTTACGCGCATTTGTACTGATATATGCCTGTTTGTATGCGGGTATTTTCATTGCATCGCTGCTTCCTATTACGATTCCCGGCAGCATCATCGGCATGTTGATTCTGTTTGTTTTACTGGCGCTACAAATTCTGCCAGCGAAGTGGGTAAACCCGGGATGCTATGTCCTGATCCGTTACATGGCGCTGCTGTTTGTGCCGATTGGCGTCGGCGTCATGCAGTACTTCGATTTGCTGCGCGCGCAGTTTGGCCCGGTGGTGGTCTCCTGTGCGATCAGTACGCTGGTTGTTTTCCTGGTCGTGAGCTGGAGTTCGCATATCGTACACGGTGAACGAAAAGTGTTAGGGCAGAAAGGATCGAAAAAATGATGTCGTATATCTGGTGGTCGTTACCCCTGACGCTGGCGGTCTTTTTCGCCGCCCGCAAACTGGCTGCGCGCTTTAAGATGCCGTTGCTTAACCCGTTGCTGGTTGCCATGGTGGTCATCATCCCGTTTCTGATGCTGACCGGCATTCCTTACGATCACTATTTCAAAGGCAGCGAGGTGCTCAACGACCTGCTGCAACCCGCCGTCGTGGCGCTGGCGTACCCTTTATATGAACAACTGCACCAAATCCGCGCCCGCTGGAAATCCATCATCACGATCTGCTTCGTCGGCAGCGTGGTCGCTATGGTGACCGGAACCACTGTCGCCTTACTGATGGGCGCCACGCCGGAAATCGCCGCATCGGTATTACCGAAATCGGTCACAACCCCAATCGCAATGGCGGTGGGCGGCAGCATCGGCGGCATCCCCGCCATTAGCGCCGTCTGCGTTATTTTCGTCGGGATACTGGGCGCCGTATTTGGTCATACCCTGCTCAACCTCATGCGTATCCGTACCAAAGCCGCACGCGGTCTGGCAATGGGAACCGCCTCGCACGCCCTGGGCACTGCGCGCTGCGCCGAGCTGGATTACCAGGAAGGGGCGTTCAGTTCGCTGGCGCTGGTGATCTGCGGGATCATCACCTCGCTGCTGGCGCCGTTTCTCTTCCCGATTATTCTGGCGGTAGCGGGTTAAAATTTGCGATGCGTCGCGCATTTTTAATTTAAGTTTCACAAGTTGCAATAACAATGAGATTTGGATCACATATAAAGCCGTAACAGCTCCGTAAACTACGATTCCATTACATTGTTATGAGGCAACGCCATGCATCCACGTTTTCAAACTGCTTTTGGCCAACTTGCGGATAATCTGCAATCAGCGCTGGCGCCGATTCTGGCGGATGAGCATTTTCCCGCCATGCTGACTGCGGAGCAGGTCTCGACGCTTAAGCGTGAATCGGGGCTGGACGAAGACGCGCTGGCTTTCGCGCTCCTGCCGCTGGCTGCCGCCTGCGCACGCACCGACCTTTCCCACTTCAACGTTGGCGCTATCGCGCGCGGCATCAGTGGGGCCTGGTATTTCGGTGGGAATATGGAGTTCCTGGGCGCGACGATGCAGCAAACCGTTCATGCCGAGCAAAGCGCGATCGGCCATGCCTGGCTGCGCGGTGAAAAAGGGCTCGCCGCCATCACGGTTAACTACACCCCTTGCGGTCATTGCCGTCAGTTTATGAACGAACTGAACAGCGGCCTGGATCTGCGTATCCACCTGCCGGGGCGCGTACCGCATACCTTACGCGACTATCTGCCTGACGCTTTCGGCCCGAAAGACCTGGAGATCAAAACGCTGCTGATGGACGAGCAGGATCACGGTTTCGCGCTGGAGGGCGACGCGCTGACTCAGGCAGCGATTACCGCCGCCAATAAATGTCATATGCCTTACAGCCACTCCCCAAGCGGCGTGGCGCTGGAATGCAAAGACGGGCGTATTTTCACCGGCAGCTATGCCGAGAACGCCGCCTTTAACCCTACGCTGCCGCCTTTGCAGGGCGCACTGAATCTGCTGAACCTGAACGGGTATGACTATCCAGATATTCAGCGCGCAATTCTGGCGGAGAAAGCCGACGCGCCGTTAATCCAATGGGACGCCACTGCCGCCACGCTGAAAGCATTAGGCTGCAATAATATCGACCGCGTACTACTGGGTTAAGCCCTGGAACACGCAATGTGCGTAGGCCCGATAAGCGCAGCGCCATCGGGCAACATGCAAATGGCAAGAATGTCTAAAATCCCCCCAATCAGACTGCTGTTTCTTGCGCTTCGACAGCGGGTACAGTAGCCTGATTGAAATTTCATCCCTTTATCGAGTTCTCTGCATGTTAAAGCGCGTGTTTTACAGCCTGTTAGTCCTGATCGGCTTGCTGCTGTTGACTGTGCTTGGTCTCGACAGATGGATGAGCTGGAAAACCGCGCCCTATATTTACGACGAATTACAGGATCTCCCCTACCGCCAGGTGGGAGTGGTATTAGGCACCGCAAAATACTATCGCACCGGCGTCATTAATCAGTATTACCGCTACCGCATTCAGGGCGCGTTAAACGCCTACAACAGCGGCAAGGTCAATTATCTGCTGCTCAGCGGCGATAACGCGCTGCAAAGCTATAACGAACCGATGACGATGCGTAAGGATCTGATCGCCGGGGGCGTTGATCCTGCCGACATCGTGCTCGATTATGCCGGTTTTCGCACGCTGGACTCCATTGTGCGCACGCGCAAAGTGTTTGATACCAACGACTTCATCATCATTACCCAGCGTTTCCACTGTGAACGCGCGCTGTTTATTGCGCTGCATATGGGAATTCAGGCTCAGTGCTATGCGGTGCCGTCGCCAAAAGATATGTTAACGGTACGCGTACGTGAATTTGGCGCCCGATTTGGCGCGCTGGCGGACCTTTATATTTTCAAACGGGAACCTCGCTTCTTAGGCCCGTTAGTTCCCATTCCAACAATGCATCAGGTGCCGGATGACGCCCAGGGCTACCCGGCAGTAACGCCTGAGCAATTGCTGGAACTGCAAAAGAAACAAGGAAAATAAGCGTGGAAGGGAAAACGATCTTTGTGGTCATCGCCGTCCTGATGGTGATGCTGTTTAGCTTACGGGAAGCCTACAAAGGCTGGCGCTCTGGCGCCGTGGATAAAATCGTCAGGAACGCCCGCGAACCCGTATACGCCTACCGTGCAGAAACCCCTCTCCTTTACTGGAGCTACATTGGGTTATATCTGTGCATGTCGGTTTGTACGCTCGCCGCAGGCATTTATTTTCTGTTCTTTAGATAACGCGCAGAAACAAAAAAGCCCGAAACAGTTGCCTGCTTCGGGCTTTTTCATGCCGGTAATTACTTCTTACGGGCGTATTTCAGCGAGTCCAGCGCCACCGCGAAGATAATGATGCCGCCTTTAATGATGTACTGCCAGTAAGGGTTCACGCCGATATAGGTCAGGCCGTAGTTGATGACGGTAAAGATAATCACACCGGTCACAACGCCGAATACCGTCCCGACGCCGCCGCTAAACGACACGCCGCCGACCACGCAGGCCGCAATCGCATCCAGCTCATACATAAAGCCGAGGTTGTTGGTCGCAGAACCGATACGCCCCGCTTCCAGCAAACCGCCGAATGCGTAGAACACACCGGACAACGCATAGATCATCAGCAGGTTCAGCCCCACGTTAACGCCGGACACTTTTGCCGCTTCCGGGTTGCCGCCGATAGCGAAAATGTTCTTACCGAAACGGGTTTTATTCCACAGGATCCAGACGAACGCCACCGCAATCAGCGCATAGAAGGTAATGTAGGAGAGCCGGAAACTGCCCAGCGCAATAAAGCCCTGCGCAAACGTCGAGAACCCGCTATCAAACCCCGAAATCGGCGACGCCCCGACGAAGTCGTAATACAGGGAGTTGATGCCATAAACGATAATCATCGTGCCCAGGGTCGTGATGAACGGCGTCACATTAAGGTACGCAATGATAATGCCGTTAAGCAGACCAATGACGGCCCCAATTGCGCAGACAATCAGGATCACCAGCGGAATCGGCATGGTGGCCATTTCCGGGAAGACCTTATTGGCGTTTTCCACGGACTGCAACAGCGTTGCGGCGACCACGGCCGCCAGGCCAACCTGACGCCCCGCAGACAGGTCAGTCCCCTGGGTGACAATCAACCCTGCCACACCCAGCGCGATGATAATACGCACGGAGGACTGCGTCAGAATGTTACTTAAGTTCAGCAGACTTAAAAATGTAGGGTCCTGGAAAATAATAATGGCCAGCAAGACTAAAAGAACAACGTAAATTCCGCCTTCTTTCAGATAAGTAAGAAAACTTTTCTTATTTAACGCACTCATGAGGAGCCCCTGATCTTAAAGGTGCAAAGACGCAAGACGCAGAATTTCGTTTTGCGTTGTTGTTTTTGTGTCAACAATCCCGGCAACAAGGCCATTGCTCATTACCAGAATACGATCTGTAATCCCTAACAATTCCGGCATTTCGGAAGAAATGATAATAATCCCCTTCTCTTTTTTCGCCAGTTCCGCAATCAGTTGATAGATTTCAAATTTTGCGCCGACATCAATACCGCGCGTTGGCTCATCCAGCATTAATATTTCTGGCTGCGTTAACAGCCACCGGCCAATAATGACCTTCTGCTGGTTGCCCCCCGAAAGAGAGCCAATTTGCGTGCGATGACCAGGCGTTTTCACGCGCATTGAGTCAATAACCCACTGGGTATCGCTCTTCATGCGGGAATTATCCAGCAAACCGACTTTATTTCTGTAATTGCGGATGTTGGAAATTAAAGAGTTAAAACCAATATCCAGATACGCGTAGATCCCGGTTGAACGACGTTCTTCCGTTACCAGCGCGAAACCGTGATTAATGGCTTCATTCGCGTTGTGGTTATTAATCTTTTTGCCGTGCAGCGTAATCGTACCCGATGATTTTTCCCGGATACCAAAAAGCGTTTCAACAATATCGGTACGCTTTGCCCCTACCAGACCCGCAATCCCGAGAATTTCCCCTTTATGCAGATCAAAAGAGACGTCGCGGATCGACGGCTGGCGCAGAGACGTCAGGTTACGCACTTCCAGAATGACCTCTCCCGGCTTGTTTTGCTTGTCCGGGAAACGCTGGTTCAGGGAACGACCCACCATCATGGCGATGATCTTGTCCATATCCAGCCCTTCCAGCGGCTGCGTCGCAATCCACTGGCCGTCGCGCAAGACGGTGACTTCATCGCACAGCTGGAAAATCTCTTCCATTTTATGCGAGATATACACAATACCGCAGCCGCGCTCCTTCAGTTTGCGAATAATAGTGAACAGATGGTTAACCTCTTTTTCCGTTAATGAAGAGGTCGGCTCATCCATGATCACAATTTTGGCATTGTAGGAAAACGCCTTCGCAATTTCGATCATCTGCATTTGTGAAACGGATAATGTCCCGACACGCGCACGCGGATCGATATCAATATCCAGCTCATCAAATATCGCTTTGGTATCCCGGTACATTTTATCCTGATCGACAAACATACCTTTGGTTGGGTAACGCCCTAACCACATGTTATCCATGACGGAGCGCTGTAACACCAGGTTTAGCTCCTGGTGAACCATCGAAATACCATTCTCCAGGGCTTCTTTGGCAGAATGAAAATCGATCTCTTTCCCCTGAAATAAAATGCTACCGGAATCTTTTTGATAGATCCCAAAAAGGCATTTTAATAATGTTGATTTTCCTGCGCCATTCTCCCCCATTAAGGCGTGAATCGAGTGCGGGCGGACTTTTAAATTAACATTGTCAAGTGCCTTTACGCCGGGAAAAGACTTGTTGATGCCGCTCATTTCCAACAAGTATTCGCCTGACGACGGAGTAGTAGTGCTGACCATAATTATACCTTGTTGGCCTCGCAGAGTGCGTTAATAAAGGGCGCAATGTTATTGCGCCCAAAGAAAACGATATACGAATTACTTGTTGGTAAACTCAGCCAGATTGTCTTTATCAACACCTACGTACGGAACGCGAACAATTTTGTTCTCGATTTTCCAGTCGGTGCCGTCAGCCGCGCCTTTACCATCGGCCAGGTTTTTCGCCAGATCAAAGGTGGCTTTCGCCTGGTTGTTGGCATCGTTCAGCACGGTACCTGCCAGCGCGCCGGATTTCACCAGTGCCAGCGCTTCAGGTAACGCATCCACGCCGAATACCGGAACGCTGGTTTTATTGTGCGCTTTCAGCGCTTCTACCGCGCCCATCGCCATTGCGTCGTTATTCGCGATAACCACTTCAATTTTGTTGGCGTTCGGGCCGGACAGCCATGCGTCCATCTTGTCTTTCGCCATTGCGGTATCCCACATCGCGGTATCCATTTGCAGCTGCTCAGTTTTGATGCCTTTGTCGTTCAGCTCTTTGATAACATAGGTGGTACGCGCTTCAGCATCCGGGTGGCCCGGCTCGCCTTTCAGCAGTACGAACTGGATTTGGCCATCTTTGTTCAGATCCCAACCCTGGTTAGCCTGCCAGTGTTTAGCGATCAGATCGCCCTGGATGATACCGGATTCTTTGGAGTCAGTGCCGACGTAATAGGCTTTGTCATAGCTATCCAGCGCTTTGCGGGAAGGTTCTTTGTTGAAGAACACAATCGGGACATTCTGACCACGCGCTTTCTCAATTACCGTACCTGCCGCAGCCGGGTCAACCAGGTTGATCGCCAGCGCTTTTACCCCTTTTGCCAACAGCACGTCGATCTGGTCGTTTTGCTTGGACTGATCGTTCTGCGAGTCATTCATCAGCAACTGCACATCAGGCGCCGCCTGGGCGTCTCTTTCGATAGCCTTACGCACGACGGACATAAAGTTATCGTCATATTTATAAATCGTCACACCAATGCGAGTATCAGCAGCGTGCGCAGCCGCGCCAAATAACATGCTTGCCATCACAGCAGACAGAGTTAACGCCTTCTTATTCATGGTATCTCCGGTTTTATTATGCAGGGTAGTACTTGAGAAAAATGCTCGGCAGGGCAGAACGTTAATGAAGTGTTACTGAACGCCGAAGCTCACTGTTAAAAAATCTTTCTTCCGTGCCCGGTAACGCTCCAAAAATATGCTTTAATTGCTGTTTAATGCCCTGACGATGCGTTAAAAGTGATTATTCACCGTTACATAGTATTTACAGTGCTTCAAACGGTGCCATCATAGCTATCGTATTGTTAAGATACTGTGAATTTACTCACATATTGAAAGCGGTTACATCCCCTGACGTTGCTGGTTAGTGATCGGGGCCGCATTCTGTCTTAGCGCAACCGAATGACGACGCACCAGCGTTGGCATAAAACAGTGCGTCGCCGTTGAATCCAGCGTGCCGGCCGCGCCCTGCAACGCCAGTTCCGTTGCCATTTTCGCCATAGAAGCAATGGGATAACGCACCGTGGTCAGCTGCGGGTCGGTGTAACGGGCAATAGGAATATCATCAAAACCGATGATGGAAAGATGTAACGGGATGGCAATGCCATTGTCTTTTAACGCCGTGAGCGCGCCAGCGGCCATGCTGTCGTTATAGGCGAATACGGCGGTCAGTTGCAGGTTTCGCCCCAGCAGTTCCACCATCGCCGCTTCACCGCCCTGCATGTCCGGGGAACCCGTGCCAATCCAGCTTTCTGGCGGCGTAATCCCCTGCTCCTGCAACGCGCTCAGCCACCCTTCTTTACGCATCGTGTCATCTTCAATGCGGTGGCTGGAAGCCAGATAACCAATCCGTTGATGGCCATTATTGAGCAGCATGCGGGTCGCCATTTTTGCGCCGCTGATATTGTCCAGGCACACGCAACGGTGGGCATAACCCGGCACAATACGATTGATCAGCACCATGCCTGGGATCTGGTCCATAAACGCTCCCAGCTCCTGGTCACTTAACGCTTTCGAGTGAACAATCAATGCGTTACAGCGCTGGCGAATCAGAACCTCGATGGCATGACGCTCTTTTTCAGCCTCATGATAACTGTTGCCGATCAGCACATATTTGTTGTGTTGTTGGGCAACCACATCCACCGCTTTGACCAGTGCGCCAAAAAACGCATCTGACACGTCCATCACCACCACGCCGATGGTGTCGCTTATCTGCGTCGCCAGCGCTTGCGCATTAGCATTAGGGCGGTAACCCAGCAGCGTGACCGCCTTCATTACCGCTTCGCGCGTATCGGGACTGACCAGCGCACTGTTATTCAGCACGCGAGAAACGGTCGCTACGGAAACGCCAGCCTGACGTGCCACATCACGAATGGTTACCATATTCACTACCCTGTTTGAGATTGCCGTTGCTCACAGACACCCTGTGTTTAGCAGGTGGGTATTTTGTCAGCGCTTCGTTCAGGACTACGTGAGTAAGGTCACAGGGCTGGAAACGGTTACATGCGTTTTGTTAATGAATGTGATCCAGATCGTTATCTGGATGTTCCCGATAATGACGTCCCGGAAGCACGGAGGGTTAATTGCCGCCAGAGCCATTCCACCGGCCCTTGCCGATAGAAACGCAGCCAAATCCAGGAGAAAAGCAGGTTCGCCAGCCAGACAGGAATGACGAATATCAGCAGCGTCAGTCGGTCGAATTTCATAAATAAACCGAACTGGTAGAACAGCGTGGTGCAGATCAGCGTCTGCAACAGATAGTTGCTCAACGCCATCCGCCCTACGCAGGCAATGGCAATGACCAGTTTAAAACGGCTGAGCTGCGGCCAGAATCCCAGCATCAACGCGGTGTAACCTATAGTCTGAAACGGCGCGCTCAATTCACGCGGCGCCTGTAACAGAAAAGCGCACCAGCGATACGCCCAGTCCAGCCGCCACTGTACAATAATGGCCGGAAGGTTAATCAGCACGCCGACGACGACAAGCAATACGCCCGTACGCCGGTAGTGTTGCAGACTGTACTGGCCCTTCAGCCAGCCGCTGCGCATCAGCGCCGCGCCCAGCAGCATCATTCCCGCCAGCTGCCAGCCATACTGCGCCCCCAGCGCCAGCAGACTGTTCGACAGCAGATCGACCCGGTTGCTGACCGCCTCCATGCCGCCGTTAATCTTCCAGTATTTTTCATACAACAAGGCAGAGGCATCCGGCGTCCAGGCGCGGCTGGTTTCACTCACCGAGATAGACCCTAACAGCAGCAACACGCCAATCCCCGCCAGATAGAGCAAAATACCGGTATTAAATAAACTTTTTACCGACGGCGCGTCGCGCACCAGCCGCCAGCAAATCAGGCCGACAAGGCCATACGCCAGCAGAATGTCGCCATCCCAGAACAGCAAACCGTGGATAAAGCCCAACAGGACGAGCAGCGTCAGACGCGACTGAATCCAGCGTTTGCCGCGCGGCAGCAGCATTTGCAGACCCGCGCCGAATAACAGCGCAAAAAGCGTAAGAAATTTTACCTGCGCGAACAGGTCGAGGATCGCCCACGTCCATGCGTCAGACGCGGTGATCTTGCCATACCAGGCGGGATTAAGGTAAGCCGCCTTTGGCAAGCCAAAGGCGCTGATATTAAGAAGCAGGATACCGAGGATGGCGACGCCACGAATAAAATCCAGCGTGACATTACGCTCCATACTCCCTGCCCTGATCAGTTATGGTGACGCACGGCGCGCAGGAACTCCTGGCGCGTGTTCTGGCTGGATTTAAACAATCCGCCGAGGGAAGTCGTGGTGGTGGCGCTGGTCGCATCGCGAATGCCGCGCGCTTTCACGCAGTAATGCACAGCGTCAATTGAGACCGCGACGTTATTGGTGCCAAGCAGCGTTTGCAGCGCGGTCAGAATCTGTTGGGTCAGACGCTCCTGAACCTGCGGGCGCTGCGCAAAAAACTGCACAATACGGTTAATCTTCGACAGGCCAATCACCGAATCTTTCGGGATATAGGCCACCGTCGCTTTCCCGTCGATCGTGACGAAATGGTGTTCGCAGGTGCTGGTAAGCGTGATATCGCGCACCGTCACCATTTCATCCACTTTCATCTTGTTTTCAATCACGGTGATCTTCGGGAAATTGGCGTAATCAAGGCCGGAGAAAATCTCATCGACATACATTTTGGCGATGCGATGCGGCGTTTCCATCAGACTGTCATCGCTCAAGTCGAGATTC
The DNA here is from genome assembly GCF_030333365.1 of Citrobacter sp. CK195. Classification (NCBI taxonomy): domain Bacteria; kingdom Pseudomonadati; phylum Pseudomonadota; class Gammaproteobacteria; order Enterobacterales; family Enterobacteriaceae; genus Citrobacter; species Citrobacter sp. CK195. Next base: position 199,723 of record NZ_JAOWGB010000026.1, read on the forward strand.
AGCAACTGCATAATCTCGGTCATATGCCCCGAAATAAGACGTTTGCGCGTTTCGTTATCCATCTCATGCACGGGCGGGCGCAGCGGCGTTTCCAGACCACGCGCAACCAGCGCTTCATGAACCAGGGCCGCTTCTTTACTGAGTGATGACATTTATTCTTCTCCTGCAGGTGTGGCGCCTCTGCCCTGCGTGGGGCAAAGTTTTTAGGCTGTTGGCAGCCCGTTTATTGTGCGTGAGGCGGCGCACATAATCCAGTATTCACAACGATAATTATTGAAATCGCCGCTGCCTTTCATGTCCCGGATTCCCCACGGCGGTTCCGCGCGCTAAATCTGACGGGCCATGACGCCAGGTGTTAATGTAAAGTTGTGTAGATGATGAAGCATGTTAGATAAATGCGGAAGTGAAAGTTACTCACAGCACAATGAATAATCTGTATTATGGGGAAATTGCACGACTCATTCAGGTTCAACACAAAAGGAGCCACGCATGGATATGCTCGAAGAGCACCGTTGTTTTGAAGGCTGGCAGCAACGCTGGCGACACGACTCCATCACGCTGAATTGCGCCATGACATTCAGCATCTTTCTCCCGCCTCCCCGCAGTACAACGCCGCCTCCGGTGCTGTACTGGCTGTCAGGGTTAACCTGTAATGATGAAAACTTCACCACCAAAGCCGGTGCGCAACGCATTGCCGCCGAACTGGGCATTGTGCTGGTGATGCCGGACACCAGTCCGCGCGGCGAACAGGTCGCCGATGACGAAGGTTATGATTTAGGTAAAGGCGCGGGATTCTATCTCAACGCGACGCAGCAGCCCTGGGCCGCGCATTTCCGCATGTACGACTACCTGCGCGATGAACTCCCGGCGCTGATCCAGTCGCAGTTTAACGTGGGTGAACGTTGCGCGATCAGCGGACATTCAATGGGCGGACACGGCGCATTGATCATGGCGCTGAAGAATCCGGGGAAATACACCAGCGTTTCCGCCTTTGCGCCCATCGTGAATCCGTGCCGCGTACCGTGGGGAGAAAAAGCGTTTACGGCCTATCTGGGGGAAGAGAGATCGGCCTGGGTTGAGTGGGACAGTTGCGCGCTGATGCTCGCCAGCCAGCCGGAACACGCCATTCCAACGCTGATTGATCAAGGCGATAACGATCAGTTCCTCGCCGATCAGCTACAACCGGCGGTACTGGCCGAAGCCGCGCGCCAGAAGGACTGGCCGATGACGTTACGTATTCAACCGGGCTACGACCACAGTTATTACTTTATCGCCTCGTTTATTGAGGATCATCTGCGCTTCCATGCACAGCATCTGCTGAGCTGATCACCAGTAAACGGCTTTTTCCAGCGCCGCAATATCGTTATTGTCATCGGCTTGCGGCGCAGACGATTTCCGGTTTAAATCAGCAACCTGCTGGCGAATCTGAAGACGCCCGGCACTCTCGCTCTCGCTAAAATTGCGCATTTCTGATTCAAACAAAATCGCATCCAGATTGTGCAGTTTATCAAGCGCGCGCAGGAGAGAAATCAGCGTATCAAGGTTCAGGCCAGCGCCTTTCTCAATACGCTTGATCGTCGCGATGCCTACCTGCGCGCGATCGGCAAGCTGCTGTTGCGTCATAGACAGGGAAATCCGCGTTTCCTTGATACGCGCGCAGAGCGACCAGACGATCTCGTCATTATTCATTGTTTGGTATTTCAATGTATTAGCACCTTTTTCTTGGTTGAATTTTTCCGAGGCATCCGTGGTAAGTCTCGCGATATTTTGCGCTCATGTCTTTGCCGGTTTCATACATGGCGGCAATAATTTCATCCAGAGAAATACAAGGCTCGCTGATGCGGCTCATCGCCATCGTCGCCGCATTAATGGCTTTTACGGCAGAGATGGCGTTTCTTTCTATACAGGGAATTTGTACCTGCCCGCCAACCGGATCGCAGGTCAACCCCAGATGGTGCTCCATCGCAATTTCCGCAGCGCTTAATACCTGCCCGACGGATGCGCCCATCAGCTCCGCCAGCCCTGCCGCCGCCATCGAACATGCGACGCCGATTTCCCCCTGGCATCCCACTTCCGATCCTAAAATCGACGCATTCTGTTTAAACAACAGCGCGACGGCACCTGCCGTAAGAAAAAAACGGGTGATGGCGCCCACGTCCAGCGGACAAACAAACTTATCGTACCAGCTTAGTACCGCCGGAATAATGCCGCTTGCGCCATTCGTCGGCGCCGTGACAATCTGCCCGCCTGCCGCATTCTCTTCACTCACGGCAATAGCAAACACGTTAACCCAGTTCAGGGTCGTCAGAAAATCCGCTGCCGAAGGCTTCATACACAACGATTTATGCAATGCGCAGGCCCGACGCGGGATCTGATAAGGGCCGGGAAGCAGCCCTTCGGTATGCAGGCCACGGTGAACGGCCTGCTTCATAACCTCCCAGACCTGCGTTAAATAGCGCTGTAATGAGGGCTGAGAATGGCTGTTCAGCTCATTTTTCATCATCAGCGCCGCAACGGAAAGCCCGTTGCGTTGGCACAGCGTCTGCAACTGCGCGGCGTTGCGAAAGGCAAAGGGAGAGGCGCGTGTCTGATCTGTCGCCACGGGCGCAGACTCACCGTATTTTCGTACCTGCCCGGCGCCGGTCGAAAACCACGTCTCCTCGTATAACGTAAAGTAATCATCTTTGGCGCGAAAGGTCATCGCATAAGGATGTCCAGGATGCGCATGGTGATTCGCAATAATTTTCACCGCCACTGTCACCGTGCTGTTCGCCGGGGCTGGCACGTCAAGCATACCGTCATTTTCCGCACGCCTGATGGCGGTCAGTTGCATACGTAAATCCACCTTCTCCGGCTGATTTCCCAGCAACCCCAGATAAAGCGCGGCATCAACATTGTGGCATTTACGGCTTAACGATAATGCGCCAAACAATTCAATTTCAATATTCCTGAGTAACGGCAGCGTATCCTGCCGTTTTAGCTGCGAAATGAAATTGCAAGCCGCACGCATTGGCCCCACGGTTCTTGAACTGGATGGACCTATCACAATTTTGAATATATCAACGCAACTTTCCATTTTTATATATGTATTCCTAAAAAAAGCGCAGGGTGGGATGGCGATAATATACCGTAATCAACATATTAAAAATGATACTTTTCATGCTTATTCATTATCAGGTATTAAAAACAATACCATTTTATCTTTTCTTTAACATTCATATCTGTGATAGCACGACGCACAAGAAACAAACGCCGCCCATTATAATAAAGCGCAATGTAAAGGAGCAACATGATGGCAATAACTTACTTCGTCACATCAACAAACACAGAGCAACTTCAGGCGTGGTTATATAATGATTTTCTTCGTTCTCACGCAATGCAATGTCATTATTTATTAGAGCGTCGGCATCTGGCATTAATCAATAAGGATTATTTAAAACTTACGCTACCCGATGAAATGCTGACGCAGGCTATTTATCAGAAATTACGCGCTGCATCACTGCAATTGCAGTTTGATTTTTTTGTCAAACCTCAGAGCACCCCCACAAAGGGACTGATTGCATTTGATATGGACTCAACGTTTATTGAAGAGGAAGGCGTGGATGAAATCGCTCACACGCTTGGCATCTCTGCGCAAATCGCGGAGATGACCCAACAGGCGATGGAAGGGAAAGTAGATTTCGACACCAGTTTTACCCGCCGTATTCGCATGTTAAAAGGCACGCACTGTGATGTCCTCAATGCCGTTTGCGATCGAATGACGATTTCCCCCGGCCTTGCCGCTATGTTGCCGGTACTGAAAAACAAAGGGTTTAAAACGGCCATTATTTCCGGCGGTCTGGATATTTTTACCCAACGACTGAAAGAAAAGTATCAGCTCGACTACGCCTTTTCCAACACGGTTGAAATAAAAGATAACGTCCTGACGGACAATATTACCTTCCCGATCATGAATGCCGGAAAAAAACGGCAAACGCTCTCTGCGCTGGCAACACAACTCAACCTCGCTGTACACAACATTATTGCCTGCGGCGACGGCGCAAACGATCTGCCGATGCTAACGTACGCAGGAACCGGTATCGCGTGGCGGGCAAAACCCGTTGTCAGAGAAACAATCCATCATCAGATTAATTTTCATGGATTCGAATCACTTCTGTTCTTTATTGAAGATGAATTATAACCACATTTCCGTCGCCGGAAGGGAAACTCACGATGAACATAAAAGCATTTATTTTCAGTCAGGCCGATCGGCCTGTTATGAACGCGAAAAAAGAGATTGATCATACTTATAAAAAATTTCGCACAGAGATCATCACCTCGGTATTTATCTCTTATGCCGTATTCTATCTGACCCGTAAAAACTTTTCTGCTGCGATGCCAGCCATGCTGGCGGATACGTCGCTAACCGCAGAAGATTTCGCCATCATGTCCTCCATTTTTTACATTCTTTATGGTTCCATGAAGTTTGTTGGCGGCATGCTGGTTGATAAAATTAACCCTAAAGCCATGACCGGCCCGGTGCTGATTGGCGTCGGCATCGTCAATATTCTCTTTGGCTTTTCCGATAGCGTCGCGGCGTTCTACGTATTGTACAGCCTCAATGCGATTCTCCAGGGCACCAGCTTCCCGCCAATGGCGAAAATTATGGCCTCCTGGTTCTCAAAAAACGAACGCGGGCGCTGGTGGGCAATCGTTGAAGCAGCGCATAACATTGGCGGCAGCCTTGCCCCGCTGCTCACCAGCTTCGCCATTGCCTTTAGCGGCAGCTGGAAAATGGGCTTCTATGTCCCTGGAGTCATTTCCCTTCTGATGGGGGTTGTCGCGCTGTTTACGATTCAGGATCGTCCCGGCACCCTCGGGCTACCCAATGTCGGCGAATGGCATAACGACCCTACCGAGCTTGCACAGGTAAAAGCCAGCCCGGTCAATCTGAGCTTCTGGCAGGTGTTCGTTAAATACATTCTGACCAACCCACTGGTATGGATCATCATCGTGGGCGATATGTCCGTGTATATTGCGCGCACTATTCTCAATGACTGGCCGCAAATCTATTACTCGCAGGTACACGGCTGGAGCCTGATTAAAGCAAACTCCATTATCTCGTGGTTCGAAGCTGGCGGGCTGGCAGGGGGACTGCTGGCCGGATATTTGTCAGACTTTATGTTTAAAAGCAACCGCTGGATGACGGGGTTAATTTTCGCCTTAATGCTCTGCGTATGCATCGTGCTTATCCCACTGGTGCAGGATACCTCTTACACCATCACCGCCGTACTTTTCACCATCATGGGATTTGCACTGTACGGGCCGCATATGCTTTTTGCCGTCGGCTGCCTGGACGTTACTCACAAAGATGCTGCGGGTTCTATTACCGGTTTCCGGGGATTATTCAGTTATGTTGGCGCGGCAATGGCCGGCGTACCGGTCATTCTGGTGAAAAATAGCTGGGAATGGTCTGGCGTCTATATTTACGCCTTCATCGCTATTTTATTAACCACGCTCTCCCTGGCGCTACTTTCTCGTCTCCATCGTCTGTAAAAAACGATAATCTATTGCCATAACGTAACAACGGAGGGTATCCGCCCTCCTTTTCATCCTTCATTTCTCCATTTTTTTTTCAATATTTCCTCACATTTACGATCCGCCATCTTATTGATTTGAAATCCCTTTCCGTGAAAAACAAATAAACACAAATGATTTCAATTATCATTTGTGTTTACAAATATTCATTCTTTTGTACAATTCGTCCCGCTTATTCACCGCAAAGAGTACTTAAAAGACAAATACATACCGTTGTCATGGCCTTTTTTCATGGCTCGCAGTTTTACTCATTTAATGGAATGACAAAAATGACCATACCTCACGTTAAGGCTATCGCTGCCGCAGTATGCGCAGCGTGTCTCCCATCGCTCGTCTATGCTGCCGATCAGGACACCGTCGTTGTAACCGCCACGGGATTTGAGCAGAAAATCCAGAACGCCCCCGCGTCTATCTCCGTTATCACCAAACAGCAGATCGAAGACAAAGCCTATCGCGATGTCACCGATGCGCTGAAAGATGTGCCCGGAGTCGTCGTTACCGGCGGCGGCAGCAGTAGCGATATCAGCATCCGCGGGATGGCTTCGCAATACACGCTGTTCCTGGTCAACGGTAAGCGCATCAGCACGCGCGGCACGCGTCCGAACAGCGATAACTCCGGGATCGAGCAAGGCTGGCTGCCGCCGCTGGAATCGATCGAGCGTATTGAAGTTATTCGCGGGCCAATGTCATCGCTTTACGGTTCAGATGCGATGGGCGGCGTCATTAACGTGATCACCAAAAAAGTGTCCAACACGAAAGGCTGGACCGGCTCCCTGCATGGCGACGCCACCTTCCAGGAAGACAGGGACTCCGGTGATTTGTACCAGACCAACGCTTATGCGTCCGGCCCGCTGATTGACGGATTGCTGGGAGCGAAAGTGACCGGGCTGCTCTCTCGCCGTGCGGAAGACAAAATCGTCAATGGCTACAACGAGCAGCGCCTGCGCAACGGGGCTTTAACGCTTAACTTTACGCCGGATGATAAAAACGATTTTGACTTCGACATCGCGCGTGAATTGCAGGATCGCGACAGTACGCCAGGCAAGTCAATGGCAGAAGAAAGCTGCCGCAACGGTAGCTGTAAGCCAAACAGCAAAAGCGAAAACCGCTATGAGCACACCACCTATTCCTTAACCCACAGCGGTTATTACGACGACTTCAACACCACCAGCTACATTCAGCAGGAAGAGACCAACAACCCCGGTCGCCAGATGAAGTCTTACAACACCATCTTTAATAACCAGAACCAGATCTTCCTCGGCGCGCATACCCTGACATTAGGTGGGCAGTATCGTTACGAGAAACTGAGCGATAACGGCAACCAGTTAAAAGCCTACGAAGACGTGAACAAGCTGACCCGCTGGAGCTGGGCGCTGTTTGCTGAAGATGAGTGGGCGATGACCGACAGCTTTACGCTGACCGGCGGTATCCGTATGGATAAAGATGAAAACTATGGCGACAACTGGACGCCGCGTGGCTATGGCGTATGGCATCTTACCGATCAGTGGACCTTAAAAGGCGGCGTCTCTGCGGGCTACCGCGCGCCGGATCTGCGCCAGTCCTCCCCGACCTGGGGACAGATTACCGGCGGCGGTCGTCTGAACGGTATTATTGTCGGTAACGCAGACCTGAAACCAGAAAAGAGCCTGAGCGAAGAGTTGGGCCTGCTGTGGGATAACGGAGATAACCTTAACGCTGGCGTGACGCTGTTCAATACCGACTTCAAAGATAAGATAACCGAAGTGCGTCGCTGCAACAGCAGTTCAGATCCGGCCTGTACTATTGGTGGTGAGAAATACGACTTTGTCAGCGATCGCGTCAACGTTGATAAAGCCAATATGCGCGGCGTGGAGTCCACCTTTGGCTGGAAGATCACCCGCGATCTCAACTGGACGGCGAACTACACCTATACTGAATCTGAGCAGAAAAGCGGCCAATTCTCTGGCAAGCCGTTGAATAAAATGCCGAAGCATATGTTCAACACCACGCTGGACTGGCAGGCAACGCAGGATGTTGGCTTCTGGAGCCGTCTGAACTTCCGCGGCAAGACCTCCGAATACCTGAGCCGTACTTCAATGGCCCAGGGAACGCCGTCTTATACGCAGGTTGATGTTGGTGTGCGTTATTACGCGTACAAAAATCTACTGTTAACCGCGGGCGTGTATAACGTTCTGGACAAACAGATCGATTACGAGACTTACGATACCATTCTCGACGGTCGTCGTTACACGGTTGGCCTGACTTATAACTTCTAAGTTCAGTACAACAAAAAGCCCCGGCATGATGAATGTCGGGGCTTTTTTATTTTACCTGCCGGATGGCGGCGTAAACGCCTTATCCGGCCTACAAATGTCGTTCCTGTAGAGCGCAGCGCCATCAGGCCTACAGGTTATTTCTTCACACGCTCCGGGAAGTGCATTTCACTGTAGCGAACAAAGTGCGTTCCCTTTGTCAGCTTGTAGCCAAACCAGATAGCCAGGAACAGCGGAATCCCGATATAGGTTGCCGCTACGCCGCCCCAGTCAATGGTGTCTTTCAGGAAGGCTTCATAGTTCTGACCCAGCGTGATGGTCAGACACAGCACAAACGCAAAGATCGGCCCCAGCGGGAAGAATCCAGAACGATACGGCAGATCTTTCACATCGTTACCCTGCAACACATAGCCACGGCGGAAACGATAATGGCTGATGGCAATCCCCAGCCAGGCGATAAAGCCCGTCATCCCGGAGGTATTCAGCAGCCACAGGTATACCGTCTGGTTGCCAAACATCGACGTCAGGAAGCAAAGCCCCGCGATTACCGTCGTCGCATACAGCGCGTTACGCGGAACGCCGCCGCGTGACAGCTGCGCGAAAATACGCGGCGCTTTACCGTCACAGGCCAGGGTGTAGAGCATACGGGTAGACGCGTACATCCCGGAGTTACCCGCCGACAGCACCGCCGTCAGGATAACCGCGTTCATTACCGCCGCAGCGGAAAGCAGACCCGCATGCTGGAACACCAGAGTGAACGGGCTGACGCTGATGTCTTTCACATCGTTACGCAGCAGGCTCGGGTCGGTATACGGGATAATCAGGCTGATAATCAGGATCGCGAACACATAGAACAGCAGGATACGCCAGAATACCTGACGCACCGCGCGCGGAATGTTTTTCTCTGGATCTTCAGACTCACCCGCCGCGATACCAATCAGTTCCGTCCCCTGGAAGGAGAAGCCGACAATCATCGCCACGCCAATCATCGCCGCAAAACCCCCGGCAAACGGCGCATCGCCGGTCGTCCAGTTGCTCCAGCCCACTGGCTGCGCCCCTTTGAAGATGCCGACGATCATCATGACGCCCACGATGATAAAGATAATGACGGTCGCCACTTTGATCAGCGAGAACCAGTATTCTGCTTCGCCAAAGCCTCTGACCGAGATGTAGTTCAGCAGGAAGATCACGCCGAGGAACAGCGCACTCCAGATCCAACCCGGCGTATCCGGGAACCACCAGTTCATCACCAGCTGTGCGGCCACGAGGTCTACGGCGATGGTCACCGCCCAGTTGTACCAGTAGTTCCAGCCGAGCGCGAAGCCAAAGCCTTCTTCAACATAGTTCTGACCGTAAGTCGCAAATGAACCGGATACCGGCATATACGCCGCCAGTTCACCGAGACTGGTCATCAGGAAGTAGACCATCAGACCGATCAGGATATAAGAAAACAGCGCGCCGCCTGGACCCGCCGCAGAAATGGTTGCACCAGATGCAACGAAAAGACCCGTACCGATGGAACCGCCAATGGCGATCATTGTCAGGTGACGCGCCTTTAATTCGCGACGTAACGCGGGCGCTTCTGTGGTTTTAGTTTCGGAAACCATGTGAAAATGCTATCCATCCAAAAAATGAGGCGCGATTGTAGCAGACGAAACGCCATCCTTCCGGCACAAATGCGCAGTTATAAGAGACCTTCATGACTGGCCGTGGATTATAAGTAAAGTGTAGATCGGATAGACGTTAAGACATTCGCCTGATGGCGCTGCGCTTATCAGGCCTACAGGATCGACATTTGTAGGCCGGATAAGGCGTTTACGCCGCCATCCGGCAAAGGACGCTTATTCGCAGTAGCGCAGAAAACGCTGTAAGGCATTGGAAAGGTGTTTCTGGCGATGGTGGATTCGCCACAGGGTTCGCACCAGGCGCGGCAAAGGCACCGCGATTTCACTCAACGTTCCCGCCTGAAGCTGTTCCTCAATAACCCGCCGCGACAGGCAGCTGATGCCCAGACCATGACGCACGGCGTGTTTGATCGCTTCGGAGTTACCCAGCTCCATCGCCATTTCGAATTTTGGCAAGTGCGAAAGCAACAGGTAGTCGACAATCTCACGCGTACCGGAACCGCGCTCGCGCAGTATCCAGGGCGCGGCGGCAAGTTGTTCAAGCGTTACCGGCCCTTGCGCCAACGGCGAGGACGGTGCGGCAAACACCACCAGCTCATCGTCCAGCCACGGCTCAGAAATAATCTCAGTATTGTGGCACGGGCCTTCAATCAGGCCGATATCCACCCGAAAATCGAGCACTGCCGTAATGACATCCTGGCTGTTGCCCACGCTAAGTTCCAGCGGCAGATCGGGAAAGTCCTTCCTGTAACGGGCAATTACCGCAGGCAGGATGTAATTACCGATGGTGCTACTGGCATAAACGCGGATTGCGCCGTTGTCTTCCCGAAACAGTTGCTCAATTTCGACAGCCTGCTCCAGCAGCGCCAGCGCACGCGGGTACAGCAAGCGCCCGTGTTCATTGACTACCAGCCGTTTCCCGACGCGGTCAAATAGCTGTACGCCAAGCTGACCTTCCAGATCGGTCAATGCTGCGCTTACGGCCGACTGCGACAGCGACAGCATGACTGATGCCTGGGTCGTCGAGCCGCTTTTTAGCACCTCAGTAAAAACTTCTAGTTGTCGTAGCGTGATATGCATTGTTGTTTTCCACTGGCAGGCCGTCGCTTACCACTTATAAAGATTAATTATAAATATATAATCAATTTTATTTTTAAACCAGTTCGCCATAACATTTTACCCATATAGAGGAGAAGGTTATGACAGAACTCACCTTACAGAATCACCATCGTACAGTGTGGCATTTTATACCGGGGCTTGCCCTGAGCGCAGTTATCACAGGGGCCGCCCTGTGGGGTGGAGCTATTCCTGCCGTCGCGGGAGCCGGGTTCAGCGCCCTCACCTTAGCCATCTTACTGGGAATGGTCATCGGCAATACGGTGTATCCGCAAATCTGGAAAAGCTGTGACGGCGGCGTGCTGTTCGCTAAACAACATCTATTACGCCTGGGGATCATTCTCTACGGTTTTCGCCTCACCTTCTCACAGATTACAGACGTGGGCGTCAGCGGGATTGTGATTGATGTACTGACGCTCTCCAGCACTTTTTTACTCGCCTGTTTCCTCGGGCAGAAAGTGTTTGGTCTGGACAAGCACACCAGTTGGCTGATTGGCGCCGGAAGCAGCATTTGCGGAGCGGCGGCAGTGCTGGCAACGGAGCCCGTCGTTAAAGCGGAGGCCAGTAAAGTTACGGTGGCCGTCGCGACGGTGGTGATTTTCGGTACGCTGGCAATCTTCCTCTACCCGGCAATGTATCCGCTGCTGGCGCACTGGTTCAGCCCGGAAACCTACGGCATCTATATTGGTTCGACCATGCATGAAGTAGCCCAGGTCGTTGCCGCCGGACACGCCATTAACCCGGACGCGGAAAACGCCGCGGTGATTGCCAAAATGCTGCGCGTAATGATGCTGGCGCCGTTTCTGATTCTGCTGGCCGCCCGCGTGAAACAACTTTCTCCGGCGACGGGCGCGGAGAAAAGCAAAATCACCATCCCGTGGTTTGCGGTGCTGTTCATCGTAGTGGCAATCGTTAACTCGTTCCATCTGCTGCCGCAGGCGGTGGTAAACATGTTGATTACGCTGGATACGGTTCTGCTGGCGATGGCAATGGCCGCGCTGGGTCTTACAACGCACGTCAGCGCGCTGAAGAAAGCCGGAGCGAAACCGTTACTGATGGCGCTGGTGCTGTTTGTCTGGCTGATTGTTGGCGGCGGCGTGATTAACGTACTGATTCACCATCTTATCGCATAAAGCACTACATTTTGCCCCTGTTAACCCGCTATCATTGGAGAGTATTTTTTTCGAATACACGACATTATTCAAACCTGAAGAATAATGTGTATAGCGGGTTTAACAGGAGTCTTCCATGAAATATATCGGAGCGCATGTCAGCGCCGCTGGCGGGTTAGCCAACGCTGCAATTCGCGCCGCAGAAATTGACGCAACCGCATTTGCGCTGTTCACGAAAAATCAGCGTCAATGGCGCGCCGCGCCGCTCACTGCCCAAATCATTGATGACTTTAAGGCCGCCTGCGAGAAATACCACTATTCGCCTGCGCAGATCCTTCCCCACGACAGCTATCTGATCAACCTCGGGCACCCTGTCAGCGAAGCGCTGGAAAAATCGCGCGATGCGTTTATTGATGAAATGCAGCGTTGTGAGCAACTGGGGCTATCGCTGCTCAATTTCCACCCGGGTAGCCATTTACAGCAAATCCCGGAAGAGGAATGTCTGGCGCGAATTGCAGAGTCGATCAACATTGCCCTTGAGAAAACCCAAGGGGTCACGGCAGTCATTGAAAACACTGCGGGTCAGGGGAGCAATCTGGGATTCAGGTTTGAGCATCTCGCCGCCATCATCGACGGCGTGGACGATAAGTCCCGCGTGGGCGTCTGTATTGATACCTGTCACGCGTTCGCGGCCGGTTACGATCTGCGTACCACCGACGAATGTGAAAAAACATTCGCCGATTTTGAGCGTATTGTGGGCTTTACATACCTGCGCGGCATGCACCTGAACGACGCGAAAAGCGCCTTTGGCAGCCGCGTTGACCGTCACCACAGTTTGGGCGAAGGCAACATTGGTCATGATGCATTTCGCTGGATCATGCAGGACGATCGTTTTGACGGTATTCCGCTGATTCTGGAAACCATCAACCCGGATATCTGGGTAGAAGAGATCGCCTGGCTGAAAGCGCAGCAAACGGCAAAGGTGGTTGCGTAATGATGAACGACAGGGAAAAGCAGATCCTCAAGATCCTGCGCCGCAATCCGCTCATTCAGCAAAATGAAATCGCTGATATTTTGCAGATCAGTCGCTCACGCGTGGCGGCCCATATTATGGATCTGATGCGCAAAGGGATGATCAAAGGCAAAGGCTATATCCTCACCGAGCAGGAGTATTGCGTGGTGGTCGGGGCGATCAATATGGATATTCGCGGCGTGGCGGATATCCATTATCCGCAGGCGGCTTCCAACCCTGGCAGCATTCACTGTTCTGCTGGCGGCGTGGGGCGCAATATTGCGCATAATCTGGCGCTGCTGGGTCGCGATGTGCATTTGCTCTCTGCGGTCGGTAGCGATTTTTATGGTGAAACGCTGCTGGAGCAGACTCGTCAGGCTGGCGTGAACATCTCCAGCTGTATCCGTCTGCATGGGCATAACACTTCAACCTATCTGTCCATCGCCAACCAGCAGGAAGAGACGGTGCTGGCGATTAACGACACCCACATTCTGCAACAGCTGACGCCGCAGTTGCTGAATAGCTCGCGGGATCTTATCCGTCACGCTGGCGTGGTGCTGGCGGACTGCAACCTGACGCCGGAAGCCATCGAATGGGTCTTTACCATTGCGAATGAAATCCCGGTCTTTATTGATACCGTTTCAGAGTTCAAAGCGGAAAAAATCAGGACCTGGTATTCACGCATTCATACGTTAAAACCCACGCAAAAAGAGCTGGAGATTCTGTGGGGAAAAGCGGTGCGTTCCGATGCCGACCGTGTACAGGCCGTCAATGACCTGCATCAGCAAGGCGTACAGCGAATCTTCGTTTGCCTGGAAGATGAAGCGGTCTTTTGTAGCGAGAAAAACGGCGAGCAGTTTTTACTCACCCCGCCGTCTCACACCCGCGTGGACAGCTTCGGCGCGGATGATGGCTTCATGGCCGGGTTGCTCTACAGCTTTCTGGAGGGAAGTGATTTTCGCGATAGCGCGAATTTCGCAATGGCCTGCGCGGCGTTATCGCGCGCCAGCATCAGTATTAACAACCCCACCCTCTCCGCCGATAACGCGCTTTATCTGCTGAAAACAACCCTGGCATAATGCCTGATGGCGCTACGCTTATCAGGCCTACGGAGTGCGTTACTGTAGGCCGGATAAGGCGAAGCCGCCATCCGGCAAAATCGTCTACTACAACTACGCCAGCCCGATAAAGAACCCCGCGATAGTGGCGCTCATCAGGTTAGAGAGCGTTGCCGCCGCCAGTGCCCGCATTCCTAGCTGGGCGATTTCCGGCGCACGCTGTGGCGCAATCGCAGAAAACGCGCCTACCACCACACCAATCGAACCAAAGTTGGCAAAGCCACACAACGCGAAAGAGATGATCGCTATCGTCTTCACATCCAGCGTACCGGCAGCTTGCAGATACGGTGAGAAATTGAGATAAGCGACAAACTCGTTAATCGCCAGTTTTTGCCCAATCAGGCTACCGGCAAGCGTCGCATCGCTCCAGTCCACGCCCATAATCCAGGCCAGCGGCGCTAAAACCCAGCCGAAGATCCCTTCTAGCGTGGCGTGACCAAAGCCGAACCAGCCGCCAACGCCGCCGATGATGCCGTTAATCAGCGCGATAATCGCAACAAACGCCATCACCACCGTCGCCACACCGGCGGCGATTTTCAGCCCGGTCATCGCGCCGCTGGCCGCCGCTTCAATGATGCTTTTTGGCGGCGTTTCGGTAAATGACAGGTTTTCAAACGTCACCTTCGATTCTTCCGTTGCCGGGCTCAGCATACGGGCAAACAGAATGCCGCCAGGGATCGCCATTAAGGACGCCGCCAGCAGATAATCAATCGGCACCCCCATTCCGGCATAGCCAATCATCATCGAACCGGCGATTGAGGCCATGCCGCTACAAATGGCGGTAAACAGCTCATTACGATTTAGACGGTCGATAAATGGCTTAACAATCGCCGGGATCTCGTTTTGCCCGAGGAAAATGGTAGTGACCGCAACAAACGACTCGATCTTGCTGATGTTCAGCGCTTTCTGGAAAATACCGCCGAGGATACGGATCAGCAGTCCCATCACGCCAATGTAGTAAAGCAAGCTGATCAGCGCAGTCACAAAGATGATGGCCGGCAACACGCGAAAGGCAAAGATAAACCCGGCGCCGTCAAACAGCACATCCATTTTTGGCCCTACTAATGAGCCAAAGATAAATGCGCTACCCGCGTCGCTGTAGGACATCACCTTGTGGACACCGAGCGCGGCCTGCTCCACCAGCCATTTCCCCGGCGGGAAATAAAGCATGATCCCACCGATGGCGATTTGCAGCACCAGCGCTGCGCCAACGGTACGCAGGCTGATACGTTTTTTATTCACTGACAGCAGAAATGCGATTGCCAGTAGTACCACCATACCCACAACACTTCTCATTATATCCATAATGATTTTCCCTTCATGCCAGGAAACCCGGCGTGAAAGCCAGGTTTTGATATCGCGGGCGACCGCTCTCTGCCCGTGCGTTTTTATCAGGCGAGGCGTTGATATTCCTTCGCTATTTCACAGGCCAGTACAGCGTTGTTGAACACCAGTTGGATATTGGATTTCAGGCTATCGCCGCCGGTCAGTTCCGCCACGCGCGCCAGCAAGAATGGCGTACTTTCTTTCCCCACGACGCCCTGCTCTTCCGCTTCTTTCACGGCCTGATCGATCGACGCGTTGATTTTCTCTTCCGCCATCGCAAACTGTTCCGGGATCGGGTTTGCCACAACCAGACCACCGTTCAGGCCGGTTTGCCATTTCACCGCCATTGCGCGGGCGATGTCTTGCGCGCTGTCCAGGCGGATACTGACGTCAAACGGACTGGTACGGCAGAAAAATGCCGGTAATGCCTGGGTCCGATAGCCAATTAACGGCACGCCAAAAGTCTCTAAATATTCGGTGGTTAATCCCAGGTCGAGAATTGATTTCGCCCCCGCACAAACTACCGTGACATTGGTATGCGCCAGCTCCTGTAAGTCAGCAGAAATATCAAACGTATGTTCTGCGCCACGATGTACGCCACCGATACCGCCGGTTGCAAATACTTTAATTCCGGCCAGTGCGGCAATAATCATGGTGGATGCAACCGTCGTTGCGCCATTTTTCCCAGCGGCAACCACAAATGGTAAGTCACGACGACTGACTTTTGTAACGTTATGTCCTTCACGGCCTAATAATTCAATTTCTTCTTTATTCAGGCCCACTTTCATTACACCGCCAATAATGGCAATGGTTGCGGGCACGGCGCCATGCTTACGAATGGTTTCTTCAACTTCAATTGCCGTTTGCGCATTTTGCGGAAAAGGCATGCCGTGGGAAATAATGGTTGATTCCAGCGCAACAATGGGTTTCTTACTTTTTAACGCATCCTGTACTTCTGGCGAAATTTGTAATAATTCAGAGGAAAGAGTTAATTCAGACATTCTGTGTTCTCCACTAACGATGTAACATTCGCGACAGATAAATCAGGGTTATTGGTATATTCACAGGCAAGCGCCATTGATGAACAACCCTGTGCAAATCGAACCGAATCTATAAAGGGCAAGCCGTCCATCCAGCAGGCGGCGAGTCCCGCCATCATGGCGTCGCCAGCGCCGGTCACATTGACGACGTTGGTTTTAATGGGGAGCGACCAGCCGTTTTCGCCGTTGATATCGCTGTAATAAACGCCGTCGCCACCCATACTAAGCACCAGACGGTTCAGGCCATGTTCATGAAACCATGCCGCAACGCTCCCGACATCTTCCCGCCCGGAGAGGGGAATGCCGCTGAGGGTTTCAGCTTCAAGCCGGTTGGGTTTCAGCGTGTGAATTTTGCCAAGTCGCTCGCGAATTTTGACACACTTCCAGGCAGAAACCGGATCAACAAATACCGGCACATCGCCTGCATTTTCCAGCACCCAGTTCAGTGCCTCTTCGCTGATATTACAATCGGCGACAATCACTTTTGCCCCACGAATAAAATCAGCATGCTGTGATAAAAATTCAGCCGAAATAAAGTCGGTAATGCTCATGTCATTTATGGCGACCAGCATTTCTCCGGTATTGTCGAGCAGGGATAAGTAACTTGACGTATTTTCTCCCGGCACAATCAGACATTTATCAACGTGCACACCGGATTGATTCGTTTGCGCCATTAATGACTGCCCATAGAAATCACTCCCGACGGCCGTCAGTAGCCATGAGTTTTTTCCCAGCAGCGCCAGATTATGCGCAATATTGCGCCCCACGCCGCCGGGGGTAAATTTTATTTTTCCCGGATTGGAGTCCGCATAATTTAAAGAAGCATGCGAATACCCGGCAACATCCATATTGGCTGAGCCAATCGTCACTATGTATTCCGTTTCACGCATAGAACGTCCTCTGGCATTAAGCTGCCATAACAATGAGTTCGTTAAGAATAACCACCGCCACAATCGAGATTATTAGAGCACATGTTCATATTAAAACATGTGTTCATGATATGCGTGTTTTTGATAAAGTAAATCCATCCGCAAGCCCTAAAGCGAATAGATATGAACAGAGTCACAATTTTTTATAGATACAGTTTGCAAGGGAGGAAAAAGTTGCGAGCCAGGACACAAAATGGGGGGGATAAAAAAGGCAGAAAAATACCGGATGGCGACGCTAATGCGTTTTATCCGGCCTACAGGATCGGTATCCGTAGGCCGGATAAGGCGCTCACGCCGCCATCCGGCACAAGGTTTTACATTATGCCGCTTTCGCGATAACTTCAGCTTCCGGGCGTTTCAGGAACGCATAGGCCAGACCGGCAACCAGCGTACCCGCAACAATCGCCAGCAGATAGCCCAGCACCGGTGTAATCGCGCCAGGAATCAGCAGCACAAACAGACCGCCGTGCGGCGCCATCAGTTTCGCGCCAACCCACATTGAGATTGCGCCTGTCAGCGCGCCGCCGACGATACAGCATGGCAGGACACGCATCGGGTCGCGCGCCGCAAACGGGATCGCGCCTTCGGTAATGAAGCACAGCCCCAGCACCAGCGCGGCTTTGCCCCCTTCCTGCTGCGCCTTGTCGAACTTACGACGCGCAACCAGAGTTGCCAGCCCAAGAGCCAGCGGAGGAACCATGCCTGCCGCCATAATGGCCGCCATCGGCGCATAGGTCTGGGTACTCAGCAGACCAACACCGAACGCATACGCCGCTTTGTTAACCGGGCCGCCCATATCAGTACACATCATACCGCCGAGGATCGCGCCCAGCAGTACCGCATTCGCCGTCCCCATCGTTTGCAGCCAGTGAGTCAGCCCTTCCAGAATGCCGGCAACCGGTTTACCGATAAGGTAAATCATCGCCAGACCGACAATCAGACTGGAAATCAGTGGAATGATCAGGATCGGTTTCAGCGCTTCCATACTTTGCGGAAGTTTTAGTTTAGTGCTGATAAGTTTCGCGACATAACCGGCCAGGAAGCCCGCGATAATACCGCCGATAAAGCCAGATCCGGTGCTCACCGCCAGCATACCGCCGATAAGACCCGGCGTCAGGCCTGGACGATCCGCAATGGAAAACGCGATATATCCCGCCAGTACCGGCACCATTAGCGCGAAGGCGGAACCGCCGCCGATCTGCATCAGCGCCGCAGCCAGCGTACCTTCTTCTTTAAACGCCTCAATACCAAACGCAAAGGAGAGCGCGATACACAACCCACCTGCAACCACCATTGGCAGCATGTAGGAAACGCCCGTCAGCAGATGGCGATATGCGCCAGCGCTCTCTTTTTTCCCTTCTGTCGCGGCGGCCTGCGCTTTGCCCGTAGGCGCATACGGCGTCGCTTCCGCTACGGCTTTGTCCAGTTCCTGCGCGGTTTTCTTCAGCGCCAGGCCGGTTGATGTACGGTACATCGGTTTTCCGGCAAACTTCGCCAGATCCACTTCGATGTCAGCCGCCACGATCACCAGATCCGCTTCCGCAACCTCTTCCGGCGTGATGGCATTGCCTGCACCCACGGAGCCACGGGTTTCGACCTTCACCCACCAGCCACGTTTTTTCGCTTCGGTTTCAATCGCTTCAGCCGCCATAAAGGTATGCGCGACGCCTGTCGGACACGCCGTCACCGCCACGACGCGTTTCGGGCCGCTGGCCGCTGCCGGGGCGGCAACCGCTGTCGGCGCGCTGTATGGCGTCGCGTGTCCTTTCGCTTCATTGAGGAACAGTTCCGGGTGCGCCACAGCACGGGCAATATCGCCCAGCCAGACTTTTTTACCGTTCAGCGCGCTGTCGTTCGGCACAGCGTCAGCCAACACAATGGCTAACTCTGCGTCATTCGGATTGTCGATAATTTCCAGATTTGCTTTATGTGCCGCCGCGCCGAGCAGGGTCTTCGCCATGTAAGCGCGAGCCTGGCCGAGATTGGCGTCAATAATCAGCAGCGTTTTCATTATGCCTCTCCTGCTGTCAGTTAAACGGTTTTAAGTCGACGCGCGCCATCATTGCGGCCAACTGAGGACGATCGGTAATGCCCACATTGCTCTGGCTTACCGCAAGCGCGGCAACGGCTGTCGCCAGACGCAACGTATGTTCACTGGATTCACGCATCAGCAGGCCGTAAATCAGACCGCCAACCATAGAATCCCCTGCACCTACGGTACTCACCACATCAACGGACGGTGGCTTCGCGATCCATTCGCCGGATGCGTTCACCCACAGCGCCCCTTCCGCACCGAGAGAGATCACCACATGCGCAATACCTTGCTCACGCAGGGCGTGCGCCGCGTCGATCACATCTTTCATTTCCGGCAGCTTACGGCCTGCCCAGATTTCTAATTCACGACGGTTCGGTTTCACCAGCCACGGCGCCGCTTTCAGACCCGCCACCAACGCTTCACGACTACTATCAAAGATAATGCATGGGCACTGGCTACGCAGACGCGTCATCCAGTCGGTAAATGCTTCCGGGCTGACGCCTGTCGGCAAGCTGCCGCTGACGCAGACCATATCGAACTGACCCAGCCAGCTCAGCGAATCGTTCACAAAACGTTCCCAGTCAGCCGGAGTCACGTCAAAACCGGAGAAGTTAAAGTCGGTCACTTCACCGTCTTTTTCCGTCAGCTTAACGTTGATGCGGGTACGCCCCTGCACCACCTGAAAACGGTTGGCAATGCCCAGCTCGCTGAACAACTGCTGGAAACCGTCCTGGTTGTCTTTACCCAGGAAACCGCCAACTGTGACATCAATACCTAAATCTTTCAGAACTCTGGCAACGTTGATGCCTTTACCCGCCGCATGCAGACCCGTGGTTTTCACCAGGTTCACTTCGCCGCGTTCAATCTCCGGGCAGAAACCGACCAGGTCGTATGCCGGATTAAGGGTGATAGTAGCAACACGTCTGCTCATTACACGCCCTCCCCAAGACCAGCGGCAATGGCGTCGCCAATCGCTTTCAGCGCCTGTTCAGCATCTTCGCCCTGCGCCGTAAAGCGCAGGCGATGGCCTTTCTTCACGCCCAACGCCACCACTTTCATCAAACTGCGTCCATTTGCCGGTTTTCCGGTTCCATCAAGGTTTGCCACGGTAATTTCGCTATTAAATTGTTTAATGGTATTCACCAGCATGGTGCCCGGACGGGCGTGTAAGCCATGCTCATTGCGCACGACAAATTCGGCGCTCAGCACGTCGTCAGTCAATGCTTCATCACTGGTCAGCAGCGCCAGCACGGTGGCGGCATCCGCTTTCAGCAAACGGTCAGCTTTATTGTTCAGCAGCAGATCGCCAAGGCGCTTCAGCACGGCGACGGGCTGATCGTCATTCATCGCGACGGTCACCAGCAGCGCAGCCGCTTCGCCCTCTACGTCAAACGCCGTGGCCGCACGGCTCACAGCGATAGCGCTGCGCAGGTTGCCGTCCGCGCTGTCGTTCAGCCAGATGCCCTGGCCGAGATTCATCGGCTGTTCATTGATGGTTCTGGCAACAAACGCGGCATCCACAGCGCCTGCTTCTTTCAGGCGCGCGGCGTTCAGCGCCTGTAGCGTCACCAGGTCGCTGGCCACTACATCCAGCGTCAGGGTGTCGTTATCCAGCTTCAGCTGTTCGCTCTGCTTTTCACTCATCAGCAACGCGCGCAGTTCTTCTGCCGTCGTGGCGGATTTCAGCTGTTCAGCCACAGCGTCATCGCTTAATACGTGCGTCAGCTGACGCAGCAACCCGAGATGCTCATCGGAGCTGGCGGCAATACCAATCGCCACATAGGCCACTTGCCCTTCGCCCCAGGTTACGCCCTGCGGAAACTGGAACACCTGCACGCCGGTTTTCAGCACCTGATCGCGCGTGTCGGTCGTTCCGTGCGGAATGGCGATACCGTTGCCAAGGAAAGTGGATGTCTGTTGCTCACGCGCCAGCATGCCGTCGACGTAGCCGTCTGCGACGTTGCCCGCCTGCACTAACGCAGCGGCAACCTGGCGAATGGCCTCTTCTTTGTTTCCGGCCTGTTCGCCCGGATGAATGTCCTGAACCGATAACTGGAACATAGTTCTCCTCTCCTGCTGAACTTGAAACGATTCAGCTAACATGAGAAAAAAGGCGCTAATCTGACTTGTAACCAAAAACAAAATAGCGCTGAAACGTTTCAAGAAGTCTTGCGCTTTCTGCTTCAGCACGCAAGTAAAGTCGTAAAATTGATGACAGAATTTAGAGATAAAGCACACTTTTCATTCAGGAAGGTAATAAATGCTGAAATGAATTGCCCGTAAAACGATCTGTTTCAGCACCGTCAGCATCTTCCCTTCATAGACTGAAATGCTATTTTGATTTTTTGTGGCGATTTTGATTTGGGCACCTGTTTATTTCCTGACGAGCAGCGTAAACTCCGCGTCTCTTCACACCACTGATACAGAAACATGCATAACACCCCCGTTGCCGCCACACCAAAAACGTTTGATTTGACGTCTTCGGCATTCCTGCTCGTCGCATTTCTGACGGGTATCGCCGGTGCGTTACAGACGCCGACGCTCAGTCTTTTTCTGACGGATGAAGTACACGCTCGTCCGGGGATGGTTGGCTTCTTTTTTACCGGCAGCGCCGTTATCGGCATTCTGGTGAGCCAGTTTCTGGCCGGGCGCTCCGACAAAAAAGGCGATCGCAAAAGCCTGATCGTTTTTTGCTGTGTGCTGGGCATGTTGGCCTGCGTGCTGTTTGCCTGGAACCGCAACTATTTTATTTTGCTGTTCGTCGGCGTTTTCCTGAGTAGTTTTGGTTCGACCGCAAACCCGCAAATGTTCGCCCTTGCCCGCGAACATGCCGATCGCACCGGTCGCGAAGCCGTGATGTTCAGCTCGATATTGCGCGCCCAGGTTTCGCTGGCGTGGGTGATTGGGCCGCCGCTGGCCTATGCGCTGGCGATGGGGTTCAGCTTTACCGTGATGTACCTGAGCGCGGCGGCGGCGTTTGTCGTCTGTGGCGTTATGGTCTGGCTGTTTTTACCGTCAATGCGTAAAGATGCGCCGCTTGCTGCCGGAACCCTTGAAGCGCCGCGCCGTAATCGCCGCGATACGCTGCTGCTCTTTGTTATCTGCACATTAATGTGGGGAACCAACAGCCTCTATATCATTAATATGCCGCTGTTTATCATTAACGAACTGCATCTGCCGGAAAAACTTGCCGGCGTCATGATGGGGACTGCCGCCGGGCTGGAAATTCCCACCATGTTGATTGCAGGCTATTTTGCTAAACGTCTGGGGAAACGCCTGCTGATGCGGATCGCCATCGTGGCGGGGTTCTGCTTTTACGCGGGTATGCTGCTGGCGCACTCGCCTGTCGTTCTGCTCGGCTTGCAGTTGCTGAACGCAATTTACATCGGCATTCTCGGCGGCATCGGGATGCTCTATTTTCAGGATCTGATGCCCGGCCAGGCGGGTTCAGCAACCACGCTGTATACCAATACCATCCGCGTAGGCTGGATTATCGCCGGATCGCTGGCGGGGATTGCGGCGGAAATCTGGAATTACCACGCCGTATTCTGGTTTGCGCTGGTGATGGCCCTCGCGACGATGGTTTGTCTGGCACGCATTAAAGACGTTTAAGGCGCAGTAAGCGTTTCCAGTTCAATGAGGTAGATCATTGCCTGCGCCCTTGTCTGACCGCACATATCGGCGCTGGGTTGCAGGCCTGCGCAGACCTTTGGACGCAGCGGCGAACCGAAGATCTTACAGCGTTGATGTTCATCAAGCTGGACACACGCCGTGTTTGCGGGTTTACCGTCAGGCATACCCGGAATGGGGCTGGAGATTGAAGGCGCGGTGCAACATGCTCCGCAATCCGGGCGGCATTCCATACAGTATTCTCTATTCGTAAGCCACCGGACTGAAAGTGGGCGAACAGTATACACAAAATCATCCGGGATATGTGAATTCCACTTGCCTGAATCGCCCGGCGCGAGTAGTTTGACGCGATATTTTAGACATTCTCTACAACAGGATTTTTTCGATGCCAAGAGCGAACGAAATTAAAAAAGGTATGGTACTGAACTACAACGGCAAGCTGCTGATTGTAAAAGATATTGATATTCAGTCACCGACCGCCCGCGGTGCCGCGACGCTGTACAAAATGCGTTTTTCCGACGTCCGTACGGGTCTGAAAGTCGAAGAGCGTTTCAAAGGCGACGACATCGTTGATACCGTCACCCTGAGCCGCCGTGGCGTCGATTTCTCTTATATCGACGGCAACGAATATGTGTTCATGGATAAAGAAGACTATACCCCGTATACCTTCACCAAAGATCAGATTGAAGAAGAACTGCTGTTTATTCCTGAAGGCGGAATGCCGGATATGCAGGTGCTGACCTGGGACGGTCAGTTGCTGGCGCTCGAACTGCCGCAGACGGTTGATCTGGAAATCGTGGAAACCGCACCGGGCATTAAAGGCGCGTCAGCCAGCGCCCGCAACAAACCCGCAACGCTGAGCACCGGTCTGGTGATTCAGGTGCCGGAATACCTGAGCGCCGGTGAAAAAATCCGTATTCACATTGAAGAACGTCGCTACATGGGCCGCGCGGACTAAGCGCCCGTTGCCGATGCACCAACAAAAAAGGACAGCCAGGGCTGTCCTTTTTTATGACCAACAGGTGTTACAGCAAATCGCGGAACTGGGTCTTTTTCAGCGCCAGTTCAACGCCACGAATTTCCGCCAGCCCTTTCAGACGACCAATAGCGGAGTAGCCGGGGTTGGTTTTCTTATGCAGATCGTCAAGCATCTGATGACCGTGATCCGGGCGCATTGGGATCGGACGCAGATCGCCTGCCAGCTTACGACGCTGTTCTTCCGTAAGAATTGCGGTAATCACCGCGACCATATCGACATCCCCTTGCAAATGCGCGCCTTCGTGGAAGGTTTTCGGGTTATCTTCACGGCAGGTTGAGCGTAAATGGGTAAAGTGAATGCGGTCGCCAAACGTCTCGATCATTTTCACCAGATCGTTATCCGCGCGTACGCCGTACGAACCGGTACACATGGTGAACCCGTTGTTAATGCTGTCTACGGTTTCTTTCAGCCACTGCATATCTTCAATGGTGGAGACGATGCGCGGCAGGCCGAGGATGGGGCGCGGCGGATCGTCAGGATGCACCGCCAGGCGCACGCCGACTTCTTCTGCCACCGGCACAATCGCACGCAGGAATACCGCCATATTTTCGCGTAAATCCTCTTTGCTGATACCGTTATATTCCGCCAGACGCGCACGGAACTGATCCAGCGTATAACCCTCTTCAGCGCCAGGCAGCCCGGCGATAATATTCCGGGTCAGTTTTTCGATATCCGCAGCGCTCATGGCGTTGAAGTAGTCCAGCGCCTGGCGCTGTTCTTCTTCGCTGTAGTCCGCTTGCGCGCCGTCACGCTTCAGGATGTGCAGTTCGAAAGCCGCAAAGGCAATCTGATCGAAACGCAGCGCTCTGGAACCATCGGGCAACGGATATTCAAGGTCGGTACGCGTCCAGTCGAGAATCGGCATAAAGTTGTAGCACACGGTATCAATACCGCAGGCGGCCAGATTACGGATGCTTTGCTGATAGTTTGCAATCCAGGTCTGGTACTGCCCGGAGCGGGTTTTAATCTCTTCATGCACCGGAATACTTTCGACAACAGACCAGGTCAGCCCTTTCTCAGCCAGAATGGCCTGGCGCTTTTTAATCTCTTCAACCGGCCACACATCACCGTTCGGAATGTGGTGCAATGCCGTCACAACCCCCGTTGCGCCAGCCTGACGCACATCATCAAGCGATACCGGATCGTTAGGCCCGTACCAACGCCAGGTTTGTTCCATTGCTTCACCTCACAAGTTGTTATACCAAATTAGTTTACCTGAGTGATGACTACCATACAGGTATCGCGTAAATGGTCAACGCAGGGCGCATGATTGATTGATCCAGCTCACAATCCCCGGATAAATGCGGCATACCAATTCAATTTGGTGTCATATAACTTTACACTACCATTGTTAATTAATGGTTAATCAGGTGTGTTCTTAATGAAGACTATTGCCTCTGCCCCACTCCCGGAAGGCGTACTGACGCCCCGCTACGATCGACAACAACTACAAACCCGGATTGTGCACTTCGGTTTTGGCGCGTTCCACCGCGCCCATCAGGCATTATTGACCGACAGAGTGCTGAATGCGCAAGGCGGAGACTGGGGGATCTGCGAGATCAGCCTGTTCAGCGGCGATCGCCTGATGAGCCAGCTTCGCGAGCAGAATCACTTGTACACCGTGCTGGAAAAAGGCGCGAACGGCAATCAGGC
The DNA here is from genome assembly GCF_030333365.1 of Citrobacter sp. CK195. NCBI lineage: Bacteria > Pseudomonadati > Pseudomonadota > Gammaproteobacteria > Enterobacterales > Enterobacteriaceae > Citrobacter > Citrobacter sp. CK195. The sequence continues at coordinate 225,187 of NZ_JAOWGB010000026.1, forward strand.
GATTATCGTCGGCGCGGTCAAGGAGTGTCTGAACGCAAAGCTGGATTCGCTTGCCGCTATTATCGAAAAGTTCTGCGAGCCGCAGGTGGCGATAGTGTCACTCACTATCACCGAAAAAGGATATTGCATCGATCCGGCAACCGGTTCGCTCGACGTGTCAAACCCGCGCATTATTCACGATATGCAACACTCCACGGAGCCGCACTCGGCGCCGGGGATTCTTGTGGAGGCCCTGCATCGTCGGCGTGAGCGCGGGTTGTCGCCTTTCACGGTTCTCTCCTGCGATAACATCCCGGATAACGGCCATGTGGTTAAAAACGCCGTTCTGGGCATGGCGGAAAAACGCGCGGCGGAGCTGGCGGCGTGGATTCAGCAGCACGTCAGCTTCCCGGGAACGATGGTAGACAGAATCGTGCCTGCCGCCACAGAGGAGTCGCTGGACGAAATTACCCGCGAGCTGGGCGTCGCCGATCCCTGCGCCATCAGTTGTGAACCGTTTATACAGTGGGTCATTGAAGATAACTTTGTGGCAGGCCGCCCGCAGTGGGAAGTCGCTGGCGTGCAGATGGTTGATGACGTGCTGCCCTGGGAGCAAATGAAACTACGCATGCTCAACGGCAGCCATTCGTTCCTTGCATATCTCGGCTATCTGGCCGGGTTCCAGCACATCAGCGATTGTATGCAGGACAGCGCGTTTCGCGAGGCCGCTTACCGCCTGATGATAAATGAACAGGCGCCGACATTGCGCATCACCAACGTCGATTTATCCCGCTATGCCGCCAGCCTGATTGAACGCTTCGCCAATCCGGCGCTGAAGCACCGGACCTGGCAAATCGCGATGGACGGCAGCCAGAAATTACCGCAGCGGATGCTGGAAGGCATTCGCGAACATCTGGCGCGTGGGAGTGACTGGCCGCTGCTGGCGCTGGGCGTCGCAGGCTGGATGCGCTACGTCAGCGGCGTGGACGACGCTGGTGCAACGATTGATATTCGGGACCCGCTCAGTGAAAAAATTCGCCTGCTTGTTGAAAGCAGCAGTGACGCGGAGCGGGTTAGCGCGCTGCTGTCGTTGCAGGAGGTTTTCGGCACGGATCTCGTGAAAAATCCCCTGTTTGTGCAGGCCATTGAGCAAGCCTGGCGGCGCATTGCGCAACATGGCGCGCATCAGGCGGTCATTGATACGTTAAAAAGTTAACAATTTCTGTCTTTCCAGCGGGCGAAAAAATTCTTCGTCCGCTCTGCCCTTCTCTTTTTCGTTTTTTTTCGCCAGGATTAGCACGAGCCGTTACGGCATATCATTATTCTGGAGCAGACGTGACCAAAACCAACCTCATTACCGGCTTTCTCGGCAGTGGAAAAACGACCTCTATTCTTCATCTGTTAGCCAACAAAGATCCTGCGGAAAAATGGGCCGTGCTGGTCAACGAATTTGGCGAAGTGGGCATTGACGGCGCACTGCTTGCGGACAGCGGCGCATTGCTGAAAGAGATCCCCGGTGGTTGCATGTGTTGCGTGAACGGATTACCAATGCAGGTGGGGCTAAATACCCTGCTGCGCCAGGGCAAGCCGGATCGCTTGCTGATCGAACCGACAGGACTTGGCCATCCGAAACAGATCCTCGATTTGTTAACCGCGCCGGTTTACGAGCCGTGGATCGACCTGCGCGCCACGCTGTGCATCCTTGATCCGCGTTTACTGCTGGATGAAAAGAGCGTCGCCAACGAAAACTTCCGCGACCAGCTGGCCGCCGCCGATGTCATCGTCGCGAATAAAACCGATCGCGCTACGCCGGAAAGCGAAAGCGCCCTGCAAACCTGGTGGCAACAGTACGGCGACAATCGTCAACTGGTTCATGCCGACCACGGGCAAATCAACGGACAGCTGCTGGATTTACCGCGCCAGAACCTGGCGGAACTGCCCGCCAGCGCCGCCCACGCGCACCAGCATGCCGAAAGAAAAGGGCTCGCCGCGCTTAGCCTGCCGGCGCAACAGCGCTGGCGTCGCAGCCTGAACAGCGGCCAGGGGCATCAGGCCTGCGGCTGGATTTTTGATGCAGATACCGTGTTCGACACCATCGGCCTGCTCGAATGGGCGCGCCTCGCGCCGGTTGGACGAGTGAAAGGCGTTATGCGCATTAAGGAGGGTCTGGTGCGTATTAATCGTCAGGGTGACGATCTTCATATTGAGACCCAAAACGTCGCGCCGCCGGACAGCCGCATCGAACTCATCTCAGACCGCGAAACAGACTGGAACACATTACAGACCGCATTGTTGAAGCTTCGTTTAGCCGAGGACGCGTAAGGTTGCCTCCGTTTTACTGAATGGCGAGATGATAATGAAAACCCGGTATCCCCTCATACTGCTGATTAACGCTGCGGGTCTGGCGTTGTTTTTGTCGTGGTATATTCCAGTCAATCACGGATTCTGGTCTCCTCTCGACGCAAACATTTTCCACTTCTTTAACCAGAAGCTGGTTGAAAGCCGCGCATTTCTCTGGCTGGTGGCGATCACCAATAACCGGGCGTTTGATGGTTGCGCGCTGCTGGCGATGGGCTGCCTGATGCTGAGTTTCTGGTTAAAAGAGACCCCGGCGGGCCGTCGGCGTATTATCATCATCGGCCTGGTGATGCTTTTATCTGCGGTTGTGGTGAATCAGTTAGGCCAGGCGTTTATTCCGGTCAAACGCGCCAGCCCTACGCTGACGCTTGAAAATATTCACCGCGTCAGCGATCTCCTGCATATTCCCACCAAGGATGCGTCAAAAGACAGTTTCCCTGGCGATCACGGAATGATGCTGCTTATTTTTTCCGCATTTATGCTGCGTTATTTCGGAAAAGTCGCAGGTTTCATCGCCCTTATTATATTTGTGGTTTTTGCCTTTCCGCGCGTAATGATCGGCGCCCACTGGTTCACGGATATTGCGGTCGGTTCGCTGACAACGGTGCTGATTGGATTGCCCTGGCTGTTAATGACGTCGTTCAGCGATCGCGTGATACGGTTTTTCGATAATTATCTGCCCGGTAAAAACAAACAAAATTTAAACAAATAAATCACATCAATTAACATCGTCATCAGAGAGCGTTCTCACTCCTGATGGCGATCGTCGATTATTTCCCGCTCCGCCGTCATCTTCCTGTCATCTTCTTCCCGTTGAAAATGAACGCATTGCCTGTTATTCGCCTCATTTGCGTTTAATTTAGCCAATGCCACTAATTCACTTTCAGTATCATAATTTCTTATAAAAAATCCCGCCAAACTGCTCGCAATGGCAGCAACGATCGGGTAATCTTGAACTCGTTTTGCCTCGCTGGATAATTATTCTCTTTGCGAATAAATTTGTGCGTTCCGCCACAGATTTGACCTTAAAGAATTGTCTCATTGTGCGCAGGTAATTAGTCTCGTCACGTTTGGCATTTTTATAACGATATTTGTCGTTAAGGACTTCAAGGGAAAACAAACAACATGGTCAGGTCTCAACCGATTTTGAGATATATCCTGCGGGGAATTCCCGCGATTGCAGTGGCGGTTCTGCTTTCTGCATGTAGCACTACAAATACCGCAAAGAACGTGCATTCTGAGACGCATGCTGTGGGCAATGGAGATAACTCTTCACTGCAAGCCTCTCAGGATGAATTTGAAAATATGGTGCGTAACCTCGATGTTAAATCGCGGATTATGGATCAGTATGCTGACTGGAAAGGCGTGCGTTACCGCCTTGGCGGCAGCACCAAAAAAGGTGTCGATTGTTCCAGCTTTGTACAGCGTACATTCCGTGAACAATTTGGTTTAGAACTGCCTCGCTCAACCTATGAGCAGCAGGAAATGGGCAAATCCGTTTCGCGCAATAACCTGCGCACGGGCGATCTGGTTCTGTTCCGCGCCGGTTCGACGGGCCGTCATGTAGGCATCTACATCGGCAACAACCAGTTTGTTCATGCGTCTACCAGTAGCGGCGTTATTATTTCCAGCATGAACGAGCCTTACTGGAAAAAACGTTACAACGAAGGGCGCCGGGTTCTGAGCCGCAGTTAATTTTTCGTCTGACCGCTATCCCTTGGCAATCCTGACGAGACACATAAAAAGCACTGCTTCGGCGGTGCTTTTTTTGCGTTCTATCGCATCCCTGTAGAAAAGTATGACGATGCAGTTTAATCCAGGTTATAGTCTTTTAAATCAAGCATTTTAATCGCATTCGGTTACCTCAGGTAGAACCAGTAACTATGTTCACACGCGCCTCCTCGTCCTCGCGAAAAATCCTGCTCACCTGCATTCTCACAGGGGTCATCGTCGCGTTACTTATCAGTAGCCTGCAATTTTTAATGTCATGGCATAAACGTGAAGTCAAGTACGACACGCTGATATCCGACGTACAACATTATCTGGTGAGCTACTTCGCCGACCTTAAAGCCACGACGGATGTGTTACAGCCCCTGACGCTTAATGACTGCCAGCAAGTCTCTTCCGAGCTGACCTCCCGCGCCGCTTTTAGCCTGAATGTGCGCGCCTTTTTGCTCGTCAAAGACAAAATCGCCTTCTGCTCGTCAGCGACCGGGCCGATGGACACGCCGCTTACCGACCTGGTATCCAATATCGACATCCGCAAAGAGATTGATATGGCGATACTTCCCGGCACGCCGATGATGCCGGATAAACCGGCGATGGCGATTTGGTATCGCAACCCGTTATTAAAAGAGAGCGGCGTATTTACCTCGCTGAATATCAACCTGACACCCTACCTTATTTACACCGCCCGGCAGGAAGATTTTGATGGCATCGCATTAATTATTGGCGATACCGTGCTCTCGACGTTTTCTTCGCATTTAATGACCGTGGAAGAACTGTCGGGTACGCCTTCGCGCCAGGCGACAATAAAAGGGCTGCCGCTGAAGATACAGCTATACGCCGACAGCTGGACCTATAACGACGTGGGCTATGCCCTGCTGCTGGGCAGTATGAGTGGTATCATCGCCGCCCTGCTCTGCTACTACATCAGCTCTATCCGCCTGAAGCCGGGGCGAGAGATCCTGGTGGCTATCAAGCGCGAACAATTTTATGTGGTCTATCAACCGGTCGTTGATACCCAAACGCTCAGGGTCACGGGTCTGGAAGTGCTGTTACGCTGGCGTCACCCTACAGCAGGCGAAATCCCGCCTGACGCGTTTATTCATTACGCAGAAGCCCAGCAGCTTATTGTGCCGCTCACCCAGCATCTGTTTAAACTCGTGGCGCGCGACGCCCCCGCGTTGCAGAAGGTACTGCCTGTCGGGGCAAAGTTTGGCATCAATATCGCGCCTGACCACCTGCACAGCAACAGCTTTAAAGAGGACATCCGTCTCCTGGCGGAATCCTTACCGCCGCATCATTTTCAGATCGTACTGGAAATTACCGAACGCGATATGCTCAATCAACATGAAGCGGCTAAATTATTTGAGTGGCTGCACTGCGCTGGATTCGAAATCGCAATTGATGATTTTGGCACCGGCCATAGCGCCCTCATCTATCTGGAACGCTTTACGCTGGACTACCTGAAAATCGACCGGGGCTTTATTAATGCGATTGGTACGGAAACCGTGACCTCTCCAGTTCTGGATGCGGTGTTGATGCTCTCTAAGCGTCTGCATATGCTGACCGTCGCGGAAGGAGTGGAAACCCCGGAGCAGGCCCGATGGCTACGCGATCATGGCGTCAACTTCCTCCAGGGGTACTGGATTAGCCGCCCTTTAGCGCTTGAGGACTTCGTTCACTGGATGAATACCCGGCCCGCGCCGAAATGGTGACGGCACTCTTCTGCCCGAATGGATTCACAACAGAGGCTGCGTCACTTATTATTCAGGATTGACGCTTGCCTGACGGTGGCAGGTGATAAGAAAAGGAAACCATTTTCCGATGATTGCTCGCGTAATGCTTCTGTTTGTCGCCCTGGCCAGCTTTGGCGTACAGGCTCAGGCCATCAAAGAAAGTTACGCCTTTTCCGTGCTTGGCGAACCCAAATACGCCTTCAATTTTAATCATTTCGATTATGTCAATCCGGCGGCGCCAAAAGGGGGGCGGATAACGCTTTCCGCGACCGGGACATTCGATAATTTCAACCGCTATTCCATGCGCGGTAATCCTGGCGCACGTACCGAGCAGCTTTACGACACGCTTTTTACCACCTCTGACGACGAACCCGGCAGCTACTACCCGCTCATTGCCGACAACGCGAGATATGCGGAGGATTACTCCTGGGTGGAAGTGACCATCAACCCACGCGCCCGTTTTCATGATGGTTCGCCCATCACTGCCCGCGACGTCGCCTTCACCTTCCATAAATTTATGACCGAGGGCGTGCCGCAATTTCGTCTGGTGTACAAAGGCACGACCGTCAAAGCCATCGCTCCGCTTACCGTCCGCATTGAATTAGCCAAACCCGGTAAAGAGGATATGCTCAGCCTGTTTTCTTTACCGGTCATGCCGGAAAAATTCTGGAAGGATCATAAGCTCAGCGACCCGCTCTCTAAGCCTCCTCTTGCCAGCGGCCCGTACCGCATAACCCAGTGGAAAATGGGCCAGTACATTGTCTATTCCCGGGTAAAAAACTATTGGGCTGCTAACCTGCCGGTAAACCGGGGGCGCTGGAACTTTGATACCATCCGCTACGACTACTACCTTGATGACAACGTTGCGTTTGAAGCCTTTAAGGCCGGGGCGTTTGACCTGCGTCTGGAGAATGACGCGAAAAACTGGGCGACGCGCTACACCGGTAAAAACTTCGATAACCATTACATCGTTAAAGACGAACAGAAAAATGAATCCGCACAGGATACGCGCTGGCTGGCCTTTAATATTCAGCGTCCGGTATTTAACGATCGTCGCGTGCGTGAAGCGATAACCCTGGCATTTGATTTCGAATGGATGAACAAGGCATTGTTTTATAATGCCTGGAGCCGGGCAAACAGCTATTTCCAGAATACCGAGTATGCCGCCAGAAACTACCCCAGTGCGGACGAACTGGTCTTACTCGCACCCATGAAAAAGGATCTGCCGCCGGAGGTCTTTACCCGGATTTATCAGCCGCCAGTCTCAAACGGCGATGGCTACGATCGGGAAAACCTGCTGAAGGCCGATAAATTACTCACAGAGGCGGGATGGGTACTGAAAGGCCAGCGACGCGTTAACAGCGCGACCGGCAAAACGCTGAGCTTTGAACTGCTGCTTCCGGCAGGCGGCAACAGCCAGTGGGTTCTCCCCTTCCAGCATAATTTGCAGCGTCTTGGCATCACGATGAACATCCGCCAGGTTGATAACTCGCAAATCACCAACCGTATGCGCAGTCGCGACTACGACATGATGCCGCGACTGTGGCGCGCCATGCCGTGGCCCAGCTCCGATCTACAAATATCCTGGGCGTCTGAATACATTGACTCCAGCTATAACGCGCCAGGCGTGCAAAGCCCGGTCATTGATAAACTGATTGCCCAAATCATTGCCGCCCAGGGCGATAAAACGAAGCTGATTCCCCTCGGGCGGGCGCTGGATCGGGTATTGACCTGGAATTACTACATGCTGCCAATGTGGTATATGGCGGAAGACAGGCTCGCCTGGTGGGATAAATTTTCCCATCCGGCCATCCGGCCGATCTACACCATTGGACTGGATACCTGGTGGTATGACGTCAACAAAGCGGCAAAACTTCCCGCCGCCAGACGACAGGGAGAATAAATGGGCGCCTACCTGATTCGACGTCTGTTACTGGTGATCCCGACGCTGTGGGCCATCATTACAATCAACTTTTTTATTGTCCAGATCGCACCGGGCGGCCCGGTTGACCAGGCGATCGCGGCCATTGAATTCGGCCAGTCTGGCGCCTTACCCGGCGCCGGTAGCGAAGGCGTTCGCGCCAGCCACGCCCAGACCGGCGTAGGGAATATTAGCGACAGCCACTATCGCGGCGGACGTGGGTTAGATCCCGAGGTGATCGCGGAGATCACGCATCGCTACGGCTTTGATAAGCCTGTTCATGAGCGCTACTTTAAAATGCTCTGGGACTATGTTCGTTTCGATTTCGGCGACAGCCTGTTTCGCAGCGCATCCGTACTGACGTTAATCAAAGACAGTCTGCCCGTGTCCATTACGCTCGGATTGTGGAGTACGCTCATCATTTATCTGGTGTCGATCCCGTTGGGCATCCGCAAAGCGGTATATAACGGCAGCCGTTTCGATATCTGGAGCAGCGCTTTTATCATCGTTGGCTACGCTATCCCCGCCTTCCTGTTCGCCATCTTATTGATCGTTTTCTTTGCTGGCGGTAGCTATTACGACCTCTTCCCGCTGCGCGGCCTGGTATCCGCCAATTTTGATTCCCTGCCCTGGTATCAGAAAATTACCGACTACCTCTGGCATATCACGTTACCGGTACTGGCGACGGTGATCGGCGGGTTCGCCGCGCTGACCATGTTGACCAAAAACTCTTTTCTGGATGAAGTCCGCAAACAGTACGTTGTCACCGCGCGCGCAAAAGGGGTAAGCGAAAAAAACATTCTGTGGAAGCACGTTTTCCGCAACGCCATGCTGCTGGTGATCGCCGGTTTTCCGGCCACCTTTATCAGCATGTTTTTCACCGGTTCGCTGCTCATTGAAGTGATGTTTTCCTTAAACGGGCTGGGGTTGCTGGGCTACGAAGCGACCGTGTCACGCGACTACCCGGTAATGTTTGGCACGTTATACGTTTTCACCCTGATCGGCTTACTGCTGAATATCCTGAGCGATATCAGCTATACGCTGGTTGATCCACGCATTGATTTTGAGGGACGCTGATGCCGCGATTAAGCCCTGCAAACCAGGCCCGCTGGGCGCGTTTTCGTCATAATCGCCGGGGGTACTGGTCACTGTGGATTTTCCTGGTGCTGTTTGGCCTGAGTCTGTGCGCCGAACTGGTCGCCAACGATAAACCGCTGCTGGTGCGCTATGAGGGAAGCTGGTACTTTCCGCTGGTCAAAAACTACAGCGAAAGCGATTTCGGCGGGCCGTTCGCAACGCAGGCGGATTATCAGGACCCCTGGCTGCAAAAGCAGCTTGAAAACCACGGATGGGTGCTGTGGGCGCCCGTGCGTTTTGGCGCCACCAGCATCAACTTTGCCACTGATAAACCCTTCCCCTCTCCGCCGTCCGCACAAAACTGGCTGGGAACCGACGCGAATGGCGGCGACGTGCTGGCGCGCATCCTCTACGGCACGCGAATCTCTATCCTGTTTGGTTTGATGCTTACCCTCTGTTCCAGCGTAATGGGCGTGCTGGCGGGCGCGTTGCAGGGGTATTACGGCGGAAAAATCGACCTGTGGGGGCAACGGTTCATCGAAGTGTGGTCAGGAATGCCGACGCTGTTTCTGATTATTCTGCTCTCAAGCGTAGTGCAACCCAATTTCTGGTGGCTGCTGGCTATTACCGTCCTGTTTGGCTGGATGAGCCTGGTCGGGGTGGTTCGCGCGGAATTCCTGCGCACGCGCAATTTCGACTACATCCGCGCCGCGCAGGCGCTGGGCGTCAGCGATCGCAGCATTATCCTGCGTCACATGCTGCCCAACGCGATGGTCGCCACGCTGACCTTTTTACCGTTCATTTTGTGCAGCTCGATTACCACATTGACGTCACTGGATTTTCTCGGATTTGGCCTGCCGCTCGGCTCCCCTTCCCTCGGCGAATTACTCCTGCAAGGTAAAAATAATTTGCAGGCGCCGTGGCTTGGGATCACCGCGTTCCTGTCCGTCGCGGTGTTATTGTCGCTGCTGATTTTTATTGGCGAAGCAGTACGCGACGCGTTTGATCCCAACAAGGCGGTATAAGATGACGCATCCTCTGTTAACTATTGAGAATTTATCGGTAGGTTTTCGCCATCAGGAGAACGTGCGCACGGTTGTTAACGACATCTCTCTACAGGTTGACGCAGGCGAAACGCTGGCGCTAGTGGGCGAATCCGGCTCCGGTAAAAGCGTCACCGCACTGTCGATTCTGCGGTTGCTGCCCTCTCCGCCTGCGGTGTATCTCGCGGGCGATATCCATTTTCATGGCGAGTCATTGCTCCACGCCAGCGAGCAGACGCTGCGCGGCGTGCGGGGCAATAAAATCGCCATGATTTTTCAGGAACCGATGGTATCGCTAAACCCGTTGCATACGCTGGAAAAACAGCTCTACGAAGTGCTGTCCCTGCACCGGGGAATGCGCCGTGAGGCCGCCAGGGCCGAAATCCTGAGCTGCCTGGATCGCGTAGGGATTCGTCAGGCCGCGAAACGGCTGAGCGATTATCCCCATCAGCTCTCAGGCGGTGAACGCCAGCGCGTGATGATCGCAATGGCGTTGCTCACGCATCCTGAACTGTTAATCGCCGATGAACCCACGACCGCTCTGGATGTCTCCGTACAGGCGCAAATCCTGCAACTGCTGCGTGAACTGCAACGCGAACTGAATATGGGTATGCTGTTTATCACCCATAATCTCAGCATTGTGAAAAAACTGGCGGACACCGTGGCGGTGATGCAAAACGGACGATGCGTGGAGCAAAACCGTGCGTTGCCGTTGCTTAGCGCGCCTGAGCATCCCTATACGCAAAAGTTGCTGAACAGCGAACCCACCGGCTCCCCGGTTCCATTGCCCGGTGAGTCGTCGCCGCTACTGGAAGTGAACCAGCTTCGCGTCGCATTCCCGATTCGAAAAGGGGTTCTGAAACGCGTGGTGGATCATAACGTCGTGGTTAACGAGGTGAGTTTCGCGCTTCGACCCGGTGAAACGCTGGGGCTGGTCGGTGAATCCGGGTCAGGAAAAAGCACTACCGGTCTGGCCTTACTGCGGTTGATTCGCTCGCAGGGCAGCATCACTTTTGACGGCCAGCCGTTGCAAAATTTAACCCGCCGTCAGTTGCTGCCGGTTCGTCACCGTATTCAGGTGGTATTTCAGGACCCGAACTCATCGCTGAACCCCCGCCTCAACGTACTGCAAATTATTGAAGAAGGCTTACGCGTTCATCAACCGGCCCTTTCCGCCGGGCAGCGCGAAGAGCAGGTTATCGCCGTCATGAAGGAAGTGGGTCTGGATGCTGAGACGCGCCATCGTTACCCGGCGGAATTTTCCGGCGGCCAGCGCCAGCGTATCGCTATCGCCAGGGCGCTAATACTGAAACCGTCGCTGATTATTCTGGATGAACCGACATCATCGCTGGACAGAACGGTTCAGGCACAAATCCTGGCGCTGTTGAAATCTTTACAACAAAAGCATCGCCTGGCTTACATTTTCATCAGCCACGATCTGCATGTTGTGCGCGCATTATGCCATCAGGTCATTGTACTGCGACAAGGAGAAGTGGTGGAACAGGGGCAATGTGAGCGTGTCTTTACCGCACCGCAACAGGAGTATACGCGTCAGTTGCTCGCGCTAAGCTGACGCTCAAAAAGGATTGTTGTTCGAAAAGGGTTCCGCTATCGCTACGCCGAAATTTTTCAGGCGGCAGGTCGCGGCAAATTCGTCCTGACGATTAACAAACAGGCACGGCTCTCCTTCGCACTCCAGAACGGAGCAAGGCACTTCGATGTCGCTAAGCGCCTGGCTAAGTGTATGCATCACCGGCCATGCGCTGTCGCCATCGGGGCTCAGGAGTTTGAGCGCCACCAGACTGTTTTCTGTGTTCTGCCCGTTTTGCGGAATCGGTTCAACTTTTGAACCTGCAAAACCCGTTGACCACCGATAGTTCTGCGGTAAACGATGAATGATTGAGAGTTGTAATGTAGTCACTTTCTTTCCCCGGAAGCACATTCACTTCACAATTTATTTACATCCATATTAACACATCATTGACAACCCGTCCTTAAACAGATCGAAAACGCTTACATCCCTGGTCTGAGCGGCCTGTACAGCCCGTTATTAAAATATTTTTTGCCAGTGCCGGACGTATTTGCGGGCTATATGTACCCGTTTCTGCGATCTAACTCAACCTTTTTAACTACAATGATGTGACTTTTTACATAAATTGATTTTACATAAAATAAACATAAATGGAAAAAATGATGGATTTGACGTTGATGTACGTCAACAAAGGAAGCCTTCCGGCTTCCATGTTGTGTATTAGATCACCGTTTTTTCGGGCGACTGGCGTAGAGATAGAAGAGAATGGAGCAGGTTGCGCAGAAAGCAATCGACCAAATCATCGGCCAGGCGGAGGTAAAGGTTGCCAGCGACAGCAGCGCCCCGACAATCGCGCCAATGCCAAACCGGAACGTACCGGCCAGCGACGAGGCGGTGCCCGCCATATGCGGAAATTCATCCAGAATAACGGCCATCGCGTTTGAAGAGACCATAGAAACGCATCCGACAAACGCCGCGACGCCAACCACCAGCGCCCAAAAGCCCACGCCAAACAGCGCGCTGAATACCATCCAGACCGCCATCACAAACTGAATCCATAGCCCGGTACGGAACATATTCAACGCCCCAACCCGGCGCACAAAGCGGCTGTTGATAATGGTCATCACAAACAAGAACACAATGTTCAGCGCAAAGTAATAGCCAAAATGCTGCGGCGACACATGGTTAATCTCGATATACACAAACGGGCCGGCGCTGAGGAACGAGAACATTCCCGCAAAGCTAAATCCGCTGGCCAGCATATAGCTCAGTACGCGTTTGTGTCGGAACAGCGAGGCAAAGTTCCCTATCGTGGTACGAATATGGAACGGCTGACGGCGTTCAACGGGAAGCGTCTCGTTAATCAACAAGAAGATCATCACCGATGCCAGAATCGCCGCCACCGCCAGAATCCAGAAGATGTAATGCCAGCTCAACCACACCAGAACCCACCCACCAATAATCGGCGCCATCAGCGGCGCGATTGTCGTCACCAGCATGACGAATGACATCATGCGGGAGAACTCTTCTTTCGGGTAGATATCGCGCATCAGGGCATTGATCACCACGCTCGCCGCAGCGGCGGCAAGACCGTGGAAGAAACGCATGATGATCAGCTGGTCGATAGTCTGCGCCAGCGCGCATGCCACCGCCGCCGCCGCAAACACCAGCGTCCCGCCGAGGATCACCGGCTTGCGCCCGAGACTATCCGCCATCGGGCCGTAAATAAGCTGCCCCACGGCGAACCCCAGAATATAGGTACTGAGGGTCATCTGCGCGCTGCCCGCCGGTACGCCAAACTGGGCAGAAATCACCGGCAGCGCCGGAAGATACATATCAATCGACAGCGGCATCAGCATGGCTAACAGGCCAAGGATAAAAACAATGGCAAAAGATGAGTGCTGCCGGGTGGTCACAAATGAACTCCTGAATTTAGCGGGACGTAAAGCGCCTGGCTCACCGGGTCTATAAACCGACGCTGGCGATTTCTTCTTCTGTCAACGGGCGATACTCGCCAGGTTCGAGGTCGTCATCCAGCACAATTGCGCCGATGCGTTCACGGTGCAGTTCGACAACATGGTTCCCCACGGCGGCGAACATCCGCTTCACCTGGTGGTAGCGCCCTTCGCTAATGGTCAGACGCACCTGCGTCGGGGTGATCACCTCCAGCACGGCCGGTTTGGTGAGGTCTTTCTCATTATGCAGTTGCACGCCTTTGGCAAACTGTTCGGCGGTATCCGCAGCTACCGGCGATTCCAGCGTAACCAGATAGGTTTTCTCGCAATGATGGCGCGGAGAGGTGATCCGGTGTGACCACTGGCCATCATCCGTCATCAACACCAGTCCCGTGGTATCGATATCCAGCCGCCCGGCGGCATGCAGCTTGTACGCGACAGGTTCATCAAGGAAATAGAGTACCGTGGGATGATCCGGGTCGTCCGTTGAACAGACATAGCCCTGAGGCTTATTAAGCATAAAGTAGCGCGGGCCATTTTGCTGAATCAGCGTGTTGCCATCGTACTCGACATTATGTTCTGGCAGGAGTTTAAACGCCGCGTTTCGGATGATTTCGCCATCGACGGTAACACGGTTACTACGAATCTCACGCCCGGCAATAGCACGGCTGACGCCGAGTTGCTGAGCGATAAATTTATCAAGTCGCATGAGTTTGATTTTGCCTGTAATAATACGGAAATCGGGCATAACGCCCGAAAAATGAAGCCGTTGTCCATCCAGTATAACGGGCTCTAACCATCGCTCAAGGGAAATGATTCATGGCATACTATTCCCTGTACCGTTCATCGTAGTGAGACCATGATTTTTACACTTCGTCCTTACCAGCAAGAAGCCGTGGATGCCACGCTCAACCATTTTCGCCGCCACCGCACGCCTGCCGTGATTGTCCTGCCAACCGGCGCAGGCAAAAGTCTGGTGATTGCCGAGCTGGCGCGAGTGGCGCGTGGGCGCGTGCTGGTGCTGGCGCACGTAAAAGAGCTGGTCGCGCAAAACCATGCCAAATATTGCGCGCTGGGGCTGGAGGCCGACATTTTCGCCGCCGGTCTGAAGCGTAAAGAGAGCCACGGCAAGGTGGTGTTTGGCAGTGTGCAGTCGGTCGCCCGTAACCTTGACGCCTTCCAGGGCGAGTTTTCGCTGTTGATTGTCGATGAATGTCACCGCATCGGCGACGATGAAGAGAGTCAGTATCAGCAAATCCTGGCGCACCTGAGTAAAGTGAACCCCCACTTACGTCTGCTCGGCCTGACGGCCACCCCTTTCCGGTTAGGCAAAGGCTGGATTTATCATTTTCATTACCACGGCATGGTGCGCGGCGACGAAAAAGCGCTCTTTCGCGACTGCATTTATGAGTTACCGCTGCGCTACATGATTAAACATGGCTATCTGACGCCGCCGGAGCGTCTGGATATGCCCGTGGTGCAGTATGATTTTAGCCGCTTGCAGGCACAGAGTAACGGCCTGTTCAGCGAAGCTGACCTCAATCGCGAGCTGAAAAAGCAGCAGCGCGTGACCCCGCACATCATCAGCCAGATTGTTGAATTTGCCCAAACCCGCAAAGGGGTGATGATTTTCGCCGCCACCGTCGAACATGCCAAAGAGATTGTGGGTTTGCTGCCCGCCGATGATGCGGTGCTGATTACCGGGGACACGCCGGGCGCAGAGCGCGACGTGATGATTAACGATTTTAAAGCCCAGCGCTTTCGCTACCTGGTGAACGTCGCCGTGCTGACGACCGGGTTTGACGCGCCGCATGTCGATCTTATCGCTATCCTGCGCCCGACAGAGTCAGTCAGTCTTTACCAACAAATCGTGGGGCGTGGTCTGCGGCTTGCGCCTGGAAAAACTGACTGTCTGATCCTCGACTATGCCGGAAACCCGCACGATCTGTATGCGCCGGAAGTGGGCACGCCAAAAGGCAAAAGTGACAACGTTCCCGTGCAGGTGTTCTGCCCTGCCTGCGGGTTCGCCAATACCTTCTGGGGGAAAACCACCGCTGACGGCACGCTGATTGAGCATTTCGGTCGCCGCTGCCAGGGCTGGTTTGAAGATGATGACGGGCATCGCGAACAGTGCGATTTTCGCTTCCGCTTTAAAAACTGCCCGCAGTGTAACGCGGAAAACGATATCGCCGCCCGGCGCTGCCGGGAGTGCGACACGATTCTGGTTGACCCGGACGATATGCTGAAAGCGGCGCTAAAACTCAAAGATGCGCTGGTATTGCGCTGTAGCGGGATGGCGTTACAACACGGGCATGATGAGAAAGGCGAATGGCTGAAAATCACCTACTACGATGAGGACGGCGCCGATGTGAGTGAGCGCTTCCGATTGCAGACGCCCGCTCAACGCACCGCCTTTGAACAGTTGTTTATTCGCCCGCATACCCGCACGCCGGGTATTCCGTTACGCTGGATCGCTGCGGCGGATATCCTGGCGCAACAGGCGCTGCTTCGCCACCCTGATTTTGTCGTCGCCCGCATGAAAGGTCAGCACTGGCAGGTGCGCGAAAAAGTCTTCGATTATGAAGGCCGCTTCCGGCGGGCACATGAATTGCGCGGTTAATCGTACTTTTGATTGATGTGATAGCCATTTGAGTATAGAATCTCGCCCGCTTTTGCATACGCAAAGCAGATCACTTACCTGTTGCTGGGTCGCCTGTAACAGGAATTATTTAAGAGAGATTTAAATGTTTACTATCAACGCAGAAGTACGTAAAGAGCAGGGTAAGGGTGCGAGCCGCCGCCTGCGCGCCGCTAACAAGTTCCCGGCAATCATCTACGGTGGCGCTGAAGCCCCGATTGCTATCGAACTGGACCACGACCAGGTTATGAACATGCAAGCTAAAGCTGAGTTCTACAGCGAAGTTCTGACCATCGTTGTTGACGGTAAAGAAGTCAAAGTTAAAGCTCAGGCTGTACAGCGTCACGCGTTCAAGCCGAAGCTAACTCACATCGACTTCGTTCGCGCGTAATCGCCAACAAGTTGAAGAAAAACCCCGCCACGGCGGGGTTTTTTTATGGTGCGCGACAAGGCGATGAACCGTAAGCCGAATAAGGTGCCTGCACCGCTATCCGGCGTTACAACACATAACGTCAAAACCGTTAATTACCGCCGGACGTCCGACGCTGGAGCTGATCGCGCAAGTTTGGCGGCGTTCCCTTGATCGTCAGCGTATCGGTCGCCGGGTCCCAGAAAATCCGCTCACCTAACAGCATGGCGTCGAAGTTGATGGTTAACCCACCGCCGCTCCCGGCATATTTCGTCAGCTGACGCAGCGTGCTGCGGTCCGCCGGGAAACTCTCTTCCAGCTCATAGCCTTTGTCAGCGGTAAATTCTCTGAAGCTGACTTCGCTGACGCCGGATAACTCTTTCGACAGCGATTCAAGCTCAATCTCTTCACCAGACTGCAATTGCTCATTGCAGTAGCTGTACACCTGCTGACGGACATTCTGACGTTCAGCTTTGTCCAGCTGCGCTTCTGCGGTGAAATCGTCCACCGCCTGCAACAGCCCCCGGTTTTGCGCTTTCGCGTTCAGCCCTTCGCTGGCGCCCAGGAAATCCATAAAGAAATCGGCCACTTTGCGCCCTACCCGGCCTTTCAGGAAGGTCAGATAACGGGTGGATTCCGGGTTCGTTTCCCATTCGGTCAAATCGATACGCGCCACAATATCCGCATGGTTAATATCCAGATAGTGCGTCGGGTTGATATCCAGGTTCTCATTCACGCGCATGCTGCTTAAGTTGTTCAGCACCGCCACCAGCAGATACTCCACCGCCAGATAACGGTAATGGCAGAACAGGACAATACCGCCGTCCGCAAACGGGTATTTCGCCAGTTCATCGCGTAAACGGCCGGTCGCCGCACGGCTAAAGGCAAGAAAATCCTCCTCGCCCTGACGCTGCAACCGCAGCGTTTGCGCCAGTTCACTCTCTTCGCTGAACAGGCCGTACGCTTTGTTCTTGGCGCTATAGACCCGGTGCAGTTCAGCCACCATATCGACAACGGTGGTTGTCGGCTCCAGTAATGAATCGCGCAAGACCAGCTCAAGATTTTGCTCATCACGTTTGATAAGCTGGTGCAGGGCAATCTGGTTGATATCCAGACTCATGATAAACTCTCCTTTATGACCGGGCGGTATTCAATCACCTGACGGGCGGTGACGCAACAGGAGATAAAAAAGCAGAAAAAAAACTGTTGCTACGGTAATATGTTGCCCTTTCATGAACAAACTGATTGCGATTTATGCCACAACACTCCCGCTATAGTGACGAACACGTTGAACAATTACTGAGTGACCTGCTCAACGTACTGGAAAAACATAAGGCACCGACCGACCTTTCCCTGATGGTGCTGGGAAACATGGTCACCAACCTTATCAACACCAGCATCGCACCGGCTCAACGCCAGGCGATTGCGAACTCTTTTGCCCGCGCATTACAGTCTTCAATTAACGACGACAAAGCGCATTAAGGGAAACGAACGGCTATTTATGGTAACTCATCGTCAGCGCTACCGTGAAAAAGTCTCCCAGATGGTTAGCTGGGGGCACTGGTTTGCACTGTTCAACATTCTGCTGGCCATGGTGCTCGGTAGCCGTTACCTGTTTGTCGCAGACTGGCCGACAACGCTTGCAGGGCGTATTTACTCGTACCTGAGCATTGTCGGGCACTTCAGCTTTCTGGTGTTCGCCGCCTACCTGCTGATCCTGTTTCCTCTGACATTTATTGTCATGTCTCAGCGGCTGATGCGTTTTTTGTCAGCCATCCTGGCGACGGCGGGCATGACGCTGTTGCTGATCGACAGCGAAGTTTTTACCCGCTTCCACCTGCACCTGAATCCCATTGTCTGGGAACTGGTCATTAACCCCGATCAGAACGAGATGGCGCGCGACTGGCAGCTGATGTTTATTAGCGTGCCGGTCATCCTGTTAATCGAAATGCTGTTTGCGACCTGGAGCTGGCAAAAGCTGCGCAGCCTGACGCGACGTCGCCATTTCGCCAAACCGCTTGCCGCGTTCTTTTTCGTCTCATTTATCGCTTCGCATGTGGTGTATATCTGGGCAGACGCCAACTTCTATCGCCCAATCACCATGCAGCGCGCGAATTTACCGCTGTCATACCCGATGACGGCGCGCCGTTTTCTGGAAAAACACGGCCTGCTGGATGCGCAGGAGTATCAGCGCCGTCTGGTGGAACAAGGCAACCCGGAAGCCGTTTCCGTTCAGTATCCGCTGAGCGATTTGCAGTATCGCGACATGGGCACCGGCCAGAACGTACTGTTAATTACGGTCGACGCGCTGAACTACTCCCGCTATGAAAAACAGATGCCCGCGTTGGCCGCATTCGCCGAACAGAATACGTCATTCACGCGCCACATGAGTTCAGGCAACACGTCTGACAATGGGATATTTGGTCTGTTCTATGGCGTATCGCCCAGCTATATGGACGGTATTCTGTCGACCAGAACGCCTGCCGCGCTGATCTCGGCGCTGAACCAGCAAGGCTATCAGTTAGGGTTATTCTCTTCTGACGGCTTCACCAGCCCGCTCTACCGCCAGGCGCTGCTGTCAGACTTTTCCATGCCAACCGTGCAAACGCAGTCCGACGAGCAGACGGCAAGCCAGTGGATTAACTGGTTAGGACGTTACGCCCAGGAAGATAACCGCTGGTTCTCATGGGTTTCCTTCAACGGCACAAACGTTGACGACAGCAACCAGAAAGACTTTGCGAAACGGTATGCCCGCGCCGCAGAGAACGTGGATGCCCAGATTAACCGGGTGCTCAGCGCACTGCGTGACGCAGGGAAACTCAACAACACCGTGGTGATCATTACGGGGGGGCGCGGCGTACCGTTGACGCAGGAAGAGAGCCATTTCGCCTGGTCTCGCGGCCATCTGCAAGTGCCGTTGATCATTCACTGGCCGGGCACGCCAGCGCAGCGAATCAACACTCTGACCGACCATACGGATTTGATGACGACGCTGATGCAGCGACTGTTGCACGTCAGTACGCCAGCCAATGAGTACTCGCAGGGACAGGATCTGTTCAATGCCACGCGCCGCCATTACTGGGTGACCGCGGCGGACGGCAGTACGCTGGCGATTACCACGCCGGAAATGACGCTGGTACTGAACAATAACGGCACCTATCAGACGTACGATCTACACGGCGAGAAGATCAAAGACCAGAAGCCGCAGCTGAGCCTGTTGTTGCAGGTACTGACCGACGAGAAACGATTCATTGCTAACTGATTAATTATAAATCAGTTAGCAAGACATCCCCTTGCATTCGTGGTGGAAAGCGGTAGTATTGGCATCCACAAGTCGGCACGTAGCGCAGCCTGGTAGCGCACCGTCATGGGGTGTCGGGGGTCGGAGGTTCAAATCCTCTCGTGCCGACCAAAATCCCTTAGAAAAACCAACCTCTTACGGTTGGTTTTTTTATGTCTGCCGTTCCCTTCCAGTACTGTGCTAACACCGCATAATCAAAAGGTTTTACTACTTACCCATGCCCAAAATAGGGTAAAATTTATTCTCTCATCAACGCGATGAATCTGGACGATTTTCGCGCTAAAAACAATAATGATACGAGTATGTACTCAGGAGAATAGTATGCCTGAAGCAACGCCTTTTCAGGTGCTTATTGTGGACGATCATCCACTTATGCGACGAGGTATTCGTCAATTACTGGAACTGGATACCGCATTTAATGTCGTTGCCGAAGCTGGCGATGGGGCGAGTGCTATCGATCTGGCAAGCCGTCTCGATCTTGATCTGATCCTGCTTGACCTGAATATGAAAGGCCTGAGCGGGCTTGATACGTTGAATGCGCTGCGTCGGGATGGCGTCACCGCACAGATCATTATCCTGACGGTTTCCGACTCTGCCAGTGACGTGTACGCGCTGATTGATGCCGGGGCGGATGGCTATTTACTGAAAGACAGCGACCCGGAAGTGCTGCTGGAAGCGATTCGTGCTGGCGCCAACGGCGGCAAGGTATTCAGCGATCGCGTCAGCGAATACCTGCGCGAACGGGAACTGTTTGGCGCAGAGGAAGATCCCTTTAGCGTGCTCACTGAACGCGAACTGGACGTGCTGCACGAACTGGCTCAGGGGCTGTCGAACAAACAGATTGCCTCCGTGCTGAATATTTCTGAGCAGACGGTTAAGGTGCATATTCGTAATTTACTGCGAAAGCTGAACGTGCGCTCGCGCGTCGCGGCGACCATTCTCTTTTTACAAAC
The DNA here is from genome assembly GCF_030333365.1 of Citrobacter sp. CK195. NCBI lineage: Bacteria > Pseudomonadati > Pseudomonadota > Gammaproteobacteria > Enterobacterales > Enterobacteriaceae > Citrobacter > Citrobacter sp. CK195. The sequence goes on from NZ_JAOWGB010000026.1 coordinate 245,813, forward strand.
ACGCGGAATGCAGTAACAAGATATGCCCGATGGCGCTACGCTTATCGGGCCTACAAGTCGCGTGGCAAGTACTATCCGGCCTTGCCACACTCATTTATTCCGCCTGCGGCGAAAGCTGCGCTAATGCCTGCTTAATACTGCGTTCAATCACTGCCCGGCGGGAATCATTGGCGGGCAGCAATTTCAGCATCATCTCCCAGGCTGCAACCGCCTCGCCGAAACGCTGCTGCTCGAAGGCATTAAACGCATACATACTCAACGTCCGAATGTTGGCATGATCGCTTCTCACCAACTGGCGCAACAGCTCCCCTCCCCGACGATTATCATCAGGATCGGAAGAACGGGTCAGCGCTTCCGCATACCCTAATGCGGCATCGCTATTTTTGGGGTCCAGTCTGTACGCATTGGCATACGCTTCCGTCGCCGTGCTGGCATTCCCCAGCACCATGCCGATACGCCCAAGCATAATCCAGCCTTCCACATTGCCAGCATCGCTTTGCAGTCGGGTACGCAAACCAAGCGCCAGGCGTGTCATCTCTTCCTCATTCAGCGGCTGCGCGTCAGGGTCCAGCGCGCGCTCCAGCAACGCTGGCGTCTGCGCCGTAGCCTGTTGCCAGATTTTTACCTGCTGATAGTTACCGGTCTGGTAGTAACTTACCGCCCCGACAATCAGCGCGATCACAACCCCGGGAGCAAACAGCCATAATCCGGCCTGGCGTCCCTTCGGCGTCACCTCGTCAGAAAAGGTTTCCTGTTTTACACGTACGCGCCGCCGCGAACGGGCGAAGATAATCCAGCCGCCAGCGCCAATAGCGGCGATCGGCAAGATCCACAACAGCACGGTAAGCGGTGTCAGCGGCGGATCGTAGGTGACGAAGTTACCGTAGCGCGCCACCATGTAATCAACGATCTCCTGCTTGCTTTTACCTTCCTGCATCAGTTCATAAACCTTCTGACGCAGGTCGGTGGCAATCATCGAGTTAGAGTCCGCGATGCTGTTGTTCTGGCATTTCGGGCAGCGCAGCTGCTCGGTGAGCTGGCGGAACTGCTGCTCCTGCGCTTCATCTTTGAACTGCATAACATCAATGGCAGCCAGCGACGAGCCGGAGATCACCAGCATCAGCACGCCCAGTAAGAATCTCATTGCGCGGCCTCCTTGCTGTACTGCTCCCAGAGCGGTTTTATTTCACTTTCCCATACCCTGGCGTTCAGATCGCCTGCATGGCGATAACGAATGATCCCTTTACCGTCGATCAGGAAGGTTTCCGGCGCGCCGTAAACGCCCAGATCCAGCCCAAGCATACCGTCGCCATCAAACAGGCTTAGCGCATAAGGATTCCCTAACTCTTTCAGCCAGGTAATCGCTTTCTGGCGATCGTCTTTGTAATTCAGACCAACCACGCGAATTCCCTGCGCAGACAGCTGATTCAGATACTGATGTTCAGCGCGGCAGGTCGGGCACCAGGTCGCCCACACGTTGAGCAGCACCGGTTTCCCCTGCGTTAGCACGTCTGCCTGATAATGCTGACCAGGATTTTCCAGCGATTCGAGACGGAAGGTCGGCACCGGTTTGCCAATCAGCGCCGATTCCAGATTCGTCGGATCGTCCCCTTCCGCATTACGCGCCAGCTGCCACAGCAACGCTGCCGCAATAACCAGAAAAATGATGAAAGGTATTAACAGTACGTTGCGCTTCATACAGCCTCCGGCGCGGTTTTTTGCGGGCATGAACGCTGGCGATAGCGCGGATCAAACAGGCAGAACAACCCGCCAAGCGCCATCAACAGCCCTCCCGCCCAGATCCAGCGAATAAACGGTTTGTAATACAGGCGTACCGCCCATGCGCCATTGTCCAGTTCTTCGCCGAGAGCGGCATACAGATCGCGGGTGATCCCGCCATCGATCGCCGCTTCCGTCATCATTGAGCTGGTGCTGTTATAAAAACGTTTTTCCGCATGCAGCGTCGCTTCTGCTTTACCTTCCCGCGTCACGCCGATAATCGCCACCCCGCCGCGATAGTTCGGGCCGGTAATCTCCTTCACTTCACGGAAGGTGAATTGATAGTCGTGGATGCTGACGCTGTCGCCCGCTTTCATGCGGACATCACGTTCCACGCTGTAGTTTTGGCTAAACGCGATGCCGACAATCGTCACCGCCAGCCCAACGTGCCCGGCGACCATTCCCCAGTAGCTGAGCGTCATTTTCGTACCGCGCGAAACGCGCTGCGCGACTTCCGCTACCGCCAGCACAAATACCCAGCACGCCATCGCCAGCCCGACCACCGTCATGGCGACAATCTTGTCTTCAAACAGCCACGGCAGCAGCATCGACAGCACTAACGTGCTCACCAGCGCGATAACCAACAACCGCTGCAACTTGCGCGGTCTGTCACGTCCCCAGCGAACCAGCGGCCCGATGCCCAGCAGCAGCGCGAACGGCGCCATCAGCCAGGTGAACATGGTATTAAAGAACGGTTCGCCGATTGAAATACTGCCCAGACCGAGCTGTTTATGCACCAGCGGCAGCAATGTTCCCAGCAACACCACCAGCATGGCGGCGATAAGCAGGACGTTATTGGCTAACAGCAGTGACTCACGCGACCAGAGCGCGTTATTCACCCGCGAGCGAACCTTGTGTCCGCGCGTCGCGAACAGCAGCAGCGAACCGCCGATCACCAGTACCATAAAGGCGAGAATAAACATCCCGCGCGATGGATCGGAGGCAAAAGCATGCACCGACACCAGCACGCCAGAACGCACCAGGAAAGTACCGAGCAGGCAGAGTGAGAAGGCGCATATTGAAAGCAGAAGCGTCCAGGCTTTGAAGCTGGCGCGCTGTTCAGTCACCGCCAGGGAGTGCATCAACGCGGTGCCCACCAGCCACGGCATAAATGAGGCGTTTTCCACCGGGTCCCAGAACCACCAGCCGCCCCAGCCCAGCTCGTAATAGGCCCAGGCAGAGCCAAGCACGATACCCAGCGTTAAGAATACCCATGCGGCCAGCGTCCAGGGGCGGGAAAAGCGGGCAAAGGTGCTGTCCAGACGCCCACTCATCAGCGCGGCGATCGCGAACGCGAACGCCACCGAGAAACCGACATAGCCCATATAGAGCAGCGGCGGGTGGAAGATCAGCCCCGGGTCCTGCAACAGCGGGTTCAGGTCGCGCCCTTCAATCGGAAAGTTGGGCAACGTACGGGAAAACGGGTTGGAGGTGAACAGAATAAACAGCAGAAAACCGACGCTGACCATCCCCATCACCGCCAGTACGCGGGCGACGATATCCAGTGGCATCCGCTGACTGAACACGGCCACAGCAAACGTCCAGCCGCTCATCAGCAATACCCATAGCAGAAGCGACCCTTCGTGCGCTCCCCAGGTCGCGGCGACGCGATACCAGACCGGCAGTTGCGTGTTGGAGTTGCTGGCGACATAGGTAACGGTAAAATCATTCACCACGAAGGCATTGATCAGCACCAGAAACGCGCCCATCACCAGGATAAACAGCAGCCAGGAGAATGGCCTCGCCGAGGCCATCATGCGCACATCGCCGCGCCCCACGCCCCACAGCGGATAAACGGACAGCAACAGCGCCACGCCGAGTGCGAGACACAGCAGCGCGTTGCCAATTTCAGGCATCATGATGCTTTATCCTTATAAACGCTTTCCGGGCGACGATGGTTTTCCTGCATCGCTTTTTCAACTTCCGGCGGGGTATAGTTTTCATCATGTTTGGCGAGCACCTCTTTCGCCTGCACATGGTTTTTCTCGCCCAGTTCCCCCTGCACCACCACGCCCTGCCCTTCGCGGAACAGGTCCGGCAGAATGCCTTCGTACGTCACATCCACCACGCCTTCGGCGTCGTAGATGCTGAAATTCACTTTCAGCGAATCCGGGTCGCGCTTCACGCTTCCGGGCATGACCATGCCGCCGACGCGCAGGCGTTGCCCCACTTCAGGCAGTTGGTGCGTTTCGCGTTTACCGTAGAGAATTTCGCCTGGCGTATAGAACAGGTCGATATTGGAACGCAGCGCATAAAGTACCAGCGTGATAGTCAGAGCCAAACCGGCCAGCACCGCGCAGGCTATCCACAAACGATTTTTACGACGGATATTCATGCGGCCTCCCGCTGCGCCTGCGCCGCGCGCATCCGCGCTTCACGCGCTCGCTGCTGCGCCACGCCGCGCAAAATCACGCGGTGCTGCATGGCGGTATGTACCACCAGCGCCGCCAGCGGGATCACGGTCATCACAACCGCCAGCCAGACATAAAAGGCGTAACCGCCCATAGCAAAGAAATCACTCCAGGATGCAAATGCGCTGGTCATTGGCGGCCTCTTTTTAAAATCAGTTCACTCACCCACGGGCGACGTTTTTCCATTAACAAAATCAGGTTACGCATCCGCATCAGCGCCAGCGTGATAAACAGCAGCAGATAACCGATAATCGCCAGGCGCAACGGCGCGCGCATCGCCGGGTCAATGCTCTGCTGCATACGAGTTGATCCCTGATGTAGCGTATTCCACCACTCCACCGAGTAGTGGATGATCGGCAGATTAACGACGCCAATCAGCACCAGAATGCCCGCCGCGCGTCCCGCCAGGCGGCGATCGTCAAAGGCGTGCCACAACGCTATCACCCCGACGTACAGGAACAGCAGCACCAGTTCGGAGGTCAATCGCGCGTCCCATACCCACCAGGTTCCCCACATCGGTTTGCCCCAGGCGGAACCGGTAACCAGCGCGATAAAGGTAAACACCGCGCCAACAGGCGCCATCGCCGCCACCGCCAGGTTAGCCATTTTCATTTGCCAGACCAGACCGATGAATGCGGCGACCGCCATCGAGGCGTAAATCCCCATCGACCAGATCGCCGCCGGGACATGCAGGTAGATGATGCGGTAGCTTTGCCCCTGCTGATAATCCGCAGGCGCGAAGCCAAACCCCCAGACCCAGCCCGCCGCCAGCACCACCACGCTGGCTATCGCCAGCCACGGGATGAACCAGCCACAGATCTGATAAAGCCGTGGGGGAATCGCCAGTTGATGAAGTGTTTTCCACATAGTTCAGTCACCAGATTCAATCAAAACGAATGAAACTTCAGTTATGCCGGATGACGGCAAAGACGCCTTATCAGACCTACAGACTTTCCTGATAAGCGTAACGTCATCCGGCATCCTACAGTTTGTCGCCAGTCAAAGACCGCGCTACTGCATGCTGATACGTAACGCTGCCGCCGTAGCAAAAGGACTTAACGTTGCGCTGCCCGCCAGCAACGCGCCCAAAATCGCCATATATCCCTCAACGGGCAAATGCATGGAGGCCGCATCCATCGCCGCAGTGGCGAAAATCAGTAACGGAATGGTCAGCGGCAGCACCAGCACGCTCAGCAATACGCCGCCGCGTTTCAGGCCCACCGTTAACCCCACGCCCGGCGCGCCAAGAAAACTCAGGGTCGGCGTGCCAAGCAGCAGAGTCAGCGCCATGATTTGCCAGCCGTACATATCCATTCCCAGCAATAACGCCACCAGCGGAGAGAGGATCAGCAGCGGCAGACCGGTCACCACCCAGTGCGCCATCACTTTCGCCAGCACCACCGCCGGTAACGGCAGCGGCAGGAGCATCAGTTGCTCCAGGCTGCCGTCCTGTAAGTCATCGCGAAACAGACGCTCCAGCGCCAGCAGCGAGGAGAGCAACGCCGCCACCCAGATAATGCCGGGAACAATGCGCGCCAGCAGCTGCGGCTCCGGGCCAATGCTCAGTGGGAAAAGCGTGATAACAATCAGAAAGAACCACAGTGGGTTAGCGATTTCCGCGCTATGACGAAACGCCACGCGCAGCTCAAGACGAAAGATTTGCCACATCATTGCGCTGCCCTCTCGCCAGTCAGCGCGATGCGCCGTATTTTGTCAGTCGCGACATTCAGCGGCTGGTGCGTGGTGAGGATGACGATCCCGCCCTGCTGTGTATGTTCAGCCATGCGCTGCGTCAGACGCTCAACACCATTGACATCAATGGCGGTAAACGGCTCGTCGAGGATCCAGAGCGTCGCGCGGGTCAGCCACAGACGCGCCAGCGCCACGCGCCGTTGCTGTCCAGCGGAAAGCTGGTTGACGGGGATGTCTTCGTATCCGGCCAGCCCCGCCTGCGCCAGCGCGGCCAGACACTGCGCCGTATCGCCGTCATGGTGGAAAAAGCGCAGGTTCTCCAACGCCGAAAGCCGGGTTTTAATCCCCGGCTGATGTCCAATCCACAACAGATTTTGATGGTAGCTGTCGCGCACGCGGTGCAACGCCTGCTCTTGCCAGCACACTTCCCCTGCGTCGGGGCGCGCCAGTCCGGTGAGCAACCGCAAAAGGGTGGTTTTCCCCGCGCCGTTGCCCCCGGTAATTTGTACCCATTCCCCTGCGTTCACGCGAAACGACAGCCCACTGAACAGTATTCTGTCATCCCGCTCGCAGAGCAGTTCTCTGGCTTCAAGCATACCCACTCATTATTAAAAGCCCGGTTTCACTTCGCGCATATCCGGGAGTTTATGCGCAATCCCTTTGTGGCAGTCGATACAGGTTTGCCCCTCTTTCACTGCCTGGTCGTGCATTTTGGCGGCAACGCCTTTCTGAGCGGTGAGATCCATAAATTCGAAGTTGTGGCAGTTACGGCACTCCCGCGAATTGGTGTCTTTCATCCGTCGCCACTCGCTCTGCGCCATTGTCAGGCGGTGATCTTCAAACTTCTGCGGAGTATCGATAATGCCGAACACCTTCCCGTACAGCTCTTTACTGGCCTTGATCTTACGGATCATTTTCGGGCCCCACTCGTGCGGAACGTGACAGTCAGGACAGGTGGCGCGAACGCCGCTGCGGTTGTTGTAGTGCACGGTTTCCATGTATTCCTGATAGACGGTGTTGCGCATTTCGTGGCAGCTGATACAGAACTCTTCGGTGTTGGCCTTTTCCATCCCGGTGTTGAAACCGCCCCAGAAAATAATGCCGCCAACAAAACCGATTAACAGCAACGTGCCGATCGCCAGGCGGCTGGGGCGACGCCACCATTGCCAGACCCGCTTAATCACGCCAGGTTTACGGTTAGAATTTTCCATAATGACCTCTTATTTCCCGTAACCTTTCGACGGGGTAAAGGTATTACCCACGATCGGCGCGGCATCCGCCTGCGGCACATGGCACTGCAAACAGAAGTAACGACGCGGCGCGACTTCGCCTAAGACTTTGCCGTCGCTGTCCATAAAGTGCGTTGGGCTAATACGCGGCGCGCCGGTCGTACGGTAGCTTTCCACACCATGACATTGCAGGCAGCGGTTGGTATTGGTCGTTACCTGATAACCTTCAACGCTATGCGGGATCATCGGCGGCTGATTAACATAGTTCAGCGGCATACGTTCCTGCTCTTTCGGCATGCGAATCGCCCCTTCCTGCGTCCCCGAAACTTCCGGCGACTGGCTCAGATCCACTCCGTTTGCTGCCCAAACCGCACCACTCACCGCCAGGGCAAGCAGGGCCGTCCATTGACACAGCGCTTTCTTCAGGTCATGGCTTTTCATGATTTCGCTCCCGAACTCCATCGTGTTGTTATTGTAAATACGTCCTCAGAACAGACATCCACGCAGCGACCGCACGTCATGCAATCGCGGCTGGTGACCTGCACCGGGCTTTGCTCATCCAGCACCGGCGCACGCAGGACGTGCGGTTCCGGGCAAACATGAAAACAATCCATACAGCGGTTACATTTCTCGCGATCTTTCGCCGCCACCGTTAGCGCGCCTTTACTTCCCAGCACGCCATACAACGCGCCCAAAGGGCAGATATGTCCGCACCAGCCGTGTTCAACGACCAGTAAATCAAATAAAAACAGAGCGATAATCAGCAGTGCGCCGCTACCGAATCCCATCACCAGGCTACGCCCCAGCAGGGAAACCGGGTTTATCCATTCCCACAGTAGCGTTCCGGTTAGCGCCGATCCCACCAGCACGACAACCAGAAGGACGTACCGTATATGACGCGGAATCGTTGCGGACTGATTCAGGTCAAACCTTCTGCGTAGCCAGTTCGCAAAATCGGTAATTGGGTTCAGCGGACAGACCCAACTGCAAAATAATCGCTTTCCTGCCAGGGCATACAGCACCGTAATAATGGCGGCGCCGGTCAGCGCAACGGCGGCAGGTAAATGCCCGCTGGCAAGGCTTTGCAACGTTATCAGCGGGTCGGTTAAAGGAATGGTATCCAGCAACAAGCTACTGCTGTAGTTACCGTGCAGAATCCAGACGCCCGCCCACGGGCCACTGAGAAACATTCCCAGCACCAGAAACTGACTTATCCGCCGCAAAACCAGCCAGCGATGGCTGCGCCACCAGCCTTTTTTCGCTCGCGCTTCGCGCCCGGCATCGCGTTTACGATTTGCCATCTTTCCCCTCCAGCCAGCCGAAGCGGTAGTGGTGCCCCAACTCCCCTTTCGCCAGCGACAGCGGCAACACTTTTATCGCCGGTTGTTCCAGCACACAGACTTTTTCGCATTTACCGCAGCCGGTGCAGGCGTCGCTGTGAACGGTGGGAAGAAAGCGCGCATGTTTGCCGGTACGCATATTGCGATCCAGCTCCAGCGTGATCGCCTCATCGATTTTTGGGCACTCGCGATAACAAACGTCGCAGCGCAGTCCCTGGAAGTTAAGGCAGTTCTCCTGGTCCAGCAGTACCGCCAGCCCCATGCGCGCATCGTCAATGGATTCGATCTCTCGATCCAACGCCCCACTGGGGCAAACTTTGGCGCATGGAATGTCTTCACACATTTCGCAGGGAATATCGCGGGCGACAAAGTAAGGCGTACCGGCAGACAAACCCGAAGCCAGCGTCGCCAGCTTCAGGGTGTCATACGGACATGCCTGAACGCACTGCCCGCAGCGCACGCAGGCGCTGGCGAACGCGTCTTCACCCAATGCCCCCGGCGGGCGCAACCGCACGCCCGTTGCGCGAGCGGTTTGCTGCTGTAACCCCAGCGCTACGCCAACGGCAGCCAGCCCGCCTGCCGTGCGAACCATATCGCGCAAAAAGCGGCGGCGGCCATTTTGGGGTTTCGCTGACCGGGACATGGTGTGTTACACCTTCGCCAGTTTGACGGCGCACTTCTTGAAATCCGTCTCTTTAGAGAGCGGGTCCGTCGCATCCAGCGTCAGGTTGTTCACCAGCTGTGCGGCATCGAAGAACGGCATGTACACCAGTCCCTGCGGCGGACGGTTACGCCCGCGCGTTTCAACAACCGAAATCACTTCCCCACGGCGGGAGATGACTTTGACCTTATCGCCACGGCGCAGGTCACGCGTTTTCGCGTCCAGCGGATGAATAAAGAGCACCGCTTCCGGGAAGGCGCGATGCAGCTCAGGCACGCGGCGCGTCATGCTGCCGGTGTGCCAGTGCTCCAGTACGCGACCGGTAGAGAGCCACAGGTCATACTCTTTATCCGGCGCTTCCGCGGCGGGTTCAAACGGCAGGGCGAAAATCACCGCTTTGCCGTCCGGCTTACCGTAAAACTTGTAGCCTTCTCCCGCTTTGACATACGGGTCATGGCCTTCGCTGTAACGCCACTGGGTCTCTTTACCATCAACCACCGGCCATCGCAGACCGCGCGCTTTGTGATAATCATCGAACGGCGCGAGATCGTGGCCGTGTCCGCGACCAAACCAGGCGTACTCTTCAAACAGCCCTTTTTGCAGGTAGAAACCCAGCTCACGGGATTCATCGTTCAGTTGGTCTTCCGCCAGATCGGTCAGCGGGAATTTGCTGACCGCAGGCGTGGCAAACAGAACGTCGTAGAGGGTTTTGCCGCGCAGTTCTGGTTTTTGCGCCAGCAGATCTTCCGGCCAGACCTCTTCCGTTTTGAAACGACGAGCGAACTGCACCAGCTGCCACAGGTCTGATTTCGCTTCACCCGGCGCTTTAATTTGTTGACGCCAGAACTGGGTACGACGCTCAGCGTTACCGTAGGCCCCTTCTTTCTCCACCCACATCGCCGTTGGCAGAATCAGGTCAGCGGCCAGCGCGCTGACGGTCGGGTACGGATCGGAGACGATGACGAAGTTACGCGGATCGCGCCAGCCCGGCATACGCTCTTCATTGATGTTCGGCCCGGCCTGCATGTTGTTGTTGCACATCACCCAGTAGACGTTCAGCTTGCCGTCTTTCAGCGCACGATCCTGCGCTACGGCGTGCAGACCGATTTTCGCCGGGATGGTGCCCGTTGGGATCTGCCAGTGTTTTTCGCAGATATCACGGTGTTTTTCATTAGTGACCACCATGTCCGCAGGCAGGCGGTGGGAGAATGTCCCAACTTCACGCGCCGTACCACAGGCGGAAGGCTGACCGGTCAGGGAGAACGGACCACAGCCTGGCTGGGAGATCTTGCCGGTCAACAGGTGCAGGTTATACACCAGGTTGTTGGCCCATACGCCACGCGTATGCTGGTTAAAGCCCATCGTCCAGTAGGAGATCACTTTTTTCTTCGGATCGGCATACAGCTGCGCCAGTTGCTCCAGCTGATCTTTCGGCACGCCGGTCATTTCTGCGGTTTTCTCCAGCGTGTACTCCGCGACAAACGCTTTGTACTCGTCGAAGCTCATCGGCTCAGAGGCGTCGGAGCCCGGATTCTTCGCCGCTTTTTCCAGCGGATGCGTTGGACGCAGACCATAACCGATGTCGGTCGTCCCTTTACGCAGGTTGACGTATTTGCTGAAGAAATCCTGATTTATCGCATTGTTTTGAATGATGTAATTGGCGATATAGTTGAGGATCACCAGATCGCTTTGCGGCGTAAAGACAATGCCGTTATCCGCCAGCTCAAAGCTACGATGCTGGAAGGTTGAGAGAACCGCGACATTAACGTTCGGATCGGACAGACGGCGGTTGGTGATGCGCGACCACAGGATCGGGTGCATCTCCGCCATGTTAGAGCCCCATAGCACAAAGGCGTCGGCTTGTTCGATATCGTCGTAGCACCCCATCGGCTCATCCATACCAAAAGTACGCATGAAGCCCACCACCGCCGACGCCATGCAGTGGCGCGCGTTCGGGTCGATATTGTTGGAACGGAAACCGGCTTTGAACAGCTTCGCGGCGGCATAACCTTCCCAGACCGTCCACTGCCCGGAACCAAACATACCAATCGCTTCCGGCCCTTTTTCTTTCAGAGAGGCCTTAAATTTCTCTTCCATCACATCGAAAGCCTGATCCCAACTGATTGGGGTAAATTCGCCTTCTTTGTTGTACTGGCCGTCTTTCATGCGCAGCATCGGCTGCGTTAAACGGTCTTTGCCATACATAATCTTGGGCAGGAAGTAGCCCTTAATGCAGTTAAGGCCACGGTTGACCGGCGCATCAGGATCGCCCTGACAGGCCACAATACGGCCCTGCTGAGTACCGACCAGCACGCCGCAACCCGTTCCGCAAAAACGGCACGGGGCTTTGTCCCATTTGATGGCTTCCTGCTGACCAACCACTGCGCGGGCGACGCCCGGCACGCTTAGCCCGGCAGCCGCCGCAGCGGCCGCAACGGCGTTAGCTTTCATAAAGCTACGACGACTGAGTTTCATGGTGTTTCCTCACCTTGCTCATCCTGCTGGTGATAAACCAGCGACACCGCCAGCACGCCCGCAACGTTGCGTACCGACTCAATTGTTTGCATCAGCGTTCCGCTGTGTTCTGCTTCCACCACCACGATCAACTGACCGCTGTCGACATCGCTCAACGCGACTTCACAGCCCGGAAACTGGTGCAATTGCGTGCTGATGTCGGTGATGTGCTGACTTTTGGCCTGGACGACCAGGCTACAGACCTGCCAGTTACTGTGCTGCATGGTTGTACTCCGCATTGATCGCTGATGTCGGGCAAATGGCGACACACGCCCCGCATCCGCTGCATGCCTGATTGTCGAGTTGCGGCTGATAAATGCCTGACAGCGTGGGGCGAAACGTTATCGCCAGTGGTTCGCAGCTATCCTGGCAGCGATGACACTCAACGGACTGATACGCCAGACAATTCTGCCCAATCGTAAAGTTCAGATCCCAGGCCCTGGTGTGGCGCGGAAGGAAGAGTGATTCAGGACAGGCTTGCGCGCAGGCATAACAAAAGCTGCATTCACCCTGCTTAAAATTAACGCCCGGATAGCCGCCCTGCCCCCGCTGTAAAATGTCGGTTTCACATGCCTGAATGCAGGCGTCACAACGGATGCAGTGCGTCAGGAAGTGTGATTCGTCCCCAGACCAGGGCGGACGGAGCCCGCTGTTGGCTTTGCGCCAACTGCCTGTCAGTATTCCTCGACGGGATAGATCAACCATGACATCGCCCTTCCATCACGACGCTCACACCGGAAGGTGAACGACTAAATAAACCGCACTACCACTAAGTCATTATTATGATCGGTAAGATATTTCAGGATGTGTTAGAGGTGCATACCCCGATTGGGGTAAATGCTGTCGCCGGATCAAAAGAGTGTGGGGTTAGCGTATCTGAATGTGCTTTTGTTCACATTTCAAAGGGTTATATCAATAAGTATATAACGAAAGGCTTAATTGGAGAATAATCCTATTTAACGTGTAAGAAATGGAATATATCGCTATCAAACAAGTAAACACTCAATTAACCATCTTAAAATATAAGTAAATTTAGATTAATAGCCAATATGAATGTGTTAACCTGCCGGGAATCGTTCAGAAGACAGAAGAAAGGAAACGCTGTGAACTCGAAAATGAAGACAATTGTACCTGCTGTACTGTTAGCGGCTTTCGCCAGTACCTCCGCATGGGCGGCGACCAGCGATGCCAATACGCAACCTCTGGAAAAAATCGCGCCGTATCCGAAAGCGGAAAAAGGGATGAAGCGCCAGGTTATCCAGCTTACTCCCCAGGAAGATGAGTCTACCCTGAAAGTGGAACTGCTGATCGGCCAGACGCTGGAAGTGGATTGCAACCATCACCGTCTTGGCGGCGAACTGGCGAGCAAAACGCTGGAAGGCTGGGGTTACGACTACTACGTCTTTGATAAAGTAACCTCCCCGGTTTCTACCATGATGGCCTGCCCGGATGGCAAGAAAGAGCAGAAGTTTGTGACGGCCTATCTGGGCGATGCCGGGATGGTGCGTTATAACAGCAAACTGCCGATCGTGGTGTACACCCCGGCTAACGTGGAGGTGAAATACCGTATCTGGAAAGCGGAAGATAAAGTACAGGACGCAGTGGCGCGTTAAGGAACGTTTTGCCGGATGGCGGCGTACCGCCTATCTGGCCTACATATTGCTCGTTGTAGGCCGGATAAGTGCAGCGCCATCCGGCATGCCGCAATACGTTTTTACAGCGCGATATCCGCGACAGCTTTATGCGCCGGCTGCGGTTGAACCTGCGGCTTAAGCTGCGGTTTTGGCGCTTCGTCCACCACCTGCGGCTTGTCATATTTCAGCCCCAGAACGTCGCTGGTGTATTGCAGCTCTTGTTCCGTGGCCTCAATATTGCCGTTCAGCTTAGTCCCGTAAGACGGAACAATCGTTTTCAGCTTCGCCTGCCATTCCGGGCTGGCCACTTTCTCTTTAAACACTTTTTCCATCAGATGCAGCATGATCGGCGCAGCAGTGGATGCCCCCGGAGACGCGCCCAGCAGCGCGGCAATCGTACCGTCTTTGTCGCTGACCACTTCAGTGCCCAGACGCAGTACGCCGCCCTTGTCTTCATCACGCTTGATGATCTGCACGCGCTGGCCCGCCTGCCACAAACGCCAGTCTTCTTTCTTCGCCTGCGGATAGTACTCTTTCAGCGCTTCAAAGCGTTCATCATCGCTCAGCATCACCTGGCTAATCAGGTATTTCACCAGATCGAAGTTATCCATCCCTACGTTAACCATCGGCATAAAGTTAGAGGTCGTGGTCGAACTCAGCAGATCCCACAGCGAACCGTTTTTCAGGAACTTCGTGGAGAACGTCGCGAACGGCCCAAACAGCACGACGCGTTTGCCATCCAGAATACGGGTATCGATGTGCGGTACGGACATCGGCGGTGCGCCGACCGACGCCTGGCCGTATACCTTCGCCAGGTGGTTGTTAACCACATCCGGGTTCTCTGAAACCAGGAACTGGCCGCCAACCGGGAATCCCGCGTAATCTTTCGCTTCAGGAATGCCCGTCTCCTGCAACAGCTTCAGCGCCGCGCCCCCCGCGCCGATAAAGACAAATTTCGCCTTAATCGCATGTTCTGCTTCACCGTTTTTCAGATCGGCGACGGTCACGGTCCAGGAGTTATCCGCGTTACGTTTAAATCCACGGACTTCGGTATTCAGTTGCAGCGCAAAGTTCGGTTTTTTCTGCAACGATGCCACCAGCTGACGCGTGATTTCCCCGTAGTTCACGTCAGTACCGATTTCAGTGCGGGTCGCGGCAACCTTCTGTTTCGGGTCGCGACCTTCCATGACCAGCGGCGCCCACTCTTTAATTTGCGCATGATCTTCGGAGTAACGCATACCGCGGAACAGCGTGCTCTGCTGCAACGCGGTATAGCGGGCGCGCAGGAAATTGACGTTATCATCGCCCCAGACAAAGCTCATGTGCGGAACGGTATTGATAAACGAGTGTGGTTCGTGCAGAACGCCGCTCTGTACCTGATGCGCCCAAAACTGGCGGGAAACCTGGAAGGCTTCGTTAATGTCGACTGCCTTTTCGATGCTGACGGAACCGTCGGCTTTTTTCGGCGTGTAGTTCAGTTCCATCAGCGCGGAGTGGCCTGTTCCGGCGTTGTTCCAGCCGTTGGAACTCTCCTGTGCAACCCCATCCAGTCGCTCAACCATGGTCATTGACCACTCCGGTTCCAGCTCCTGCAAATAGGTTCCCAACGTGGCGCTCATGATGCCGCCGCCAATCAACAGTACATCCGTTTCCTGCTCTTCAGTCGCTTTCGCTTTTGCCGCCATCGAGACAGCATTCAGCCCCACAGCCATGGTGAAGAGCATGGCAGTCACTTTTTTCATAATGTTAATGCCTTACTTTTAGTATCGTTTTTTTTGCTTTTTGCAGGTGAAAATCGAGCGGCATCAACGTTAACACTTCAGGTAAAAGATTTAAATATTGTTTATAAATTATATTAAGATTTTAAAAACGTTAGTAATACGTTGAATATTTATAAGGTTATTGACAATTAACGGGGCAACAGCATTCCCGCATCGCTAATCGCCATGCTTTCGCTGCTACGGATGATCAGGCATAATCAGGCGGTTAAAGCAGAAATACCGTCGCCAGCCCCAGAAAAATAAAGAAACCGCCGGTATCGGTAATGGCGGTAATCATCACGCTTGAGCCGACCGCCGGGTCACGCCCGAGCTTTACCATCGTCATCGGGATGATCACGCCCATCAGCGCCGCCACCAGTAAATTCAGCACCATCGCCAGCGTCATAACGCCGCCAAGGGCGATATCATCATAGAGCCACCAGGTCACGCCGCCCATGATGCCGCCCCAGACAAGGCCGTTGACCAGCGCCACCCCCATTTCACGCAAAATGAGAAAGGTCAGGTTGCCGGGCTGAATATTTTGCAGCGCCAGCGCGCGAACAATCATGGTAATGGTTTGATTCCCGGTATTGCCGCCAATCCCGGCGACAATCGGCATGAGAGAAGCCAGCGCCACCAGTTGCGAGATCGTGTGTTCAAAGCCGTCGATCACCCGGGAGGCGATAAACGCCGTGCACAGGTTTATCGCCAGCCATGCCCAACGGGTTTTTACCGCTTTGGCGACGGGCGCAAAGACATCTTCTTCGGCGCTCAGACCCCCCATGCGACGCAGATCGGTGTCAGTTTCTTCGTAGACCACATCAACGATCTCATCGATGGTCAGGCGTCCCATCAGTTTGCCGGAAGGATCGATCACGGCGGCGCTGACCAGGTTGTCACGTTCAAAGGTGCGCGCCGCATTCTCAGAGATATCTTCCGGGGCAAAGGTCAGCGGATCGTCATCCATCACGTCGCTGACTTTACGCTGCGCGTCACTGAGCAGAATACGCGTCAGAGACAGCTCGCCGACCAGTATTTTATTCCGGTTCGTTACAAAGAGTTTGTCGGTGTTTTCCGGCATTTTTCCCAGACGGCGTAAATAGCGCTGCACCACCTCCAGCGTCACGTCCGGGCGCACGGTGATGACCTCGAACTCCATGATCGCCCCGACGCGATTCTTCTCGTAGTGCATAACCTGACGGACGCGGGCGCGCTCCTCCGGCGGCAGCGTCGCCAGCAGTCGCCCGGTGAGGTTACGCGGCAGGTGCTGAACGAGATAAATCTGTTCGTCAATGTCGAGGTATTGCAGCGCGTCCAACAGCGCGCGGTCGGTCATTTCATCAATCAGGTCATCCCAGACGTTTTCGGACGCTTCCAGCAGCACTTTGCCGCGTTTTTCATTCTCGACCAGCCGCCATAAGGCATGACGTTCTTCGGAAGGCAGCGCTTCAAGGGTATCCGCCAGGTCCGGCGGCGGCAGGTGAGCCACCAGCGCCCCTACCTCAGCAATATCGTCGGCCAGCGTACCGACATCATATTGCTCAGCCAGGGTGAGCTTGCCTGACAGGGCGGAAATAATCGCTTTATCGGTGGTGAGCAGCCAGATAAGACGCGCACGCTCTTCATCGCGCAGTCTGGCGCTGTTTTTGGTCATTGCGGACATTAATCATAAATCCATGAAATGAGATGCCATTAAGCATGGCGCGAGGTTATGTAAATAACAATAAACGGCGCCGCGAGTGGATAAAAAATCAGCATCATGCAGGGAATGGCAGGCCCGATAAGCGTCGCGCCATCGGGCAATTAAGCCGGATGCGGCTACGCCTTATCCGGCCTACAGGATCAGGCGGTACGCGCAACCGCATCGCGGGAGGCGGCGTCGCGTTCATCGCCGACCAGTTCACTCAACTGCCCGTTACGCATTTCCAGCAGGCGATCGGCGTGAATAAAGTAATGATCGTCATGACTGATCGCAAAGATGGTTTTGCCCATCTCCTGCATCAGCGGCAGCAGCACCTGATAAAATTCACGGCGGAAATGCGGGTCCTGATCGGCGGCCCATTCATCCAGCAGAATGATGTCACGCTCCTCCGCCAGCGCCAGCAGCAACGCCACGCGCTTTTTCTGCCCTTTCGACAGCTTCAGGTTCAGAATCCGGCCATCGCGTAGCTCCAGCTTGTGCGCCATTTTCAGTTGCTCAAGCCACTTTTCCACCAGTTCCGCTTTGGCCGGTTTGCCTTCCGGCCCCAGCAGTTGATCAAACAGCCAGACATCGGTAAACACAGCGGAAAAGAGTTTCCGGTAGTCCTCAGGACGCTCTGCGGAAAGCGTTTTGCCATCCAGTAAAATTTCGCCTGACTGAGGCTGGTACAGCCCCGTCAGCAGCATCGCCAGCGTCGATTTCCCGCTACCATTGCCGCCAATCAGAAACAGCAGTTCCCCGCGCTGGATGGTCAGGTTGATCGGCCCGACTGAAAACGCATTATCCTGATAATGGAAAACGACATTGCGTAACTCCAGCGTTTTCCAGTCAGGAAAGGCGTCAGGACGAGGAAATTCCGCTTTAAACGGCGCCAGCGAAAATTTATTCAGCTTGTTGAAAGCCACCTGCGCGGTGAGCAGCGTCGGCAACGCGCCAACCGCAGAGAGCAGCGGCGTGCGCAGGAACAGCAGCGTCAGCGAATAGGTCGCCGCCACGTTGGTATCCGCCCAGCCCAGGCTGTTCGCCATCCAGAACACCAGACCAATCGCGCCCAGCATCATAATGTTTGACCAGTTAACGGCGCTCAGGTGGAACGTATCGGCGCGAATAATATGGTGGCGATACTCTTTCGCATCCGGGATATACGAATGGTTAAAGATATGTTCCGCGCGCTCACGGTTCAGGGTCAGCTCTTTGCGCCCTTCCAGCACCGTCTGAAAATCCTGATACAGCTTATCTTCCGTTTCGCGCAGCGTCGCCATGTGCTTATACACGCGCGCCACCAGCACAAACCCGCCCCAGATGGTGATTGCCATCCAGATTGCCGTCACCAGCAGCATTTTGGTGGATAACATCGCCAGATACGCGGCGGAACCCACCGTCAGGATGATCCCCTGAACCAGCTCCGGCAGGCGCACGAACGCGATCGTGATGTTGCGGATATCACTGGTTAACCCTGCCAGCAGCGAGGCGCTGCCCAGTTGTTCGATGCGCTCAACCTGCGTGTCCAGAATACGTTTGATAAATTCGCTGCGCAGGCGATAGACAAAATGGTGCCCTAACGCGGTTAAGGCCAGTTGGGAGCCCAGCGTCACCGCCATCAGTAAAAGCAGCAGCGCGAGAAATTCCGGCAGCACCATCAGCGTGGTATCCACCGTTTCGATGAGGCGCTGATTGATAAAGGCAATCAGGCCAATCCCCAGCGCAGCGCTGGCGAGGCTGAGCGCCATCACGCTGATAAATGGCCAGCGATACTGCCGCCAGACAAGAAGAAGTAGTTCCATTCATACAACCCGGGCAAGGAATAACAGCCCGCAGTTTAAACATCTCAACGCCGACAGCAATAATAATTCTTATTTTTATTCTTTTTTACCCGCCTGGCGAAACGTCAGGTTGTAACGACAGTCCGCCGTCAGCGGATGAAAGCCCGCTTTAAGCGGTTGTATGCCGTGGTAAAACAGCCGCGATTCACCGCCCCAGACCACCACATCGCCGTGCTCCAGCAAAAGGCGTTTTAACGGATCGTTACGACGCAGGCCGCCAAACTGAAAAATGGCCGGAAGGCCCAAAGAAACCGACACAATCGGCGCGCGCAGATCCGGTTCGTCTTTATCCTGATGCAACGACAACTTTGAGCCGGGCGTATAGCGATTGATAAGACAGGCATCCGGCTGAAAATCAGCATAGCCCGCCGCGATCGCCGCGCGATGGCACAGGCTGGTAAAGACCTCAGGCAGCGGCGGCCAACGCCGCCCGGTTAACGGATCGACGGGAGAATAGAGATATCCGTGCTGATCCGTCGTCCAGCCGAGCTGACCGCAATTTGTCATCGCCACCGACATGGTATAGCCGCCGGGCGTCACCATCTGGCGAAATGGCGACTGCGCGGCGACCGCCGCGATGGCCTCAATCAGCGATGGCGCCTCGCGAAAGGCGAAACGGCGCAAGATAACCGCGCCGGACGCCAGCGGCTCTTGCCAGGGTTCAGCATCCGCAAATAAGTCCAGCATCATTTATCCTCATGTCGCGCCTCTCGTTGCAGAAGCTGCGCCTTGCGCGCCACGCCCCAACGATAACCCGATAGCGCGCCGTCGCCGCGCACCACCCGATGGCACGGGATCACAATCGCCAGTTTATTTGCCCCGCAGGCGCTGGCAACGGCACGAACCGCCTTCGGCTTGCCGATTGCGCTGGCGATCTGCTGATAGCTGACGGTTTCCCCACAGGGAATCGTGCGCAGCGCCTGCCAGACCTGCTGCTGGAACGCGGTGCCCTGAATATCTAACGGCAGTGACAGCGGCATATCGCGTGCATTAATACTGGCGATAACCTGGCGCACGCGCTGCTGGAAAGGGCGATCAGCGGGTTCATCCTGCGCGGCGGGAAACAGTTCATGCAGGCTGGCAATAAGCCCGGCATCATCATCGCCCAGCAAAATCGCGCAGATTCCCCGCTCGCTCTCCGCAACCAGGCAGCGTCCCAGCGCACAATCCGCGAGGGCATAGCGAACGGGGAGATTATCGCCGCCCTTACGAAACTGCTTCGCCGTCATGCCGAGCGTCTCATCCGCTTTGCGATAGTAACTGCCGCTGTCGGGAAAACCGGCGTTCAGGATCGCCTGCGTTACCGTCTCACCTTTCGCCAGCGCATCGCGCAGACGGCGGGCGCGCCAGGATTGCTGCCAGGCTTTTGGCGTCATCCCCGTCGTGGCTTTGAACAACCGGTGCAGATGAAATGGGCTCATTGCCACCTGCTGCGCCAGGGCGTCCAGCGTGATGGGGGCATCCTGTTCCAGTAAACGACAGGCGTGCGTGATTTTATCCAGCTGATGCTGTCGGGCGTTGTCTTTGTCTGGCTGGCAGCGTTTGCAGGGGCGGAATCCTGCGGCCAGCGCCTGCTCCGCACTGGCAAAGAAACGAACGTTTTGCCGCAACGCGTGTTTTGCCCGACAGGACGGTCGGCAAAAGATGCCGGTGGTCTGTACCGCAAAAACAAACTGACCATCGGCGTCAGGATCGCGATCCAGCACCGACTGCCAGCGGGCATCGTCATTTATGCGTGAGAGATTTTTCATCATGGACTCCTTCATTAAGCATAGTGCTTAGTCTCAGTGTGTCCGTAAGTCAGCGCACGAAAACCCGAAATCTTGCTTTTTAATTTTTATCACTCACGAGGAAGCTTTTGAACTGCGGCGACATCCAGGTTTTAAAACCCTCGCCCTCTTTCATGATCATGTACACCGCCAGCCCTTCCCGGCGCACCACCTCTTTGGCCTTTTCCGTGCCGAGCACCATCAACCCGGTATCCCAGCCGTCCGCTTCCAGCGCCGTCGGGGCGATAACCGTCACGGAGACCAGATTGTGTTCTATGGGACGCCCGGTCTGCGGATCAATAACGTGAGACAGGCGCTTCCCGTCCAGTTCGTAATAGTTACGGTAGCTGCCGGAGGTACTGATGCCATGCCCGTTAATATCGACAATCGCCTGTACCGCGTTTTCTTGATCGGTCGGTTTTTGGATCGCCACACGCCAGGGCTGCCCCTGTGCATTCATGCCGCGACTGTTCAGGGCGCCGCCGACGGAGACCAGATAGCGGGCAATGCCTTCCTGTTCCATCAAGCGCGCCAGATGATCGGCCGCATACCCTTCCCCCACGGTTGAGAGATCGACGAACAGATCCGGCATATCTTTTTGCAGATATTGCTGTCGCGCCTGATTGATGACCCGCAGATGTTGCAGCCCGGTCTTTGCTTTTGCGCTGTCAATCTGCGGCTGTGTGGGAACATGTAGCGGCTGTTGCTCCGGGCCGAACCCCCACAGATTCACCAGCGGCCCCACGGTGATATCCATCGCGCCGTCGGTTTTCGCGCCAATGCGCAGCGCCGAGGTAATGATATCGGCCATTGCTTCGCTAACCGGCCAGGGAGAAAGACTCTGCGAATGGTTGAAGCGCATCAGCGCCGAGTCATTTTTGTACGTGGACAACAACTGATCGTCGGCATCAAGCTGCGTCTGAATTCTGTTACGTAATTCCTCAGCACGGCTGGCGTCCACATCCACCACGCTGACCCGCCAGAAGGTGCCCATCGTTTTCCCTTCCAGTACGGTTGCAGCAGGTGACGCTGTATCAGCCGGTTTTGGGGCATCATCGCACCCCACAAAAAAGATCGTCGTGGCCAGCAGCGCTGCCCGACAAAAGGTCATTTCCATACGTGATTATCCTCATGCGAACGCGCGCAAGAGTACACCAAAAATCGCTATTTGTACGCCGTAAAAAACGCATTAAAAAAGGGCCCGCAGGCCCTTTAGTTGACATTGTCCGCAATCAGAACTGGTAAACCAGGCCCAGAGCAACGATGTCATCAGTGCTGATACCCGCGTTACGGGTAAAGGTGTTGTCATCCAGCAGGTTGATTTTGTAATCAACGTAGGTAGACATGTTTTTGTTGAAGTAGTAGGTCGCGCCAACATCAACGTATTTCAGGATATCCTGATCGCCGTAGTTGGTGGTGCCGTTGGAGATGTCCTTACCTTTAGATTGCAGGTAAGCCACGGACGGACGCAGACCGAAGTCGAACTGGTACTGTGCAACCACTTCGAAGTTTTGCGCTTTATCAGCGAAGCCATAAGAGTCGCTACGGCTGTTCTGGGAAGAACCAAAGCGGGTTGCGTTGTAAGTCTGAGAGTACTGCGCTGCCAGGTAAACGTTGTTAGCGTCGTATTTCAGACCACCGGTATAAACGGTCGCACGATCGCCGCTGCCGTATACGCCAGCCGAATTCTGGTCAGCAGTACGTTTGGAAGAGGTGATTGCACCACCAACGCTGAAGCCTTCGCCGATATCATAGGTCAGAGATCCGCCGAAGCCGTCGCCGTTCTGTTTCAGCAGGCTACGACCATCCGCAACGTCGTTTTCACCGCTGGCGCTGCCGTTTTTACCCTGATACTGCAACGCAAAATTCAGACCTTCAACCAGACCGAAGAAGTCAGTATTACGGTAGGTTGCCAGGCCGTTAGCACGCTGCTGCATGAAGTTATCCGCGCCGTAGGTGTCGCCGCCGAATTCCGGCAGAACGTCGGTCCAGGCCGTTACATCGTAGATTACGCCGTAGTTACGACCGTAGTCGAAGGAACCTGCATCGCCAAATTTCACACCAGCAAACGCCACACGGGTCCAGGAGTTGTTAGTGGTTTCAGCGTCGTTACCCTGAATCTGATATTCCCACTGACCGTAGCCGGTGATCTGATCGTTAACCTGGGTTTCGCCTTTGAAGCCGAGACGCATATAGGTCTGATCGCCGTCGTTGCCATCGTCATCAGAGAAATAGTGCAGACCGTCGACTTTACCGAACAGGTCCAATTTGTTGCCGTCTTTGTTATAAACTTCAGCCGCATTTGCTGCGCCTGCTACCAGCAGAGCCGGTACCAGGAGGGACAGTACTTTAACTTTCATGTTATTAACCCTCTGTTATATGCCTTTATTTGCTTTTTTATTGCCACTGCATACTGATTAACCCTCTTAACCAGTCGGCAATTTCATTCTCCGCAAAAATGCAGAATAATCCAACACGGATATGATACTAAAATCTTTAAAATGTTTCATTTATCGCCATAGGTGTTTCAAATTATTAATGGCATGGAACTTTTTTAAAAGCAAAAAATGGGACAAATAAGCACGAATCATCAAAACATATTTATTTTTCATTATAATTCAATGCATTATATTCATGAAAATCATAGCACTGAATGATAAAACAAAATCTTCACTCGCAACTAAAATAGTCAGCGCTATCATCATTAACTTTATTTATTACCGTCATTCATTTCTGAATGTCTGTTTACCCCTATTTCAACCGGATGCCTCGCATTCGGTTTTTTTTTACCCTTCTTTACACAACTTTTATCTTCTTGTGCTACCGAATTTAAATAATCACAACGGTTTACTACCCCCCTCGTGATAATCACCAGTCATGCCAACAAATAATTTCTTGTTATTTAGTGCTAAATTTTATTTCATTGTGTTTATATTTATACATCTGCGCCAACGCTGTACACGTTTTGCTTAGGGAAACGCCTTCGCGGCGCGGGAGGAAAAATGCAGCGTGTCTGATGAGCGAGAGTATGGAAATTCACACAGTACCCTTTATACTGCCCTTTCCTCTTTAGCGTTGTTTTAACAGGTCATAAACACGAATGAGTCAGTCTGATACAACGGTTTCTACCCGATTCTCCCTTCTGCCGGGAAGCATTACCCGTTTCTTCTTATTACTGATCATTGTGTTACTTGTAACGATGGGCGTGATGGTGCAAAGCGCGGTCAACGCCTGGCTGAAAGACAAGAGCTATCAGATTGTCGATATCACCCATGCTATTCATAAGCGCGTAGACACCTGGCGCTACGTGACCTGGCAAATCTATGACAACATTGCCGCAACGGCTAGCCCATCCACGAGCGAGGGCTTGCAGGAAACGCGTCTGAAACAAGACGTCTACTACCTTGAAAAACCGCGCCGTAAGACCGAAGCGCTTATTTTTGGCTCGCATGACAGCTCAACGCTGGAAATGACCCAGCGGATTTCCACCTATCTTGATACGCTGTGGGGCGCGGAGAACGTGCCCTGGTCGATGTATTATCTGAACGGGCAGGACAACAGCCTGATTCTCATCTCCACCCTGCCGCTCAAGGATCTCTCCTCCGGCTTTAAAGAGTCTGCGATTGGCAATATTGTCGATTCCCGTCGGGCGGAGATGCTGCAACAGGCGAATGCGCTGGATGAACGCGAAAGCTTCTCTTCGTTACGTCGTCTGGCGTGGCAAAACGGCCATTACTTTACGCTGCGCACCACTTTTAATCAGCCGGGGCATCTGGCAACGGTTGTGGCGTTCGATTTGCCGATCAACGACCTGATCCCGCCGGGAATGCCGCTGGACAGCTTCCGCCTGGAACCCGACTCCTCAACCACGACGGTACGTAATACGGAGAAAGAGTCTCCAGACAGCGTCAGCATCAGCTTCAACAGCGCCAAAATTGAGATTTCTTCCGCACTGAACTCAACCGATATGCGGCTGGTCTGGCAGGTTCCTTTCGGCACGCTATTGCTTGATACGCTGCAAAATATCCTGCTGCCGTTACTGTTGAATATCGGCTTGCTTGCGCTGGCGCTGTTTGGCTACACCACCTTCCGCCACCAGCCTGGCCGTTCAACGGAAGTGGCGACAAGCAATACCGCAAATAATGAACTGCGTATTCTGCGCGCGATTAATGAAGAGATCGTCTCCCTGCTGCCGCTGGGGCTGCTGGTGCATGACCAGGAGGCCAATCGCACCGTCATCAGCAATAAAATCGCCGACCATTTGCTGCCGCATTTAAATCTGCAAAACATCACCAGCATGGCGGAGCAGCATCAGGGCATCATTCAGGCGACGATCAATAACGAGTTGTATGAAATTCGCCTGTTCCGCAGCCAGGTCGCCCCTCGCACGCAGATCTTTATTATTCGCGATCAGGACCGGGAAGTGCTGGTGAACAAGAAGCTCAGGCAGGCGCAGCGTCTGTATGAGAAAAACCAGCAGGGCCGCGCCGCGTTTATGCAAAATATTGGCAATGCCCTGAAAGAACCCGTGCGGATACTGGCGATCAACGCCGCTGCCGCAGACACGCCGGAAAGCCAGAAGCTGGCGAACCAGGCGGATGTTCTGGTGCGTATGATAGATGAAATTCAGCTGGCGAATATTCTGGAGAATGATACCTGGAAAAGCGAGCCGACGCTGTTCTCCATTCAGGATCTGATTGACGAAGTGGTACCGGACGTTCTGCCTGCGATTAAGCGCAAGGGTCTGCAACTGCTGATCAAAAACCACCTTAGCGCCAACGATGAACGCCGTGGAGACCGTGACGCCCTGCGCCGCATTCTGCTGTTGCTGATCCAGTACGCGGTCACGACCACGCAGATTGGGAAAATCACGCTGGAAGTCGATCAGGATGAGTCGGCTGAAGAACGCCTGACCTTCCGCATTCTGGATACCGGTGAAGGCGTGACGCTCAATGAGATCGACAATCTCCATTTCCCGTATATCAATGAAACGCAAAGCGACCGCTACGGGAAAGCGAATCCGTTAACCTTCTGGTTGTGCGATCAGCTGGCGCGTAAGCTCGGCGGGCATCTGAATATTAAAGCACGCGATGCGCTGGGGACGCGCTATACCGTACATGTTAAAATGACCCCGCATGACCAGCATGTAAATGATGAAGAGCGCTTGCTGGATGACGTTTGCGTAATGGTTGACGTCACCTCTAATGACGTGCGCAATATTGTGTTGCGTCAGTTGGAAAACTGGGGAGCCACCTGCATCACGCCGGATGATCGGCAAATAAGTCAAGAATATGATCTCTTTTTAACTGATAATCCGTCTAATCTTACTGCCTCCGGCTTGCTTTTAAGCGATGATGAGTCAGGCGTGCGGAAAATGGGTCCTGGCCAACTGCGCGTCAACTTTAATATGAGCAACGCTATGCAGGAAGCTGTACTACAACTGATAGAAGAGCAACTGGCGCAGGAAGAGATTCCAGAGTCGCCCCTCGGCGGAGATGAAAACGCCGAACTTCATGCCAGCGGTTATTACGCGCTCTTTGTAGACACAGTACCGGATGATGTTAAGAGGTTGTATACTGAGGCAGCGACCAGTGATTTCGCTGCGCTGGCGCAGACAGCCCACCGCCTGAAAGGCGTGTTTGCTATGCTTAATCTGGTACCCGGCAAGCAGTTATGTGAAACGCTGGAACATCTTATTCGTGAGAAAGATGCTCCAGGTATAGAAAAATACATCAGCGACATTGACAGCTACGTCAAGAGCTTGCTGTAGCAAGGTAGCCCAATACATGAACAATATGAACGTAATTATTGCCGATGACCATCCGATTGTACTGTTCGGTATTCGCAAATCACTTGAACAAATCGAGTGGGTGAATGTTGTCGGCGAGTTTGAAGATTCCACAGCACTGATCAACAACCTGCCTAAATTAGATGCGCATGTGTTGATTACCGACCTCTCCATGCCGGGAGATAAATACGGTGACGGGATTACCCTCATCAAATACATTAAACGTCATTTCCCGAGCCTGTCGATCATCGTTCTGACGATGAACAACAACCCGGCAATTCTGAGCGCGGTGCTGGATCTCGACATTGAGGGGATTGTGCTGAAACAAGGCGCGCCGACTGACTTGCCTAAAGCGCTGGCCGCGCTGCAAAAGGGCAAGAAGTTTACCCCGGAAAGCGTCTCCCGCCTGCTGGAGAAAATCAGCGCGGGCGGTTATGGCGACAAACGTCTGTCCCCGAAAGAGAGTGAAGTCCTGCGTCTGTTCGCAGAAGGTTTCCTGGTGACGGAAATCGCCAAGAAACTGAACCGCAGCATTAAGACCATCAGTAGCCAGAAAAAATCGGCGATGATGAAGCTGGGCGTCGAAAACGATATCGCGCTGCTGAATTACCTCTCTTCCGTCACGCTGAGCCCGGCGGACAAAGACTGATCAAACGTCAGGTGCCTGATGGCGTTGCGCTTATCAGGCCGACGTTGATGACCGCAGTAGGCCGGAGAAGGCGAAACCGCCATCCGGCCTTTTTTATGCCCGCGTCTTTCTCACCCGCTCCGCATACACCGCCAGCGTCTGCTTAAGCACATCTAACGTCACCGGCTTGGACAGGCAGCTATCCATACCGGACTCCAGACAACGCTGTTTCTCTTCCGCCAGCGCGTTAGCCGTGACGCCAACCACCGGCAACGTCAACCCTAGCTGGCGAATGCGCTGCGTCAGACGGTAGCCGTCCATATTCGGCATGTTGACGTCGCTCAGCACGATATCAATATGGTTTTTACTCAGCACGTTCAACGCATCGACGCCGTCATTCGCGGTCTTGCATTGATACCCCAGCGATCCCAACTGATCGGCCAGCAAACGACGGTTGATCGGATGATCGTCCACCACGAGGATCATCATGTCGTCATTCGTCGCGTCGGTTTTATCCGGCGCAGGCAGCGCCGTTGCAAGCGCGTCGTTATCAAGCTCAATACTGTAAATCCGCGCCAGCAGCGCAGGCAATTCATGCGGCGACGCCACGCTGTGTACCCACTCGCCCGGCGCTCTTTCCTGCGGAATACCAATATGGCGGCGGCTGAAAACAACCGCCGCACGCCCCTGCCATGCCAGCTCCAGCACATCGTCCGTAATCAGAATATCTTCCGGCGCCGGTTTTTGCCCTTCGTAACGA
This sequence comes from Citrobacter sp. CK195, assembly GCF_030333365.1. Taxonomy (NCBI): domain Bacteria; kingdom Pseudomonadati; phylum Pseudomonadota; class Gammaproteobacteria; order Enterobacterales; family Enterobacteriaceae; genus Citrobacter; species Citrobacter sp. CK195. The sequence continues at coordinate 273,303 of NZ_JAOWGB010000026.1, forward strand.
AGCACATCGACACCGCTTCGCGCCAGGCTGGACTCAATAAAATGACACAGCGACGCGTTGCGTACCGCCAGCCAGCAACGCGTTTGAGCCAGCCCTTCGACGCCTTTTTTCTGCGGGTACTGCGCGCCATAAAGTGGAATGCGTAACGTAAACTGGCTGCCCATCCCGGGCTCTGAATCGACGGAGATATCCCCATCCATCATGCTGATCAGTTTTTCACAAATCGCCAACCCCAGGCCGGTTCCCTGGAAATTACGCTGCACGCCGGTTCCCACCTGGAAGAAAGGATCGAACAAACGCACAACCTCTTTCGCCGGAATCCCCACGCCGGTATCGCGTACCTGAATACTGAGATAATCGCCATCACACTGCACATGCAGCACAATACAACCGGTATCGGTAAATTTGATGGCGTTACTCAGCAGGTTAGAAATCACCTGTTGCAGACGCATCGGGTCGCCGTTCAGCGCAACCGGTACATCCGGTTCAATAAAGCAGTACAGGCCAAGCTGTTTTCTCACCACCAGCGGTAAATAGTTGGCCGTAATATGGTTCATCACCTCACGCGGCGAGAACTCACGCGGTTCAATCTTCAACTGCTCGGATTCGATTTTTGAGAAGTCGAGAATATCGCTGATGATTTTCAGCAGCAGGCTGGAGGAGTTGTTCATCGCCGTAACCAGCCTGTCGACCCCTTTCGGCAGCGCTTTGGTTTGCAGCAGATCGAGGTTACCGATAATCCCGTACAGCGGCGTGCGCAGCTCGTGGCTCACGGTCGCAAGGAACATTGATTTGGACTGGCTCGCCTGCTCCGCCGCCTGCGCCATCTCCTGCAACGACTCTTCCATTTTGACGCGCGCGCTCACATCCACCAGCACGCAAATCGCCACGTTTTCATTACGATAGCGCGAATGGACAAAGCTGATTTGCAGATTGGTATTGTTGCTGGTCAACACATCGACGAAGTTAACCTGCTGACCACAGATAATTTGCGTCAGCCTTTGCCGGTCCTCATGGGTGAGCATATTGAGGTAGGTATGCGCCAGTTCATTACTGAGAATATTGACCCCGTCAATGGTGCGCAGGATGCAGATCCCCACCGGCGCGGAAGCGACGATTTTCCGGTTAAACTGCTCATGCTCTTCCAGCCGCTGAGCATCGCTTTCCGCCGGAATAAAGATACGCCGTTCATACATACGCGCCAGCGTGAACAAGGCGGCGCCCACCAGCACATTCAGCAGAATGGCATTCAGAATCAGCATTCGAATATGCTCCAGCACCAGGTCGACCGGTACGGAGTAGACAATGCTGAGCGACGATGGCGGCAGACTTTTCTTCAGAACCAGCTCACGGAACCCTGGCGTGTAGCCAAACCAGGAGCGCTCCTGCATCCAGCGGGGTTCCGGCCTGATGTTGCTTTCCGGCCCGGTCAGCGAAATCAGCGGATGACCATTTTCATCGAGGATCGTCACCCCCATAGGCAAACTTCCCGGCGTGAAAAAGTTCTCCATCCGAATGGACTGCTCGACGCCCAGCAGCGCCTGCAAGCGGTTGGCCAGATAAACCGGCGTCAGGGCATAAAAATAGCCGATGCCGGGGCGCGGCCCCTGGCTAATCCAGAAAAGGTTATTCCCGCTCTCTTCCTGCGGGGCATTGCGGTACTTAACAATGCGCTCATGCAGCGTTTTCAGCGCATTATCACGTTCGACCGGCATATCGCGCAGGCCGAAATTCGCCATACAGAGATTGTCGCTGCCAATCAGGAAAACACGATTCAGATCGTAGGCCGCAGAAAAATTGTCGCGCCAGTAGCGCATAAACCAGGCCAGCGACTCCAGCGACCCGCGCCAGGCATTCCCCATCGCCGCACAGTCGGAGTCGGCAAACAGCGGCTCAAAATTGGGCACCACGGTTTTATCGTCGCGCGCCCGGCTGGACATCACGCCGTTTTCCGCCGTTAAGCGATTCTCGGCAATGTATTTAAGTTCTTTCATTACGTCAGACGTGCGCTGAATATAGCGCTGCGCCTGGTCGGAACTGAGATTGAATTCCTGACGGATTTCAGACTCTCTCTGATGCAGCGCATTGACGATGTAAAACACCGAAGCAAAAGCGATCAGCAGCCAGATCAGTAACGCCAACGCTCTGAACAGGTAGCGCGAAACTTTCAGGGTTGTACGAAAGGAAGCAAGGTATTTCAAAGGGGCGAAGCTCCGCCTCAGGCGATAAATAGAGTGTGGTTAAGGTAGCGGTAAATGCCCGGCGTCGCAATGCCCTCTCTTTGCGGGAATATGATATACCGCTGAGAAACCTGCGCCTCAACCCCCGATAATCGGCGTTTGCCTGATAAAGACCACACGGATGTCAGCATGCGCTACCTGAGACGGCTTTACCCGCGACGCTTACGCAATCAAATGATACTGATGGCTATCCTGATGGTCATCGTGCCGACGCTCTCTATTGGTTATATCGTAGAAACCGAAGGCCGATCAGCGGTCTTATCTGAAAAAGAGAAAAAATTATCGGCTGTCGTGCATCTGCTTGATGAAGCGCTGGGCGACAGCTTCACCCAGCAGGAAAATCTGCCGCGCGATGAGAGTATCCGCGCGCTGAATGCGCAGTTATCACCGGTCACTGAGCGCATCACTCGCGCGTTCCCGGGAATTGGCGCGGGCTATTACAATAAGGCGCTGGACGCCATTATCACCTACGCCCCTTCGGCACTGTATCAAAACAACGTCGGGGTCACTATCGCTCCCGATCATCCTGGCCGGGAGGTCATGAGTACCAACGCCCCGGTGGTATTTTCAGGCCGGCAGGTGCGCGGCGATATCCTCAACTCAATGATTCCGATAGCGCGGCATGGCGAGGTCATTGGTTATATCTGGGCGAATGAGTTGACCGAAGATATTCGCCGACAGGCCTGGAAAATGGATGTTCGTATTATTGCCGTTCTGGCGGCGGGGCTTATCAGCAGCCTGTTACTGATCATTCTCTTCTCACGCCGTCTGAGCGCCAATATCGATATCATCACTGAAGGCTTGCCTACTCTTGCGCAGAAAACGCCGGCCCAGTTACCCGATCTCCCCGGTGAACTGGGGCAAATCAGCCGCAGCGTCAACGCTCTGGCGCAGACACTGCGGGAAACCAAGACGCTGAACGATCTGATTATTGAGAACGCCGCCGATGGGGTTATCGCGATCGACAGACAAGGTAATGTCACCACGATGAACCCTGCCGCAGAGACCATCACGGGTTATACGCTGCATGAACTGGCCGGGCGCCCCTACGCAACGCTGTTCGCCGATCCTCATTTCTCCAGCCCTGTGCTTGACACTCTGGAGAACGGCACTGAACATCTGGCTCAGGAAGTCAGCTTCCCCGCGCGTGACCGGACAATTGAACTCAGCGTCACCACCAGTCGTATTCATAACGCTGACGGTGAGTTGATTGGCGCGCTGGTGATGTTTTCCGATTTAACCGCCCGTAAAGAGGCGCAGCGCCGTCTGGCGCAAACGGAGAGACTCGCCACGCTGGGTGAACTGATGGCAGGCGTGGCGCATGAAGTGCGCAACCCGCTCACCGCCATCCGGGGTTATGTGCAGATTATTCGCCAGCAAATCAATCTGCCTGTACATCAGGAGTACCTGTCCGTCGTACTGAAAGAAATTGATTCTATTAATAAAGTCATCCAGCAACTGCTGGACTTCTCCCGACCGCGACAAAGTCAGTGGCAGCAGGTATCCATTAATACGCTGATCGAGGAGGCGTTGATCCTGGTGCAGACTTCCGGGGTGCAGGCGCGAATTAACTTCAATACGGAATTCAACGCCGCATTGCCCACGATCGTCGCCGATCGCGAACTGCTCAAACAGGTGCTCCTGAACATGCTTATCAACGCGGTGCAGGCGATAGGCGCGCGCGGCGAAATTCGTATCCGAACCTGGCGCTACACGACCACGCATCTGGCGATCGCCATTGAAGATAATGGCTGCGGTATTGACGTCGCTTTGCAGAAAAAAATCTTTGATCCGTTCTTCACCACCAAAGCGTCAGGAACCGGCCTCGGGCTGGCGTTAAGTCAGCGCATCATCAATGCGCATCAGGGCGACATATACGTTACCAGTATGCCCGGATGCGGCGCGACCTTTACCCTTATTTTACCGATTAACCCGCAGGAAACCTCGTCAGAATGAAAACTCGCTACCGTATTCTCATCGTTGATGACGAAGATAATGTTCGCCGTATGCTCGCCACCGCGTTTTCGCTGCAAGGGCATGAAACCCAGTGCGCCAGTAACGGTCAGACAGCGCTGCAACATTTTGCCGACACGCCGCCCGACGTGGTGCTGATGGACATCCGCATGCCGGAGATGAACGGCATTGAAGCGCTGAAAGTGATGCGCGCACAGCATCCACGGGTCCCCATTATTCTGATGACAGCCTACGCTGAAGTGGAAACCGCCGTAGAAGCACTGCGCAGCGGCGCATTTGATTATGTGATTAAACCGTTCGACCTCGATGAACTGAACTTATTGATTCAGCGGGCCTTGCAGCTCCAGGCCATGAAGCAGGAGATCCGCAGCCTGCATCAGGCGCTGAGCACCAGCTGGCAATGGGGACATATCCTGACCAACAGTCCGGGGATGATGGATATCTGCAAAGATACCGCGAAAATCGCGCTTTCCCAGGCCAACGTGCTCATTAGCGGCGAAAGCGGCACTGGAAAAGAGTTGATCGCCCGCGCCATTCACTATAACTCACGCCGAGCAAACGGCCCCTTCATCAAGATTAACTGTGCGGCGCTGCCGGAATCACTGCTGGAAAGCGAACTGTTCGGCCACGAAAAAGGGGCGTTTACCGGCGCACAAACGCGACGTCAGGGGCTGTTTGAGCGCGCTCATCAGGGAACGCTGCTGCTGGACGAAATAGGCGAAATGCCGCTGGTGTTACAGGCTAAGCTGCTGCGAATCCTCCAGGAGAGGGAGTTTGAACGCATTGGCGGGCATCAAACCATTCAGGTTGATATCCGCATTGTCGCCGCCACCAACCGGAATTTGCAGGAAATGGTGAAAGAAGGCACCTTCCGTGAAGATCTGTTTTATCGGCTGAATGTGATTCATCTGACGCTTCCTCCTTTGCGTGAGCGGCGGGAAGATATCCCCCTGTTGGCCAACCACTTTTTGCAGAAATTCAGCTCAGAAAACCAGCGGGATATTATTGAAATTGACCCTTCCGCTATGTCACTTCTCACCGCCTGGCCGTGGCCCGGTAATATCCGCGAATTATCCAATGTGATTGAGCGCGCGGTGGTGATGAACACCGGGGCGGTGATTTTTGCCGAAGACCTCCCTACCCAGTTCCGCCAGTCGGTGAGTCACGCCAGCGGAATAAAGCCAGCCCAACCCGGTGAACGGAACCTGAAAGAAGAGATTAAACGCGAAGAACGCCGAATCATTATGGAGGTTCTGGAGCAGCAGGAGGGAAACCGCACGCGCACCGCGTTAATGCTGGGCATCAGCCGACGCGCGTTGATGTACAAATTGCAGGAATACGGCATCGATCCGGCAGGCCTCTGATACCAGAAGTTGCTATGCAGAATTTTGCACAGTGCGCAAAATTCTGCATAGCGCCTCACGCCCTCTCATCCCCCTTCTGTGAAAATTAATTTTTATATTCATCAGGTTAACCCTTCTCTTCCCGGTTTATTAATCCTGGCATCCCGCTTGCTATTCCCTTTGCGTACCCAAAATGGAGTATGCAAAAGGGAAACATAATGAAAACAAAACTGATTACCTTACAGAACGCCTCAGGCTTCTTTCGTGACGGCATGACCATCATGGTCGGCGGTTTTATGGGGGTAGGCACCCCGCCCCGCCTTGTTGAAGCCTTACTTGAATCCGGTGTCAGGGACCTGACGTTGATCGCCAACGATACCGCATTTGTCGATACCGGCATCGGCCCGCTTATCGTAAATGGCCGGGTGCGCAAGGTCATCGCCTCCCATATCGGCACCAACCCGGAAACGGGTCGGCGGATGATTGCCAAAGAGATGGAGGTTCAGCTGGTTCCGCAAGGCACCCTGATTGAACAAATCCGCTGCGGCGGCGCCGGGCTGGGCGGTTTTCTGACCCCGACTGGCGTCGGCACCGTGGTTGAAGAGGGAAAGCAAACGCTTCAGCTCGATGGCAGAACCTGGCTGCTGGAGCGTCCACTGCGTGCAGATCTGGCGCTTATTCGCGCCCACTGCGCCGACCCGCTTGGCAACCTGACCTACCAGCTCAGTGCCCGTAATTTTAACCCCCTCATTGCTCTCGCCGCAGACATCACCCTGGTTGAGCCTGACGAACTGGTTGAAACAGGCGAGCTACTGCCTGACCAGATTGTCACCCCTGGCGCCGTTATCGACCACATCGTTATTCCACAGGAGAGCAAATAATGGATGCTAAACAACGTATTGCGCGCCGCGTGGCGCAAGAGCTGCATGATGGCGACGTGGTTAACCTGGGAATTGGTTTGCCGACGATGGTCGCAAACTACCTGCCGGATGACATTCACATCACCCTGCAATCTGAGAACGGCTTTCTGGGACTGGGGCCGGTCACGACGGCCCACCCGGATCTGGTGAACGCTGGCGGTCAACCCTGTGGCATTTTGCCCGGCGCGGCAATGTTCGACAGCGCCATGTCGTTCGCATTGATTCGCGGGGGCCATGTTGACGCCTGCGTACTCGGCGGGCTACAGGTGGATGAGCAGGCAAACCTCGCCAACTGGGTGGTTCCCGGCAAAATGGTCCCCGGCATGGGGGGCGCAATGGATCTGGTCACCGGCGCGCGCAAAGTGATCATTGCAATGGAACATTGCGCGAAAGACGGCTCGGCGAAAATTCTGCGCCAGTGCACCATGCCGCTCACCGCCCAGCACGCGGTGCATATGCTGGTTACCGAACTGGCTGTATTTCGCTTTATCGACGGCAAGATGTGGCTGACAGAAATCGCCGAAGGGTGTGATTTGGAAACCCTGCGGGCAAAAACTGATGCGCACTTTGAGGTTGCGGCCGATCTGGTCATTCAGAGAGGTGACGCATGATTGGGCGTATTTCACGCTTTATGACGCGGGTCGTCAGCCGCTGGCTTCCTGATCCGCTGATCTTCGCAATGCTGTTAACCCTGCTGACGTTCGGGATCGCTCTCTGGCTGACGCCGCAAACGCCGGTCAGTATGGTGAGGTTCTGGGGCGACGGCTTCTGGAACCTGCTGGCTTTCGGTATGCAAATGGCGCTGATTATCGTGACGGGCCACGCCCTGGCCAGTTCCGGCCCGGTTAAAAGCCTGTTGCGTACCGCCGCTTCAGCCGCTAAGACGCCCGCCCAGGGCGTCATGCTGGTGACCTTCTTTGGCTCGGTCGCCTGCGTGATCAACTGGGGCTTTGGTCTGGTGGTCGGCGCAATGTTTGCCCGTGAAGTGGCCCGTCGCGTGCCGGGTTCCGATTATCCGCTGCTTATCGCCTGCGCCTATATCGGTTTTCTCACCTGGGGCGGCGGCTTCTCTGGATCTATGCCCCTGCTGGCCGCAACGCCAGGCAACCCGGTAGAACACGTCGCGGGGTTGATTCCGGTTAGCGATACCCTGTTCACCGGGTTCAATATTTTCATCACGCTCGGCCTCATCGTGGTGATGCCGTTTATTACCCGAATGATGACGCCAAAACCCTCCGACGTGGTCAGCATCGATCCGAAGCTGCTACTGGAAGAAGCCGATTTTCAGAAGAAATTGCCGGCTGACGCGCCACCGTCGGAAAAACTGGAAGAGAGCCGCATTCTCGCGCTGATCATTGGCGCATTAGGGATTGCCTATCTGGGGCTCTACTTCGCCGAGAAGGGATTCAACATCACCATCAATACCGTCAATCTGATGTTTATGATCGCCGGTCTGCTGCTGCACAAAACGCCAATGGCCTACATGCGCGCCATCAGCGCCGCAGCGCGCAGTACCGCCGGTATTCTGGTGCAGTTCCCCTTCTACGCCGGGATCCAACTGATGATGGAACACTCCGGCCTCGGTGGCCTTATCACTGAATTCTTCATCAACGTCGCCAACAAAGACACCTTCCCGGTGATGACCTTTTTCAGCTCTGCGCTGATTAACTTTGCCGTGCCATCAGGCGGCGGCCACTGGGTTATCCAGGGACCATTCGTCATGCCTGCGGCTCAGGCGCTGGGGGCGGACCTCGGCAAGTCAGTCATGGCAATCGCCTACGGTGAGCAGTGGATGAATATGGCGCAGCCATTCTGGGCGCTACCCGCCCTGGCAATCGCCGGACTCGGGGTACGCGACATTATGGGCTACTGCATCACCGCCCTGCTCTTCTCCGGGATCATTTTTGTCATCGGTTTGACCTTTTTCTGACGGCAACCACGCACTTTTAAGGAACAGAAGATGAAAAACTGTGTCATCGTCAGCGCGGCGCGTACCGCAATCGGCAGTTTTAACGGCGCACTGGCAACCACCAGCGCCATCGACCTTGGCGCCACCGTGATTAAAGCGGCGCTTGAACGCGCGCAGCTCGACCCGCAACGGGTGGATGAAGTGATTATGGGCAATGTGCTACAGGCTGGTCTTGGGCAAAACCCGGCGCGTCAGGCACTGCTCAAAAGCGGCCTCGCAGAGACGGTCTGCGGCTTTACCGTTAACAAAGTATGCGGCTCCGGCCTCAAAAGCGTGGCGCTTGCCGCGCAGGCGATTCAGGCCGGACAGGCACAGGCGATCGTCGCAGGCGGTATGGAAAATATGAGCCAGGCGCCGTATCTGCTGGATGCCAAAGCCCGCTGGGGCTATCGTCTTGGCGACGGACAGCTCTCCGATGTGATCCTGCGCGACGGTCTGATCTGCGCCACTCACGGCTACCATATGGGGATCACGGCAGAAAACGTCGCCCGGGAATACGGCATCAGCCGGGAGATGCAGGATGAGCTGGCGCTGCTCTCACAGCGTAAAGCCGTTGCCGCTATTGATTCCGGCGCATTCCAGGCCGAAATTGTGCCGGTTAGCGTCACATCCCGTAAGAAAACCGTGGTGTTTGAGCGCGACGAGTTTCCGAAAGCCGATTCAACGGCGGAAGGTCTTGCTGCATTACGCCCGGCTTTCGACAAGTCAGGTACAGTAACGGCAGGAAACGCCTCTGGAATCAATGACGGCGCGGCAGCGCTGGTAGTGATGGAAGAATCCGCAGCGCTGGCGGCGGGCCTGACCCCACTGGCTCGTATCAAAGCCTACGCCAGCGGCGGCGTCGCCCCGGCGTTAATGGGGATGGGGCCGGTTCCCGCCACGCAGAAGGCGCTGCAACTGAGCGGTTTAACGCTTTCGGATATCGATCTGATCGAAGCCAACGAAGCGTTTGCCGCACAGTTCCTTGCCGTGGGTAAGACGCTCGGTTTTGATCCGCAGAAGGTGAACGTTAACGGTGGGGCTATCGCCCTGGGACACCCCATCGGCGCCAGCGGCGCGCGTATTCTGGTGACGCTGCTGCACGCCCTCTCTGCACGCGATAAAACGCTCGGGCTGGCCACGCTCTGCATCGGCGGCGGTCAGGGTATTGCGATGATAGTGGAAAGGATGAATTAAGGATTTGCGCCTTTGCCGGATGGCGGCCTGATAAGGCGTTTACGCCGCCATCCGGCAAAAAAAAGGAGGCGCAATGGCCTCCTTTCACACACGATTTACAACGCCGAATTACTCGTCAGCATCATCCGCTGCATCGTCATCGATTTCCGCTTCCGGGGCGATATCCTCGTCCCCTTCCGCTACGCTGCCGTCGATGGAGTCGAGTTCTTCGTCATCCACCGGCTCAGCAACACGTTGCAGACCCACCACGTTTTCATCTTCCGCCGTGCGGATGAGGATTACGCCCTGGGTGTTACGGCCAACGACGCTGATTTCCGATACGCGGGTACGAACCAGCGTACCGGCATCGGTGATCATCATGATCTGGTCGGCATCATCCACCTGTACCGCGCCAACAACGGAACCGTTGCGCTCGGTGACTTTAATGGAGATAACGCCCTGCGTACCACGAGACTTGGTTGGGTATTCGCCTTCCGCCGTACGTTTACCGTAACCATTCTGCGTCACGGTCAGGATAGCGCCTTCACCACGCGGAATAATCAGGGAAACGACGCTGTCTTCGCCCGCCAGCTTGATGCCACGTACGCCGGTCGCGGTACGACCCATCGCACGAACGGCATCTTCTTTAAAGCGCACCACTTTACCGGCAGCGGAGAACAGCATGACTTCGTCGGAACCGGAGGTCAGATCCACGCCGATCAGCTCGTCGCCTTCGTTCAGGTTCACCGCGATGATACCGGCGGAACGCGGACGGCTGAACTCGGTCAGCGCCGTTTTCTTCACCGTACCGCTGGCGGTCGCCATAAAGACGTTAACGCCCTCTTCGTACTCGCGTACCGGCAGAATGGCGGTGATACGTTCGTCGGCTTCCAGCGGCAGCAGGTTGACGATCGGACGGCCACGCGCGCCACGGCTCGCTTCCGGCAGCTGATAGACCTTCATCCAGTACAGACGGCCACGGCTGGAGAAGCAGAGGATCGTGTCGTGGGTGTTAGCCACCAGCAGACGGTCGATAAAGTCTTCTTCTTTTATACGCGCAGCAGATTTACCTTTCCCGCCACGACGTTGCGCTTCGTAATCGGTCAGCGGCTGATATTTGACGTAACCCTGGTGAGACAGCGTTACAACCACATCTTCCTGGCTGATCAGATCTTCGATATTAATATCGGCGCTGTTAGCGGTGATTTCAGTGCGACGCTCATCGCCAAACTGATCGCGGATCAGTTCCATCTCTTCGCGGATCACTTCCATCAGACGATCGGCGCTGCCCAGAATGTGCAGCAGTTCTGCAATCTGTTCCAGCAGCTCTTTGTACTCGTCGAGCAGTTTTTCATGCTCCAGGCCGGTCAGTTTCTGCAAGCGCAGATCCAGAATCGCCTGTGCCTGTTGTTCAGTCAGGTAATACTGACCATCACGCACGCCAAATTCCGGCTCCAGCCACTCAGGACGGGCAGCATCATCACCGGCGCGTTCTAGCATAGACGCCACGTTGCCCAGATCCCATGAACGGGAGATTAACGCCGCTTTTGCCTCTGCCGGCGTTGGCGCACGGCGGATCATCTCGATGATCGGATCGATGTTCGCCAGCGCAATCGCCAGCGCTTCAAGGATATGCGCGCGATCGCGGGCTTTACGCAGTTCGAAAATAGTGCGGCGCGTCACCACTTCGCGACGGTGACGCACGAACGCGGAAATGATCTCTTTCAGGTTCATGATCTTCGGCTGGCCGTGGTGCAGCGCAACCATGTTGATACCGAAAGAAACCTGCAACTGGGTCTGGGAATAAAGGTTGTTAAGCACCACTTCCCCGACGGCATCGCGTTTCACTTCAATCACGATGCGCATCCCGTCTTTATCAGACTCGTCGCGCAGCGCGCTGATGCCTTCAACGCGTTTGTCTTTCACCAGTTCAGCGATTTTCTCGATCAGGCGCGCTTTGTTCACCTGGTACGGAATTTCATGAACGATGATGGTTTCGCGGCCGGTTTTCGCGTCAGCTTCCACTTCCGCGCGAGCGCGAATGTACACTTTTCCGCGACCGGTACGATAGGCTTCTTCAATACCGCGACGACCGTTGATGATCGCGGCGGTCGGGAAGTCCGGGCCAGGAATGTGTTCCATCAGCCCTTCAATGCTGATGTCTTCATCATCGATATACGCCAGGCAACCGTTGATCACTTCCTTCAGGTTGTGCGGCGGGATGTTGGTGGCCATACCTACCGCGATACCGGACGAGCCGTTTACCAGCAGGTTAGGAATTTTGGTCGGCATGACGTCAGGAATTTTTTCCGTGCCGTCATAGTTGTCAACGAAATCCACCGTCTCTTTTTCGAGATCGGCCATCAGTTCATGGGCAATCTTCGCCAGACGGATTTCCGTATAACGCATTGCCGCGGCAGAGTCGCCGTCGATAGAACCAAAGTTGCCCTGACCATCCACCAGCATGTAACGCAGCGAGAAAGGCTGCGCCATACGGACGATAGTGTCGTACACCGCGGAATCACCATGAGGATGGTATTTACCGATTACGTCACCAACAACACGGGCAGATTTTTTATAGGCTTTATTCCAGTCATTGCCCAATACGTTCATGGCGTATAGTACGCGACGGTGTACCGGCTTCAGGCCATCTCGGACATCCGGCAGCGCACGGCCAACAATGACCGACATCGCATAATCCAGATAAGAGCTCTTCAGCTCTTCCTCAATGTTGACCGGTGTAATTTCTCTCGCAAGGTCGCTCATCTAACCGCTATCCCTCTACTGTATCCCGGATTCAAAGGTCGCAAATTATAACACAATCGCAATGAGACAGGTAAATGGAATGGTCTTCTACGGAGGCTTTATTCATCCCGTCGTGCTGATATACTCAGGCGACTTGCCAAATAAGGAGTAAAAGCGCCAATGAATGCCGAAAAACCCCCGGTGACGCATAACGTTGATCACGAAGAAATCGCCAAATTTGAAGCTGTCGCGTCACGCTGGTGGGATCTTGAGGGTGAATTTAAGCCTCTGCACCGCATTAACCCGCTGCGCCTGGGCTACATTGCCGAGCGTTCCGGCGGCCTGTTCGGCAAAAAGGTGCTCGACGTTGGCTGCGGCGGCGGCATTCTGGCTGAGAGCATGGCGCGTGAAGGTGCGACGGTAACGGGCCTGGATATGGGCTTTGAGCCTTTGCAGGTCGCGAAACTGCACGCGCTGGAAAGCGGTATTCAGGTTGATTACGTGCAGGAGACGGTTGAAGAGCATGCGGCGAAACATGCGCACCAGTACGACGTCGTGACCTGTATGGAGATGCTGGAGCACGTACCGGACCCGCAATCGGTCGTCAGGGCCTGTGCGCAATTAGTTAAACCGGGCGGTGAAGTCTTTTTCTCGACCCTTAATCGCAACGGCAAGTCGTGGCTGATGGCGGTGGTAGGAGCGGAGTATATTTTACGCATGGTGCCGAAAGGCACGCACGATGTGAAAAAATTTATTAAGCCTGCGGAGTTGCTGAACTGGGTCGATCAGACCGTATTGAAAGAGCGTCACATGACCGGGCTGCACTACAACCCGATTACCAACACCTTCAAGCTCGGGCCGGGCGTTGATGTTAACTATATGGTTCACACTACCGCACAAGTTGACTAACTGCGTCTGTAGGCCGGATAAGGCGTTTACGCCGCCATCCGGCAATTTGCCCGGGGCGCTGCGCTCGCCGGGCCTACAAACCATCGCAGGCCGGATAAGGCGTTTATGCCGCCAGCCGGCATTTTGCCCGGGGCGCTGCGCTTGCCGGGCCTACAAACCATCACAGGCCGGATAAGGCGTTTACGCCGCCATCCGGCAATTTTGCCCGGGGCGCTGCGCTTGCCGGGCCTACGCATCGCCTACCAATCCTGAGTAGGATCGCCAGGGCAATTTTTGCGCCAGATCATAGGAACTTTTCCTGCCTTAGATGAAGAAATCAGCACTCGATCAAATTTTCATTTTTTTTTATGAATTATTGACATGCCCTCCAGGCCTTATAAGACGCGCACTTAGCGATTATCACCCTTTTGCAACCTCAATTTAACCTCAAAATCAACTCTTGTACTGAAAAGAATCCCTACTAGAATACTCACCATATAGCGTTTCATTTATCAGTTACCCCCTATATATAGTATTTATCCACAGACTTAGTCACAACGTGGCATTGTGGATAAACGGGGGATATTTTTTCTTTCACGGACAGGTAAAACCCACATGAATCAGAGTCTGCTGGTGACAAAGCGTGATGGTCGTACTGAACGCATCAATCTCGACAAAATCCATCGAGTTCTGGATTGGGCGGCAGAAGGACTGAATAACGTATCCATCTCCCAGGTTGAACTGCGCTCTCATATCCAGTTCTACGACGGCATCAAGACGTCCGATATCCATGAGACCATCATTAAGGCCGCTGCCGACCTGATCTCCCGCGATGCGCCGGATTATCAGTACCTGGCCGCGCGCCTGGCGATTTTCCACCTGCGTAAAAAGGCTTACGGCGAGTTCGAACCGCCAGCGCTTTACGATCATGTGGTGAAAATGGTTGAGCTGGGTAAATACGACAATCATCTGCTGGAAGACTACACGGAAGAAGAGTTCAAGCAGATGGATTCGTTCATCGTACACGACCGTGATATGACCTTCTCCTACGCTGCCGTTAAGCAGCTGGAAGGTAAATACCTGGTACAGAACCGTGTAACCGGCGAGATTTATGAAAGCGCGCAGTTCCTTTATATTCTGGTTGCCGCTTGCCTGTTCTCTAACTATCCGCGTGAAACCCGTCTCGACTACGTGAAACGTTTCTACGATGCGGTTTCTACATTCAAAATTTCTCTGCCGACGCCAATCATGTCCGGCGTGCGCACCCCGACTCGTCAGTTCAGCTCCTGCGTGCTGATCGAGTGCGGCGACAGCCTGGACTCCATTAACGCCACCTCCAGCGCGATCGTGAAATATGTTTCTCAGCGTGCCGGTATCGGCATCAACGCCGGTCGTATTCGCGCGCTGGGTAGCCCGATTCGCGGCGGCGAAGCGTTCCACACCGGCTGTATTCCGTTCTACAAACACTTCCAGACGGCGGTGAAATCCTGCTCTCAGGGCGGCGTGCGCGGCGGTGCGGCAACGCTGTTCTACCCGATGTGGCATCTGGAAGTGGAAAGCCTGCTGGTACTGAAGAACAACCGCGGCGTGGAAGGCAACCGCGTGCGTCACATGGACTACGGCGTACAGATCAACAAGCTGATGTACACCCGCCTGCTGAAAGGTGAAGACATCACCCTGTTCAGCCCGTCCGACGTTCCGGGTCTGTACGACGCTTTCTTCGCCGATCAGGACGAGTTCGAGCGTCTGTACACCAAATACGAAAAAGACGACAGCATTCGTAAGCAGCGCGTGAAAGCCGTGGATCTGTTCTCGCTGATGATGCAGGAACGCGCATCAACTGGCCGTATCTACATTCAGAACGTGGATCACTGCAACACCCACAGCCCGTTTGATGCGCAGGTTGCACCGGTACGCCAGTCCAACCTGTGCCTGGAAATCGCCCTGCCGACCAAACCGCTGATGGACGTTAACGACGAAAACGGTGAAATCGCGCTGTGTACGCTTTCCGCCTTCAACCTGGGCGCAATTAACAGCCTGGAAGAACTGGAAGAGCTGGCGGTGCTGGCGGTACGCGCGCTGGATGCGCTGCTGGATTACCAGGATTACCCTATTCCGGCGGCTAAACGCGGCGCAATGGGCCGCCGTACGCTGGGTATCGGCGTGATTAACTACGCTTACTATCTGGCGAAACACGGCGTGCGTTACTCTGACGGCAGCGCGAACAACCTGACGCACAAAACGTTTGAAGCCATTCAGTACTATCTGCTGAAGGCCTCTAACGAGCTGGCGAAAGAGCAAGGCGCATGCCCGTGGTTTAATGAAACCACTTACGCTCAGGGCATTCTGCCGATCGACACCTACAAAAAAGATCTGGATGCGATCGCCAACGAACCGCTGCACTACAACTGGGAAGCGCTTCGTGAGTCCATCAAAACGCACGGTCTGCGTAACTCCACGCTTTCCGC
This sequence comes from Citrobacter sp. CK195, assembly GCF_030333365.1. Lineage (NCBI taxonomy): Bacteria > Pseudomonadati > Pseudomonadota > Gammaproteobacteria > Enterobacterales > Enterobacteriaceae > Citrobacter > Citrobacter sp. CK195. Next base: position 289,005 of record NZ_JAOWGB010000026.1, read on the forward strand.
CCTGATGCCGTCTGAGACCTCTTCGCAGATCTCCAACGCCACTAACGGTATTGAACCGCCGCGCGGCCATGTCAGCATCAAAGCGTCGAAAGATGGCGTACTGCGCCAGGTGGTGCCGGATTACGAAGGGCTGAAAGACCGCTATGAGCTGCTGTGGGAAATGCCGAGCAACGACGGCTACCTGCAACTGGTCGGTATCATGCAGAAATTCATCGATCAGGCGATTTCAGCCAACACCAACTACGATCCGACGCGCTTCCCGTCTGGTAAAGTACCGATGCAGCAATTGCTGAAAGATCTGCTCACCGCCTATAAATTTGGCGTGAAAACCCTGTACTATCACAACACCCGTGACGGTGCGGAAGATGCGCAGGACGATCTGGTGCCGTCTATTCAGGACGATGGCTGCGAAAGCGGCGCATGTAAGATCTAAGTTATTTTTGCCGGGTAGCGCTACGCTTACCCGGCCTACGGTTTTGTAGGCCCGGCAAACGAAGTGCCGCCGGGCGATACAATCTCAACAGGACTCACTTCAATGGCATACACCACTTTTTCACAGACGAAAAACGACCAACTCAAAGAGCCGATGTTCTTTGGCCAGCCGGTCAACGTGGCACGCTACGACCAGCAAAAATATGACATCTTCGAAAAACTGATCGAAAAACAACTCTCCTTCTTCTGGCGCCCGGAAGAAGTTGACGTTTCACGCGATCGTATCGATTTCCAGTCATTGCCGGAACACGAAAAACATATTTTCATCAGCAATCTGAAGTACCAGACGCTGCTGGACTCCATTCAGGGACGTAGCCCGAACGTGGCATTACTGCCGCTGATCTCCATCCCGGAGCTGGAAACCTGGGTAGAAACCTGGGCGTTTTCTGAGACGATCCACTCGCGCTCGTATACCCATATCATCCGCAACATCGTTAACGATCCGGCGGTGGTATTTGACGACATCGTCACCAACGAACAAATTCAGAAGCGCGCGGAAGGCATTTCTCACTACTACGATGAGCTGATTGAAATGACCAGCTACTGGCATCTGCTGGGGGAAGGTACGCATAACGTGAACGGCAAAACCGTCACCGTGAACCTGCGTGCGCTGAAAAAACAGCTCTACCTGTGCCTGATGAGCGTTAACGCGCTGGAAGCGATTCGTTTCTACGTCAGCTTCGCCTGCTCCTTCGCTTTCGCGGAACGTAAGCTGATGGAAGGTAACGCCAAAATCATCCGTCTGATTGCCCGCGACGAAGCGCTGCACCTGACCGGCACGCAGCATATGCTGAACCTGCTGCGTAGCGGCATAGACGATCCAGAAATGGCGGAGATTGCCGAAGAGAGCAAGCAGGCGTGCTATGACCTGTTTGTACAGGCCGCGCAGCAAGAAAAAGAGTGGGCGGATTACCTGTTCCGCGACGGTTCCATGATCGGCCTGAACAAAGATATTCTGTGCCAGTACGTCGAGTACATCACCAATATCCGCATGCAGGCGGTCGGCCTGGAGCTGCCGTTCCAGACGCGCTCTAACCCGATCCCGTGGATCAACACCTGGCTGGTTTCCGATAACGTCCAGGTGGCGCCGCAGGAAGTGGAAGTCAGTTCTTACCTGGTCGGCCAGATTGACTCGGAAGTTGATACCGACGATCTGAGTAATTTCCAGCTCTGATGGGACGCGTGACGCTACGTCTTTCCGGCACCGAAGTGCTGTGTCGGGAAGAACACCCTTCTCTGCTGGTGGCGCTTGAGGCGCATCAGGTTGAAGTGGAGTATCAGTGTCGTGCGGGCTATTGCGGCTCCTGCCGCTGCCGTCTGGTCGCAGGCCAGGTTGACTGGCTGACCGAACCGCTGGCTTTTATCAGCGAAGGGGAAATTTTGCCCTGCTGTTGCAGGGCAAAAGGCGATATTGAGATAGAGATGTAGCCTTGTCGGGTGGTGCTACGCTTACCCGACCAGTTCACAGGCCGGGTAAGGCGAAGCCGCCACCCGGCTTTTTAGTGCTTATCCTTCAAAAACACCACCGCTTTATCCGGGAAATCGGTGAACAATCCATCCACACCCGCCTTGTTATACAGGATGTCATAAAGCTGATTAACATCCGTGGCGTAGTCAGGAAGCTGATCGGCGCGTACGGTGTAAGGGTGTACCACCATCTTGTTCTGCTGCGCCTCTTTCACCATGCCGGTCAGCGTGATATGCCCGACCTTCGATTTTTCATCAATCAGCATATGGTAGTCCGGGCCGATCCCGTCAGCATAGCTGGCGATTTCTTTCATCGCGCCAGGCTTGAACATCCAGTCGTAGTTATAGTTAACCCAACTGCCGTCCGGCTGTTTTTGCTGAGTTTCATTCCAGTCGGTATACGCAATCAACTGCACCAGATTGAGATCCATCCCCCTCTTCGGTTCCAGCTCATTCTTAATGCGCTTCAGCTCCGCGGCATCGAAACACTGCAAATAAACGTTATCTTTTTTACCGGTATAACCATACTTTTTCAGCACATCCAGCGTCTTAGCCGCAATATCCTTCCCTTCCTGATGATGGAACCACGGCGCTTTGATTTCTGGATAAATACCGATATTTTTTCCGGTCGAATGATTCAGCCCCTGAACAAACTCAATCTCTTCCTCAAAGGTATGCACGCGGAAATCTGATTTTCCCATCGGGAAACGGCCAGGGTAAGTCTGTACTTTCTTGCCGTTCTCAATATCAAAACCTTCGGTGAACTTCAGGGATTTAATTTCATCCAGTGTGAAATCAATGGCGTAGTAACGCCCGTCCTTGCGGGCGCGATTCGGAAAACGTTCGGCAACGTCGGTAACCCGGTCAAGGTAGTGGTCATGCAGGACGACCAGATGGTCGTCCTTCGTCATCACCAAATCCTGCTCCAGATAATCGGCACCCTGCGCATACGCCATCGCTTTCGCTGGCAGTGTGTGCTCCGGCAGATAGCCGCTGGCGCCACGGTGCGCAATCACGATTTTATCCGCAGCGATTGCCGCGCTGCTCACGACCATACCCGCCAGCATCAATGCCACGCTGAGATTTTTCAGTGTCGTCTTCATTCACTTAAGCTCCGTTGCGTTTCAACATCAGCTCTTCATGGTGGCGTTTTTCGCCAATCATCACGATAATCAGCAGGATAACCGCCAGAACGCTGCCACCGATCATCACCATGAAGCCGCCGTCCCAGCCGAAGAAGTCAACGGTATAGCCGACAATAGCGCTCGCCGCGACGGAACCGCCGAGATAACCAAACAGGCCGGTGAAGCCCGCCGCCGTACCTGCCGCTTTTTTCGGCGCCAGTTCCAGCGCGTGCAGACCAATCAGCATGACCGGGCCATAAATCAGGAAGCCGATAACGATCATACAGGCCATATCCACGGTCGGATTTCCTGGAGGGTTCAGCCAGTAAACAACTGTGGCAATGGTCACCAGCGTCATAAAGAACACGCCCGTTGCGCCACGGTTGCCACGGAACACTTTATCCGACATCCAGCCGCACAGCAGCGTACCCGGGATACCGGCATATTCGTACAAGAAATACGCCCAGGACGATTTATCCAGCGCAAAGTGTTTCACTTCCCTCAGGTAGGTCGGCGACCAGTCGAGGATGCCGTAACGCAGCAGGTAAACGAACACGTTCGCAATCGCGATGTACCACAACAGTTTGTTCGGCAGCACGTACTGCATAAAGATCTGTTTTGCAGTCAGCTCTTCTTCCGCTTTTTCGTTGTAATCATCCGGGTAGTCGTTTTTGTACTCTTCAATCGGCGGCAGACCGCAGGACTGCGGCGTATCGCGCATCAGCGCGAAAGCGAAAATCGCCACCAGGATCGCACCAAACGCCGGCATGTAGAGCGCGGCTTTCCAGTCATTAAACCAGGCCATCCCCAGCAGGAACAGCAGCGGAGGAATACCGCCGCCAACGTTATGCGCGCAGTTCCAGACGGAGACGATACCGCCACGTTCTTTCTGTGACCACCAGTGCACCATTGTACGACCGCACGGCGGCCACCCCATTCCCTGGAACCAGCCGCAGAGGAACAGCAGCACGAACATCACGGCAATGCTGGACGTGGCCCACGGCACAAAGCCCATAAACAACATCACGGCCGCCGCCAGAATCAACCCTGCGGGCAGGAAAACGCGCGGATTCGAGCGGTCAGAGACCGACCCCATGATAAATTTCGAAAAACCATAGGCGATGGAGATCCCGGACAGCGCAAAACCCAGATCGCCGCGCGAGAATCCCTGCTCTACCAGGTAAGGCATCGCCAGCGCAAAGTTCTTACGCACCAGATAGTAAGCGGCATAACCAAAGAAAATCCCCAGGAAAATCTGCCAGCGCAGCCGACGATATGTCGGATCAATCTCCGCTGCTGGCAAGCGCGTTTTATGTTGCGCAGGTTTAAAAATACTTAACATATGTAGCCTCCGTGGCCGTGTCTTATTAGAGGTAAACACCGCAGTTCGTTTAACTAACCAACCTCGCTGCTCCCAGTGTGGGCGCGATGTTAAGTAAAGATACCTGTCGTTAATGTGAATTACAGCACAGATTGTTACACATTTATGACAAATGTTCAGAAAAGCGCACGAAATCACGTTTCATTTTCGAATCATGAGCGATTATGCGCGAAATCAAACAAACCATGCTTTTTATGTGGCTAAATGATAAAAAACGAACTGTGAGGGATAACCATGAAAACTCGCGACTCGCAAACAAGTGACGTGATTATCATTGGTGGGGGAGCCACAGGCGCAGGGATCGCCCGAGACTGTGCGCTACGCGGATTGCGCGTTATCTTAGTTGAGCGCCACGATATCGCGACCGGCGCAACCGGCCGTAACCACGGCCTGCTGCATAGCGGCGCCCGCTATGCCGTTACCGACGCGGAGTCTGCCCGCGAATGCATCAGCGAAAACCAGATTCTGAAACGGATCGCCCGCCACTGCATTGAGCCAACGGACGGTCTGTTCATTACCTTGCCGGAAGACGAATTATCCTTCCAGGCCACCTTTATTCGCGCCTGCGAAGAGGCGGGTATTCGCGCCGAAGCAATTGATCCGCAACAGGCGCGGCTGATCGAACCAGCCGTCAATCCGCAGCTGATTGGCGCGGTGAAAGTGCCTGACGGCACTGTCGATCCCTTCCGGCTGACCGCCGCGAATATGCTGGATGCCAGAGAACATGGCGCAATCATTTTAACGGCGCATGAAGTCACCGGACTTATTCGCGAAGGCGCGACCATTTGCGGCGTGAACGTGCATAACCATCTCACAGGGGAAAGCCAATCGCTGCATGCGCCGGTCGTGGTGAATGCCGCAGGCATCTGGGGTCAGCGCATTGCGGAATACGCCGATCTGAGCATCCGCATGTTCCCGGCGAAAGGGTCGCTGCTGATTATGGATCATCGCATTAACCAGCATGTGATTAACCGCTGCCGCAAGCCGTCCGACGCCGATATTCTGGTGCCCGGCGATACCATCTCGCTCATCGGTACTACGTCGACCCACATTGATTACAACGAGATCGACAGCAACCGCGTCACTGCGGAAGAGGTTGATATTCTGCTGCGTGAAGGGGAAAAACTGGCGCCGGTGATGGCGAAAACGCGCATTTTGCGCGCCTACTCGGGCGTGCGTCCGCTGGTCGCCAGCGATGACGATCCGAGCGGTCGTAATGTCAGCCGTGGCATTGTGCTGTTTGACCATGCTGCACGCGACGGGCTGGACGGGTTTATCACCATTACGGGCGGTAAGCTGATGACCTACCGCCTGATGGCGGAATGGGCAACCGACGCGGTATGCCGAAAACTGGGCAACACTCGCCCCTGCGTCACCGCGCAAACCGCCCTTCCCGGCTCGCAGGAACCCACGGAAAACACGCTTAAACGCGTGATCTCGCTGCCCGCCCCGCTACGCGGTTCCGCCGTCTATCGTCACGGCGATCGTACTCCGGCCTGGCTCAGCGAAGGTCGCCAGCACCGCAGCCTGGTCTGTGAATGCGAAGCGGTCACCGCAGGCGAAGTGCAGTACGCCGTCGAAAATTTAACCGTCAACAGCCTGCTGGATCTGCGCCGCCGTACCCGCGTAGGCATGGGCACATGTCAGGGAGAACTGTGCGCCTGCCGCGCCGCCGGGCTGCTGCAACGTTTTAATGTCACTACCGCCGCCCAGTCCATCACTCAGCTTTCTGCGTTCCTTAATGAACGCTGGAAAGGCGTACAGCCTGTCGCCTGGGGAGACGCGCTGCGCGAAAGCGAGTTCACGCGCTGGGTTTATCAGGGATTGTGCGGTCTGGAGAAGGAGCACCAGGATGAAATTTGATACGGTCATTATGGGTGGCGGTCTCGCCGGATTACTGTGTGGCCTGGAATTGCAAAAACACGGTTTGCGCTGTGCGATCGTCACTCGCGGCCAAAGCGCGCTGCACTTCTCCTCCGGCTCGCTGGATCTACTCAGCACCCTGCCGGACGGTCAGCCCGTCACAAATATCACTGAAGGTCTGAATGCGTTACGCGAACAAGCGCCGACACACCCTTACACCACAATTGGCGCGTCAACCGTTCTGGAACTGGCGCAGCAGGCGCAAGCGTTGCTGGAAGCGTCTGGCGCGCATTTACAGGGCGATGTACAACAGTCGCATCTGCGCGTCACGCCGTTGGGAACATTGCGCGCCACCTGGCTAAGCTCGCCGGAAGTGCCCGTCTGGCCGCTGGCCGCGCAACGCGTTTGCGTCGTCGGCATCAGCGGTTTACTGGACTTTCAGGCGCACCTCGCGGCGGCGTCGCTGCGTCAGCACCATCTCACGGTAGAGACGGCAGAGATCGACCTGCCTGAACTGGACGTATTACGCGATAACCCGACGGAGTTTCGTGCGGTGAATATTGCGCGTTTGCTCGATAACGAAGAAAAATGGCCGTTGCTCCACGACGCGCTCTTACCGATAGCAAAAACCTGCGACATGATCATCATGCCCGCCTGTTTCGGCCTGGCGGATGACAGCCTCTGGCGCTGGCTCAATGAACGTCTGCCCTGCTCGCTGAATTTGCTGCCGACGCTGCCGCCTTCCGTGCCGGGCATTCGCCTGCACAATCGCTTGCAGCGCCAGTTTGTTCGTCAGGGCGGGATCTGGATGCCGGGCGACGAGGTGAAAAAAGTGACCTGCCGTAACGGCGTCGTGAGCGAAGTCTGGACCCGCAACCATGCCGACATTCCTCTGCGCCCGCGCTTTGCGGTACTCGCCAGCGGCAGCTTCTTCAGCAGCGGCCTGGTCGCCGAACGTGACGGCATTCGCGAACCCATTATGGGACTGGACGTTCAGCAAACGGCCACCCGCGCCGAATGGTATCAGCGTGATTTCTTTGATGCGCAACCCTGGCAGCAGTTTGGCGTCACGACCGATGATGCGCTGCGCCCCTCACTGGCGGGGCAGACCGTAGAAAATCTGTTTGCCATCGGCTCGGTGCTCGGCGGATTCGATCCGATAGCCCAGGGATGCGGAGGCGGCGTATGCGCAGTCAGCGCCTTACACGCCGCACGTCACATTGCAGAACGTGCAGGAGGTCAGCAATGAGCGATACGAGTTTCGAGAGTTGTATCAAATGCACGGTGTGCACCACCGCCTGCCCGGTCAGCCGGGTGAATCCTGGCTACCCAGGCCCCAAACAGGCAGGGCCGGACGGCGAGCGCCTGCGCCTGAAAGACGGCGCGCTGTACGACGATGCGCTGAAATACTGCATTAACTGCAAACGCTGCGAAGTGGCCTGCCCGTCAGACGTTAAAATTGGCGATATCATCCAGCGTGCGCGCGCCAGATATGACACTTCGCGCCCGTCGCTGCGCAACTTTATCTTAAGCCACACCGATTTAATGGGCAGCGTCTCTACGCCGTTCGCCCCGGTCGTCAATACCGCGACGTCGCTGAAACCGGTTCGTCAGTTGCTCGACTATGCGTTGAAGATCGACCATCGCCGTACGCTGCCGAAATACTCCTTCGGCACCTTCCGCCGCTGGTATCGCAGCGTTGCGGCACAGCAGGCGCAATACAAAGATCAGGTCGCTTTCTTCCACGGCTGCTTCGTCAATTACAACCATCCGCAGCTCGGTAAGGATTTAATTAACGTCCTGAACGCAATGGGCACCGGCGTGCAGTTGTTAAGTAAAGAGAAGTGTTGCGGCGTGCCGCTGATCGCCAACGGTTTTACCGATAAAGCGCGCAAGCAGGCGGTGAGCAATGTGGCGTCGCTCAGAGAAGCGATTGGCGTAAAAGGCATTCCGGTTATCGCAACCTCATCAACCTGCACCTTTGCCCTGCGTGATGAATACCCGGAAGTGCTGGACGTGGATAACAGCGGGCTGCGTGAGCATATCGAACTCGCGACCCGCTGGCTGTGGCGTAAGATCGATGCAGGCCAGACGCTGCCGCTGAAAAAATTACCGCTGAAGGTGGTTTACCATACGCCGTGTCATATGGAGAAGATGGGCTGGACGCTCTATACGCTGGAGTTGCTGCGCCAGATCCCAGGTCTGGAACTGACCGTGCTGGACTCCCAGTGCTGTGGGATTGCCGGAACCTACGGTTTTAAAAAGGAAAACTACCCCACCTCGCAATCCATCGGCGCCCCGCTGTTCCGCCAGATTGAAGAGAGCGGCGCGGATATTGTGGTGACCGACTGTGAAACCTGTAAGTGGCAAATTGAGATGTCGACAAGCAAACGCTGCGAACATCCGATTACCCTGCTTGCCCAGGCATTAGGTTAAGCGCGTTAACGTCTTATCGGGCCTGCAAACCACGGCAGGCCCGATAAGCACAGCGCCATCAGGCTACAGGGTTAACGACTCCACCACCTCAATCCAGCCATGTTCACTGGCAATATCCTGACCGTTTAACCACCGACGCACCATATTCAGCGCCATCATGGCGCAAACTTCCTGCCGCACCGCCAGACTGTAGCGGCTGGCGCTGAAATGCACGCGCAGGGCAAATGTCCCATCCGGCGTCGCCAGCGCGAAATTAAGATGGTCGTTTTCCAGCCCGGATACCGCCAGCGCCAGTCCGGCGTAGTGGTTGCTCCGTCGCTCTGTCGTCCAGTGCGCGGTCTGAGCCAGCGTCTCTTCCTGGGAAGGCACCACTTCGCTGGCAAGAATCGGCGCATTCGCACGGGAAAGCTGCAAAGCCAGCAGCCCGCTGGTGAACTGTTCGCTGAGCGTCAGGCTGAGCTGGCGCGTCTGCAAACAACGGGCGATTTGCGCAGGCAGTCCTTCCGTCCCTTCAAAAATCAGGTTCTGCCCTGCCACCCGCTTCACCTCCGGCCATAGCGCCAGCATCGCGTCCCGCTGCGCATCCGGGCCAGTGAGTTTCAGTTCAATAATCGGCATTGAAGAGCGATATCCCATCGTCACGCCCGCCGGTAGCGGCAGCGAATCGAGGCTCTGCGCCAGATCGCTTTCCGAACGACCAAACGTGGTGAGTCGCAGACAAACCGGCGGTTCAGGAAGCGAAAAACGCGCACGCAGACGCGGCATAATTTCATGCTCGACCATCACCTTAAATTCAGACGGGACGCCAGGGGTAAAGAACATCAGGCAGCGATTTAGCTTCACCGCAAACCCACAGGCGGTGCCAACCGGGTTATTAATAAACTCGGCGCTGGCGGGCAGTTCTGCCTGCTTGCGGTTACTCGGCGCCATAACCCGCCCGCGCTCATGGAAAAAACGCTCCATCTCAGCCAGCCACGCGTCATGAAGCACCAGACCTTCACCTTTCGCCGTGGCGGCGGCCAGCGCGCTTAAATCATCGCTGGTCGGCCCCAGGCCGCCATTCACAATCAGCACATCAGCATGTTCGCTACGTTCGCGTAAAATGGCGACCAGCGCATCCAGATTATCTCCCACCGTATTTCGGCGTGATAACGGCAACCCCTGATTAAAGAAAAAATCGGCCAGCCAGGCGGCATTCGTGTCGACGATTTGCCCGTGCAACACTTCATCCCCGGTGGATAACATCTCCACGTTTAACATCGTGTTCTCCTGCTTCTATGATGAAAACACTATAACGCAAAGCCCGCTGGGGCGGAGTAAGAAACTCAGAGGAAACAAACCGGGAAAGAAGGCGATAGCATACAGGAAACGGCGCGACGGATGCCGCGCCCGAAAATCAGAAGCTGGCGTTAACGCCGACGTACGGGCCATCGGCAATCGCGTTGTCACGGTTGCCGTCTTTACCCGCCAGGTTCAGATAGCGATAGCCCGCTTCAATGCTCAGCGGACGCATAATGGTAAAGCGCGCTCCGGCATTGGCTTCTTCATAGCTATCAATGCCGCTGGACAGTGAATCTGGAGAGTAGTAATACTCGCCAAACAGACGGAAGCTGTCGCCGATTTTCCACTGTAACCCGCCGCCTACCGCCGCCGCATAGCCTTCATCGCCGTCGTTCGGATTGGTATAAACGCCTTTCCCACCAACCGTTGCCAGCAGCGGCCCAAGCGGAATATTCAGGCCGAGCCCCACGCCGGCAGCGTCGCCATCGTCGTCGTTATGCATCCAGTTGCCGCTCAACGCCAGCCCGGTGGATTCAGTACCGAAACCTACGCCAACGTTGGTGTAATCTTTACCCGCCTGGCCGCTAATGCTCATCGCATTCGCCGATGCAGAAGCGAACAACAGTCCGGCAACGCCTAATAAAATGCTTTTTTTCATTTTTACCCTTTCCAGCAAAGAAATAAACAAAAGACCCCAAAACCGCAGGATTGTACTGCCAGGCGCAACAGAATCAATGAGCTAAAAAAGCGATCTAATAACATATTGTAACTAAACACTACCTTTCAGGTTTATTAAACGTTACAAGAAGAGGCGTTTAGCGCAGCAGTCATTGCCCGAGATCAATATTTCATTCACAAATATTTTCTACATTAGTTTCCGAAATTAAACGGAAATTAAACATTTTTTCTAACGATCGTCGGGAGATAAAGATGAGCAAAAAAGGACTCACCACCGCAGCAGGCGTGCCTGTCGCCCATAATAACAACGTTGCAACCGCAGGCCCACGCGGCCCCATGCTGCTACAGGACATCTGGTTCCTGGAAAAACTGGCCCACTTCGATCGTGAAGTGATCCCTGAGCGCCGTATGCATGCCAAAGGCTCAGGCGCGTACGGCACCTTCACCGTCACGCACGATATTTCACGTTACACTCGTGCAAAAATCTTTTCGGAGCCCGGTAAAAAAACGGATCTGTTCCTGCGTTTTTCCACCGTGGCGGGAGAGCGCGGCGCGGCGGATGCCGAGCGCGATATTCGCGGGTTTGCGATCAAGTTTTACACTGAAGAGGGCAACTGGGATCTGGTGGGTAACAACACGCCCGTTTTCTATCTGCGCGATCCGCTGAAATTCCCGGATCTGAACCATGTCGTGAAGCGCGACCCACGCACCAACCTGCGCAATCCGACCTACAAATGGGACTTTTTCTCCCATCTGCCGGAATCGCTGCACCAGTTAACTATCGACTTTAGCGACCGGGGTTTGCCTTTCTCTTACCGTACGATGCACGGTTTCGGTAGCCACACATTCAGCTTTATCAACAGCGACAACGAACGTTTCTGGGTGAAATTCCACCTGAAATCGCAGCAGGGCATCGCCAACCTGATGGATGACGAAGCGAAACGCCTGGTGGCGGACGATCGCGAAAGTTCTCAGCGCGACCTGTACAGCGCCATCGAACAGGGCAACTTCCCCCGCTGGAAATTCTACGTGCAGATCATGCCGGAAGCCGAAGCCTCACAGGTGCCGTACAACCCGTTTGATCTGACCAAAGTATGGCCGCACGGCGATTACCCGCTGATTGAAGTCGGCGTGCTGGAACTGAACCGCAACCCGGAAAACTATTTCTCCGAAGTGGAACAGGTGGCGATGAATCCGGCGAACGTCGTGCCGGGGATTAGCTTCTCCCCTGACCGTATGTTGCAGGGGCGTCTCTTCTCCTATGGCGATGCGCACCGCTATCGTCTGGGCGTTAACCATCAGCAGATCCCGGTCAACGCCCCGCGCTGCCCGTTCCATAACTACCATCGTGACGGCGCGATGCGGGTGGACGGCAACAGCGGCAACGGCCCAACCTATGAGCCAAACAGCTTTGGCGTCTTCCAGGAACAGCCTGATTTCAGCGAACCGCCGCTCTCTGTCGAAGGCGCTGCCGCGCACTGGGATCATCGGGAAGATACGGACTACTTCAGCCAGCCGCGTAAGCTGTATGAGTTGCTGAGTGATGAAGAACATCAGCGTATGTTCGCGCGCATCGCCGACGACATGAAAGATGTGCCGGAATTTATTCAGCAGCGTCAGATTGGCTTGTTTAGCGAAGTTCATCCTGACTATGGCGCGGGCGTCGCCGCTGCCCTGCGGGCGTTAAAAGAAGCGAAATAACCGTTTCCACGGGAGCTGCGGCTCCCGTGTTGCTTACATTACGGACGGTTAGCGCGCACCCACTCCTGCAATGCCCGGCGCGAAACTTTGATCCCGCCGTTTTTCAGCGCTGATGGCAACGTCAACCAGCATACCGGCTGCTGAAAACGCGCCAGCTTGTCTTTCACCCATTCCGCGAGATCGACGTTCCCGGCCTGCGCATCATATTCCACCACCGCCACCGGACGATGGCCGAACTCCCTGTCCTCTACCGGCACCACGAACGCCTGTAGAACATGTGGATGCGCCGAGATAACGCGTTCCACCTCTTCCGGCTGAATGCCTTCTCCGCCGCTGAAGAACAGATTATCCAGCCGACCGGCAATCGTCAGCTTACCATCGTTCAGTTCGCCGCGATCGCGGGTAGCAAACCAGCCTTCGCCGTTCACCAGCGGGATCAGCTTACCGTCGCGCCAGTAGCCTTCCGCCATGCTGGCGGCGCGTAGCCAGACTTCGTCATTCACGATTCGGACTTCCCGCCCCGGTAACACCGCGCCGACATCGCCCAGGCCGTCGGCCTCTTTCGCACACACCGTCGAGGCAAATTCCGTCAGGCCATAACCGCACCAGCAGCGAATACCCTGCGCGCGAGCCTGCTCCGTCAGTTCAACCGGGATAGCCGCGCCGCCCAGCAGTACCGCTTTCAACGTTACCGATGCCGGATTCTCCAGCAGCCGCCACAGCTGAGTGGGAACCAGGGACGCATGCGTACACCCTTGCAGCATTGCTTCCAGCGGCTGCTTCTCACGCACGGTCATTCGGGCGCCCGCAAACAACCAGCGCCACATAATACCCTGGCCGGAAACATGAAACAGCGGCAGCGATAACAGCCAGTCATCCCCATCGGCAAACGGCATCAGGGACAGCACCCCTTCCGCGCTGGCCAGATGCGCCTGGCAGGTATGCACTGCGGCTTTGGGTAATCCGGTTGAGCCAGAGGTCAGCGTCATTGAACTCAGCCGCGTCGGCTGCCAGTCTGCGGCGTGTTCGCCTGCCTCTTGCTGCATTTGCAGCGGTTGCAACGCCGGGAAGGTATTCTCCCCCTCCAGCAGCAAAGCAAACCGGAGCGTTAAGTCCGGCAGCAGCGCGTCGAGCAGCGGTTGTGGAAGCTGCGGGTTAACCGGCAGGATTCTTGCCCCGCATTGCAGTAAAGCCAGCCAGGCCAGCAGCGTTTGCGGGTGATTCCAGGCGCGCAGCATCACGCCGCAGCCTTCAGAGACACCCTGAGCGGCAAAACCGCTCGCCAGCGCGTCAATACGGGTACAGAGTGTGCGCCAGCTTAGCACTTCATCATTAAGGCGTAAGGCAGGCGCATCTCCCCGCACCTGCCGCCAGTGACGCCACGGCCAGTCATTAAAAGACGACGGCTGGAGGCCCGATACGCTTGCGCTATCGGGCATTTCCCGGAGGCTCATAGCAGCCGTTCCAGCGCATCGTCGCTAACACACGGCAAAGCGCTGCCCGGCCAGCGGCGCACCTGCTGGGTTTGCATCAGGCTTAGCGTATCCAGACCCGGAATGGTCTGCGGCGTCAGCCACGCGGCAATACGCGCCAGCTGCGTTAAGCCGAGGCTCGACTCGATGGAAGAGCTGATCACCGCCGTCAGTCCCAGCGTATGCGCGGCCTGTACCTGCTCGCGAACCTTTTCCAGGCTTCCGGTGAGCGTCGGTTTGATGACCACCGCGCTGACGCCCGCTTCCGCCGCAAAGACAAAATCGTCTTCACGCAGACTTTCATCCCAGGCAATCGCAATCCCGGTTTCACACGCAAAGGCGCGGGAGTCGTCGCGGGTTTTACACGGTTCTTCGAGGAAGGCGATGCGGGCACGGTAGTCCGGGTTGACGTATTTCGCGAACTGCTGCGCTTTCAGCGGCGTCCAGGCGCGATTGGCATCCAGACGCAGATGCAGATCGGGAACCGCCTCCAGCAGCAGGTTGACCACCATTCCATCGCGTACCGCTTCGTACAGACCGACTTTGATCTTGGCGACTTTCTCACCAGGCATATCAGCCAGTTGCAGCACCAGATCGTCTGGATCGCCCGTACACAGCGGCGCGGCGCGGTAATCCGCCGCCTCTGGCAACGTCCCCGCCGCCTCCGCCAGCGCACAGCTAACGCCAAACGCCACGGAGGGCACTTCAGGCAACGTTGACTGGCCTTGCAGCCAGCCGTTAACCCAGTCCAGCAGCGCGGCCTGCGCCTCTTCCAGGGTTTCCTGGCTGAAACCCGGAAGCGGGGAGATCTCCCCCCACCCTTCGCGCTCGCCGTCGCACAGACGGACATACAGCCCGTCGCGAGTTTTTAACCGCCTGTCGCGCAGAACCACCCCCGCGTCCATGGGGATCTGCCAGCGGTACACCTGCGCGCTACGCATTACGGATTCCGTTTGAATTTGCTGAAATCAGGCTGACGTTTCTGGTTGAAAGCGTTACGGCCTTCCTGACCTTCTTCCGTCATGTAGAACAGCATCGTGGCGTTGCCCGCCAGCTCCTGTAGACCCGCCTGACCGTCGCAGTCGGCGTTCAGCGCCGCTTTCAGGCAGCGCAGCGCCATCGGGCTGTTCTGCAACATTTCGCGGCACCAGCGCACGGTCTCTTTTTCGAGGGAGTCCAGCGGTACGACGGTGTTGACCAGCCCCATATCCAACGCCTGTTTAGCGTCGTACTGACGGCACAGGAACCAGATTTCACGCGCTTTTTTCTGCCCGACGATACGCGCCATATAGGAAGCGCCCCAGCCGCCGTCGAAGGAGCCGACTTTCGGGCCCGTCTGGCCGAAGATGGCATTTTCCGCCGCGATGGTCAGGTCACACATCATGTGCAGTACGTGACCGCCGCCGATAGAGTACCCTGCGACCATCGCCACAACCGGTTTCGGGCAGGTACGGATTTGGCGCTGGAAATCCAGTACGTTCAGGTGATGCACGCCGGAATCATCCTGGTATCCGCCGTAGTCGCCGCGTACCTTCTGGTCGCCGCCCGCACAGAAGGCTTTCTCGCCTTCGCCGGTCAGAATAATGACGCCCACGTTGTCGTCATACCGGGCATCCGCCAGCGCCTGGATCATCTCTTTGACGGTCAAAGGACGGAATGCGTTGCGCACCTGTGGACGGTTAATGGTGATTTTTGCAATACCATCGGTGGATTTTTCATAACGAATGTCCGTGTAACCTTCGGAGCAGTCGTGCCATTCAACCGGTGCGTAAAGCATTGTTTCATCAGGATAGATCATAGTGTGTCCTTTAGTCAGAGACGCAGAATCTGAGCCAGACTGTCCACCACGCCTGCGGGATTTTCCCGATGCGCGTTGTGTCCGGCGTTACGAATCATATGGCAAGGTACAGACAACTCCGCCGCCAGCGCGCGGAATTTGCTGTCGCGTTCACCACATAAATAATAAAACGGAAATGTGCGCGCATTTAGCCGCGCGCGTAAATCAGGCTGTACGGCAAGCGAGGTTGCCTCCAGCATCGCCGCCAGCGTTTCGCCATTGTTCTGGCTGCGCAGCGCGACTAACGCTTCTCTTTGCGAAGCATCCAGCGAAGCGAAAACCGGCTGCTGATACCAGTCAGTAAACACGTCGCGCAGCGGTTCACGGCGAAAGCGCGCTGCCCAACGACCGTCAGACCGTCGGCGCGCGTCACGCTCAGCCTCGCGTTGCAGTCCCGGGTGACCGCCTTCAACCACCAGCCCACAAAGACCCGGCAGAGTCTGGCACGCCGCCATCATCGCCACTCTGCCGCCGAGCGAGTAGCCGACCAGCCAGTATTTAAGTATGTTGTAACTAAATAATGTGTTACGCAATAAGTCGCACACATCAGCAAAGCCGCTGACACGAATATCGGCAGAATCGCCGTGACCAGGCAAGTCGATATACAGGCGCGAAAAGTCGGGAAACTGCTCACCGATCTGCTGCCATTCCCGGCAATCACCGGAAAATCCATGCAGGAAAACCAGCCAGGGAGACCCCGGCTGACCACCGTTCGCCTGCGCGCGCAGGATCATAGATGGCTCACCTGCGCCAGCAGCTGTTGCAGGGTTTGCGCCCCGTCGGTATCG
Organism: Citrobacter sp. CK195; assembly: GCF_030333365.1. NCBI lineage: Bacteria > Pseudomonadati > Pseudomonadota > Gammaproteobacteria > Enterobacterales > Enterobacteriaceae > Citrobacter > Citrobacter sp. CK195. The sequence continues at coordinate 305,525 of NZ_JAOWGB010000026.1, forward strand.
TTCACGACCAGCTCAATCACCGTGGTTGTCGGCGTTCGCCAGGCGCCAGCCAGCGCCGCATCCAGTTCATCCCAGCTTTGCGGGCGGTGATATTTGAGGTTAAACATGGCCGCTGCGTGTTCAAAGTGGACGTTTTGCGGCATCAGGTAAAACCGCTCGCGCTCGCTCTGCGGCGTCGGCAACAAAGAGAAAATTTGCCCGCCGTTGTTATTCACCACAATCAGCACAAACGGCGCGGACACCTGGCGCAATAGCGCCAGCGCGTTGAGATCGTAGAGCGCAGACAGATCGCCGACGATAGCCAGCGTCGATTTCGCGCTGGCGCGCTGAACGCCCGCCGCCGTCGAGAGCAAACCATCAATACCGCTGGCTCCCCGGTTGCTGTACACAGGGTAGCCCGCCGGTAGCTGCGACAGCGCGTCAATCAGGCGCACCACCAGGCTGTTGCCGACAAACAGTTGCCCTTGTTCCGGCAGATAGTCGCGAATGCGGTGCGCCAGTTGCGCTTCGCCGAACATATCGCGACGCGCGACAACCGCCTGCCACGCCTGCTCTGCCAGGCGCGGGATATCGACGCACCAGGGATGGCGTTTCTCCGCCGGATGCAGCTCCAGCCAGTCGGCGATTTTCGCCACCAGCCTGCGTCCGCGATGATGCGCCGGGTCCAGACGACCTTCGATATTATCAATAATCCAGTACTCTTCCGGCTCGCAGGCGGCCTGCCATTGCAGCAGGCGCTTTCCGGTCAGGCAGCTGCCGAGTTGCACCACAATTTGCGCCTGCTGAAGCTCAGTGACGGCCTTCGCATTACCCAGCCAGAGATCGGCGCACGGCAGCGGCTGCCCGGTTTGCGACAGCACGTCGCCAATCAGCGGCCAGCCCAGCGTCTGCGCCCAAAGCGCGACTTTCTTGCCCTCTTCCGCGCTCATGCGCCCGGCCACCACTACGCCGCGTTTTTGCCGCCAGAAGAACCAGTCGCGCTGTTTGTCGCTTTCCAGCCGACGCGCTTCGCGCAGCCAGGGTTTATCATCCTGCCACCAGTCGCCAAGGCTCTGCTGCCAGGCAAGCCCCGTATCGTCCATATCGCCATACAGCGGTTCCGCAAACGGACAGTTGATGTGTACCGCGCCGGCATGCAGCGTCGCCAGGACGTTATCAAGGGTGGAGACCAGCCAGCGCGCGGAAATATCCTGCGTCGGGCGCGGCAAAGAGAGCGTCTGAGAAGGATGAGAAGCGAACATCCCGGCCTGACGAATCGCCTGATTCGCGCCGCAGTCAATCAGTTCCGGCGGACGGTCCGCAGTCAATAAAATCAGTTTTTCACCGGTAAGCCCCGCTTCAATCAGTGCCGGATAGAGATTTGCCACCGCCGTACCGGAAGTAACGATAACGGCAACGGGCTGCTTACTGACTTTCGCCAGCCCTAACGCCAGATGACCAAGACCACGCTCATCAAAGTGCGTGTGATGAATAAAGGCTGAATTTTCCGCTGCCGCCAGGGTTAAAGGCGTGGAGCGGGAGCCAGGGGCAATGCAAACATGCCTGACGCCGTGGCGAGTGAGTGCTTCCAGAATGACCGCCGCCCAGCGTCGGTTAAATGCGCTTACTGACATGAGATTGTCCGGTATCAATATTGCGACTCAGTATAAGGATCAGAAAAAATGGATTATTGATATGAGTCGGGAATATACACAAAATCATTCAGCAGACCGCCTGAAGGATGAGGTGTATGTGCGACTCATTAGCTTTCCATCTGTAATAACGTGCGTAGCCCGGCTGCTTTGTTGTCGATCTCTTGCCATTCCTGTTCCGGGTCAGACCCGCGCACAATGCCTGCCCCGGCATACAGACGAACAACGTTCGCCGCGACTTTCGCCGAGCGCAGCGTCACGCAGAATTCGCTTTGCTGTAAAGACAGATAACCCGCCGACCCGGCGTACCACTCACGTTCAAACGGTTCATGTTGCTGAATAAACGCGCGCGCCCGTTCACGCGGAATCCCCGCGACGGCTGCCGTGGGCTGTAGCTGTAGCAAACAGAGCGTGTCGTCAGCCTGATTGAGCGCCGTCCAGATACAGCGGCGCAGATGCTGTACTTTGCGTAATCTGAGCACCTGCGGCGGCAAAACATCGAGCGAGTGGGTGCAGCTTTGCAGGCGCTGACAAATATCTTCCACCACCAGCATGTTTTCACGCTGGTTTTTATCATCCTTCATCAACCATTCGCCCAGTTGCCAGGCCTGATGGTCGTCGGGATGATTCGCCACCGTGCCGGCCAGCGCCTCGGTGCGCAATGCCGTTTCACGTCGCCGCCAAAGGCGTTCCGGCGACGAGCCAAGAAAGGCGCTTCCGGCGGAGAACGCCATAAAAAAATGGTAGCAGTTAAGGTTTAAACGGCGGCTGGATGCCATCACGGCGGCGGCATTCACCGAATGGGAAAACTGCAAATCCGTCGCCCGCGCCAGCACCACTTTGTCGAGATCGTCTTCAGCGATAGTCTGCGTGGCAAGCTGAATCAGGCTGGTCCAGCCCGCTTTATCCGGCCAGTGCTGCTCGCCCGTCAGGTGCAGGCGCAGCGCCGGAATCGGCTTCACGCCCCTTAATGAAGAGAGAAACGCGATCGCCCGCCTGGCGTCTTCACGCAGTGAAACCGGGCTGTAGAGATACAGCCGCAGCGTTGCCATAGCGCCAGCGCGTCGCCATTCAAGACGCGGCAGCAGCAAATGCCCCTGCTGCGGTTCAAACGCATTCAGTCCCCAGATACGCAAATCGGATTGTGATTCATGCTGGCGGAGAAAGTGTTGCGCCTGTTCGAGAGAGGGGAACGTTTCAACGGCGCCGAGCACCGCGGCTTCTTCATCGCCGTTACGCTGTTGCCAGTAAAATTGCGGCCAGATGGCCTGACTGGCCAGCCAGCTTAATGCGTCAAACGCATCATTCAGAGGGAAAGGCACATCAACAATACGCATTCCTGGTGCCGCCGGTATCTCCTGCGATAACTGGCGCCGCAGATTTTCCAGCGCAGTAGTGATTGAATGCACGCGGACCTCTCCCTGTTAAAAACCTCACATTATACGGGGTACAGCGGAGAAAAAGCAGTACCCCCGTTTAGGGAGGAAATGCGATCCCGGTTACATTACCGCCGCGCCAGCAGTAGTCCCAGCACCAGGCCGACCGCCGCGCCTGCGCCAATCCCTTGCCAGGGTTTTTCATGCACGTAATCATCCGCTTTATAAACCGCCTGTTTTGCACGGTAATAGTAGCTGTCAGACGCATGGCTGACGCGATTTTTTACCTCTTCAAGCGCCCGTTCTGCGCGTGCTTTTAACTCAACATATTTTTGATCGGCAGGATCGCCGGAAGAACGCAGCACCTCTTCCAGCGTTTCGCTCAGAAGTTCCAGGTCGTCATCAATACGTGAACCATAAGAATGAAAAGACATTATATTCTCCCTTTCGATTAACGTTCCCACTAACTATAGACAAAACCGGAACATCACACCTGGCTAACCTCGCGCGCCATACCCATGTGCGGGATACCGTCTTCGTCATAAACGTCCGTCACCGGAACAAAGCCGAATCGCGCATAGAAGGATTGCAGATGCGCCTGCGCGCCGAGGTAAAGCGCCTTCTCCGGCCAGTGTTGCTCACAGGATGCCAGAGTCTGCGCCATAAGCTGTTGCCCCAGTTTTTCGCCGCGCAGCGCTTCGCTGACGATCACGCGCCCAATCACCACCGGCTCCAGTTCGTCGTCGCTTTTCAGAATCCTCGCATACGCTACCAGCTCATCGTTATGCCAGCCCAGGATATGACGGTTCTCCCCCACCAGGTCATCGCCGTCCACATCCAGATACGGACACCGTTGTTCAACCACAAATACCGCGCAGCGCAATTTCAGTAACGCATAGAGTTGCGGGACGGATAATTCAGAATGATGCAGGTCTTGCCAGTGAATCATGGTGCGCTCCTTTTACGTATTCGCTTTATACTAGCCAGAATATTTTTTAAACGTGTAATGAAATAATGGAATTAATTTTTTTAGGTACTTCTGCCGGCGTTCCTACCCGCACGCGTAATGTCACGGCCATATTACTGAATTTACAGCACCCGACGCAGGCGGGGCTATGGTTATTCGACTGCGGTGAAGGCACCCAGCACCAGATGCTCAACACCGCGTTTAACCCAGGTAAGCTCGATCGCATTTTCATCAGCCATCTGCATGGCGATCACCTTTTCGGTTTGCCCGGTCTGCTGTGCAGCCGTTCGATGGCGGGAAACGCACAGCCGCTGACGATTTACGGCCCCAAAGGCATTCGCGAGTTCACCGAAACCGCATTGCGCCTTAGCGGCTCCTGGACTGATTATCCGCTAGAGATCGTTGAAATTACCGCCGGCGAAATTCTGGACGACGGCCTGCGCAAAGTAACCGCCTTTGCGCTTGAGCATCCACTCGAATGCTATGGCTATCGGATTGAAGAGCATGACAAGCCCGGCGCGCTGGATGCCAGTGCGCTAAAAGCGGCAGGCGTGAAGCCCGGCCCGCTGTTTCAGGATCTGAAAGCGGGTAAAACCGTCACCCTGAACGATGGTCGCGTTATTAACGGCGCCGATTTTCTCGCACCAGCCACGCCCGGGAAATCGGTGGCGATATTTGGCGACACCGCGCCATGCGCGTCGGCCATCACACTGGCAAAAGGCGTGGACGTAATGGTACACGAAGCAACGCTGGATACCTCAATGGAAGAAAAAGCCAACAGCCGTGGGCACAGCTCCACCAGGCAGGCCGCGCAGCTGGCGCACGATGCTGACGTGGGCCAGCTCATCATTACTCACGTCAGCTCGCGTTACGATGACAGAGGCAGCCAACGCCTGCTGGCAGAATGCCAGGCGATCTTCCCCGCAACTGCGCTGGCTCACGATTTCGCCGTTTTCACGGTTTAACGCTCCATTTTTCTTCCTCAGTGCCGATAACAGAGAAAAGGCTGGCTTTCATATTGAGGATGCGATGGATAATTTCCAGAAAGATATTGATGACAGGGCTAACTTAACCCTGTCTAACCGCTTTGAACTGCTGTTATTCCGTCTCGGCACATCGCTGCATGAGCAGAAGTCGGAGCTATTTGGCATCAACGTATTCAAACTGCGCGAAATTGTGCCAATGCCCACATTTACGCGCCCTGCCGGAATGAAAGCCCCACTTTTAGGTATGGTCAACATCCGCGATCAGGTGATCCCGGTCATCAACCTGCCCGCCGTGGCCGGGTGTAAACCGGAGAACGGGCTTAACATCCTGCTGATCACCGAATATGCGCGCAGCGTACAGGCATTTGCGGTGGAGTCCGTCGAGAATATTATGCGTCTGGACTGGCAGCAGGTGCATACCGCCGAGAAAGCGGTTAACGGCCGCTATATCACCAGCATTGCCTGTCTGGATGAAGACAAAGAGACCAACAACCTGGCGCTGGTGCTCGACGTAGAGCAAATTCTCTATGATATCGTGCCGTCAAATCACGACTTGCGCGCCACCAATTTGAAAACCAGCAAGTTCAACATCACGCCGGGTGCGGTGGCGATTGTGGCAGAAGATTCTAAAGTTGCCCGCGCCATGCTGGAGAAAGGGCTGAATGCGATGGAGATCCCGCATCAGATGCACGTTACCGGTCAGGATGCCTGGGAGAAAATCCAGCAACTGGCGAAAGAAGCGGAGGCGGAAGGCAAACCAATTAGCGAGAAAATCGCCCTGGTGCTAACCGACCTCGAAATGCCGGAGATGGACGGTTTCACCCTGACGCGTAAGATCAAAACCGACGAGCGCCTGAAGAAGATTCCGGTGGTGATCCACTCTTCCCTTTCCGGCAGCGCCAACGAAGATCATGTGCGTAAAGTTAAAGCGGATGGTTATGTCGCGAAGTTTGAAGTCAACGAACTGTCGTCGGTGATTCAGGAAGTAATGGAACGCGCCGCGCAAAACGTCAGCGGGCCGCTGGTCAGCCGTCAGTTGCTGAGTTAACGTCCTGACGTTCAGGGCATAAAAAAACCCGCCGCGGCGGGTTTTTTCGTTTCTGCTTTCGCTTACATCAGCGGCGTAGCTAACTGCACGATGCTAATCAGTGGTTGCGGGTAGATACCCAGCACCAGAACCAGCAGCGCGGAGATCAGAACCACAATACCGCCCGCGCTGTACTGCCAGTTAGACGGCGCATCGCGGTTAAGCTGCTGCGGCGCGCTCAGATAGAGGCTTACCGCAACACGCAGGTAGTAGTAGAGACCAATCGCGGAACCAACCACCACCGCGGCAACCAGCCACCACAGGCTGGCCTGCACACCGACCGCCAGGACGTAGAACTTGCCGATAAAGCCCAGCGTCATCGGGATACCCGCCAGAGAGAGCATCATCACGGTCATCACCGCCGCGAGGATCGGACGATGCCAGAACAGACCACGGTAGGAGAACAGTGAATCGGCATCCGGGCCACGGAACGGGCTGGACATCAGGCTAACCACGCCGAACGCGCCGAGGCTGCTGAACAGATAACCGGCCAGATAGACGCCAACGGCTTCCATCGACATCTCGCCGCTTTGCAGGGCGATCAACGCCACCAGCAGATAGCCGAGGTGAGAAATAGAGGAATAACCGAGCAGACGCTTAATGTTGGTCTGGCTCAGCGCCATCAGGTTACCGAAGATGATGGAGGCAAAGGCAATCACGCCCAGCACGATACGTACCGCTTCGCTGTCGCCAACCGGTGCGTACAGGAACAGACGCATCACCACGCCGAAGATAGCGATTTTGCTCGCCGTCGCCAGGAAGGTGGAAACCGGCGCAGGCGCGCCCTGGTATACGTCTGGCGTCCACAGGTGGAACGGCACCAGCGAGAGTTTAAAGCCGAGACCAACAATCATCAGACCGAAGCCCGCCAGCAGCAGCGGTTCGTGCAGCATGCCGTCGCCGAGGCTCTTACCAAGCGCGACAAACGACAGGTTGCCAGACTGCGCGTACACCAGCGCCATACCGAACAGCAGGAAGGAAGACGCTGCGGCAGACAGAATGGTGTATTTGATACTGGCTTCCAGCGAGCGTTTCTGACGGAAGGCATAACCAATCAGGCCAAACAGCGGCAGAGAGATCAGCTCAATACCGAGGAACAGCGCCGCCAGGTGGTTGGCGTTCGCCAGCAGAATACCGCCCAATGCGGCAATCAGCACCAGCAGGTAGAACTCTTCCTGGTTGTCGTTATAGCCTTCAAGCCACGGATAGGCAAAGGTACAGGTGGCAAGACTCGCCAGCAGAACCAGCCCGGTGTAAAGCATGGCGAAACCGTCAACGCGCATCAGCGGAGTGACGTCCATCGCGCCCGCCTGGCCAACAAACCAGAGCGAAACCAGCGCGGCGTTAAGCCCAATGACCGACAGCGTGGCATTGAGGAAGTGATTGCGTCGCCACGCAATGGAGAGCATCACAACCACCACCGTCAAGCCGACGATCAGCAGCGGTAGCAGCGCAATCAGGTGTTGTGGAGTTATTGTCATGGCGATTTACGGCCTTGTAGTAGTAACGGAATTAACAAACCACTGCTGGATGTTGCTCATCGCAGAATGCGAGGTATCCAGAATCGGCTGCGGATAGAAGCCAAGCAGTACCAGAAGCACGACCAGCAACAGGATGATAAACAGCTCTCGCAGCGACATCCCTGGCATGTCCTGGCTGGCAATCTGGCTCTTCGCTTTACCGAAGTAAGCGCGATGCAGCATCGCCAGCGAGTAAACGGAAGCAAACACCAGACCAAAGGTTGAGATCACGGTAATGACCGGAACCACCTGGTAGCTACCGAACAGAATCATAAATTCGCCAACGAAGTTACCGGTGCCCGGCATACCGAGCGTCGCCACCGCGAAGAACATCGACAGCGCAGGCAACCATTTAATTTTGCTCCACAGACCGCCCATCATACGCATATCACGCGTATGCAGACGTTCGTACAGCTGACCACACAGGATGAACAGACCCGCTGCCGACAGACCGTGCGCAATCATCTGGATTACAGCGCCCTGGTACGCCAGCTGGCTGCCGGTGTAGATAGCAATCAGTACGAAGCCCATGTGCGAAACGGAAGTGTACGCAATCAGACGTTTAATGTCGTACTGGGTGAAGGCCATCCACGCGCCGTAGAAGATGCCAATCACACCCAGCCACATCGCAATCGGCGCAAACTCGGCGGAGGCGTTCGGGAACAGCGGCAGCGAGAAGCGCAGCAGACCGTAAGCCGCCGTTTTCAGCAAAATACCGGCGAGGTCAACGGAACCTGCGGTCGGCGCCTGGGAGTGCGCGTCCGGCAGCCAACCGTGTAGCGGAACCACCGGCATTTTCACCGCAAACGCGATGAAGAAGCCCAGCATCAGCAGGTATTCCACCCCGTGCGACATCGGCGTTTTCAGCAGGTCTTCGTAGTTGAAGGTCCAGACGCCGGTCGCATTGTGGTGTACAAACACCAGCGCCAGGATGGCAATCAACATCACCAGACCGCTCGCCTGGGTATAGATGAAGAACTTGGTAGCCGCCGTGATACGCGTTTTACCGTCAGAGGCTTTGTGCCCCCACAGCGCGATCAGGAAGTACATCGGCACCAGCATCATTTCCCAGAAGAAGAAGAACAGGAACATGTCGATGGCAAGGAACACGCCGATAACGCCGCCCAGAATCCACATCAGGTTCAGGTGGAAGAAGCCCTGATATTTTTCGATTTCATTCCAGGAGCAGAGTACCGCCAGAACGCCCAGCAGACCGGTCAGCACCACCATCAGCAGCGACAAACCGTCGATAGCCAGATGGATAGAGATGCCGAAGCGCGGGATCCACGGCAGAATGAACTCAGACTGCCACTGCGGAATGCCAGCGGCTTGCGTCAGTGAATAGCCGCCCTGCAACCACAGTTGCAGGCCAAGCGCCAGCGTCAGTCCCATGGTGATCAGCGCAATCCAGCGCGGCACCTTCACGCCGAAGCGTTCGGTCTGCCAGCACAGAAAGCCACCGATAAAGGGAATTAATATTAGCCAGGGTAGTAACATGGCGATCTTTATTCCTTGTTAAAGTCCCATCAGGACCTGATTTTCAACGAATTCTCACAACAGAAAATTCACTTCGGATTGCGGCCTTTTTTGCCCGGTGGCGCTAACGCTTACCGGGCCTACAGATTCCCGTAGGTCGGATAAGCGCCATCCGACATCAACCCCACAATCCTCAAACTCAACGCAGTACCATCAACAGCGCCAGCACAACGACCGCACCGATGCTCATGGATGCCACATACCAGCGCAAATATCCGTTCTCGCTGAGCAGCAGGCCTTTACCTGCAAAGCGGGAAAGGATAGCCGGAACGTTCATCAGTGCATTGAGCGGGTCGCGTTTCAGCAGCCAGGCGACGCCGAGGAACGGCTTCACGAACACTTTGTCGTACAGCCAGTCGAAGCCCCAGGCGTTATACCACCAGGTGCCCAGCAGACGGCCCGGCGCACTGTTGGCGACAGAAGTCACCAGAGTACGTTTACCCAACCACAGCCATGCGGCAATCAGGATGCCGACAATCGCAACCACGCCGGAGGCAATTTCCAGGGTCATCACGCGGCTATGCTCAAGCTCGGTCGTCTGCGGCAGCACACCCTGCAACGGCGGCACAATCAGCGCGCCAACAAAGGTGGACAGTACCATCAGCACAATCAGCGGCAGGTGATGCGTAATCCCCTTCCCTGCATGAGCGTGAATTTGTTCTTTACCGTGGAACACGATGAAAATCATACGGAAGGTGTACAAGGAGGTCATGAACGCACCGACCAGACCTGCAACCATCAGATTGATATGACCATTCGCCATCGCGCCAGCCAGAATCTCATCCTTACTGAAGAAGCCGGCGGTAATCAGCGGCAGAGCCGACAGCGCCGCGCCACCCACCAGGAAGCAGAGATACACCAGCGGAATAGACTTACGCAGGCCGCCCATCTTGAAGATGTTCTGTTCGTGGTGGCAGGCCAGAATCACCGAGCCGGACGCCAGGAACAGCAGCGCTTTAAAGAAGGCGTGCGTCATCAGGTGGAAAATCGCCGCATCCCACGCCTGGACGCCCAGCGCCAGGAACATGTAGCCAATCTGGCTCATGGTGGAGTAAGCGAGAACACGTTTGATGTCGGTCTGCACCAGCGCGGCGAAACCGGCCAGCACCAGCGTAATCGCCCCAACGATCCCCACCAGATGCAGCACTTCCGGCGTCATCAGGAACAGACCGTGGGTACGGGCAATCAGGTAAACACCGGCGGTAACCATCGTCGCGGCGTGGATCAGCGCGGAGACAGGCGTCGGGCCCGCCATCGCGTCTGCAAGCCAGGTCTGCAACGGCAGCTGCGCAGATTTACCTACCGCACCGCCCAGCAGCATCAGCGTCGCCCACATCAGCATGTTGTTGCCGTCGGCGAAGTGCGCGGGCGCCAGTTCCACCATTTCGCGGAAGTTCAGGGTGCCCAGTTCGTTGTACAGAATGAACAGCGCAAACGCGAGGAACACGTCGCCCACGCGGGTAACAACAAACGCTTTCATTGCCGCTGCGCCATTCTTCGGATCGGTGTAGTAGAAACCGATCAGCAGATAGGAGCACAGACCCACGCCTTCCCAGCCGAGGTACATCAACAGCAGGTTATCGGACAGCACCAGAATAACCATGCTGGCGATAAACAGGTTGGTGTAGGCGAAGAAGCGGGAGTATCCCTCTTCACCGCGCATATACCAGGAGGCGAACATGTGGATCAGGAAACCCACGCCGGTCACTACCGAGAGCATGGTCAGTGACAGGCCGTCCAGCACCAGGTTGAAACCGATGTTGAAATCACCCACCGACATCCACGTCCACAGCGGCTGGCTGAACGCCTGCTTGCCGTTAGCGAAGAAGTCAACGCCGACAAACGCCGTCACCAGCGCCGCCAGGCCAATGGAGCCGACGCCCACGGTCGCGGAGAGGTTTTCCGACCAGCGACCGCGAGAGAACGCCAGTAATACAAAGCCAATCAATGGCAGAATAATGGTTAAGGCAAGCATGTTCATCCACGCATCTCACTTACTGAATCGATGTTCAGGTTCTGGCGACGGCGATGAAGTTGCAGTAACAGCGCCAGGCCAATACTCGCCTCCGCAGCTGCAAGGCTGATGGCGAGAATGTACATCACCTGACCATCCGTCTGGCCCCAGTAGCTTCCGGCGACCACGAAGGCCAGCGCGGAGGCGTTAATCATGATTTCCAGCCCAATCAGCATAAACAGCAGATTGCGGCGGATAACCAGACCGGTTAAGCCCAGCACGAATAAAATCGCCGCGAGGATCAGTCCATGTTGTAAGGGGATCATGCGTGCTCCTCCGTTTTTCTTTTCGCGCTGTCACCAGGACGGTTGCTCAGCACTTCGCCCACACGCTCTTCGCGACCGACGTGGAAGGCGACAACCAGACCGGCCAGCAGCAGCATAGAGGCCAGTTCGACCGCCAGAACGTAAGGCCCAAACAGCGAGATACCGACCGCTTTGGCGCTAATTGGCGTACCGTCGATACCCTGGTCGTTGACGCCCAGAATGGCGTACACGATCACCACCAGCATGATGGCCGACAAAATCGCCGGGCCAATCCACACCTGCGGTTTCAGCCACTGGCGTTCCTGTTCGATTTCCGAACCGCCGAGGTTGAGCATCATGACCACGAACACGAACAGCACCATGATGGCGCCCGCATAAACGATAATTTCCAGCGCACCGGCAAAGTAAGCGCCCAGCGAGAAAAACACCCCGGAAATCGCCAGCAGCGAAATAATCAGATACAGCAGCGCGTGTACCGGATTGGTATGGGTGATGACTCGCAAGGTTGCGAGAATGGCGATCAGGCCACAGATATAAAAAGCGAACTCCATTGCCCCTCTCCTTACGGTAACAGGCTCTTGACGTCGATAGGCTTGGCTTCGTTCTCTGCTTCGCCCTTATCTTTGCCGTCGATTGCCATACCTGCCATCCGGTAGAAGTTATATTCCGGGTATTTGCCCGGACCGGAGATCAGCAGATCCTCTTTCTCATAAACCAGGTCCTGGCGCTTGTACTCACCCATTTCAAAATCGGGGGTGAGCTGAATGGCCGTCGTCGGACAGGCTTCTTCGCACAGGCCGCAGAAAATGCAGCGTGAGAAGTTGATACGGAAAAACTCAGGATACCAGCGACCATCTTTCATCTCTGCTTTTTGCAGCGAGATACAGCCTACCGGGCAGGCTACCGCACACAGGTTACAGGCAACGCAACGCTCCTCGCCGTCCGGGTCGCGCGTCAGCACGATACGGCCACGGTAACGAGGCGGTAGATAGACCGGCTCTTCCGGGTACATCTGCGTTTCGCGTTTCGCGAACGCATGCAGGCCGATCATCCAGATACTGCGTACCTGGGTGCCGAAGCCTACTAACAATTCTTTTAAGGTCATGGTCTTTGTGCCCCTTATTGCGCCTGCCAGAGAATGACAGCCGCCGTTACCAGCAAGTTGATGAGCGTCAACGGCAGGCAGACTTTCCAGCCGAAGGACATTACCTGGTCATAACGAGGACGCGGTAACGACGCACGAATCAAAATGAACATCATCATAAAGAACGCGGTTTTCAGCGCGAACCAGATGAATGGCGGTAAGAACGGGCCATGCCAGCCACCGAAGAACAGCGTCACCATCAGCGCGGAGATAGTAACGATACCGATGTATTCCCCCACGAAGAACAGACCGAATTTCATACCGGAATATTCAATGTGGTAACCATCGGCCAGTTCCTGCTCGGCTTCCGGCTGGTCAAACGGATGACGGTGACACACCGCCACGCCCGCGATGGCAAAGGTGACAAAACCAAAGAACTGCGGAATAACGTTCCAGATATCAGCCTGGTTGTTGACGATGTCGGTCATATTAAATGAACCGGCCTGCGCCACCACGCCCATCAGGGAAAGCCCGAGGAACACTTCGTAGCTGAGCGTCTGTGCTGATGCACGCATCGCCCCCAGCAGCGAGTATTTGTTGTTGCTCGACCAACCGGCGAACAGCACCGCATACACCGCCAGGCCCGCCATCATCAGGAAGAACAGAATCCCGATGTTCAGGTCAGCGACAACCCAGGTCGGGCTAACCGGAACGATAGCGAACGCCAGCAGCAGCGAGGTAAAAGCGATCATCGGCGCCAGGGTAAAGATGACGCGATCCGAGAATTTCGGGATCCAGTCCTCTTTAAAGAACATTTTGATCATGTCCGCGACCAGCTGGAGCGAACCGCCCCAGCCAACGCGGTTTGGCCCATAACGGTTCTGGAACAGACCCAGCAGACGACGTTCGCCAAAGCTCATGAATGCCCCGCAGGTGACCACCACCAGCAGGATCACCACCGCTTTGAGAATGCTCAGCAGGATCTCGATCAGATCCGGTGTAATCCAACTCATTGTTGCGCCTCCTGCAGATTCTCAAGACGACCGCCCGCCAGAACCGGCGCGATGCCAGGCATACCCATCGGCAATCCGACCTGCCCTGCCGTTAAGCCTTCAGCGATTTCAACCGGCAGCGTTACCGTATTGCCGTCGTAGCTGAAGGAAACGCGCGTTCCCGCATTCACGCCCAACTTTGCGGCATCAGCCGGGTTGAGTTTGATGTACGGTTGCGGCATACGGCTCTGGAAGACCGGAGAGCGCTGCGACATTTCGTCACTGCCAAACAGGTGATAGTACGGCGCGATACGCCACTGACCATCCTGTGCCTGGAAGCTGGCCGGAACGGTAGTGAAGTAATCAAGACCGTTTTCAGATGCTTCAATCAAACGCACGCCCGGATCGCCATGACGCAGTTTGCCGCCCACTTCATCCTGGAACTTGTTCCACGCCTGTGGGGAGTTCCAGCCTGGCGCCCAGGCAAACGGAATCTGCGAACGCGGCGCGCCCGGCTGGTTGTTCCCTTCCATTGAGAAGGCGAACATGGTGTCTTTATCCTGCGGCTGACGCGGCTCGTGAACGCTGATGTTAGCGCGCATCGCGGTACGACCGCTGTAACGGTGCGGCTCACGCGCCAGTTTCTGCCCGCGAATGCGGAAGGTCGCGTCCGGCGCGGCATCTTTAATGCCCGCCAGTTGCGGCATTGCGGCGATCGCGGCGTCAATAACGTGGTCCAGTTGCGTCCAGTCCACCTCGCGGTTCTGCACGGTGCTGTGCAGCGAGTGCAGCCAGCGCCAGCTTTCCAGCATCACGGTGTTGCTGTCGTAATAGGCCGGGTCATAAACCTGGAAGAAACGCTGCGCGCGGCCTTCGTTGTTAATGACCGTACCGTCGCTTTCCGCAAAACTTGCAGCGGAGAGCACCAGATGCGCATTCTCCATAATCGCCGTGCGCTGATGGTCAACCACCATCACCAGCGGCGCTTTTGCCAGCGCGGCATTTACGCGAACGGCGCTTGCATGGCGGTGCAGATCGTTTTCCAGCACCACGACAGCGTCGGCACGACCGGTTTCCAGTTCGGTCAACGCGTCATCCAGCGAACCGCCGCCCATCATGCCCAGCCCCATGCTGTTGACCGAGCGGGCAATCATGGTGATGCCGACATCCGAACCACGGCCTTTCAGCGCTTTCGCCACGTTGGCGGCCGCCTGAATCACTTCCGCGCTACCGGCGTTGGTGCCGGAGATAATCAGTGGTTTCTTCGCACCTGCCAGCGCCTGAACGATGACGTCGATTTTGTTCTGCAAATCGCTGCTGATGCCGTCGACCACCGGTGCGCTGTCGTCCAGCGCATGAGCGATGGCAAAGCCTAAACGCGCCTGATCTTCCACCGGCGCACGGTAAGTCCATGCCGCGATGTCGTCCAGACGGGTGTTGTCAACGTTGGTCACAAACAGCGGATGCTTAGCGCGCTGGCCGATGTTGAGGATGGCCGCAATCTGCCAGTCGGCCACTTTCTGGGCCGCCGCCATTTCACGCGCTTTGCCTTTCACCGCCTGGCGAACCGCCAGCGCAACGCGCGCGCCGGTCTGGGTAATATCTTCGCCCAGCACCAGCACCGCATCGTAAGATTCGATGTCACGCAGCGCCGGAGTATGAATGCCGCCTTCGCGCAGCACTTTCAGCGCCAGTTGCAGACGTTCCTGCTCGCCCTGAGCGATACCGGTATAGAAGTTATCCGCACCCACCAGTTCACGCAGCGCGAAGTTGCTCTCAACGCTGGCGCGCGGAGAACCGATGCCGATCACTTTCTTCGACTGACGCAGAATATCCGCCGCGCCCTGCATCGCCTGTTCGGCGTTGAGGGTGATCAGGTCATCGCCACGACGCTGAATCGGCTGACGAGGCCTGTCTTTCAGGTTCACATAGCCATAACCGAAACGACCACGGTCGCAGAGGAAGTAGTGGTTAACGGTCCCGTTGTAACGGTTCTCGATACGACGCAGTTCGCCGTAGCGCTCGCCCGGGCTGGTGTTACAACCGATGGAGCACTGCTGGCAGATGCTTGGCGCAAACTGCATGTCCCACTTACGGTTATAACGCTCGGAGTGCGTTTTGTCGGTGAATACGCCGGTCGGGCAGATTTCTACCAGGTTGCCGGAGAATTCGCTTTCAAGCGTACCGTCTTCAGGACGACCGAAGTAGACGTTGTCATGCGCGCCATATACGCCCAGATCCGCGCCGTCTGCGTAGTCTTTGTAGTAACGCACGCAGCGGTAGCAGGCGATACAGCGGTTCATTTCGTGAGAGATGAACGGCCCCAAATCCTGGTTGCGGTGAGTACGCTTAGTGAAACGGTAACGACGGAAGTTGTGGCCCGTCATCACGGTCATATCCTGAAGGTGGCAGTTACCGCCCTCTTCACAGACCGGACAATCGTGCGGGTGGTTGGTCATTAACCATTCCACCACGCTTTCGCGGAACTGTTTCGCTTCTTCGTCATCAATAGAAATAAAGGTGCCGTCGGTGGCAGGCGTCATACAAGACATCACCAGGCGACCACGCGTATCTTCCGCGTTTTGATATTGCTTCACCGCACACTGGCGGCAAGCACCGACGCTACCCAGCGCCGGGTGCCAGCAAAAGTACGGAATATCAAGGCCGAGGGACAGACATGCCTGTAGCAGGTTGTCTGCGCCGTTGACCTCATATTCTTTGCCGTCTACATGAATCGTAGCCATAGTCAGCATGCTTCCAGTTGGCTTAGTCAGGGACTAAGCGTTAATCGAATGACTTATCGCGATGCAGGGGTAAGCCCGCAATTACCAGCGCTCTTTCAGCAGGTTCGGCTGTATACCACCAATCACATGGGTATTGCTGAACGGCTGCTTGATGCCAGCTTCGAATTCTTCGCGGAAATATTTAATGGCGCTCTGCAACGGTTCGACCGCGCCTGGCGCATGCGCACAGAAGGTTTTACCCGGCCCGAGGAAACGACACAGTTGCTCAAGTGTCTCGATATCCCCAGGCTGGCCTTCGCCGCGTTCCAGCGCACGCAGAATTTTTACACTCCACGGCAGACCGTCGCGGCACGGCGTACACCAGCCGCACGATTCGCGCGCAAAAAACTCTTCCAGGTTACGCACCAGCGACACCATGCCGATTTCGTGGTCAACGGCCATCGCCAGCGCCGTACCCAGACGGCTGCCCGCTTTACCGATGCTTTCAAATTCCATCGGCAGGTCGAGGTGCGCTTCGGTCAGGAAGTCGGTTCCCGCGCCGCCTGGCTGCCAGGCTTTGAATTTCAGGCCATCGCGCATGCCACCGGCGTAATCTTCGAGGATCTCACGCGCGGTAGTGCCGAACGGCAGTTCCCACAGTCCCGGATTTTTCACGCGACCGGAGAAGCCCATCAGCTTGGTGCCCGCATCTTTGCTCTTCGAAATGTTCTGATACCACTCCACGCCGTTCGCGAGGATCGCCGGGACGTTACACAGCGTTTCCACGTTGTTGACGCAGGTCGGCTTGCCCCATACGCCGGAGCTTGCCGGGAACGGCGGCTTAGAGCGCGGGTTGGCACGACGACCTTCGAGGGAGTTAATCAGCGCGGTTTCTTCACCGCAGATGTAACGCCCTGCCCCGGTGTGGACAAACAGTTCGAAGTCGAAACCGGTGCCCATGATGTTTTTGCCGAGCAGACCGGCTTCGGTCGCTTCCGCGATTGCGCGGCGCAGATGCACAGCCGCTTCGATGTATTCGCCACGCAGGAAGATGTAGCCACGGTACGCTTTCAGGGCAAAGGCGGAGATCAACATACCTTCCACCAGCAGGTGCGGCAGTTGCTCCATCAGCAGACGGTCTTTATAGGTGCCCGGCTCCATTTCATCGGCGTTACACAGCAGGTAACGGATGTTCATGGATTCATCTTTCGGCATCAGGCTCCACTTCAGACCGGTGGAGAAGCCCGCGCCGCCGCGCCCTTTCAGGCCAGCGTCTTTCACCTGATTGACGATCTCGTCAGGAGACAGCCCGGTCAGCGCTTTACGCGCGCCTTCGTAGCCGTTTTTACTACGGTATTCGTCCAGCCATACCGGCTGCTTGTCATCGCGCAGACGCCAGGTCAGCGGATGCGTTTCGGGAGTACGGATAACGTTTTTCATTTATACCGCTCCAGTAGTTCGGGAATGGCTTCCGGGGTCAGATGGCTGTGAGTATCCTCATCAATCATCATGTTCGGCCCTTTGTCGCAGTTCCCCAGGCAACAGGTCGGCAGCAGCGTAAAGCGACCGTCAAAGGTCGTCTGCCCCGGCTTGATATTGAGTTTTTTCTCCAGCGCGGCCTGGATCCCCTGATAACCGGTGATATGGCACACCACGCTGTCACAGTAACGGATCACATGGCGACCGACCGGCTGGCGGAAGATCTGGCTGTAGAATGTGGCGACGCCTTCGACATCGCTCGCCGGAATACCCAGCACGTCGGCGATCGCGTAGATCGCGCCATCCGGCACCCAGCCACGCTGCTTCTGTACGATTTTCAGCGCTTCAATGGACGCCGCACGCGGGTCTTCGTAGTGGTGCTTCTCGTGCTCAATGGCTTCACGCTCTGCCGCACTCAGCTCAAAAGCCTCGGTTTGTGGTTGTTGATTCTCGTGCATAATTAGCGGTCCACATCTGACATAACAAAATCGATACTACCTAAATGAACGATCAGGTCAGACACCAGGCTGCCGCGCACCGCCACCGGAATCTGCTGCAAATGCGCATAGCTCGGGGTACGGATACGAGTACGGTAACTCATGGTGCTGCCATCGCTGGTCAGGTAGTAACTGTTAATACCCTTGGTCGCCTCTACCATCTGGAAGGATTCATTCGCAGGCATGACCGGGCCCCACGACACTTGCAGGAAGTGGGTGATCAGGGTTTCGATATGTTGCAGCGTGCGCTCTTTCGGCGGCGGCGTCGTCAGCGGGTGATCCGCTTTGAACGGGCCTTCCGGCATGTTATTGAGGCACTGCTCAAGGATGCGCAAACTCTGACGCAGCTCTTCGACTTTCAGCATCACGCGGGTATAGCAGTCGGACACGCCGCCGCCAACCGGGATTTCAAAGTCAAAGTTCTCGTAGCCAGAGTACGGACGTGATTTACGCACGTCGAAATCAATACCGGTTGCACGCAGCGCGGCGCCTGTACAGCCCCAGTCCAGCGCTTCTTTCTTGCCGTAAGCGGCAACGCCCTGGGAACGCCCTTTCAGGATGGTGTTGCGCAGCGCCGCTTTCTCGTAGGAGTCCAGACGCTTCGGCATCCAGTCCAGGAAATCGCGCAGCAGGCGATCCCAGCCGCGCGGCAGGTCGTGCGCGACGCCGCCGATACGGAACCAGGCCGGGTGCATACGGAAACCGGTGATCGCTTCCACCACATCGTAAATTTTCTGACGGTCGGTAAAGGCGAAGAAGACCGGGGTCATCGCGCCGACGTCCTGAATAAACGTCGAGATGTACAGCAGGTGGCTGTTAATGCGGAACAGTTCGGAGAGCATAACGCGAATCACGTTTACGCGATCCGGTACGGTAATACCCGCCAGTTTTTCTACCGCCAGTACGTACGGCATTTCGTTGACGCAGCCGCCGAGGTATTCGATACGGTCGGTATACGGAATGTAGCTGTGCCAGGACTGGCGTTCGCCCATTTTCTCAGCGCCACGGTGGTGGTAGCCGATGTCAGGCACGCAGTCGACAATTTCTTCGCCGTCAAGCTGAAGAACGATACGGAATGCGCCGTGTGAGGACGGGTGGTTCGGACCGAGGTTGAGGAACATAAAGTCCTCGTTTTCGGTGCCGCGTTGCATCCCCCAGTCTTCCGGTTTGAAGGTCAGCGCTTCCATCTCCAGATCCTGCTTGGCTTTGGTCAGCTCAAACGGATCGAATTCGGTGGCGCGCGCCGGGTAGTCTTTACGCAGCGGATGCCCTTCCCAGGTCGGCGGCATCAGCAGACGCGTCAGGTGCGGGTGGCCGTCGAACGTGATGCCAAACATCTCCCAGGTTTCACGCTCGTACCAGTTGGCGTTCGGGAAGAGTTTGGTAAACGTCGGCACATGCAGGTCGTTTTCAGACAATGCCACCTTGAGCATGATGTCGCGATTGCGGTCTATTGAGATCAGGTGGTAGAAAACGGAAAAATCCGCAGCAGGTAACCCGTCGCGGTGCGTGCGCAGACGCTCGTCCATGCCGTGTAAGTCAAACAGCATGACGTAAGGTTTCGGCAGTTTCTTTAAGAAATCGCCAACTTCCAGTAATTGTTCACGCTTGACCCAAACAACGGGTACCCCGGTGCGGGTCGCCTGAACGGTAAAGGCATCCGGCCCAAAACGGTTGCGCAGTTCGCCAATGACCGGGTCATCCAGATGATCCCGGGTTTGCCATACAGCGTCTTGCGCGGTTAAGTCGGTCATATTGTTCACCATTGCAAATGGTCCGTGGTAGTCGGCAGTGCTTCGCGTTATTTATGTAGTGATAAGCGAAGTGAAGTCTGCTGCCGACAGGCGCAAATTAAATCTCGTCTGGTGTACGTAGATTCGTTACTGCAATGCGTTCGCCGCGTTTACGTTCGCGCTCTGACTGCATATTGGCGCGATAAACGCCCTGATCGCCAACCACCCAGGAGAGCGGACGACGTTCTTTGCCAATTGATTCCTGCAACAACATCAGCGCCTGCATGTACGCTTCGGGGCGCGGCGGGCAGCCCGGGATATACACATCTACCGGGATAAATTTATCAACGCCCTGCACAACCGAATAAATATCGTACATACCGCCAGAGTTAGCGCATGCCCCCATGGAAATCACCCACTTCGGCTCCAGCATCTGGTCATACAAACGCTGAATAACAGGCGCCATCTTGGTAAAGCATGTTCCCGCTACCACCATCAGGTCGGCCTGACGCGGCGAAGCACGCAGCACTTCCGCGCCGAAGCGCGCCACGTCATGCACGGCGGTAAAAGAGGTCACCATCTCGACATAGCAGCAGGAAAGGCCGAAGTTATACGGCCAAATTGAATTCTTACGACCCCAGTTAACCATGTCATGAAGCGCGTGTTCGAGCTTGCCCATGTACACGCTTTTGTTGATTTCTTGCTCCAGGGGGTCGGTTACGATCTCCTGTTTTTGCAGGGGGTAACGGTCATTCTCACCGTTGGGATCTATGCGGGTGAGCGTATAATCCATCTTAATGCCTCGCGGTTAGCGTTGACGATTAGCGATACTGTTCGTTTCCGGGTTCATACGCTCGCGGCGTGAACGCGCGGGCGTCCAGTCCAGCGCGCCAATACGCACCAGATAAACCAGACCAGCCAGTAACACAAAAATAAAAATTGCAGCTTCCACAAAGCCTACCCAACCGCTTTCACGGATAGAGGTCGACCATGCGAACAGATACAGCGCTTCAACGTCGAAGATAACGAAGAACATGGCTACCAGGTAAAACTTGGCAGACAGGCGTAAGCGGGCGGAGCCGACCGAGTCGATACCTGATTCAAACGGGGTGTTTTTCGACCTCGCGCGTGCGCGACTGCCTAAAAACCAACCGCCGACGAGCATCAGGCAGCACAGGCCAATGGCAATAATAAGAAAGATAGCGAATGCCCAGTGATGAGCGATGATTTCAGTGGATGTTGACATACTCATTGCTTACTCATCAAAAGTAGCGCCAAATTCTCTGCTCTTTTCGGCAGATGAACGCCACATCGATTCATGGGGAGGAATAAAAAAAACCTTACAATCACTGTAGAAAATGATTAAACAGCTAATTGATGTGGTTTTTTACTCCTTTCTATAACCTTTTGTCAACTTTAACAAAAGTTCCCTCACATTAATTTACATCGACCCAACACCATTAACATTTAATGCCATTTTGACTGATTTCGATCGCATCACCAGCCCGAATTTAATGTTGTTGAATCGTGTCCGTTGTGAAGTAAATGAGATAATACACTCCTATTTTGACAGGATTTTACGCAGATGCCTCCCCCTAAATGGGAGTATTTTCTTGATCTGTGACACGCTTTTGTTAATCCGCCATAAAAAACAGCAACAATTTCTCTAGTTTTTTAACATGGAAACAAAACCAGACCGTCAGTGCCTATTTTTCATCCAAATTAACAGGTTAATGACTACTTACTGATTTTTTAGGCTTTTTCCCGCATTTACGTTCGAAACGCCGGTAAATTGTATAAAAAAAGAACCGCTGGATGTTTTTTCAGCA
This sequence comes from Citrobacter sp. CK195, assembly GCF_030333365.1. Classification (NCBI taxonomy): domain Bacteria; kingdom Pseudomonadati; phylum Pseudomonadota; class Gammaproteobacteria; order Enterobacterales; family Enterobacteriaceae; genus Citrobacter; species Citrobacter sp. CK195. The sequence continues at coordinate 327,245 of NZ_JAOWGB010000026.1, forward strand.
TCAGCGGCCCTTTTTTACACTTACATTTTATAACGTTTTTTTTGTGACTGGCTACTCAAAGTCACCTTCAACCATCAGCGAATCGTCTCCTCCTTCGGGAGTAAACTGACTGTATTGCCAGGGGTTTTGGTAACTGTCCATCGCCTGATAGATAACCTGCGCCAGTTCGTTCTGGCCTGATGGATCGCGACACAGTAAGTATTCCGTATCTGGCAACGGCGGTAATCCATCCGCAGCGCCGAGTACGCGTAAATCCGGGCTCATCATCTCAACCGGTCGCGCGGTGATCCCCAGTCCGGCTTTTACGGCCGCTCGTACCGCCGCTAACGTTGAGGCCACATAGGCAAGGCGCCAGGGAATATTCGCCGCATTCAACGTCGCTAATACGATATCGCGGAACGGGCTGGGATCGTCTAACAACACCAGCGGGATCGGTTCCCCCTTCTGTAGCACATATTCCGCCGCGCAGTACCAGTGTGTCGGCGATGTGCGCAGGTTCAGGAACTCGAAAGATCCCGGACGGTGCGTAGTGACAATCAAATCCACTTCCTGCGATTTCAGCATATCCACCATAAAGGCGTTACGTTTCACCCTCACATCCAGAGCAAGCTTCGGGTAAACCGAACTGATCCGATTGAGCAGGAAAGGCAATATCGTATCGGCGGATTCATCAGAAGCGCCAATTGTTAATACGCCCTGAAGATTGCTAAACATCAATGATGAGCACGCCTCATCATTAAAGCGCAGGATTTTTCTGGCGTAACCCAGAAGCTGAATACCGTGTTCAGTCAACAGCTTGTTACGACCATGACGGGCGAACAACTCCTTGCCCACAAGCTGCTCAAGACGCTGCATTTGCTGACTCACCGCAGACTGAGTACGACACACCGCCGCCGCCGCAGCGGCGAACGTGTTCAGATCGGCAACAGCAACAAACGTTCTCAGCAGATCGAGGTCGAGGTTAATTATCGGACGATTTGCATTTATCATAATTTTTCACTTACTGGCGGGTCATACCATGCTGACCTGGTTAATGCTGTGTGTTCATAAACAAACAATTCCATTTGTAATGTGCTTCCCTCGCCGTTTCACTTGCGTAACCAAGTGAAAGTAAAAATGTATTTGGTGCTGCTAACAACCTCTTCTCCTTTCTTTTCGAATAATCCCAGAGGTCATTACCAGGGATATATCGAGGAGAAGACGCATACCTTTTTAGGTAACAACGGAATTCTGCTAAGGATAAACGTGTAATTTTGTAAATGTAAAAGAAGTTAACGGACATTTACCGACACAAAAAAAGCCTACTGAGCAACAAGTTAGTTATAGATGCTCGTCATAAAAATTAGCAGACAACGCAGACTGCGCACCATTTCCTGGGGCTTATCTTAACCCAAAACCACTATATTTATAAGCCTTAATACGAATAATCTGAAGCGTGATTATGTTATCTTAACCAAGAAAATTATGTATTATTAATCTCACCAGCAGGTGCTTTTTAAATATTAAATAATAATTAATTAAGATCGCCACTACTCATTAATTCTACTTAACAATAGATTTACACCCTAACGTTTACAGATCATGGCGATAACAGTAGTTTCGTAAAAGCATTCAGTATTTTCCTGATAATTGAGTTATGCTGACGCCGCTAACACTTTCCTCCCTGAGTTTAGACTATTTTTTAACAAAACATACAACCACACAAAAGCCTGATACCAAAAACAAAAAACCAATAAAATAAATAAAAGCAGTAATAAAAACTGCAAGAATGGCATTAAAGCAGGACTTAACAGCACAATCCCACACTAAGCCTGAGCAAAATCTTCTACTGCTGACCCTTCAAAACTCACCGCTGTGGGAGTACATTGTTCCGTGCTGACTTCCACGGCAGGGAGTGGCGATAACAGCTAAAAAGGTCAAGATTCATGTCCCCCATTGAAAAATCCAGCAAACTAGAAAATGTCTGTTATGACATCCGCGGCCCTGTTCTGAAAGAAGCGAAACGCCTGGAAGAAGAAGGCAATAAAGTTCTGAAACTGAACATCGGCAACCCCGCCCCTTTTGGGTTTGAAGCGCCTGATGAGATCCTGGTCGATGTCATCCGCAATTTACCAACGGCGCAGGGGTATTGCGATTCAAAGGGTCTGTATTCCGCACGCAAAGCGATCATGCAGCATTACCAGGCGCGCGGCATGCGCGACGTCACCGTAGAAGATATCTATATTGGTAACGGCGTATCCGAATTGATCGTGCAGGCAATGCAGGCGTTGCTGAACAGCGGGGACGAAATGCTGGTTCCCGCGCCGGATTACCCGCTGTGGACAGCGGCAGTCTCGCTCTCCAGCGGCAAAGCGGTACACTATCTTTGCGATGAATCTTCTGACTGGTTCCCGGATCTCGACGACATCCGCGCCAAAATCACGCCGCGTACCCGTGGCATTGTGATAATCAACCCGAATAACCCAACTGGCGCGGTTTACTCCAAAGAGTTGCTGATGGAGATCGTTGAGATTGCCCGTCAACATAATCTGATCATTTTCGCCGATGAGATTTACGACAAGATCCTCTACGACGACGCTGAGCATCATTCTATCGCCGCGCTGGCGCCGGACCTGCTGACCATTACGTTCAACGGGCTGTCCAAAACCTATCGCGTCGCCGGATTCCGCCAGGGCTGGATGGTGCTGAATGGGCCAAAAAAACACGCCAAAGGCTACATTGAAGGGCTGGAGATGCTGGCGTCAATGCGTCTGTGCGCCAACGTTCCGGCGCAGCACGCGATCCAGACGGCGCTGGGCGGCTACCAGAGTATTAGCGAATTCATCATGCCGGGCGGGCGTTTGTATGAACAACGTAACCGTGCGTGGGAGCTGATTAACGATATTCCGGGCGTTTCCTGCGTGAAACCGCGCGGCGCACTGTATATGTTCCCGAAAATAGATGCGAAGCGCTTTAACATCCACGATGACCAGAAGATGGTGCTCGACTTCCTGTTGCAGGAAAAAGTGCTGCTGGTGCAGGGAACCGCGTTCAACTGGCCCTGGCCGGATCACTTCCGCATTGTAACGCTGCCTCGTATTGACGACATTGAAATGTCGCTGAGTAAATTCGGGCGCTTCCTGTCAGGATATCATCAGCTGTAACCGTAAACTGGCCGTCGGGTGCAACGTGAGCAAGACGAGTATTTGCATCCGATGGCCTTCTCTGCGCACAATGACCCTCAGGTTGTCATCATGAAAAGGTCACTATGAAGCAGAGCCATTTTTTTGCCCACCTCTCCCGCCTGAAACTGATTAACCGCTGGCCATTGATGCGCAACGTGCGCACCGAAAACGTCTCCGAACACAGTTTGCAGGTGGCAATGGTCGCCCACGCGCTTGCCGCTATCAAAAATCGCAAATTCGGCGGCCAGGTCAATGCCGAGCGTATTGCGCTACTGGCGATGTACCACGATGCCTCTGAAGTGTTGACCGGCGATCTCCCGACTCCGGTGAAATACTTCAATTCGCAAATCGCGCAGGAATACAAAGCGATTGAGAAAATTGCCCAACAAAAACTGGTGGATATGGTTCCTGACGAACTGCGCGATATTTTTGCACCGCTGATCGACGAACATGCTTACAGCGAAGAAGAGAAATCGGTTGTGAAGCAAGCCGACGCGCTTTGCGCCTATCTGAAGTGTCTGGAAGAGTTATCGGCGGGCAATAATGAATTCCTGCTGGCAAAAACGCGACTGGAAAAAACCCTGGCGTCGCGCCGCAGCGAAGAAATGGACTATTTTATGGCGGTGTTTGTGCCCAGTTTTCACCTCTCGCTGGATGAAATCAGCCAGGATTCGCCGCTATAAATCGTTTTGCCGGATGGCGACGTAAACGTCTTATCCGACCTACTGCTACATTTGTAGGCCGGATAAGCGAATAGCGCCATCCGGCAAAAAATCAAAACGGAAACAGCACCGGGATCATCACCACGCATACCGCCATAACGATTATCGTAAACGGCACCCCGATCTTAACAAAGTCGCTAAAACTGTAGTTCCCCGGCCCCAGAACCAGCGTGTTTACCGGCGAGGAGACCGGCGTCATGAACGCCGCCGACGCCGCCATTGCCACCACCATCGCGAAAGGATACGGTGACACCCCCATCGACTTCGCTGCCGCAAGGGCTATCGGCGCCATCAGCACGGCGGTCGCGGTATTGGAAATAAACAGCCCGATGGTGGCGCACAGCACAAACAGACATGCCAGCATCATATAGGGGCCATAACCGCCGCCGACATCCATCAATCCTTTAACGACCAGATCAACACCGCCGGTCTTTTGCAACGCCAGCGCAAAAGGCATCATCCCGACAATCAGGATAATGCTCGGCCAGTGAATCGCTTTGTAGGAGCTTTCTGCATCAATACAGCGGAATTTCCCCATCAGCAGGCAAGCAATGATTGCCGCGATCGGGTTAGGGATCTCATCGGTCAGCATCAGCGCAACCATCAGCACCAGACAGAAGATCGCATGCGGCGCCTGGCTGTGCGCCGGGGAGGCGTCGCTCACTTCCACAGGCATATTCAGCACCACGAAGTCACGGCCCTGTTTCGCCAGCTGACCAATCAGCTTCCAGTTTCCTACTACCAGAATAATGTCGCCCATTAACAGCGCTTCATCAGCAAGCGACCCTTCGATTGCCACGCCGTCACGCTTCAGACCGACGACATTCAGGCCATAGCGCGTACGAAAACCGATCTCGCGCACCGATTTGCCAATCAGTTCCGATTCGGGAATCAGGGAGATTTCCGCCATCCCCACATCCAGCGCCTGATCGGAAAAATACTCGCCGCGTAAAACCATCGGCTCCAGCAGTTGCTCGCTGCAAAATTCCCGGAGATCCACCTCGGCGGCAGACATATCGATCAGTAACACATCGCGGGCGCGAAATTCCGACACCCCATTGACGTTAACAATAACGCGCCGAAAGCGCCGCCAGCGTTCAACGCCGATCACGTTCGCGCCATAGCGCTCACGCAGCTTAAGGTCATCCAGACGCTGGCCGACCATCGGCGAACCCGGGCGAATGGCAAGCCGACGAGCGCGACCGGTCAGACGGTACTCTTTGATTAAATCGCGAAAGGCGCGACGCTTCCAGCCATCACGCTGCTGCGATGCATCATCCCCTTTCAACATAAAGCGCATCACCAGCATGTAGATAATGCCGAGGAACAGCACCACCAGCCCAATCGGCGTGACGCTAAAGAAGCTAAAACCGTGCAGCCCTTCGCGCAGCAGTTCACTGTTCACCACCAGGTTGGGCGGCGTCGCCACCAGCGTCATCATGCCGCTGATAAGACCGGCAAAACTGAGCGGCATCATCAGGCGTGAAGGCGAGGTCTGCATACGCATAGAAACGCTTAACACCACCGGGATGAAAATCGCGACCACGCCGGTTGAACTCATAAACGCGCCAAGCCCGGCAACGGTGATCATCAGCAGCACCAGCATTTTGACTTCGCTGCTACCGGCCATTTTCACCAGCCAGGCGCCCATGACCGTCGCGACGCCGGTACGCACCAGCCCGTCGCCGATAATGAACAAGGCGGCAATCAGAACAACGTTAGGATCGCTGAAGCCGGAAAAGGCCTCTGAGATGCTCAATGTTCCACTCAGAACAAAGGCGACAATGACCAGCAAAGCAATCGCGTCCATGCGCACTTTGCCCGTCGCAAACAAGATAACGGCAATCGCCAGTAAGGAGAGAACCCATATCAATTCACCGTTCACAACATATCCTTGTTAAATGAGAGGGATGGACTGATTCTGCCATAAAAAAGCCCCAACAATGCGGGGCTAAATCATGTTCAGGTATTTCTAAGAACGACCACGTTTCCGTTGGGCTGTTTGGTCACGGAAATGTGCTCAAGGCTGCTCAGGGCAAAATCGACGTCCGCAATGCGGGGCGTGTCCTCAGGCGCATTGACCGCAATGACATGACACCCGGCGGTCAGCCCGGAGAGAATCCCGGCAGGCGCGTCTTCCACCACCGCGCATTCCTGCGGCGAGAGGCCGAGCAGTTGGGCGCCCAGCAGATAGGCATCCGGTTCCGGTTTGCCGCGCTTCACACGCTCAGCGGTAACAAACACCTCTGGCGCAGGAAGGCCGGCCGCCTGATGGCGCGCCCGCGCAACCGGCATCGAGCCTGAAGTAACGATAGCCCAGGGGATACCGGCTTTATTGAGATGGTTCAGCAATTCGACCGCGCCCGGCAACGCCACAATCCCTGCCGTATCCGTCGCTTCTATCTGTTCCAGACGGGTAAACTCTGCGGCGATCTCCTCTTCCGGCTTTCCCGCCATGAAGTGTCGCAGAGAAGTGATAGCCTGCTTGCCATGAATAAAGCTCAGCACTTCATCATGCGTGAGGCCAAAACGATCGGCCCAGTTGCACCATGTCCGCTCTACAACGGGTAAGGAGTCAACCAACGTTCCATCCAGATCAAACAGAAAGCCTTTGCACTGCACGCTCACCCCCTCAGGCATTGATAATCTGATTAATTTCGTTCGAGCTCAGGTGATACTGGCGCGGGCAGGAGTGCCAGACATTCAGCATACGCTGGTATTTTTCCCACATCGGCGTCTGGGCATTAAAGCCATGCGTACCGGCATCAAAGTGGGTATAGCGCCCTTCCACGTTCACCATAAAGCGAACGTAGCCCAGATAACGCGCTTCGGTTGCGGCATCAAACCCGAGGAACGTCACGCGACGCTCGTCAATGGTCTGCGCGTCTTTCAGGTTAGTCCAGGACACATGTAAGGCGTGATACATCTCCATGATATCGATAATCGTGCGGCAGGTTTCTTCCTTCAGTTCGCCAAACTCACGATCCAGCTCACGCATCTGCAAGCCGTAGCCGCGTTCAATGATCGTTTGCAGACGGCGATAACGCTCGGCGTTGGTCGGGTCGAGCATGGTCATCATTTTGTACTGGTTAGACAAAATCAGACGTTGAGCGTTGGTCATTTCCATTTTGGGACTCCTGTATCACTCTACTGCGGTCAAAAAAAGAAGGCATTGGTATGCCTTCTTTTATATGCGTAATCAGGGGTCAATTACAAATCATCAAGGAAAGTTTTATCCAGTTGTTTGAAGGCGCGCTTAAGCGTGTCAGCTAATGCCTGGTAATCCGGCTTGCCTTCTACTGGCGACAACGCCTGCCCGGCTTCCTGCAATTTTCCCCGAACCTCATAGAACCAGTTCAGGATAGAAGGCGGGAGTGGCGTAACGGAGCGTTTTCCCAGCCACCACATGCCTTGCATCGGTAAACTGAGCGCAAACAGGGCTGTGGCAACCGCCGGGCCTAACTGACCACCCAGCGCGATTTGCCAGCACAGCGTAAACACCGCGATCGGCGGCATAAAGCGAATGGCGTAACGCGTCATACGAATCACGCGGTTCTCAACAAAGACCGGCGCAAGGCGCTTTTCCATCGGCCACGTCTTTGCGTAGTGCTGCCCCCGGCGAAACAAACTAAAAAAATTCACGGAGCGATTATCCGGTGTCGACATGGCTTTACCTCAACTTCACATATAAAAATTCAAAAATTTGTGCAAAACAACAACTGCAAGGGACATCGTTCAAAACATTTTGTCATTGATACCCACTATCAGGTATCCTGTGTCGGCCTCTAAGGCCAGTAGTCCAAAATCATTGAGTCGTCAAATTTACATATAGTATGCCATTGGCTGAAAAATACGCAAAATGGCATAGACTCAAAGGTATTTCTTCCATCATGCCGAAAAAGATTATTGCGCATGATGTTAATCATAAACGTCAGCGTCATCATGCGTTACGCTCTATGGCTCACTGACGTTTTTTTAGCCACGTATCATAAATAGGTACTTCCATGTCGAGTAAGTTAGTACTGGTTCTGAACTGCGGTAGCTCCTCACTGAAATTTGCAATCATCGATGCAGCGAACGGTGAAGAATACCTTTCTGGTTTAGCCGAATGTTTCCATCTTCCTGAAGCACGTATCAAATGGAAAATGGACGGCAATAAACAAGAAGCGGCTTTAGGTGCAGGCGCCGCTCACAGTGAAGCGCTGAACTTTATTGTTAATACTATTCTGGCACAAAAACCAGAACTGTCTGCGCAGTTGACCGCAATTGGTCACCGTATCGTACACGGCGGCGAGAAGTATACCAGCTCCGTGGTCATTGATGACTCCGTTATCCAGGGCATCAAAGACGCTGCGCCGTTCGCTCCGCTGCACAACCCGGCTCACCTGATCGGGATTACTGAAGCGCTGAAATCCTTCCCGGAACTGAAAGAAAAGAACGTTGCAGTGTTCGACACCGCGTTCCATCAAACCATGCCGGAAGAGTCTTACCTGTATGCCCTGCCGTACAGCCTGTACAAAGAACACGGCGTACGTCGTTACGGTTTCCACGGCACCAGCCACTACTATGTGACTCAGGAAGCCGCAAAAATGCTGAACAAGCCGGTTGAAGAACTGAACATCATCACCTGCCATCTGGGCAACGGTGGTTCCGTTTCTGCAATCCGCAACGGCCAGTGCGTTGACACCTCTATGGGTCTGACCCCGCTGGAAGGTCTGGTGATGGGCACCCGTACCGGTGACATCGACCCGGCAATCATCTTCTTCCTGCATGACAACCTGGGCATGAACATCGATCAGATCAACAAAATGCTGACCAAAGAATCAGGTCTGTTGGGTCTGACCGAAGTCACCAGCGACTGCCGTTATGTTGAAGACAACTACACCGCTAAAGAAGATGCGAAACGTGCGATGGACGTATACTGCCACCGTCTGGCGAAATACATCGGCTCTTACACCGCGCTGATGGAAGGTCGTCTGGACGCAGTGGTCTTCACTGGCGGTATCGGTGAAAACGCGGCGATGGTGCGTGAGCTGTCTCTGGGTAAACTGGGCGTGCTGGGCTTTGAAGTCGATCACGAACGTAACCTGGCTGCCCGTTTCGGCAAATCTGGTTTCATCAACAAAGAAGGTACCCGTCCTGCGGTGGTTATCCCAACCAACGAAGAACTGGTTATCGCGCAAGACGCGAGCCGTCTGACTGCCTGATTTTACACCGCCAGCCTAGCTGGCGGTGCTGTTTTGTAACCCGCCTGAAACCGGCGGTAACGAAAGAGGATAAACCGTGTCCCGTATTATTATGCTGATCCCTACCGGAACCAGCGTCGGCCTGACCAGCGTCAGCCTTGGCGTCATCCGTGCTATGGAACGCAAAGGCGTTCGTCTGAGCGTCTTTAAGCCAATCGCCCAACCGCGCGCGGGTGGCAATGCGCCAGACCAGACTACCGCTATCGTTCGTGCAAACTCGTCTGTCCCGGCGGCTGAACCGCTGAAGATGAGCCACGTTGAATCTCTGCTGTCCAGCAATCAGAAAGATGTGCTGATGGAAGAGATCATCGCGAACTATCACGCGAACACCAAAGATGCGGAAGTGGTGCTGGTTGAAGGCCTGGTTCCGACGCGTAAACACCAGTTCGCTCAGTCTCTGAACTACGAAATCGCGAAAACGCTGAATGCGGAAATCGTCTTCGTGATGTCTCAGGGCACCGACACCCCGGAACAGCTGAATGAGCGTATCGAACTGACCCGCAGCAGCTTCGGCGGCGCGAAGAACACCAACATCACCGGCGTTATTGTTAACAAACTGAACGCACCGGTTGATGAGCAGGGCCGTACCCGCCCGGATCTGTCTGAGATTTTCGACGACTCTTCCAAAGCGAAAGTGGTGAAAGTCGATCCGGCTAAACTCCAGGAATCCAGCCCGCTGCCGGTTCTGGGCGCGGTGCCGTGGAGCTTCGATCTGATTGCGACCCGTGCAATCGACATGGCGCGTCACCTGAACGCTACCGTTGTGAACGAAGGCGATATCAACACCCGTCGCGTGAAGTCTGTCACGTTCTGCGCGCGCAGCATTCCGCACATGCTGGAGCACTTCCGTGCGGGTTCTCTGCTGGTGACTTCTGCTGACCGTCCTGACGTACTGGTTGCGGCTTGCCTGGCGGCAATGAACGGCGTGGAAATCGGCGCTCTGCTGCTGACCGGCGGCTACGAAATGGACGCGCGCATCTCTAAACTGTGCGAACGTGCTTTCGCAACCGGCCTGCCGGTATTCATGGTGAACACCAACACCTGGCAGACCTCTCTGAGCCTACAGAGCTTCAACCTGGAAGTTCCGGTTGATGACCATGAGCGTATCGAAAAAGTTCAGGAATACGTTGCTAACTACATCAACGCTGACTGGATTGAATCCCTGACCGCGACCTCTGAGCGCAGCCGTCGTCTGTCTCCGCCTGCATTCCGCTACCAGCTGACCGAGCTGGCGCGTAAAGCCGGTAAACGCGTCGTTCTGCCGGAAGGCGACGAACCGCGTACCGTTAAAGCGGCAGCCATCTGTGCTGAACGTGGCATCGCGACTTGCGTCCTGCTGGGTAACCCGGAAGAGATCAACCGCGTTGCCGCCTCTCAGGGCGTAGAACTGGGCGCAGGCATTGAAATCGTCGACCCGGAAGTGGTTCGCGAAAGTTATGTTGCTCGTCTGGTTGAGCTGCGTAAGAGCAAAGGCATGACCGAAACCGTCGCCCGCGAACAGCTGGAAGACAACGTGGTTCTCGGTACGCTGATGCTGGAACAGGATGAAGTTGACGGTCTGGTTTCCGGTGCGGTTCACACCACGGCAAACACCATTCGTCCGCCGCTACAGCTGATCAAAACAGCGCCGGGCAGCTCTCTGGTCTCTTCCGTGTTCTTCATGCTGCTGCCGGAACAGGTCTATGTTTACGGCGACTGCGCGATCAACCCGGACCCGACGGCAGAACAGCTGGCTGAAATCGCCATCCAGTCTGCGGAATCCGCAATTGCCTTCGGCATCGAACCGCGCGTTGCGATGCTCTCCTACTCCACCGGCACCTCTGGCGCAGGCAGCGACGTAGAGAAAGTGCGTGAAGCGACCCGTCTGGCGCAGGAAAAACGTCCTGACCTGATGATCGACGGCCCGCTGCAATACGACGCCGCAGTCATGGCTGATGTTGCGAAATCCAAAGCGCCGAACTCTCCGGTTGCAGGTCGCGCGACCGTGTTCATCTTCCCGGATCTGAACACCGGTAACACCACCTACAAAGCGGTACAGCGTTCTGCCGACCTGATCTCCATCGGGCCGATGCTACAGGGTATGCGCAAGCCGGTGAACGACCTGTCCCGTGGCGCGCTGGTAGATGATATCGTCTACACCATCGCCCTGACCGCGATTCAGTCTTCACAGCAACAGCAGTAATCTGCTTTGTGTGCCGGATAGCGACGCTAAGGCGTCCTTATCCGGCCAGCACTTCATATCTAAGGTCTGGAAATAGCGATTATTTCCAGATTTTTTATGCCTGCCGAACCGGCATGAACGAAATCCGATTTTCCCGCTTAGCTGCGCTGTATCAATGAATAACTATTCCTCTGTTCGCATAATTATCTCTTTGCCTTGCAACAGGGATAGTGTGTTATGTCCGCAGTAACAGAATCGCAATCGCGGCCTGCCAAAAAATGGGCGATGCCCGATACGCTGGTGATTATTTTTTTCGTCGCCATTCTGACCAGTCTTGCCACCTGGGTTGTTCCCGTCGGAATGTTCGACAGCCAGGAGGTGCAGTATCAGGTTGACGGGCAGACGAAAACCCGCAAAGTGGTCGATCCCCACTCTTTTCGTATTCTCACCAACGAAGCCGGTGAAGCGCAGTATCACCGCGTCCAGCTCTTTACAACCGGCGATGAAAGACCCGGCTTAATGAATTTCCCGTTCGAAGGATTAACCTCCGGTTCTAAATTCGGCACGGCTGTCGGCATCATCATGTTTATGCTGGTGATCGGCGGCGCGTTCGGCATCGTCATGCGCACAGGCACCATTGATAACGGTATTCTGGCGCTGATACGCCATACGCGCGGTAATGAGGTGCTGTTTATCCCGGTGCTGTTCATCCTCTTCTCACTGGGCGGCGCGGTTTTTGGTATGGGGGAAGAGGCCGTCGCCTTTGCGATTATTATCGCGCCGCTGATGGTGCGCCTGGGCTATGACAGCATTACCACCGTACTGGTTACCTATATCGCCACCCAGATTGGTTTTGCCAGTTCATGGATGAACCCGTTTTGCGTCGTGGTCGCGCAGGGGATTGCGGGCGTACCGGTCCTTTCCGGCTCAGGCTTGCGCATTGTTGTGTGGTTCGTTTCCACGCTGATTGGTCTTCTTTTTACCCTGACCTATGCCGCGCGGGTGAAAAAGAATCCCCATCTGTCGCGCGTCCATGAATCCGATCGCTATTTTCGTGAGAAGCAGGACGAAATCGCCCAACGTCCTTTCACCACAGGCGACTGGCTGGTGCTGATTGTGCTGACCGGAGTGATGATTTGGGTTATCTGGGGAGTGATTGTTCACGCGTGGTTTATTCCTGAGATTGCCAGCCAGTTCTTCACGATGGGCGTGGTCATCGGCATCATTGGGGTTATTTTCCGCCTCAACGGTATGACGGTGAACATCATGGCCTCCTCGTTCACCGAAGGCGCCAGAATGATGATTGCCCCGGCCCTGCTGGTCGGCTTCGCCAAAGGTATTTTATTGCTCGTGGGCAACGGCGAGGCGGGCGACGCCAGCGTGTTAAATACCCTGTTGAACAGTATTGCTCACGGTATTAGCGGTCTGAACAACGCTGTCGCCGCATGGTTTATGCTGCTGTTTCAGGCCGTATTCAATTTCTTTGTTACCTCCGGTTCCGGTCAGGCAGCGTTAACGATGCCGCTTCTGGCTCCGTTAGGCGATCTGGTAGGCGTAAACCGTCAGGTTACGGTACTGGCCTTCCAGTTTGGCGATGGCTTCAGTCACATCATCTATCCAACGTCCGCATCGTTAATGGCGACATTAGGCGTGTGCCGGGTCGATTTTCGCAACTGGCTGAAGGTTGGCGCGACGCTGCTGGGGTTGCTGTTTATCATGTCCAGCGTGGTGGTTATCGGCGCGCAGTTGATGGGATACCATTGATCAAAAATGCCGGATGGCGACGCTGGCGCGTCTTATCCGGCCTACGAGTCAGGTTATTGTAGGCCGGATAAGCGGTAGCGCCATCCGGCAACAACACATCATTATTACAGCAGCGTTTTCGCCGCTTCCACAATGGCCTCTGCGGTCAAACCATACTCCTTCTGCAAGAAATCCTGCGTTCCGACCTGACCATAACGCTCTTTAACGCCGACGCGGCGCATGGGCACCGGGCACGTTTCAACCAGCACTTCAGCCACGGCCGACCCAAGTCCATTATGAATGCTGTGGTTCTCACAAGTGACGATTCGCCCGGTTTTCTCCGCGTAATTTTTTACCAGCATGCGGTCGATGGGCTTGAGGGTAAACATATCGATAACCGCCGCGTTCACGCCATCCTGCTCCAGCTGGCGCGCCGCCTCCAGCGCCTCGGCAACCATAATGCCGTTGGCAATCAGCGTGATATCGCTGCCTTCACGCAGAACATTCCCTTTACCGATGGTGAACGTCGATCCTGGAGCATAAATGCTCGGGGCCTGTTTGCGGATGGTTCGAACCCAGTAAAAACCCTCAAGATCGATAAGCTGGCGCAAAATATCCTTAAACATGACGGCATCGGTCACTTCCAGCACGACCGAATGCGCCAGCCCGCGCACAATGCCCATATCTTCAAAAGACATATGGGTGCCGCCGTTATGGCAGGCAGTCACGCCGGCATCCGACGCGATCACCTTGACGTTGTTGCGCTGGTAATCGAGCGACATAAACAGCTGATCAAAACAGCGACGGCTGGCAAAGGCGGTAAAGGTATGGACAAACGGTTTGCGTCCGGTGAGCGATAGCCCTGCCGCAGTGCCGATCACATTGGCTTCCATAATGCCGCAGTTGATCACATGCTGAGGATAATCCCTCGCAACGCCGTCCATCGCCATAGAACTCATGAGATCCGCTTCAAGTGCGATAATCTGGCTTCCGGCCTCTATCTGCTCCGCCACAAATCCGGCGTACACTTTACGCATTTCCATGCTCTCTTTTTGTCCCGCGGGTGCAACCTTAATCATGCGCGGCCTCCAGTTGGCGAATCGTCTCGTTAAGCGCCTTTTTCATCTCATCGGTCAGACGCAGGTGGTGGGAGTTGCTTAATTGCTCCAGGTAGGGCACGCCCTGTCCTTTAATACTGTCGAGGATCACCACGCGTGGACGGGCATCCGCCGCCGGAACCGGCTGAACGACCTCCAGCAGCCGGGCAATGTCATCGCCTTTCACGGTGACAACATCAAAACCGAAAGCGCGGAATTTCCCTTCCAGATCGAACGGGCAAATAATCTCATCCAGTTCGCCGTCCAGCTGCTGCTTGTTCCAGTCGATAAACACCGTCAGGTTGTTCAGGCGATGATGGGCGATAAACTGAAACGCTTCCCAGCACTGCCCTTCGTTCAGCTCGCCGTCGCCGACGATACAAAATACCCGATTCGGGCGCCCGGCAAGTTTGTGCGACAGCGCCATCCCCCCGGCAATCGAGATCCCCTGCCCCAGTGAACCGGTCGTCGCATCCACGCCGCGCGTTTTTAACCTGTCTGGATGGCTCGGCAGACGGGTGCCGTTCTGGTTAAGCGTGTTCAGTTCTTCTGTCGGAAAGTAGCCTTTAATCGCCAGCGTGCTGTAGAGCGCCGGGCCAGCATGACCTTTAGACAGCACAAAGTAATCGCGCTCCGGCCAGTCAGGGTCGGCCGGGTCAATCTTCATCACCGCGCCGTACAGCACCGCCAGCGTCTCCACTACCGACATGCTGCCACCGTAGTGGCCAAAGCCAAGCTGCGTCAATGACTTAAGAGTGGCAACGCGAATATCGCGCGCCAGTTGAGTAACTTCATTCACATTCATAATTTGGCTCCGGTATTCTCCTGCGTGTTACCCCCCGCAGATTTGTTTTTCGCAAACACGTTGTACGCCACCAGCAGCACGAACAACGCCACAACAAGCCCTGTGATGGCAAGCGGCGACAGGTAGCGCGCCAGATTGCCCAGCACAATCCCCACTGCGCCGAAATCAGCGTCTGAGAAGGTCGTATTCGCAAAGCCGATCGCCCCCAGCACGGGCAGCAGCAGAACGGGCAGGAAGGTGATCAACAGACCGTTGGCAAATGCGCCGATCATCGCGCCGCGACGCCCGCCAGTGGCATTACCAAATACGCCAGCCGTCGCACCGGTAAAGAAGTGCGGCACCACGCCCGGCAGGATCAGCACCAGCTTCATCTGTCCGAGCAGGAACAGACCGACCAGGCCGCCGAGGAAGCTAAACAGGAAGCCAATCAGCACCGCGTTAGGCGCATACGGATAGACGACCGGGCAGTCCAGCGCCGGGCGGGCGTTCGGCACCAGTTTTTCTGAGAATCCGGTAAAGGCCGGTACGATTTCCGCCAGAATCAGACGTACGCCCTGTAGGATGATGAACACGCCCGCCGCAAAGGTGATCGCCATAATGATGGCGTAGACCAGGTAGTTCTGACCGCCGCTGAAGGTGCTCTCGACATATTCACGCCCCGCGCTTACCGCCATGATCAGATAGATAATCATCATGGTCAGAGAGATAGAGATCGAACTGTCGCGCAGGAAGCTTAAGTTTTTAGGCAGGTTCATCTCTTCGGTAGAGCGGGAACCTTTACCACAAAGGCTGCCGATCCAGCCGGACAGCACATAACCCAGCGTGCCGAAGTGACCAAACGCGATATCATCAGTGCCGGTGATACGCTTCATATAGCGCTGCGCCAGCGCCGGGAAAAAGGCCATCACCAGCCCCAGAATCAGCGATCCGGTAAAGACGAGACCAACGCCGTCAAAACCGGCAACCGTCAGGATTACGCCGATCATACAGGCCATATAAAACGTATGGTGTCCTGTCAGAAAGATGTATTTCAGACGGGTAAAACGGGCGACCACAATATTCGCCACCATGCCAAAGGCCATGATCAGCGCCGTAGACGCCCCGTATTTTTCCAGCGCGATGGAAACAATCGCTTCGTTATTTGGAATAATCCCCTGGATATTAAACGCATGTTCAAACATTCCGCCGAGTGGATTTAAAGACCCGACCAGTACCGTTGCGCCGCCGCCCAGTACAATAAAACCTAAAATAGTTTTAATCGTGCCTTTCACTACATCGGAAAACGCTTTTTTCTGCGCGACAAGGCCAATTAAGGCAATTAACCCCACCAGCACCGAGGGCACTTTTAAGATATCAACAACAAAATTCAGCGTTTCAAGGATAAACATATCCGCCTCGCTTGCAATAAGGTTATTGTTTGGCGAACCAGGCGCGCAGCTGCGCTTCAAGTTCATTAATATCGATAATGTTATTAATCACCACCAGTTGGCTTTCCGGCACGCTGGCGCTGGCGGCAATATCTTTCGCCATGACAAACAGATCCGCAGCGCCAGGCGTCGCCGAGGAGAGATCGGAATGCTCAACATCGGCATCAATTTCAAGCTTCCTGAGCACTTTTTTAATATTCATTTCGACCATAAAACTGCTGCCCAGGCCAGAACCGCAAATAGCCATAATTTTCATTATCATCACCTTCTTTTAAGTAGAGTACGCCCGCATCACGCAGGCGCGTAATGTGTCAGGTAATTCGGAATGCGTAATTAAATTAGAAACGTGCGATTATTGTTTTTATTTCCTCCAACGACTTCGCCTGATGTAATTTATCCATATCGTCATCGCTGGAAAATAACTCTGCCAGCGCCGAAATCATTTCAATATGGCTGTGTTTGTCGGGTGCCGCGAGCATCACGATGATATCCACCGGATCGAACTCGCCCGCCCCAAATGAGACACCCTGCTCCAGCTTTAACAACGACAAGCCTAATCCCTTTGCTCCCTCTTCCGGTCGCGCATGCGGCATCGCCAGACCCGGCGCCAGAACGTAATACGCGCCCAGCTTATGATGCTGCTCAACAATCGCCGTCACATATTCAGGTGTGATAACGCCAGCATCCAGCAGCGGTCTGGCACATATTTCCAGCGCCTGCGGCCAGTTTTCCACCCTCGCCTGCCGCATGATGGTTGCATCAGTTAGCCAGTGATTGAGCACATATCCTCCTCGCGTGATTGCCAGATATGAGCAAACTTTATTCAAGCGCTGAAACCTTATCTGTGATCATATTCACAAAGATAGCGCTATCAAAAGTTATCAGTCAGATATGTGATAGCGCTATCAAAATACAATCAACGCGTGAAATCACAGCCTTAAACCGGATTTAAGGCGTATACTGCTACTCCCGTGAAGCGATGAATGACAATAAAAAAACATCTCAATACGTTGTAATTGCGCAGGAATCTGTATGTCTATAACTCGAAAACGGCGTAGTACTGGTAAGGTGACCATCGCCGATGTTGCTCAGCTTGCCGGTGTCGGCACCATGACCGTGTCCCGTGCGTTACGCACGCCTGAGCAAGTTTCCGATAAACTCCGGGAAAAAATCGAAGCCGCAGTGAATGAACTCGGTTACATGCCCAATCTTGCCGCAAGCGCGCTGGCTTCCGCCTCGTCACGGACCATCGCGATGGTCGTCCCAAACCTCACGGAAGCCGGTTGTTCAGAAATGTTTGCCGGACTTCAGCAAGTTTTACAACCTGCGGGATACCAGATTATGCTGGCGGAGTCCCTTCACCATCTCGAACAGGAAGAGAAACTGCTGGAGACGCTGCTGGCCTCCAACATCGCCGCCGCCATCTTACTCAGCGTCGAGCACAGCGACACGGTGCGTCACTGGTTAAAAAACGCGTCGATTCCGGTGATGGAAATTGGCGCCATTCGTACCGATCCGATTGATATGAATATAGGTATTGATAACGTCGCGGCAATGTACGAACTGACCGAAATGCTCATTCAGCGCGGTTATCAGAATATTGGCCTGCTTTGCGCCAATCAGGAGCAGTGGATCTTTCAACAGCATTTGCAGGGCTGGTACAAGGCGATGTTGCGCCACCATATGTCGCCCAATCGCGTGATTAACGCCGCCCTGCCGCCAAACTTTTCCACCGGCGCTTCGCAGCTTCCCGAATTTATTCTGGCGTGGCCCGAGCTGGACGCGCTGGTGTGCGTATCCGATGAGCTGGCTTGCGGTGCGTTATATGAGTGTCAGCGCAGACGGATCAAAGTCCCTGACGATCTGGCGGTGGTAGGATTCGGCGACAGCGATGTGAGTCGGGTTTGTCAGCCGCCGTTAACGACAATGGCCGTACCGCATCGTAAGATAGGCCTTGAAGCCGGACGCGCGCTGCTGGAACGTCTGAAGGATGGCAACTGGAGCGATCGGAAACAGATCGCCTCCAGTTTATGCTTGCGGGATAGCTGTTAGAGACCTTATTCCGTCTCTTCTTGCTTCTCTTGCTTTGCCGATTCATTGTTGGCATTGCGGGTCATCCACAACGCCAGCGCTTTCAATGAGTCCGGGGTGAACTCATCGCAACGCGCCGTAATTTCTTCCGGCGTCAGCCAGCAGACTTCGCTGATTTCTTCTTCCTGAAGCGCGAATGGCCCATGAGAAACGCAGCTAAATAATCCGCCCCAGACACGGCAATTATCATCTTCAAAATAGAACTGACCGTGCTCAGCAAACGGCACGCCTGCGATACCCAGTTCTTCTTCCGCTTCACGTCGTGCAGACTCCAGCAGTTGCTCATCGGCCTGCACCACCCCACCTGCGGTGGCATCTAACATGCCGGGCAAAAAGTCTTTTGTCTCAGTACGGCGTTGAACCAGAATTTTGCCCATACCATCATGCACGACGATATACGTTGCACGATGACGTAAGCGCTGCGCTCGCATTTGCTCCCGGCTGGATTGCGCAATGACTTCGTTCTCTTCATTCACAATATCCACCCATTCAGTACTTGCCAAACGACGCTGTTCCACCATCAGGAAACCTTCTTTTTCTGGCGCTCTTACGGCGCATTTACAATTGTGGGGTAAATTACGGATTAATCGCGACCTGCGCAATGATACTTTGATCATTGAGTGCGATTACGCTCAAAACATTATCATCCAGAATGCCGTAGCTTGCTGCAAACCCACCTTTCGGGATGCTGACTGAGCCTGGATTAAAGTGATACAGCTCGCCGCGTTTTTCAGCGACCGGCAGATGAGTATGCCCATAAGCAAGAACGTCGCCCGCATTTAACGCGGGTACATTATCCGCCCCGAACAGGTGTCCGTGGGTCAGGAAGATGCGCCGGTTTTCCAGCAGCACTTGCTGCCACGGCGCGGTTATCAGGAAGTGGAGCAGCATCTGATCCACTTCGCTGTCACAGTTTCCCCGTACCGCAATAATACGCGCCGCCTGCTCGTTCAGGCGTTCTGCCACCTGCGCCGGTGCGTAGCCTTCCGGCAGCGCGTTACGCGGCCCGTGATAAAGCACATCACCCAGTATCACCAGCCATTGCGCGCCACTTTGCGCAAACCGTTCAAGTACGCGCTCTGTCGCAGGTAACGAACCATGAATGTCCGATGCAAACATCAGTTTCATCACTCACTCCTCGTCATAAAAAACCGCTCTATGATACTGGATTATACGCGGATTATCAGCCGGAACGCTTTGCGGAAAGCGCAATAAAACGTTGAACGGAGGCGCGCTGCCACTGGAATGCTGCATATTCCGCCAGTGCCTCAGGAATCTCGTCGCCATTCAGTACGAGGCGGTTAAGCATGAGCGCCAAATCGGTATCCGCAATACACCATTCGCCAAATAAATTCGGCTTACCGTGAGCGAGCAAACCACTGGCCGTCGCCACCAGTTTTGCCGCGCTCTCTTTCCCCGCTTCGCTTAACGGGCCTTTCCTGGCCGCCGCAAAGACCACATCCGTCGAACGTTCCTCGCGAATGGGCATTAAATCACTGCGTAACCACGCCTGAATCTGGCGCGCGCGGGCGCGTTTTTGCAGATCGTGCGGGTAGATGCGCTCCCACTGCGGCGGCGCAAAGCGATCTTCCAGATACTCGGTAATTGCCGACGACTCGCTAAGCTCAAAGCCATCGATTTCCAGCACCGGGACGCGGCGCGTTAACGCGTAGCCCTGCCATGAGGGCTGCAAATGCTCGCCGCTGCTCAGGTCAACGGTTTTGAGGGTAAAAGGCAGTCCTTTCTCCTGCAAGGCAACATAAACGGATAAGACGTAAGGAGAGAAAAAGTTAGCGTCTGACCAAAGCGTAATCTCGGGTTTGCTCATAATGTCCTCTTCGTTCTTTGGGCTTTCTCTCAAAATATAGAGTCTTTCGCATACTGTCACCTGATGAAAACTCATACTGAGCCCGGCAACAGAACGCGCAAGACTGCGGCCTTAGCAGAAGCCTGAGAGTCAGAGCGAATAACGCGGCCGGGTTCTCGTGTATCATGCAAAGGTTCAACCATGGAGGACGCCTGCAATGTCACAACCTGACGCTATTATTCGTATAAAAAACCTTCGTCTGCGCACGTTTATCGGTATCAAAGAGGAAGAGATCCTCAACCGCCAGGATATCGTTATTAACGTTGCCATTCACTATCCGGCGGAAAAAGCCCGCGTAAGCGAGGACATCAACGACGCGCTGAATTACCGCACCATCACAAAAAACATTATTCAGCATGTGGAGAGCAACCGATTCTCGCTGTTAGAAAAATTAACTCAGGATGTGCTCGACATCGCACGCGAACATCACTGGGTCACTTATGCTGAAGTAGAGATCGACAAACTTCATGCGCTGCGTTATGCCGATTCCGTCTCCATGACGCTCAACTGGCGACGTTAAGCGCTATCCGGGAGGAAACATGCAGATTCTGATTACCGG
Source organism: Citrobacter sp. CK195 (assembly GCF_030333365.1). Classification (NCBI taxonomy): domain Bacteria; kingdom Pseudomonadati; phylum Pseudomonadota; class Gammaproteobacteria; order Enterobacterales; family Enterobacteriaceae; genus Citrobacter; species Citrobacter sp. CK195. Next base: position 348,127 of record NZ_JAOWGB010000026.1, read on the forward strand.
CGGTACTGGCCTGATAGGACGCCACCTGATTCCCCGTCTGCTGGCGCTGGGGCATCAGGTGACGGTCGTCACACGGAGTCCCGATAAGGCGCGTCAGCTTCTCGACTCCCGGGTTGCGCTGTGGAAAGGGCTGGAGGACAGGCAGAACCTCAACGACATAGACGCCGTGGTCAACCTTGCTGGCGAGCCTATCGCCGACAAACGCTGGACTGCGCAGCAAAAAGAGCGTTTGTGTCAAAGCCGCTGGTCCATCACGCAAAAGCTGGCGGATTTGATCAACGCCAGCGAGACGCCCCCGGCCGCGTTAATTTCCGGGTCTGCCGCAGGCTATTACGGCGATCTGGGCGAAGTTGTCGTAACGGAAGAAGAACCGCCGCATAACGAATTTACCCATAAGTTATGCGCGCGTTGGGAGCAGATTGCCTGTAGCGCGCAAAGTGATAAAACGCGCGTTTGTCTGCTACGCACCGGCGTCGTCCTGGCGCCGGAAGGCGGCATTCTGGCCAAAATGATCCCGCCGTTTCGCCTGGGGCTGGGAGGGCCAATTGGCAATGGGCGTCAGTATCTGGCCTGGATCCATATCGATGATATGGTAAACGGTATTCTCTGGCTGCTGGATAACGACCTGCGCGGCCCGTTCAATATGGTTTCGCCTTATCCGGTTCGTAATGAACAGTTCGCCCATGCGCTGGGTCATGCGCTGAACCGCCCCGCAATCCTGCGCGTTCCCGCGACCGTCATCCGCCTGTTAATGGGGGAATCATCGGTACTGGTGCTGGGCGGACAGCGCGCATTGCCAAAAAGACTGGAGGCGGCGGGGTTTTCATTTCGCTGGTACGATTTAGAAGAAGCGCTGGCCGATGTGATCCGTTAAACCATTCACCTGGTCACTGTAGCCATTCCGGTGGTAAGGTAGTATGCCTGACTTCTGGAATGGCGATTTTATGGCGATAATAACCACCTCCCGATTGACCCTCTCCCTTTTTCAACCTACTGACTGGTCCTTTTTTCTCGCACTGCGTGAAAACCCTGAAATCATGCGTTATATGGCTGATATCACGCCGGAAAAAGACACTCGCCTGCTGTTCGCCCGTCGCCTCGTCTCAAAGTATACCTTCGTCATCCGCCTGCATAACAGCGATAAGCCTTTGGGCGACATTGGCTTACAAATTAGCCACCATTATCCGCAGGAAGCCGATATCGGCTATACGGTGCTCCCGGAAGCGCAAGGGAGAGGGATCGCCACAGAAGCCTTATATGCCGTCTGCGATTACGCCTTTACGCATACCAGCGTGAAAGCGATAAATGCCTATGTGCTGGCAAAGAATCACGCGTCTGTGCGCGTGCTGGAAAAGCGTGGTTTTACGCGGACTCAGGTGCTGAAAAACGCCTATGAGGTGAACGGCATCCGGTATGACGAATGGGTATATCGTCTGGAAAGCGAGATGGGGTGATAATCGCCGGATGGCGGCGATGCCTTATCCGGCCTACGTGTCGGCCCGGTAAGCACAGCGCCACCGGGCAAAATTGTTTCTCTGAGCGACGGATAAACCGCTACTTCAGCGAGCCTTTCAGGAACTGTTGCAAACGCGGGCTTTGCGGGTTGCCGAATACCTGCTCTGGATCGCCTTCTTCTTCGATTTTCCCCTGATGCAGGAAAATCACATGGGTGGAAACATGGCGGGCAAACCCCATTTCATGCGTCACCACCACCATCGTTTTCCCCTCTTCCGCTAACTGCTGCATGATACGCAAGACTTCGCCTACCAGTTCGGGGTCAAGCGCCGATGTCGGCTCATCAAACAGCAGTACCTCAGGTTCCATCGCCAACGCGCGGGCAATTGAGACGCGCTGCTGCTGACCACCTGAGAGGTGTACCGGGTATTTTCCCTGCGCACGTTCATCAATACCAACTTTCGCCAGGTATTTCACCGCACGCTCGCGCGCTTCATGTTTGCTTAATCCCAGCACCTGAATCGGCGCTTCCATAACGTTCTCCAGCACCGTCATGTGGCTCCAGAGATTGAAGTGCTGAAATACCATCGTCAGGCGCGTACGCAGCAGCCGCAGTTGGTTTTTATCGGCGACCTTGAGCTGGCCGTCTTTATCACGCACCAGGGAAATATTCTGGCCGCTCACCACAATCGACCCTTCGCTCGGTTTTTCGAGGAAGTTAATACAGCGCAGAAAGGTACTCTTACCGGAGCCAGACGATCCGATAATACTGATCACATCTCCGGCGTTAGCCTGTAGCGATACCCCTTTCAGCACCTCATGTTCGCCGTAGCGCTTGTGCAAATCGATAACGTTTAATTTATTCTCAGACATCGTATTCTCAGTGCGTTGAAGAAGGTTTCACGTGCTGGAGCCAGCGCTTTTCCGCTTTACGGAACAGGCTAATCAGGACATACGAAATAATCAAATACAGCACAGCGGCAATGCCGAATGCGGTAAACGGTTGATAGGTTGCCGAGTTAATATCACGGGCGATTTTCAGCAAATCCGGCACCGTCGCGGTAAACGCCAGCGCGGTTGAGTGCAGCATCAGGATCACTTCGTTACTGTATGCTGGCAGCGCGATACGCAGCGCGGAAGGTAAAATAATACAGCGATACATTTTGAACGATGAGAAGCCATACGCCCGCGCCGCTTCAATTTCCCCGTGCGGTACTGAACGGATGGCGCCAGCGAAAATCTCCGTGGTATAGGCGCAGGTATTCAGCGTCAACGCCAGAACGGTACAGTTAAGACCGCTACGGAAAAACGCGTTGAGGAGATCGGTTCCTTTCACGATCTCCAGCGTGTACATCCCGGAATAGAACACCAGGAGCTGCACATACAGCGGCGTACCGCGAAAAACATAGGTAAACAACCAGATGGGGAACTGGATAAATTTGTTGCTGGAAACGCGGCCAATCGCCAAAAACAGCGCCAGAATGCCGCCCATCACCACCGAGGAGATCAGCAACCACAGCGTAATGGCCACGCCGGTAAAGCGATAACCATCGCTCCAGAGCAGGGATTTCCAGTACTCCTGAATAATCTCGATCACAGGTCAGCCCTCTTCACACCCACGGAGTAGCGGCGCTCGAGGAACAGCAGCACACCATTGGAAACCGTTGTAAATACCAGATAAATCAGCCCGCACACTACGGCGAAATAGAATGGCTCCCAGGTACTCTTGCCGGCCAGCTGCGTGGCTTTGACCACATCTTCCAGCCCGAGCAGCGAAACCAGCGCCGTCGCTTTGAGGATAACCTGCCAGTTATTACCAATCCCCGGTAAGGCGTAGCGCATCATCGCCGGGAACATAATCCGCCGGAATATTTGCGAACCGGTGAAACCGAATGCCGTCGCCGCTTCAATATGCCCTTTTGGCACCGCCATAAACGCGCCACGGAAGGTTTCCGTAAAGTACGCGCCATAGATAAAACCCAGGGTGATAATACCGGCGACCATCGGATCAATATCAATCTGCCCTATTCCCATCGCGTCGGTCACCGCATTGAGCGCGATTTGCAACCCGTAGAAAATCAGCAGCATTAAAACCAGATCCGGCACCCCGCGAATCAGGGTGGTATAGCCTTCGAAAATAAGTCCCGTCACCCGGTTTTGCGAAAGTTTCGCGCCCGCGCCGACAAGACCGATCAGCACGGCCAGCACAACTGAGCTGAGGGCCAGCTCAAGCGTGACAAGCGCGCCCTGAAAAATAACACCTGAAAACCCGTACAACATGCTGCCTGTCCTGTCGTGTGTGGTGAGTAAGACGCCTCTTTTGATCTCAGTCGAACCGTTAAATGCCGGATGGCGGCTTTGCCTTATCCGACCTACAAAATCTCTGTAGGCCTGATAAGCGCAGCGCCATCAGGCATAAAATCAGCGCGTCAAAAATCTGCGGGCGTTATCTGCACCAGCGGCGATTAACCGCCGTAAACATCAAAATCAAAGTACTTTTTCGCCAGCTTCTCGTAAGTACCGTCAGCACGCATTTCCGCAAATGCTTTGTTCAGGGCTTCGCGCAGTTCGTTATCCTCTTTGCGCAGCCCCATACCCGTACCCACACCGAACAGTTTCTCGTCTTTCACCGACGGGCCGCCGAATTTGTAATCTTTGCCTACAGGCTGCTTCAGGAAGCCTTCGCTGGCTGCGACTTCATCCTGGAAAGCGGCATCGATACGCCCTGCCGTCAGGTCGGAATAGATATTGTCCTGACCCTGGTAAGAGACGATTTCAATGCCTTTCGGCGCCCAGTGCTCATTACCAAACGTTTCCTGCGTGGTGCCCTGCAATACGCCAACACGCTTGCCTTTCAGGGACTCAACGGTCGGCTGAATATCAGAATCTTTGGCGACAACCAGGCGAGAGTCTGCTGCATAGAATTTGTCGGTAAACGCGATTTCCTGCTGACGCTTTTCGGTGATGGAAAGCGAGGACATGATGGCATCGATTTTCTTCGCTTTTAACGACGGGATCAGCGCATCCAGCGGGTTTTCCACGAAGGTACATTGTGTATTAATGCGTTTGCACAGCTCTTTGGCCAGATCGATATCAAAACCGACCAATTCACCCTGTGCATTTTTCGATTCAAAAGGGGCATAAGTCGGATCGGTACCGATACGAACTTTTTGCGGAATGGCTGCAAATGCTGCGGTAGCACTGGAGAAAGCCAGGACCAGAGAAAGAGACAACACCAGTTTTTTCATAACTATCCTCAACAGACTGTCTTTTATAGGGGATCTTTACAGGACCAGGTGCAGTTATCGTGCCATTAATCGGGCCGACAAGGCAAAGCATTCTACCCTGTCAGCCGGTTTATTTTGCATGAAAAGCGCTTAAGTATGCATTCATGCTCATTTTGACAGCGACAAACGCACCATGATGGTGCAAATCTCTCATCACGCACCGTGATGGTTAACCAAAACGGTGCGCAATACTCCCCCGCAGCGACCGGTCAGTCGCCGTAGACGTTAAAGTCAAAGTACTTTTTCGCCATCTTGTCGTAGGTGCCGTCAGCACGCAGATCGCTCAGCGCTTTATCAAACGCCGCTTTCAGCTCGGTATCGTCTTTACGCAAGCCAACCCCGGTGCCGTCGCCAAAGTACTTTTTATCTTTCACGGAAGGACCGGCAAACGCATAGTCCTTGCCCGCAGGCTGTTTGAGGAACCCTTCGCTGGCCGCAACTTCATCCTGCAATGCAGCATCAAGACGGCCCGCCGTCAGGTCGGAATAGATGAGATCCTGGTTCGCGTAGGCCACAACATCCACGCCTTTGCTGCGCCAGTTATCATTCGCATAGGCTTCCTGAGTGGAGCCTTGCAGTACGCCAACGTGCTTGCCCTTCAGCGAGTCAATCGTCGGCTGGACAGATGAGCCTTTCGCGGCAATCAGGCGCGAGTCGGCGGCATACAGTTTGTCGGAGAAGGCAATCTCCTGCTGGCGTTTCTCGGTAATGGAGAGCGATGAAATGATGGCATCGATTTTCTTCGCTTTCAGGGAAGGAATCAGCGCATCAAAATCGCTACCGACCCAGGTGCATTTGATCTGCATACGCTTGCACATCTCATTGCCCAGATCGATATCAAAACCAACAAAATCCCCTTTGGCATCTTTCGATGAGAAAGGCGCATATGTCGCGTCTGTACCAATACGAACCGTCTGCGGTAGCGCTGCGTAGCTGGCCGCCGTTGCGGAAAGTCCTACCAGCAAAGACAAAGCGAGAACTGTCTTCTTCATACATAACCCTCAAGTGGCGTAATTTTATTATGTTTTGCATTGTGTTGTGTGTTTGCAGACTTTTTCATGCAGGTCTTATGCCATTTTCACGTCGGCGTCCCTATTTGACGTTAAATATGTTAATAAAACGTTGCAATATTGTCCTGATGTTGAAGATAGCAGGTATGACGGTTGAACCGCAGCGTTTCGGTCGCTTTTAGCGAATTAAATGTTGAGGATATGATCGCGGTTACAAAATTGCCCTGAAACAGGGCAATTTGTGCAAAAACGCACTGTGAACGGGCAGCGTTATGCGCCCTGCCAACGGGTGAAAAGATCGTGCGGCAACGTGATATCAAACTGATCCAGAACACGATTAACCGTCTGATTAATCACATCATCCAGCGTTTGCGGGCAATGATAAAACGCGGGAACCGGTGGCATAATAACGGCGCCAATTTCAGCCGCCTGAGTCATGAGGCGCAGGTGTCCTAAATGCAGCGGCGTTTCCCGCACGCACAACACCAGCGGGCGGCGCTCTTTCAGGACAACATCCGCCGCACGGGTGAGAAGTCCGTCGGTATAGCTGTGCACAATACCGGAGAGCGTTTTGATCGAGCACGGTAAAATCACCATCCCCACCGTCTGAAAGGAGCCAGAAGAGATACTGGCGGCAATATCGCGCGCATCATGGGTGACATCGGCCAGAGCCTGCACCTCCCGCAAGGAAAATTCGGTTTCCAGCGCAAGCGTCTGACGCGCTGCCGGACTCATCACCAGGTGGGTCTCCACATCCGCCACGTCACGCAGAACCTGCAACAAGCGCACGCCATAAATCGCGCCGCTGGCGCCGCTAATCCCTACAATGAGTCGTTTCATGATTTTTGCCCTTTCTTGCGTCTGGGCTGACTTTGCAGGATTTTACGGGGCGTTGCAAGCAAGGGCGCGGATTGCGCGCCCTTGCCGGGAGGAGAGATTAACCTTCGTTATGCATTTCCAGGTTTTCCACTTCGTTCTGACGCTGCATCGCTTTGACGTCGTCATTACGCAGGGAATCCAGATAATCGAGATACTGCTGGTCAACGTCTTTCGTGACATACACGCCGTTAAAGACCGAACATTCAAACTGCTGAATATCCGGGTTCTCAGCGCGAACAGCTTCAATCAGATCGTCCAGATCCTGGAAAATAAGCCCATCGGCACCGATGATCTGGCGAATTTCATCCACTTCACGACCGTGAGCAATCAGCTCATTTGCCGTCGGCATATCGATACCGTAAACGTTCGGGAAGCGAATTTCCGGCGCCGCAGAAGCCAGATAGACCTTCTTCGCGCCGGCTTCACGGGCCATCTCAATAATCTGTTCAGAGGTGGTGCCGCGCACGATGGAGTCATCCACCAGCAGGACGTTCTTATCGCGGAATTCAGCGCGGTTGGCGTTCAGCTTGCGACGCACGGACTTACGGCGCAACTGCTGGCCCGGCATGATAAACGTCCGGCCAACGTAGCGGTTTTTCACAAAGCCCTGGCGGTACGGCTTACCCAGAATGCGGGCGATTTCCAGCGCGATATCGCAGGAGGTTTCTGGAATCGGGATCACCACGTCGATATCCAGATCTTCCCATTCACGTGCAATTTTTTCGCCCAGCTTCGTCCCCATATTCACGCGGGCGCTGTAGACGGAAATTTTATCGATGAACGAGTCCGGGCGCGCAAAGTAGACGTATTCGAACAGGCACGGATTGCTGACCGGGTTATCCGCGCACTGGCGGGTAAACAACTGGCCTTTTTCGGTGATGTACACCGCTTCGCCCGGCGCCACATCGCGCAGGAATTCGAAGCCCAGCGTATCAAGCGCCACGCTTTCGGACGCAACCATATATTCAGTGCGACCATCGCCAATGTCGCGCTTGCCCAGCACCAGCGGGCGGATGCCGTTCGGATCGCGGAAAGCCACCATACCGTGCCCGATAATCATCGCCACACAGGCATACGCGCCGCGAATCTGCCGGTTGGTCGCGGCAATGGCGGCAAAGATGTTATCGGCTTCCAGCGGGTAATGACGGAAGTTATCCAGCTCGCTGGCAAAAATATTGAGCAGGATTTCAGAATCTGACGTGGTGTTGATGTGACGACGTTTTTCTTCAAACAGCTTTTTACGCAGCTCATGCGCGTTGGTCAGGTTGCCGTTATGAGCAAGCGTGATGCCATACGGCGAGTTGACGTAAAAAGGTTGAGCTTCGGAGGCGCTGGAGCTGCCAGCCGTTGGGTAACGCACATGCCCGATGCCCATATTGCCCTGCATACGCTGCATATGGCGAGCTTCAAAAACATCGCTCACCAGTCCGTTTGCCTTACGCAAGCGGAAGCAGTTGTTGGCATCAATGGTGATGATGCCAGCGGCATCCTGACCACGATGCTGGAGCACCGTTAACGCGTCATAAATCGACTGGTTTACCGGCATAACACCGGCGATACCGACAATACCGCACATACGTCTTTTCCTCGTTAAGCCACATCTCAGAACCGTTACGTTCTGGGCAAGAAACTTGACGAGCTTTGCAGATAGTCAAAGAACCATCTGATGATGAAACTGAACTGCGGGATAAGCTGCGACTTGCTCCAGTCTTCGCTTTTCGACAGGCCGGTAAACGTATCGAGAAAGAACAGAATGGCAGCGACGATTAACGCTCCTCGCAGCGCGCCAAAACAGATCCCCAACACCCTGTCAGTACCCGACAGGCCGGTTTTCTCCACCAGCTGACCTATCACAAAGTTCACGATAGCGCCGACGATAAGCGTCGCGATAAACAGTATCGCGATAGCAATCCCATTTCGAACCAGTTCGTCTTCAAAGCCCGTAAACCAGACAGACAGGTAAGTGTAGTAATGGCTGGCGACAAAGAAAGCACAACCCCATGTCACCAACGATAACGCTTCACGAACAAAGCCACGGATCAGGCTAACCAGACAGGAAAAACCAATCACCGCGATAATGGCGTAATCAATCCAGACCATATGTGTCCCACGATTTTACGCCCTGTCGTCCTGTTCGGGGCGCATTCTAACAGAAAAAGAAAACGTTTGCGTAGGGATTTCCTTCCCGTGCGTAAATAAAAATGGCGCTGAAAAAATATTCAACGCCATCAAACTTTTTGCCTCTTCGGGCATTGCCGGATGGCGGTGCAAGCACCTTATCCGGCCTACAAAACAGTACACCGTAGGCCTGGCTGAACTCCGCGCGGATGGCGGGCAAGCACCTTATCCGGCCTGGAAAACAGTACATCGTAGGCCTGATAAGACGCGCAGCGTCGCCATCAGGCAGCGGTGGCTTAGTTCGGGCTGTAACCCATCACCACGCCACTCAAACCGGAGATCTGCTGTAACTCGCCAAGAGAATTTTTCAGCTTGTCTCTTGAGGCGTCAGGCCCGACGAGGATACGGGTTATTTTACCCTGTACCGGCGTTGACGGAGAAGTATATACCCGGAAGCCCGCGCCACGAAGTTTACCCACTATCTCATTGACCTTATCGGCATTTTTCAACGCCCCCAACTGCACAACGTACGCTTTACCCGTTGGCGCGGGTTTTTCTTCAGCAGCAGGTTTCGGCTCAGGCGCCGGTGTCGGCGTTGCCGCTACCGGTTGCTGCGGCTTCGGCTGTGGTTTCGGCTTTTCAACCGGTTTCGGCTTCGGCGGCTCAACAGGTGCGGGGACAGGATCGAAACTGGCGTTGTTTTCCGCAGCAAAACGGGAAGGGTCCAGAGACGGCGCTGCCGCATCTCCGGCACGCACCTCCTCAGCAGCGCCTTCAGGCGGCTGGGTCGGCAACGCCTGTGTTGCGGCTGGCATCATATCAGGCTCATCGCGATCGCCAGGTTTTGGCACCAGCGGGATCGCCGCAAACTCATCCTGATAGTGTTTTTTCTGCCCGTCGAGCAACCCGGGAAGCACAATCACCCCGAGAGCGACCAGCACGATTGTGCCAACTAAACGATTCTGAAACTTACTCGCCACCGCTTCTCCCCGCGTCCATCACTTCCATGACATGTGCAACCGTGTGAAATGATCCACACACCAGCACGGTATCTTCTGGTTTCGCCTCTGCCAGCGCTGCATGCCACGCCAGCGCGACACTGTCATAGACAGTGCCTTTGCCCAGATGTTCCAGCAATTGCTCCGCCGTCGCGCCGCGCGGCCCTTCCAGCGGCGCGCAATACCAGTCGTCGACCACGCTTTTCAGCCAGGCTAACGTCCCTGCGATATCTTTATCATGTAGCATACCGATAACGGCAAGTATACGCCCGTTTTTCGGCAACATTTTCAGGCGTTCTGTCAGATATTCCGCAGCATGGGGATTATGTGCGACATCCAGAATCACCCGTGGCGATTCGCTCACTATCTGGAAACGACCGGGCAAAATCGCCCGGGCAATACCGTCACGAATCGCCTGCTCGCTGATGTTCAGCCCGCTGGCGCGCAGTGCCGCCAGCGCGGTGGCGGCGTTAGGCTGAGGCACCTGCGGCAGCGGAAGATTCGCCAGCGTACCTTCGCCGTCCGTAAACGACCAGCCGTCGCCCGTCACATCATAATGCCAGTCCACGCCGCGACGCTGTAACTGCGCCCCGGTTTCCTGCGCCACATCGGCGATGGTATACGGCATTTCCGGTTCGCCGACGATAGCCGGTTTTTCCGCCCGGAAGATCCCCGCCTTCTCACGCCCGATACTTTCGCGATCCGGCCCCAGCCAGTCGGTATGATCCAACGCAATGCTGGTCACTACCGCAACATCCGCATCAACAATATTGGTCGCGTCCAGACGTCCGCCCAGCCCGACTTCCAGAATCACCACGTCAAGCTGAGCCTGCTTAAACAGCCACAGCGCCGACAGCGTGCCATATTCAAAGTAGGTCAGAGAAATGTCTTCGCGCGCGGCCTCAATCTCGGCGAACGAGGCGGTATGAGCAGACTCCGGCAACTCGTTCCCCTGCACGCGAACGCGTTCGGTATAGCGCACCAGATGCGGAGAACTGTAAACGCCCACTTTATAGCCCGCCGCCGTCAGCACAGACTCCAGCGTGCGGCAGGTTGTTCCTTTACCGTTAGTGCCCGCCACCGTAAAGACAAACGGCGCGGGTTTCAGCACGCCCAGACGCGCCGCAACCCGGCTTACGCGTTCCAGACCCAAATCGATAGTTTTACTGTGCAGGTTTTCCAGATAAGAAAGCCACGCTGCCAGGGGCGACGCGGCTTGGGGAATGCGTTTATTGTCCATGATGCCTGTAAATTTATTACGTTGAGAAAAGCAAAAGGCAGCGCCAGCTGGCCCTGCCCTTTTGTACTCGTCGTCTTTCAAGCTGCAGGTGTGTTGGCTGCTCTCGCTCACCCGAATCACTTGCCTGTGCAAGCTCATCGGGATTCGCTCTCTTGCCGCCTTCCTGCAACTCGAAATCCATAGAGTAAATTATCAGGCCTCGGGTTCCTGATCGGGTACCGGCGGCACCACCTCGCCTTCGCGCGGCGCATCCGGGTTCGGCGCCGGAAGATTCATCAGCTTCGCCAGAACGCTTGCCAGTTTCAGGCGCATTTCCGGGCGGCGGACGATCATATCGATAGCGCCTTTTTCAATCAGAAACTCACTGCGCTGGAATCCCGGCGGCAGTTTCTCACGTACGGTTTGTTCAATAACACGCGGGCCCGCAAAACCGATTAACGCTTTCGGTTCTGCAATGTTGAGATCGCCGAGCATCGCAAAACTTGCGGAAACGCCGCCCATTGTCGGATCGGTCAACACGGAGATATACGGCAGACCACGCTCCTGCATTTTCGCCAGTGCAGCGGAGGTTTTCGCCATCTGCATCAGCGACATCAGCGCTTCCTGCATACGCGCGCCGCCGGAAGCGGAGAAGCAGATCAGCGGGCAGTTATCTTCCAGCGCCTGCTCAACGGCACGGACAAAACGCGCGCCGACCACAGACCCCATAGAACCGCCCATAAAGGAGAACTCAAACGCCGCCGCGACAATCGGCATATCGTGGAGCGTACCTTTCATCACCACCAGCGCGTCTTTCTCGCCGGTTTCCTTCTGTGCGGAAGCCAGACGATCTTTATACTTCTTGGAGTCGCGGAACTTCAGCACATCTTTCGGCTCAAGTTCGCTGCCCAGTTCCACAAGGCTTCCTTCATCTAACAGGCTATGCAGGCGATTGCGCGCCGACATGCGCATATGATGGTCACACTTCGGACAGACCTCAAGATTACGTTCCAGCTCAGCACGGTATAAAACCTGACCGCAGCTATCACACTTGGTCCACACCCCTTCAGGAATGCTTGCCTTGCGGGTGGGAGTAATGTTGCTTTTAATTCGTTCAATCCAGCTCATTAGTGACCTTTCTGCCTGAACCTTAGTCGTCAGCTTTGTTATCAGGAGCGCATAATGCCATTTTTGCCCCCAACAGACTATGAATGTTGCACATTAAAACATAACAGCCCGAAACTTTGGATAAAAAAGTGGTCGAACCGCTGAGTTACTTTCTATTTTGCGGCACGCGACGCAGCGCGCTTATGGCGAATGATTTCAACCACGCCTGGCAATATCGACACCACAATAATCCCTACGATCAGTAACTTAAGGTTATCCTGAATCATAGGGATCGTACCGAAGAAATACCCCGCATATGTGAAGAGCAGCACCCATAAAAGCGCGCCAATGACGTTATACGCGGCAAAATGGCGATAAGACATATGTCCCATACCCGCAACAAACGGCGCAAAGGTTCTGACAATCGGGACAAAACGGGCCAGAATAATGGTTTTTCCGCCATGCTTTTCATAAAACTGGTGAGTCTTATCAAGGTAACTGCGACGGAAAATTTTTGAATTCGGGTTACTGAATAACCGTTCGCCAAACAATCTGCCGATCGTGTAGTTCACCGCGTCGCCGACAATCGCGGCGATCAGCATTAACATCACCATAATATGTACGTTGAGATCGTTGGTTTCCAGCGACGCCAACGCGCCCGCCACAAACAGCAACGAATCCCCCGGCAGAAACGGCGTCACCACCAGTCCGGTTTCACAAAACAGGATCAGGAACAGAATGGCATATACCCAGACGCCGTATTCCGCGACCAGCTCCGCCAGGTGCACGTCAATGTGCAGGATAAAATCAATCAGAAAATAAATCAGGTCCATATTGATGCCTTATACGACTCAAATTAGTCCGCCAGAAACAGCGGGCCCAGTGGCGTTTTGGGAAGGTCAAACCGTTCCGGGTAATCAACCGCAACCAGGTACAACCCTTCCGCTTTCGCCGTTGCTGCTGAAAGCCGCCTGTCCTTCGCCGCCAGCAACTCTGCTATCCAGCTCTCCGGCTGGTTGTGGGCGCCTACTTCCATCAGGCTACCGACAATATTCCTGACCATATGATGTACAAAGGCATTGGCTTTGATATCGACCACCACATATGCACCGTGACGCGTCACGTTAATGTGCATCACGTTTCGCCACGGCGTACGCGACTGGCACTGTACCGCGCGAAACGAGGTAAAATCATTTTCACCAATCAGACACTGCGCCGCCCGGTGCATACGTTCCGCGTCCAGCGGCTCATAAAAGTGCGTAACCCCATGACCTAAAATCGCCGGGCGCAACCGATGATTGTAGATGATGTAGCGATAACGGCGAGCCGTTGCGCTAAACCGGGCGTGAAAATCCTCAGGTACAGCTTTAACCCAACGAACCGCGATGTCACCAGGTAAATTCGCATTTACACCCAGCGTCCATGCCGCGTCTTTACGCAACGCGGTGGTTTCAAAATGCACCACCTGCCCCGTTCCGTGTACGCCAGCATCTGTCCGCCCGGCGCAAAACACGTTAACAGGTTCGTTGGCAACCTGAGAAAGCGCTTTTTCCAGCTTTTCCTGAACGCTACGCACTTCGTTCTGGCGTTGCCAGCCATAATATTTGCTGCCGTCGTACTCAATGCCCAGCGCAATTTTATAAACTGGCGGTTGTTCCACTGCTGACATCAGTACAGGTACTCCTGTACCAGTTTTTCCGCGGTTTTGACCGCCATCAGCGCGCCGCCAAAGCGAACGTTATCGGCCACCGACCAGAACTGAACCTGCTCCGGCATGCCATAGTCGTTACGCACACAGCCGACAGAAAGCTGCGGATTGCCTGACGCATCGCCCACCTGAGTCGGGAAGTCAGTCTCTTCAGACAGCACAATATCTTCGCCGCGAGAAAAGGCATCGCGCGCCTCTTCCGCCGCCAGCGGGCGCAGCGCTTCAAAACTGACCATTTGCGCATGGCCATAAAATACCGGCGACTGAATGCAACTGGCGGAAATCATCAGCCCGTCGTCCTGCAAAATCTTACGCACTTCGTCAACGATACGGCGCTCTTCGCGCACGCTGCCTTCACTGTCCGGCAGGAGCGGCAGCATGTTAAACGCCAGTTGGCGACCAAAGAAATCATCTTCGTCGATAGGGATACCGTTGAGCAGTTTCGCGCTCTGACCGGCCAGCGCATCCACCGCTTTTTTCCCGTGTGCCGAAGCGGAAAGCAGGCTGGTGACGCTAATGCGCGACAGACCGCCTTCATCAATCAACGGCTTCAGCGAGGCCAGCAACTGGCTGGTCAGACTGTTGGCTACGGCGATCACATTGCGGTTGCGGTAATCGGCCAGCACAGACGGGTTCACTTCCGGCACCACTAATGGCACATCCGGTTCCAGGGCAAACAGGCCGCTGCTGTCGATCACCAGACAGCCCGCATTGGTGGCTTCCTCAACCCATGCGGCAGAGGCTTCAGCGCCAGCGACAAAAAACGCCAGCTGCGCCTGCGTCCAGTCAAAATCAGCGACATCCTGCACAATGACAGACTTGCCGCTATAGCGCAGATGTTCGCCCGCACTTTCATTACGCGCCAGCGCATAAATCTCACCGACCGGGAACTGACGTTCAGCCAGCGTTTCGAGCAGGGCTTCGCCTACGGCGCCTGTTGCGCCCAGGATGGCAATGTTCCAGCCTTCAGACATGGTGGTTTACTCCAGAAATAGCAAAGCTCCCCGCGCTATGCAGGGAGCGACAAAAAGAATGTTAATGGGCCGGATGATGAACGGCGTTGAAACCGAGCTTATGCAGCAGCGTGGCGGCACTGACATCGTCGCACATCACGTACAAGGAAGACCATTCACGGCGCTCAAGGTAATTCTTACGCAGCTTATCAAACTCGCCCGGAATTCCGGCGACTTTACGCAGTGGCGCATCATCGCGGCGCACATCATACACCAAATGCGCCAGCCTTTTCAGTGTCGGCTGATCCAGCGGGCCATGCAGCGTAATACGCCCAAACTCCGGCGCGGGTAGCAGCGTATCCAGCGCCACTTTTTGCGCCCGTCCGATAAACGTACTATAGGCTTCAAAGACCTGCGTGGTGCCGCGCGCCTTCCCTTCCAGGGTATAACCGGCAATGTGCGATGTGCCGATATCAATTTTTTCCAGCAGCGCCACGTTGAGATCGGGCTCCCCTTCCCAGACATCAAGCACCACGCTCAGCGACTGCCCGGCATTCAGGCGCGCCAGCAGCGCGGTGTTATCCACCACCGGGCCGCGACAGGCGTTAATCAGAATCGTCCCCGGCTTCAGCCGCCCGATCAGCGCCTCATCCGCCAGGTGCAGCGTCTTGTAAGGCCCCTCTTTATACAACGGCGTGTGGAACGTCAGAATATCCGCTTCCTGGACCAGCTCATCCAGCGAGCGGAAATCACCTTCATCGCCCCGGTCCGCACGCGGCGGATCGCACAGCAAAGTGCGAATGCCCAACGCTTCCAGCCTCGCCTGCAAGCGAGCGCCAACATTACCTACGCCGACAATCCCCACGGTGCGGTCGCTTAAAGCAAAACCGTCACGCTCCGCCAGCATCAGTAAAGCGGAAAAAACATATTCAACAACAGCGATAGCATTGCAGCCAGGCGCCGCTGAAAACCCCACGCCAGCCTGCTTAAGCCACGCCTCATCCACATGATCGGTCCCGGCGGTTGCGGTACCGACAAATTTGATGGATTTCCCCCCAAGCAGCGCTTCATTCACTTTGGTGACTGAACGCACCATTAACGCATCCGCATCATCAAGTTCTGCAACGGGAATGGGGCGACCGGGAACCGCTTTGACCTCGCCCAGACGGCTAAATAATTCGCGGGCATAAGGCATATTTTCATCAACGAGGATTTTCACGTCTGCGTACCTGTTTGAGAACGAGAGTTAACCGGGCAAGTGTGCCATAATCTGGCCGCCAGGCATACTTTGCTAAGATTTATGGTTTAAGGATAAGTGATGATGCAACCCATTTCCGGTACTCCCGCACGCCCTCCCGGTGAAGGTCAGACTGCGCCTTCCGTTGCCGGAGAACAGCCGCTATCCACCCAGCAGCGCACGGTGTTGGAACGCCTGATTACGCGTCTGATTTCGCTGACGCAACAGCAAAGCGCGGAAGTCTGGGCCGGAATGAAACACGATCTGGGCGTAAAAAGCGACACGCCGTTGCTGTCGCGCCACTTCCCCGCCGCAGAACAAAATCTCACGCAACGCCTGAGCGTCGCTCAGCAGAACCACGCGAATCGTCAGGTGCTCTCGCAGTTGACGGAATTATTGAGCCAGGGGAACAACCGCCAGGCCGTCAGCGATTTTATTCGCCAACAGTACGGTCAGACGGCGCTCAGCCAGTTAACGCCCGAGCAGTTAAAGAATGTGCTGACGCTACTGCAACAGGGGCAACTTTCCATTCCTCAGCCTCAACAACGTCCGCCAACCGACAGACCGTTATTGCCTGCCGAACATAATACGCTCAACCAACTGGTGACGAAGCTGGCCGCCGCGACGGGCGAATCGGGCAAACTTATCTGGCAGTCCATGCTGGAACTTTCCGGTGTGAAAAGCGGCGAGCTGATCCCTGCAAAACAGTTCACGCACCTGGTCACCTGGCTGCAAGCGCGTCAGACCCTCAGCAACCAGAGCGCGCCTACCCTACAGACGCTACAGGCGGCGCTAAAACTGCCGCTGGAGCCGAATGAATTCACGGCGTTAAGAGATTACGCCCAGCAGACATATCAGACGTTGCCGCATACAATTCTGACAACCGCTCAGGTTCAGGATCTGCTGAACCAGGTCTTTCTGCGCCGCGTTGCGCGCGAAAGAGAGTTAACCGAGCCGCATCACATTCAGCCGATATACAGCCCGTTCGCCCCGCTGATTGAAACCATCAAATCCGTAACGGCGCGACCGGGGCTGATCTTTATCGCACTGGCGGTTGCCTTCATTCTGTTCTGGCTGGTGTCTTAACCCCGGCGAAACGACAGCAGCGTCACCACAATCCCCACGACGGCAGAGATCGCCCCGGCGAGGAACACGGAAGAGTAGCCGCACGAGGTGGCTAACAGCCCGGCCAGCGGGCCGGTAACGCCGTAGGAGATGTCCTGAAACGCGGCATAGCCGCCAAGTGCCGTACCGCGTACCTGAGAAGGTACGCGCTTCACCACTTCAACGCCCAGCGCCGGGAAGATGAGCGAGCACCCTGCCCCGGTTAACGCCGCGCCCAATAGCGCAATCCAGGCCACAGGCGCCAGCCAAAGCAGCACCAGCCCTGCCGTTTCGACCAACAGGGACGCAACCGCCACCTTCACACCGCCAAAGCGATCCGGCATCCAGCCAAACAGCACGCGCATCAGCACGAAAGCGCCGCCAAACGCGGTCAACGTAAAACCGGCCATCGCCCAGCCTTTACTGGCGAAATAGAGTGAAATAAAGGTGCCGATAACGGCGAAGCCAACCCCCTGTAGCGCCAGCCCCAGGCCCGGCTTCCAGATGAGGCCGACGACGCTCCACAGCGACGGACGTTCGCCCGCGTGCGCAGGTACTTTACGCACGGTGCCATTAAATGCCCAGGCCAGCAGCGGCAGCGCCATTGTCGTTCCTGCCAGCGCCGCAAAACCGTAATGGCTGTGAATCAGTAAACCAAGCGGCGCACCGGCAGCCAGCGCGCCGTAAATCGCCATGCCGTTCCACGACATCACTTTACCGGAGCGCGAAGGCCCTACCAGCCCCATCCCCCAGGTCAGAGTTCCGGTCAGTAGCTGGCTTTCGCCAAAACCCAGGATCAGTCGCCCGACGATCAGCAACGCGAATTTTACAGGTACAGAAACAGGTAACAACGCCGCCAACAGCCACGCGCCCCCCGCCAGCGCGCAGGCCAACATCCCCTGTAGCGCGGAACGTTTGGCGCCATATTGATCGGCAAGTCGCCCGGCGTAACCACGGGTCAATACCGTTGCAAGGAATTGAATGCCCACCGCGATGCCGACCATCGTGTTGCCATAGCCCAGCTCATGGTGAACAAAAAGAGGGATTACAGGTAACGGTAAACCGACCGTCATATAGGTCAGAAAAACCGCAAAAGCGATACGAAAAAGCGAAAAATTCGCAGAAGGTGTTTTTTCTTTTTGGGATACAGCTGTCATGCGTTACTCCAGAATGCAGAGTAAGGCGAGGAAATGCCACGCCCCCTCCACCTGACCATCAGGATTAAGGTGCGTTGGATAACGTTAAACGCTTACGCATTATCATGGGGATAATGTTGAAGGTGGAGTTTGCCTGTAAAATCAGGTTGTTGTCAATGCAATAAAAAGGGAGCCATTATCGGCTCCCCTGTAGGCCTGATAAGCGAAGCGCCATCAGGCAAACGTTGATGTCGGATAGCGGCGTAAACGCCTTATCCGCCCAACGTCTTCAGATTTACGCTTTCAGCTTACGCATAACCAGCGTCGCGTTGGTGCCGCCAAAGCCGAAGCTGTTGGACATAACGGTCGTCAGCTCGCGATCGGTGGCTTCGGTTACGATGTTCAGACCTGCCGCTTGCTCGTCCATCTCTTCAATGTTGATGCTCGGCGCGATAAAGCCGTGTTCCAGCATCAGCAGCGAATAGATAGCTTCCTGCACGCCAGCCGCACCCAGAGAGTGACCGGTCATCGCTTTGGTCGCGGAGATAGCCGGGCTCTTATCGCCAAAGACTTCACGAATTGCGCCCAGCTCTTTCACGTCGCCTACCGGCGTAGACGTACCGTGGGAGTTCAGGTAGTCAATCGGAGTGTCAACGCCGTGCATCGCCATCTGCATGCAGCGCACTGCGCCTTCGCCTGACGGTGCAACCATGTCAGCGCCATCGGACGTTGCGCCATAACCGACGATTTCTGCATAGATGTGCGCGCCGCGCGCCAGAGCGTGTTCCAGTTCTTCAACCACAACCATACCGCCGCCGCCCGCGATAACGAAACCATCACGGTTCGCATCATAGGTACGGGAAGCTTTAGACGGATCGTCGTTGTATTTGGTGGACAGAGCACCCATCGCGTCGAATTCACACGCCATTTCCCAGCACAGCTCTTCACCGCCGCCGGCAAAGACGATGTCCTGTTTGCCCAGTTGAATCTGTTCAACCGCGTTGCCGATGCAGTGTGCAGAGGTCGCGCAAGCAGAGCTGATGGAGTAGTTCACGCCGTGGATTTTAAACGGCGTAGCGAGGCAGGCAGAAACGCCGGAGGCCATCGCTTTGGTCACTACATACGGGCCAACGGCTTTCAGACCACGCGGGCTACGCATGGCATCTGCGCCAAAGACCTGGAATTTCGGGGAGCCGCCGCCGGAACCTGCAATCAGGCCAACGCGCGGGTTATTCTGGTAAGTTTCTACAGAGAGACCCGCATCAGCAATCGCCTGCTCCATAGAAAGGTAAGCATAGATGGATGCGTCGCTCATAAAGCGCACTACTTTGCGGTCAATGAGGCCAGTGGTATCCAGTTTGACGTTACCCCAAACATGGCTACGCATGCCGGAGTCCTTCAGCTCCTGAGAGAAAGTGATCCCTGAACGTCCTTCACGCAGAGATGCCAGGACTTCCTGCTGGTTATTACCGATGCTGGAAACGATGCCCAGGCCAGTAATCACTGCACGTTTCATTCAATACCTCTGTAAGTCGCACTATTTTAAGATTCGACTCGCACAATAGCGTACACTTGTACGCCGAACAAGTCCGATCAGCCAATTAATATGGAAATTTGCGCCTCCGGGCGCACATCGCTAAGATCGTGACACTGCCTGTCAGACGAGTAACTTACGTGAAACAATACGCTATACAACCTGCCAACCTTGAATTCAACGCTGAGGGTACACCTGTTTCCCGAGATTTCGATGACGTCTACTTTTCCAATGATAATGGGCTGGAAGAGACGCGTTATGTTTTTCTCGGCGGCAATCAGCTTGAGGAGCGTTTTCCTCTGCACCCTCGCCCATTATTCGTGGTGGCAGAGAGCGGTTTCGGCACTGGCCTTAACTTCCTGACGCTCTGGCAGGCGTTCTCGCAGTTTCGCGACGCTCACCCTGAGGCTACGCTACAAAGATTACATTTTATCAGTTTTGAAAAATTTCCCCTGACGCAGGCCGACCTCGCTTTAGCCCATCAACACTGGCCAGAGCTTGCCCCCTGGGCACAGCAGCTACACGCACAGTGGCCGCTGCCGCTGGCCGGGTGCCATCGCCTGATTCTTGATGACGGTCGCGTGACGCTGGATCTCTGGTTCGGCGATATTAATGAACTGACGGGGAAACTGGATGAATCCCTGAACCAGAAAGTGGACGCCTGGTTTCTGGATGGTTTTGCCCCTGCGAAAAACCCTGACATGTGGACGCAGAATCTGTTTTCCACCATGGCGCGACTGGCTCGCCCCGGCGGAACGCTGGCGACGTTTACCTCTGCGGGATTCGTGCGCCGGGGGTTGCAGGAGGCAGGGTTCACGATGCAAAAACGCAAAGGTTTTGGCCGCAAGCGTGAAATGCTTTGCGGCGTCATGGCGCACGCGCTGACGTCCCCCTCCCCGACGCCGTGGTTCACCCGCAGCGGCAGCGCCAAACGAGACGTCGCAATCATCGGCGGTGGCATCGCCAGCGCGCTGCTGTCGCTGGCGCTTCTGCGCCGCGGCTGGCAGGTAACGCTCTATTGTTCAGATGAGCAGCCCGCGCAAGGCGCATCCGGCAATCGTCAGGGGGCGCTTTATCCCCTGCTCAGCAAACACGATGCGGCGATTAACCTCTTTTTCCCGAGCGCGTTTACGTTCGCGCGGCGTCTGTATGACGTGCTGCCGGTGACTTTCGACCATGACTGGTGCGGCGTCACGCAACTGGGTTGGGACGAAAAGAGCCAGCACAAAATCAATCAGATGCTGTCGCTGGCGTTGCCCGATGCGCTCGCAGTGGCTGTAGATCCAGACCAGGCGCAGCAGGAAACAGGCGTGGCGACACACTGTCGCGGAATAACATATCCGGCTGGCGGCTGGCTGTGCCCAGCACAGTTAACCGCTGCGCTGCTGGCGCTAGCGGCCACACAAGGGCTGCGGAGGCATTATACACACACGCTCACCGCCCTTTCGCGCCAGGCCACAGGCTGGCAGTTGCAATTTGCAGAGGGTAAGGCAGTTGAACATGAGGTGGTCGTGCTGGCAAACGGGCATCAGATTAACCACGTTGACCAGACGCTTCCGTTACCGGTCTATTCGGTGGCCGGTCAGGTGAGCCATATCCCGACGACGCCTGCGCTTTCCGCATTACGCCAGGTGCTGTGCTACGACGGATACCTCACGCCGCAAAACCCTGCCACTCATCAGCACTGCATTGGCGCCAGTTACCATCGCGGCAGTGAGGAAACTGCCTATCGTGAAGACGATCAGCAGCAGAATCGCCAGCGCTTGATCGACTGCTTCCCGGATGCCGCATGGGCAAAAGAGGTTGATATCAGCGAAAAAGCGGCGCGCTGTGGCGTACGCTGCGCCACGCGCGATCATCTGCCGATGGTCGGAAATGTGCCGGACTATGATGCAACGCTCGCACAATACGCCGCCCTTGCCAGACAGAAAGACGCCGCCGAACGCGCGCCGGTTTATCCTGATTTGTTTATGCTGGGAGCGCTCGGATCGCGCGGGTTGTGTTCAGCCCCGCTCTGCGCGGAAATTCTCGCGGCGCAAATGAGTGAAGAGCCCATTCCGATGGATGCTGACACGCTGGCGGCGTTAAACCCGAATCGCCTGTGGGTACGGAAGTTATTGAAGGGAAAAGCGGTGAAATAAGTCCATCCGTTGGATGAACGTTAACGCCACCCGGCAAGGTGAAAATGCCGGATGGCGACGCATCCGGCCTACGCGTCAATGGCCTTCTGGAACAGGTTATCCCACATCTCTTTCACTAACGCCTGGTCACGCGGCGACAACTCGCCTGCGCCAATCGCTTTTTCCAGGCTGCTGGTGACGTTGGCATACACCGCTTCTGCGGAATGGTCATCACCGCCTTCCAGTTCTGCAACTGCTAACGTCAGGTGGCCACGCAGATATCCGCTGGCAAACAGCTCGTCATCGCTTGCGTGCTCTACCATATCGTCGATTAATGCCAGAATGCGTGATTCAAACTCCGCGATCATCTTCTTTCCTCATTGTAAACGTGGCGTCGGCCTCAGTTGAGTGCTTCCGGCCACGGGAACTGTTCCGCCGTAATGTCAGGCGTGTGATAATAATTCTGTAACGCTTTAATAAACCGGGCCGGGCGTTCAGGAATGCCTTTTTCCAGGTACTCCATCACCTGGGCATGAACCCGGCGCTGAAATACCACGCGATCCGGTTCGAAGTCCCCTTCCAGGTTGTCGCAACTGACGTTAAACGGATAACCCGCCGCCACGCAAAACAACCAGTCAAAGGCCTGCGGTTTCACTTCCACGTCTTCAAACTGGCTTTGGGTTTGCGCATCACGCCCATCCGGGCAATACCAGTAACCAAAATCCACCAGCTCACGACGCGCCTTTCCGGCAATACACCAGTGCGAAATCTCATGCAGCGCGCTGGCGTAAAAGCCGTGCGCAAAAACAATCCGGTGGTACGGCACGTCCGCATCAGCAGGAAGATAGACCGGTTCGTCATCGCCTTTAATCAGACGGGTATTAAAATCGTCGGCAAAGCAGCCGTTAAAAATATCAATTAGCTGTTGGTAATGATGCGTACTGTTCATTAGTTCATCCCCAGCAAGTGGAGAATCTCCTGTCCGTGGTTATCATAAAGTAGTTTGGCGCTCATCACCGCAGAGACGATGACAATCATCGGGCGAATGAGCTTCTGTCCTTTGCTTAACACCAGTCGCGAGCCCATACGAGCGCCCAGAAACTGGCCAATCAGCATCACGAAACCTGTCGCCCAAATGACTTTACCGCCAATAGCGAACAGCAACAGGCCGCCAATATTCGAGGTGGCATTCAACACTTTGGCATGGGCGGTGGATTTCGCCAGGTTGTACCCGCACAGCGTCACAAACGCCAGCGCGTAAAACGATCCGGCAGCCGGGCCGAAGAAGCCATCGTAGAATCCGACGCAGCCCCCGGCGACCAGCGCGAAAGGCAGACCATAAAGCCGACGCTGACGATCCTCTTCGCCGAGTTTCGGCATCAACAGGAAGTAAAGGCCAATACAAATAACCAGCACCGGTAAAATCTGCCGCAAAATGCTCGCCTGGACATATTGCACCAGTAACGCGCCGCTCATTGAGCCAATGAACGTCATCAGAATATTGAGTTTCTGATCGGCAAGATTGACCACTTTGCGACGAATGAAATAGATTGACGCGGAGAGTGAGCCGCCGCAGGCCTGCAATTTATTGGTCGCCAGCGCCTGTGCTGGCGACATGCCTGCCGCCATTAATGCAGGGATCGTTAATAAGCCGCCTCCCCCCGCCAGCGAATCAATAAATCCAGCCAGCATTGCCACGAAAAAAAGAACAATCAATAACAGCGGGGACACCATAAACAGATTTAAAAAATTGTCCATTAGAGTACATGCTCATCCAGTAGCGCCTGGCAGGAAGGCGGCAACGGTGGCGGTGTCTTCTTCTCAGGCTTTGTTGTTCCAGGTTCAGGAGGTTCAAACCAACTTTGTAGTTCTGCGCCGCATCCATCGCCAGGCGGAGGCAAAGGCTGATCTTCGCACTCCAGGCTGTCGGCAGGGCAACGTAATCGTACATGCATATGCGCACGATGCTGGAACCAGGGTCGCACTTTACGCAACCAGTCACGATCGGTTCCGGCATCCAGGCATAGCTGCTGTTTAATGGCAGGATTAACAAAAATACGCGTGACGTCGTTATCTTCCGCCGCCAGTTTTATCAGGCTGGAAATTTCCGGCTTCCACAGCGAAGGCACCACATGTTTGCCGTCGCGGGAGACCAGGTCAATTGCCTGAGGTCGCAGTAGCTGCGCCTGCGTCCAGCGTGTTTTCGGCAGTTGCAGAAAAATATCGACATCGAGCCCGGTCTGGTGGCTGGCATGTCCGCCGTTGAACCGCCCGCCCGCAGGCATCCCCATATCGCCGATCAACACCGTTCCAAACCCAAGATTGCTGACCTGAGTGCTCAGTCGTTGAATAAACATCACGAGATCGGGATGACCAAAATAGCGGCGCTGATCGGTACGCATCACCTGATAGTGTTCGGACTGCACGGGAAGCGTGTCTGCCCCAACAATGCAGCCATTCGAAAAGCCGCCGATGGATTGCGCACTTCCGGGAACAGGATGCGTAATTTTCTGCCAGGGCGTCGCCGCCAGGCTGACGCTGCTGACCAGAAGAGCCAGCAACGCGAGTGCCGTTTTTTTCATTGATTACCAGCGTGGAATATCAGTCTTTACATCCGCATTTTGCGCGCGCTGACGCAGAAGGTGATCCATCAGCACGATCGCCAGCATGGCCTCAGCGATCGGCACGGCGCGGATCCCAACGCAGGGATCGTGACGCCCTTTGGTGATCATCTCGACTTCTTCACCAAAGCGGTTAATCGTACGTCCCGGCACCGTAATACTGGAAGTGGGTTTCAGCGCCATATGTGCAACAATTTGTTGCCCGCTGCTGATACCGCCGAGAATACCGCCCGCATGGTTGCTCAGGAAGCCCTCTTTGGTAATTTCATCGCGATTCTGGCTGCCTCGCAACGCGACCACATCAAACCCATCGCCAATCTCCACGCCTTTTACCGCGTTGATGCTCATCAGCGCATGAGCGATGTCCGCATCCAGACGGTCAAAGACCGGTTCACCAAGCCCTGCCGGAACGCCGTTTGCCACGACGGTCACTTTTGCCCCAATCGAATCGCCCTCTTTCTTCAGGGCGCGCATCAGTTCATCCAGCGCGTCGATTTTATCTGGATCAGGACAGAAAAACGGGTTTTGTTCAACCTGCTGCCAGTCTTTGATTTCAAGCGGAATATCGCCCATCTGGGTCAGACACCCCTGAATGACGATGCCGTGTTTCTCCGCCAGATATTTTTTAGCAATCGCGCCAGCCGCGACGCGCATCGCCGTTTCACGAGCGGAAGAACGACCGCCGCCACGGTAATCGCGCAGACCGTATTTCTGCTCGTAGGTATAGTCGGCATGGCCCGGGCGGAAAACGTCCTTAATGGCGCTGTAATCTTGTGAACGCTGATCGGTATTTTCAATCAACAGGCCAATGCTGGTGCCCGTCGTCACGCCTTCAAAGACACCGGAGAGAATTTTCACCTGGTCCGGTTCACGACGCTGGGTCGTGTAACGCGAGGTTCCCGGACGGCGTCTGTCGAGATCGTGTTGCAGGTCGGCTTCCGTTAGCGGAATGCCCGGCGGAACGCCATCAACGATACAACCGAGCGCCAGCCCGTGTGATTCACCAAAAGTCGTTACGCGAAAGAGTTGTCCAAGTGTATTTCCTGCCATCACGGCTCCGTTATCGTTGTTGTGTTGTTGACCGTTGATTAATCTTTATAGATGCTGAAATGCTCGCGAGCCGCAATGAGCTGCGCTTTCGTCAGCATAAAGACACCGTCGCCGCCGTTATCGAACTCCAGCCAGGTAAACGGTACATCGGGATATTGTTCTATCAGATGTACCATGCTGTTTCCGACTTCACAAATCAGAATACCGTCATCGGACAAGTAGTCCGGCGCGTTGCCCAAAATACGGCGGGTCAGTTTTAAACCGTCAGTGCCGGACGCCAGGCCCAGTTCAGGTTCATGACGATATTCATTCGGCAGATCGGACATATCTTCCGCATCAACGTACGGCGGGTTCGTCACAATCAGGTCATACTGCACTTTCGGCAGATCGCGGAACAGATCGGAGCGAATCGGCGTGACATGGTTGAGCAGACCGTGCTCTTCAATGTTGTGTTCGGTTACGGCTAACGCGTCGCTGGAGATATCAACGGCATCCACTTCCGCCTCCGGGAAAGCATAAGCACAGGCGATAGCGATACATCCGCTGCCGGTACACATATCCAGAATGTGGTGCGGCTGCTCGCTGATAAGCCCCGCGAAGCGGTTGTTGATCAGCTCGCCAATCGGCGAACGTGGCACTAATACGCGTTCATCAACATAGAATTCATGGCCGCAGAACCAGGCTTTATTGGTCAGGTAGGCCACCGGAATACGCTCGTTGACACGACGAATGACCCGTTCAACAATGCGGTGACGTTCGCTGGACGTCAGGCGCGCGGTGCGCATGTCTTCTGGAATATCCAGCGGTAGATAAAGTGACGGCAGTACCAGCTGTACGGCCTCATCCCACGGGTTGTCCGTACCGTGACCATACCAGATATTCGCCGCGCTAAACCGGCTTACCGCCCAGCGCAACATGTCCTGAATGGTATGCAGCTCACTCACTGCTTCATCGACGAAAATTTTATCCACGTATTCCTCCAGGGCATGCTCGCATTAAATTCGGCGGCTAGTTTGCCACGAAGACGGCGATAAATCAGCACTCACGCGGCGCCAGAGCGTGAAAATTGCGTTTTGGCTGAACGAATGTCCCCTGAGTCGGGTAAACTAACGCAAAATAAAAGATGAGACGTTCGAATGAAAAAGAAAACATCGCTCAGCGAGGAGGACCAGGCGTTGTTCCGGCAGTTAATGACCGGCACCCGCCAGATTAAGCAGGACACCATTGTCCACCGACCGCAACGTAAAAAAATCACAGAAGTCCCGGTCAAACGTCTGATACAGGAGCAGGCTGATGCCAGCCACTATTTCTCCGATGAATTTCAACCGTTATTGAATACCGACGGCCCGGTGAAATATGTACGTGCCGACGTCAGCCATTTCGAGCTGAAGAAAATGCGTCGGGGCGACTATTCGCCGGAGTTGTTCCTGGATTTGCACGGTCTGACGCAACAGCAGGCCAAGCAAGAGCTAGGGGCGCTGATTGCCGCCTGTCGCCGCGAGCATGTCTTTTGCGCCTGTGTGATGCACGGCCACGGAAAGCATATTCTTAAGCAACAAACGCCGTTATGGCTGGCGCAACATCCGCACGTTATGGCCTTCCATCAGGCGCCAAAAGAGTACGGCGGGGACGCTGCGCTGTTGGTATTGATTGAAGTAGAAGAGTGGTTGCCGCCGGAGCTTCCCTGACAATGTCGGTTGCCGGATGGCGGCGCAAGCGCCTTATCCGGCCTACGGAGTCAGTGCAGGATGTAGGCCTGATAAGCGAAGCGCCATCAGGCACAGTATCCAACCGACGATAATAACGTTAAATCGCCTTTGCCATTTTCAGATTACACGGGCTCATCTGCCAGTTGAAAACCCCTTTGCCGCTTTCATCAAGCGTTACGCTGGCAATCGCAGATGTGGTGAACATTGGCGGCGTCTCGCCAGGACAGAGTTCAGACACCAGATATCCCACCAAAGGCAGGTGAGAGATCACTAACACCGATGCGACGCCTTCATTCGCCAGCGTCTGCAACCAGGCGCTGACCATACCGACATCGCCGCAAGGAGTAAGCTCCGGCAAAACGTCCACATTGCCAGGCAGGTTCATACATTCCCCTACCACATCCAACGTTTGTTCGGCTCGTAGAAACGGGCTCACCAGAACACGTTCGATATCCACTTTTTGACCTTTCAGCCAGTTCGCCATAAGGCGGGATTCGTCACAACCACACGAGGTTAAGGGACGAACCGAATCACTGGCGGCATCGAGGGCCGCGTCGCCGTGACGCATGATAAAAACTTGCATATTGCACCGCTTTTGTTAACCAGAATCACCCACATTCTTAGCAAAAACCCTGACGGGTATGATAAAAATGCGGTGGCCGGCATTGTGCCTTATCCATTCACCGAATGAAACGCTGTTTTTTACCTCAATGGCGTAAGTATAGTCAATCTTTGTTTACAAATTGACCACCACACAGTCATTCGGTGCGGTCTCGTCCTGATATGACCTTATTCCTTCAGGTCTGTTTCCCCACTGTTCCAGAAACGTTCACCGCGTTCAGCCATCCGCAATAAGCGCTCGCACGGGGTAAACCGGTCGCCATACTGCGTAGCCAGTCGTTGCAGAACCGCAACCACTTCACCCGCGCCGAGAGTGTCCATATAACGGAACGGGCCGCCAAGAAACGGCGGAAAACCAATACCAAATACCGCGCCGATGTCGCCATCACGCGCGCTGCGGATCACCTTCTCATCAAAGCAGCGCGCCGCTTCATTGAGCATTAACATCACGCACCGCTCAGCCATTTGCTGCGCAGAAAGTCGGCTCTGCCCTTGCGTACCAATAAGCCTATAAATTGCAGGGTCGACCTGTTTTTTGCTTTTACGCCCTTTCACGCCATAAAGATAGAAACCGCGACCATTTTTTCTGCCTTTGCGATCGTCATTCAAAATTGAGGCAACAACGTTTGCAGGCGCGCTAAAACGTTCGCCGTAAGCGGCTTCCAGTACAGGTATAATTTTAGTGCCTGTATCGATGCCAACCTCATCCAAAAGTTGGATTGGCCCGACCGGAAAACCAAACTTGACCAGCGCGGCGTCGATCGCTTCGACGCGTTCACCTTCGGTCAGCAGCCGTATTGCTTCGTTGATATACGGGGCAAGAATACGATTAACGTAGAACCCGGCTTTATCGCTGACCACAATCGGCGTTTTGCCCTGTTTTTTCGCCAGCTTAACGGTCGTGGCGATCGTCTGCGCAGAGGTTGTCGCATGAGGAATGACCTCCACCAACGGCATTTTTTCTACCGGGCTAAAGAAGTGCAAACCAATCACCTGCTCAGGCCTGGCCGCGTTAGCCGCGATGTCGCCGATGGGTAAAGATGAGGTGTTGGAGGCAAAAATGGTGTGAGGAGCGCAGTTTTGCTCGACTTCCGCCACCATCTGCTGTTTTAACGCCAGATCTTCAAACACCGCTTCAATAACCAGATCCCGATGCGAGAAGCCGCGGTAATCCGTTGAGCCGGAGATTAGCGCCAGCTGTTTGTCGCGTTCGCCCGCTTTGATATGGCGGCGGCGAACTTTGGTTTCAAGCTGATCCCAGCTGTACTTCAGCGCGTGGTTGATGCCTTTGGCATTAATATCTTTGATGCGAACCGGCAAGCCGCCTTTACAGGCCGTCACGTAAGCAATACCGCCGCCCATCAGACCTCCGCCCAGCACGCCTACGCTGGCTAACGGGCCAGGCTGCGCATCGCTCCCCGGATCTTTTTTCACTTCGGTACTGGCAAAAAAGATATTCCGCAACGCCTGCGACTGCGGCGTCATCGCCAGCTCGCCAAACGCCCGCGCTTCCGCGTCGTATCCGCTGCTGCTTCCCTGCGCCAGCCCGGTTTCAATCACCTCAAGGATTCGCTCTGTCGCCGGGTAATTACCCTGCGTTTTCTGCCCGGTTTTTTTACTGACCATGCGAAACAGCAGCGTGCGCCCAAGCGGCCCCGCCAGAATACGTTCACGCACCGGTAAATTCCGCTGAGCGGAACGCCCTTTAATCGCCAGTTCCACGGCGGCCTCAAGCAAGATGGCGTGCGGCACGACCTCATCCACCAGACCAACCCTGAGCGCTTGTTTTGGCCGTAACTGCTTACCGGTGAGGATCATGTCCAGCGCCGTACTCACCCCAACCAGGCGCGGTAATCGCTGCGTACCGCCAGACCCTGGCAGCAGCCCCAGTTGCACTTCCGGCAGGCCCAGCACGGTTTTCGCATCATCAGTACAAATGCGCCGATGGCAAGCCAGCGCCATCTCTAACCCACCGCCGAGACACGCGCCGTGAATGGCGGCGACAACCGGAACAGACAGCGCCTGAATTTCAGCCATTATCTGCTGGCCCTGACGCGCCAGCGTTTCAGCTTCCTGCACGCTTTTGCAGTTGCCGATCATGTTGATATCCGCCCCCGCGATAAAGTTATCCGGCTTCGCAGAAATAAAAACCACACCGCGCAGCGCCTTGTTTTCCCGAATCTGTTTCAGGATGGCGCGAACCTGCGTCGCGAACTCCGCCTTCAGGGTATTCATTTTCTCACCGGGGACATCAATAGAGACGACCGCGACGTTATCCAGACGCACGTTAAGCGTGAAAGCCGATGTCATGTCCATTATTCCGCCTCCAGAACCATTGCCGCCCCTAAACCTCCCGCTGCGCACGCGGTCACCAGGCCAAAACCGCCTCCCCGACGGCGTAGCTCATGCAGGGTTTGCGTGATCATCCGCGCCCCCGTTGCGGCAAACGGATGTCCATAGGCAATCGACCCGCCGAGGACGTTAAACTTACTGTCATCCACTTCTCCGGTCGCATGCGCCCTGCCCAGCACGTCGCGGGCAAAACGCTCGCTGCCAAGCAGTTGAATGTTAGCCAGCGTCTGGGCGGCAAAGGCTTCATGCATATCAATTAACGAGAGATCGGCCAGCGTTAATCCGGCCCGCTCCAGCGCCAGCGGCGTCGACCAGGCCGGGCCCAGCAGCATGTCCTGCCAGACGTCAATTGCGGTAAACGCATAGCTACGCAGATAGCCCAACGGCGCCAGGCCAAGTTCTTTAGCGCGAGACTCCGTCATCAGGATGACGGCTGCCGCGCCATCCGTCAGCGGTGTACTGTTCGCCGCCGTGACCGTCCCGTGTTGTCGATCAAACGCGGGGCGCAGCTTCGCATAATCAGCCAGAGTAGAGTTGCCACGAATATTATTGTCTTCAGAGAAAGGCTCTTTATACGGCGGCGCATATGTCGTCATCACCTCATCCGCCAGTTTACCTTCAGCCCAGGCCTGCGCGGCTCGTTGATGAGAACGATGCGCCAGCGCATCCTGCTGCTCACGCGTAATGCCATAGGTTTTCGCCATTTGCTCGGCCGTATCGCCCATCCGCAGCCCGGTGGAATATTCAGCGACCGCGGGCGGAACAGGCATCAGGTCTCGCAGACGCAGGCGGGAAAAGAGTTTGAGTTTTTGCCCGGTCGTGCGGGCTTTATTGACGTCCACCAGTATACGCGCCAGCTTTTTGCTGACGCCAATGGGTAACACGGAAGAGGAGTCCGCGCCGCCAGCAATCCCCGCGCGAATCGTCCCCGCCATCAGGCTTTCCGCAACATTCGCTACCGCCTGAAAACTGGTCGCGCACGCCCGGCTTACGCTGTAGGCATCGGTGTGAACATTCATCCCCGTACCCAGCACAATTTCCCGGGCGATGTTGGGAGCTTCAGGCATTTGCACCACCTGGCCAAAAACCAGTTGCTCAATAACCTCGGCAGGTATTTCACTGCACGCCAGCAATTCCCCAACAACCATTTTTCCCAACTCAACAGCAGGAATGCCATGAAAAGCGGTGGCCTGACGAGCAAACGGCGTACGTAATCCGCTTACAATGGCGATACGATCGCCCTGGCGGGTAACCAGTGGTAAAGCCTGACTCATAACATTCCCCTGTAAAAAAATAAAATAAGTGGTCTGACCTGATCACAGTCTTAACCAATTTTTTACATTTCGCCAAGCGGAGACGCCAGAAAGTGAGAGCTAAGACACAGAGGATAGTAACAGAGGGTTACGAAAATGCCCCTGCCAGAATTTGACAGGGGCATTCAAAGAAGGGGATTAACGCAGACCCAGCTGGAAGATCAGCGTTTCAGCTTCGCAGGCGAAGACAAAGTCGATGTCCAGACGCACGCCTTCAGCTTCTTCGGTAAAGGTGGATGTAATCTGGCAAGGTTCAGATTCCACACCACGCGCTTTTTCTGTCAGAGCCGCCAGCGTTTCTTCGGCCTGCGCGCGGTTTTCAAACACACGGCTGTAGGACGCGGTGCAATCGGAGTTGTCCATAATGGTGCCAACATCCATACAGCAGCAAACCGGGGTTTCATCAGCACTGCATTTACTCATTGTAGATTTCCTCTGTATTTGCACTCAAGGTGCCAGATAAATATTGAGGATATTTTACGCTCGTGGAAAAAGGCTCTCCAGTCGTTAATGACGCAAAATGGGATAAGTGACCGAAATCACACTTAAAAATGATCTAAAACAAAAATCGCCCAATCGAGTGAGTGCGCCAGGCCTCAAATTTGCCAGCTGGATCGCGTTTCTACGATCACAATTGAAAAATATTATAAACATACTTGCAACATTCCA
This sequence comes from Citrobacter sp. CK195, assembly GCF_030333365.1. Taxonomy (NCBI): domain Bacteria; kingdom Pseudomonadati; phylum Pseudomonadota; class Gammaproteobacteria; order Enterobacterales; family Enterobacteriaceae; genus Citrobacter; species Citrobacter sp. CK195. The sequence goes on from NZ_JAOWGB010000026.1 coordinate 380,327, forward strand.
GCTGGTCAGACCTATACTCACGCCACTGGTCTGATTTCTCTGTCGTACCTCAGACCCTACACTTCGCGCTCCTGTTACGGCATGTAACATAGTTTGTATAAAAATAAATCGATGAGGTTATGGTCATGAGCCAGAAAACCCTGTTTACAAAGTCTGCTCTCGCAGTCGCAGTGGCAATCGTCTCCACACAGGCCTGGTCTGCAGGCTTTCAGTTAAACGAATTTTCTTCCTCTGGCCTTGGCCGGGCTTATTCGGGTGAAGGCGCTATCGCAGATGATGCCGGTAACGTTAGCCGCAACCCGGCGTTAATTATGATGTTCGATCGCCCCACCTTCTCTGCGGGTGCAGTGTATATCGATCCAGATGTCAATGTGACCGGCCGCTCTAACTTAACCGGGCAAAATGCCAACGCGAATAATATTGCGCCAACAGCGTGGGTTCCTAACCTGCACTTCGTTGCGCCAATCAACGATCAGTTCGGTTGGGGGGCATCCATTACCTCCAACTATGGCCTCGCCACCGAATTCAATAAAGACTATTCAGCCGGTATCTATGGCGGTAAAACAGACCTGCAAACGGTGAACCTGAACCTCAGCGGTGCCTATCGCCTGAATAATAGCTGGAGCTTCGGGGTTGGTTTTGATGCGGTTTACGCGAAGGCTAAAATTGAGCGCTATGCGGGCTCCCTCGGTCCGGTGCTTTCACAACAGCTGGTTGGACAAGGCGTACCCTCTCAGTGGACGGATGGCATTAACTCCCCTGACTCCCAGATCGCCCACCTGAAGGGTGATGAGTGGGGATTCGGCTGGAACGCAGGCATCCTGTATGAACTCGACAAGGATAACCGTTGGGGCCTGACCTACCGCTCTGAAGTGAAAATCGACTTCGAAGGCGATTACAAAAGCTCCATTAACCCAAATCTGAACAATATTTTCGCCAGCATGGGGCTTTCAAGCCTGCCATACGGCACTGGCGGCGCAACACAGAATGGTTCCTTAACCCTGAACCTGCCTGAAATGTGGGAAATCTCCGGTTATAACCGCGTCGCGCCGCAATGGGCTATCCACTATAGCCTGACTTATACCAGCTGGAGCCAGTTCCAGGAGTTAAAAGCCAAAGGCGACGACGGCCAGACGCTCTTCTATAAAGATGAAAGCTTTAAGGATGCGTACCGTATCGCGTTGGGTACGACCTACTACTACGATAAGAACTGGACTTTCCGTACCGGTATCGCGTATGACGATAGCCCGGTTCCGGCAAACAAACGTTCCATTTCTATTCCCGATCAGGACCGTCTGTGGCTGAGCGCGGGTGCAACTTACGCCTTCAATGAAGATGCTTCTATTGACGTTGGCGCATCCTATATGCACGGTCAGAACGTGAAATTCACCGAAGGGGAAGGCCCGGCAGCTTACTCCTTCAAGTCTGACGGTAAAGCCTGGCTGTTCGGTACGAACTTTAACTACGCGTTCTGATTTTCATCAGACGTAAAAAAAGGTGAGTCTTTTGACTCACCTTTTTTATTAGCCTCGTGTGGTTATTCAGAATCAATCTCTTTGAGATCGTCCTGAATCGCCTGGGCATTCGGGTTTTCCTGCGGTTTAAGCTTCCCGCCGTTAGCGATGAAGTCATGACGCTGGAAGTATGCTTCACGCACCAGAATATACGGGTCGGAAGACTGACGCAGCAGACCATCGGAATCCAGCAGTTGCGCGCGGGTTTCAATTCCTTCAATGGTCCATTTACCAATCGACATCGGCCAGGTGAGCCAGGAAAGTACCGGATAAAGGGTATCGGCCATATCACCGCCATCTTCACGCAGCGTGAAGCTGCCATAGAACGGAAGTTGCACGTAGGGGCCATACCCCACGCCGTAATGGCCTAACGTACTGCCGAAACGGTGCGGTTCAACACGCTGTAGTTTTGGATTCGCCATCCCCGCAACATCAATAAAGCCCCCCATCCCCAAAATACTATTCAGGAAGAAGCGGGTGAAGTGCACCATACCCTGATAGGGATCGCCCTGCAGGAAATAGTTCACCATAATCGCAGGCTCTTCGAGGTTGCTGGTAAAATTACTCAAACCATTTCTGGCAGGCTGCGGAACATAATCACGCCAGGCGACAGCGACCGGTCGAACGACATACGGGTCCAACACGTTAAAGTTGAAGTTGTACATGGTGCGGTTAAATCCTTCGAGCGGATCTGAACGCCCCTGCTGTTCTGTACCGGAGCTTGCACATCCCACCAGCAGTGTGCTCCCCAGCGCAAGCGCCGACAGGCGAAGCTTCATAAATGTCTCCCTGTTGATTATGGCTATCGCTGATTGCCATCCATGACGGAACGAGACCGTATCCGCCTGTTTAGGTGTGAGCGATTGTAACAGCACGTCAAATGATGTCTATATACTGATTCTTGTTGATTTGATCATAGCCTGTAACTCTGGCTCATGGCGGGTTTCATTCTAACCGGGCGGGTAAAAACGCGCGTCGCCTTTTTTGCGATTTCAGAGTTTGCCCTGCCTTCAGTCGGATAAAAGCCACTACGCTTTAGACAGATGTGTTCATCACGAGGTCTCACAATGGATAAATTCAGCGAAGAGAAAATTGATCAACACAGTGACGAACTCGAAGTCGAAAGCGAAGAAAAACAACGCGGGAAAAAGATAGAGGTCGACGAGGATCGCCTCCCCTCACGCGCGATGGCGATTCACGAACATATCCGCCAGGACGGCGAAAAAGAGCTGGAGCGTGACGCCATGGCGCTGCTGTGGTCAGCCATTGCCGCAGGGCTATCAATGGGCGCCTCGCTACTGGCGAAAGGTATTTTTCACGTACAGCTGGACGGCGTCCCCGGCAGTTTTTTACTTGAGAATCTGGGTTATACCTTTGGTTTTATCATCGTCATCATGGCGCGCCAGCAGTTGTTTACTGAAAATACCGTCACCGCCGTTCTGCCGGTGATGCAAAACCCGACGATGGGCAACGCGGGTCTGCTGATGCGGCTCTGGAGCGTGGTGTTGCTGGGCAACGTAGTCGGTACTGGCATCGCCGCATGGGCTTTTGAATATATGCCTATATTTGACGAAGAAACGCGCGATGCGTTTGTCAAAATCGGCATGGATGTGATGAAAAATAGCCCTGGCGAGATGTTTGCCAATGCCATTATTTCCGGCTGGATCATTGCCACGATGGTATGGATGTTTCCTGCTGCCGGCGCCGCAAAAATCGTGGTGATCATTCTGATGACCTGGCTCATCGCCCTCGCTGACACGACCCATATCGTCGTGGGTTCGGTTGAAATCCTCTATCTGGTGTTTAACGGCACGCTGCACTGGAGCGACTTTTTCTGGCCCTTTGCTTTGCCCACGCTGGCGGGGAATATCTGCGGCGGTACATTCATCTTCGCGCTTATGAGTCATGCGCAGATTCGTAATGATATGAGCGCCAGACGCAAAGAAGAGGCCAGGCTGCGTGCCGGAAAGAAGGCAGAAAAGCAGAAAAAACAGTCCTGAATGGCGACTGTTTGAGCAGTCAGGCGGCGATATACTTACTGTGCAAGGTAAAAAACGCTATACTCGTGCCGCCTCGTCTCCTTAGTTAAATGGATATAACGAGCCCCTCCTAAGGGCTAGTTGCAGGTTCGATTCCTGCAGGGGACACCATACATACCTCTCCTGACGTCTGCCGGGTTCAGTAAAACCACCACAATCAGCCATCGTCTTGTGATTTTGCATTTCTACATTGCCACGCGGCAGACAGGATGATGCGTGATTCAGTCCTGCCGCCCCACAACGTTCGAGTATTCACCAGGCGGTATAAGCTGAACGCTTATTCTTATTCCTCTTGTATGACAAAGGATTCCGCCACACTCGCAGAAAAATAGTGTGTTGCTTTTTTATCCAGAATGATGTCATCCAGTTGCTGCTGTATTTGTCTGTCATCGACAGTCGCTCTGTCGTGCTGACGCAGATGTTCAGCCAATGACGACACCATGAATGTTTCAATAAATTCATTGGATTTCTCAGGAACTACAAACAGTCCCCAGGCGTAACCGCCATCCCTTAACCGGATATTTTTTAACTTTTTCATCAAACTGATAAATTGGCCATTCTTTTCAGCATCGACATGATAATAAACAGACACCAGCATCGGGCCGTTATGGCCGGTAATATCATTAAGACCGTCCTCAGCAAGGCTAAAGTGGTCTGAATGCTGCAAGTTAATATTGTCATGGTCAATTTTTACCTTTAATACGCATAACCAGACAACGACAATACCGATTGCGGCAGAAAGTAATGCTGTGGTTACTGACGTATGCGAGGCAATTTGTCCCCAGACCAGAGAACCGAATGCCATTGACCCGGAAAATACGGTCAGGTATAAGGCCAGCCCTCTTGCGCGAACCCAGTCCGGGAGCGCTGTCTGGGCTGATATCATGAGCGTTGACAAGGTAATAATCCAGCTGAAACCAGCCACAATACTGGCGAAAATGGCGGCATATTGAGATGCTGCTCCGGCGAATATCAGTAATACGGCAGCAGTACCGAATGTTCCTGAAGTAATAAGAGCGCCGGCACTGAGTCGCTTACGCAGCGCGGGCAAACTGAATGCGCCACAGACAGCGCCGATCCCGATACTGGTTGTTAACACGCCATATAATGTTGCATCTCCCTGAAGTGAGAGTCTCACCACCAACGGGAGCATTGCCCAATACGCGCTGGCAAAAACAAAGAAGCTGGCAGCCTTTATTATTGTTCTCATTAATTCCGGGCTGTAACGGGCATAACGCAAACCTGAAACCATTGCGGCAACAACAGATTCAGCCGGAAGACTCCCGTTCGTTTTTTCTTCTCCTTTCCACCACCATACCGCAGCAATAATCGCAATAAAACTCAACGCATTCAGAAGAAAAGGAAGATAAAGACCGACCTGTGAAATCAAAATACCGGCCAGCGCGGGCCCGATCGCCCGGCTGATGTTAATACCCATACTGTTTAACGCAATCCCGGACTTTAATTCATGAGGTTCAACAATAGCAGGTACAATGGCCTGCCATGCCGGGCCTAAAAACGCGGCGCCGGATCCGAGAATAAACGTGATGAATAATAACCATCCGATACTGACAACATTAAAATAGACGATAATTGCGAGCAGAGACGCGGCACACAGCATCATAATATTAACAAGAATAAGTAATTTTCTCTTGTCGAAAATATCCGCAATGGCCCCCGCCGGTAACGCCAGCAAGAATACGGGCAGCGTGGTCATTGCCTGAATAGCGGCAATCATGACAGGGTCCGGGCTTAAATTGGTCATCAACCAACCGGCGCCAACATCATTCATCCAGGTCCCGATATTGGAAAAGAGTGTGGCTATCCATAACATGAAAAAAACACGGTTACGTAAAGGTGACCATGCTGATGAATGTTGTTCTGCCATATAAATATGCCCTCCAGCTTAAGATGACCGGTAATCATTTACTTGTCACAGGTATCAACGATATCGTAATCAAAATACAAAACAGGAAAAGAAGATTTATGGGGAATATTTAGATACAGTCCCTTATCTCATGACATTACCTTTTATAAAAATAAATAACAAGAATTAAAATCCACGTTCAGACAATACCATCTCCGGTAGAAATGTGCCTGATAATCCTTAAATAAAGTGTCATCACTGAAAAATAGAGACTATTCATGGACATCACTCTCATTATAGAACACAACCACATAATCCAGTGGGTGAAAATCAACATTAACAACACATGTCGGACAGTGAATTTCAAAAAATGAGACAATAAATTCATATCGCGATATTGTGAGAAGCCAACAAATGAACCTCTAACAACTGCCAGAGAAAACATTCAGTACAAACAACACGTTAAACAACACCCCAATGCCGACACACCCAAATCGACTTATTCCACCTTATCGCAACAGATTCATTTTTAATAAATTATCGGCTTCTGGCGCAACTTGACAAATTACCTCTCAAGGACAATAGTTGTTACATCTTTGAAAATTTCGACATCCGTCGAAACTATTTATCATATACAGGAACGCAATGATGAATAATAAAATAAAGCGCATCAGTCAGGCTGTTACGTTAGCCCTTGCCATATCTGGCGTTAGTTATGCCGCTACCTCATCACAGGCCGCAAATTCAAAACAAACCGAGATACAAGCCTCAGAACCTTTTTCCGCGCATGTCCTCATTAGCGGGCTTGATGCCCCGTGGGATATGGTGTGGGGGCCGGATGATTATTTATGGGTAACCGAACGTAAAGCCGCTTCTATCGATCGTATCAACCCGAAAACCGGTGAGAAAAAAGTCGCCATTACGCTGAGCGGGGTTCATACCGGGCCGCAGCATGAAGGCGTTCTGGGCCTGGCGTTGTCACCGAACTTCATGAAACCGGGTGGCGATAATTATGTTTATACGGCCTATACCTATATGAACGGCGACAAGGAACACGCCAAAATCGTTCGCCTGGAATATGACGAAAAAACCCAGAAGCTGGGTAATGAAAAAGAGATCCTGGCTGGATTCCCGGCAGGCAATGACCACAACGGTGGACGCCTGCGCTTTGGCCCGGACGGGAAGTTGTATTATACCATCGGTGAACAAGGGCATAACCAGGGCGCGAATTTCTGTAAACCTATCGAAGCTCAGCGTATTCCCACTGAGAATGAACTGAAGAATAAAGACTATACCGCCTATGCCGGTAAAGTGCTGCGTCTGAATACCGATGGCTCTATTCCAGATGATAACCCCGTTATTAAAGGCATCAAAAGCCACCTGTTTACTTACGGACACCGTAACCCTCAGGGACTGGTATTTATTGGCGATACCCTTTACGCATCCGAACAAGGGCCATCCTCCGATGACGAGCTGAATATCCTCGAACCCGGCGGCAACTATGGCTGGCCACACGTTGCCGGTTTCCAGGACGATCAGGCTTACGTTTATGCCAACTACTCTGAAGCGGCGAATTGCCCGTCTCTGACCTGGGACCCTAACCATATTCCGGCAGGCGTTCCGGTCCAGAAAGAAACAGAGTGGAAAGCCGCAGACTTTAAAGCGCCAATTAAAACGTTCTTTACGGTCAAAGAAGGCTTTACCTATAACGACGCCAGCTGCGGCCCGGATTCTTCATATATCTGCTGGCCGACAATTGCGCCATCCAGCGTGGCATACTACCCGGAAAACGGCGTAATTAAAGGCTGGCGAAACTCGGTGATTATCAGCTCCATGAAAAATGGCGCGCTATACCGTGTTCTGCTGAATGCCGATAAGAAAGATGTCCAGGGTGACGTCGCGAAATATTTCCACACGGCAAACCGTTACCGCATGGTGCTGGTCAGCCCGGACACCCGTAAAATCTACGTGGCGACGGATAACTTTGGTAATGTGATGGATGAATCCAACCATCCAACGCATAATCTGAGTAACCCGGGTTCTATTATCGTCTTTGAATACACGGGCAAATAATTCAATAACAGGCGAATACGAATAAGGTATTCGCCTGCTTTTTTATCCTGCGACCACCTGGTTTCTGCCCGCCTGTTTCGCCTGGTACATCAATTCATCAGCCCGTTTCAGCGCCTGGGAGACAGAGTCAACGCCCGACGGCCACACCGTCACGCCAAGAGAAATGGTGATATGCCCTACCGTCTCTATCTTTGCGGCGGCGACCTCTTTTCTCAGCCGCTCCGCAATATCCGCCGCAGCCTCTACCGACGTCTCCGGGAAAAACATCATAAACTCCTCTCCTCCCATACGGCAGGCGGTATCATTTTTACGACAGCTTCGCTTCAGCAGCTGCGCCAGCGCTTTTAACGTAACATCGCCAATGTCATGACCAAACGTGTCGTTGACGGCTTTGAAGCGATCGATATCCAGAGAAATCACCGCAAACTGTCGCTGCTGATGTTCGTATTCAGCCAGCAGTTTCTCTGCCGCCCGTCGGTTGACCAGGCCGGTAAGCGGGTCAGTGCTGGCCTGATCGTTCAGCCATTTCATTTTCTCCCGGATTAATTCCATTCCCTGAAGCAACGCGCGCCTGAGTCGGGAGGCTTCGATATACCATGATCGAACGTTTCGTACTTTTTCTGCGGACTCATCGCTGTCCATCGAAGTGGCGTGATCCGCCAGTTGACGCAATGGTCTGACGATTTCATTCCCCAGCCACCAGAGAATGAACAACCCCACAATACCCAGCGGTACAACGCCGCGTATCATTTGCCACATGAGCCCATCAAGCGCAGTAAGGGTTTTATCTTTTGGTTTTTGCGCCACAACGCCCCAGCCCGAAGTATTTATACTGGCATACCCTGCCAGCATTTCCACGCCACGGGAGTTTGTCACCTCCATCGCGCCGCTCAGCCCTTGCTCCACGGCTTTCACTGCGGCATTGCCTTCCTCTTTTTCCCCTCTGCGGGCCGGATCGGGGTGATATAAGAGCTGGTCATTTTTATCAACGACATAAATATAGCTGTCATCATTGCGGAAATGATTAGAAATGAGCGCAGAAAGAACGTTGCTTCTTTGCAGATAAATCGCGCCGCCAATAAAACCGAGGTATTTCCCCTGCGCATTCCTGACGGGATGTGAAATATACACCACCAGATTACCGGACAAAGAATTGTAGGCGCTGCTGACCGTCGGCTGCATTTCTTTGAGAGCCTCGACGCCGCCTGGCGTGGTCAGCATTTTCCCCTTCAGGTTCAGGGATTCAGGCAGCACGCCAATAATTTTGCCTTTTTCATCCACCAGCGTAACGGAATCAAAACCAAAATCTCGCCGCTGCATCCTCATCATTTCACCAGCGATAATGCTCTCATCATCGAAATGCTGACCGATGACGCTCGCACTGTATTCCAGACGCTCCATGAAAACCGCCAGATACAAATCAATAGTGGAAGCAATCCTCTCCGCATATGCCTGGTTTTCACTGAGTTCATTCTCAATGAGTACCTGCTTCTGGACACGCCAGGCTGAATAGAAACTATTGAAAAGAGTAAGGAGGGTCATCAGAAACGCAAAAGCAATAATAAGCAGACGCAAATTCAGCATCTGTAACAGTTTTTTCTTCATGATTGTGCATCCTGCAAGGGTGAACGGTAAGCCTCTAGCCATACCGGTAACGTATTCGCCGACAATGGTCGGGAAAAAAGAAATCCCTGAAGTACGGAACAGCCCATTTTTCTCAGTTGCTGATGCTGATGGGTATTTTCCACACCTTCCGCCACAACCGTCAGGTCGAGGTTATGCCCAATACTGACAACCGCTTCGACAAGCGCATTGACGCGACGATCGCGGGCGAACCGGTCAATGAAGCTTTTATCAATTTTGACCTCCGTCACCGGCAGATACGCCAGGCTGGCCAGACTGGAAAAGCCGGTGCCAAAATCATCCATTGAGACCCCCGCGCCCATCGCACGAATCTCCCTGACCCGCGCAAGCATCTCATCCGTCAGTTCCATCATGGCGCTTTCCGTAATTTCAATGGTCAGGATATTGCCGGGCAGCTGATATTCATTCAGCAGGTCGGCGATATAACGGGGTAAATCAGGCTTACGGAAGTTATGGGCAGACAGGTTTACAGATACTGCCGACACATTCGTGCCCTTTTTCCGCCATTCAAAAAGCTGTCGGCAGACTTCACGCAGCGCCCAGAGGCCGATATGCTCTATATCTCCCGTCTCTTCAGCCAGAGGAATAAACGTCCCTGGAGAGATGTCGCCGGCGTGCGGATCGTGCCATCGGGTCAGCGCTTCAAAACCGTATACCTGCCCGTCCGCAGCCCTGATCTGAGGCTGATATTCCAGCCGCAAATGACCCTCCGTAATCGCATTTCGCAGCGCCATGCCCAGTTTCAGACGTTGCATGACGGCCTGATTCAGTTCCGGGTTAAAAAACTGATAGCTTCCACCGCTTTCACGTACCCGCTCCATCGCGCTCTCGGCGTGGGCCAGCAGCGTTTCCCTGTCGCCGCCAATGGAATGGCTGATCCCAATACAGGCTTTAAGCTCGAAGGTCTGCCCGGCGGCGCTCATTTCAGCGCCAACGATATGCTGCATAAGCTCAGCCAGGTGTGAGGCCTCATCAACACGACAGGCGCTCGCCACCACAACAAACTGCGCGCCACCCACCCGGCTGATAAAGTGATGCGGCCCGAACCGTTCCTGCAAGCGGTTAGCCAGCGTGATAATCACCTGGTCGCCAGCGGAATACCCCAGTGACTCATTCACCTTACGAAAACGGTTAATATCGAGGAAAAACACGGCGAGTTCCGGCTCGTTACCCGACAGCAGTTTATCCAGATGGTGATAGAGATACTGACGATTGGGCAGCCCCGTAAGGGCATCGAACCGAACCAGTCGATCGATTTGCTGGCGACCTTCCTCCCGCTCAATCGCCAGGGCGCAAAGATGAACGCTGGCATCGGCAATGCGAACCAGAAACGTATCCGGCTCATTCTGTGTCCTGAAATAAAAAGCAAACGTCCCTGCCACGGAACCATCTCGACGTTTTACAGGGTATGTCCAGCATGCCCGAAAACCATGAGGCAACATCTGATGTTTATAGGGAGCCCATAGAGGATCGGTGCTGATATCCTGGACCATGACGGGCTCGCCACGCGCAGCACAAGTACCGCAGCTTGCCACGCCTTCACCGACGGCCACGCCATCCCAGTATTCACCATATTCTTTTGGAAAACCGGGAGCTGCCCACGGGCGCATCCGGTTATCGACGATTCGGCATACCGAGACCAGTACGCCTGGCGCAATATTTCCAATTCGCTGGCAGATGTAATCACCCGTTTCCTGGAAAGTCATCCGACTGGTCAGCGCGGCCAGTACATCCCGCTCCAGATTACGAATATTACGTTCTTCTGTAATATCAACGAAGGTTACGACAAGGTTACGGGTCTGGCGGTGGTCACGCTCATTGAGGACAGGGTTTACCGAAACCCTGCTCCAGACTTCCCTGCCGTTTCTGGTCGCGGTGAGGAGTTCTTCCTGAAACCAGCGACTTCCCCGCAGATGTTCTTCCACACGTTTTAGCGCGTCATCGCTGTTTCCTGAAGACAGCAGGAAATCAGGGAATACCTGGTTCATGGCTTCATCTGCGCCATACCCAAACATGCTGGTGAACGCACGGTTGGTCTGGACAATACGACGTTGTTCATCCAGAACAACCACGGCTCTGTCCGTGTTATTGACGGCAAGTAACAACAGACGGTTTTGCTCGCGCCTGGCTACCTCTTTGCTGACGTCTCTGGCGGCGGCCATGTAGTGGATGCGGCCATCCACGTCTATTTTGGAGAGCGAAAAGCTGGTCCAGACCTGCGTGCCGTCTTTTCGTTCCAGTTGAAGTTCACGATTCATCCCGACAACCCGGGAATTTCCCCCGTCGCGGTGATGGTGGACATAATCCCCATGAACATGCTTCAGAGGCCCGGGAATTAATATATTCATATCCCGGCCAAGCACTTCATCCCTGGAATAGCCCCACAATTTCTCTGCGGCTTCGTTAAAGAACAGAACCCGGTTACGCTCGTCGACGAGGACAACCGCCATGAACGTCTGCTCAAGAGCAGGAAACAGAATATTGTCAGCCGCAGCTTTCATTTTCAGATAACTCCTCAACAGATAATGCCTGACTGACGGAAAGTCGCATTATCCTGAACAATTGTCCCTGCAAACCACAGCCTCAGGCAGGCCGATACATGGTGATGACGTCACCTGCCGCGTTTCGCTATTCAAACCCTGTAGGAAAAGTCTACTGAAGCAAACGGATTACTTCCACTCAGCGGTATAAAATATGTCACGCTTATCATTCCTGCTATTCCTTTTCTGTCCGGTCCCTTTTCTTACGCAGTACGAAGCCATGTTTGCCGTTTTCATTACCTGAACGACAGCGCACATCAACAATAAAAATCTGACATAACCTAAATTTATATCACCATTTAAAAACCCCCGCATTTTTGTGCAGGGGTTTCTTTTCAACAAAAATCAGAGGGAAATATACTTCTTCAATACTCTGACCAACTGGGTCACAAACCCGTATTCATTATCATACCAGGCGACCGTCTTGACCAGTTGCACGCCATCAAATTCGGTCACTTCCGTTTGGGTCGCATCAAAAACGGAACCAAAATGGATGCCAATAATATCAGACGATACAATTGGCTCATCCGTATAGCCAAATGACTCATTATCAACTGTTGCATTTCTCAGCGCGTTATTGACCTCTTCAACGGTGACGGTCTTATTCAGGACGGTCACTAACTCCGTCACTGAACCCGTTTTTACCGGAATACGCTGGGCATGACCTTTCAGTTTCCCGTTAAGTTCAGGAATAACAAGACCAATCGCTTTGGCCGCCCCTGTCGTATGCGGGATAATATTTTCCGCCGCAGCACGAGAAGCCCTGAAGTCTTTACCTCGGGGACCATCCACCAGAGCCTGGGTGCCGGTATAAGCATGTACCGTCGTCATCGTGCCGACGTTAATACCAAAGGCGTCATTCAGGGCTTTTGCCACTGGCGCCAGACAGTTTGTCGTACAGGACGCAACGGAAATAATGTTATCAGCAGAAGTGAGCGTTTCATCATTCACATGATAAACGATGGTCTTCATATCGCCAGCAGGCGCGGAGATAAGCACTTTTTTCGCTCCGGCTTCAATATGGGCATTCGCTTTTTCTGCTGAGGTATAAAAACCGGTACATTCCACAACAACATCAATACCCAGGCTACCCCAGGGGATATCACCCGCATTTTTCTCAGCAAATACTTTGATGACTTTACCATTGACGATAATTGAACCGTCAGCATGGGAAACCGTGCCGTTAAAGGGACCATAGTTTGAATCATATTTCAGCAAATAAGCCAAAACATCCGGCGAGGTAAGATCGTTTATAGCGACAATTTCCACATTCAGTTCGGTTTCCAGAATCCGGCGTAATACCAGCCTACCGATACGACCGAAACCATTGATGCCAATTCTTTTCATATTCAATCCTCAAAATAAAAGCACTCATAAGACACTACCAACATACACAACAAGGTTGCCGATGCTGTATAATTTTATTGCTGGTTATCATCAAAAAAACTGCACAATAAAGTTCGATATAAGCATTATGATTATGATACGTTGATACATAATCAATAACCGAAAATGGCAGATGTATTATCATGTACAAAAGTGTGCTCGACGTTCTACTTGAATGGCTCCACAACAATACAGACAAACCATTACGAATTACTGACATAGCCGCGAGATCTGGATATTCTCCCTGGCACCTCCAGAGAATATTCAAGTCGCATACCGGCGTAACCCTTGGTCAGTATGTAACAGAGTTAAAATTAAATAAGGCCTTTGAACTTTTATCGACAACCAGAACACCGATAATGGATGTGTCCTTTATCGTAGGTTTTTCCAGTCAGCAAGCCTTTTCAAGACGATTCCATCAATACTTTGGGAAAACGCCAGGACAAGTCAGACGCGATATGACAGAAAAAAGAGAACGCGTTTAATTTCAACCGAACATCAGGCAAGCATAATTTTAAAGAGCAACGAACATCTTATCCCTTCTGGAATACCAGGGATTACATCACTTTGATGATCATATGATAGTTATCAGCGTCGGCTTGACACGGCCATTTTATGTCACTGCCTGAGCCCATCAATACTCAAATAACATATTCACTATCCTGATTTAGTTGACAACATCAGCCCCTACATCACTCATGTTTTTTTAATCGGGTCGACGATGCCGGCAATTCTTTCGGCCAGAAATGGCAATAAGATCCGGGTCACTGCGCTGCGCTGGCGATGTTTTGGATACAGCGCGCTGATCGTCAGCGGAGGCGGCGAGTAATCAGACAATATCTGCACTAAAGCGCCTTGTTGCAGCGAGTCTTCAACGATAAAAAGCGGCAAAAGCGCAATACCGGCCCCCGCTTCTGCGGCCTCGCGGATCACGTCCCCGTTATTACTGCTCAGATTGCCTCTGACGGCATACGTATTCGGTGAATTTTCCTCCGTCAATTTCCAGCCGAATTGCCCCTCCCGACCATACAAAAGGCAGCTATGCTGCGCCAGTTCAGAAGGCGCCAGAGGCGTACCGTGCAAACGGAGATAATCCGGGCTGGCGCAAATCACCATCGGTAATTTACCCAGACAGCGAGCAATTAAGGTAGAGTCCATCAGGTTCCCGATGCGCAAAACCATATCGTAGCCTTCACCCACCACATCAACATATCTGTCATTCATATCAATATGAACGGTAAGTTCTGGATGCGCCGCCTGAAATTCAACAATCAGGGGGGCAAGTCGCCTGATGCCGTATGTCATCGGCAGGCTAATCCTGAATGACCCGGCCAGTTTTTGCTGCCGGGCGGAGATAACCTGCTCGGCTTCATGAACCTCTTCCAGAATGCGCCGGGCATGATGAAAAAAAGCCTGGCCGGTATCCGTAACGGACAACTTTCGGGTATTTCGCACCAGTAATCGGGCTGAAACTTTTTTCTCCAGCGCGGCCATTCTTCTGCTGACAAATTGTTTGGATAGACTCAGGTGTTCGGCTGCTGCTGTAAAACTTCCCATATTTACGATGGTTACAAAAATTCGAATATCTTCTAAATGCATTACTGTCACCAGATACGGGACGTATGATTGTCCTGTTATGAATACAGTCCCTATAGTAGTTTACCGATGGTGAAATCGTAAACCCCATGAGCCATGACAAGGAACAATATTTAATAAATAATAAGTTTCCAAAAGTTTTCTTAAACATGTTGTATAAAATTCTTAAACAAGACATGAGAAAAATATGATTGTCACATTTTAAAAGACAGTGAGTAATATTTTTGAACATTGATGTTAGCCATAAAACTTCTAAACTGAGTCTGTCGTCACATTCTGACCGACAGATCAAAATGATGGTAAAGATATTCCCCTGTCATTAATCAGATGACGGATGGATAACAAATAAAAAGGAAGAGTACGCGGATAAGGAACGAACATTGCTGACAGCACGTATACCGTAACATGAAATAAGTGCGACGGGAAAATGTTGAACGTCAGGAAGGAATAACACGGCATTATTCTCTTCGGGAATGCGCATTTCTAATCATGTTGTGCTTACACTATATTAGTTCAGGAGAAAGTGATATGTCTCATTACCTTGATGTCCTCACCCCGCAGAACAGTCAACTGATTTTTATCGACCAGCAACCCCAGATGGCCTTCGGGGTACAATCTATTGACCGTCAGGTACTGAAAAACAACGTTGTTGGCCTGGCCAAAGCGGCAAAACTGTTTAATATCCCCACCACCATCACGACCGTAGAAACCGAAAGTTTTTCCGGTAACACCTATCCCGAACTCCTGGCCGTTTTCCCGGAAAACAACATCCTGGAACGTACTTCAATGAACTCATGGGACGATCAGAACGTGCGTGATGCGCTGGCGGCGAATGGTCGTAAGAAAGTGATTGTTTCCGGTCTGTGGACGGAAGTCTGTAACACCACGTTTGCCCTGTGTGCAGTCAAAGACGCGGATTATCAAATCTATATGGTGGTTGATGCTTCCGGCGGCACCTCCGTTGATGCGCACAAATACGCTATCGATCGTATGGTTCAGGCAGGCATCGTACCGGTAACCTGGCAGCAGGTCATTCTTGAGTGGCAGCGCGACTGGGCCCGTAAAGAGACCTACAACGGCATTATGGATATCGTGCGTGAACACTCCGGCGCCTACGGCATGGGCGTCGATTATGCCTATACTATGGTTCATAAAGCGCCTGAGCGCGTACAACACGGCGAACGTATCGGCCCAAACCCGGCTAAATAACACCTCCAACTGATTTACGGCAGGCGTAATGCACCACGCATTGCGCCTGTCCTGATGAGGTCCGCATGAAAATGTATATCCTTTCTCTGGGTGCCGGACTTCTTGTCGGCATTATTTACAGTTTGCTGAATGTCCGCTCCCCCGCCCCACCGCTGATAGCCCTCCTTGGCTTGCTGGGAATGCTGGTCGGCGAACAAGTTATTCCGGTAGGCAAACAACTTCTGTCCGGCACAGCCTTTTCTTCGGCCTGTACCAAAACACATGCCATCAGCCATATCTTCGGGCAGCTCCCCGGCCGCCAGGCAGCTGAAGACAGTCATTCCTCAGAGGAGAAACGCTCATGACACAACATGTTGTCGCAGACGTTATTCTGCATCATGGTCTGTTTACCACTCTCGATAAAAGCAACCCAACCGCCAGCGCCGTCGCAGTCAAAGACGGGAAGTTTCTCGCGGTTGGCGGCGACGCTGAAATTATGGCCTTCGCGGGTCCGGCAACCAAAGTCGTCGACCTGAAAGGCAAACGGGTATTACCCGGGCTGATTGATAACCATACGCACGTAGTACGCGGCGGGCTTAATTACAATATGGAGCTTCGCTGGGATGGCGTACGTTCGCTGGCTGACGCGATGGATATGTTGCGTCGGCAGGTAGCCATCACCCCGGCACCGCAGTGGGTTCGCGTGGTTGGCGGTTTTACTGAACATCAGTTTGTGGAAAAGCGTCTGCCAACTATCGAAGAGATCAACGCCATTGCGCCGGACACCCCGGTGTTTCTGCTGCATCTCTATGACCGCGCGCTCCTGAACGCCGCGGCCTTGCGTGCCGTCGGGTATACAAAAGAGACGCCGGAACCACCCGGAGGCGAGATAACCCGCGATGCGAAAGGCAATCCTACCGGATTATTACTGGCGCGCCCCAACGCGGGCATCCTTTATGCCACGCTGGCCAAAGGCCCCAAACTGCCGTTTGACTACCAGGTTAACTCCACCCGCCATTTCATGCGTGAGCTGAATCGTCTGGGCGTAACTGGTGTCATCGACGCCGGTGGCGGATTCCAGAATTACCCCGATGACTACGCCGTTATTCAGAAACTTGCAGATGAAAATCTGATGACCGTGCGCCTGGCCTATAACCTCTTCACGCAAAAACCCCAGGAAGAGAAAGAGGATTTCCTCAACTGGACCCGCTCCGTCACCTACAAACAGGGTAACGACTACTTCCGCCATAACGGCGCCGGTGAAATGCTGGTATTTTCAGCGGCAGATTTCGAAGACTTCCGCCAGCCGCGACCGGATATGCCGCCGGAAATGGAAGGCGAGCTGGAAGAAGTTGTTCGCATTCTGGCGGAAAACCGCTGGCCCTGGCGTCTGCATGCCACCTATGACGAGACCATTTCTCGCGCCCTCGATGTTTTTGAGAAGGTCAATCAGGATATCCCGCTTGAAGGGATTAACTGGTTCTTCGACCACGCCGAAACAATTTCTGAGCGTTCAATCGATCGTATCGCGGCGTTAGGCGGCGGTATTGCGGTTCAGCACCGTATGGCATATCAGGGTGAATATTTCGTTGAGCGTTACGGTGCCGGCGCTGCGGAAGCCACGCCGCCCATTGCCCGTATGCTGGAAAAAGGGGTGAAAGTGTCCGCCGGTACGGATGCCACCCGCGTAGCATCCTATAACCCGTGGGTTTCTCTCGCCTGGATGATCACCGGGAAAACCGTGGGAGGCATGCAGCTTTATCCGCGTCGTAACTGCCTGGATCGGGAAACAGCGCTCCGAATGTGGACGGAGAACGTCACCTGGTTCTCCAATGAAGAAGGTAAAAAAGGCCGTATTCAGGCCGGTCAGTTCGCTGATCTCATTGTGCCGGACAAAGACTTTTTTGCCTGCGCCGAGGATGAGATCTCCTTCCTGTCTTCAGAGTTAACGATGGTGGGCGGAAAAATCGTCTGGGGGGCGGGTCCTTTCGAATCCCTGGATGACAATCCTGTCCCACCCGCGATGCCGGACTGGTCGCCAACGCGCACCTTCAAAGGCTACGCCGCATGGGGAGAGCCAGAAGGCGCGGGGAAAAACTCGCTTGCCGTACGACAAATGGCGATGGCCTCCTGCGGTTGCTCTCACGGCTGCGGCCTGCACGGGCACGATCATGCTGGCGCATGGACATCCAGCCTGCCGGTATCGGATCTGAAAGGGTTCTTTGGCGCGCTTGGCTGCTCCTGCTGGGCTGTCTGACCGTGGAACCTGACATGACATTTTCACAACGTCTGACGCATGCCGTTCGCCCCCTTATCGGGGCGGCGGTATGCCGTTGGCTGGCTGGACGTGCAGAAAAAGACGGCTGACGAATAAAAAAACATTCAGCAATGGCGGTAATCCGTGGTGGATCATTCGTGACAGTCGTGAACTGGATATCGCCCGCCACCAGGGTAAATATGTGGCTGAGATCGCGCTAAAACTTAAACACATGCGCATATTACTCCGGGTAATATGCGCATGATATATCGATAAATTTCGCATTATTATCAGAAATTAACACAGTAATACTTTATCGCTCTGAATAATATACTGCATTAAATGAAAACTGGACAATGGCATTGACCAGTAATTCCCCTGTTGTAAAACAACACCGCGCAGTGATAAATAGTGGTACTGCTGATCATTTTCAATACCATCCGCGATAATCGTATAATTTTTATTTACCGCCGAACGAATAATATCATCAACACTCGCGACAGGTTCTTTGGAGTCCGAAATTAATCCGGTAACTGACTTTTCAATTCTGACAGCATCAACCGGAAGATATAAATTACGGTCAGCATTTAAACGTTCTAAAAATAAGGAGCTCATTTTAATTTTAATGCCTTCGACACGTAACCTCCTGAGAACTGAATCAAACTCAAGCGTTGTATCACGATAAACAACCTCAGGAAATTCCAGCGTCAGTTTTACATCGCTGGGCAAGCGTTTTTGAAACTCAACAAACGAATCAATAAGTTCTGGCATAGCGATCATCGATTCACTAAGTCGGAAATTAATGTAGAATGTTCTCGGCAGTCTGAGGCGTAAAGAGAGTATATCTTTTTCCACCTGTCGTAAAATAAAGTTAACTAATGGAGATATCATCCCGGTTTTATTTGCCAGAGAGATAATCTCTTCATTAATAACGGATGTATCGTTCCCCTTCTTCCATCGCATGACCACTTCTGCGCCATATAATGCCCCGGAAGCACAATTCATGACGGGTTCGTAATAAGGAACGAACTGCTGTTTGCGCAGCCCCCGGCGAAGTTGTATATACCGGGACATCGCGATTCGTTGTAGCGTATAGTTAAACAGAAAAGCGGCAGGAACGGCAATCGCTGCGGATAAAAAGAGAATAAAAATAAAGTTAAGAACAGAAGCAATGCCCGTATGTTCCGGGTATTCCATTACCTGATAATCAAACATATTAGATTGTTGCCAGGCGGAGTTTTGAAAATCAATACTATTTGTACTGATTAACTTATCATCGGAGAGAATATTTCCATTCACGTTAACAAGTAAACGACTGTCTGCAAGCAGCGACTTAAACCAGTAGGTACTGATCGTCACCACTATTGCGTTATTTCCTCTCACAGTAACGTAGGCTAATACAGGCTCCCCGCGAAATGCCGGCGTTTCATCAACTAAAAATAGCCGATTACCGTTCTCCCCTGCGGTTAAATTGCTGAGTTCAGGTTTTGCCATCCCGGATGAGCAATATACCTGCGAATCCTGCAACAGGAAAATGCCCCCAATATGCGGATAACGGTGTATCTGTTTCGTCAGCATACGCACCGTTTCATCTGAGCAGCGTTCTGTTAAATGCGCGGTCAACGAATCTGATATCTGTTTCGCTTCAAACAGCAGCGAATCTACGCGCTGGATTAATGCTCTTTTGTCATTATCTACCCGGCTGGACGCACCCAGCCAAAAAGTCACCATGCCGGTTATAGTGATGGTTAAGAATACGATCACAAAAACTAGCTTGTTTCCCACCAATCCCCCAGCATGTTGTTTCATTGAGTTCTGTAAAAGTCCCTTTAAATATAAGCAAGACTCATTGTCATCCTGGCTTACGTAGATTAAACCTCTATTAAAACCTCACTCTGCCTTTTTGTAAAGGTTTCAGGCGTGATGACAGAGAGTTTAACCGGTTTTCGCATTTGATTGTTTTTATACTCAACATACTCATGCCACAATCTCAGCCAGGCCAGATACTCAACGAAAAACTTTGTTGTTTTATTGATGCTCAGCTTTCGCAAGGCGTTCATTTTTTGATTACTGATCGTCTTTTCGCTGACCTTGAACTGTTCTGCAATTCGTCGTTGACTGATCCCCTGACAAACTTTTTTTATGACCCGTAACTCACTTACGGTTAATACTTCTCGCTTCCGTCTGACAGCGGGATGAGATTTCGTTTTTGATAGCAGCGTTTCGATTTTGAATTTTCTGTTTTTCTCGGTGAGATAAATACGCCGACAATGTGAAAAAATCAAAATCGGTTCATGGAAAAAAGGCATCTTTGCCTCTTCAGTATCAAGCATATAGAGACAATCGCGCCCCGTATCAAACACAATCAAATTACGGGTGGTATTCAATGCCATTCTTTCTACTAATGCGCTAACCCCAAGATGGAAAAAACTATTTTCTGAGATTACAATCATTCATCCCTCACTCTATTCTTCCTGAAGAAAATTGTTTTTTAATGTTATAAAGATGAGAACTCACGACAGAAAAAGGGGGCACGACGCCCCCTTTCTGCTATTTAAAGTTATATTTAATCCCTATCATTGCTGAGGTGTCATTGTATCCTTTATCGCCCAGCTGGACGCCGACATTCCCCCAGACATTGAGTTGTGGATTAATTTGCCCCTCAACGCCCGTTTTTATTTCACCCAGATTACGCGCGCCTTCCTGCCGGATGCTGACACCATCCATTTTTGTGCCGAAATCGCGCGTATTGTGGAGCCAGTTCACTTCCACGAACGGCTGGAACTCGCGTGCTTTGCCTTCATCAATCGCGCTGTGGCCTTTCAGGAAAGTACGGACGCCCAGTCGGGTCTGAACGTTGCCGTCCCCTTCACCGCTGATACGTGTGCCATTCGATTCACGATGATCGTCAGCTTCGACGCCCATCCAAATGGCCTGCGCCTGCGGCTGGATAAACCATTCATTTTTAGAGCCCTTACTTCCTGCAAATTCACCCAGCTTGTGGGTGTACCCCAGCTCCAGCGACCCGGTGATCCCTTTGGATTTGTACGATTCGCTCTGAATATCCTGGCCTTTGACGCTGTTATTAAACCAGCTGTACTGTGCCCATGAATCCAGATAAGCGCCCTGATGCGTTTCATCATTGGCATACCACGTTGCATACACCCCGGCGCTGTAGCCGTTCACGGAACCGTCAGAGCGATACCCTGTCGATGAGGAGCGCGTGTTGCTGCTGTTGTGTCCATATCCGGCCATGACGCCAAGGTGCCAGCGATCCAGTCCGTCGCCGCTCCAGCGGGCAACATCACCCCCTACCTGCATCACATAGCGGTTACTCTGGGTTTTAAGCTGACCGGAGCTGTCCCGCCAGGCATTATGCCCGCCCGCCTGACGCATCCACATGCTGGTGACTTTCTTCTCGCCCGTCAGCGCGTCAATGTACTGCGTTTCGCCAAGACGATCGTGAAGCCGCGTAACAAACAGCGTATTGGCTGCCGCCAGGTTAGCTGTCCAGGAGCCCGGTTCAGGACGGATATCGGGTTCAGGTTTCGGGCCCGGCCCCGGATTTGGATCTGTCTTATGGCTGGTTAAATACCAGTTACCGTTGTTGTCGCCCTGACCACGGGCCAGTGAATAATCATACGCCCCGGCCACAATCCTGCCGTCCTGCGTAAACTCACCGTCGGACTGACCATCAACATGAATCACTTCAATGCCATTGATCGTCTGCGCGCCAGAACCGCCAGCATTCGTCACGCTGACGCCGGTTGTGCCAGAGGTGTTTCCTTTAACAATCAGTTTATCCGTGACGGAATTATCATCATTCAACGCGGTATTCAGATGAAGATGACCGCCATCTCCCTGATAGTTCCCGTTTACCACAAGCTGATTACCGGCATCTTTACCTTTGCTTCCGGTCCAGATATCGCCGCTGTTCGTCAGATTGCCGCCTACGGTAAAGCTGACAGGTGAAGAAACCGCTCTGCGAGCCGCGCTGACGTCATCGCCAATCAATAGCGTGCCCTGGTTAGCCATATTTCCGGCTACGCCGCCAAACCCGGATAAGCGCCCGTCTTTCCCGATATTGACCTGATGACTGGCCAGCGTGAACGCGTTATCCGCGCTGCCCAGAGTCAGACCACCGGCATTGATATCCGTCGCGCCGGTCCACTGGGCGCTGTCGCTAAGCGTGACGTTGCCGCTGCCATTCTTCACCACGCTCCCGCTACCTGTAACACCGTTCTCCAGCGACCAGTTTTCGTGAGTGTTCAGCACAAACTTACCGGCATTCTGAATCGCGGAGGTGCCTAACTGCTGCGCGGAAGAGGCCGTCAGCGTGGAGTCGTTGTCGATGTCGAAGGT
This sequence comes from Citrobacter sp. CK195, assembly GCF_030333365.1. NCBI lineage: Bacteria > Pseudomonadati > Pseudomonadota > Gammaproteobacteria > Enterobacterales > Enterobacteriaceae > Citrobacter > Citrobacter sp. CK195. The sequence goes on from NZ_JAOWGB010000026.1 coordinate 402,793, forward strand.
CCCGGCAAAATGGCTATTGTTGCCAGCAAGCACCACATCACTGGCATCCAGTGCGACTTTCCCGGCATCGCTGATGCTGTTGTACAGCACGCCCGTGGCGTTGCTCAGATTAAGCAGCCCGGCGGCAACAATATCTCCGGTTCCCAGCCCCAGCGTATTATCCAGCACCGCCGTCGCGCCCTGAGCAATCGTGGTCGTCGCCTTCAGCCCCGTATTCGCCCCGGAGACATTCAGGGTTCCGCCTGCAACGGTGAGCTCCCCGTCGCCCGTCAGTACGCCAGACGCTTCACCACCGTTTGTCAACGTCAGATGACCGCCGTTCAAATCGGTCAGAGAGCCGCTTTCAGCCGTGAGCTTGCCGATGGTTTGTGAATGACCGCGCATATCAAACCCGGTATCGCCAGCCAGTTTCAGTTCGCGGGTATTTCCCAGCACGTTATCGTTCAGCATCGCCAGATTACCGCTGCGCACATCGGTGACGCCGCTGTAATCATTGTCCATATTCGACAGCGTCACCGTCTGGCCTTTCTGGCTGTCAAACGCCAGATCGCCGCTGCCGGTCACTCTGGCGCTCAGGTCAGCCGCGTTGCCGCTTTTCCCGTTCGCATCAAGGATAAGCGCATCGGCGTCTTTACCCAGCAAATCGACCTGGGTCAGGCCATAGCTGACATAAAGTCCGTCATCACTGTCACCGCCGGTCAGACGATAGTCATACGTTCCTTTCGCCACCACCACGCCATTCTGGGCGATATCGGCTTCAACAGCATCACTGATAGCATTACTGCTCTGGTCAGTTAGCGTTAAATTACCACCGTTACCGATAACGCCTCCATCACTGGACACAAGTTGAACAAGAATATTGCTGTTATCCTGTTCCAGAAGAGGGATATGAGTATCCGGCGTTGGTCTGTCGTTACTGAAGGCCGCGCCCGTTGTAACCTGTACGGTTCCCTGACCTGAAATATCCAGTATTCCTGTGGTATGTACGGTATTTTCTGTCGTCGTCTGGCCCGGAATAATATCGCCAAAAACCAGCGTACCGCCGTCAAAGGCAAGTCCATCAATAACCTGCTGTCCTGGCCCCACTTTAACTGTCGCTCCCTGGCCCACCTTTAGTCGCATAGTTTTCAGCGCAGCTGTATTCGTATCTGCAAGGTGAAATAAGGTCTCTTTAAGCGCCAGAATGCCGCTGAAATTATCGGTCAGTGAAGAGGAGTTAAAATCAAAAATATTCCCCCCGGTATTCACTGCAAGCGTACCCTGCCCCGTCAGCAGGTTAATAAACTGCCAGTCATGATCGGTATTAATCGCCAGTGTGCCGCCAGTAACCGCAATATCACTGGAGCCGATATTTTTTTGTTCTGAAATAACCAGCGTGGCAGGAGCATCAATATTAAAGTCCCCCTGATAAGCTGAGTTATCACCAGACAGCGCAGAAACTCCGCTTAACGCATTTATTGCCCCATTACCGCTGATATCTGCCCCAAGGGAAAAATCACTGCTGGTATGATTCAGAGTCAGTACGCCATTTCCGGAACCAAAAATAATTTTTTGAGCGTCGATCATTCCCGCAGCGACAGCATTCTCGCCCGCTCTGGCACCGGTTGCTAATTCCCCTAAAGAACCTGCACTGCTCGCAATACGGATTTCCGGAGCGCTCAACGTTCCGTTATCGGAAGCAACCGCGGTTCCTCTTCCAGAAAGTCCAACGGTTAATATGCCCCCCGCAGAGACTATTGAATCCGTTCCATCAACTTTAAGCAGGTTATCGTAGACCTTCGTTTCCGCCTGGTTTCCTACCTGAATAGTAGCTTCGGCGCGAGTAACCCCGCCATTCGATGTGATGAGGCTTCCAGAGCCATATGTTCCAACAATAATTCGACTGGCAGTCCTGAGCTCACTTCCTTTACCGTCAACATTAACGATGCCAAAAGTCTCCGCAGATGTTGCTCTTCGTCCACCAATCCATATTCCACCGAATGATATGCTCGGATCTTCATGATAAAATTTACCGCCATCAGTGATATTCAGTACACCGCTTCCGGCGCCAGCGCCAACCTGCATGGCACTGGTTCCCACAGATACAGTAACGATACTCCCCTCACCAGAAACATTGAACGTACCAGTCCCCCCCTTGCTTTGAGTACTGGAAACATCTGTTGTACCGCCAATATCTAAAGGATAAGAATAACTGGAAGCCCTGATTGTCAATTTTCCACCATCGACAACATTTACGATTCCGTTGGAACCGGCTCTGCCAATCTTTAATAAATCAGTTTGTACTTCACCACCACGAATAATATTCAGGATACCGTTAGTTTCATATCCTACATTCGTGGGAGAGGTATCACTCCATAAATAATCAATTGTGCGTTCCTGATTATTGTTGATATTTGTCGCCACCGCGTTTGTTGCGCATAACGCAGAAACAACAGCAAGAAACACTTTACTCAGTTGCATAAGAGACCAACTTTAAGCTCACGGTTAATCATGAATACTTAAACTCTGCTATAGCAGGATACGAGCTACGCTGACGGGAGCTCATCCACCCCAGGTAATGCCTGGGCTATGACGCAGATGTAAAAGCCGTAACCAGAATAAAAGTCAGTTAAGCTGCGAAGCAGAAACAAACCCCTACTCAGAGGAGTACTATTATTATACAAAATATCAATTAGATCGACAAAAACGATCAATATCACAATTTCAATAGGAAATAACAATCAAAAATACATAGATCGATCGTCACCGGCGATCGGAAATTTAAAAAATATCAATAAAAAAACCTTATATTTCAGCATGAAAAACAGAAAAATGAATAAAATAAGAGGAAGAGTGGAAATGCAGTGTCAGTACCTGATATTTCAGACTGTGTGATGTGGGTAATGCCATGACAAGCAGCACATTCGCGTCATCCTTCACCCCCATCAAAAAATATTTACGCATCTTAATTAATAATTTCTGGCTGATATTAATCCCCCGGTGGTACATTAGTTGTCCAAGCATTCATGCCCCTCGTGGTTTTGTCCTGACTAAGCTTTACACTCTTTACAGGAACCATTGTCGTACATGATGGCCTAACTATCGTGAGTGTACCGCTGCGGACAATGAATCTTCTGCGATACATATTGTTCGTATCAACAGAGGGTATTTATGTTCCCACAATGCAAATTTTCTCGTGCGCTACTGCACCCGCGCTACTGGCTTACCTGGTTTGGTCTTACTGTACTCTGGTTACTGGTGTTGCTTCCCTACCCCGTTTTACGCTTCCTGGGTACGCGAACCGGCAGACTTGCCCGTCCCTTTCTGAAACGTCGCGAATCCATCGCCCGTAAGAATCTTGAGCTTTGCTTCCCCAATCTGATGCCGGAAGAAAGGGAAAAGATGATAGTGGAGAACTTCCACTCCCTCGGAATGGCACTTATTGAAACAGGTATGGCGTGGTTCTGGCCTGATAAGCGGGTACGTAAATGGTTTGATGTGGACGGTCTGGATAACCTCATGCAGGCGCAAGCGCAAAAACGCGGTGTGATGGTCGTTGGCGTCCACTTTATGTCGCTGGAATTAGGCGGTCGGGTCATGGGGCTGTGCCAGCCGATGATGGCGACATACCGCCCGCACAATAACTCGCTGATGGAGTGGGTTCAGACGCGGGGTCGCATGCGTTCAAATAAAGCGATGATTGGGCGCAACAATCTGCGCGGCATCGTCGGCGCGCTGAAAAAAGGTGAAGCCGTATGGTTCGCCCCGGATCAGGATTACGGCCGTAAAGGCAGTTCATTTGCCCCCTTCTTCGCGGTCAAAGATGTCGCAACGACTAACGGCACCTATGTGTTATCCCGCCTTTCCGGTGCAGCGATGCTGACCGTCACCATGATCAGAAAAGGTGATAACTCAGGTTATCGTCTGTACATCACGCCAGAAATGGAAGGCTACCCGGAAGAAGAGAACCAGGCGGCAGCCTATATGAACAAGATTATTGAGAAAGAGATTATGCGCGCACCTGAGCAATATCTCTGGATCCATCGTCGTTTCAAAACGCGCCCTTTAGGGGAAGCATCGTTGTATGTTTAAAAAAGGCCGCAAGGCCTTTTTTATTGCCCGGCGCTATCTTTCCTTCCAATATCCCTGTTAACCATCTGGTTTTTATGTGACTTTTTCTGAACAGCAATAGCGTCGCTGAATAGCAATTTATTACCGTCAGAAATTAAACTGTCGCCGAATCACGACAGTTGTAAGTTACTAAAAGTAAATAAAAAAATGCCTCTTGTCTCGCCTCATTTTTAGGCGTACATTAGCGCCGTCTGGAGCAATAACGCACAGAATTCTGAGGTGATGCCACAAGAAAGACGGAGAACATTCTCAATCTCATTCTGGCGGGCACCAGCTCTCTATACACAGGTAAATTTAAGTTCATTTAGGCGTGCTTAAAGCGACGCGGAGAGATGAAACGTGAAATATTTCTTTATGGGCATTTCATTTATGGTCATCGTTTGGGCCGGTACTTTTGCCCTGATGATCTAAATTGAGAAGATGCAGCAAAAAACAGGAGCCAGATGGCTCCTGTTTGCTTTTCTACTCGGTACCTTCTGTTACCGATTTCGCCCCCGCAGGCAGCAGGCCGTCTGCACGGAACATGGTCTTAATGCCTCTGATCGCCTGACGTATACGATCCCGGTTTTCTATCAGCGCGAAACGCACATGGGTGTCGCCGTAGTCGCCGAAACCGATCCCCGGTGACACACACACTTTGGCGTCGTTGAGCAGCTTTTTCGCAAATTCCAGCGACCCCATTGCCGCGTACTGCTCCGGTATTTTTGCCCAGACATACATCGAGGCTTTTGGCATTTCGACCATCCATCCGGCTTCATGCAAGCCTTTCACCAGTACGTCGCGGCGACGTTTATACTGCTCAGCGATATCACGCACGCACTGTTGATCGCCTTCCAGCGCGGCAATCGCCGCCACCTGTAACGGCGTGAAGGTTCCGTAATCGTGGTAGCTCTTAATCCGCGACAGCGCGCTGACTAACGTCTGGTTGCCCACCATAAAGCCAATGCGCCAGCCCGCCATGTTGTAACTTTTCGACAGGGTGAAAAACTCCACCGCCACGTCGCGCGCGCCCGGCACCTGCATAATTGACGGCGCTTTCCAGCCGTCATATACGATATCGGCATAGGCCAGATCGTGAACCACCAGCACGTCGTAGCGTTTGGCCAGCGCAACCACTTTTTCGAAGAATTCTAACTCAACGCACTGTGCCGTCGGGTTGGAGGGGAAACCAAGAATCATCATCTTCGGTTTCGGGTAGCTTTCACGGATCGCACGTTCCAGCTCGTTGAAGAAATCCACGCCTTCCACCAGCGGAACCGAACGTACCTGCGCGCCGGCGATGACGGCGCCATAAATATGGATGGGATAACTGGGGTTCGGCACCAGCACGGTATCGCCATGATCGAGGGTTGCCAGCATCAGGTGCGCTAACCCTTCTTTCGAACCAATAGTGACGATCGCTTCCGTTTCTGGATCGATATCCACGTCGTAACGTTCCTGATACCAGCGGGAGATCGCCCGGCGTAAACGCGGGATCCCGCGTGAGGTCGAGTAACCATGCGTATCCGGGCGTTGAGCCACCGTACAGAGTTTCTCGACGATATGAGGAGGCGTTGCCCCATCCGGGTTCCCCATGCTGAAGTCAATAATATCTTCGCCGCGCCGACGCGCAGCCATCTTCAGCTCAGCGGTAATGTTAAAAACGTAGGGAGGGAGACGATCAATACGCGTAAAGCGACGTTCAGGGCGGGTATCAGCCATAGTATCCTCAGATTCACGTTAGCGCCCGGACCGTCCGAGCGACGCTGCCACGACCGTGGCATGCTTAGAAAATAGCCTGAAAAAAATCCTCCTGTCGAGAGGCAAACGAAAATATTTTTCATCGGCTTAAAAGGGGAATACTAAAAAGAAAACGGGAATACTCAGCAAAATACCGCCCATAACAACTATCAATTAATTAACATTTTGATATCAATAAAATTACCTTAAGGCGTTCCTCATCCTGGTGAGGTCTTGTCATTTCTCTAACAAAAGATCAATCCCCTTTTAATATTATGGTTTTTCCTCATTAACAGCGCCGCATCAGCGGGCTGGTCATATGGGTGCGGGTTACCTATCATAGTGGTTTAACCCAGTCACAAGAGTCACCCGTGCACGAAATATTCAACATGCTGCTGGCGGTATTTGACCGGGCAGCGCTAATGCTGTTCTGTCTGTTTTTCCTCATCCGTATCCGCCTGTTTCGCGAACTGTTGCATAAGTCAGCGCACTCCCCAAAAGAGCTGCTCGCCGTTACCGCAATTTTCTCGATGTTCGCCCTGTTCAGCACCTGGTCCGGCGTGCCGGTCGAAGGCTCACTGGTGAATGTTCGCATCATCGCCGTGATGTCCGGGGGCATTTTGTTTGGCCCGTGGGTCGGGATCATTACGGGTGTGATCGCCGGTATTCACCGCTACCTTATCGATATTGGCGGGGTCACTGCCGTACCGTGCTTTGTCACCAGTATTCTGGCGGGATGTATCGCGGGCTGGATAAACCGGAAAATCCCAAAAGCACAGCACTGGCGCGTAGGTATTTTGGGCGGGATGCTTTGTGAAACCTTGACCATGATTCTGGTCATTGTCTGGGCGCCGACCATCGCGCTGGGCGTAGATATCGTGTCCAAAATCGGTATCCCGATGATCCTCGGCAGCGTATGTATCGGTTTTATCGTGCTGCTGGTTCAAAGCGTAGAGGGCGAGAAAGAGGCCAGCGCCGCGCGGCAGGCCAAGCTGGCGCTGGATATCGCCAACAAAACGTTGCCGCTCTTTCGCCAGGTCAACAGCGAATCACTCCGCCAGGTGTGCGAAATCATCCGTCATGATATCCATGCCGACGCGGTAGCAATCACTAATACCGAACACGTTCTGGCCTATGTCGGCGTGGGGGAAACCAACTACCGCAATAACGATGATTTTGTCAGCCCGACCACGCAACAGGCCATCAATTACGGGAAAATCATCATTAAAAACAATGATGAAGCGCACCGCACGCCGGAAATACACTCAATGTTGGTCATCCCATTATGGGAAAAGGGCGTAGTGACCGGGACGCTAAAAATCTACTACTGCCACGCGCATCAGATCACCTCTTCCCTGCAAGAGATGGCGATCGGCCTGTCGCAGATTATCTCCACCCAACTGGAAGTGTCCCGCGCGGAGCAACTGCGGGAAATGGCAAATAAGGCAGAGCTGCGAGCGCTGCAAAGTAAAATTAATCCCCATTTCCTGTTTAATGCGCTGAACGCCATTTCGTCATCCATTCGGCTCAACCCGGACACCGCACGCCAGCTCATTTTTAATCTGTCACGCTATCTGCGCTATAACATTGAATTAAAAGATGATGAGCAAATTGACATCAAAAAGGAACTGTATCAAATCAAGGACTACATCGCCATTGAGCAGGCTCGTTTTGGCGACAAGCTGACCGTCATTTATGATATTGATGAAGAGGTGAACTGCTGCATTCCCAGCCTGCTTATTCAGCCGCTGGTAGAGAATGCAATCGTCCACGGCATTCAGCCCTGTAAAGGGAAAGGCGTGGTGACCATCAGCGTCGCCGAATGCGGCAACCGTGTGCGAATCGCCGTCAGGGATACCGGCCACGGTATTGATCCTAAAGTAATTGAGCGGGTGAAGGCGAATGAAATGCCGGGAAATAAAATCGGCCTGCTGAATGTCCATCATCGCGTTAAGCTGTTATACGGTGAAGGGCTGCACATCCGCCGTCTGGAACCGGGCACCGAAATCGCCTTTTATGTTCCCAATCAGCGCTCCCCTGCCGCCGCACCGGCAACGTTATTGCTTTAACCCGGAGATGAGTAGTGAAAGTCATCATCGTTGAAGATGAATTCCTGGCCCAGCAAGAATTAAGCTGGCTGATAAAAGAGCATAGCCAGATGGAGATTGTCGGTACGTTTGACGACGGTCTGGACGTGCTCAAATTTCTACAGCATAACCGCGTTGACGCCATTTTTCTGGACATCAATATTCCTTCGCTGGATGGCGTACTGCTGGCGCAAAACATCAGCCAGTTCGCCCATAAGCCGTTTATTGTGTTTATTACCGCATGGAAAGAGCACGCGGTAGAGGCGTTTGAACTGGAAGCATTTGACTACATTCTGAAGCCGTACCAGGAATCACGCATCGTGGGGATGCTGCAAAAACTGGAGGCCGCCTGGCAACAGCAGCAGGTCGTCGCCGTTCCCGGCAGCCCTGTCGCCCGTGAAAACGACACCATCAATCTGATCAAAGACGAACGCATTATCGTCACGCCGATCAACGATATCTATTACGCCGAAGCGCATGAAAAGATGACGTTTGTCTACACGCGGCGGGAATCGTATGTCATGCCGATGAATATCACCGAGTTTTGCAGCAAACTGCCAGCGTCGCATTTCTTTCGCTGCCACCGCTCATTTTGTGTGAATTTGAACAAGATCCGCGAAATCGAACCCTGGTTTAACAACACGTACATCCTGCGGCTCAAAGATCTGGAATTTGAAATCCCGGTCAGTCGGAGTAAAGTGAAAGAGTTCAGGCAGTTAATGCATTTATGACGCAGGATTAGGTGATGAAAGAGCCAGGCTTGCCCGCAGACCAACAGTTTTTTGCCGATCTGTTCAGCGGCCTGGTGTTAAACCCGCAGCGACTGGGACGCGTCTGGTTTGCCACGCAACATACCGCTCTCCCCACAGGCAGCCTGTGTATTGATTTACCGCGTCTCGACATCGTATTGCGCGGAGAATACAGCAACCTGCTCGAAAAAAAACAGCACGCCCTGACGGAGGGTGAGATGCTGTTCATCCCCGCCAGGGCGGCAAACCTGCCCGGTAGCGATAAACCGGTGATGCTGTTAAGTCTGGTGTTTGCCCCGGCCTGGTTAGGATTATCGTTTTACGATAACCGTACCGCTTCCCTGTTACGCCCGGTGCGACGCATTGAGTTAGCGCACCAGCAGCGCGGCGAAGGGGAAGCCATGCTCACGGCTCTGACCCATCTGAGCCGCTCGCCTCAGGCGCAGGATATTATTCAGCCTCTGGTTCTCAGCCTGCTGCATCTGTGCCGTAGCGTGGTCAATACTCGCCCGGACTCACGCCGCCCGCGCTCGGAATTTCTCTATCACAGTATGTGCAACTGGGTGCAGGACAACTACGCCCGGCCGCTGACGCGGGAAAGCGTGGCGCAGTTTTTCAATATCACGCCGAATCACTTATCAAAACTGTTCACCCAGCACGGCACCATGAGTTTTGTCGAGTATGTTCGCTGGGTGCGAATGGCGAAGGCGCGCATCATTTTGCAGAAGTACCATCTGTCGATTAGCGAGGTGGCGGAACGTTGTGGATACCACGACAGCGATTATTTTTGCCGCCTGTTTCGTCGGCAGTTTGGCCTGACGCCGGGAGAGTACAGCGCGCGTTTTCAGGGTTAACCGCCGGATGCGGCGTACACGTAAAACGAATAATTGGGCGTACACGTAGGCCCGGTAAGCGAAGCGCCACCGGGCATTCACTCAGACACGCAGATTCAAAACGTCAGTTCCGCCTCCAGCAGCGCCAGAAGACTTTCGGCATCCTGAGCGGCGAACAGCGACTGACGGAAGTTTTTATTCACCAGCTTACGCGCCAGCTGCGAAAAGACTTTCACATGGTTAATCCCTTCATCAGCGCCCAGCGTCAACATAATCACCAGCTCAACCTCGCCCATCTCCGACTGCCAGTCAACAGGGCGCGCCAGCCGCGCAATGCTGATGCTGGAATGGCGTATCCACTGTGATTTGGTATGCGGGATCGCCACGCCAAAACCGACGGCAGTCGTGACAATCTCCTCGCGTTGCCAGACATCCTCTTCCAGCTCAAACGGATGCTCAGTACGCCCGTTTACGCCGAGATTGCCGCAAAGAAACTGAATCACCTGCTCTTTGTTGCTCAATGACTCGCCCACAAAGATATTTTCCAGCGCCAGCAGCGGACGCACGTCTTTTTGCGGCGCAAATTGATTCAACAGCGTTTCAATCTCCTCTGCGCTACGACACTCACAGGCCTGCGCCGCAAGCGCCCGGCACGCCTGGCTGTCCATCTGCCGCAGCTGGCTTTTCACGCCAGGGATTCGCGGGCTGCTCATGCTTAATTCATCCAGTTCCAGCCCCAGCAGTAACGGTAAATATCGGCTTTCACCGCCCAGCTCGCCGCAAATCCCCACCCATTTTCCGTGCTGATGCGCCGTGCGGACGATCTGCTGCAACATGCGCAGAAATGACGGCGTAATCGGGTTATACAGCGGCGAGACGCGCGGATTATTACGATCGACGGCATACAGATACTGGGTCATATCGTTCGAGCCGATGCTAAAGAAATCCACCTCATCGCAGAAGTGATCGATGATGTAACAGACCGACGGAACTTCCACCATAATCCCCAGCGGGATCGTTGCAGCATGGCGCAGCCCGTCTCTTTTGAGTTCCACGATCGCTTTTTGCAGCTCGCTTTTAACCCACAGGATCTGATCGAGACTGTGCACCATCGGGATCATCAGTTGCGCCTGACCAAAGGTTGCCGCACGCAAAATAGCGCGAAGCTGCGTGCGAAACAGCCCGGCAAACTCAGGATAAATACGCACGGCGCGATAGCCGAGGAAAGGGTTCTCTTCCTGCGGGATATTGAGATAGCGAATATTTTTATCGCCGCCAATGTCCATCGTGCGAAAAATAACCGGCTTCTCTCCCGCCGCCAGCAGTACCTGCTGGTAGGCCTCAAACTGTTCCTGTTCGTCAGGGGCGCTGTCGCGATCCATGAACAACATTTCGGTGCGGAACAGACCGATGCCTTCCGCGCCATTGGCAAACGCGCCCGGCGCTTCCAGCGCCGTACCAATATTGGCGGCGATATCAAGACGCTGATTATCCCGGGAGAAAGCAGGCAAAGACGCTTCTCTCGCCTGTTGCTGTTGACGCTTATCCGCCAGTTGCTGCGCAATGGCGTAATATCCGCAGACGGCGGCGTTCGGGTTAATCGCCAGCACGCCGCACTGGGCATCCAGCACCGCAGGTTGCCCGGCATAGCGACTGAGCGCGTCCAGGGGCAGCCCGCTGAGCACCGGAATCGCGGATGCGCGCGCCAGAATCAGCGTGTGCGACGTTCTGCCGGTTTTCTCCAGAATCATGCCGGACAGGTGCTGCAAATCGAGGCTCAGGAACTGGCTCGGCGTCAGATCTTCCGCCACCAGAATGGTCGGCTGTTCAAGAATCAACGTATTACGCGGGCGTCGTTCCGGCCAGGTGATATGCAGCAACTGTTCGCTAATATCACGAATATCGCTTACCCGCTCGCGTAAGTAGTCGCTTGCGGAGGACGACAGCTTGTCGCACACCTGCTCCATATTGGCGATAATCGCCGCGCCCAGCCCCTTGTGCTGCTCGTCCATCAGGCGACGAATGTTTCCCGCAAACTCGTCATCCTGGATCAGCGACAGATGGGCGCTAAGGATCGTTTTACTTTCACCGTCACGTTCGCGAAGCTGTTGATTAAGCTGCTCCGCCAGCGTCGCCAGGCTATGTTCAAGCCGGGTGCTGTCTTCCGCGCTGGCCGGAATTGCGCGATACGCCTCCAGATTATCGTTTTGCCACAACGTGAGCGCGCCAGCGCCGACGCCGTTAGCCAATACCGCGCCATACAGTAAATCGGGATTCAGTCGAACCAGCGAGCGCGGCAGCGGATGCGCCGCCAGTTCCGCAGAGGTCGGCTGAACGCTGTCACTGTCGATAAACCGGTGCTGGAGATAGGTCTCCAGAGAACGCCTGGCCTGCTCTTCATCACTGCCGTTAATGTTCAGACTGCAACTGTCGTTAAACAGCGTTCCGGTGCCGATCAGCGCCAGCGAGCTTTTCGCGTCCGCGCGCGCATTCTGGCGATGGTTAATAAACGTCACCTCGCTTTGCCACTGGCTACACTGCTCTTTTAGTTCCCACGCCGGACGCGCATGCAGGCCATTTGGCAACGGGCAAAGAAATTGAATCGTTAACATAACAACTCCTGATTAACGCAAGACGCTCATCTGAAATCCGTAAGATGAACGACGGTCTCACGCGTAAGACGGGTAATAAGTGCCGATAAAAGTTGCTGCGTGTGGATAATGTCGCGGCAATCCGCAATGGACGCGGCGCAATGCCCGTGACGCGTGGCGGGCCCAATAACCACCGTCGGGGTTCCCGTCCCGGTCAAATGCACCGCTCCGCCATCCGTCCCTCCATTACTGAACATATCCAGTTGCAGCGGCAGACCGGAGTCACTGGCGACGCTTTCAACCCAGGCGGTCAGTTTGGGCGGCGCGATGAGCGACTTATCGGCAAGCACCAGCATCGGCCCTTTACCGATCTGCCGATGATTCGCCGCGCCATAATCAAAGTTTTTCGCCCAGCAGGCGGTGTCCAGCACGATAGCGATATCGGGAGCAACCGCGCGAGCGGCCGTTTGCCCGCCGCGTAACCCGACCTCTTCGCTGGAGCTGGCTACCAGCCAGACCTCGGCGGGCAGCGCTGCGTCATGCCATTCACGCAGCAGCATGATCAACAAGTAGCACCCCAGTCGGTCATCAAACGCTTTCCCCATTACCCGCTGGTGTGGCAGCACCTGAAACGCAGAGTCAAAAGTGACGCGATCGCCAGGTCGAACGCCCGCCTGGATCACCTCATCATATGAGCGTGCGCCAATATCGACCCGCAAGGCGCCAACCTCATTTCCATTACGCTCGCCATCCAGCAAACCGGGAATTTTACTGTCTTCCCGCGTGGTAATACGCACGGGCTGGAGCTGACGGGCCGCCATACGCACGTTGCCGACCGGCAACACATCGATCGCCCCTTCCGACGAGATACTGCGCACAATAAACCCCACCTCATCCATGTGAGCGCAGATCATCACTTTCGGCCCATCGGACTCATTAAGGCGGATCAGCACCGATCCCAGCCCGTCAAAACGCACCTCTTTGTGCAGACGATCCGCTTCCTCCAGTAAGATCTGGCGCACTTCCTGCTCTGAGGAGGCAATGGCATCCGCCTCGCTCAGGGCTTTTAACAGCGATAAATCCATTATGCTTCTCCCGTGAGCAATACTGTTTTCGGCATCGTGTAGAGCACTTCCGCGCCGTCTTCCGTGACCAGTACGACATCTTCAATACGCACGCCGCCCTGCCCCGGCAGGTAAATGCCCGGCTCTACGGTCAGCAACATGCCTGCGGCAAGTCGGGTGGTATCCGTTGGTGAAAAGCGCGGCGCTTCATGCACCTCAATGCCGATAGCGTGCCCGGTGTTGTGGCCAAAATAATCGCCATAGCCCGCCGCCTCAATCACCCGACGAGCCGCAGCATCCACCGCCTGGCAGCACACGCCCGGACGAATGGCGGCAATCGCCGCCTGCTGCGCCTCAAGAACCGTCTGGTAAATGGCGAACAGCGGATGAGATGCGACGGGCGCATCCTGCCCGCTCACGAGGAATGTTCGCGTCATATCCGAACAATACCCCTGATATTGCGCCCCAAAATCCAGGGTAATAAATTCACCCGCCACGACGATTTTTTCGCTGGCTTTACCGTGGGGTAACGCCCCACGCCAGCCGCTGGCGACGATGGTGTCAAAAGAGGCTTTTTCCGCCCCCTGCTGGCGCATAAACCACTCCAGCTCCGCGGCAATTTCTCGTTCGCGAAGACCGGGGCGAATAAAACGGCGGATATGCTCCGCGCTGCAATCGGCAATCCGGCAGGCCTCGCGTATCAACGCTATTTCCTGTGCCGTTTTGATCTGTCGCAGCGCGTCCGGCGACGCGCTCACCAGCTTCGCCCGCAGCCTTTCCTGCCAGCGTTGCGCGCAATCCCAACTCACCTGCGCGCCTTCAAAACCAATGACCTGCAATTGCTCGTCGTCGATTATCTGGTTCACAATGGAAGTCAGCGTCTGCGACCCGGCCAACAGATGCAGTTGATCGCCATGCGCTCGCGCTTCAACGTCAGCGTAATAGCGGCCATCCACCAGCAGATGCGCGCTTTTATGCGTGATAAAAACAAACCCGGCGCTGCTGGAAATCCCCAAATGCGGTTGCTTGTTCTGCCGGGATGAAATCAATACCGCATCCAGGCGTTGTTCCACCAGCCACTGGCGAAGCGATGCACGTAACGTCATGATGTCAGTCCTTTTTTCAGAGGCTTTCAATCAGCAGTTTGCCTCTGCGATACATCATGTGACGCAGGAAAACGACCATCAGCGCCGTGATCACCGCCCCTAACACGATCCCCGCCATATAGACGCCAAGATTGCTCACCAGCGGCCATGCCCAAATCGCAGACTCAGGGAACCACTGCACGGCGCCCAGCCAGACGGCGGTTGTCGAGCCGACAATCGCGCCCACCATATACGAAGGGATTGCCGTGATCGGGCTTTCCAGCGCGAAAGGAATCGCCCCCTCGCTGATCCCCATAAACGCCAGGAACATCGCGGTTTTGCCTTGCGGATACAGTTGCGCGTTAAACAGACGCTTACCGGTTAAGCGACGATCGAGAATCGTTGCCAGCCCCAGACCAATCGGCGGGATCACAATCGCGATAGAACGCGCAGTGACGGGTAAAACGTGATCGGTAGTGAAACTAAAAGCGACAAATCCTGCGGCCTTGTTAATCGGGCCGCCGAGGTCGATCGCCGTTGCCGCCGAGATCCCCATCGCATACATCAGCGTTCCTTTTTCACCCGCCGCCGTCAGCAGCGTGCGGATACCGCCGTTGATCCATCCGCCAAACGGCGTGATCACGTAGTACATCGCCAGCATCACAAAAATGGCGGACAAAATGGGCAGCAAAAAGGTGGTTTTGAAGGCCAGTAAGAAATCAGGCAACTGGATTTTTTGATTCATCCACTTCACCAGATAGCCCGCGACAATCGAGATAATCAGCGCCCCGATGAACGTTGACGGTACGGGCGCGGTCGTTACCCATTGCAGGCTGGCCGGGTCAAAATTCAGTATCTGGGTTGGCTGGGTGGACATTAAGCCGCCGATGAATCCTGCGGGAAAGGCCAGCTTACCGCCGATAGAGTTAGCGACAAACGCCGCGAACATTGGAATCGCAAAGCCAAACAACACGCCGCCAAAGGATTGCGATAGCCAGGCGAATTTCAGTAATGAGAGGTTAAAACCGTCGAATTTTCCGCTATTCAGCGCATCCATGATGCCGGTATCTGCGGGAATTTTCAGCCAGCTATAGGCAATCAGCTGGCTGAAAGCGAGAATCACCCCACCCATGATTAACGTGGGCACCATGCGCGAAATACCCGACATGACGTGCTGCGGAAGTTCGCCCCAGAAGCTGTTACGGGAGGCCGGAGGGGTTTTTATTGCCGCTGCCGCACCGGATGCGCCAGGCACAACGGTTGCACTGCGTTTTTTAATGGCCATATGTGTATCCCTGTCGAAAATTATTGTTGCTCTGCCGCAATCATCTCTTCGATTTCTTTAATGATACCGGCGGCGTTTTTTATCGCGTCCTGGAGCGTAATTTCATACACATCGCGCGACTCAAACCGTTCATTGTCTTCGGGGGTAACGGCAACGGAATGGATGATTAGCGTCGCCTCAGCGATATCCTGCGCCGTCAGGCGATTCTGGATGCCGTCCGCCCCCTGGGTTTCAATTTTCACCTCGTATCCCGCTTCAACCGCCGCCTCTTCCAGCGCCTGAGCCGCCATAAATGTGTGGGCCAGCCCCATCGGGCATGCGCAAACAGCAATGAGTTTTTTCGCCATAACAGACTCCTCCAGATAGTTAACGAGAGAAATTATGGCGGTGAGAGCCTGCGCATTGTTATCAGACAAATAATGCTTTTACTGGACAAATAATCCCGTTAAACAGAAATGTGACGGGCGTCGGAAAGGTCGGCGACGGGCACAAAAAAACCGCGTCAGTGACGCGGTTTAAGGCCGGATAATGCAGGCAACGACTGTCATGCCCTGCCTGATGGCGCTAACGCGTATCAGGCCTGCCGATCTTCAATTACAGAATTTGCCCTAACGTCTGGCGCAGATGCGCGCCGGAGCCGAGCAGACCGGGATTATCATGCACAATCAGGTAAACCGGAATATCCTGAACGTAGGCTTTAAAACGGCCTTTGTCTTCAAACCCGCCACGAAAGCCGGAGGCTTTAAAGAACTCCAGGAAGCGCGGCACGATGCCGCCCGCAATGTAGACGCCGCCAAACGTGCCCAGCGTCAACGCCAGATTACCGCCAAAACGGCCCATAATGACGCAAAACAGCGACAGCGCACGACGAGAGTCAATGCAGGTATCCGCCAGCGCGCGTTCGGTAATATCCTTCGGTTGCAGATTTTCCGGCAGACGGCCATCAGATTTGACGATAGCGCGATACAGATTCACCAGCCCAGGCCCCGACAACACGCGCTCGGCGGAGACGTGACCAATTTCCGCACGCAGTTCTTCGAGAATAATGCCTTCCTCTTCGCTGTTCGGCGCGAAGTCAACGTGACCACCCTCGCCCGGCAGGCTGATCCAGCGTTTATCGACATGAACCAGGTGCGCCACCCCTAATCCGGTTCCGGCGCCGTAAACGGCAATCGGTTTGCCGGCAACCGGTTCCGCGCCGCCGAACTGGATCAGATGCTCTTTGCGCAGCATCGGGATCGCCATCGACACGGCGGTAAAATCGTTGATGATTTCCAGATGGCTAAAGCCAAGGTTCTTTTTCATCTCCGCAATAGAAAATGCCCAGGTGTGGTTGGTCATCGCCACCCAGTCACCGGTGATCGGGCAGGCGATAGCGATACAGCCGTCTTCCACCCTGGCGCTATGCTCGTCCAGATACACGCGCACCACTGCTTCGAGGCTCGGATAGTCCAGCCCGGAATAGGTTTTCGCCTGCGAAATCTCCCCGCTGGTCATATCGCACAGAGCAAGACGCGCGTTGGTGCCGCCTACATCACCTACTAAAGCATATTTTGTCATTCTTCTACTGCTCCGCTAAAGTCAGAATAAATCTTTGCCACACTGTAAATTCATGGGGGCATAACAACAACGGTCGAAAGGCGAGCTCCCCAAAAATATCGATCTGCATCACATAATTACTTTATCGTTTCAGCACCATTTGCAGCGATGCCGTCGGGCAGGCTGTGCAAACTAAGCATATGACTCAGTATTAAGGAATAGATCATGCTCCATCCGCGAGCCAGAACGATGCTGTTATTATCGCTTCCCGCACTCATTATTGGCATTGCCTCCAGTCTGGTATTGATCGCCGTGATGAAAGTCGCCTCCGTTTTACAGCGCCTGCTGTGGGAGCAAATCCCCATCGGCCTAGGCATTGCCCATGATTCCCCCGTCTGGATTATCGGCATGCTCACGTTTACCGGGATCATGGTCGGGCTTGTCATCCGCTACAGCCCTGGGCATGCGGGCCCGGACCCGGCGACCGAACCGCTGATCGGCGCGCCGATGAGCCCTGTCGCGCTTCCGGGCCTGCTGATCGCGCTCATTCTCGGCCTGGCAGGTGGAGTAAGCCTGGGGCCGGAGCATCCCATTATGGCGGTGAATATCGCGCTGGCCGTCGCTATCGGCGCGCGCCTTTTCCCACGCATAGGGGCGCTGGACTGGACGATCCTGGCTTCCGCAGGCACTATCGGCGCGCTGTTCGGCACCCCTGTCGCCGCTGCGCTGATTTTCTCGCAAACCCTGAACAGCTCTGACGATACGCCCTTGTGGGATCGTCTGTTCGCTCCGCTGATGGCGGCAGCCGCGGGATCGTTAACCACCAGCCTGTTCTTCCATCCGCACTTCTCCTTGCCGATTGCGCACTACACGCAAATGCGGCTGAGCGATATTTTCAGCGGCGCAGTGGTGGCGGCCATTGCGATTGCGGCGGGTATGGTGGCGGTATGGTGTTTACCACGTCTGCATTCGTTGGTGCATCGTCTGAAAAATCCGGTACTTATTCTCGGTATCGGTGGTTTTATGCTGGGGATTCTGGGCGTATTGGGCGGGCCGCTGACTCTCTTTAAAGGACTGGACGAGATGCAGCAGCTGGCGTTCAGCCAGACGCTGGGCGCCACGGACTACTTTATGCTGGCGATCGTTAAGCTGGGTGCGCTGGTTATCGCCGCCGCCTGCGGTTTCCGGGGCGGGCGTATCTTCCCGGCGGTCTTTGTGGGCGTGGCGCTGGGTCTGATGCTGCACGCGCATGTTGAAGCGGTTCCGGCGGCAATCACCGTCTCATGCGCGATTCTGGGGCTGATGCTGGTCGTAACCCGTGACGGCTGGCTGAGTCTGTTTATGGCCGCAGTCGTCGTACCGGACACCACCCTGCTTCCGCTGTTGTGCATCGTTATGCTTCCCGCCTGGCTCCTGCTGGCAGGCAAGCCAATGATGGCCGTCAACCGCCACGACAGATAACCGGCCACCGCGTTTACTCCCCGTTGCGCGATTCCAGCGCGCGGGTGACGGTACGCAGCAATTCCGGCAAATCGGCTTTCGGCAGCACGACCTCAATCAGCGAAAGCCGCTGCGGGGATTTCAGGCGCGCCAGCACTTCCTCCAGCTGGATAGCCTGCGTTACCCGCCAGCACTCCGCCTGACAGTTCGCACTGAGCGCCTGCGGAACCTGCGTCCAGTTCCATCCGGCGATATCGTTATAACGCTGGTTCGCCCCATGAATGGCGCGCTCCACGGTATAGCCATCGTTATTGAGCAGCAGAATGACCGGCGACTGTCCATCCCGCATCATCGACCCCAGTTCCTGAATCGTCAGCTGCGCCGCGCCGTCTCCGGTAATCAGAATCACTCGCCGTTCCGGGCAGGCGGTTTGCGCGCCAAAGGCGGCGGGCAAAGCATAGCCGATTGATCCCCAAAGCGGTTGCACCAGCACGTCCGCGCCAGCAGGCAGTGAAAGATCCGCCGCACCAAACGCGGCGGTTCCCTGATCGGCAAGGATAATATCGCCCGGCAGCAGGTACGCCTGTACCGTATGCCAGAAGTTTTCTTGCGTCAGCGTCCCCTTCTCAATATGGCCGCCGGGCGCATGCGCCGGGGTCGGAGGAGGCGAAAATGAAAGTTCCAGACATAACTCGCGCAACGTAGTGACCGCCTGCTCCATCGACAGACCGCTGAACCAGCTATTCCCGACGCGCGAAGCATGCGGCTGGATTTCAATCGTGCGTTCCTGCGGCAGTTGCTGTGTGAAGCCCGCCGTCAGCGTATCGACAAACCGGGTGCCAACGCAGATAACGGTATCAGCCTCTTCAATCGCCTGACGCACCGATTCACTGCTGGCTCCGGCGCTGTATGTACCGACAAAATTCGGGTGCTGCTCATCAAACAGCCCTTTGCCCATGAGCAGCGTCGCGTGCGCTATTGGCGTTTCCGCCATCCAGCGTTGTAAAACTGGCTGCAAGCCAAAACGCAAGGCGAGAAAGTCTGCCAGCAGCGCCACGCGCGGGCTGTTCATCAGCCGCTGGCGCGCGCGATAGCGAAACGCCGCCACCGTGTCATTTTCCCCTTCAGCACGGTCAGGTGTGAGAACGTTTACAGGAGGGACAGCAGGTCGTTTTGCCACATCCGCCGGTAACATCAGATAGCCGGGTCTGCGCATCGTCAGCATTTCGCGTAATACGCGGTCGATTTCATAACAGGCGTTCTGTTCATTCAACACGGCGCTGGCGGCCGTTACAGCCTGGCTTATACGGTAAAAATGCTGAAAGTCGCCATCGCCGAGAGTGTGATGCATCAGTTCGCCCCGCCGCTGTGCGCCGCTGCATGGCGCGCCGACAATATGCAGCACGGGAACGTACTCTGCGTAGCTTCCCGCCAGGCCATTAAGCGCGCTTAACTCCCCTACGCCGAAAGTGGTCAACAACGCCCCTGCCCCGGCTAACCGGGCGTAGCCATCAGCCGCATAGGCGGCATTCAGCTCATTCGCGCACCCTACCCAGCATACGTCACGATGCGCAATCACATGGTCAAGAAACTGCAAATTATAATCGCCCGGCACACCAAAAAGATGCCCGATACCGCAGCCTGCCAGTCTGTCCAGCAGGTAATCCGCAACGGAATATGGGGTTTGCATGACAGCTATCCTTCTGACGGTAACCTCATGTTGAGTATTAAAGAACTGTGATAGCTGTCCAGAAAAGCTGCTGCAAAAGGGGTGGAAAGCAGGATTTACAGTTTTTCACGGTGTAATCTCATTGAATAACAATCCGTGTAAACGTATACACTGAAAACTCACGTCATTCAGAGGGCAACAACATGGTTTATCGGGCCGATGAAAATCGCTACCAGACAATGGAGTATCGCCGCTGCGGTCAGAGCGGTTTAAAGCTCCCCGCCATTTCACTTGGGCTATGGCACAATTTCGGTGATACCACTCAGGTAGAGAACAGCCGGGCGCTGCTACAGCGTGCTTTTGATCTGGGAATTACCCATTTTGATCTCGCGAATAATTACGGCCCGCCGCCAGGCTCAGCAGAGCGCCACTTTGGCCGTATCCTACAGGAAGACTTTTTACCGTGGCGCGATGAACTGATCATTTCTACTAAAGCGGGTTATACCATGTGGGATGGCCCTTACGGTGACTGGGGTTCGCGCAAGTATTTGATAGCCAGCCTCGATCAAAGCCTGAAACGTCTGGGGCTGGAATATGTCGATATCTTCTATCACCACCGCCCTGACCCGGAAACGCCGCTCAAAGAGACGATGAAAGCGCTGGATCATATTGTTCGTCAGGGAAAAGCGCTGTACGTCGGGATTTCCAACTATCCGGTGGATCTGGCCAGACAGGCCATTGAGATCCTAGACAACCTGGGCACGCCGTGCCTGATTCACCAGCCCAAATACTCGATGTTCGAGCGCTGGGTCGAAGACGGCTTACTGGCATTATTGCAGGAGAAAGGCGTTGGCAGTATCGCCTTTTCACCGCTGGCGGGCGGGCAATTAACCGATCGTTATCTCAACGGCATTCCGGCTGATTCCCGGGCCGCCAGCGGAAGCCGCTTCCTTAACCCGGATCAGATTACCCCAGAGAAACTGGAAAAAGTGCGCCAGTTAAATGCGCTGGCCGGACGTCGGGGGCAAAAACTGTCCCAGATGGCGCTGGCCTGGGTGCTGCGCGACGACAAGGTAACGTCAGTGCTGATTGGCGCCAGCAAGACCGCGCAAATTGAAGATGCCGTGGGAATGCTGGCAAATCGTCATTTTTCTCCCGCCGAATGCGCAGAAATCAACGCAATCCTGAACGGCAGCCAATAATCACTTTTTAGCAAAAAGTGCTCTCACTCATGATTTAAGAGTTAAGGCGATGAAACGGGGCTTTACCGCCCCGTAATATTGCGTTAACAGGCCGATTACGGCTCGATCGTGAAGGAGAAAAAGAATGTTCAGGTCACTGATTCTGGCGGCAGCCTTATTGGCTTTTACACCGCTTGCCGCGAATGCTGGCGAAATCACCCTGTTGCCATCGATAAAATTACAAATTGGCGATCGCGATAATTACGGTAACTACTGGGACGGCAGATACTGGCGCGACCGGGATTACTGGCACCACCATTATGAATGGCGTAAAAATCGCTGGTGGCGACACGATAATGGCTATCATCGCGGCTGGGATAAGCGCAAAGCCTATGAACGCGGCTACCGCGAAGGCTGGCGCGATCGCGACCACCGCCCTGGCCGGGGTCACGGACACCGTCATTAAAAATAGCCCCGTTCAAACGGGGCTATTTTCGAATTGTGTTTTTATCAGCAATACCGATTCAACCATTTCTCTTAACTTCCCTGGCTATACGGTCTTCAAATCACAACCCCAGCGCGGTTCCTACCAGCAACCAGATATTCAGCGCCACCACCAGCACCACAATCATCCAGCCGATGTACTTGACCCATTGGGTATTCACCAGATCGCCCATTAATGTGCGATCGCTGGTAAAAATCAATAACGGCACCAGCGCCAGCGCAATGCCGAAACTCAGCAGGACCTGACTCATCACCAGGATTCGGGTTGGATCAAGCCCCATAAGAATAACGATAAACGACGGCATCATCGTGATGGTGCGGCGTACCCACAGCGGAATATGAAAGCGAACAAATCCCTGCATCACAACCTGCCCCGCCAGCGTACCGACCACGGTGGAAGAGAGCCCCGCCGCAACCAGGCTCAGGCCGAACACCGTCGCCGCAGCATGGCTAAGCAGCGGTTCCAGCGTCAGATACGCCTGATCAAGATCGGCAATACCGGTATGCCCGCTAAAATGGAACGCGGCGGCAGCGGTCGCCATCATCGCCAGGTTCACGAACCCTGCAATCGTCATCGCTATCGCCACATCCCATTTGGTGGCGGCATAGCGCTGCTGCCGGGAGCCGTCGTGCAGATGCTGCGTTAAAGAGGAGTGCAGATAGATAACGTGGGGCATGATGGTCGCGCCCAGCACCCCGGCGGCCAGAAATACCGCCTCAGAGTTCGGCAGGCTGGGGATGATCATCCCTTTACTCAGCTGCGCCAGGCTTGGCTGCGAAAAAATCAGTTCCACAATATAGGCTGCGGCCACAAACAGCAGTAATCCGCCAATCACTTTTTCCAGCGGTTTTTGCCCACGACGCTGCAACATCAGAATCAGGAATGTGGCGATACCCGTCAGCACCGCCCCCTGCAACAGGGAGATGCCGAGAATGAGTTTAAAGCCGATCGCCGCCCCGATAAATTCCGCTAAGTCGGTGGCCATCGCGATGATTTCCGCCTGAACCCAATAGAACCAGACGACAGGGCGCGGGTAATGATCGCGAATTTGCTCCGCCAGGTTTTTGCTTGTCGCAATCCCCAGTTTGGCCGACAGAACCTGAATGAGCATCGCCATCAGGTTCGCCCAGACAACCACCCACAGCAATTTATAGCCAAAGCTGGCCCCGGCCTGGATATTAGTCGCAAAGTTACCAGGATCGATGTATCCGATCGCGGCGATGAACGCCGGGCCCATCAATGCGAGCCTTAACTTGCGCGCCGCTCGTCCACTACTGCTTTCAACGCGATCGTTTGTCATCTTTTGCCTCAGAAACATAGCCTTTGCTATGTTTTATGCTATGTTTATTGAGAATGATTATCAAGTGCATTTTAATGGGTAACGTTGATATCTCTGATAGCGCCAGGCTATGGGCCAGCAAGGGAGGGTCGAAAAACAAAACCAGGTTGTTTGTTAATTGTATGAGATTAGCACAATGACATAACTTTTCACTTCCATACTAAACATAACAGAAACGTATTCCAGATCACTAATTTTGAATCTCATCACAGCTCCTTATTATAGTGTGTGTTTGATCTCGTTTTCTTTATTGTTGTTGCATAGAATGTGCACGGAAATTAAACCTGCCTCATATTTGGAGCAAATATGGACCGCGTCCTTCATTTTGTCCTGGCCCTCGCTGTTGTTGCGGTACTCGCACTGCTGGTAAGCCATGACCGTAAAAAAATTCGCATTCGTTACGTCATTCAGCTGCTTGTTATCGAAGTTTTACTGGCCTGGTTCTTCCTGAACTCAAACGTTGGCCTGGGCTTCGTGAAAGGTTTCTCCGAGATGTTTGAAAAACTTCTCGGTTTTGCCAACGAAGGGACCAACTTCGTTTTCGGCAGCATGAACGATCAGGGCCTGGCCTTCTTCTTCCTGAAAGTCCTTTGCCCCATCGTCTTTATTTCCGCGCTGATCGGTATTCTTCAGCACATCCGCGTTCTGCCGGTTGTGATTCGCGCGATTGGTTTCCTCTTATCCAAAGTCAACGGGATGGGTAAACTGGAATCATTTAACGCCGTCAGCTCCCTGATTCTGGGCCAGTCTGAGAACTTTATCGCGTATAAAGATATCCTCGGCAAAATGTCCCGCAATCGTATGTACACGATGGCGGCAACGGCGATGTCTACCGTATCCATGTCTATCGTGGGTGCGTACATGACCATGCTGGAGCCGAAATATGTCGTTGCGGCGCTGGTTCTGAACATGTTCAGCACCTTTATCGTTCTGTCAGTGATCAACCCGTATCGCGTCGAAGCCAGCGAAGAAAATATTCAGATGTCTAACCTGCACGAAGGTCAGAGCTTCTTCGAAATGCTGGGCGAATACATTCTGGCGGGCTTTAAGGTCGCGATTATCGTTGCGGCGATGCTGATTGGCTTTATCGCCCTGATCGCGGCGCTGAACGCCCTGTTCGCGGCCGTTCTGGGCATCTCCTTCCAGGGCATTCTGGGTTACATCTTCTACCCGGTGGCCTGGGTCATGGGGGTTCCGGCGAATGAAGCGCTTCAGGTAGGCAGTATCATGGCGACCAAACTGGTATCTAACGAATTCGTCGCCATGATGGATCTACAGAAAATCGCCTCTACGCTCTCTCCGCGCGCGGAAGGCATCATCTCTGTATTCCTGGTCTCCTTCGCTAACTTCTCTTCCATCGGGATTATCGCAGGCGCGATTAAAGGTCTGAACGAAGAGCAAGGCAACGTGGTTTCACGTTTTGGTCTGAAACTGGTGTACGGCTCAACGCTGGTGAGCGTACTGTCTGCGTCTATCGCAGCGCTGGTGCTGTAATTACGGTATCGCCAGGCGGCGGCGCAAACGCCTTCATCTGGCCTTACGACGCGCAACCGGGGACATGTTCCCCGGTTTTTTTATAGCTGTGGCGCTTCCAGCGGGCGCGGTCGCCCAATCAGATAACCTTGCAGATAGTTCACGCCCAGGCTTAAGAGTAATTCCCGCTGCTCCGGCGTCTCGACAAATTCGGCAACCACGCATAAGGATTTCGCTTTCGCGAGATCGGTAATTGATTTCACGATCATCGCATCCAGAGAGTCCGTCATAATATCTTTTATGAAGCAACCATCAATCTTGATGATGTCTGCCCGCAGGCGTTTAAGACGTTCATAGTTCGCGTATCCCGTACCAAAATCATCAATGGCTATCCTGAAACCGAAATTCCGCAGTTGCGCAATATTCTGCGTGCTGATTTCAGAATTGGAAAACGCCTGCTCTTCGGTGATTTCGATGATCACGCTTTCTGGCGTAATACCATAACGCCTGAACAGGCCGATAATGCGTGATGCGCTCTCTTTATTCAGTAACGTCAACGGCATTAAATTGACCGAGAAACGGGCGCCCGGCGCTGTCGTCGGGTGGGTAGCTATCCATCGCAGCAGGGCCTCCACAACCTGTAAATCAAAGCGGGCGCTGAGGTTAAATTGGGCAATCAGTGGAATAAACTGATCCGGTGTCATGATGCCGTCATCACTTTTCAGTCGCGCCAGAACCTCCGCATACCCCTTCCCCTGCGCGTTGAGAATCGGTTGCGCGTACAAAACCAGATCGCCGTTCTCCAGCGCTTTGCGAACCTTTTGCAGCAGTAATACCCGTTCCGTCGTCTGATCGGAGACCACCTCAAGACTTTGGGTCAGCGCCATAACCCGGTGGTTCGCGCAGGATTGCTCCGACAGCCAGCTAAGCTGCCCCAGCAGGGGTTGCAGCGTCTCCTGCCTGCCGTCGTAAACGCCCCACGCGGCGCCGTATTCCATGTCCAGCCCGGTATTGTTCCAGTAAATTTTGCGGCTATTGAGGAGATTAACCATATGTTGCAGGCGGGCTTCCGTCTCAGGGCCGCGAAGCACTAACAACAATTCGCTGCCAGGCACCTGAAATACGCTCTCGTTTTCTTGCAGGAACGGTTGCAGCATTCGACACACCGAGCGTTTGCAATGAACGCGCATCAGCATGCCGTAATGTCGACTCAAAAATTCCAGGTTTTCCATCCGCAGGCAGCAAACCGTTTGTCCTGTTCCCTGCAACAAAAATTGCTCCAGCGCGCGAATGTTAGGAAGGCTCGTCAACGGGTCGGTTAACGCCTGGCCATGCCACTGTCGGTTCAACCATTCGCTGCGTTGATAAATACACACCATATACAGCAAACAAATACTAAAGGAGATGAGAACAGAGAGGATAAAGGCCAGTGAATATTCGGAGCCGACGCCCTGCAAGAAATTCCGGTTATACACCAGCAGGCACAGCGCAGAGATGGCCCAGCTGAGGTTCAGCAGCGGATAACTCAACCTGCCCACACCGAGCGTAAAAACAATAAAAAAGACGGGCACCAGATAACCGGCAATATAGTCGGCATCAAAAGGCGCGCACATCAGAACGATCAGCGCCACGACGATGGAGATCCAGGTCAGGGTAAACAGACGCTTCTCTTTGACCAGATACGGCGCAATGTCCCTGCGCCAGAAAATGCGGCAATAGCGCGGGTTGATTATCATCCGCAGAGGATAATAAAAGAGCATCGTGAAAATCAGGACCGCTGAAATCAGGCTCAGAATATCCACGATGGTATAAATAATGGTTGCCGTACCAAAGAATGTTGATATCGCAACAGGGTAGTCCAGACAATGCCCCGCGAGATACATGCTGGCTTTGATGCCCGCCGGCGCGACAAACCCGAGCCAGAAGATACGCAACCAGATATTCCTGTCAGGCAATCCATGACGCCAGCGCGACCCCACTTGCCAGCGGACGATCCCGCAAATGCCCAATACGGAAAAGGTCTGACAAAATAACAGCACCGCTGCCTGCATTAACGGGAGATGAAGGTTCCAGTGATTGGTCGCCATCATCGCTAAAATGATGGGGACAATACCGCGTCGGCCAAATAAGAAAAGCACGGAAAACATGACGCATAGCGGCAGCCAGGCCAGGAAAATAGAGCTGTCATCGACAACGGCGAGCGGAGAAATAGAGCGGGAGAACTGTATACCGACAATGGATAGCGTCAAAGAAACGATAAATATTCTTATATTTTTTAGTAAGTTATGCTTATCCTGCATAGATTCCCTGTTCTCATCAGTCACGCTATAAGGCACACAAATAATAAGTTTATTCGTGACGCGAAGCAAACCTGCACAGGCCTGATATCAGGCGCTCTTACACGTTCTTTCATTTGATACAAAGGTATTGACGCTTACTGAAACTGTATTACAAAAATGGCGGGAACGCAGATACAAAAAACCCCCGCTTTTCAGCGAGGGTTCAAATTTTGGTGGAGCTAAGCGGGATCGAACCGCTGACCTCTTGCATGCCATGCAAGCGCTCTCCCAGCTGAGCTATAGCCCCACGATGCTTTTACGTACCAGATTTGTTGGGATTCAAATTTGGTGGAGCTAAGCGGGATCGAACCGCTGACCTCTTGCATGCCATGCAAGCGCTCTCCCAGCTGAGCTATAGCCCCGTCACGTAAAGCTTGTCGAGTTGACGGGCGGCATCATATGAATTCCCTTCGCATGTGTCAACGGCAAAATGCCACCGGCAAATTCAATCGCTGAAAAAGCAGGCAAATGAAGAACATTGCGTAACAACTCGCATTTAGTAGTTAAACGCGTCACGGTTTCAACTAAAATGATGCTATAAAGTGAACCGCTAATTAACCATACGACTATTCAGGGAATCGTTATGTTCAAGGAACGGATGACGCCAGAAGAACTCGCTAATCTGACCGGTTACAGCCGACAAACCATCAATAAATGGGTACGCAAGGAAGGCTGGACGACGTCGCCCAAACCAGGCGTACAGGGAGGAAAAGCCCGGCTGGTACACGTTAATGAGCAGGTTCGCGAATATATCCGCAGCGCCGAGCGTTCTGCGGAGGGAGCATCGGAATCCTTTTCGTTAACCAGCGATACCTCTCTTGAATCGCTGCTGGTCACGCTGGCCAAAGAGATGACGCCATCTGAACAGAAGCACTTTACGTCTTTGCTTTTGCGTGAAGGGATTACCGGTTTGTTACAACGCTTAGGGATTCGCGATAGCAAATAATATGAAAAAATTACGCAGCAAAATGACGACCGAAGAGTTGGCGGAGTGCCTTGGCGTCGCCAGACAAACCGTTAATCGGTGGATCAGAGAACAAGGATGGGAAACTGAAAAGTTTCCGGGCGTAAAAGGCGGTCGGGCAAGGCTCATTCACATTGATGCTCGCGTACAGGAATTTATTCTTAACATCCCTGCCTTCCGCAACCATTCTGCGTTTTATCAGGCGGAGGAGCCGCTTGCCGAATACAGCCACGTTGTGCGCAGCCACGCCTATCGCCAGATTATTGATGCCGTGGAGAACATGTCGACCAAAGAGCAGGAAAAGCTGGCGCAGTTTCTGTCGCGAGAAGGCATACGCGGTTTTCTCGCCCGTTTGGGTCTTGATGAATCATAGGCCCAATAAGCACAACGCCATCGGGCAACAGGCCGGATGGCGGCGCAACCCCCATCCGGCCTACGGTTAATACACCTTACTGCTGATTTTCACGTTCCGCGATAAAAGCCAGCGCTTTATTGATGCGCTCAATGCTGCGGGATTTACCAATCGCATGCACCGTGACGTCCAGCGCCGGAGACTGGCCTGCGCCAGTGACGGCAACGCGCAGCGGCATACCGACTTTACCCATCCCCACTTCCAGCTCATCGGCTGTCGCCTGAATTGCATGGTGTACGTTTTCTGCGCTCCACTCTGTGATGGCCGCCAGCTTATCACGCACCACTTCCAGCGGCTGACGCGCGACCGGGCGCAGGTGTTTTTTCGCCGCATCTGCGTCGAACTCAGCAAAGTCCTCATAGAAATAGCGGCAGCTTTGCGCCATCTCTTTCAGTGTTTTGCAGCGTTCGCCCAGCAGTTTCACCAGTTCAGCCAGCTGCGGGCCGTTACGGGTATCGATATTCTCCTGCTCAATGTGCCATTGCAGGTGCGTTGCCACATATTCCGGCGCCAGAGAATTGATGTAGTGATGGTTCAGCCACAGCAGTTTGTCAGTGTTGAACGCACTGGCGGATTTGCTCACAGCATTCAACGAGAACAGCTTGATCATCTCTTCACGGGTGAAGATCTCCTGATCGCCGCTGGACCAGCCCAGACGCACCAGGTAGTTCAGCAGCGCTTCCGGCAGGTAGCCGTCGTCACGATACTGCATCACGCTGACCGCGCCATGACGCTTGGACAGTTTTTTACCGTCGTCGCCGTTGATCATGGAAACGTGCGCGTACACCGGAACCGGCGCGTTCAGCGCTTTCAGGATGTTAATCTGGCGCGGCGTGTTGTTGATATGGTCTTCGCCACGAATCACATGGGTGATTTCCATATCCCAGTCATCCACAACCACGCAGAAGTTATAGGTCGGGGAACCGTCGGTACGACGAATGATCAGATCGTCCAGCTCCTGGTTGCTGAATTCGATCGGCCCACGGATCTGGTCGTCAAAAATAACGGAGCCGTCCTGCGGGTTGGCAAAACGCACAACGCAAGGCTCATCGTCAGAATGATGTTCGTGACCATGACGGCAGCGGCCGTCGTAACGCGGCTTCTCGCCTTTCGCCATTTGTTCTTCGCGCAGTGCTTCCAGACGCTCTTTGGAGCAGTAGCATTTATATGCCGTACCCGCTTCCAGCATCTCATCAATCACCGCGTTGTAACGATCAAAACGTTTGGTCTGGAAATACGGGCCTTCATCCCATTCCAGGCTCAGCCAGTTCATACCATCCATAATGGCTTCAATAGCTTCCGGCGTGGAGCGTTCGAGATCGGTGTCTTCAATACGCAGCACAAACTCACCGCCGTGGTTACGTGCAAAAAGCCAGGAGTAAAGAGCAGTACGCGCGCCGCCGACGTGCAGATAGCCTGTCGGGCTTGGCGCGAAGCGAGTTTTGATTTTCATGAAATGGCCTTACGTTTATTAAAGATGCCGACAACCGGCAAATCCGGGAAAGATTATCAGGCTGGTATTCTATCACCGTGGTCTGATTCCTCAATGTTGTTCGGGTTGGAACATCACGCTTTGCGATTTTCGTATACAAATCATGCTGAACGGAGTAATTCGCGATCGTTTTGTTTAAATTTACGACGAACGGACAATTTCTTTAGAAAATGCGTTGACTCATTTTCAACTCTCCCTATAATGCGACTCCACACAGCGGGGGTGATTAGCTCAGCTGGGAGAGCACCTCCCTTACAAGGAGGGGGTCGGCGGTTCGATCCCGTCATCACCCACCAACTACTTTACGTAGTCTCCGCCGTGTAGCAAGAAATTGAGAAGTGGGTGATTAGCTCAGCTGGGAGAGCACCTCCCTTACAAGGAGGGGGTCGGCGGTTCGATCCCGTCATCACCCACCACTTTCTCGCCAGCTGAATTTCTTGCAGTAAAATGAAGTACCGAAGTGGGTGATTAGCTCAGCTGGGAGAGCACCTCCCTTACAAGGAGGGGGTCGGCGGTTCGATCCCGTCATCACCCACCACTTCGGGTCGTTAGCTCAGTTGGTAGAGCAGTTGACTTTTAATCAATTGGTCGCAGGTTCGAATCCTGCACGACCCACCAATGTAAAAAGGCGCCCTAAAGGCGCCTTTTTGCTATGCGCGATATTTATATGCCTGATGACGCTTCGCTTATCAGGCCTACGGGTCTTGTAGGCCGGATAAGGCGCTTGCGCCGCCATTCGGCAATGCTCAACGAATCAGCGCATCAATCAACTTCGTTAATGCCGGTGTTGCCTGCTGCGGCTCGTAAACAATATACAAATCTGCCGGAATACGTTCTTCCAGAGGGCGGAACACCACGCCCGGCCAGTTCATCTGCGCATAACTGTCTGCGATTAACGTAATGCCAATCCCCATGCTGATCATCGCCAGCACCGTTTGCGGCTCCATAACTTCACGCACTATCATCGGCGTAAATCCGGCCTTCTGACAAACACGTTGCAAAAATGCCCAGTCGGTATGAATCGAAGGCATGGTAACGAAATATTCGTTGCGTAACGCATCAAGAGGGATCGCCGGGCAGCAAGCCAGAGGGTGATCTTCCGGCATCGCCACCAGAAATGCGGATTCATGTAAGCGCAGGCTGGTAAATCCCTCCGTCGGTTCGATCGCCATCCGCCAGATGCCAGCATCCAGCTCACGTCGCTCCAGTAACGCCATCTGCATCGCAGGCATTTTTTCGCGAAATAACACCTCGACATTGGGGTTCTCTTTCAAAAAACGGCGCATCACAGGACGCATTTTCCCCCACATCGCCGTGCCCACAACGCCCAGTTCAATGCGCCCTGCCTCACCGCGTCCGATCTGTTCCACGCGCGCAAATGCCTGATTCGCGCTGAACAACAAACGCCGCGACTCTTCCATGAGAATTTTCCCCGCATGCGTTAACGCCACGCTGCGGGAATGGCGAACAAACAACGGCGTGCCGAGCTGATTTTCCAGCTCTTTGACATGAATACTCAGAGGAGGCTGAGACATATTCAGACGCGCCGCCGCCCGGCCAAAATGCAGCTCCTCAGCAACAGCGAGAAAATAGCGCAATAATTTAAGATCGATACGATGTACGCGTTCCATGATTATTGCGCTCCACAGATAAGGAATAATGCGCAACGTTAGCACATTTGTCTCAGGGACGTTGAAACGGCGGGCAGGCGCCCCGCCGTTTCAGCCGTTAGTGCGCCAGTGGTTTCGCCAGCCATTTTTCTGGCTCATGTTTATATTTGAAAAACAGCGCAAAAATCACTGCCAGCGCCAGCGCATAAGCGGCGAATACCAGCCAGATGGTCTGCCAGTCTTTCACGCCTTCCACCGAGAAGTAGTCCACGGCGATACCACTCAAAATTGACCCGACCCAGGCGCCTACGCCATTGACCATAGTCATAAACAGCCCCTGCGCACTGGCGCGGATCGTCGAACTGACTTCCTGCTCAACAAATACCGATCCTGAAATATTGAAAAAGTCGAAAGCGCAACCGTAAACAATCATTGACATCAGCAGCAGCACAACGCCAAACGGGGATGGATCGCCAAACGCAAAAAAGCCAAAGCGCAGCGTCCATGCCAGCATACTCATCAGCATCACGGTTTTAATGCCAAAGCGTTTCAGAAAGAACGGGATAGTCAGAATGAAACCCACTTCAGCCATTTGGGAAACAGACAGCAGGATGGAGGGATATTTCACCACAACGCTGTCAGCAAACGCCGGATTGCGGGCAAAATCGTGCAGGAAGGGATTACCGAAAACATTCGTAATTTGCAGCACAGCCCCTAACATCATCGCAAACAAAAAGAAAATCGCCATTCGCGGATTTTTGAATAAGACAAACGCATCCAGCCCCAGTTTGCTGGCAAGCGTGGCGGACGTATTCTTCTTCGCCACCGGAATTTTCGGTAGCGTAAAGGCATACAGCGCCAGTAACAGCGAAGCGCCAGCGGCAATGTACAGCTGCGCGCTGCTTAGCTCCAGCCCCATCAGGCTGACCGTCCACATAGCGATAATAAAGCCCACGGTGCCAAAGACGCGAACGGGCGGGAATGCAGTAACCGGGTCCTGGCCGGACTGCGCCAGACAGGCGTAAGAAACGCTGTTGGATAAGGCAATAGTCGGCATATAGGTCATTGCATTAATTAACATTATCCAGAACATCGCATCCGGGTCGGTCACGGTCGTGGCATACAACAA
Organism: Citrobacter sp. CK195; assembly: GCF_030333365.1. Classification (NCBI taxonomy): domain Bacteria; kingdom Pseudomonadati; phylum Pseudomonadota; class Gammaproteobacteria; order Enterobacterales; family Enterobacteriaceae; genus Citrobacter; species Citrobacter sp. CK195. Next base: position 435,408 of record NZ_JAOWGB010000026.1, read on the forward strand.
CGCACCGGCGCACACCAGATGGCAGAGCATATATGCACGCTCGGCACGCAGCCATTTATCGGCGACGATCCCCATAATGCCCGGCATAATAATCGCCGCCAGCCCTTTTGAGCTGTAAATCATTCCAACGTTAGCGCCAGTAAAATGTAAGGTGTTAATCATGTAAGAACCCAGGGTCACCAGCCAGCTTCCCCAGATAAAATATTGTAAAAACGACATGACTTTTAAGCGGGACGTAATACCCATTTTTTCGTTCCTTGCCGTAAAGTACGGCCCTGCAAGCAGGGCCATTATTATTTTGTGTTTTAAGCCAGTTGGCGTAAGAAGCCGCAAATCAGATTGATGAAGTTCTGCCGGGAAAGCTCAGCCGCCGCCAGCGTTTGCGCATGGGACAGTTTCACATCACCCAGCCCTTCCGCCAGATTGGTGATCGCGGATACGGCCACCACCTTTAGTCCGCAATGACGCGCGCTAATCACCTCCGGGACGACCGACATTCCCACCACGTCGCCACCGATGATCTGCATCATGCGAATTTCCGCCGCCGTCTCAAAGTTCGGCCCCGGATAAGAGACAAACACCCCTTCGTGAAGCGTGAAACCCTCTTCCCCTGCAACGCGCTGGAGAATGGCGCGGTAATCCGCATCGTAGGCATTGGCCAGCGAGAAGAAGCGATCGCCAAAACGTTCGTCGTTCATTCCCACCATCGGCGTGCCCGGCATCGTATTGATATGATCGCTCAACGCGACCAGACTGCCTGGCCCGACTTCCGGGCGTAGGGAGCCAGCGGCGTTAGTGCAAAACAGCAGTTCACAGCCCAGCAGTTTCAGGGTACGGATCGCGTCAGTCATGATCGTCATGCCGCGACCTTCGTAAAAGTGCCCACGGCCTTTCATACATGCCACCGGGACTCCAGCCAGATTCCCCAGCACCAGTTCCCCCGCATGCCCGTGAACGGTACTGACCGGAAAACCAGGCAAACGCGCATAAGAAATTGCCACCGCGTCTTCAATTTGCTCCGCCAGCGCTCCCAGACCGGAGCCAAGAATGAAAGCAACACGCGGGGTAAAATCAGGCTTGTGCGCGCGAATGATGTCAGCGCTGTACCAGGGATTCTGCGAAAAAAGGGTGTGGGTCATAAGAGGTCCTTAAAAACGGAATAATCGATAAATACGTTGGGTACGTCGTTGTTATAACGAGAGTAACCAACCGATTACCAATACCGTTTTCCCGGACGATCGATATAAAATGTATATTGATACGTAAAATAAAATGGTCAGACTTTGCCTGATTTGCCCACCAGAAATGGCAGGGACTGCTGAAGGTCTGTTCACCTCTGCCGATATTAATGTTTTAAGGCAAGAGGAAATGGTAATGACGACGATCAACACTTCAGTCTCCGCCGTTCAGAGCGGCAGCACGGGCAGCAAAGCCGCTACCGGTAACGATCTGTCTGCGCAAATCTCACGCATCACGCAGCAAATTACAAAGCTTACACAGCAGCTCAAAGAGGTTGCTGACGGCAGTGGCAGCACAGAAGAGAAACAAAAGCAGCAGGAACTGATACAGACGCAAATTAAAATGTTGCAGGCGCAGCTGGCGCAATTACAGCGCCAGCAGGCAGAAGAAACGCAGCAGAAGCAGGAGCAGAAACAACTCAGGGCCGAAGGTGTCAACGCGCCTTCCGACGATCACCAAATTGATGTTTATATCTGATACAACGGATCGCGTGCACGGCCAGCGGTAAGTTCACTGGCCTGCATGCGCACGACGTCCCACAGCGCCTGAGCCGCCGTAGAGAGCGACCGGTTCTTGCGTCTCGCCAGCATCAACTGCCTTTCAACGACGGGCGTCAGCCGTTTCACCTGCAAATGACTTCCCTGGGGCAGCGGCAACGCCAGCGCGGGCAACACGCTGATGCCAATCCCCGCCTCCACCATCGGAAACAGCGTTGCGGGATGCCCAATCTCCTGCACGATCGTGGCATCAATGGCAAAATGCGCGAAAGCCGCGTCAATCAACGGGCGGCTGCCGGAGGCGTAATCCTGTAATACCAGCCGCTCATGTTTAAGATCCTGCCAGTTAACCCACTCCCGCTGCGCTAACGGACTATCCTGGCGACACAACAGCAAAAAGGGTTCAGACAGCACGGCTTCACATTGCAAATCCGAAACAGCCCCGGGATCGATGACAATGCCAAAATCCACATCCCCCTGACGAATGCTCTCCAGCACCCACTGCTGGGGACGATCGTGCAGTACAAAATCAATTTCCGGGTACAGCTGGTTACTCTGCGCGATGCACTGCGGGATAAGATGCGCAGAAATCGTCTGGCTGGCCGCCACGCGCACGGTGCCGGTTAACTGCGTCCCCACTCTTCCGGCTTCCCGCAGAGTACTGTGCAGTTCATCGAGAACACGCTCCAGACGCCCCGCCAGCTGCTGACCCGCTTCCGTCAGCGTCACTTCTCGCGTGGTGCGATCCAACAGCTTAACTCCCGTCTGCCGTTCCAGCTCTTTTACGCTGTGGCTCACCGCAGACTGACTCAGACCAATGACGTCTCCTGCCCGACTAAAGCTTTTAGCCTGAGCGACGGTGACAAAGATACGAAGTTGACGCAGAGAATAATTCATCTGTTAAATTCATATATAGATGCAATAAATCAATTTTATTTCTCAAACGGAAAAAAGCAAAATACCTGCATCGACTTTCAGGAGTTTTTATGAAACTTTTTCGTATTCTTGATCCGTTCACGCTGACGCTTATCACCGTCGTTTTGCTGGCCTCCTTTTTTCCGGCCAAAGGGGATTTCGTTCCGTTTTTTGAAGGCTTAACCACCGCCGCGATTGCGCTGCTGTTTTTTATGCATGGCGCAAAACTCTCACGCGAAGCCATTATCGCGGGCGGCAGCCACTGGCGGCTGCACCTGTGGGTAATGTGCAGCACCTTCATCCTGTTTCCGGTTCTCGGGGTGTTATTTGCCTGGTGGGCGCCCGTCAATGTCGATCCCATGCTGTATACCGGTTTCCTGTACCTGTGTATTTTGCCCGCGACCGTACAGTCTGCCATCGCCTTTACCTCTCTGGCGGGAGGAAACGTCGCGGCAGCCGTCTGTTCGGCATCGGCCTCCAGCCTGCTGGGGATTTTTCTTTCGCCGCTGCTCGTCGGCCTGGTGATGAATATCCACGGAGCGGAAGGCAGCCTGGAACAGGTCGGCAAAATCATGCTGCAACTGCTGCTGCCGTTTGTGCTGGGGCACCTGTCGCGTCCGTGGATTGGCAACTGGGTCGCGCGTCATAAAAAGTGGATTGCGAAAACGGACCAGACCTCCATTCTGCTGGTCGTCTATTCCGCATTCAGCGAAGCCGTCGTTAACGGTATCTGGCACAAAGTGGGATGGGGCTCGTTGTTGTTTATTGTCGTCGTCAGCCTTGTGCTGCTGGCGATTGTCATTGGCGTTAACGTGTTTGCCGCCCGCAGGTTCGGATTCAACAAAGCGGATGAAATAACCATTGTTTTCTGCGGGTCGAAAAAGAGTCTGGCGAACGGTATCCCGATGGCCAATATCCTGTTTCCCACCTCAGTGATTGGGATGATGGTGCTGCCGTTGATGATCTTCCATCAGATCCAGTTGATGGTCTGCGCGATGCTGGCGCGTCGCTACAAACGCCAGACTGATAAGTTGCAGGCGCAGCAAGAAGGCCGCGCCGCGAAGGCTTAAAGAGGTCGTTTCAGGGGCTGCACCAGCTGCGTCAGCCCCTCGGTTTTAATCAGCAGCGTGATTTGCATCAGCTCGCCCAGTCTTCCCGCCGGAAATTCATCCTTACGGGCAAACCACAGCAAATACTCCTCCGGCACATCAATGAGCCGACGCCCTTTGTACTTGCCGAACGGCATCACCGTGTTGGCTATCTCAATCAGCTGCTCTTTTTCCATGTCAGACACCCAGTAAGCGGAGCATCTCTGCTTCGTCGATCACGTCAATCCCCAGTTCCTGCGCTTTCGCCAGCTTAGATCCCGCCGCTTCGCCCGCAATCACCAGATCGGTTTTCTTCGATACGCTGCCCGCCACTTTCGCCCCCAGCGCCACGAGGCGCGCTTTCGCATCATCTCGCGACATCAGGCTGAGGCTGCCCGTCAGGACGATCGTTTTACCGGCAAACGGGCTGTCGATTTCGTCGGCGTTAACCACGATCGGCGCAGGCCAGTGAATGCCTTCCGCCAGTAACTGCCCGATCACATCCCGGTTACTCTCTTCAGCAAAGAAGTTAAAGACGTGCGTAGCGACCACAATGCCGACATCCGGCACTTTTTGCAGTTCGTCGATAGAGGCCGCTTCCAGCGCCTCTAACGTACCGAAGTACGCCGCCAGCCCTGCCGCCGTGGCTTCGCCCACTTCGCGGATACCGAGCGCATAGAGGAATCGCGCGAAGGTGGTCTCTTTCGCTTTTTCCAGCGCATTCACCACATTCTGCGCCGATTTCGGCCCCATACGATCCAGGCCCGTCAGTTTGCCTGCCGTCAGACGGAACAGATCTGCCGGGGTGTGGACATACTCTTTCTCGACAAGCTGGTCGATAATTTTATCGCCCATGCCATCAACGTCCATTGCCCGGCGGGAAACAAAGTGCTTGAGCGACTCTTTGCGCTGCGCGCCGCAGATCAGGCCGCCGGTACAGCGAGCGACCGCTTCGCCTTCCACACGCTCGACATCAGAACTGCACACCGGGCAATGCGTCGGGAACTCGACCGGGCGCGTCTCTTCCGGGCGTTCGGAAAGCACCACGTTCACCACCTGCGGGATCACATCCCCCGCGCGGCGAATCACCACTTTGTCGCCAATGCGCAGGCCAAGACGCTCAATTTCATCCGCGTTGTGCAAGGTGGCGTTGCTGACCAGCACACCCGCAACATGCACCGGTTCGAGACGGGCGACGGGCGTGATCGCGCCAGTCCGCCCCACCTGGAACTCTACATCGCGTACAAACGTCATTTGCTCCTGCGCCGGGAACTTAAAGGCCACCGCCCAGCGCGGCGCGCGGGCGACGAATCCAAGCTGTTCCTGCAACGCCATCGAGTTGACTTTAATCACCACGCCGTCAATGTCAAAACCCAGCGTCGGGCGGTCTTCTTCCACTTTGTGATAGAAGTCCAGCACCGCTTCGGGAGAGTCGCACAGCGTCACCCGGTCGCTTACCGGAAGCCCCCAGGCTTTGAATTGCAGCAAGCGCCCCAGATGCGTATCGGGCAGTTCGCCACCTTCCAGAATGCCGACGCCGTAGCAAAAGAAAGTGAGTGGTCGCTTCGCGGTAATACGCGGATCAAGCTGGCGCAACGACCCCGCCGCAGCGTTACGCGGGTTGGCAAACACTTTATTACCGGTGCGGCGCGCCTCTTCATTAATTTTTTCAAACCCGGCCTGCGGCAGGAAAACTTCGCCACGAACCTCCAGACGCGCCGGAATGTTATCGCCGCGCAGCTTCAGCGGAATAGCGCGAATGGTACGCACATTGGAGGTGATGTCCTCGCCGGTCGTTCCATCGCCACGCGTTGCCGCGCTGATCAGCACGCCGTTTTCATACAGGATGCTGACTGCCAGGCCGTCCAGCTTCAGCTCGCAGCACCAGGTCAGTTTATCGCCGCTTTTTAGCCGATCCTGCACGCGCTTGTTAAACGCCAGAAAACTCTCTTCATCAAACACGTTGTCCAGCGACAACATGGGCACTTCGTGGCGAATCTGGCTGAACGCCGCCAGCGGCGCCGCTCCGACGCGTTGGCTCGGGGAGTCCGGCGTAATTAAATCTGGATGCTGCGCTTCCAGCTCGCGAAGTTCGCGCATCAGACGGTCATACTCAGCGTCCGGGATCTCCGGCGCATCCATCACATGGTAAAGATACTCATGATGGCGAAGCGTGGTTCGCAGTTCTGTCAGTTGTTGTTCGATTGATTCCATATCGCACCATCAATGATAAAAAACCCCCGACAGGCGGGGGTTCAGAAAGGGGGGGATCACGCCTGGGTTTCTCAGGCGTTGGATTCTTTCACTTCGCGAATGCGATCCTGATATTCACGCAGTTTCTGCGGCGTCATCATCCGGCGCTGGTCATCAAGCACCACGCCGCCGACTTCATCAGCGATATGCTGCGCAGACTGGAGCATCAGCTTAAAGTTTTGCAGCTCGTCGCCGTAAGAAGGCACCTGCATAAAGATAGTGACCCCCGGCGTGGAGAAATCACCGGTCATTTCAGGATCAAACGTTCCCGGGTTCACCATGTTGGCCAGGCTGAACAGCGCAGGGCCGCTGCCATCCGGGCTCAGGTGGCGATGGAAAATATTCATATCGCCAAATTTGAAGCCCGCTTGCTGGATGCTGTTCAGCAGCACTTCGCCGCTAAGCTCGCTGCCATGATGAGCGGCGACGTTCATAATAATGACCGCTTCTTTACGCTGCGGTTTTTCCGCGACAGGCGCTTCTTCCACTACTGGTTCAGGTGCTGGCGCAGGCTCTGCGACAGGTTCCGCTGGCTGGAAAGTCTGCGGAGCAGGCTGAGGCGCAGGTTGCTGTGGCGCTGGCTGAACAGGCTGTTGCGGCGCAGACTGAACCTGCGGCGCTACCGGCTGTTGCTGTACTGGCTGCTGCACAGGCTGTGCCGGTTGTTGTGCCGGTTGCGGTTGCGACGGCTGCCCATACTGCGGCCGTTGCTGCGGCTGCGCTGGCGCTTCAGGCGGCTGCTGAGCCGGTTGACGAGGCTGCGCAGACGCATAAGGCGGCTGGTATTGGTGTTGCGGCGACTGACGAGGTGCATCATGCTCCTGAGCGTTGCCGGGGGCATGATTCACGCGGTGAACACGAACTTCACCCACGCCTTCCTCTTCTTCGACGTCATCGTCGTAAGAATCGTCGTCACGTTTTGACTTCATGCGTTTCAGTGGACGATCGCGGAACATAGAAGATCGTTCTTTACGGCTGGTCCAGAAACCATGTACCAGTAAAGCGATTATGGCGATCGCGCCAACAATGATTAATATCAGACGCAAATCCTGCATCATTATATTCTCTGTTGTTCTAACACCTTGCCACCACGGCAAACATTTACTCACTAAGAGTATTTGCCGATTACGTCAAGTGCAAGTGCGCTCTTGGCTTTCACAGCATAAAGATGAACGAAATCGTGCTTTTTGCTGTTTTTTCGAACATTTCTTAACTGGCGAACGCGTCACAACCCGGTAAGATACGCAAAGTTTACCCGGGGCTTTATTAAAGGAGCATATCCTGATTATGGTGTCATCATCCGCAACTGCACCTCGCAGCGGCTTTTACTATTTCTCACAGGGGTGGAAACTGGTCACGCAACCGGGGATCCGTCGCTTTGTTATTTTGCCGTTACTGGTAAACATTTTGCTGATGGGCGGCGCATTCTGGTGGCTGTTTACGCAACTGGACGTCTGGATCCCTTCGCTGATGAGCCACGTTCCCGACTGGTTGCAGTGGTTAAGCTATCTGCTGTGGCCCATTGCGGTCATCTCGGTTTTACTGGTCTTCGGCTATTTCTTTTCAACCATTGCCAACTGGATCGCCGCCCCTTTCAATGGGCTGCTGGCGGAACAGCTTGAGGCGCGCCTGACCGGCGCAACGCCGCCAGATACCGGCGTACTGGGTATTATGAAAGATGTGCCGCGCATTATGAAACGCGAATGGCAAAAGTTCATCTGGTATCTGCCGCGCGCCATTGTGCTGTTAATTCTCTATTTTATTCCAGGAGTCGGGCAAACCGTCGCCCCGGTGCTGTGGTTCCTGTTCAGCGCGTGGATGCTGGCGATTCAGTATTGCGACTATCCCTTCGACAACCACAAAGTCCCGTTCAAAGAGATGCGCACCGCCCTGCGCACGCAGAAAGTCGCCAATATGCAGTTCGGCGCGTTAACCAGTTTGTTCACCATGATCCCGGTGCTTAACCTGGTGATCATGCCCGTCGCCGTGTGTGGCGCAACGGCGATGTGGGTTGATTGCTACCGTTCCATACATGGGTCATGGAAATGAATCACAGCACACTCATAAACCTGTAAAATAGTTGTATAAAAAAGGAGGGGCTTATGCCGCTCCTTATTCCATCTCGGTAGCCATTATTTCCCTTCCGAATATAGATATGCTAAATCCTTACTTCCGCATATTCTCTGAGCAGGTATGCTAGCCCATGTATCCCAATTTCATACAGTTAAGGACAGGCCATGAGTAAGATTTTTGAAGATAACTCGCTGACTATCGGTCATACGCCGCTGGTTCGACTGAACCGTATCGGTAACGGACGCATTCTGGCGAAGGTGGAATCACGTAACCCGAGCTTCAGCGTTAAATGCCGTATCGGTGCCAATATGATTTGGGATGCCGAAAAACGCGGCGTGCTGAAACCGGGCGTCGAACTGGTGGAACCGACCAGCGGCAACACCGGTATCGCGCTGGCTTATGTTGCTGCCGCGCGTGGCTACAAGCTGACGCTGACCATGCCAGACACCATGAGCGTTGAGCGTCGCAAACTGCTCAAAGCGCTGGGAGCGAACCTCGTACTGACCGAAGGCGCGAAAGGCATGAAAGGCGCTATCCAGAAAGCGGAAGAGATTGTCGCCAGCGATCCAGAAAAATACCTGCTGCTTCAGCAGTTCAGCAACCCGGCTAACCCGGAAATTCACGAAAAAACCACCGGCCCGGAAATCTGGGAAGATACCGATGGTCAGGTCGATGTCTTTATCTCCGGCGTCGGCACCGGCGGTACGCTGACAGGCGTCACCCGCTACATCAAAGGCACCAAAGGCAAAACGGACCTCATTACCGTAGCAGTAGAACCGACCGACTCTCCGGTTATCGCACAGGCGCTGGCTGGTGAAGAACTGAAGCCCGGCCCGCACAAAATTCAGGGCATTGGCGCAGGCTTCATTCCGGGCAACCTCGATCTGAAACTGATTGATAAAGTTGTCGGTATCACAAATGAAGAAGCCATTTCCACCGCTCGTCGCCTGATGGAAGAAGAAGGTATTCTGGCGGGGATCTCTTCCGGCGCGGCCGTTGCGGCAGCACTTAAGCTCCAGGAAGATGAAACCTTTACCAATAAGAATATTGTGGTTATCCTACCGTCATCGGGTGAGCGTTATCTGAGCACTGCTTTGTTTGCCGATCTCTTTACTGAAAAAGAACTGCAACAGTAATGCCAGCATGTTAAAAACGCGTAAAAAAGCACCCTTTTGGGTGCTTTTTTGTGGCCTGCTTCAAATTTTCAACCCTCCTGGCATTGATTCACCCTGCCGGGTCTGGTATTTAACCAGACTAATTATTTTGATGCCCGAAATTAATCGTTACAGGAAAAGCGCTAGCTGAATCGATTTAATGATTTGGTTCAAGTCTTCCTTTCACGGCATAATGTTTAATGACGAGCGAAACGTCAGCGGCCAGCAGTTGCCAGCAACGGATTGCGCATAACACCTGGTGTGTCGCGTCCCGTTTACGCCGACGCTAACAATACAGGCTAAAGTCAAACCGCCAGGCTAGACTTTAGTTCCACAACACTAAACCTATAAGTTGGGGAAATACAATGTTCCAGCAAGAAGTTACCATTACCGCTCCGAACGGTCTGCACACCCGCCCTGCTGCTCAGTTTGTTAAAGAAGCGAAAGGCTTCACTTCTGAGATTACTGTGACTTCCAACGGCAAAAGCGCCAGCGCAAAAAGCCTGTTCAAACTACAGACTCTGGGCCTGACTCAGGGCACCGTTGTCACCATCGCTGCTGAAGGCGAAGACGAACAAAAAGCGGTAGAGCATCTGGTCAAACTGATGGCGGAACTCGAGTAAGTTCCCGGGTTCTTTTAAAAATCAGTCACAAGTAAGGTAGGGTTATGATTTCAGGCATTTTAGCATCCCCGGGTATCGCTTTCGGCAAAGCACTGCTGCTGAAAGAAGACGAAATCGTCATTGACCGGAAAAAAATTTCTGCCGACAAGGTTGATCAGGAAGTTGAACGTTTTCTGAGCGGTCGTGCCAAGGCATCTGCGCAACTGGAAGCGATCAAAACGAAAGCTGGTGAAACGTTCGGTGAAGAAAAAGAAGCCATCTTTGAAGGGCATATCATGCTGCTCGAAGATGAGGAGCTGGAGCAGGAAATCATAGCCCTGATTAAAGATAAGAACATGACGGCTGACGCAGCTGCGCATGAAGTTATCGAAGGTCAGGCCACTGCCCTGGAAGAACTGGATGATGAATACCTGAAAGAACGTGCGGCTGACGTGCGTGACATTGGTAAGCGCCTGCTGCGCAACATCCTGGGTCTGGCAATCATCGACCTGAGCGCAATCAAGGACGAAGTCATCCTGGTTGCCGCTGACCTGACCCCATCAGAAACCGCACAGCTGAACCTGCAAAAGGTGCTGGGTTTCATCACTGACGCAGGTGGACGTACCTCCCACACCTCTATCATGGCGCGTTCTCTGGAACTGCCGGCCATCGTGGGCACCGGTAACGTCACCTCTCAGGTGAAAAACGACGACTATCTGATTCTGGATGCCGTAAACAATCAGGTTTACGTCAACCCAACCAACGAAGAAATTGAAAAACTGCGCGCCGTTCAGGAGCAGGTTGCAACCGAGAAAGCGGAACTCGCTAAACTGAAAGATCTGCCGGCTATCACGCTGGACGGTCATCAGGTAGAAGTTTGCGCCAACATCGGTACCGTTCGTGACGTTGAAGGCGCAGAGCGCAATGGCGCGGAAGGCGTTGGTCTGTATCGTACTGAATTCCTGTTCATGGACCGTGACGCGCTGCCGACTGAAGAAGAACAGTTTGCGGCGTACAAAGCCGTCGCTGAAGCCTGCGGCTCTCAGGCGGTTATCGTCCGTACTATGGATATCGGCGGCGACAAAGAACTGCCGTACATGAACTTCCCGAAAGAAGAGAACCCGTTCCTGGGCTGGCGTGCGGTACGTATCGCGATGGATCGCAAAGAGATCCTGCGTGATCAGGTTCGCGCCATTCTGCGCGCCTCTGCGTTCGGTAAACTGCGCATCATGTTCCCGATGATCATCTCTGTTGAAGAAGTTCGCGCGCTGCGCAAAGAGATTGAAATCTACAAACAGGAACTGCGCGACGAAGGTAAAGCATTTGATGAAAGCATTGAGATTGGCGTAATGGTGGAAACACCAGCTGCGGCAACCATTGCTCGTCATTTAGCTAAAGAAGTTGATTTCTTTAGTATCGGCACCAATGATTTAACGCAGTACACCCTGGCAGTTGACCGTGGTAATGATATGATTTCACATCTTTACCAGCCAATGTCACCGTCCGTGCTGAACTTGATCAAGCAAGTTATTGATGCTTCTCATGCTGAAGGTAAATGGACTGGCATGTGTGGTGAGCTTGCAGGCGACGAACGTGCTACACTTCTGTTGCTGGGGATGGGTCTGGACGAATTCTCTATGAGCGCCATTTCTATCCCGCGCATTAAGAAGATTATCCGTAACACGAACTTCGAAGATGCGAAGGTGTTAGCAGAGCAGGCTCTTGCTCAACCGACAACGGACGAGTTAATGACGCTGGTTAACAAGTTCATTGAAGAAAAAACAATCTGCTAATCCACGAGATGCGGCCCAATTTACTGCTTAGGAGAAGATCATGGGTTTGTTCGATAAACTAAAATCTCTGGTTTCTGATGATAAGAAAGACACCGGAACTATTGAGATTGTTGCTCCGCTCTCTGGCGAGATCGTCAACATCGAAGACGTGCCGGATGTAGTTTTTGCCGAGAAAATCGTTGGCGATGGCATTGCTATCAAACCAACCGGTAACAAAATGGTCGCGCCAGTAGACGGCACCATCGGCAAAATCTTTGAAACCAACCATGCGTTCTCTATCGAATCGGATAGCGGCATTGAGCTGTTCGTTCACTTCGGTATCGACACCGTTGAACTGAAAGGCGAAGGCTTCAAGCGTATTGCTGAAGAAGGTCAACGCGTTAAAGTTGGCGATCCGGTAATTGAGTTCGATCTGCCGCTGCTGGAAGAAAAAGCCAAGTCTACCCTGACTCCGGTTGTTATCTCCAACATGGACGAAATCAAAGAACTGATCAAACTGTCCGGTAGCGTGACTGTGGGTGAAACCCCGGTTATCCGCATCAAGAAGTAATTCTTGCCGCAGGGAAAAATGGCGCCGACTGGCGCCATTTTTTTATCCTGGTTACGGTAAAACCGCGCCTGATGGCGCTGCGCTTATCAGGCCTACAATAAAAGATCGTAGGCCGGATAAGGCGTTTTTCGCCGCCATCCGGCATAGTTACGCGCTCACAACAGCGAGGTGACTGGACGGTAGTACTTCTCGCGCATCAGGATCTTCATCCCTTCCGGCCCGCTTTCCAGCATCCGCTTCTCCGAGTCCGACACCAGCAATTCGCACTGATAGCCACCCGCAATGCCGAACATCGCGCGCGCCACGCAGATATCCTCCAGCGCATCAAGCCCGCTCGTTTCAAAGTGACCAACCACACGTCCCTGCTGGCGAACCACCAGCCGATAACTCTTCATCGCGCCTCCCCTGCCGGTGGCAGAATCAACTCGTCACACCCGCAGCGCTGCGTCCAGGTCATCACCTCCAGCACACGCTCTGCGGCATGTCGCGTCGCCGCCGTCAGCGCTTTCCCCTGCACAATACCGCTCACCAGTTCGGCGCAGAACAGATCGCCCGTCCCTTTTAAATCGGTTTCCACACGCGGGTGTTCAATCACATCCACGCCGCCGCTCGTCACCACCGCCACATTGATGGTATCCGCCGTCTGGCCTGGCGCACTGGTGATCACAATCCACTTCAGCGTGTCGGAGAGCAGCGATTTCGCCGCTGCAACCGCTTCATCCAGCGTGCCGCACGGTTTGCCGCTGAGCATCTCCAGCTCAAACACATTCGGCGTCAGCCCCTGCGCCAGCGGCAGCAGGTAATGACGATACGCCTGCGGGATCTCCGCTTTCACATACATTCCGCTGTCCGTGTCGCCAATCACCGGATCAACCAGAATGCACACCTCAGGATGCGCGATCCGCACCGTTTCCAGCCATTTCGCCAGCAGAACGATTTGTTCCGCACTGCCCATATAGCCTGTCGTGACCGCTTTAAGCTCACGCAGCGCATCCCGTTCATTTAAGGCCTGGAGATAACCGCTGAACCAGTCGGCAGGAATAATGCCGCCGTAAAACGTTTCATAATGCGGCGTATTGCTGAACAGCACCGTGGGTACCGCCGTCACCCGCAAGCCCTGCGCTTTAATCGCCGGTACGGCAATACTGTTGCCTACGCTGCCGTACACCACCTGTGACTGAACGGCGACAATGTCGGTCTGTAAAGCCCGATGCTTATCGTCGAAGAGCACTGACTGTATTTCACTATCCTGCCCCATTTACCTCTCCTCTCACTGGACAGCGGGCTAACGCCTCACTATTATCGTCATATGCTAAAATTCATTTTGTCATAGGTCAATAATGATCGACGGAAAAACCGCCAGCGAAATCTTTGACAGTATTCGTCAGCATGTCACCACCGGCGCACTGGCGCCAGGGGAAACGCTGCCGCCGGTGCGGGAACTGGCATCGGAATTAAACGTGAACCGCAATACTGTCGCGGCGGCTTACAAACGGCTGGTGACATCCGGCCTGGCCCTGAGCCAGGGACGTAACGGTACGGTCATTAAAGGTGCGCCTTCTCCGCTCGCGCTGGAAGGAAGCAGTCCCGATACGCCGCTGACCGATCTTTCCGGCGGCAATCCCGATCCCCAACGGCTGCCCGATCTCAGCAGTTATTTTTCAACAATAAATAAGTCACCGCGTCTTTACGGCGATGCGGCTGTTTCTCCCGCCCTTCACGCGTGGGCGAAGCAGTGGATGCAGGATGCCGTACCTGACGAAGGCGAGATTGATATCACCAGTGGGGCGATTGACGCCATCGAGCGTCTGCTGTGCGCCCATTTACTGCCGGGTGACAGCGTGGCAGTGGAAGACCCCTGCTTTTTAAGCAGCATCAGTATGCTGCGCTACGCCGGGTTTTCCGCCATCCCCGTTGGCGTCGATAGCGAAGGTATGCAGCCTGAGATGCTGGAACAGGCGCTGAAAAATGGCGCCCGCGCCGTCATTTTAACCCCGCGCGCCCACAATCCTACGGGGTGCAGTTTGAGCGCCTCCCGCGCCGCCGCGCTACAGAACATTGTGGCGAAATACCCGCAAGCGCTGGTTATTATCGACGACCACTTTGCCCTGCTCTCTTCATCTCCCTGGCACCCGGTGATCGCCCCGGAGACGCTACACTGGTCAGTGGTTCGCTCGATGTCAAAGACGCTGGGGCCGGATCTGCGCCTCGCCATTGTCGCCAGCGATCCCGCCACCTCAGCCAGACTGCGCCTGCGCCTTAATTCCGGCAGTCAGTGGGTCAGCCATCTGTTGCAAGATTTAGTGCATGCCTGTCTGAGTGACAAAAACTATCAGCGAACGCTGGCGCAGACCCGGCAATTTTATGCTTCGCAGCAGCAGAAGCTGGCCTGCGCGCTCCAGCGAACCGGGCTTACACACGCCCCCGGCGATGGGCTGAATGCGTGGTTGCCGTTGAAAAGCCACAGCCAGGGCATCGCGTTTATGCTGGCGAAAGCGGGCTGGCTGGTACGGGAAGGCGAAGCATTTGGCGTCAACGCGCCCGCCCACGGTCTGCGCATTACGCTGTCGACGCTGGGCGACGGCGATATCAACAAACTGGCGGCTGATATCCATCAGGCGTTAAAACGTTAACAGGAGAGAAAAAGTGCGAGTTCATTTTGTCGTTCATGAGTCTTTCGAATCTGCCGGAGCCTATCTGCAATGGGCTGAGGATCGCGGTTATCCCCTCTCCTGGTCCCGCGTGTATGCCGGTGAACCTGTCCCCGCCAATGCGGATGGTTTCGATATGCTGGTGGTGTTTGGCGGCCCGCAGTCACCGCGTACTACGCTCGAAGAGTGCCCGTATTTTGACGCTTTAGCGGAGCAGCGGCTTATTAATCAGGCGATCTCTGCGCGTCGTATTGTGATCGGCATCTGTCTTGGCTCCCAGTTGATTGGTGAGGCGCTGGGCGCAAAAGTACGCCAGAGCCCGGAAAAGGAGATCGGCCACTACCCGATTACGCTAACGGAAGCCGGGAAACAGAATCCGCTGCTCGCTCATTTCGGCTCTCCGCTTGTGGTCGGGCACTGGCACAACGATATGCCAGGGTTAACCGATCAGTCGGTCGTTCTCGCGACAAGCGAAGGATGTCCGCGCCAGATCGTGCAATACGGTAACGCCGTCTACGGTTTTCAGTGCCATATGGAGTTTACCGCCGAGGCGGTAGAAGGGCTGATCCAGCATTCAGAACAGGAACTGGCTGCGGCAAAAGGGAAGCGCTTTATTCGCTCGAACGCCGAAATGCGCGAGTGGAATTATCAGGAGATGAACGAGAAACTGTGGCGCTTCCTCGACCTGCTGGTGGAGAAACGTAACGCTTGACGTTGCAGGCCGGATAAGACGCCTTGCGTCGTCATCCGGCGATCATACTTTACGGTTACCGGATGGCGCTACGCTTATCAGGCCTACAGGCTAAATCCCAGCCCCCTGGCTGAAGTGTTCTTCGCCAAAAACGCCGGTAGAAAGATAGCGATCGCCGCGATCGCAGATGATCGCCACCACCACGGCCCCCGGCGTCGCGCGGGCGACGCGTAACGCACCGGCAACCGCGCCGCCGGAACTCACGCCGCAGAAAATACCTTCGCGTACCGCCAGTTCGCGCATGGTATTTTCCGCCTCGCTCTGGTGTATATCCAGCACCTGATCCACAAGCTGAGCATTAAAAATACCCGGCATATATTCTGCGGGCCAGCGACGAATCCCCGGAATGCTGCTGCCCTCTTCCGGTTGCAGGCCAACAATCGTTACCGGTTTTTCCTGTTCGCGCAGGAAGCGCGACACACCGGTAATCGTGCCGGTTGTTCCCATACTGGAGACAAAGTGGGTGATGCGACCTGAGGTTTGCTGCCAGATTTCCGGCCCGGTCGTGGTGTAGTGCGCGTAAGGGTTGTCGGGATTGTTAAACTGATCGAGCAGCTTACCTTCGCCGCGTTCGGCCATTTCCAGCGCCAAATCGCGCGCGCCTTCCATCCCTTGCTCTTTAGACACCAGAATCAGATCCGCGCCATAGGCGCGCATCGCCGCACGGCGCTCCTGGCTCATGTTGTCCGGCATCAGCAGTTTCATGCGATAGCCTTTCAGTGCGGCAATCATCGCCAGCGCAATACCGGTATTGCCGCTGGTCGCTTCAATCAGCACATCGCCGGGCTTAATTTCCCCGCGTTTTTCCGCCTGGACGATCATCGACAGCGCCGCCCGGTCTTTCACTGACCCGGCAGGGTTATTGCCTTCCAGCTTGACCCAAATTTCACTGCCGTTATCCGGCGCCATCCGCTGCAATTTCACCAGAGGCGTATTGCCAATTGTTTGTTCTAATGTGTTCACTTCTCTGTCCAGTAAAAAGCCCGGTGGCGCTTCGCTGACCGGGCCTACGCAGATCATATTGTAGGCCGGGTCAGCGCAGCGCCACCCGGCAAAACTACGTGATATTAACCTATCAGGCCGATTCTGCCAGAGCAAGCTCCTCTTCGCGCGTCTCAATGCGCTGGTTGCCATTGTACAACCGCGCATTTTGCAGCCCGACAAACAGCCGCTCGCCGCGCTGTGGGGGATTATCCCCCTGCATCACCACCGTCAGCGGTTCGTTATACCACCCCAGAGGCTGCACGACTAATTGGGTGTAGTGACCTTTCGGACTGGCCTCCAGCACCTGTACCGGCAGCGGGGAATCCAGACTGGTGCGGCGGCTGACATCCACCTCCCACGGACGCAGGAACAGATCGACCGCCCCCTGGTACGCTGGCGTATACCCCAGCGGCCAGCGATGCGCGCCAACGTGGAACTGACCGCCGCGAATCGTTCCCTGCAAACGGTTCACTTCGCCCATAAACTCCAGCACAAAGCGGGTGGCGGGTTCACGCCACACCTGATCCGGCGCATCGGCCTGTTCAATGTTGCCCTGGCTCATCACCACCACGCGATCCGCCACTTCCGTAGCCTCTTCCTGATCGTGGGTGACAAACACGCTGGTGAATTTCAACTCTTCATGCAGCTGACGCAGCCAGCGGCGCAGCTCTTTACGCACCTGCGCATCAAGCGCGCCAAACGGTTCATCCAGCAGCAGGATCTGCGGCTCAACCGCTAACGCGCGCGCCAGCGCCACGCGCTGTTTCTGCCCGCCGGAAAGCTGTGCCGGAAAACGCTCCGCCAGATGGGCCAGTTGCACCATTTCCAGCAGTTTCGTCACTTTCGCTTTGATGGCCGCCGCATTCGGACGTTCGCGACGCGGCAGCACCGTCAGGCCAAAGGCGATATTGTCGAACACCGTCATATGACGAAACAGCGCATAGTGCTGAAAAACAAAGCCGACTTTACGATCGCGCGCGTGCAGACGGCTTACGTCTGTACCGTGAAAACGAATATGCCCGCTGGTCTGATGCTCCAGCCCGGCAATAATACGCAGCAGCGTGGTTTTACCTGAACCGGACGGCCCCAGCAAGGCAACCATCTGACCTGAAGGAATATCCAGCGAGATATCGTTCAGCACCTGGGTGCGACCAAAAGACTTCTTAATATTGGCAATCTCAATGCTCATGATTTTCCTCCTGTTGCGCGCGTTTTTCCTGATTTTCCAGGCGCCATTGCAACATACTCTTCAAAAACAGGGTAATAATCGCCATCAGCGTCAGCAGCGCGGCGGCGGTAAAGGAGCCGACGGTGTTGTAGTCCTGCTCCAGTAATTCAATCTGTAACGGCAGCGACAGGGTTTCGCCGCGAATCGAGCCGGAAACCACCGACACCGCGCCGAACTCGCCAATGGCGCGCGCGTTGGTCAGCACCACGCCGTACAGCAGCGCCCAGCGAATATTAGGCAACGTAACGCGACGGAACATTTGCCAGCCGGAAGCGCCAAGCAGAATCGCCGCTTCATCTTCCTGGCTGCCCTGACTCAGCATAACCGGCACCAGTTCACGCACCACAAACGGACAGGTGACGAAAATAGTGACCAGCACCATTCCCGGCCAGGCGAACATAATTTGCAGGTTGTGCTCATCCAGCCAGTCGCCCAGCGGGCCGTTCGAGCCGTAAAACAGCAGGTAGACCAGACCGGCCACCACCGGCGAGACGGCAAACGGAATATCCAGCAGCGTCAGCAGCAGCTGGCGACCGGGGAAATTAAAGCGCGTCACCAGCCACGCCAGCAGAACGCCAAACACCAGGTTTACCGGTACGGCAATCAGCGCAATCAACACCGTCAGCCAGATCGCGTGCAGCATGTCCGGGTCAGCCAGGTTCTGTAAGACCGGCATCAGCCCTTTGCTGAAGGCCTGTACGAAGATATAAATCATCGGCACCAGCAAAATAAACGCCGAAACCAGCATCCCGGTGCCAATCAGAAACCATTTTCCCCAGTTAATGCGGGGGGCGTCATAACGCTTCAATTGGGTAACTTCCGCCATTAGTGACCTACCACACGTCGACCAAAGCGACTTTGCAGGGTGTTAATCGAGAACAGCAGCAACAACGACGCCGCGAGGATCACCGACGCAATCGCGCTGGCCGCCGGATAGTCAAACTCCTGCAAACGAACAAAAATCATCAGCGAGGTCACTTCGGTTTTCCACGCAATGTTCCCGGCAATAAAAATCACCGCGCCGAACTCGCCGAGGCTTCGGGTAAACGAGAGCGCAATACCCGCCACCAGCGCAGGAGACAGCTCCGGCAACACCACTTTGCGGAAACTTTGCAGGCGCGTTGCGCCGAGCGTTTCCGCCGCTTCTTCATATTCCGGGCCTAACTCTTCCAGTACCGGCTGCACCGTGCGCACCACAAACGGGATGCTGGTAAAAGCCATCGCTACCGCGATGCCAAGCCAGGTGTAAGTCACTTTGATATCAAACTTCGCCAGCCATTCGCCGTAAAAACCGTTCACGGAAAACAATGACGCCAGCGTCAGACCCGCCACCGCCGTCGGCAGGGCAAACGGCAGATCCATCAGCGCATCCAGCAGAGTACGTCCCGGAAAGCGATAGCGGGTTAAGATCCACGCCATCAACAGGCCAAATACGCCGTTGAAGATTGATGCCACAAACGCCGACAACAGCGTGACTTTGTAGGCCGCTACCACCTGCGGGTTGGTGATAACCTCCCAGTATTGCGCCCAGCTCATTTGCGCCAGCTGCATCACCAGCGCGCTCAACGGAAGCAGCAATATCAGGCAGACGAACAACAGGCTGGTTCCGAGGCTTAAGGTAAAGCCGGGCAGCACACGTCTTGTCGATACTGCGAACATTACTTACGCCCCGCCGCCAACAGTTTGTCCAGCTCGCCGCCGCTGCCGAAGTGGGTTTTCATCACTTCCGGCCAGGAGCCAAACTGGTCTTCCACGCGGAACAGTTCGGTCTGCGGGAATTTATCTTTCAGTTTGTCCATCACTTCCGGGTTATTCACGCGGTAGTAGAAGTCGGTGATGATGGTCTGCGCCTGCGGGCTGTAGAGCCAGTTCAGGTAAGCCTTCGCCGCTTTTTCAGTACCGTTGGCCTGTACGTTTTTATCCACCCATGCCACCGGGAATTCGGCCAGAATATTGGTTTTCGGGATAACGACTTCAAATCCCTGCGCTTCATACTGTTTACGGATGTTATTCACTTCCGATTCAAAGCTAATCAGCACATCGCCCAAGCCGCGTTCCGCAAAGGTGGTGGTCGCGCCGCGACCGCCGGTGTCAAACACTTCGACGTTCTTCAGGAACTGGGTCATAAACTGCTCGGTTTTGGCTTTGTCGCCACCGTCAGCTTTATCCGCCGCGCCCCATGCAGCCAGATAGGTGTAACGGGCATTGCCTGAGGTTTTCGGGTTCGGGAAAATCAGTTTTACATCGGAACGCACAAGGTCATTCCAGTCATGGATATTTTTCGGATTCCCTTTGCGCACCAGGAATCCCATCGTGGAATAGAACGGTGAGCTGTTATTCGGCAGACGGCTTTGCCAGTCGGCAGGGATCAGCTTGCCTTTGTCATGCAGGATCTGCACGTCCGTGACCTGGTTATAGGTCACTACGTCAGCTTTCAGCCCTTGCAGAATCGCCAGCGCTTGTTTTGACGAACCGGCGTGAGACTGCTTGATGGTCAGCTTATCGCCGCCGTTATCTTTCGCCCACTGCTGTTCAAACGGCGGATTAAGGGCGGCAAACAGTTCGCGAGAAACGTCGTATGAGCTGTTCAGCAGCTCTGTTGCCTGCGCCTGCGTGACCAACAACAGCATCGCGCTCAGCGCCA
Organism: Citrobacter sp. CK195; assembly: GCF_030333365.1. Classification (NCBI taxonomy): domain Bacteria; kingdom Pseudomonadati; phylum Pseudomonadota; class Gammaproteobacteria; order Enterobacterales; family Enterobacteriaceae; genus Citrobacter; species Citrobacter sp. CK195. The sequence continues at coordinate 455,830 of NZ_JAOWGB010000026.1, forward strand.
GGTATCTTTTTTTCAGTAAGTTAACAGCCATTGCGCACCCTTATAAATTTGATGACTTTCTTATGGTCATAATATTTATAACGGGTACGAAAGGAGTAACGGTTTTATATACCGTTTGATGATTTGAAAGTCGAAAAGGGAATAAGAGAATCCCTCCCCACATGCGGTGAGGAGGAAAGCGGCGTCAATCAGACGCCCACGCTCACGCTTTCAGGCAGCGTGCTGCCGCCATCAATCACGTTTTGCGTCCCGGTCAAATAGCTGGACTCATCCGACGCCAGGAAGGCCGCCAGTTCACCCACTTCGAGCGGACAGGCCAGACGGCGCATCGGGATCGCTTTCGCCATTTCGGTGAGTACCGATTCAGGATCGTCAGGATTAGACTGACGGGCGATATTTTCCGCCATCGGCGTGCGGACATAACCCGGACAGATTGCGTTCACACGAACGCCGGACTGCGCATACTCCACGGCCAGGGACTTGGTGAGTCCGATAATCGCCGCTTTAGACAGGGCATAAGCCGTTTCGCCTGGATCGGCCACCATATCCCCGGTCACGGAGGACATCATGACGATACGCCCATCTTTGCGTTCAACCATTTCCGGCAGAACGGCTTTTGTGACGTTCCAGACGCCTTTGATATTAATATCGATATGGAAATCGCGATCTTCTTCGCTCATGTCGAGGAAGTTGCCCAACCGGCAAACACCCGCATTGTTGACCAGAATATCAATTTTACCTTCTATCTTTTTCGCGCGCGCCACTGCCGCCGCGACCGATGCAAAATCCCTGACATCCGCTTTGATGGCGGTACAACGATGACCGCGTCCGCCCAGCTCATCCGCCAGTTTTTCCGCCTCATCGGAGATATCCAGCAAAATTAAATTCGCGCCGTGGCGAGCAAACACTCTGGCGATCCCCTCGCCAATGCCCTGTGACGCGCCGGTAATCAATGCCGTTTTGCCCGTGAGTTTACCCATTTCAATGTTCTCCTTTTCAGTCTGTTGCAGCGCATAAGCGGTGCGTCTTATGCGCTACGCTCGTCTCCAGCGAAACTACGATGAAGCCTTACACTCCATTAACATTGAAAATACAGAAAAAACAAATAAGTGCTGCGGAACAACTCACTAATTAGGGTAAATCTTACGTAAAAGTCCTTAGCTCCTGCCTAAAAGATTAATCAGTTCGCTGCTGCGCTCAATCATACGAAGCGACTCAACATCATTGAGCTGCACCATGCCAACAAACAGCAGATCGGTCACCGAGTTCTGCGCGGTTCGGGTGGACATGGACGAACTGCGCCATTCGGTCTCACCGGATACGGTATCCAGCGTGTAATCAGCCAGCCGCCGCAGCGGAGAGTCCGTCAAAGAGGTGATCGCAATCACCGTCGCCCCCTGCTTACGCGCCGCTTCGGCGCAAAGCACGATCTCCTTTTTCGACCCGCTGTAGGAAATGGCTATTTGCACGTCCCCTTCTTGCAAGGCCTGAGCAATGGTTGCCTGCACATGGGTATCGACCTCGCAGGCCACGCGATAACCAATTTTCATCAGCTTGAAGGATAAATCCCGTCCTACCAGCGCCGAACCGCCGACACCCGTAATCTGAATAAGCCGGGCCTTGCTGATCAGGTTAATCACCTGCTTCAGGCGATCGAAATCCATCAGACTACAGGTTTCCTCCAGCGCGAACATTTTTTCTCTGTTCAGCTTACGGGCAATCACCTCCAGGCTGTCTTCACTGGTAATCGTACTGTGCAGATGCAGCGCCGTGTCATGTTTCTTTTCCCGGTTGACGCTGTACTCCTCAATGAGCGCCATTCTGAGCTCGGTGAATCCCTTCGCGCCAAGTTTCTGGGCAAATTTCACAATACTGGACTGGCTGACTTCCAGCTGCTTCGCCAGATTGCGGGAAGAAACGGTTTTTAGCTCGCTGACATGAGCCAAAAGAAAGCTGGCAATTTTCTGTTCATTTTCCGTTAACTCTCCCTCTGCATTACGCATTTTCGCCAGATACAACATCGCTCTTCCGCTCCCGTCATCATGGAATCATTAATTCCAACGCACTGTTCGCAGGATAACACAACGCGGGTGAGAATTTGATAGCCCTCACAATATTTGTATTACGATTCAATGATTCTATTGTAAATATTTTTATGGAATATATGATTCCTTGCGTCTTTCATAGCAACAAAAAACTACACACAGAAAAGGATAATCATAATGAAACGTACTCTGAAGTCCCTGGCAATCTTTACTCTCCTCGCAACCAGCGCCAGCCATGCCGCCGTGATCTACCAGGCCAATGACGGATCGAATATCGATCTCTACGGGCGTCTCGGATTCAATATCTCTGACAAGAAATCAGGCGACACCTCGGGCGATTTTGACGCGCGTATCGGTTTCTCCGCCCGCCAGGCGATTAATGACAAGCTGGCCGTTATTGGTTTTACGCAGTATCAGGTAAATGCCGCAGAGTACGCGAACAACATCAGCGCGGAAAACCCGAATGACTTCACCGCGCGTTACGTCTGGGCAGGGATTGATTTTGCCGAATACGGCAAGCTGACCGGCGGGCGCGTGTCATCCGGCCTGATCATGTTCACGGATATCGGCGATGTGTTCGCCAGCTCCGATGTCGCAATGGCCCGCCAGGCAAACTTTGTTGACCCGACGGCGGTACAGGTTTTCCGTCAGGACGGCACCATTCAGTACCAGAACACATTCGGCAATTTTGATTTCTCTACCGCCTATATTCTGGGCAATAACACCTCCGATCTGGATTACGGTTATAATGCCGCCCTTCGCTATACGCTCGATATGGGCGATTTTGGCCGCCTCCAGCCGGTGATTGCCGGTCAGACAGAGAAAGCGAGCCATGACGATACATCCACGCTGTCGGATAATAATGTCGATAAGTACACCTTTTATGGCATCGGCACCCGCTACTACCTGGGCGATTTCATGTTCGGCCTGCTCTATGCCCAGGATAAAGTGACCTACCTCGACGGTTCTGCGGACAGCACCGATAAAGATTACGAAGCAACGCTGGTCTGGAACGTCAGCCCGGACTGGGCGTTACGTACCGGCTATCGCCATCTGAAAAATGAGGACGGCGACGGGCTGAAACTTCGCGATACCACCTTTGAAGCGCAGTACAAACTCACCGTTCGCAGTTCCATATTTGCGTCTTACTCCTGGCGTAATGGTGAAGAAGGGAAAAAACGGACGAACGGCAATGATGTCTCCTTTGGCGGCAGCAACCCGGCTGATGACTATTTCCACCTTGGCTTACGTTACGAATTCTGATTCCCCTTTTCCGGGAGAGTAAAAATGAAGAAATATTTTGTGTCCGCCGCAGCACTGTTGTTTTGCAGCCAGGCTTTTGCCGCTCCGCATCTCTTTATTGGCGATAACGTCAGCGTGCTAGCGGCCCGTTCGGCAAAAGTCAGTATTTTTAGTAAAGACGTGGCGCTGCCAGACGGCGCTCAAAAAATGGTAGTGAAGTTCGACAGTCCGGCAAATCCTGAATCGGTGAACAATAACCGGGGCCGCGTGACGTCTAACCCGTATATCATCTCGTTTAACGCTTCCGGCAATGTGGATCTGCAACTGTCTGCGGGAAAACCGCTGGACGAAAAAGAAGCCAGCCAGATGGCGCAAAAACCGGTATTCACCCTGACGGCGGCCGGGAAACCCGTACCGTTTGATATCAAAATTCTCGACCGTGACAGCATCACCGTGTTCACCGACCTGAGCGCCATCGTCAACGATGACAGCACGATGATACCTTCTCCGGCGCGCTCCGCTTCCCCGGCGGCGCCCGCCACTTCGCATGACCAGCTCTCCCAGCTACAGCAACTGTATCTGAAAGCTGACGACACCCAGAAAAAAGCATTCCTGAAATGGGCGCTAAACCTGTAAGGCTGTAAGTAATATGCAACTTGAAAATATGATTACCGAAGGTGTTAACCGCGCCTCTTTTGAGATTGACCGGGCTTCCACCCTCGATATGTGCCGCATCATTAATGATGAAGATAAAACGGTTCCACTCGCCGTGGAGCAGGTTCTGCCCGAGATCGCCGCGGCTATCGACATCATTTATGCGCAGGTCAGCGCTGGCGGGCGGCTGATTTATACCGGCGCCGGAACGTCCGGTCGCCTGGGTATCCTTGACGCCAGCGAATGCCCCCCGACCTATGGCGTGGAATCAGGCCTGGTTATCGGTTTGATCGCCGGTGGCGAGCGCGCGATACAGCATGCGATTGAAGGCGCGGAAGACAACCGCGAGCTTGGGGTCAACGACCTGAAGACCCTCGCACTCAATGAAAAAGATGTGGTTGTGGGCATTGCGGCCAGCGGTCGCACGCCGTATGTGATTGCCGGTCTGGAATATGCCCGTACGCTCTGCTGCCGGACGGTCGGGATCTCCTGCAATCCAGGGAGCGCCGTAGCAAAGGCGGCGGAGCTTGCCATCACGCCCGTAGTCGGCGCCGAAGTGGTGAGCGGTTCTTCCCGTATGAAGGCGGGCACCGCGCAGAAGCTGATTCTCAACATGCTGTCCACCGGCCTGATGATTAAATCCGGCAAGGTGTTTGGCAACCTGATGGTGGATGTTGTCGCCACGAACGAAAAACTCAACGTGCGTCAGGTAAATATTGTGAAAAATGCGACAGGCTGCACCGGGCAACAGGCTGAAGCCGCGCTGATGGCCTGTGGCCGTCACTGCAAAACCGCTATCGTCATGCTACTGAAAAACCTCAACGCAACAGAAGCCAGTCTGCGTCTTGAGCAACATGGCGGCTTCATTCGCCAGGTACTGGAAGAGGAATAAAGCGAATGGCAAAAGAAATCAGTAATGATCTCCTGAATACGATTATCTCCCGGGTCGGCGGCCCGGGTAACATTGCCACCTGCGGGAACTGCATGACCCGTTTACGTCTGGCGGTACATGACAGCGATCGGGTCGATCCGGCGATTAAAACGCTCGAAGGCGTGAAAGGCGTGGTCCTCTCGAATAACCAGGTGCAGGTCATTTTTGGCCCCGGTAAAGCGCAGCGGGCAGCAGATGCCATGAATGCGCTACTGAGCGACAACAGCGGCACCGTCACGCAGGCGGCAGATATCGCCGCCAAAACCAAAAGCCAGCTAAAAGCGAAACAAACCTCAGGCATTCAGCAATTCCTGTCGAAGTTCGCCACTATTTTTACGCCGCTCATTCCCGGTTTTATTGCTGCGGGCCTGCTGCTGGGGATTGCCACGCTGCTGGGTACGGTATTGCACGTTCCGGCCGATGCGCAAGGTATGCTTCCCGACGCCCTGAACTTTATGAAAGTGTTCAGTAAAGGGCTGTTTACCTTTCTGGTCATTCTTATTGGCTATAACGCCGCGCAGGCTTTCGGCGGCACCGGCGTTAACGGGGCGATCATCGCCTCGCTGTTCCTGTTGGGATACAACCCTGCCGCCACCACGGGCTATTTCTCCGGTATTGAGGACTTCTTTGGCCTGCCGATCGACCCGCGCGGCAACATTATCGGCGTACTGATCGCCGCCTGGGCCAGCGCGCGTATTGAGGGCTTTATCCGACGCTTTATGCCCGACGATCTGGACATGCTGCTGACCTCCATGTTAACCCTGCTGGTCACCGCCGCACTGGCCTACCTGATCATCATGCCGCTGGGCGGCTGGCTGTTCGAAGGGATGTCATGGCTCTTTATCCACCTCAACAGCAACCCGCTGGGCTGCGCCGTTCTGGCGGGTCTGTTTCTTGTTTCGGTGGTGTTTGGCGTCCATCAGGGCTTCATTCCCGTCTATCTGGCATTAATGAGTAGCCAGGGATTCAACAGCCTGTTCCCTATTCTTTCTATGGCTGGCGCAGGTCAGGTCGGCGCCGCACTGGCGCTCTACTGGCGAGCAGAAAAACACAGCGTGTTACGCAGCCAGGTTCGCGGGGCGATTATTCCCGGCTTACTCGGTGTTGGCGAACCGCTGATTTACGGCGTTACGCTGCCACGAATGAAACCGTTTATCACCGCCTGCCTCGGCGGCGCTGCCGGGGGGCTTTTCATCGGCTTAGTGGCCTGGTCGGGTCTGCCGATGGGCTTAAACAGCGCCTTTGGCCCATCCGGTCTGGTGGCGCTGCCGTTAATGACGTCCGCGCAAGGTATTCTGCCCGCAATGGCGGTATATGCCGGAGGAATGCTGATTGCGTATCTTGGCGGATTTATTTTTACCGCTCTCTTTGGCTGCCGTAATGTGAATCTGGACTAATACCATGAAAATGACATTACTTTTTGCTTCCCTGCTGGCGCTCAGTTGCACCGCCAGCGCCGCGCCATTTCCGGTATTGACTGACGCCGCGCCGGAAAAAGCAGGATTTAATATTGAACGGCTTAACGCGCTGGATAACTGGATAGCGCAACAGGTTGATGCCGGTTATCCAAGCGTTAACCTGCTCATTATTAAAGACAGTCATATTGTTTATCGTAAGGCCTGGGGTCAGGCTAAAAAATATGACGGCAGCGTCCTGATGTCTCATCCCGTCAAGGCAACCACTGACACCCTGTACGACCTGGCATCAAATACAAAAATGTATGCCACGAACTTTGCCCTGCAAAAACTGATGTCAGAGGGCAAATTACAGCCGGACGATCTTATCTCGAAATACATTCCCGATTTTGGCGATCGCCCGGGGGATGCGATTAAAGGGAAAAGCACGTTACGCATTGCGGATCTGCTGCATCATTCCGGCGGTTTCCCCGCTGACCCGCAATACCCGAACCAGGCCGTCGCGGGCGAGTTGTATTCGCAGGATAAAGCCACCACGCTGGAGATGATCAAACGTACGCCGCTGGCGTACCGCCCCGGCACGAAACACATCTACAGCGATGTGGATTATATGCTGCTTGGATTTATCGTGGAGTCCGTGACGGGCCAGCCGCTCGATCGTTATGTTGAAGAGAACCTCTATCGCCCGCTCGGTTTAACGCATACGGTCTTTAACCCGCTACAGAAAGGCTTCCGCCAACAGCAGATCGCCGCGACGGAACTGAACGGCAATACCCGGGATGGCGTGATTCATTTCCCCAATATCCGCACGACCACCCTATGGGGCCAGGTGCATGATGAAAAAGCATTCTACTCGATGGGCGGTGTTTCAGGACATGCGGGACTGTTTTCGAATACCGGCGATATTGCGGTACTGATGCAGACCATGCTGAATGGCGGAGGGTACGGTAACGTGACGCTGTTCAGCCCGGAAACCGTGAAAATGTTCACGCAATCCTCGCCGGAGGATGCCACGTTTGGTCTCGGCTGGCGCGTTAACGGCAATGCGTCCATGACGCCGACATTCGGCACGCTGGCCAGCGCGCAGGCATACGGCCATACCGGATGGACAGGGACGCTGACCGTTATCGACCCGGCCAATCAGATGGCGATTGTGATGCTGAGCAACAAGCCGCACTCGCCCGTCGCCGACCCGCAAAAGAACCCGAATATGTTTAACAGCGGGTTGATGCCGATAGCCACATACGGTTGGGTGGTGGATCAGATATACGCGGCGTTAAAACATGAGTAACCGATAAGGCAGGACTGCCGGGGGCGCTTCGCTTGCCCGGCCTACAAAAAGGCTCTGTAGGCCGGGTAAAACGATGCCGCCATCCGGCAAAAGAAATTACAGCGCCATCAATCTGTCCAGAGACGGTGCGAAGTAATAGCCGCCCGTCACTGGCTTCGTGAAGCGCAGCATGGCGTCACGCTTCCCGTCGGTATCGCCAAACATGCTCAGCAACTGCTGCTCAATATTGTACAGACGCGCGCAGTAAGCGCAGAAATAGAGGCCGTGGGTGCCGCTGGCCGTACCGTATGGCAGGCTCTGGCGCACAATTTTCAGCCCTTTGCCGTCTTCTTTCAGATCCACGCGGGTCAGGTGAGACGTGACCGGACGGTCATCGCCATCGATCTCTTCGTTGGCTTCTTTAGTACGACCAATCATCATTTCCTGGTCGTGAACGCTCATGCGGTTGAGCTGCGTCAGGTTGTGTTCCCAACGCTGAACGAACACGTAGCTGCCGCCCGCATCCACGCCGTCTTTAATGACCGCCACGTCGCGGCGAACCTCTTCTCCCGCCGGGTTTTCCGTCCCGTCAACGAAGCCGCTGAGATCGCGTTCTTCCACCCAGCGGAAACCGTGGACTTCTTCCTGCACCTCGATGCACTCGCCAAAAGCCGCCATTGCCGCCTGCGCGACAGAGAAGTTCACGTCGTGACGCAGTGAAAGAATGTGGATCAGCACATCGTACTGGGTTGCTGGCGCCAGACCTTTACCGTAAGGGATAAAATCTTTCAGCTCTTCAGCCCCAACGCCGCCGCTCAGGGCGCGCCAGGTGTTGTTGCCAAATGCGACAACCGCGCCCAGATGCGCGTCAGGGAATTTCGCTTCGAAGGTTGCCAGTTTATCGGCAAACGTTTTGCTGGCCGCACGCAGGGCATCGACATCCCCTTTTACATTGGCTTCAATCCAAATCGCCGCGCGGCAGTGTTCTGGCAAAATGCCACTTTGAACCTGAGACATTGTTCCTCCTGAAAAATAAGAATGCCACGGCTGCGTGGCATTGATGGGCGTATTGTACCCGTTTTTTCAGCGAGGCGGTTTGTTCAGACGCAAATTAACGGCGCCAGATGATTTTGCTCACTTTCCAGTTTTTCAGCGTGTCGTCAGGAGGCATTAACCCTTCCGGGCCGTTCCACTCGCCGGAGAACAGATAGCTAATATGTTGACTGTCTTGTGCTTTACACTCGACCGACGCGCTGTCATCGCCCGTCGCTTTCTGGCAGTTACCGAAGGCTTTGCTGTAAAGGTCGCTAAACGGCGTACCGATTTCGACGCCTGCCTGCGATGGAATATCGCTGTCCAGCACATCAATACGGCTGATGGTTCCCTGGTCGCCATTGATAACCAGCGCAACCTTGTCCTCTTTCATCGCTTCAAAAAAACGCACCACGTTGCCGTTCTGGGTTTTCATTCCGCTACGCAGGCGATAGTCGCCATCCAGCGCGTCAGTAATCGCTTTTTCATCCAGCGGCGTGGACGCAGTTAATGCCCCAACGCCCTGCTCAGTGACCTCTGTCGACGAGCCAAACCAGTTCCACGGATTCGCAGCAGACCAGTTCACCGACGAGAGGGTTGAACAGCCGCTCAGCACCAGCGGCATTGCGCATAAAATCAAACGCAGCGATTTCATCTCACTTCCTTTCTTTATTAATCAACGTTGTTTGGAGTCCGGTTTCGCCAAAAAGTGCCGTTATTCTTTTACCGGTGCAAAGCAGGCGCGTAAACGACGGTTAGAGAGCAACCAGATAAGCGCGACAATATCGGCCACCACCAGCGCCAGCCCGATGCCGTTTACCGGTTCACCGTACAGCCACAGCACCGGTTGCCAGCAGAGCAGAACGCCCTGCGCCAGAATCAACAAGCCGCGCAGCCCGCGCCACAGCACCGGGAAAGCGTCGCGCCGCCCGCTCAGTAAAAACGCCAGTACCGCCGGGACGCCGGGCAACAACCCCAGCCAGAACGTATCGTGATCGGGATAAAACAGATTCAGCAGCGTATAGCCCTGCTCGCGGGAGGAGCCAGCAATCACAAACAGCACCCAGGTACGCGCCTGAAGCAGCAGCACGCCCCAGAACAGAAAAGGCAGGCGCAAGCGCCCATGACCGTCGTAGTCAGCAGGATGAAACTCAGTACTCTTCATCTTCAATCAGACGCTTGCCCAGACTTAACGCGTCCGAATGTTCATAACCCAGGCGCTCGTACATGCCCAGTACAATGTCGTTGTCTTCCCGCACCATGATTTGGATTTTCGGGCAGCCGCGAGCAATGAGCTTTTTCTCCAGCCGGTTCAACAGCGCGTTGGCGATGCCACGACCGCGAAACTCCGGGTGTACGCCAAGATAATAGGCAGAACCCCGATGGCCGTCATAGCCGCCCATGACCGTGCCGACCACCTCGCCATTCACCTCAGCGACCAGGAACAAGCTGACGTCATGGTTCAGCTTACGTTCGATATCCATTTCAGGATCGTTCCACGGACGCAGCAAATCGCAGCGCTCCCAGAGGGTGATCACCTCTTCGAAATCTTCCTGGCGAAAAACGCGTATCTCCATGGTATTGAGACCCTTTTCAAGGTTAAAACTCCGATTATGGCGCGAACGACTGATTTAGCCAATATCTGACGCGAAACGGCGAAAAAAATGGCATAATGACGGATTGTCACGTATTGAAATGAAAAGTAAAACAATTCTCATCACGAACAGTCGTAACGGATTACGCGATACGATATAACATCTGGAACTCAATTTTCACAACTCAGGCTGTATGAGCACTTTTAAACCCTTAAAAACTCTCACATCGCGCCGCCAGGTGCTGAAAGCCGGGCTGGCGGCTCTGACGCTGTCGGGCATGTCGCACGCCATCGCTAAAGAAGAAGCGCTAAAGACCAGTAATGGTCACAGCAAACCGAAGGCCAAAAAAGCAGGCGCCAGACGCATTGTTGTTCTCGATCCCGGCCACGGCGGTATCGACACCGGCGCGATTGGTCGCAACGGCTCGAAGGAAAAACACGTCGTGCTGGAGATCGCCAAAAACGTGCGCGCGATTTTGCGCAACCAGGGGATTGATGCGCGCCTGACACGCACGGGCGACACCTTTATTCCCCTGTACGATCGCGTGGAAATCGCCCACAAGCACGGCGCGGATCTGTTTATGTCCATCCACGCAGATGGCTTTACCAACCCCAGCGCCGCAGGGGCCTCGGTGTTTGCGCTTTCTAATCGCGGCGCCAGTAGCGCCATGGCGAAATACCTCTCCGACCGTGAAAACCGCGCCGATGAAGTCGCGGGGAAAAAAGCGACCGATAAAGATCATCTGTTGCAGCAGGTATTGTTCGATCTGGTGCAAACCGACACCATCAAAAACAGCCTGACGCTGGGATCGCATATTCTTAAGAAGATCAAGCCAGTGCATCGTCTGCACAGTCGCAATACGGAACAGGCGGCGTTTGTGGTGCTAAAATCACCGTCAATTCCCTCCGTACTGGTAGAAACCTCATTTATCACCAACCCGGAAGAGGAGCGTCTGTTAGGCACCACCGCATTCCGGCAGAAAATCGCCACCGCGATAGCCAATGGCGTGATCAGTTATTTCCACTGGTTTGATAACCAGAAAGCACACTCGAAGAAACGGTAATCATGAAACCCGATGCACAACGCGTAAAACAGTTCCTGCTCAGCCTTCAGGATGATATTTGCCAGCAGTTAGCCGCCGTTGATGGCGCTGATTTTGTTGAAGATAGCTGGCAGCGCGACGCGGGTGGCGGCGGGCGCAGCCGGGTACTGCGTAACGGCGGTGTCTTTGAGCAGGCTGGGGTAAATTTCTCCCATGTTCACGGCGACGCGATGCCCGCCTCCGCGACGGCACACCGCCCGGAGCTGGCTGGGCGCAGTTTTGAAGCGATGGGCGTGTCGCTGGTGGTGCATCCGTTGAATCCGTACATTCCAACCAGCCATGCCAATGTTCGCTTTTTTATTGCGGAGAAGCCCGGCGCGGAGCCAGTCTGGTGGTTTGGCGGCGGTTTCGACCTGACGCCCTATTACGCGTTTGAAGAGGATGCCATTCACTGGCACCGCACGGCGCGGGATCTGTGCCAGCCCTACGGCGAGGACGTCTATCCGCGCTATAAAAAATGGTGCGACGATTACTTTTTCCTGAAGCATCGCGATGAGCAGCGCGGTATTGGCGGGCTTTTCTTCGACGATCTGAACACGCCGGATTTCGACAGCTGCTTTCGCTTTATGCAGGCGGTAGGCAAAGGCTATACCGATGCTTTTCTGCCAATTGTCGAGCGGCGTAAAGCAATGGCCTGGGGCGAGCGCGAGCGTCATTTCCAGCTTTATCGCCGGGGCCGCTATGTGGAGTTTAATCTGGTGTGGGATCGCGGCACGCTGTTTGGCCTGCAAACGGGCGGACGCACCGAGTCCATTTTGATGTCGATGCCGCCGCTGGTGCGCTGGGAGTACGACTGGCAGCCGGAAGAAGGCAGCCCGGAAGCGGCGCTGAGCGAATTTATCAAAGTCCGCGACTGGGTGTAATTTACCTGGCCGCGTTTTGCCTGATGACGGCTAACGCCTTATCCGGCCTACAACTGCAACGGTAGCGCCCGTAGGCCGGATAAGACGCAAAGCGTCGCATCCGGCACAATAATGTCATCACATCCACTGGCGCATACGCTGATGCAGCGTCAGCGACGGTTTTTCGGCAAACAGCTGCTGGTAATCGGTCGCGAACTGCCCCAGATGCCAGAACCCCCACTGCATTGCCGCCTCTTTGACCGTCGAACTTTGCGACCACGGGCTGATCAGCTCCCGCCGCACCGCGTTTAATCGAATCCGCTTCAGCCACGCGTTCGGGCCAATCCCCAGAATCGCGTGAAACGCGTTTTGCAACGTGCGGCGGCTGACGTGCAGCTGATTGCACAGATCGAGCACCGTCAGCGGCTCCGACATATTCTCCAGCACGTATTCCCGCGCGCGGGACAGCAATTTTCGATAGCTCTGATGGCTGACGCTTTCTGCCGTTATAATCGGCTGCGCTTCTTCCAGCATCGTCCCCATCGCCAGCAGCAGGTTATCCCCCAGCACTTTACGCACCGCATGCTGATGCAGGTTTTCCGGGTTCTCGCTGAACGTCGCCAGCGCCTGCTGGACAAAGCCCCACAGCGCCGCTTTATGCTGCTCTTTCACCTCCAGCGCAGACTGGTTACGCAGCATATGCAGCACCCTTTCCGGGTGATGCAGGAAATTGGCCTGCCGGGTAAGCACCTCCTCCGAGATAACCACGCCAAGGATGGTGTAATCATCCGGCGTGCTCAGCTCAAACTCCGTCCCGCCAGGACGGGTGGCGATCTCCGCGCTGCCAATGCACTGCGTGCCGATAAAACCTTGCTCGCCGCGCGTTGCCGGAATACCGAACCAGAAGGAATTCGGCCAGACCAGGCAAGACTGACGCAGCGCCAGACCGGTGTACTCACGGAACACCTGAATTTCATCCAGCAGGATTTCCGTGAATTCCCCATGAAATTTACCGGGATGCAGCTGATCGTAAATCTGCTGCCAGGCGGTTATCGTCAGGGCGTGTTCATAGACGTCCGTTGTCAGCCGCTGGTGAACATTATCCACCTCAACCAGAGGCGTAAGTTTAACGTCTTCGGGTAACGCTTCATGATAAAGATGGTGCAAGTTTGCTGTACGAGTCTTTTTCATGATCTTCAAAGCCGGGGCGCAACGTCCCCGGCACCTCCGACAGGTTATACTTTCTTCAGACGATAGCGACTACTGCGTTTACGCAACGCCCCGTCAGAAAAGAGTTGCTCCAGCGCATTTCTGGCGCGCTCCAGTGACCAGCCAAAATGCGCGGCCACCTCCCCTGCCGTCATTCCCTGACGTACTGATGCTAATAACGCCAACAGCGCTTCTGAGGATTCAGAGGTAACAGGCGCATCTGGCGTCTTTCCGACTTTCGTTGGCTGGCGCTTAAAGCCGCCGATCAGCCACTGGGTGTCGTCTTCCGGCCGCCCAATTTCTTTGCGGCTGATAACACGGCCCGTGCGTTGTGCTGCGGCGCTTCCGGCATCCAGCGCCGCGCGACACGCCGCCAGATCGCCCTCCACCACCAGCGTCAGCCGGCCGGGATCGAGCACTTCGTGGCTGAGCAATCGCACATTGGCGGCTTTCAGCATGGCGTCCGCCGCATCAACGGCGGCAACCATGCCATCCACTTCCAGTAATCCCAGTGCATTGATCATCGCTACCTCTCTTACGCGCGCTGGACGGGATTACGGGCAATATCCAGAACGGCATCGGTAAAGGCGTTGCAGGCGGCTTTACAGGCGGCCTGGCTCCCCGTTAAAAACGCCGCAGAGTAGTTGGTTTCTGACGGCGGCGGCACGTAGGTCACCAGTTGGACATCGGCGGATTTCATCGCCGCATCAATGCCAAACGTCGCTTCCAGCGGCGGCGCCACCAGATAGGCGATAGGATCGCCCAGCGCGATGCCTGAGGTTGATGAGAGATAAGACCCGGTACGCGAAACCACATGCGCCAGGAATGCAGTATCCTCCGCATCGTTGGCCCACTGGAACGCTGCGCCGCCTTCAATATGCGCCACCATCGCATCCAGACCCGCCCGCACTTCCGCCGGATTCGGGCCGCCCAACATGATCAAGACTTCACCGGCCGTCGGCGACGGCCCGTGGGCCGCTCCGGCATACAGTGAACGGCCATACACCACTTCCACCATCGCCTGTTTTGTCGCTTCGTCTGCCGCAATATACGTTACGTCATCAGAGTCTGCCGTGATGAGACCGAGGCTACGTATATGTGACGGTAATTTAAGCTCACGCGCGAAACCGTCATTCACCGAGGCAATCACGCGCATTGCGGTGACCGACGGTCGAATCAAATCTAATGCTGGCATGTTGCCTCCTTAACGGGTCATATTGATGCCGGATGCTTTCTGCTCCAGCATACGTTTCGCCAAATCCACAATTACCGCTGCGGCTTCAACCGGCGGCGTGCCGCCCTGGTGAATATTCGAAATACAGGTACGATCCGCTTCAACGGTGGTTGCCACCCGTGGTGAGTAAACCGCATAGCAGGAGAGGCTTTCCGACTGACCTAAGCCAGGACGCTCGCCTACCAGCAGAATCACCACTTTCGCGCCAAGAATTTCGCCGATCTGATCTTCAATCTTCACGCGGCCATAGCGTACAAAGAACGGCGTCCCGACTTTCAGCCCCGCCTGTTTCAGGCCTGAGAGCAGCGGCGGCAGGATCTCTTCATAGTTGGCGGTAATCGCATCCGTCGATAAACCATCGGAAATCACCACCTGGACATCCGGGCTGGCGACACACTGCGCTTTCAGCGCGTCAATGGCCTCCTGGCTCAGACGACGCCCCATATCCGGGCGGGTCAGGTAGAGGTTTTTGTCGCTGATTTCCGAACGCACTTCCAGCAGCCCCTGTGCTTTCACCCACTCTTCCGGCACCTCTTTCAGGACGGTATCTTTCGAACGAGAGTGATCCGCCAGGAAGCGCAACAGCGCCAGGGTGCGCGGACGTGGGCCGGCGCGACCGGTACACACGCGCGCAGCGGTGCTGCGGCGCAGTTCGGCCAAAACATCCGCGCGATGCGGATTCTCCACGCCTACCCAGGCTTTCGCCTCAGCCGAACCTAAATCCAGCGCGCAGCTTTCCGCCGCTGAAGGCGCTGAAGGTGCGGCACATTGTTTAGCGCTACAGGCTGGCGCGGATTCTGCGGGGGCCTGCGGCTGCGACTCGCCCATTGACGCCATTACACTGCGTACAATTTCTTCAATCTGTTTTTGATCCATCGTATGTCATCCCCGCGTCATCAGAAGAACAGTGACGGATCGCCCGCCCGCTTGGTCAGGCGACCGTTTTCCATAATGCCCATCGTTTCCAGCCAGCGCTCAAACTCCGGCGACGGACGCAGGTTGAGTAACTGACGTACCGTTGCGGTATCGTGGAATGCGGTGGTCTGGTAGTTGAGCATGATGTCGTCGCCGAGCGGCATGCCCATAATGTAGTTACAGCCTGCGGTGGCGAGCAGAATCATCAGGTTTTCGTTGAGGTTCTGATCGGCGTCGGCGTGGTTGGTGTAGCAGCAGTCGCAGCCCATTGAGATGCCGCTCAGCTTGCCCATAAAGTGATCTTCCAGACCGGCGCGAATAATCTGCCGGTCGTTGTAGAGATACTCCGGCCCGATAAAACCGACCACCGTATTCACCAGGAACGGATCGTAGTGCCGCGCCAGGCCGTAGTTACGCGCTTCCATCGTCACCTGGTCGGCGCCGAAGTTGGCCCCGGCCGAAAGCGCAGACCCCTGCCCGGTTTCAAAGTACAGGCAGTTTTCCCCGGCGATACGGTTAAACTCCGCGCCGACCGCACGCGCCTCATCCAGCATTGCCAGCTCCACGCCGAACTCTTTTAATCCTTTTTCGCTGCCGCAAATACTCTGGAAAATCAGCCCGCCCGGCGCGCCGCGACGAATGGCTTCAATCTGAGTGGTGACGTGCGCCAGCACGCAGCCCTGCGTCGGAATATTGAACTTGTCGATCACCCCGTACACGGTATCCAGCACGCGGCTTAAGTTTTCCACGTCGTCCGTTACCGGGTTAACGCCAATCACCGCATCGCCCGCCCCGAAAGAGAGCCCTTCATAGATTTGCGCGGCGATACTCTGTACATCGTCACGGGTATCGTTCGGCTGCAAACGGCAGCTAAAGGTGCCCGGAATACCGATGGTGGTGTTGGCCTTTTTGATCACCGGCATTTTCTTGCCACCGTAGATCAGGTCGGCGTTGGAGCAGATCTTCGCGACCGCCGCCACCACTTCCGAAGTCAGCCCTTTACGCGTAAACGCAATGTCATCGACGGACGTTTCATCACTCAGCACATATTCGCGCAGCTCACTGATGCTCCAGTTTTTAATGCGGTTATAGGCCGTTTCATTGACGTCGTCCTGAATCAGACGCGTCACGCAGTCCTCTTCATAGGAAATCACCGGGTTGTTGCGAATATCCGCCACCGACATTTCCGACAACACCTGTTTCGCGGCAACGCGCTCCTGTGAGCTTTCAGCCGCAACACCTGCCAGCACATCCCCCGAACGCAGTTCGTTGGCTTTTGCCAGCACCTCTTTTACATCCTTAAACTGATAAACATTGCCGAACAATGTGGTCTTTAGTTTCATAAGTCGTTCCCTCAGGAAGGAAATGCGAGTGATTTCACCGTCACCGGCACAACCGATCCGCCAAAAAGAGGCGTACCAATGTCGATATAGTCCCCCGCCCGGACGCTCACTTCGTCAATGACCGCCAGCGGGTGTTGCTGTAACTGTGGGCGCAATAACATGCCCAGGGCTTTGCCAAAGTCCTGCTCGGCCACCACCAGCAGGGGATGCGGATTGGGAAAACGCGCGGTAAACGCCAGCAGCGCGTCGATGACCGTGAGTAATGCCGCGTAGCGCACCGGAAGCCGGGCGGGAAGCGCCAGCACGTATGCGTCAGTGCCAGGGTCGAGATCGAGCTGAGTCAGCGCCTGTTCCCAGGCGGCCACCAGTTCGTTTTCATCTTGTGGAATCGCCACCGGCAGGTTGCGCAGCGGAAGCGCCACCCCCTCCAGCCAGATGGTGCTGCCGGACAGCGACAGCGTGTGCGCCCCCGCGCCAATCACCGTGGCGCGCACGGTTTGCGTCGGGAACTGCACGTTCATCTCACGCAGGCGCGGGTGCTCATGCAGCGCCGTCGCCAGCAGCGGGCCGACATCAGAAAAGCAGAACGGATCGGCAGGCTGATTGCGGTAGCACTCCCCGACGCCACCGGAAAGGGTGATCACCTCCGGTTTCACCCCTGCG
Source organism: Citrobacter sp. CK195 (assembly GCF_030333365.1). Taxonomy (NCBI): domain Bacteria; kingdom Pseudomonadati; phylum Pseudomonadota; class Gammaproteobacteria; order Enterobacterales; family Enterobacteriaceae; genus Citrobacter; species Citrobacter sp. CK195. The sequence goes on from NZ_JAOWGB010000026.1 coordinate 473,322, forward strand.
GGCAGTAATCCGGTTTGCATCAGCGCCTGCGCCAGCGGCGAAGGCTCGCCGTCAATGATTTCGACAATCAAATCCGCCATCCGCCGCACAACCTGCGCCAACTGTGTGGCATTGAGCGAGCGGGCGTCAGTGCCCGCGCCGAACACCGCCTCAACGATCATCTGCCCCGGTTTATGCGCATGCACCACCCGCCCCTGACCGTCCGTTTCCAGCAATCTGCCGCCCACGTTCAGACAAGCGGAGCCGCTCACTTTTCCGGCGTCAAACAGAACATAGTTCGAGGTGCCGCCGCCGATGTCGATGTTGAGCACGCGACACAAGCGCTGTTCAGACAGGGTCTGCGCCCCCGCGCCGTGCCCGGCAATCACCGATTCCAGATGCGGCCCGGCGCTGGCGACGACAAAATCGCCGAGAGACTGCGACAGCGCCATCACTGCCGGACGCGCATTGCGGGTTTTCGCGCTTTCGCCGGTAATGATGATCGCCCCGGAATCCACCGTCTCCGGCGCAATCCCCGCCGCCTGGTACTGAGCCAGAATCAGCGCCTTAAGTTCGGCCTCTTTCAATCCGCCCTGCTTATCCACAGGGGTAAAAAAGACCGGGCTTTGCCAGCTAATTTCGCGTTTGATAAATTCATAGCGCGGCACCTGCGACACTGCCGCACGGTTAACCAGCTCAAGGCGTGAGAAGATCACCTGAGTGGTGGTGGTGCCGATATCGATACCGACGCTCAGTAGCTGGCGAGTGTTCACGACTGCGCCTCCACTTCCGTTTCTGCCGGAATGTCTTCATCTTTGGGCACCAGCATCATCGCCACGCCAATCGCCGTCACGCCGCCGATCAGCTTGCCGACAATCATCGGGAAGATCATCGCATTCATGTTGGCGGCCGCAAAGCCTAAGTGGTCGCCCAGCGCAAAGGCAGCGGAGACCGCAAAGGCGCAGTTGATCACTTTGCCGCGGGTATCCATCTGTTTCATCATGCCGAACATCGGAATATTGTTCGCCAGCGTCGCGACCATGCCGCCTGCCGCCATATTGTTGATTTTTAACAGGCCGCCAACGCGCATCAGCGGTTTTTCAAACCAGCGGGTCAGCAGAAGCACCATCGGATAGGCGCCGAGCAGAACGCAGGAGATGGAGCCGATCACTTCAATGGCGCGCATCACTTCGCCAGGCTGGTCGCCAGGGGACATGAAGATCGGGTCAAGGCCTGGGATCAGCTCCCATCCCAGCAGGAATTTAATCACCGCAGCCGCCAGACCAATGGTGATCAACGCCACCAGGAATTTAGCGAAGATCTGGAAACCGCTGATCATTTTCTCCGGGATAAATTTCAGCCCCAGCGCAACCAGCACCGCGACGATGATCACCGGGATCATGTTCATCAGGATCAGCGCGAAGGTGAACTCCACCGGTTGCCCGTTGATCTCCACGCCGGAGTACATCGCCACTAAACCACCGGCGATACAGCCAATGGGAATGGTGACAATTCCCGCCAGCACGCCCAGCGCCAGGTAGCGGCGGTCAGACGGCTCGATAATGCCGAGCGCCACCGGAATGGAGAAGACGATCGTCGGCCCCATCATCGCCCCCAGGATCAGGCCGGAGTACAGCCATGCCGCCACATCGCCGCCCGCCAGTTCTTTGGCGAGGAAGAAGCCGCCCATATCGCAGGCCAGCAGCGTTCCGGCGAACATCGACGGGTTCGCGCCGAGCATTTCATACAGCGGGATAATCACCGGCCCGAGCAGCTTCGCCAGCACCGGCGCCAGGGCGGTCATACCGACCATCGCCAGTCCCAGCGCGCCCATCGCCATAAAACCTTCTTCAAACTGACCGCCCGACCCCTCGATGCTCTTACCGAATTTACCGAGAAAACGCGCCGAACCGCCAAACTGCGACAGGATCCTGTCCACGGCGGCAATCAGCATAAAGAACATCATGATGTACATGATGATTTCATTAATTCCCATAGCCCTATCTCCATTTGCCAGGTGTTTCGTAGGCCTGATAAGCGCAGCGCCATCAAGCAATAGTGCCGCGTTTTTGCCGGATGGCGGCGCGAACGCCTTATCCGGCCTACATCCTGGTATGCTTTATTGTGCCGCCGCGTACAGGTCGATAATCTGTTCCTGCGTGGCGGTTCGTGGGTTACTGCGAATACAAATATCTTCCAGCGCGCCTTGCGCCCACGCGCTGTAATGCGCGGACGTCGCGCCAACATCGGCGAGGCGTTTTGTCAGCCCGGTTTCAATAATCAGTTCGCTAACTGCGCCGATTGCGTCGCGATCGTCCGCTTTCTTGTTGAGTAACGCCCGGCCAATATGGCTGAACCGTTCGCGACACACCATGCGGTTAAATCCCATCACCGTCGGCAGCAACATACTGTTCGCCTGGCCATGCGGAATATGCAGCGTCGCGCCCGGCTGGTGCGCCATCGCATGACACAGCCCCAGCCCCGCGCTGGAAAAAGCCATCCCCGCCATGCAGGACGCCAGCAGCATGTTTTCCCGCGCCGCCATGTCGTGCCCGTTCCCCACCGCTTTCGGCAGAGACTTGCCGATCATCGCAATAGCGCCAATCGCCAGGCTGTCGGTAAACGGCGTGGCATTCAGAGCGCTATACGCCTCAACCGCATGGGTCAGCGCGTCAATCCCGGTCATCGCCGTTACGTGAGAAGGCACCCCTTCCGTCAGTGCCGCATCCAGAATGGCGACGTCCGGCATCAGCGAGGCATGCGCCAGAACCTGCTTGCGCCCGCTTACCGCATCAATAATCACCGTCACGTTGGTGGTTTCCGACCCCGTCCCCGCCGTCGTCGGCACGGCAATCAGCGGCAGACGCGGGCGCAGTACGCTCTGCGCCGTCATATCCGCCAGCGTCTGCCCTGGGTTGGTAAAGAGCAGCGCTACGGCTTTTGCCGCATCCAGCACCGAGCCGCCGCCAAACGCCACCACGCCGTCACATTTTGATTCGCGCAGCTGCGCGACCGCCGCGCAAACGTCAGTGATCGAAGGTTCTCCCACCGGGCAGGGCCAGATGCTCATCGCCACGCCTTTCATCGCCAGACTCCGTTCAAGCCCGGCGGTCATCCCTGCCTGATGCAGAAAACTGTCAACCATGACAAACAGATGCGTCAGCCCGCGCGTTTGCGCTTCCTGCCCGCAGGCGCTGAGCGCCCCCAGGCCGCACAGCGTGACGGGCGGAACGCTGAACGTTTTTATCCGTTGCAGATTCAGGGTATCGAATGCCTGAAAGAGCGCGGTCTGCAATTCACTTTGCATAGATCCCCTCCGCTTTTTCTTTCCCGATGTTGGCAATCGCCAGCGGCGTCATAAACAGGCTGTGTTCAGGTAAATGCACCCGCAGTTCCGGGAAGCGTTTACGGAATAGTTCATCCACGCCCGGTTGCATACAGGAGCCGCCCGCCAGCCACAGATCGGCTATACCTTGCCCTTCGATATGCCGGGCAACAATCTCCGCCATCTTTTCGTACACCGGTTTTACCACCGGCCAAATCTCCCGGGCGTTGCTGCGCTTGAACTGCTCAGCGTCTTCCAGTTCGATGCGGCGGTTTCCGGCCAGCGTCAGGGAAATATGGTGTCCGCCGGTCGCTTCATCAGCGGAGTAAGTCACCTTGCCCTGCTTCACAATGGCGATCCCCGTCGTACCGCCGCCGATATCCACCACGCCCGCGTTATCCAGTCGCAGCAGATCCGCCACGGCGGTCGGCTCATCCAGCACATGGCTAACCTCCAGCCCGGCGGATTCCAGAACATTGATGGAGATACGCGGGTCGGTGCCTGGCGGAAATGAGGTCGCCGCGTGGGTGAACTGGCAGCCAAGCTGGCGTTCGAGCGTGTCGAGATGGCGACGCACGATGGTGACGGCGCCGAAGAAGTCCCAGACGATGCCGTCACGCACGACGTCAGCCCAGTCCAGACAAACGGCGACTGGCTGCGCGTCGCGGTCGACAACTATCGACACCACATCGCACGTCCCTAAATCAATACCCAGCCACAGCGGCGAATCGCTGGCGACGGGATGCTGATTACATAGCTCAGCGGCTTTCTGGAGTCTCGGCGTCAGCCAACGTTGTTCATCGTGCGCCATCTCTTTTCTCCTTATAGACAGTCTGCTGGGCCGGAATCAGACAATGCGAAACGCATCCACCAACACGCAGCGACGCAGACGCACGAAGGTGCGCGCGCTGGTCACCCCTTCCCCGGTTGGCGTAGTAATGGTCATGGTGGTCCAGCCTTCGCCGCCCAGACCCAGCCCGGCGATACACGGCCCGTTCTTGACGAAGATGCTGGTATCAATGGCGTTTGCCATCCGGTTCATGTTGTCGATGTTGCGCGAGTGCATCGCCGCCGTATGGTGGCAACCGCCTTCCAGCGTGACCGCCAGCTCAATGGCCTCTTCTACGTTGGCAACCCGCACCACCGGCAGTACCGGCATCATCAGTTCCGTGACCGCGAACGGGTGCGTGGCAGGCGTTTCCACAAACAGCAAGCGCGTTTGCTCCGGCACCGTCAGCCCAATCGCGGCGGCGATTTTGGCGGCGTCACGCCCAACCCAGTCGCGGCTGACCGTTCCTTTGCCACGCTCGTCGATATTTTTCAGCAATACCGGCTGAAGCTGTTCGGCCTGTGCGGCGGTGAGTTTCACCGCATGCTGCCCTTCCATCAGGCGCATCAGTTCATCGGCAACGCTATCGACAACAATCAGCACCTTCTCGTCGGCGCAAATGATGTTGTTATCGAAGGATGCGCCTTTGACGATGGACTGCGCGGCACGCGCCAGGTCAGCGGTTTCATCCACCACCACCGGCGGGTTCCCGGCGCCTGCGGCAATCAGACGTTTGTTGGTGTGTTTACGCGCGGCCTCGACGACCGCTTCGCCGCCGGTCACCACCAGCAGACCGATACCGGGATATTTAAAGAGGCGTTGGGCGGTTTCGATATCCGGGTTCGCAACGGTCACCAGCAGGTTAGCCGGGCCGCCTGCGGCAACAACCGCCTGATTAAGCAGCGTAATGGCGCGCTGAGAAACCTTTTTCGCCGCCGGATGCGGCGCAAAGACCACGCTGTTGCCTGCGGCAATCAGGCTGATGGCGTTGTTAATCACGGTTGCCGCCGGATTGGTGGACGGCGTGACCGATGCCACAACCCCCCACGGCGCATTTTCAATTAAGGTCAGACCGTTATCGCCAGTCAGTACCTGCGGCGAGAGGCATTCCACGCCCGGCGTACCGCGCGCCTGCGCCACGTTTTTCGCTAATTTATCTTCGACGCGTCCCATGCCGGTTTCTGACACGGCAAGTTCCGCCAGTTCTCTGGCGTGCTTTTCACCCGCCTCACGTATCGCATGAATAGCGAGCTGGCGCATGGCCACGCTCTTCAGCCCCTGCTGAGCCACTTTCGCTGCGGCAACGGCGTCATCCAGGGAGGCAAAGACGCCCATTTCATGAACGGCGGCGGCAGGTTGACTGCTGTCTTTCATTTTCAGCAATACCGCTTTTACCACCTGTTCAATATCCTGTTGATTCATGATGTTCAGTCCTATTTATGGAAAACGACTTTCCCACCAGCCACCACTTCATCGACAATACCAATCACGCACAGATCGACAGGTGAGGATTCGCTCCGATGCGCCTGGCGGGCAGAACTGCCGCTAACCAGCAGCACCCACTCCCCGGTTCCCGCCCCAATGCTGTCGATTGCAACGGCGCACTGCCCGTCGGGATTCCCTTCGGCATCAATCATTTTCACCATCAGCAATTTGTCATGCGCGAGCCCTTCATGGCGCACCGTACAAACAATTTGTCCTGTGACGACTGCCAGCTTCATACCCGCCTCCATGTGTTGTGTGTTGCGTGCCGAAACTGTAGGCCGGATAAGCGAGGCGTCATCCGGCATCGATGCCATCTCATTGCCGGATGGCAACGCGTTTGCGTCTTCTCCGGCCTACACGATCAGACGTAGCCATCCAGCTTAGATATTGCTGTCACCTTTGAAGCTGATCGGGAACACCTCTTCCAGATCGCCGTGCGGGCGCGGAATGACGTGTACGGAAACCAGTTCGCCAATACGCTGCGCCGCTGCGGCGCCGGCATCAGTAGCGGCTTTGCACGCTGCCACATCGCCACGCACCATCGCGGTGACCAGACCGCCGCCAATCTGCTTCACGCCAACCAGTTTCACGCGTGCTGCTTTAACCATCGCATCAGAGGCCTCAATCAGTGCAACCAGGCCCCGGGTTTCAATCATTCCTAATGCTTCCATTGTGTTTTCCTCTTCGGTAAGGGGGTCCAGACGGGACCTTTATACAACCAGTGTTTGCGAGTCGTGTTCACGACTCACGTCAGTCTGGCGCGGCACTGCTGCCACCAACGCCAGTTCGATAATTTCCTGTACGCTACAGCCTCGGGAGAGATCGTGAAGCGGTGCGGCAAGCCCCTGAATCAGCGGCCCAACGGCGCGATATCCTCCCAGACGCTGGGCGATTTTGTAGCCAATGTTGCCCGCTTCCAGTGACGGAAAGACCATCACATTGGCTTTGCCCTGTAACGGACTGGCGGGCGCTTTTTGCGCGGCGACGTCCGGGACAAAAGCGGCGTCGAACTGCAACTCGCCGTCAACAATCAAATCCGGCGCGCGCTCACGAACGATCTCTGTCGCCTGCTGCACATTGGCGACATTGGGGTGACGCGCGCTGCCATGACTGGAGAACGACAGCATGGCGACCCGAGGCTCCTCTCCGGTAATGGTTCGCCAGGTCTGCGCGCTGGCGATGGCGATATCCGCCAGTTGCGCCGCCGTGGGTTGCGGCACCACGCTGCAATCGGCGAATCCCAGCGCCTGCCCGGTGTACTGCGGCAGCATCAGGAAGATCGACGACAGCGTTTTGCAGCCCGGCTGCAAACCGATCAGGCGTAGCCCTGCCCGCAGCACGTTCGCTGTCGAAGAGAGGTTGCCGGCAATGCACACATCGGCATGACCGGCGCTCACCATCGCGGCGGCGAACATCAGCGGGTCGTTCAGTTTTTCCAGCGCATCCGGCGGTGTTTTCTCTCCCGCCCGCGCCAGCCAGCGCCCGGCGAACACCTCGCGCATAGACAGATTGCTCTGTGGGTCAATCACCTGAATGCCATCCATCGCGATACGGTGAGTGAGCGCAAACTGGCGTAGCGCAAACGGGCTGGTGACAAGAACCGGTCGCGCCAGACCATGCCGTTGCAGATAGTGCGCCGCCTTCAGGACACGGACATCCAGCGCATCCGGGAAGACCACCCTGGCGGGCGCACGTAAGGCCTGTTCGCGGCAACGTTCAATGATCATTGCTCCCCTCCCAGTCGCTGTTGAATCTGGCTGACGGTGAGCGGATGCTTCGTCACGCACAAAATCATCATCACGTAGACCGTACTGGAGAGGCGGTTCAACGCCTGTAGAAGATCCGGGCGCAGCACGTCAAAATTGCGGGTGATAAAGACCTGAGCGGCCACGACTTCCGTCTCACGCACTTTGGTACGCAGCAGATTCAGCAGCGCGGCATCGCGGCCGTGGCTGGCTTCCGGCACCAGATGATCGTGATCGAGATAGCGCAGCGGCTGATGGGACAGACGATGCAATTCGTCTTCGTTTAGCCCCACAATGGCCTGCGCGGCCAGCGGTTCATCCATCGCATCGGCGCGCATGATGTTGCCCAGGCGGGACCGAATGTCAGCAAGCCAGGGTTGCCACTGCTCCGGCAACTCAATTTGCAGCCACACCACCAGCGCGATGGTGCTGTCCAGCGCGGCGCGAAATCCCAGGCGCGGATCGCTTTTCGCAACCATTTTGTCGGCGGTCAGGTGGGTCAGCGTATCGGGCTTTTTTGCCACCGGCTGGCGACACAGTTCGCAGCACGCCTTAGGGTGCGTATCGCTGCTGGTCAAACCGTGCACCGGCTGTAATTGCTGCTCATCGTCATCGACAAAAAGACGGCCTTGCTCATCCAGAAACTTGATGCGCAAATGGCGGCTTTCCAGCAATTCCCGGGCAGATGGCGTCAGGCGAGCGTCAGCGGGAAGATGGATCTCCGCCCCTTCGCTGAGCGTATGATTCGCTCTGAGCCATGCTTCGGTAATGAAATCCTTCATACATCCGCCTTAGCAGGACTGCCAGTTCGCAGGCCAGGCAACGTATAAGAAGCGCACGGTCGACGGTGTGCCAAACTCAATGCTGGAGCCTTTCGGGATAAACATCACGTCCCCGGCTTTCGCGATCATGGTTTCGCCTTCATGACGCACATGCAGTTCGCCCTCCAGTACCATATCGATCTCGTCGTAGTTCAGCGTCCACGGGAAAAACGCGTTATCCCACTGCATGAACCCGGCGGCCATGCTGCTGCCGTCCTTGTCGGTGACCAAATCCGTTAAGCCGACGCAGTGGGGCTGCGCGCCGTCGAAGCGACCAAACTTCACGCTGCTGCCGTCGATCACTTTTACGCCGCCCTTGCCGGTGACCGACTTAAAGCCCGGCTGCATGTCAGCCTGCTCCAGCGACTGTTTTTCCTTCATCACTTTGTCCATCAGCTGCGCGACCAGGCTTTCGGTAAACTGCCCTTCCGGCAGTTGTGCGATGATGGTTTCACGAATGCGCTGACTTTCGGTTTTCGCGTCTTCCACCGGCGCGACAGCCGGTGCCGATTCGTCGCATTCCACGATCGTGAAGTCCAGCAGTTCCGCAACTTCGCGGGCTTCCGGGGTAATGATGCTGGCGCGCAGAACAACCGACATTTCCTGTTCGCCGCGTGCGTGAGCCGCACGAATATCGTTAGCTGTGATGAGTTTCTTCACCTGCGCCTTCCTCCTGTTCGGTGAGTGCTGCCAGATAATCCACCAGGTGCTGCACACTTTGCGGGTCATGGCTGTTAAGCTCGAAAATCGGCTCCTGAAATCCCAGCCCGCTCAGTAGCTGTCGCGCGGCGGCGACGTCGGCATCCGGCATGTCCGTTTTGCTGATGACGGCGATGTGTCGTTTACTGGCACCAATATCCAATAACCCGGCGGGTAAGCGACTTTCGCGGTCATTTGCCGCATGTACATAAATCAGCGTATCCACATCCTGTAGCGTGGTAATTAAGGCGTGATACCAGCGAGGATGGCTAAAATATTCTCCCGGCGTATCGATATCGCCGTTGTCATTAAATTCCACGGCTTGTGTTTTTCGGGCGAGGGAATAATTTCCCTGCAAGGCGTTAAAAAGCGTTGTTTTCCCCGCGCCAACGGTGCCGACAAACGCAATACGTTTCATTGCCGCCCCCCAATTAACTTTTTGTTAATTCGCACAACGTGAAATTTAATAAGCGTCCCAGCCCGCTGACCGTTTGCAATAAGGCTTCCTCGACGGCGCCAACGGAGCCATAAATCACCAGCGCGCCGCTGAATCTATCGAGAAAACCGATATGAACATCGGCGGCTTTCATGGCTAAATCACCCGCGATCATCGCCGTTTCCCCTGGCGTTAGCGTCATGATGCCGATGGCGCCCGCTTCGGGAACGCCGATCTTTTTCGCCAGTTCTTCACCCGGGTGGGCAATCAGATGCGCCAGCGTGACCTGTTTCCCCGGCACAAATTCCTGAATAATGCGTTCTTTATCCATTGCTCACCGCCTCCGCTGAAACTGACCTCATCGTGGCAATTTTTTGTCAGAGTAAATAACAAAATTCGGCAAGCAGATTTAAAAGGTGAAGTAGATCACTAAGAAAGGAGGAAATAAAAAAGCGCGGGGAACCCCGCGCCGGAATGAATTAAAGTGAAATTACAGTGGCTGTGTTTGCGCTTCGACCACCGCCAGCGCCACCATATTAACGATACGGCGAACAGAAGCGATCGGCGTTAATACATGCACCGGTTTGGCAACGCCCATCAATACCGGCCCTACCGTCACGCCTTCCGAGCTGGAGACACGCAGTAAGTTGTAACTAATACGCGCGGCCTCCACGTTAGGCATAATTAAAATATTCGCCGCCCCTTTCAGCGGGCTGTCCGGCATTCTGTCGTTGCGAATACTTTCAACCAGCGCGGCATCACCGTGCATTTCTCCGTCGATCATCAGCTCAGGCGCACGCTCGCGTACTAACTCCAGCGTCTGACGCATTTTGCAAGCAGCGACCGACTTAGACGAACCAAAGTTGGAATGCGACAACAGCGCCACCTTCGGTTCAATACCAAAGCGGCGCACCGTTTCCGCAGCCATTAACGTAATTTCCGCCAGTTGCTCCGGCGTCGGATCGTCATTGACATAGGTGTCGGCGATAAAGGTGTTGCCGCTCGGCAACAGCAAGGCGTTCATCGCCCCCGCCGCGTGGACGCCCTCACGGTAGCCAAACAGTTCCTGCACCACGCTGAAGTGTTCGTGGTATTCGCCGATGGTGCCGCAGATCATCGCATCCGCTTCACCGCGCAGAACCATGATCGCGCCAATCACCGTGGTATTGCTGATCACCGCCCGCTGCGCCTGTTCCTGCGTCACGCCACGGCGTTTCATGATCTTATAGTATTCACCCCAGTACTCTTTGAAGCGCGGATCGGATTCATTGTTGACGATCTCAAAATCCACACCCGATTTGATCTGTAGCCCCAGCTTCTGAATGCGCATTTCGATCACGCTCGGGCGACCAATCAGGATCGGTTTCGCCAGACCTAACGTAATCAACTCCTGCGTCGCATGCAGGACACGCGCCTCTTCCCCTTCCGCCAGCACCACGCGCTTCGGCGCTTTACGGGCCAGAGAGAAGATTGGCTTCATGAACAGGTTGGTTTTGTAGACAAATTCGGTCAGCTTATCGATGTAGGCATCGAAATCAGCGATCGGCCGCGTCGCCACGCCGGAATCCATCGCCGCTTTCGCCACGGCAGGCGCAATCTTCACAATCAGGCGCGGGTCGAACGGTTTTGGAATGATATATTCCGGGCCGAAGCTCAAGTCCTGATCGCCATAGGCGGAAGCGACCACTTCACTTTGTTCGGCGTGCGCCAGTTCGGCAATGGCGTGTACCGCCGCCAGTTTCATCTCTTCGTTGATCGCGGTTGCGCCGACATCCAGCGCGCCACGGAAGATGAACGGGAAGCAGAGCACGTTGTTGACCTGGTTCGGATAGTCGGAACGTCCGGTACAGATGATGGCGTCTGAACGCACCTCTTTCGCCAGCGGCGGCAGAATTTCCGGCTCCGGGTTCGCCAGCGCCAGGATCATCGGCGCACGCGCCATTTTTTTCACCATCTCCTGGGTCAGCACTTTCGGGCCGGAACAGCCCAGGAAAATGTCCGCCCCGTCGATCACGTCATCCAGCGTGCGTTTACCGTCATCCACCACCGCATAGGCCGCTTTGGTCTCCACCATGTTGGGTTCGCGATCTTTATAGATAACGCCTTTCGAGTCACAGACCACGATATTGTGTTTCTGCATCCCCAACGCCACCAGCAGGTTCATACAGGCGATTGCCGCCGCCCCTGCCCCGGAAACCACCATCCGCACGTCAGAGATATTTTTTTCCACCACGCGCAGGCCGTTAAGAATAGCGGCGGTGCTGATAATCGCCGTTCCGTGCTGGTCATCATGGAATACCGGAATATTCATGCGCTCACGCAGTTTCTGCTCGATATAGAAACATTCAGGCGCTTTAATATCTTCGAGGTTAATCCCGCCGAACGTCGGCTCCAGCGCGGCAACGACATCAATGAATTTATCCGGGTTATGTTCATCGACTTCAATATCAAACACGTCGATGCCCGCGAATTTCTTAAACAGAACGCCCTTACCTTCCATTACCGGTTTACCGGCCAGCGCGCCGATGTTGCCCAGGCCGAGCACCGCCGTTCCGTTAGAGACCACCGCGACCAGATTGCCGCGAGCGGTGTATTTGTAAGCCGCCAGCGGGTCTTTTTCAATTTCAAGACACGGCGCCGCTACGCCAGGCGAATAGGCCAGCGCCAGATCGCGCTGTGTGGCAAGGGGCTTGGTCGGGGAAACCTGGATTTTACCTGGAACGGGAAATTCGTGGAAATCGAGGGCGCTTTGTTTTAATTGGTCATCCATCTTGTTGTTCCTTTCACGTATCGATCAAAAAAGTGGCGCGGGTAACCTCTGGTGCGCCGCACATTATCACCTCCCTGCGCGGCATAAACTTTGAAGGTAGCCATACTCTCACTACTCAAAGAAAGAATTTGTTATCAATTTATAGCATCCATGTTACCCGCTTAAACCCGCATTACCATGCCTGTCTGCTATGCTTTTTTGTTGTGTACTGCATGAATTTCTCAGAAGTGTGAATCAACGCACTCACCTAACGCTTTACTTTTCAAGGAGTATTTCCTATGAACCAGTTAGACGGCATCAAACAATTCACCACTGTCGTGGCAGACAGCGGCGATATCGAATCCATTCGCCATTATCAGCCTCAGGACGCCACCACCAATCCCTCGCTGCTGCTAAAAGCGGCTGGCCTTGCGCAATACAGCCATTTGATTGATGACGCGATCGCCTGGGGCAAGAAACGCGGTAAAACCCAGGAGCAGCAGGTCGTCGAGGCCAGCGATAAACTGGCCGTCAATTTCGGTGCGGAAATTCTGAAAATCGTCCCCGGACGGGTCTCTACGGAAGTGGACGCGCGCTTATCCTTCGATAAAGAAAAAAGTATGCAGAAGGCCCGCCACCTGGTTGACCTCTACCAGCAGCAGGGCGTGGAAAAATCGCGCATTTTAATTAAGCTCGCGTCAACCTGGGAAGGGATACGGGCGGCGGAAGAGCTGGAGAAAGAAGGCATCAACTGTAACCTGACGCTGCTGTTCTCTTTTGCACAGGCGCGCGCCTGCGCGGAAGCGGGCGTTTTTCTGGTTTCGCCGTTTGTCGGGCGTATCTATGACTGGTATCAGGCGCACAGCCCGATGGACCCCTACGTCGTGGAAGAAGATCCGGGGGTGAAATCGGTACGTAATATCTATGACTACTTCAAACGTCACCGCTACGAAACCATCGTCATGGGGGCCAGTTTCCGTCGCACCGAGCAAATCCTGGCGCTGACAGGCTGCGACCGCCTGACCATTTCTCCCAACCTACTGAAAGCGCTACAAGAAAAAGAAGAGCTGGTGATCCGCAAACTGGTGCCGTCATCGCAGACGTTCCATCGCCCGACCCCGATGACCGAAGCGGAATTCCGCTGGGAACATAATCAGGACGCGATGGCCGTTGAGAAACTGTCGGAAGGTATCCGCCTGTTCGCCGTTGACCAACGCAAACTGGAAGACCTGCTCGCCGCCAAACTGTAAACCTTGCCACGGAGTGATTTATGTCCCGAAAAGACCTTGCCAATGCCATTCGTGCGCTCAGTATGGATGCCGTACAAAAAGCCAATTCCGGTCATCCCGGCGCGCCAATGGGCATGGCGGATATTGCTGAAGTGTTGTGGAATGATTTTCTCCGCCACAACCCGACCGACCCCACCTGGTATGACCGCGATCGCTTTATTCTTTCCAACGGCCACGCGTCAATGCTGCTCTACAGCCTGCTGCACCTGACCGGCTACGATCTGCCAATCGAGGAGCTGAAAAACTTCCGTCAGCTCCATTCAAAAACGCCGGGGCACCCGGAAATCGGCTATACGCCAGGCGTTGAAACCACCACCGGGCCATTGGGTCAGGGACTGGCGAATGCCGTCGGTCTGGCAATTGCCGAACGCACGCTGGCCGCGCAGTTTAATCAGCCCGATCATGACATCGTCGATCACTACACGTATGTCTTTATGGGCGATGGCTGCCTGATGGAGGGGATTTCGCACGAAGTCTGCTCGCTGGCGGGTACGCTGGGGCTGGGCAAGCTAATCGGCTTCTACGATCACAACGGCATCTCAATTGATGGCGAAACCGAAGGCTGGTTTACCGACGATACCGCCAAACGGTTCGAAGCGTATCACTGGCATGTAGTGCATGAGATCGACGGACACGATCCCGAAGCCGTGAAGAAAGCAATTCTTGAAGCGCAGAGTGTGAAAGACAAACCGTCGTTGATTATTTGCCGGACGGTAATCGGCTTCGGCTCACCGAATAAAGCCGGGAAAGAGGAGTCTCACGGCGCGGCGCTGGGAGAAGAAGAAGTGGCGCTGACCCGCCAGAAACTGGGCTGGCATCACCCTGCTTTTGAGATCCCGAAAGAGATTTACCGTGCCTGGGATGCGCGTGAAAAAGGGGAAAAAGCGCAGCAGGCATGGCAGGAGAAGTTCGCGGCGTATCAGAAAGCGTATCCCGATCTGGCAAGAGCGTTTACCCGACGAATGCGCGGCGAGTTGCCAGAGTCCTGGGAAACCACGACGCGAAAATACATTGCTGAATTGCAGGCCAACCCGGCCAAAATCGCCACCCGCAAGGCATCGCAAAATACGCTGAACGCCTACGGCCCAATACTGCCGGAACTGCTCGGCGGCTCGGCGGATCTCGCGCCCAGTAACCTGACTATCTGGAAAGGTTCGACGTCGCTGAAAGAAGATCCGGCCGGGAATTACATTCACTACGGCGTGCGCGAATTTGGTATGACGGCCATTGCCAACGGCATTGCCCACCACGGCGGATTTGTGCCTTACACCGCGACCTTCCTGATGTTTGTGGAATACGCCCGTAACGCGGCGCGAATGGCGGCGTTGATGAAAGCCCGGCAGATCATGGTTTATACCCACGACTCCATCGGGCTGGGTGAAGATGGGCCGACGCACCAGGCCGTGGAGCAACTGGCCAGCCTGCGTCTGACGCCGAATTTCAGCACCTGGCGTCCGTGCGATCAGGTTGAGGCGGCAGTCGGCTGGAAGCTGGCGGTTGAGCGTCATACCGGCCCGACGGCGCTGATTCTCTCAAGGCAGAATCTGGCGCAGGTGGAGCGTACCCCGGAGCAGGTGAAGGAGATCGCCCGTGGTGGTTATGTGCTGAAAGACAGCGGCGGTAAGCCGGATGTGATCCTGATTGCCACCGGGTCTGAAATGGAAATCACCCTACTGGCGGCGGAAAAGCTGACCGGAGAAGGCCATAACGTCCGGGTGGTATCCCTGCCTTCGACGGATATTTTTGATGCTCAGGATGAGGCGTATCGCGAATCCGTGCTGCCGTCGAACGTTGCCGCTCGCGTGGCGATTGAGGCGGGCATTGCCGACTACTGGTACAAATATGTCGGGCTGAAAGGTGCGATTGTCGGGATGACGGGATATGGCGAATCGGCCCCGGCCGAAAAACTGTTCCCTTATTTCGGCTTTACGGTCGAGAATATCGTCGAAAAAGCGCATAAGGTGCTTAAAGCGTAAAAATGGATGAGTGGGTCGGAAGCCGGATGGAAACGCAATGTGCCTTATCCGGCCTACAAAACAGTCCGTAGGCCCGGTAAGCCTTAGCGCCTCCGGGCACCTTGCCGGATGGCGACGCAATGCGTCTTATCCGGCCGACAAAACAGCCCGTAGGCCCGGTAAGCGTTAGCGCCTCCGGGCGCTTTGCCGGATGGCGATGCGATGCGTCTTACCGGGCCTACAAAACAGCCCGTAGGCCCGGTAAGCCTTAGCGCCTCCGGGCACCTTGCCGGATGGCGACGCAATGCGTCTTATCCGGCCGACAAAACAGCCGTAGACCCGGTAAGCGCTAGCGCCACCGGGCGCTTTGCCGGATGGCGACGCGATGCGTCTTATCCGGCCTACAAAACAGTCCGTAGGCCCGGTAAGCGTTAGCGCCACCGGGCACCTTGCCGGATGGCGACGCGATGCGTCTTATCCGGCCTACAAAACAGTCCGTAGGCCCGGTAAGCATTAGCGCCACCGGGCACCTTGCCGGATGGCGACGCGATGCGTCTTATCCGGCCTACAAAATGGCCCGTAGGCCCGGTAAGCCTTAGCGCCACCGGGCGCCTTGCCGGATGGCGACGCGATGCGTCTTATCCGGCCTACAAAACAGTCCGTAGGCCCGGTAAGCGTTAGCGCCACCGGGCGCCCCTAACGTGTGATCCACAACGTGGGCCAGGCATCTGGCCCATGCCAGTTATCGCAGCTTGGCTCTTCGGCATAACGCACCAGACGAAAACGCTGCCCGTCAAAACGCCAGCGCGTCTGGATACCGCAATCGGCCAACCTCCGCCCTTTTGCCAGCGTGATTAATTCCCGGGATTTCTCGTCAAAAACCGCGTTCATCAGCTCCATATCATTGCTTTCAGCCCCGGAGTTAAAGGGCAAACGCAACCGTACGGCGCGGGAGGCGAATGGTTTTTTGCGTGAGACAATCCACGCGAGATCGACCGTATTATAGGCTCCGGCTTCACAACCGGTCATCAGCAGGGCTTTGTCATCGGTCAGGGCCGCGACACGCACTTCCCGGCGCATCGGGTCAAGCGAGCAGTGAATACTGTTCATCCGCCAGTTACCGTAATCCAGCAGATCGTTGCGTTCATCATAAGAGAGCGGCGTCGGCGTTGGGTTGACGATAGCCACGCCTTTCAGCGCTGGCGCGGGCGGCACGCTGAGCGGTGGATCATTCCCTTTATCAATCCACGCCGTTTCGCTGCCAACGCGTTTTTGCTGTGCGTCGATAAACAACAGCGCAGCTTTAAGCCCCACCAGAGAAATCGTCTGTTTTCCCTTTTTCAGAGTAATCGCCTGGGCTTCCTGAATGGTCTGTAAAAACGCGGCAATGGTGGCGGTGTCGTCCGTCATCAGATGCCAGGGCGTGATACGCCATTGCCCGGCATTTAGCGGCAGCGGTTTTTCATCCAGCAGCAGACGCGGCGCAATCTCCGCCTCTTTCGCACCGGGCGAGGTCAGCCCCCCCAAATCAATGCGAAGTACCGCATCGGTATGCGCCCCGGCGCTGCGGCTTAAGGTCATCACCAGCCCGCGATGTTCGCCGGTATTACGCGCCACGCAAAAATTCTGATTGTTACAGGTGACCTGCCAGTCAGAAAAAGTCTGCTGCGCTGGCGCCGCCCACGTCAGCGACGTCGGCAGCAGACCGAGCAGGAAAACGAAAATAACGCGATTGCGCATGGACGGTACAACCCCAGAAGAAAAACGAAACGGCTTTAGGCGGTATCTTCCTTGCGCGACTCCTGTGGCTCAATCAGATTTGTCGGATAGCGACATCATTATGTAAAGAAATATAAACCTTATTTATCAATCCATTAGCGAGGAAGAATGCAAATAATTGAGCAATAACACGGTCTTACCGTCTCGTATCTCACCGGTTTTGATCATCGCCAGCGCCTGTGTTAATGGCAGTTCCAGTACCTCAATATCTTCATCTTCCACACCGCCGCCTGCGTTTGCCCGCTGGCTGTCGCTATATTCTGCAATGAAGAAGTGAATCAGCTCCGTCACGCCGCCAGGCGACATGTATAACTCAAACAGTTTACGCACCTCACCCACTTCATAGCCGGTCTCTTCAATCGCTTCTTTGCGAATGCACGCTTCCGGCTCGTCGTTATCCAGCAGCCCGGCGCAGGTTTCTATCAACTGGCCGCTTTCATTGCCGTTCACCCAGGTGGCAACGCGAAACTGGCGGATGAGCACCACGGTCTGTTTTTCGCGGTTATACAGCAGGATCGTTGCGCCATTGCCGCGATCGTAAACCTCGCGCTTATGGCGAATCACATCGCCATTTTTACGGGTCAGATCGTAGGTAATATTGCGCAGGATAAAGTAGTTATCAGAGAGAACTTTGTCTTTGATGAGAGTAATTTTTTGCGACATACCGGCTCCACAGCGTAAGAAGACAGGTAATCTTACGCCGCAAGGCCGGTTTTGTCTGCGCGCTATCATGCTGCTCACGCCGAATGGAGACTTATCCGGTTTGCATGATCCCCAGCCACTGAATAATCCCCTGCGCGGCGTGACGCCCTTCCGCCATCGCCGTCACCACCAGATCGGCGCCGCGCACGGCGTCACCGCCCGCGAAGATTTTAGGATTACTGGTCTGGTAACGGAACGCGCTTTCAACATTTGCCGCAATGCGCCCCCAGTCGTCCACTTTCACACCGTGCGCCTCCAGCCACGGCATACCATGCGGATGAAAACCAAACGCCATAATTACCGCATCAGCGGGCATGACAAACTCGCTGCCCGCGATGGGCATCGGGCGGCGACGCCCCTGCGCATCGGGTTCGCCAAGCTGAGTACGTAAAAAACGCACGCCGCTGACGCAACCGTCGGCATTCAGCACCAGCTCAACCGGCTGTACGTTAAATTCAAAGTGCGCCCCCTCTTCCCGCGCGTTTTTTACCTCTTTTTTCGACCCCGGCATATTCGCCTCGTCGCGACGATATGCGCAGGTCACCTGGCTTGCGCCATGACGCAGCGCGGTACGCACGCAGTCCATCGCGGTATCGCCGCCGCCCAGCACCACAACATTAAGCCTGGCGGTGTCGATAAAAGGTTCGTCAGGCAATTCATCCAGCCCCATAACCTGTTTTGTGTTAGCAATCAGGAACGGCAGCGCATCATATACGCCCGGCGCATCTTCGTTTGGCAGGTCGGCCTTCATGGAACGGTATGTGCCGACGCCGACAAAAACCGCATCGTACTCATCCAGCAACGACGCCAGCCTGACGTCTTTGCCGACTTCGCAGTTCAGTTCAAAATGAATTCCCATCGCGCTGAAGATTTCGCGACGGCGCGCCAGCAGTGATTTATCCAGCTTAAAAGAGGGAATGCCAAAGGTCAGCAGGCCGCCAATTTCAGGGTGGCGATCGAACACGGTCGTGCTCACGCCATGACGCGCCAGCACATCCGCGCAGGCCAGCCCGGCCGGGCCCGCGCCAATAATCGCCACGCGTTTATCCTGCTGCTGCACGCCGCTCAGGTCTGGCCGCCAGCCTTTGTCCAGCGCCCGGTCGGAAATGTAGCGTTCAATATTGCCGATCGTCACCGCGCCATACTCATCGCGCACCGTACAGGCGCCTTCACACAGCCTGTCCTGCGGGCATACGCGCCCGGTAATTTCCGGCAGGCAGTTAGTCTGGTGCGACAGCGCCACCGCATCGTCAATGTTTCCTGCTTTTACCAGCTCAATCCACTGCGGAATATGGTTGTGCAGCGGACACGTCCACTCGCAGATACTGTGTTCACCGCACTTCAGGCAACGGGCCGCTTCGCGTTCAGCCTGCGCGGTACGAAACGGCAGGTAGATTTCATCAAAGCTGGTTTTTCGCGCGTCAATCGCCAGCTTATCCGGCTCGCCGCGTGGGGGCGTCGCCCGCATCTGTTCGACTTTATTGAGCGCACCAGGAGTGACTCCCGTCGCACAGGCATGCCAGGGCTGATTTTCCTGACGCGCGGTGCGCAGACGCCGCGCTTTCGACAGCCGGGTCAGCGACGCCTCCGTTACCAATTGCAACGCATCTGCCGGGCAGTTTTCAACACAGGCCGGGCCGTCTTCGCGATCCAGACACAAATCACATTTGTGCGCCGTGGCTTTGACCTGATCCTGACCTGTTGGCGTAAGGATTATCTGCATTGTGCCGAAGGGACAGGCAACCACGCAGGATTTACAGCCGATACATTTTTGCTGGTTGACCTGAACGCTGTCTTTGACATGACGGATTGCGCCATTTGGGCAACTCCTGGCACAAGGCGCATCCTCGCAGTGGTGGCAGGTTACCGCGCTGCGCTGATGCTGATGTTTGATCACCGTAATTCGGGGCTGAAAATGCCGCTGGTGCAGTACGTGTTGCTCATCATTGTGGGCCATTACGCAAGCGACCTCACAGGCATGGCATCCCAGGCACTGTTGGCTATTGGCCATAATAAAACGATTCATGGCGTCCTTCTGTTTTGGTGGCAAAAACCTTATTCTTTATATGAATGTTATTAACCGACGCCGAAGGGGTCGGCAATGTTCATTTGCCCAGGACGCACAACTATTTATCCAGAACCTGTGGCAGATCAATTTATTTCATCGCTGGTGAAATTGCGTTTCAGTTACACTTGCCAATATTTATCCGTTCACTGTGAGCATATTTTTCGGGGATTACGCGCGTGGTCGTCAAACGCCCTGTCTCGGCCAGCCTGGCCCGGGCCTTTTTTTACATTGTGCTGCTGTCGATTCTCTCAACCGGTATCGCCCTGCTGACGCTGGCGAGCAGTTTGCGGGATGCCGAGGCCATTAACGTGGCCGGTTCACTGCGTATGCAGAGCTACCGACTGGGTTACGATCTGCAAAGCGGCAGTCCGCAATTGAACGCGCACCGTCAGCTTTTTCAGCAAGCGCTCAACTCTCCCGCGTTAAGTAACCTGAACGCCTGGTACGTTCCGCAGACGGTTAAAAGCCGTTACGGGCAACTGCATGCAAACTGGCTGGAGATGAACACGAGACTGGTGGATGCGGATATAAAGTGGTATCGCGCCAATATCAATAACTATGTCGATCAGATTGATCTCTTCGTTCTGGCGCTGCAACACTATGCCGAGCGCAAGGTGATGCTGGTGGTTGGCATATCGCTGGCGGGCGGCATCGGGATCTTCACGCTGGTCTTTTTCACCCTGCGGCGCATTCGCCAGCAGGTAGTCCAGCCGCTTAACCAACTGGTCGCCGCCAGCCAGCACATTGAACATGGTCAGTTCGACATCCCGCCGCTGAATACCCACTTGCCGAATGAGCTGGGGCTGCTGGCCAAAACATTTAGCCAGATGTCGAGCGAGTTGCATAAGCTGTACCGCTCTCTCGAGGCTTCGGTAGAAGAAAAAACCCACGATCTGCACGAAGCCAACCGCCGTCTGGAAGTGCTGTACCAGTGCTCACAGGCGCTCAATACCAGCCAAATCGACGTTCACTGTTTCCGCCATATTCTACAGATCGTCCGCGAACATGACGCCGCGTACTATCTGGAATTAACCGTGGGCGATAACTGGCGGATCAGCGAAGGAACGGAAAGCGCTGATTTGCCCATGCAGATTCTGCCGGTCACGATGCAGGAAACGGTCTACGGCGAACTGCACTGGCAAAGCCCCAACGTCAGCGCCTCCACCCCGCTGCTGCACAGCGTATCGACCATGCTGGGGCGCGGTTTGTACTTTAATCAGGCGCAAAAACATTTCCAGCAACTGCTGCTGATGGAAGAGCGCGCGACTATTGCCCGCGAGCTGCATGACTCACTGGCGCAGGTGCTCTCCTATTTGCGCATTCAGTTGACGCTGCTGAAGCGCTCAATTCCAGAAGATAATCTCCCCGCGCAAAGCATCATGGCGGATTTCTCCCGGGCGCTGAACGACGCTTATCGTCAGTTGCGCGAGCTGCTGACCACCTTCCGCCTGACGTTACAGCAGGCCGACTTACCTTCTGCGCTGCATGAAATGCTGGATACCCTGCAAAGCCAGACCTCTGCGAAACTGACGCTGGATTGCCGTTTACCGACGCTGGCGCTGGATGCGCAAATGCAGGTGCACCTGTTACAAATCGTTCGCGAGGCGGTGCTGAATGCGATTAAACACGCCAGCGCCACGGAGATCGCCGTTAGCTGCGTCACCGCCCCCGATGGCAACCATACGGTCTATATTCGGGATAACGGCGTCGGCATTGGCGAACCGAACGAACCAACGGGGCACTACGGTCTGAACATTATGCGCGAGCGTGCGGAAAGACTTAGCGGCACGCTGAATTTCTCGCAACCGTCAGGGGGCGGGACGCTGGTCAGCATCAGTTTTCGCTCATCGGAAGATGAAGAGGGTCAATTAGCGTAAAGAACGGCAAAGCACCGCACGGCGGGAATACAGACAGGGCGGCACTGGCACAAAATGTATGCTGTAAACGTGCATGATAATTTACATTATCTTCTTTTTTTCTCCACGTTTGACACGTACCTTGCCGCTACAGTGAAGCAGGTCATACCCAATAATTATACGCAGAAACACGAGGTCCTCCTTTAATGGCGAATTTCTTTATCGATCGCCCCATTTTTGCCTGGGTGCTGGCAATCCTGTTGTGTCTGACGGGCACCCTGGCCATTCTCTCTTTGCCCGTAGAGCAATATCCCGACCTGGCGCCGCCAAACGTCCGCATTACCGCGAATTATCCGGGGGCATCCGCGCAGACGCTGGAAAATACCGTCACTCAGGTTATCGAACAGAATATGACCGGCCTCGATAATCTGATGTATATGTCGTCGCAAAGCAGCGGGACGGGCCAGGCAACGGTGACGCTCAGTTTTGTGGCCGGAACCGACCCCGATGAAGCCGTCCAGCAGGTACAAAACCAGCTGCAATCGGCAATGCGTAAATTGCCGCAGGCGGTACAGAACCAGGGCGTCACGGTCCGTAAAACCGGGGACACCAACATCCTGACCATTGCGTTTGTCTCCACCGACGGCTCAATGGATAAACAGGACATCGCCGACTATGTCGCCAGTAATATCCAGGACCCGCTCAGCCGCGTAAACGGCGTGGGGGATATCGACGCCTACGGTTCGCAATATTCGATGCGTATCTGGCTGGACCCGGCCAAACTCAACAGCTACCAGATGACCGCAAAAGATGTCACGGATGCTATCGAATCACAGAACGCGCAAATTGCCGTCGGGCAGCTTGGCGGCACGCCTTCGGTCGACAGGCAGGCGCTCAATGCGACAATCAACGCCCAGTCGCTGCTGCAAACGCCCGAGCAGTTCCGTGATATCACGCTGCGCGTAAACCAGGACGGTTCAGAGGTCAAGCTGGGCGATGTGGCGACCGTCGAAATGGGCGCTGAAAAATATGATTATCTCAGCCGCTTCAACGGTAATCCGGCCTCCGGTCTGGGGGTAAAACTGGCCTCTGGCGCCAACGAAATGGAAACCGCCAAACTGGTGCTTAACCGCCTGGACGAGCTGGCCGAATACTTCCCGCACGGTCTGGAGTATAAGGTGGCGTATGAAACCACCTCCTTCGTCAAAGCCTCGATTATCGATGTGGTGAAAACCCTGCTGGAAGCCATCGCGCTGGTGTTCCTGGTGATGTACCTGTTCCTGCAAAACTTCCGCGCCACGCTGATCCCCACTATCGCCGTACCGGTGGTATTGATGGGGACGTTCTCCGTCCTGTATGCCTTCGACTACAGCATTAACACGCTGACGATGTTCGCGATGGTGCTGGCGATCGGCCTGCTGGTCGATGACGCCATCGTGGTGGTGGAAAACGTCGAGCGCATCATGAGCGAGGAAGGTCTTTCGCCGCGCGAAGCCACCAGAAAATCGATGGGGCAGATACAAGGGGCGCTGGTTGGTATCGCGATGGTGCTGTCAGCCGTATTTGTGCCGATGGCTTTCTTTGGCGGTACGACCGGGGCTATCTATCGCCAGTTCTCCATCACGATTGTCGCCGCGATGGTGCTCTCCGTGCTGGTGGCGATGATCCTGACGCCCGCCCTGTGCGCCACGCTGCTAAAACCCCTGCACAAAGGCGAGCATCACGGACAGAAAGGCTTCTTCGGCTGGTTTAACCGGACGTTCAACCGCAACGCTGAACGCTACGAGAAAGGCGTTGCGAAGATCCTGCATCGCAGCCTGCGCTGGATACTGATCTACGTTCTGTTGCTCGGCGCGATGGTGGTGCTGTTCCTGCGTCTACCGACCTCCTTCTTACCGCAGGAAGACCGTGGGATGTTTATTACCTCGGTACAGTTGCCAAGCGGCTCCACGCAGCAGCAGACCTTAAAAGTGGTGCAGGAAGTTGAAAAATATTACTTCACCCAGGAGAAAGACAACGTCATGTCCGTCTTCTCGACGGTGGGATCGGGGCCTGGCGGGAACGGTCAAAACGTGGCGCGCATGTTTGTCCGCTTAAAAGACTGGGACGAACGCAACGCCACAACCGGCACCTCGTTTGCCATTATTGAACGCGCCACGAAAGCCTTTAACAAGATTAAAGAAGCGCGCGTTTACGCCAGCAGTCCACCGGCAATCAGCGGTCTGGGCAGTTCCGCAGGGTTTGATATGGAACTTCAGGACCACGCGGGCGCCGGTCATGATGCCTTAATGGCCGCGCGCGATCGGTTGATTGAGCTGGCGGCGCAGGACAGTTCGCTGACCCGCGTGCGTCACAATGGTCTGGACGACAGTCCACAGTTGCAAATTGATATCGATCAGCGCAAAGCCCAGGCGCTGGGCGTCTCTATCGACGACATCAACGACACGCTGCAAACCGCATGGGGCTCCAGTTACGTCAATGACTTTATGGACCGGGGTCGCGTGAAGAAGGTCTATGTACAGGCGGCGGCGAAATACCGCATGCTGCCGGACGATATCAATCTCTGGTATGTGCGTAATAAAGACGGCGGCATGGTGCCTTTCTCCGCCTTTGCGACGTCACGCTGGGAAACGGGCTCTCCACGTCTGGAGCGCTATAACGGCTACTCGGCGGTCGAAATTGTCGGCGAAGCGGCGCCTGGCGTCAGTACCGGCACGGCAATGGATGTAATGGAGTCGCTGGTTCGCCAGTTGCCAACGGGGTTTGGGCTTGAATGGACGGCGATGTCTTATCAGGAACGCCTCTCTGGCGCGCAGGCGCCTGCGCTGTACGCCATTTCGCTGCTGGTCGTTTTCCTGTGTCTGGCCGCGCTGTATGAAAGCTGGTCGGTGCCGTTCTCGGTTATGCTGGTGGTGCCGCTGGGCGTCATTGGCGCGCTGCTCGCCACCTGGATGCGCGGACTGGAAAATGACGTTTACTTCCAGGTCGGGTTGCTAACGGTGATCGGCCTTTCCGCGAAAAACGCGATCCTGATTGTCGAATTCGCCAATGAGATGAACGAGAAAGGCCACGATCTGCTGGATGCCACGCTGCATGCCTGCCGCCAGCGTTTACGCCCAATTTTGATGACCTCTCTGGCCTTTATTTTCGGGGTGCTGCCGATGGCGATTAGCAACGGGGCGGGTTCCGGGAGCCAGCATGCCGTCGGGACAGGCGTCATGGGCGGGATGATCTCCGCCACCATCCTGGCGATTTACTTCGTACCGCTGTTCTTTGTGCTGGTGCGTCGCCGCTTCCCGCTGAAACCGAAGCCGGAATAAGACACAAAAAAGGCGACTTACTTTGAGTCGCCTTTTTCTTATCCTTTTCAGAATCAGGATATCTTCCAGAAATTTATTTGCGAAGCATAACTTCGATAAAATCTTTCCAGTTCCCCAGTTCACGTTCAATCATAACAACCTCTCTTATTATTATGGCTATTCTACGAAAACATTATCCTCAAGAGAAGATAATTTAACCGATTGCAGTGATTACATCCTCCGGTGAATGGGGTTCATGGCATTACTATGACCCTGTAACCATAAATTTTATGTGACTTACTGCAATATTTTGAAACATTAATCCACTTCTGAAAACCGCGCTCATTTCAGTTAAGAAACAGCCTATTGCAGCTCGCTGGATTTATACTTCCCGATGAGATGCTTATTAAGCAACATTTCAGAATTATTATTCACAAGAGTTCAACAATGTTATATTTACCGTTTATTATGTCATGATAAATAACCGGTATATGGCAGTTCCGCACTGACGGATACCACGATAATATTGCTTAATTATTCGTAATTCGCGTAAAAGGATTCAACATGATCACCGTCTACGGCATCAAAAATTGTGACACGATTAAAAAGGCGCGACGCTGGCTGGAGGCTCACGGTATTGACTACCGCTTTCACGATTACCGCGCAGACGGAATCGATGCCGCGTTATTGAATACGTTTATTGCGGAGTCAGGCTGGCAGCCCTTGCTGAATACGCGCGGAACGACATGGCGTAAACTTGATGAAGCCACGCGTAACGGCATCACGGATGCGGCGTCCGCCGCAGCATTAATGACTGAAATGCCAGCAATTATCAAACGCCCATTGCTCTGCGCGACCGGGAAGCCTATGCTGCTGGGTTTTAGCGAATCCAGTTATCAGCAGTTTTTTGATGAGGTGTAGTCTATGTCGTGCCCGGTTATTGAGCTGACACAGCAGCTTATTCGCCGCCCTTCCCTGAGTCCAGATGACGCAGGATGCCAGGCGTTAATGATTGAACGCCTGCGTGCAATCGGTTTTACCGTTGAGCATATGGATTTTGGCGATACACAGAATTTTTGGGCATGGCGCGGACAAGGCGAAACGCTGGCTTTTGCCGGGCATACCGATGTCGTACCTGCGGGTGATGTCGATCGCTGGATCAACCCGCCTTTTGAACCGACAATCCGCGACGGAATGCTGTTTGGCCGTGGTGCGGCAGACATGAAAGGCTCTCTGGCGGCGATGGTCGTTGCGGCTGAACGTTTCGTCGCCCAGCATCCAGATCATCAGGGGCGTCTGGCGTTCCTTATCACCTCGGATGAAGAAGCCAGCGCAAAAAACGGCACCGTGAAGGTGGTCGAAACGCTGATGGCGCGTAACGAACGTCTGGATTATTGCCTGGTCGGCGAACCGTCCAGCACTGAAATCGTCGGTGATGTGGTCAAGAATGGCCGTCGCGGGTCGCTGACCTGTAACCTGACGATCCACGGTGTGCAGGGGCACGTCGCTTATCCTCATCTGGCGGATAACCCGGTGCATCGCGCAGCGCCGATGCTGAATGAACTGGTGGCGATCGAGTGGGATCAGGGAAATGAATTTTTCCCGGCGACCAGTATGCAGATTGCCAACATTCAGGCTGGCACCGGCAGCAATAACGTCATTCCGGGCGAGCTGTTTATTCAGTTCAATTTCCGCTTCAGCACCGAACTGACCGATGAGACTCTCAAAGAGCGCGTTCACGCGCTGCTGGATAAACATCAATTACGCTACACGGTGGACTGGTGGCTTTCCGGCCAGCCGTTCCTGACGGCGCGCGGCAAGCTGGTGGATGCGGTGGTGAACGCCATTGAGCACTATAATGAGATAAAACCGCAGTTACTCACTACGGGTGGAACGTCCGACGGGCGCTTTATTGCGCGTATGGGGGCGCAGGTAGTCGAACTCGGGCCGGTCAACGCCACCATTCATAAAATTAATGAATGTGTTAATGCAGCCGATCTGCAACTGCTTGCCCGCATGTATCAACGTATAATGGAACAACTCGTCGCCTGACGCGTGTTCCTGTAAGAGGAAATAAGCATGGACTGGCTGGCAAAATATTGGTGGATTCTGGTGCTGGTGTTTTTGGTGGGCGTACTGATCAATGTGATCAAAGACCTCAAGCGGGTCGATCACAAAAAATTCCTCGCCAATAAACCGGAGCTGCCCCCGCATCGTGATTTTAACGATAAGTGGGACGATGACGACGACTGGCCGAAGAAAGATCAGCCAAAGAAATAGTCAGATAAACCTGTAGGCCTGATAAGCGTGTCGCCATCAGGCAACATACCGTCTGAATGCCGGATGGCGGCTTCGCCCCTATCCGGCCTACGGTTCAGTTCCGGCTTATATCATTTCGATAATATCATCATCATTCGGCTTACCGCCGCTCAACGCTTCATCAAAGTAGTGTTTCGGCACGGTATAGCGCAAATGGTCGAGCGCAAACTGCATACTGCGATCGTCAATCGCATGGCCTAAATCCTCGACGATATCCAGCGTCACATCGCCTCCGGCACGGACTAACGCTTCCTGTGCGGCAACCGCATGAGATAACTCAATCACCCGGTCTTCACCGCCGTGAATCAAATGTACCGTTGTGGCGGTCGTGGCGATTTCCGGCAAGCTGGCGTAGCGTCCGTTGAAAGCAATCACGCGCGATGCCAGACCCGGCTCGGCCTTGATGCTCTCAAGAGACATAATCGCCCCCTGCGAAAACCCAATCAGCGCGGTAGCCTCCGGCCCAACGCCGCTCTGTTTCTGCCAGTAGTGAACCGTTTCGATAAACACCGGCATAATCGCATCAACCCGCGCCTGGCGGTTCTCTTCCGTCACATCCTGAACCGAAAACCACTGACGCCCAGGCGCCGGGCCACAAGGTTCCGCGCCGCCAATGCTGACCACCAGCGCCTCTGGAAACAACGGTGCGAACCAGGAGCCAATTTCTCCCATTGAGACCGGGTTATCGCCCACGCCATGAAACAGCAACAGCAGTTGTTTCGCGGGTTTATCGGGGCTTTGAACAACAAAATGGTCATGTTTCATGGCGATCTCCTTAACTGATAGAACAGATTCTACGCCGCTTAATCACAATGACCATGCCAGGAAATTGAAGGAGTTAGTGAAAAAATTGCCATTGCAAAACGCGTTCGCGTAACCGCTGCGCCCGTTCGTCATCCAGCGCGGTAAGCGCATGGGCGACTTCCCGACGCTGAGCGACAAGCAGCGCTTTACGCCCAGGCAAACCCAGCCGGATACAAAGATTCGCGTCGCTGCACTTCTCCTCCAGGCGTCCACGCAGCGCGGGGAGCGCCAGCTCGCAGCACTCAAGCAGTCGACTCAGACAGCCTAACGACGTGAGCAACGGTCGATGGGCAAACGCAAAGCCCGCCAGTTCATCCCAGTCATCATCATTAAGCGTAGACGCTTTCAGCGGGATAACCGGGATCGCTTCGCCGTTCCAGCGAGCAAGGATCTCCGCATCCCGGCGCAGACGCTGGTGCTCGCGGTGCGCCAGCCGCGCGCCGGTCTCGCTTATGGGCAGCAAAGCCATCGCCGTATAACAGCCACTGCTCGCCTCCTTGTGGTTCCCCATCCGCACCAGCACAAAACCGCAACGCTGCCAGAATCGCCAGAGTTCGGCGGTATAACCAAAACTGACGGAGAGATAGTCGCACTGGCTGGCGCCGCCGTATGCCTCAGCGATCAGCTGCTGCCCAATCCCTTCCCGCTGGCGGGCCGGGTGGACGGCAATACGGCTCACCCGACGCCCGGTCAGCGTCGCCGCCAGCGGATCGCCACCATGAGCGGCCAACGACTGCGCGACAAGATTCCCGCGCGGGCGACGATAGCCCGCCCACACGGCCTGGCTCAGCGCGGCCGATAATCCGCCCTCTTCCACCAGCCAGGCGGCCCCCGCCACTCGCTCAGCCGTAAAAGCGCCGAGAAAATGCTGCCCCGGCGCATCCATCATGCGACGCAGATCGAGCGGAGAGGTGCGGTAGTGCGCGCCGGAAAGCAGCTGATACACCGCCAGCGGCTGCGTCGGCCCGGTATGCCAGAGCGCCTGCGTAAAAGCGGAGAACCGAATCGCCCCCTGCGGCGCATGGGCAAACGTCTCGTCGTCGAATATCAGCGCTTCGCCGACCCATTGTTCCAGCGGGCACCCCTGCGCCCAGCGAACAGGCTGTCGCAGTTCAAAACGCCGGAGATGAGGAAAACGGGCGCAGAACTTCAGCAAAAAACCGCGTCCCGTCCCTTCATAGCCCTGAACGGTGGTGGTCAACAATATGCGTGAAAAACGCGACGCCAGGCGATGCAGCAGCGGCGCGGGGATTGCCGCCGCTTCATCGACAATCAGCCAGTCGGCCGTCTCCGTGCCCGCCAACAGCGCATCAGGAGCGAGAAAGCGAAATTCCTCACCGGCAAACTGCGCCAGCACGTCCGTCGCCGCTTTCGACGGCGCAGTTACAATGGCCGTCCCGCTCATCCGCGAAATTAACTGCCCGGCCAGCGCCGATTTACCCCGACCTCGCGCTGCCGTAACGGCGGCCACGCCAGGCGGCATCCGCAGCAGATGCCGCAAAATCGCGGCCTGCTCAGGCTGTGGTTCACCCGTAGCGGGTCGCCAGTGGGGACGGGCAGGAAAGCGCGGCCATGAAAACGGTTGAGACTGCTGCCAGTGCAGCGCCTGCTCGTCACGGGCCATCACGCGTTTGAGGTGCTGGATAAAATGTGGCGTTGCAACAGGCTGCGGGCAGTCGCTCCAGCGCAGCGAATCCGCATCGGGACGGGATTCCCATGCAGAATACGGCGGCGTCAGCAGCACCAGCCAGCTTCCGGCTCGCAGCGTGCCGCTCAGCGCCGCGAATGCCGAGGCATCAAACCCCGACTGCGCATCAAAAACCGCGTGGCGGAACTCGCGTCCCAGTAGCGTTTGTAACGCCTGCGGCGTACAGTGCGGCGCGGCGGGCGCATCGGTTGCCACCCACAGCCAGTCGCCAGCCAATGCTTCTCGCAGCGCCAGCGCCCGTTCACGACACCAGGACGCATCGCCGCTGAGCACCAGCAGCCGACGAATCCCTTCCTGCGCCATTTGTGCGGTTAGCGCCCGCAATGCGTCATTGTCAGACATCCCTGCCCCGGTATGTTAAAAACCTTTGCCGAAGGTATTACATTGCGCCGGATCGCCGCTATCAAAACCGCGTTTAAACCAGGTATAGCGCTGCTCGGAAGTGCCGTGAGTGAAGCTGTCCGGCACCACGCGTCCCTGACTTTGTTGTTGCAGACGATCGTCACCAATCGCCTGCGCCGCATTCAACGCTTCTTCCAGATCGCCGGATTCCAGCACGCCCTGTTGCTGCATGTTGTGCCCCCAGACGCCCGCGAAGCAATCCGCCTGTAGCTCCATACGTACGGAGAGTCGGTTCACTTCCGCTTGCGATGCGGTCTGTTGCAGCTGACGGACCTTCGGTTCGATGCCCAACAGTTTTTGCACATGGTGCCCCACTTCGTGGGCGATAACGTAACCCTGGGCAAAATCGCCATCCGCGCCCAGTTTGTTTTTCATGTCATCGTAGAAGGAAAGATCGATGTAGACCGTGCCATCCGCCGGGCAATAGAACGGCCCCATTACGGACTGACCCGCACCGCATCCTGTGCGCGTCGCGCCACGGTACATCACCAGCTTAGGCTGCTGATATGTGCGCCCCATTTTCTCAAACTGCTGGCCCCAGGTATCTTCTGTGGTCGCCAGAATAACGGAGGTAAACTTCGCGGCCTCGTCGTCATTTGGACTGATCGAACGCGTCGTTTCCTGCTGAGAAATCGGCTGCCCGGTCATTAAACCGGTAAGATCCACCCCGTAATAGCCCGCCACCAGCACGACAATCAGCAGAATAATTCCGCCTTTGCCGCTGGGCAAACGAAAGCCCGGCCCGCCCATTGACGGGCCGCCGGAGCTATTGCGTCTGTCTTCTACATTGTCACTTTCACGACGCCCTTGCCAGCGCATAATCACCTCAACATACTATTCATTATGATGATGATCGTAGGCGGTTCAGCGCAAGATTACCATTAGAATAATGGTGGTAGAGAAAAACCGGAGAGCGTTGACTCTCCGGTTGATGCTGATGGGGGAAGAATTAATCTAACTGCACACCCAGGCGACGTGCGACGGTTTCATAGGCTTCGATCAGGCCGCCCAGACTCTGGCGGAAACGGTCTTTGTCCATTTTATCCAGCGTCTCTTTGTCCCACAGGCGGCTGCCGTCCGGGGAAAATTCATCGCCCAGCACCACTTCGCCTTTGTACAGACCAAACTCCAGTTTGAAATCGACCAGGATCAGACCGGCATCGTCAAACAGCTTTTTCAGCACGTCGTTAGCTTTGTAGGTCAGCTCTTTCATGCGCGCCAGATTCTCTTTGCTCACCCAGCCGAAGGTTTCGCAGTAAGAATCGTTGACCATCGGATCGTGCATCGCATCGTTTTTCAGGAACAGGTCGAACAGCGGCGGGTTCAGTTCGATGCCTTCTTCAATGCCCAGACGCTTGACCAGAGAACCAGCCGCACGGTTACGCACCACGCACTCGACCGGCACCATATCCAGCTTTTTCACCAGACACTCGGTATCGGACAGCAGCTGCTCCATCTGGGTCGGGATGCCCGCTTCTGCCAGTTTAGTCATGATGAAATGGTTAAACTTGTTGTTCACCATCCCTTTGCGATCAAACTGTTCAATGCGCGCGCCATCCCCTGCTGACGTATCATTGCGGAATTCGAGCACCAACAGGTCCGGGTTTTCCGTGCTGTATACGGTCTTCGCTTTACCACGATACAACTCAGCTTGCTTTTGCATCTTTATTACTCCTGGTGTGAATTAACGATAAAAATTCATTTTCTGCCACACTTTGCCGGATGGCGGCGTTGCCTTATCCGACCTACAGCCTGGGGGCGAAATTACGGTAAAAATTGCGTTTTTCTGCTGACGCACACGTTTGCGTATCATATCAGAAAAAAGGGCTGGATTGCTCCAGCCCCTCAATTTTTACTTGCTGAACGCTGCCTGGAAGACGGCAACCAGCGCGTCGTTCTGGCTCT
Organism: Citrobacter sp. CK195; assembly: GCF_030333365.1. Taxonomy (NCBI): domain Bacteria; kingdom Pseudomonadati; phylum Pseudomonadota; class Gammaproteobacteria; order Enterobacterales; family Enterobacteriaceae; genus Citrobacter; species Citrobacter sp. CK195. The sequence goes on from NZ_JAOWGB010000026.1 coordinate 505,476, forward strand.
GCGTCAGGGTATGCCCCTTCGGATCGATAAACTGTAGGCTACTGCGGTTGTCTAAATCGCCCACCTGCAATTTATAGTCGCCGGACGACAGCCCCGGATCGGTTGCGCCCAGCTCCTGCCAGCCGCTGTCAGACAGCGGTTTGTAGGTCACTGCCAGGCTGCCCTGAGAACGCGTGCTGTCGGTCACTTTCATGCCCACTTTTTCAAGCGCGGCTGGCAGACGCTGCCACACCACGTTGAACGGCCCACGGACGACCAGCATTGGCAAACCGGTGTCATCTGCGGCGCTCTGCACATCCATCGTAGCGGCAGAACGGTTTTGCGCGGCGTTCGCAGCGTCGGTGGCGGTTTTATCCAGACCCGCCGAGATTACGTTCATCATCTCAGCGCTATAACGCTGTAGCGAAGCGGCATCTGCGGCAGGCTTGCCAGCCTGTTCCAGATTCACCAGTTTCACCGTTACAGCCTGCTGATAACCCTGCGGTTTCACCGAGATTTGATAACGTCCACGGTATTGCTGGTCTTCATCCAGACGGTTCCATTCAACCCAATCGGTCGTCAGGGTCTGGCTGGCGTCATCACGTTTTTCAATCGTGTAGTTTTTGGACTGAATCACGCTGACAACCTGCGGCCACAGGTTGGTATTGCGACCATTTTCCACCAGCAAGGTTGCGGTATCACCCGTAAACTGGGTACGCGCGCCGGTCACCAGCGCTAACGGCTGAGCAGGCGGACGAATGTCCAGTGCTTTGCCGACAGCGCCGCTGCCGTTGGTCACCGGAATGTTATAGTCGCCCGTCGTTACCGGCAGAATCATCCCTGCTGGCGCATGAAGTTCAGCAAGCGGCGCGGCTTCCAGATAGGATTCATCACCGCTCACCTGGCGCTTGTAGCGCGAGTCAGAGCTACAGGCCGCGAGCAGCATAATGAGCGAAACACCCGCAACCCTGGCCAGGCGCGACTTTTGTACTGAGTAAGCCATCAAATCTCCCTAAACTTTACAGCAAACCGGCATGCTTGAGCGCCGCTTTGACAATCTCACGACCCGTATCGGTGATCGGCGTCATCGGCAAGCGCAGCGTATCGGTCGCCACAAGTCCCAACTCCTTACATGCCCATTTCACCGGGATCGGATTGGGTTCGACAAATAGTTTGTTATGTAACGGCATCAGACGCTGATTAATCACCCGCGCGTCGGCAAAACGACCTTCCGCCGCCAGTTTGCACATTTCCGCCATATCACGCGCCGCAACGTTCGCGGTAACGGAAATCACGCCATGACCGCCGAGCTGTATGAAGTCCAACCCGGTCGCATCATCACCGCTGAGCAGAATAAAATCGTCTGAAACCAGCTCTTTGATCTGGTGAACCCGACTTAAGTTCCCTGTCGCCTCTTTGATTGCGACAATATTTTTTACTTTCGCCAGACGACCGACGGTTTCCGGCAGCATATCGCAGCCTGTACGGGACGGCACATTATACAGAATTTGCGGCAGGTCAGTATGTTCAGCGATGGCTTTGAAATGCTGGAACAGACCTTCCTGAGTCGGGCGGTTGTAGTAAGGCGTCACTGTCAGGCAACCGACAACGCCGCTGTCGTTGAAACGCTGCGTCAGGCTAATGGCCTCCGCCGTCGCGTTCGCGCCCGTTCCGGCGATAACCGGAATACGCCCGTCCGCCAGCTCCAGCGTCATCATGACCACATCGCCATGCTCGTCATGGCTCAGCGTGGCGGATTCGCCGGTGGTGCCAACAGAAACAATCGCCGAGGTACCGCTGGCGACATGATAATCAATCAGTTTTTTCAGGCTTGACCGGCAGACATTACCTTTTTCATCCATCGGTGTAACAAGCGCGACAATACTTCCCGTGAACATGGGCCATCCTCTGTGCAAACAAGTTTCTCAATGGTACGTTTGGTACGACAATAAAAGCAAGAGACCATAGCCCTTCTGATTATTGTATGCAGGTTTTTTTTATGCTTTCCTTATGATTACCTCACCTCTCAAAGGAAGAACCGGTTTGACATCGTCATCACAACATTACCTGGTTATCACTGCGCTGGGTGCCGATCGCCCGGGAATTGTGAATACTATCACCCGCCATGTCAGCAGTTGCGGTTGCAATATCGAAGACAGCCGACTGGCCATGCTGGGCGATGAATTCACGTTTATCATGCTGCTGTCTGGCTCCTGGAACGCCATCACCCTGATTGAATCAACCTTGCCGTTGAAAGGCGCAGAGCTGGATTTATTGATTGTGATGAAGCGCACCACCGCTCGCCCCCGTCCGGCCATGCCCGCAACGGTATGGGTACAGGTCGAGGTGGAAGATTCTCCGCATTTAATTGAACGTTTTACCGCGCTTTTCGACAGCCATCAGATGAACATCGCTGAGCTGGTCTCCCGCACGCAACCTGCTGAAAATGAAAAGGCTGCACAGCTGTTTGTTCAAATCACCGCGCACAGTCCGGCATCCCATGATGCCGTAAATATTGAGCATGCCTTTAAAGCACTATGTACAGAACTCAATGCGCAAGGCAGTATTAACGTTGTTAATTACTCACAACATGATGAACAGGATGGAGTTAAGTAATGAATCCACTGAAAGCCGGTGACATCGCACCGAAATTTAGCTTGCCGGATCAAGACGGAGAACAAGTAAATTTGACCGACTTCCAGGGACAGCGCGTACTGGTGTATTTCTACCCTAAAGCCATGACGCCCGGCTGTACCGTACAGGCCTGTGGTTTACGCGATAACATGGACGATCTGAAAAAAGCAGGCGTAGACGTGTTGGGGATCAGCACCGATAAACCTGAAAAACTGTCTCGTTTCGCCGAAAAAGAGCTGCTTAACTTTACGCTCCTGTCCGATGAGGATCATCAGGTCTGCGAGCAATTCGGCGTCTGGGGGGAAAAATCCTTTATGGGGAAAACCTACGACGGCATCCATCGCATCAGCTTCCTGATCGACGCTGACGGCAAGATCGAACACGTATTTGACGACTTTAAAACCAGTAACCACCACGATGTAGTGCTGAACTGGCTGAAAGAAAACGCCTGATTTGCGTTTTGCCGGATAAAGCCTGATGCGGCGCTAACGCGTCTTATCAGGCCTGATTCGCACAACCCCGTATGCCGGATAAGGCGTTTACGCCGCCATCCGGCATACGCGTCGTTTATTCAAACGTTCCTTTCACGCACGCTTTGCCGTCTTTCACCACCGCTTTGCCTTTCGCCCACAGATGGCTGACTTCCAGCGCCTGATTCAGCACCAGAATGTCGGCGTCACAACCTGCCGCCAGACGTCCTTTATGCTCAAAGCCGAGAAATTCCGCAACGGTGCGGGTAAGCGGACGCAGCGCCTGCTCCAGCGGCAGTTTATGCTGCGTAACTAACTGACGCAGCGTGCCAATCAGCGACTCAAAACCCGCCACGCCAATGCCCGTCAAATTCCCATGCTCATCAAATTCCGGCTGGCTGCCGTTGCCATCAGAACTCAGGGTAATGCGCGACAGCGGAACCTCATGGCGCAAGGCTGTCACGATGGCCGTCGCCGGATCGATCGGTTCATCAATGCTGCTGGTAATATCGATGTAGCCGCCATCAAGCGCGTACTCCAGCGCCGCCTGGAACAGCGGTTCGGCGCGGTTAACATGCGTCGGCAGCAGTTTCGTGATGGGGACATCGGCGTTGGCGAGAATATCGTACAGCGGTTCCAACATGTGTGGGCTGTCGCCCATATGAAAGACGCTGATTCCCGGCTTCTGGCCCAGTAATCCCCCCACGCGGGACTGCGCCGCCATTGTCGCCAGCACGGCGGAATTCGGCGCAGAAGAACGATGATCGGAGACGGCGCATTTCACGCCAATCACTTTATCAATCAACGCCACATCGCGATCGACGCTCCCGGTGATGGTTGGCGAAGGCAGAGAATACGCCCCTGTTAACATCCATGCGCTGATCCCTTCATATTCCAGCGCGCGCGTTTTCGCCAGCAGAGATTCAGGATGACGGGTGATGCCGTCCGTTCCCAGCAGCCCGACAACGGAGGTAATACCGGCTTCAACCAACCGTGACAGCCGCACCTCTGGCGTACGGGTATGCGGCCCGGCTTCGCCGCCACCGCCGATGAGATGAACATGCTGATCGATAAATCCCGGGCAGACGATATCACCGTGGAGATCGACCTGCTGGCAACCGGGGAAGTCTTTCGCAGCGATAGTCGGCGCAATAGCGACAATTTTGCCGTTGGCAACCAGAATGTCCTGCTGGCCCAGATCGTCCGGGGCATATACGTGTCCGCGCTGAAAAAGCGTCAGATTAAGAATGGAACAGTCCATGATAGTCCTTTTTAAACAATAGCCTGCATTACCCAAATAGAGACCAGGGCATTAATCACGCACACCGCAATAATATGCGGGTAATAACGCGGATGAACGCCCGCCGTTCCCAGGCAGCGCCCTACATTCTGAACCGGGTTGCCCATCAGGTAAATGGCGGGTAACAGCACAGTGGCATCGTGACCGGACAGCGCGCCAGTAACCACCAGGCTGGCGCAGACGCCCACGCCGCCGCCCATACTCATCACCGCAGCCAGCAAAACGGTCGCCGATTCTCCCGGCAAACCCCATAGCGCCATTACCGGTTCACACACTCGCCCGACGATATCCAGCAACCCCGTCACCTTCAGCGCCTGAATAATGACAAAGGCCATGACGACGTTGGGCAACAGGCTGGTGGTGGCGATGGTAAAACCGCGCCGCGCGCCGTCGATAAACAGATCCATGACGTTTTTACGTACCTGTGCGCTCATTTCAGGCCTCCTGTTTCATACGACGATGTTCAAGCTGCGCGATCCACACCCGCAACAGGTTCGCACCGATAAATTTGAAGACTAAAATGACCGCCAGCGGCGTAATAACCGGTACGGTTATCGTGGCAAATAGCGCGGCGCCTGATGAGAAGTAGTTCGTCAGAATCGCGCTGCCGCTTGTCTGCCAGCAGGCGAAAATTGCCCGTTCCTGTTCGGTAATCACCCCCTCTTCCGCCAGCTCTTTGGTCATCCCGGCGGCGGCATCCGTATTTTGCAAATTGGCGATAAGCGCCAGAGAGCAAATGCCGGGGATGCCCAGGATCGGCCTGAGTATCGGCGTCATCAACTGCTGTGCGGCGCGCAGTCCGCCCAGCCCTTCCGTCACGGAAATAATGCCGAGCGATAAAATAACCGATGGCGCCAGCTCCAGTGCGAATAAAAAGCCGTCTCTCGCCCCGGTACCGCCAGTGCCGCGAAATGAAACCGCCGTGTCGCCTGCTGCGTTAACCAGGCCAAACGCGCCATTGAGCACGGTAAAATCAAACACTCGCCACCATTCCGTACTTTTCGCGAACATGCCTGAAAAAAGGATAATGGTAATAAAAAAGGCGAGATAACCGCCCCACCCCACTTTTTGCTGCGTGTGCATCTGATGACCCATTTTTTTCTCCGGTTGGTCTTGTCCTTGTGAGATTAAAAAACCATCTATACCGGTAAGTTGAAAGCAAAAAAGGAGGGCGGGACAGCACATTCGGAAAACGTTCAGGAAAGGAGAAAGCGGATAAAACGTGGAACGCCCGATGACGTTGCGCCACCGGGCAGAGTGAAAATCGTGCTTAACCGTCGCTGACCTGCCCGTCCGGCCAGGCATGTACCACGGCTTTAATTAACGTCGCCAGCGGGATGGCGAAGAACACGCCCCAGAAACCCCACAGGCCGCCGAAAATCACCACCGACAGAATAATCACCAGCGGGTGCAGGTTGACGGCTTCTGAAAACAGTACCGGCACCAGCAGGTTTCCATCCAGCGCCTGAATGATCAGATACACGGCGAAGCAGCTCCAGAATTCCGTTCCGAGGCCAAACTGGAATAACGCCACGCCAATCACCGGAATGGTCACCACGAACGCGCCGATGTAGGGGATTAATACCGAGAATCCAACCAGAACCGCCAGCAGCAGCGAGTAGTTGAGACCAAAGAGCAGGAAGCCAAGCCAGGTCGCCACGCCAACCACCACCATCTCCAGCACTTTGCCGCGAATATAGTTGGTGATCTGCTGGTTCATCTCCATCCAGACCTGCCCGGCCAGTCCGCGATTGCGCGGCAGCACCCGGCGCACGGCATTCAGCATCTGCTCTTTATCCTTGATCAGGAAGAAGACCATCAGCGGCACCAGCACCAGATACACCGCCAGCGTCAGCAACCCGACCAGAGAGGCCAGGGAGTATTTCACAACCGAATCACCTAACGTCAGCATCCGGGTGCGCATATTTTCCGCCATCGCATCAATGATCCCGGCATCCATCAGCGCCGGGTAACGACGGGGTAACGTGGCGGCATAATCAGAGAGCTTATTGAGCATACCCGGCATATCGCGAATCAAATAGATCCCCTGCTGCCAGGCCACCGGCATCACGACAAACGCCATCAGCAGTAAAATGCCGACAAACACAATCAGTACGATTGAGGTGGCCCAACGCCGGGAGCAGCCAATCGCCTCCAGACGGACCGTAGGCCACTCCAGCAGGTAAGCGAGGACAATAGCCACCAGCAACGGCGCCAGAAGCCCACTGAAAAAGAAAAGGATGCCAAAACCGGCAACCAGGATAACCAGCAAGGCGATCGCCTCCGGGTCGCTAAAACGACGGCGATACCACTGCATCAACATCTCAAGCATAGAAACCGTTCCCTGAACCTCAATAGCGGGATTGCGATCCCGAATTGTATCTAAATGTCACAAAAAAGACTTCGCTTTTTGTTGCTGATTCAGGAAACTGAAAAGTCATTTGAGCGGGGTATTCACCACCGGGTTTCGCAGTTACACTCCCTGTGCTGGCGTGGCGGAACGATACGTCGCGGCATCGGTCAAATGGCTATATTAAAGAAAACAGGACAGAGGTCTATGTTCAGGCTGTTGAAGAAAAACCTGGTTGCTACCCTCATCGCTGCGCTGACTATCGGTCAGGTAGCCCCCGCGTTTGCAGATTCCGCAGACACGCTACCGGATATGGGGACCTCAGCAGGAAGCACGCTTTCTATCGGTCAGGAAATGCAAATGGGCGACTATTACGTTCGCCAGTTGCGCGGCAGCGCGCCGTTGATCAACGATCCGCTATTGAGTCAGTACATCAACGCGCTGGGGATGCGTTTAGTCTCTCATGCGGACTCCGTGAAAACGCCGTTCCATTTCTTTTTGATTAACAACGACGAAATCAACGCCTTCGCCTTTTTCGGCGGCAACGTTGTGCTGCATTCCGCGCTCTTTCGCTATTCCGATAACGAAAGTCAGTTGGCCTCGGTGATGGCGCACGAAATTTCCCACGTAACCCAACGCCATCTGGCGCGCGCGATGGAAGATCAAAAGCGCAGCGCTCCGCTGACCTGGGTCGGCGCCTTAGGCTCTATTCTTCTGGCGATGGCCAGCCCACAGGCCGGTATGGCGGCGCTGACCGGTACGCTGGCGGGAACGCGTCAGGGGATGATCAGCTTCACCCAACAAAACGAACAGGAAGCAGACCGAATCGGTATTCAGGTGCTGCAACGTTCAGGGTTCGATCCGCAAGCGATGCCGACGTTCCTGGAAAAACTGCTCGACCAGGCGCGCTACTCCACGCGTCCTCCCGAAATTTTGCTGACGCACCCCTTGCCGGAAAGCCGTCTGGCGGATGCCCGCAACCGTGCAAACCAGATGCGCCCGGTGGTAGTGGAATCGTCTGAAGATTTTTATCTGGCGAAGGCGCGTACGCTGGGGATGTACAATTCTGGCCGTAATCAGCTTACCAGCGACCTGCTCGACGCATGGGAAAAAGGAAACGTGCGCCAACAGCGTGCGGCGCAATATGGCCGGGCGCTACAGGCGATGGAAGCCAGCAAGTACGACGAAGCTCGCAAAGCGCTGCAACCGTTGCTGACGGCTGAACCGAATAACGCGTGGTATCTCGACCTGGCGACCGATATCGATCTGGGGCAGAAGAAAACCAGCGAAGCGATTAACCGTCTGAAAAATGCCCGCGATCTGCGCGCAAACCCGGTATTGCAGCTAAACCTGGCGAATGCTTATTTACAGGGCGGGCAAGCCCGAGAAGCCACGACCATCCTCAATCGCTACACTTTCAACAATAAAGACGACGGCAACGGCTGGGATCTCCTGGCGCAGGCTGAAGCGGCGCTCAATAACCGCGATCAGGAGCTGGCGGCACGCGCCGAAGGCTATGCGCTGGCCGGGCGACTGGATCAGGCGATCTCTATGCTCAGCAGCGCAAGTTCTCAGGTCAAGCTGGGCAGCCAGCAACAGGCGCGTTACGATGCCCGTATCGACCAGCTGCGCCAGTTGCAGGAACGCTTTAAGCCATACACCAAAATGTAGTATTCGTTCTGTTGCCGGGTGGCGACGCTATCGCGTTTTATCCGGCCTACAGTTCGCGCGAAAGGAGAAATCATGTCTGATGCAGTAAAAATCTACCACAACCCGCGTTGTTCAAAGAGCCGCGACACGCTGAGCCTGCTGAAATCTAACGGCGTTGAACCGGAAGTGGTGCTTTACCTGGAAACACCTGCCGACGCAGCGACGCTGCGTGAACTGCTGCGTATGTTAGGGATGTCCAGCGCACGCGAACTGATGCGCCAGAAAGAAGATCTCTACAAGTCTCTCAATCTGGCCGACGGCCACCTGAGCGAAGAGGCGCTGATTCAGGCGATGGTGGAAAACCCGAAACTGATGGAGCGACCGATTGTCGTCGCCAACGGTCAGGCTCGTATTGGCCGCCCGCCGGAGCAGGTGCTGGAAATCGTGAGCTAATCCATGCGCCGCAGCGCTTCCAGAAAGTCCTGCGGCGTACAATCCCCCAGTTTTTTCTGTGTCTTACCACGGTTGTAGCATTCACATAAGCGGATAAGCAACTCGCTGGCAGATTCACTATTTAGCCGGGGAACAATCTCATTCAGCGGTATTGTCACCGGCACCCAACCGGGCATCGTACCGGTTATTTGGCATGACATGCCGCGCGTCGCCAGGTGCGTTTTTAGCTGCGGGCATATGCGATCAGAAATATTTGTCTCAATAGATTGTATATCAGCCGGGCAGGTTTCCAGCAATTCATCCAGCCAGACCACGACCCGCTGCGGTGAAATACCCGCATACAGTCGGGCAAAGCACCAGCCGCTCATCGGCTCGCGCGCCCAGAACAAATGATGTTCGCCACCGTCGTCCATATGTAACGAGAGTGGAAGGTGATACAGCGCCAGATGATTCGGCAGCATCCCGGATTTTAACGCTTTTTTCCCTTGTAACGACGCCCGCTGTCGCCGAGGTGTCGCCGGTTTAAGATAACGATTCAATGTCGCGCGCGACACAACAATGCCCAGCACCTCGTTCACCAACAATAAGAGGTCATCCAGCGGCGCACCTGTTACGTCGCGCAAGGCGTTCACCAAAACAACCTGCTCTTGTCTCATCGCTTTGTATATCGTCTTCGGCGTAGTTTGCCCATCACTAACCCGATCACGATGTCGCCATCGCCTTACTGTCGTAACAGAAATCCCAAGCTCGGCGGCAAGCTCTCTGTCGCTTTTTTCAGACTGCTGAAGATAGCGACGAATACGCGGTGTGGTAGTGGCATTGGCGTGCAATTTTATTTCCATCGCAAGAATCCCTGTCGATTTTTAGATAATTAATCTTATGAGATTTATATGCTAATCGCGATCACATTGTGAGCTATTTCACCTTTCGTTCACACGCCTTCGCAGATAATCCTCATGCATAGCACACACAACGTGAGTTAATCTTGTACGGAGTTCACAATGAACAATGTTCTGGGATTTCTTGAAGCAAAACTGATGCCTCTGGCGGCGAAAACCGCTCAGCAGCGGCATCTCGGCGCGATTCGTGGCGCATACGTTTCGTTTATGCCGTTTATTATCGTCGGCTCTATTCTGCTGGTGATCTCTTCGTTTCCGAATCAAAACTATCAGCAGTTTATGTCTCAGGCTTTTGGCGAGAGCTGGAGTGCGATTATTGAGATCCCGTTTAACGCGGTGTTCTCAACGATGTCGCTGTTTATCAGTTTCCTGGTCGCATTTCGTCTGGCGGAACACTACGGCGAAGATCGCATCTCCTGCGGCATTCTGGCGCTGGTCTGTTTTCTGATCCTTACACCGTTTATCAAAGTGGCGGAAAACGGCGGTATTACCGTGATCCCCGTAGAATGGATTGGCACAAAAGGATTGTTCGTCGCGATGATCGGTTCGCTGCTGTGGACTGAACTTTTCTGCTGGCTAAAGCGTAAAAATCTGGTGATCAAAATGCCAGAAGGTGTGCCACCGGCGGTGCAAGAATCTTTTGCCGCGCTGATCCCCGCCTTACTGGTCATGATACTGGTACTGAGCATTCGCATCTTGTTTGAAAACACCCATTACCAGACCATCCATCAGTTTATTTACGAAGTGGTCGCCACACCGATTCGTCATTACGGCACCTCTTACTTTGGCGCGCTGATGACAGTGTTCAGCATCACTATTTTGTGGTCGGTCGGTATTAACTCCGGCTCAATGGTTAACGGCATCATCCGTCCGCTGTGGATGGAAAACCAGACCGACAACATTGCGGCTATTCAGGCTGGCACCACACCCCCACACATCATTACAGAACAGTTTTTTGACATGATTTGGATGGGCGGCGCGGGCGCAACGTTGTCGCTGGTGTTAGCCATGCTTTTCTTTGCACGCAGTAAAAACATGCGGGAAGTGGCGCGGCTCGGTGCCGGAGCGTCTGTGTTCAACATCAACGAACCGATTCTGTTCGGTCTGCCGGTGATAATGAATCCGATAATGCTGATCCCCTTCAACCTGGTGCCGCTGGTGCTGGTCACCGTACAGTATACCGCGATGAAGCTCGGCGCAGTCGCCGTCACCACGGGCGTCTTTATTCCGTGGACGCTGCCGCCAGTCATTAGCGGTTTTATCGTTACCGGACATATTAGCGGCAGCGTCATGCAGCTCATTAACCTGCTGATTGGCGCAATGCTGTATCTGCCCTTTATGCGGATCGTCGATAAACAGTACCGCGCGGCGGAACGGGCTGCCGTAACACAGCCCGATGCACCACTTGCAAAACAGGAGTAAACCATGTGGGGAATTATCGCAACCTGGCGAATGGCGCTTGAAGGTGTGGCGGAATCCGCGTCTGCACTGGCTGCGGGAAACCCGGTCGCAATGGCGGTGGTAGACGCCGTCGCAACCGTTGAGGACTTTCCGTTTTATAAATCCGTGGGCTATGGCGGACTGCCTACTGAAAATGGCGAGGTCGAACTGGATGCCGCCTATATGGACGGCGATACCCTCGCGTTTGGGGCGGTCGGGAATCTGGTGGATATTGCCAACCCGGTGCACGTCGCACATGCGTTAAGCCGTCAGCGCTATAACTGTCTGCTGGTTGGCCAGGGTGCGCGTGAATGGGCACTGAGCCAGGGATTTGCGGATAAAACCATGCTCACCGACAGAGCCATCCAGCACTATCAAAAACGCTGCCGGGAGACGCTGGATAAAGGCTTAAGTCCATATAACGGCCACGATACGGTCGGCATTATTGGTCTGGATAAACTGGGGTCGATGAGCGTTGCCACCTCCACCAGCGGCCTGTTTATGAAAAAACGCGGTCGCATTGGCGACTCTCCGGTTATTGGTTCCGGCTTCTATTGCGACAGTGAAGTCGGCGCGGCAACGGCAACGGGCGTTGGTGAAGATCTGATGAAAGGCTGCGCCAGCTATGAAATTGTTCGTCGCATGGCGCAGGGAATGACACCGCAACAAGCGGCTGATTCTGTCGTGTTTGAGCTGGAAGATAAATTGATGTCGCGATTTGGTCGCACAGGCGACCTCTCTGTGGTCTGCATGAACCGTAAAGGCGAGTTTGGCGCAGCCACTAACATCAAAACATTCTCGTTCGTTGTCGCTACCGCACGCCAACCGCTCACCGTATTTCGCACCGAACGCCAGCACGAGAAAACCCATTATCACCCCGTCGATGAAGAATGGATGCAAGACTATGCCGCACGGATACGTGCTCCAGTCGAGGAAGAGAAATGATTTCATACCAACTGATTTGCTCACCCGCAGAGGTTCAACCACAAGGCCATCTTATCGCGCCTCCTGGCTGTTCTTTATTGCGGGATTCCGCTCTGCTCGCGGAAATGCGCGTACTGGCGCAAGATAAAGTAGCAGATACCCGCTTTGGCTGCGCGCCTTTTACGCGAATTACCCTGGTGCCTGATGCGCTCTGGCAGGACAGCCTGACCGAAGGTTTACTCAATGCGATACGACCGCTGCTGGCTTCATCGATCAGTGAAAATGTGCTGATTGATGTCACCGAAATAAATGACACTGTACTGGCGCTGCTGCTGCGTTTTCTGTTTAATCAGGCGTATACGCTCAATGATTTACAATTGAAAAAAACGGATGCCACCGCCACTCGCATCCGCCATATCACCGCGTTCTGCCTGCCAGAACAACACGAGAAACGTGAAAAAGTGTTCAGGCAGCAGCAGGCTATTGCCAACGGCATGGTCACTGCAAGGCGGCTGGCGGATACCCCCTCCGATTGCTGTACGCCGCAGTTCGTGGTCAACGAGGCACAAACCCTGTGCGCCTCTTTTCCTGCGTTGCACTGTGAAGTCCTTGATGAACAAAAAATTGTTGAACAAGGTCTCGGACTGCTCCATGCGGTTGGCAAAGGAGCGACCTGTCCACCGCGTTTGCTTGCCATTCATTACAACGGCATAAGTGACGGCCCGGTACGCTGCTACATAGGTAAAGGGATAACGTTTGATACCGGTGGCCTGTGGTTGAAAGAGGGCGCGGGTATGTACACCATGAAATATGACATGTGTGGCGCAGCCAACGTGTTAGGACTGCTCCTGACGGTTGCGGAGTTAAAACTGCCCGTACGCATAATGGGCGTGCTGGCGCTGGCTGAAAACGCGATCGGCCCGAACGCAATGCAGCCTGGCAGCGTTGCTCGCGCCTGCAACGGTATGACAGTGGAAATCAATAACACCGACGCCGAAGGACGGCTGGTGCTGGCCGACGCCATTGCATGGACGAGCCAACGACAGCCGCAGGCCCGTTATATCATCGACATGGCAACCTTGACCGGTGCGGTGGTGAAAGCGCTTGGCTACGAACTCAGCGGGCTGATGACTCAGGACGATGCGTTAAGACAGGCGCTAACAGAGGCTGGGCGGCAGAGCGGAGATGAAGTCTGGTCTTTACCTCTGGATGCACGACTGAAAAAGCAGACCGAAAGCGCCATAGCCGATCTCTGTAATACGCCGACGAACAATGCGGCAATCAGCGCTTCCGCAGCCTGGTTACTGCATCATTTTTGCCCGTCGGATATCCCGTGGGCACATCTGGACATTAGCGGTACGGCGCTATGGCGAGAAAACGGCAGAAGCGTCGCGTCCGGCAGGCCGATTCCACTGCTGGTTGAGCACTTACTGGAAGATATTGCCTGAGTTTTTTGCCCGGCCACCGGGCAAAAACGGCAGCGTTACAGCGTCAGAATCTCTTTAACGAACGGAATGGTGAGTTTACGCTGTGCGGTGATTGAGGCGTGATCGAGCTGATCCAGCGTAATAAATAGCGTACGCATCTCGCGATCCAGCCGCTTCAACAGAAAACGCCCGACATCTTCCGGCAGTTCAAACCCACGCAGTCTGGCGCGCAGTTGTAACGCCTGGAGTTTGTCTTCATCAGAGAGAGGTTGCAGCTTGTAGATTTGCCCCCAGTCCAGACGAGAAGCCAGATCGGGTAATCCCAGCTTTAACTGACGTGGAGGACGATCGCCGGTGATCAGCAGGCGCGTTTTTCCCGACTCAAGGATGCGGTTATAGAGATCAAAGATCGCCATTTCCCACAGTTCATCTCCGGCGACACATTCAATATTGTCAATACACACCAGCGACAAATGTTCCATGCCGTCAAGCACTTCCGGTACAAACCAGGTGCGCTTATCCAGCGGCACATAGCCTACCGCGTCGCCGCGTTGCGACAATTCAGCACACGCCGCGTGCAGCAGATGGCTACGACCCGCGCCTTCACGCGACCAGAGATAAATATATCCGCTATGTTCCTGACGCAGCACGTTTTGCAGTGCAGCCAGTAAAGAGGCGTTATCCCCCGGCCAGAAACTTGCGAAAGTTTCGTCGTCAGGAAGATAAAGTGGCAGAGAGAGCTGTGCCGGAGTGTTCAGAGATACCTCAATCCAGGATTCCATAAAATCGCGATGAGTTTACCACAGAATTCCATCACGATAGAACCGGGCAGCAAGCACTGCCCGGTTTCAGGATTATTGCTGCGGCGTATCCGCATCTTTCGCATCCAGCACCACTTCTTCCGGGCGCAGGACGCTGATCAGTTTGAAGATCAGGCTCAGGCCGATCCCAACGATGGTCGCCAGCGCCATTCCTTTCAGTTCAGCCGCGCCAATATGCACTTTCGCGCCGCTGACGCCGATGATCAAAATCACCGAGGTCAGGATCAGGTTCTGCGCTTTGTTGTAATCGACTTTTGATTCAATCAATACGCGAATACCGGATGCGCCGATCACGCCGTACAGCAACAGCGATACGCCGCCCATTACCGGCAGAGGGATTATCTGAATCGCAGCGGCCAGTTTACCCACGCAGGAGAGCAGAATAGCAAAAATCGCCGCGCCGCCGATAACCCAGGTGCTGTACACCCGGGTGATCGCCATAACACCGATGTTTTCACCGTAGGTGGTGTTCGGCGTAGAACCGAAGAACCCGGAAATCATCGTTGATAACCCGTTGGCAAACATCGAACGATGCAGGCCAGGGTCACGAACCAGATCCTTTTTAACGATGTTCGCCGTCACGACCAGGTGGCCTACGTGTTCGGCAATCACCACCAGCGCCGCTGGCAGAATTGTCAGAATGGCAAACCATTCAAAGCGCGGCGTATAGAACGTCGGCAGCGCGAACCAGTGCGCTTCGGCAATCGGCGCGGTATCCACCACTCCCATCGCAAATGACAGCGCATAGCCTGCCAGCACGCCGATCAGGATCGGGATAATGGCCAGGAAACCCCGGAACAGCACGGAGCCAAAGACCGTCACCGCCAAGGTCACAAGGGAGATGGTAATGGTTTTGGTATCCGGGGATTGCCCTTCAGCAGGCAGCAACCCGGCCATTCCCGCAGCCACGCCCGCCAGTTCCAGACCGATAACGGCAACGATTGCGCCCATCGCCGCAGGCGGGAACATCACGTCCAGCCAGCCGGTCCCGGCTTTCTTCACGATAAAAGAGACCAGGCAGAACAGCACGCCGCACATGATAAAACCACCCAGCGCCACTTCATACCCCAGCGGCAACAGCAGCAGAACCGGTGAAATAAAGGCAAAGCTCGACCCTAAATATGCAGGAATTTTACCTTTACAAATAAAGAGATACAGCAACGTACCGATGCCGTTAAACAGCAGAACGGTAGCCGGGTTGATATGAAACAGGACTGGCACCAGCACGGTTGCGCCAAACATGGCGAACAAATGCTGCAAACTAAGCGGGATTGTCTGTAAAAGCGGCGGTCTTTCACTTACCCCGATAGCACGGCGCGTCATAGTGTTTTCCTCTGAGTGTTGTATGTTATGGGTGTTTTATTCAAAAAAAAGCCGACTCTTAAAGTCGGCTCTTTATTATTCATTCACTTACTTCGTACCAAAGATCTTATCGCCGGCATCGCCGAGGCCCGGAATAATGTATCCGTGCTCGTTAAGTCCCTTATCAATCGATGCGGTGTACAGCTCAACATCCGGGTGCGCTTTCTCCAGCGCCGCAATGCCTTCCGGCGCAGCAACCAGCACCAGCACTTTAATGCTGTGGCAGCCTGCGTTTTTCAGCAGATCGATCGTCGCAATCATTGAACCGCCGGTTGCCAGCATTGGGTCAACCACCAGCGCCATACGCTCATCGATGTTGGATACCAGTTTCTGGAAGTACGGAACGGGCTCCAGCGTTTCTTCGTTACGGTAGATGCCCACCACGCTGATACGCGCGCTCGGCACATGCTCCAGGACGCCTTCCATCATGCCCAGACCGGCACGCAGGATAGGAACCACGGTGATTTTTTTACCTTTGATTTGTTCGATTTCAACCGGGCCATTCCAGCCGTCGATGGTTACCGTTTCGGTTTCCAGGTCTGCGGTCGCTTCATAGGTCAGCAGGCTGCCTACTTCCGAGGCGAGTTCACGAAAGCGTTTGGTGCTAATGTCGTTTTCACGCATCAGACCCAGCTTGTGTTTGACGAGTGGGTGTTTGACTTCCACGATCTTCATACTCTTCTCCTTTCCTCAGACGAGTGGCAACCACAAAAAAAATCGCCGGATTATACCGCTTTTCCTCTCTGGCGCAACACAACGTATGCTTGACATGGATCAACCAAAGTGACATACGTCTGGAGAATGAGTATAAAACACGCCCCGCACAGATGGCGGGGCTGAATAACAACGTATTGAATCTTAAATATTTTCTCCGTTGTTTTTAATCACATTTTGATACCAGGCAAAAGATTTCTTCGGATGGCGCGCTAACGTCCCGCTGCCGTCATTATTTTTATCGACATAGATAAAGCCATAACGTTTTTTCATCTCGCCCGTCCCCGCCGACACCAAATCAATGCAGCCCCACGGGGTGTAGCCCATCAAATCAACGCCATCTTCCACAACGGCTTTTTTCATTTCACGAATGTGCGCTGCGAGATAGTCGATACGGTACCGATCGTCAACGGAACCATCTCCCTGCTGAATATCTATCGCCCCAAAGCCGTTCTCGACAATAAACAGCGGTAGCTGGTAGTGATCCCAGAACCAGTTGAGCGAGTAGCGTAACCCCACAGGATCGATCTGCCAGCCCCAGTCCGACTTCTGCACATACGGATTGGAGACCAGACTTTTCGTTTCGTCGTAATCGAGCTGTGGGTTATCTGCGGTCGCTTTCGTGGCAAAAGACATGTAATAGCTGAAACCGATATAGTCTACACAGCCCTGTAACAGGGCTGCGCGATCTTCATCGGTGATATCCAGCGCAAAGCCCCGACGCGCAAAGTAGTTGAGGATATGCTGCGGATATTTCCCGCGCACATGCACATCCGTAAACCAGTAGCGACGGTGCATCGCGTTCATCGCCATCATCATATCGTCCGGTGCGCAGGTCAGCGGATAGATCGGACACATGGCGATCATGCAGCCAACCTGCAACGCCGGGTTGATCTCCCGCGCCGCTTTCACCGCCAGCGCGCTGGCGACCAGCTCATAGTGCGCCGCCTGATACATCACCGGTTCACGATCTTCGCCCGGCAGGTATTTCAGCCCCGAGTTGGTGAACGGCGCGAAATCTTCGTGATAATTGGCCTGGTTGTTGATCTCATTGAAGGTCATCCAGTATTTCACTTTGTGCTGATAGCGGGTAAATACCACTTTCGCGAAGCGCACGAAGAAATCGATCAGCTTACGGTTACGCCAGCCGCCATATTCCGTGACCAGATGGTAAGGCATTTCAAAATGCGACAGCGTAATCACCGGCTCAATACCGTACTTCAGGCATTCATCAAACAGGGCATCATAAAACTGCAAACCCGCTTCATTCGGCTGTAATTCATCCCCCTGCGGGAAAATGCGCGTCCAGGCGATAGAGGTGCGAAAACATTTAAAGCCCATCTCGGCAAAGAGCTTAATATCGTCTTTGTAGCGATGATAGAAATCGATAGCCTCATGGTTGGGGTAATTTTTCCCGGCGATCACACCGTCGGTAATTTCCCGCGGAACGCCATGCGCACCGGCGGTCATCACATCCGCCACGCTAATCCCCTTTCCGCCTTCCTGCCAGCCGCCTTCTAACTGGTGAGCAGCAACGGCACCGCCCCACATGAAATTCGCTTTAAATCCAGACATACGTTTCCCTCATTGTAATTGCAATGTTAACGCCGCTACGCTGACAACCCGAAGCAAAACAGAAACCGGTTTCAGTACGATACTGTGCATAACTGGCGCAGGTTTCAAGCACGTTAATGAACCCGGTTTCATTTTCGTGGAGCAGTTCAAACAAATGGGTACACAACGGTAAAACGCTGAAAAATTCGGCAGATAAAAACGGATGCAGAGCAGGCTCGCAAACGTTTGCTTTCCCTGTTAGAATTGCGCCGAATTTAATTTTCACCGCAAGTAACGCGTGGGGACCTAAGCAGTGACCGACAAAACCTCTCTTAGCTATAAAGATGCCGGTGTTGATATTGACGCTGGTAATGCTCTGGTTGATCGAATCAAAGGCGTAGTGAAGAAAACTCGCCGCCCGGAAGTCATGGGTGGTTTGGGTGGCTTCGGCGCGCTGTGCGCATTGCCGCAAAAATATCGTGAGCCTGTACTGGTTTCCGGCACTGACGGCGTAGGGACAAAACTGCGTCTGGCGATGGATCTGAAACGCCACGACACCATCGGGATCGACCTGGTGGCGATGTGCGTCAACGATCTGGTCGTTCAGGGCGCGGAGCCGCTGTTCTTCCTGGATTACTACGCGACCGGCAAGCTGGACGTCGATACCGCCGCCAGCGTGATCAACGGTATTGCCGAAGGTTGTCTGCAATCAGGCTGCGCGCTGGTCGGCGGCGAAACCGCTGAAATGCCAGGGATGTATCATGGCGAAGATTACGATGTCGCCGGTTTCTGCGTCGGCGTGGTGGAAAAATCAGAAATTATCGACGGTTCCAAAGTGGCCGATGGCGATGTGCTGATTGCCCTTGGCTCCAGCGGCCCGCACTCCAACGGCTATTCTCTGGTGCGCAAGATCGTTGAAGTCAGCGGCTGCGACCCGGAAAACACCGAGCTGGAAGGCAAACCGTTAGCCGATCACCTGCTGGCGCCAACCCGCATTTATGTGAAGTCCATTCTGGAACTGATTGAAAAAGTCGATGTGCACGCCATCGCCCACCTGACCGGCGGCGGTTTCTGGGAAAATATTCCTCGCGTATTGCCGGACAACACCCAGGCGGTGATTGACGAATCTTCCTGGCAATGGCCAGCCGTCTTCAACTGGCTGCAAACCGCGGGCAACGTCAGCCAGCATGAAATGTATCGCACCTTCAACTGCGGCGTCGGGATGGTGATCGCCCTGCCGGAAGCGGAAGTGGATAACGCCCTCGCCCTGCTGAAAGCAAAAGGTGAAAACGCCTGGAAAATCGGTATCATTAAAACCTCTGATTCCGAACAGCGCGTGGTTATTCAATGATGAATCTTGTGGTGCTTATTTCCGGCAACGGAAGCAATTTGCAGGCGATTATCGATGCCTGCAAAGAGAAAAAAATCAAAGGCACCCTTCGGGCAGTATTCAGTAACAAGGCCGACGCGTTCGGCCTTGAACGCGCGCGTGAGGCCGGAATTCCGGCACATGCGTTAACGGCCGATCAATTCGCCAGCCGTGAAGCGTTTGACCGCGAACTGATGCGTGAAATAGACGCTTACGCCCCCGATCTCGTGGTGCTGGCGGGCTATATGCGCATCCTGAGCCCCGCGTTCGTCGCCCACTATGAGGGGCGTCTACTCAATATTCACCCTTCCCTGCTGCCAAAATACCCGGGGTTGCATACGCACCGTCAGGCGCTGGAAAACGGCGATGAAGAACACGGAACCTCTGTCCATTTTGTTACCGATGAACTCGACGGCGGCCCGGTTATTCTGCAAGCGAAGATTCCGGTCTTTGAAGGCGACAGCGAAGATGAAATTACGGCCCGCGTTCAGACGCAGGAACACGCTATCTATCCGCTGGTCGTCAGTTGGTTTGTGGATGGCCGTCTGGAAATGCGTGATAACGCCGCCTGGCTGGATGGCAATCGCCTGCCGCCGCAAGGCTATGCCGCCGAGTAATAACATTCCCTCGCAGGACGGGTAAGCGAAGCGCCATCAGGCAATCCAACGTTTCAATGCCGGGTGGCGCGTCAACGCCTTATCCGGCCTACGCCTCAGGAATTCCCCTCATCTCTTTGCTTATCTGACGGTTTATTGTCATATTTTTCTGGCACAGTTGGACATCTGAGCGCAATGCTCGCCATAATAACCAGGCAGTGTCCCGTGAATAAAACGGAGTGTGAGTTGTAATGGGTCAGGAAAAACTATACATCGAGAAAGAGCTAAGTTGGTTAGCGTTCAACGAACGCGTGCTCCAGGAAGCTGCGGATAAATCAAATCCGCTTATTGAACGCATGCGCTTTCTGGGCATCTATTCCAATAACCTTGACGAGTTCTATAAAGTTCGTTTCGCCGAACTGAAACGTCGCATCATTATCAGCGAAGAACAGGGTTCTAATTCTCATTCTCGCCATCTGCTAGGTAAGATCCAGTCCCGGGTACTAAAAGCTGACCAGGAATTCGACAGCCTGTACAACGAATTGCTGCTGGAAATGGCGCGTAATCAGATCTTCTTAATCAACGAACGCCAACTGTCGGCCAACCAGCAAAGCTGGCTGCGGCATTATTTTAAACACTACTTACGCCAACACATCACGCCAATTCTGATCAATCGCGAGACGGATTTAGTTCAGTTTCTGAAAGATGATTACACCTATCTGGCCGTAGAGATTATTCGTGGCGATGCTATCCGCTACGCGCTGCTGGAAATTCCATCCGACAAAGTGCCGCGTTTTGTGAATCTGCCGCCGGAAGCACCGCGCCGCCGTAAGCCGATGATCCTGCTGGATAACATTTTGCGCTACTGCCTGGACGACATCTTCAAAGGCTTCTTTGACTACGACGCGCTGAATGCCTACTCAATGAAGATGACCCGTGATGCCGAATACGATTTGGTGCACGAGATGGAATCGAGCCTGATGGAGCTGATGTCCTCCAGCCTGAAACAACGCCTGACCGCCGAGCCGGTGCGTTTTGTTTATCAGCGCGATATGCCAAACGCGCTGGTGGAAGTGCTGCGTGAAAAGCTGACCATCTCCCGCTACGACTCCATCGTACCCGGCGGCCGGTATCACAACTTCAAAGACTTCATTAGCTTCCCCAACGTGGGCAAAGCCAATCTGGTGAACAAGCCGCTGCCGCGACTGCGCCATCTCTGGTTCGATAAAGAGAAGTTCCGCAACGGGTTCGACGCCATTCGCGAGCGCGACGTTCTGCTCTATTATCCGTACCACACTTTCGAACATGTGCTGGAATTGCTGCGCCAGGCCTCCTTTGACCCCAGCGTGCTGGCGATCAAAATCAACATCTACCGTGTGGCGAAGGATTCACGCATCATCGACTCGATGATTCACGCCGCCCATAACGGCAAGAAAGTCACCGTGGTGGTGGAATTGCAGGCGCGATTCGATGAAGAGGCGAATATCCACTGGGCGAAGCGGCTGACCGAAGCAGGCGTACATGTGATCTTCTCGGCGCCAGGCCTGAAAATTCACGCCAAACTGTTCCTCATCTCGCGTAAAGAAGGCGATGAGGTGGTGCGTTATGCGCACATCGGCACAGGGAACTTCAACGAAAAAACGGCACGCCTGTACACCGACTATTCCTTACTGACCGCCGATGCGCGTATCACGAACGAAGTCCGTCGCGTGTTCAACTTTATCGAGAACCCTTACCGCCCGGTGACGTTCGACTATTTGCTGGTCTCTCCGCAGAACTCACGACGCTTGCTGTACGAGATGATCGATAAAGAAATCGCCAACGCCCAGCAAGGTCTCCCCTCCGGCATTACGCTGAAGCTGAATAACCTGGTGGACAAGGGGCTGGTCGACCGTCTGTACGCCGCATCCAGCTCGGGTGTGCCGGTCAATCTGCTGGTTCGTGGGATGTGTTCGCTGATTCCAAATCTGGAAGGCATTAGCGACAATATCCGCGTGATCAGTATCGTGGATCGCTATCTCGAACATGACCGGGTTTATATTTTTACCAACGGCGGCGATAAGCAGGTGTATCTTTCCTCCGCTGACTGGATGACGAGAAATATCGATTACCGTATCGAAGTTGCTGCGCCGCTGCTCGACCCGTGTCTTAAGCAACGCGTGCTGGATATTATTGACATCCTGTTTAGCGACACGGTAAAAGCCCGCTACATAGATAAAGAACTGAGTAATCGCTACGTGCCGCGCGGAAATCGTCGCAAGGTGCAGTCGCAACTGGCGATTTACGACTACATCAAATCACTCGAGCAACCTGACTAACGCTATGCCAATACATGACAAGACACCCCGGCCGCAGGAGTTCGCGGCGGTCGACCTCGGTTCGAACAGTTTTCATATGGTCATTGCCCGCGTGGTGGATGGCGCCATGCAGATCATCGGTCGGCTGAAACAGCGCGTACATCTGGCGGATGGTCTCGGCGAAGACAATATGTTAAGTGAAGAAGCGATAGAACGCGGGTTAAGCTGCTTATCGTTATTCGCCGAACGCCTACAGGGATTCTCCCCGTCAAGCGTGTGTATCGTAGGCACCCATACCCTGCGCCAGGCGCTGAACGCCACCGATTTTCTGAAGCGCGCGGAGAAGGTCATCCCCTACCCGATCGAAATCATTTCCGGTAACGAAGAAGCCCGCCTGATTTTTATGGGCGTGGAGCATACGCAGCCGGAAAAAGGCCGCAAGCTGGTGATCGATATCGGCGGGGGGTCGACGGAGTTAGTCATCGGTGAAAACTTCGAGCCCAAACTGGTCGAAAGCCGTCGCATGGGGTGCGTCAGTTTCGCACAAATCTATTTTCCTGGCGGCGCCATCAGCCCGGAAAATTTCCAGCGCGCCCGAATGGCCGCTGCGCAAAAACTGGAGACGTTAACCTGGCAGTTCCGCATTCAGGGCTGGAACGTCGCGCTGGGCGCGTCCGGCACCATCAAAGCCGCCCATGAAGTGCTGCTGGAAATGGGTGAGAAGGACGGCTTCATTACGCCAGAACGACTGGATAAACTGATGGCGGAAGTGCTCAGGCACCGCTCCTTTGAAGCGCTGAGCCTGCCGGGCCTGTCTGAAGAGCGAAAAGCGGTCTTTGTTCCGGGTCTGGCCATTCTGTGTGGCGTTTTTGATGCGCTGGCAATCCGCGAACTCCGCCTTTCCGACGGGGCGCTGCGCGAAGGCGTGCTGTACGAAATGGAAGGCCGCTTCCGTCATCAGGATGTGCGCAGCCGTACTGCCAAAAGCCTGGCGAATCAGTATAACATCGACAGCGATCAGGCCCGGCGCGTGCTGGAAACAACCATGCAGATGTATGAACAGTGGCAGACGCAACAGCCAAAGCTGGCGCATCCACAGCTGGAAGCGTTACTGAAGTGGGCTGCAATGCTGCATGAGGTGGGGCTGAACATCAACCACAGCGGCCTGCACCGCCACTCTGCCTATATTCTGCAAAACAGCGATTTGCCGGGTTTTAACCAGGAACAGCAACTGATGATGGCGACATTAGTCCGTTATCATCGTAAAGCCGTTAAGCTGGATGACTTGCCCCGCTTTACGCTGTTCAAGAAAAAACAATTCCTGCCGTTGATTCAGCTATTGCGCCTGGGCGTTCTGCTGAATAATCAGCGCCAGGCCACCACAACGCCGCCAACGCTACGGCTAAAAACTGACGACAATCACTGGACGTTGCGCTTCCCGCATGACTGGTTTAGCCAAAACGCGCTCGTCCTGCTCGATCTGGAAAAAGAGCAGCAATACTGGGAAGCGGTCACGGGCTGGCGTCTCAAAATCGAAGAAGAGAGTTCGCCCACTATCGCGGCGTAATTTCGCCTCAGGCATCAGACAATGGTGCCTGTACCTCTTCCAGCGTCGCCGCCAGCGGCCTGGGTTCGCCAAGCAAATAGCCCTGAAGGTAATCGATCCCCAACGCGCTCACCGCGCTACGAATTTCTTCGCTTTCCACATATTCCGCCACCACTTGCATATTCTTCATTCGCGCCAGATGGCAAATGGACGCCACAATCTGGTAATCGAGACTGTTAGAGACGATATTGCGAATAAAGCTGCCATCGATCTTGAGAATATTCGCGCTCACATTTTTCAGCCGCGCATAACTGGCATAACCGGTTCCAAAATCATCAATCGCTATCTGGCAACCTAACTGTTGCAACTGTGACAACGTTGCCTGACCCTGTTCGGCATTGGTGAACGCATTGCTTTCGGTCACTTCAAAGATCAGTTGCCACGCTTCAACTTCGTACTGGCTCAGCAGGTTACTGACATCAATCGGAAACTGGGCGCGGCATACCGACGTTGGTGACAGATTGATGGCAAAACGGTGGGCTGGCAGCTTATCCCGGTTCTGCGCCATAAAGCGCAGGGTATTTTCAATCACCCACAGATCGATGCTGGACGACAGGCCAAATTCGTGAGCAACGGGCAGAAAACCATCGGGATTGATCATGCCGCCATTATCGTCTTTCAGTCGCAGCAGTATTTCGTGGTAAACATCGCCGCGAATGCCTGAAATCGGCTGCGCCATCAGGCAAAAATGATCGTGCTCCAGTGCATACTGCAAACGGTTCATCATCGCCACTTTATCTTTCAGGTCCCGCTGCAAATGCATTGCGCCACGCCGCTGCATATTCTCCGGTTTGTTGGTCATTAGGGAAAGATCGGCGATGGTGCTTAATTCGCCTAATAACAGATAGATATGGCTAACCGGAGAGCGCACATAGCAGTAGCTGACCCCAACCTGCGGCTGGAGCGGCATATCATCCCACATGAAACGGAATTGCTTGATATGGTTGTCCAGCGCTTCAATGCGCTGTTGATGCGACTCCATATTCAGACGCAGAATCAAATCATGCCCCGACAGCTGATACACGCATTCACCGGGCGCCAGCAAGGTGTTTATCCAGTGGGAGAGCTTTTGCTTGTACTGAATCCGCAGCATAACGCCATAGTTCTTCCCCAGTAATTCCAGGCCGGGCACGCGTAAAAAACAGAGTGCTGACCAGGGCGAATTTTTCAGCGCGCGATTTAGCGCCCGCAGGTTAGGCAGATGCACGACGGGATCAAGATACGCGAGCCGACGCGCCCGACCGCTGACGATTCTCTGGCGCGTTGCCAGCACCGCCATATAGCTCACAATAAAAGAGAAAACCAGGTAGCTTGAAGACGTAATAGTGAGTTGTGTGTCATACCCGGAATAATAAGGCATGTAGCTCTGGTAATAATGAATTGCGGTAATGAGAACAGCCGACCATATCAGCGAAATAAATCGATAACCGTAGCGCATCGCTCCCCATAGCATTACCGGCAATAATAATGACAAGGTATAGTTAGTGCTAAATATTGAACTATTTTCATTCAATGGCATGCAAAGCATTGTCATGAGCAATGTCAGCACGAGTAACCAGACAACAACCTCTTTCTTTGTGACTTTCTTATCAAACTGTTGTTTCAGCTGCGCATAATATCCACGCAGATATAGCGGATTGCGGACAGTACGAATAATAAAATAACACAGCGGAACGCCGATAAGATTTCCCACCAGCAAAGCCTGATAGTTAATCAATGTATTGATATTAAAAGGCATTACGCCCATCATGCTTGATTTGCTCGCATACATTCCCAGGAAGGCGGCAAATTGAAAGAGAACCAGAAATAACGTCGCCGGGCAAAACACCTGCCAGAACATCCGCTGAAACATCAGATGAGCATCGCCATGAGACACCTGATTACGCCGGGGAGTAAACACGCGATACCCGCCCCAGCAGAGCACGACCGGGATAATGAAATGTCCGATAATGGAGAGCGTCTCATACAATCCCACTATCGGATAGCGATTCCAGAAGATTGCGACCGCAATGCCCGGTAATGCCGCCCAGTCAAAAAATGACATCAGGCTGATAGTGAATGCCAGAGGAAGGTAAAAAAGCGTGACATTACCGGAACCCGTATTGGTATGTGCGTAGGTATTGGCAATGCTTAATATGGGCAACAGCAAAGAGGGTAAAATGAGAGGCAGCACCCACCATTTATCTCTGATTTTGATATAGGTCTGATTTAGTTTCATAGATGCTCAGCAAAAACCCTCGCTTCCTGCAAGGTGCTTCAGACAGGCATCCCACCTGACTTTAAAATAATAATAAAAACAACGTCACAATATGTGTCTTGATTCTAGTTATCAACGGGAAGCAACATTTGATATATATCAATCAATTTTCTTCTCAGTAACTAATAATTACGTTTTTTCTGCTTCGTTATCATTAATTTATTATTAATGTAAATACTAAAATTATCTTCCATAACAATAAGAGATAAATCAACTGACGTATTTTTACATAATCGACAATTGACCATTCCTTTACAATGTGCCTTAATGTACCCATCGCCCACTATGCTGGGCATACCCTAAGGAACCTTTTGTGAGTCAGGCAACCAGTATGCGAAAACGACATCGATTTAACAGTCGAATGACCCGTATCGTACTGTTTATCAGTTTTCTCTTCTTCTTCGGACGCTTCGTCTACTCTTCTATCGGTGCCTGGCATCATCATCAGGATAAAAAAGAAGCTCAACAGTCCACTCTCTCAGTCGAGACGCCTGCTCAACGCTAAACTTTTCCTGCTCACATAAACATACTGTTTTCTGGATTGCATATGCATTCGCCGGACAGATAGCGCTGTGCCTCAGCCGGGTAATAGACTCTGGAAGATGGGTATCGTCGCCTGATTGTTCAGGCGGCAATCAGACGCCTGAACAACAACTGCTGTATGTCCTGCCGATGTGACAAAATCGCATGTGCTGTCACTAATGTGCCGTCTACTGAATACAAAACTCGATAGCCTTCAGCGTGGTTAAACTCCCGGTACTTTGCACAGCCAATTTTCAGCAGTTCAGGGCAAATCTGGCATCCCAGCGGGAACTGGCCAACGGTACTCTCAAACTGTGTAAGAATATCTGCGATAACCGGGCGCGGTTCGACATCAACGCGTCGGAGGAAACCCGCTATTGTGTCAATGCAGTGTTTTACAGTAAGCGTGTACTCAAAGGTCACCTGCTGTTCCATGGAAGTCCCTTAACGTTGAGTGCTCTGCGTTTAATCCGCAAGTCCATCCAGCAACTGGTCTTTTGAGAACACGCGCCCTTCAGTTTTATCTTTCTCCGAAAGAGTAAGCAGCTTCAGCAACGCAATAGCGTTTTCCCGCTCCTGCTGCTGGTCATAGGATTCTATAACATAAGCAGGGACACCATTTTGCGTGACCAGGATCGGTTCTGACAGATCAAGCGTTGCTGCGTTCTTTTTAACGTAGCTAATTGTCTCTACTTTCATGATACGCCCCACCTAATAGTCATTGGTCACTTTTCGGTTCAAATATAGACCACATTTAGACCAACAACAAGTATTCATCTTTTTCCTGCTGTCGAGGCTTGCTAATGTGGAGCGGCCAGCAAACGCTCTTCGACAATACCGTCACCTGTACCGTCAAAAGATGTGAGGTAGAGTGAATAGATATGATTAGATATAAACAAAAACCCTCTGCAATTACAGAGGGTTAATGATGAATCTGAATAGATATGATGAGCTATGAACTAGCTATACATCATTCCCACTCAATCGTTGCTGGCGGCTTACCGCTGATGTCATACACCACGCGGGAGATGCCGTTGACTTCGTTGATGATGCGGTTAGAGACGCGGCCGAGGAAATCATACGGCAGGTGCGCCCAGTGCGCGGTCATAAAGTCGATGGTTTCTACCGCACGCAGGGAGACAACCCAGTCGTATTTACGGCCATCGCCCATTACGCCAACGGAACGAACCGGCAGGAACACGGTGAACGCCTGGCTCACTTTGTTGTACAGATCCGCTTTGTGCAGCTCTTCGATGAAGATAGCATCCGCACGACGCAGCAGGTCGCAGTACTCTTTCTTCACTTCGCCCAGTACGCGAACGCCAAGACCCGGCCCCGGGAACGGGTGACGGTACAGCATATCGTACGGCAGGCCCAGTTCCAGACCAATCTTGCGCACTTCGTCTTTGAACAGCTCTTTCAGCGGCTCAACCAGACCCATCTTCATCTCTTTCGGCAGGCCGCCCACATTGTGGTGAGATTTGATGACGTGCGCTTTACCGGTGGCGGAAGCGGCGGACTCGATAACGTCAGGATAGATAGTGCCCTGCGCCAGCCATTTCACGTCTTCCAGTCTGAACGCTTCTTCGTCGAAGACTTCAACGAATACGCGACCGATGATCTTACGTTTCGCTTCTGGATCGTTTTCGCCTTTCAGCGCGGTCAGGAAACGTTCTTCCGCCGGAACGTGAACAATGTTGAGGCCAAAATGATCGCCGAACATGTCCATTACCTGCTCGGCTTCGTTCAGACGCAGCAGGCCGTTATCAACAAATACGCAGGTCAGGTTTTTACCGATTGCACGGTGCAGCAGCATCGCGGTAACGGAAGAGTCAACGCCGCCAGACAGGCCGAGGATCACTTTGTCGTCGCCAACCTGTTCACGGATGCGATTTACCGCATCGTCGATGATCTTCGCCGGAGTCCACAGCGCTTCACACTGGCAGATATCACGCACAAAGCGTTCCAGCATGCGCATACCCTGACGGGTGTGCGTGACTTCCGGGTGGAACTGCACGCCGTAAAAACGTTTTTCCTCGTTAGCCATAATGGCGAACGGGCAGGTTTCGGTGCTGGCAACGGTGACAAAGTCAGACGGGATAGCGGTAACTTTATCGCCGTGGCTCATCCACACGTCCAGCAGCGGCTTGCCGTCTGCGGTCAGGGAGTCTTCAATGCCGCGAATCAGCGCGCTGTCGGTTCTCACTTCCACCTGCGCGTAACCGAATTCACGTTCATTGGATGCTTCAACATGGCCGCCCAGTTGCATCGCCATCGTCTGCATGCCGTAGCACACGCCGAATACCGGCACGCCAGCTTCAAACACATACTCCGGCGCGCGTGGACTGTTTTCTTCAGTGGTGCTTTCCGGGCCGCCGGAAAGAATAATACCGCTTGGGTTGAATTCGCGAATTTGTGCTTCCGTAACATCCCACGCCCACAGTTCGCAGTAAACGCCGAGTTCACGCACGCGACGCGCAACCAGCTGAGTGTACTGAGAACCAAAATCCAGGATGAGAATGCGATGTTTATGAATATTTTCCGTCATTGACGCTAATTCCGAGGCAAGTGAAACAGATTAAATAAATCGCCCGACACGAGGTCGGGCGAAGAAAATCAGGAGCCCAGACGGTAGTTCGGGGACTCTTTGGTGATGGTCACGTCATGAACGTGGCTTTCCTGAATACCCGCACCGCTGATGCGTACAAACTCCGCTTTGGTACGCAGCGCGTCGATAGTACCACAGCCGGTCAGACCCATACAGGAGCGCAGGCCGCCCATCTGCTGGTGAATGATCTCTTTCAGGCGACCTTTATACGCTACGCGGCCTTCGATACCTTCCGGCACCAGTTTGTCTGCCGCGTTATCGCTCTGGAAGTAACGGTCAGAGGAGCCTTTGGACATCGCGCCCAGAGAACCCATACCACGGTAGGATTTGTAAGAACGGCCCTGGTACAGTTCGATTTCACCCGGGGATTCTTCAGTACCCGCCAGCATGGAACCGACCATTACCGCGCTTGCGCCTGCGGCGATCGCTTTGGCGATATCGCCGGAGAAACGAATACCGCCATCGGCGATAACCGGAATGCCCAGGCCTTCCAGCGCTTCAACCGCGTCAGAAACCGCGGTGATCTGCGGAACGCCTACGCCAGTGACGATACGGGTCGTACAGATAGAGCCAGGACCGATACCCACTTTCACCGCGCTGACGCCAGCGTCTGCCAGCGCGCGCGCGCCTGCGCCGGTTGCTACGTTACCGCCGATGATTTGCAGATCCGGGTATTTGGCGCGGGTTTCACGAATGCGTTGCAGAACGCCTTCGGAGTGGCCGTGAGAGGAGTCGATCAGCAGTACGTCAACGCCTGCGGCAACCAGCGCATCAACGCGCTCTTCGTTGCCCGCGCCCGCGCCGACTGCCGCGCCAACGCGCAGACGACCCTGCTCATCTTTACAGGCGTTCGGTTTACGTTCCGCTTTCTGGAAATCTTTTACGGTGATCATGCCGATCAGATGGAAGCTGTCATCCACAACCAGCGCTTTCTCAACGCGTTTTTCGTGCATTTTGGCAAAAACCACTTCACGCGCTTCACCTTCGCGCACTGTGACCAGGCGCTCTTTCGGCGTCATATACACGCTGACAGGCTGGCTCAGGTCGGTGACAAAACGCACGTCACGACCGGTAATGATACCGACCAGCTCGTTATCTTCGGTGACAACCGGATAGCCAGCAAAACCGTTACGTTCGGTCAGTTCTTTCACTTCACGCAGCGTGGTGGTTGGCAGAACGGTTTGCGGGTCGGTGACCACGCCGGATTCATGTTTCTTCACGCGGCGAACTTCTTCCGCCTGACGCTCGATAGACATGTTTTTGTGGATAAAACCGATGCCGCCTTCCTGTGCCAGGGCGATTGCAAGGCGCGCTTCCGTCACGGTATCCATTGCTGCGGAGAGCATAGGGATGTTCAGACGAATGGTTTTCGTCAACTGCGTGCTGAGGTCGGCAGTATTCGGCAGAACGGTGGAGTGAGCGGGAACGAGGAGGACGTCGTCAAACGTCAGAGCTTCTTTAGCAATACGTAGCATGGGCAATATCTCTAACCTGGGGGTGGATAAATATTGCCGTGGCATTATACAGAGCGAAACCGATTGCATCCACACTTTTTTGCAAATAATGCTTGCGATCCCCTGTGGGCGGGTTACTATCGACTGAATAACTTGCTGATTTAGAATTTGATCCCGCTCACATGTTATCCTCTCAGACCTCCTCAATCTTTACCGTAAGCCGCCTTAATCAGACGGTTCGTCTGCTGCTTGAGCAGAAAATGGGGCAAGTATGGATCAGCGGTGAAATCTCTAATTTCACGCAGCCCGCCTCCGGTCACTGGTACTTTACGCTAAAGGATGACACCGCCCAGGTACGCTGCGCGATGTTCCGTAACAGCAACCGCCGCGTCACTTTTCGCCCGCAGCACGGACAACAGGTGCTGGTTCGCGCCAATATCACCTTGTATGAGCCGCGCGGCGACTATCAGATCATCGTTGAAAGCATGCAGCCTGCGGGTGAAGGCCTGCTCCAGCAGAAGTATGAATTACTGAAAGCAAAATTGCAGGCTGAAGGGCTGTTCGATCAGCAGTATAAACAACCACTCCCCTCGCCCGCTCACTGCGTCGGGGTGATCACCTCAAAAACCGGTGCCGCTTTACATGACATTCTTCATGTCCTGAAGCGCCGCGATCCCTCCCTGCCGGTTATCATCTACCCGACCGCTGTTCAGGGTGATGACGCGCCGGGCCAGATTGTTCGCGCCATTGAACGGGCCAACGCCCGAAATGAATGCGATGTGCTGATCGTCGGGCGCGGCGGCGGTTCACTGGAAGATCTGTGGAGTTTTAACGATGAACGCGTCGCGCGGGCGATTTTCGCCAACCGCATTCCGGTCGTTAGCGCCGTCGGCCATGAAACCGACGTTACCATCGCCGATTTTGTTGCCGACCTGCGCGCGCCGACGCCTTCCGCAGCCGCCGAGATAGTCAGCCGTAATCAGCAGGAGTTGCTGCGCCAGATTCAGTCCGCGCAACAACGCCTCGGGATGGCGATGGATTACTATCTGGCAAACCGCAACCGCCGTTTTACGCAGCTTTTCCATCGGTTACAGCAGCAACACCCGCAACTGCGCCTGGCGCGCCAGCAGACGATGCTGGAAAGATTGCGCCAGCGGATGAACTTCGCGCTGGATAATCAACTCAAGCGCGCGGCTTCGCGCCAGCAACGTGTCCTCCAGCGTTTAAACCAGCAAAACCCGCAGCCGCGAATTTATCGCGCGCAAACGCGTATTCAGCAATTGGAGTATCGTCTGGCCGAGAACGTGCGCGCACGTCTGAGCGCCACACGCGAACGCTTTGGCAATGCGGTAACGCATCTTGAAGCTGTCAGCCCGCTCTCCACGCTGGCGCGCGGTTATAGCGTAACCACGGCGACGGACGGCAAGGTGCTGAAGCAAACCAGACAGGTGAAAGCCGGTGATGTGCTCACCACCCGGCTGTCAGACGGCTGGGTGGAAAGCGAAGTGAAAGGCGTGACGACCGCGAAGAAAACGCGCAGGAAAAAGACGGATTAAAGCGGCACAAACTCCACGCGCTTTTTAGAGATCAGCCCATGACCATTCTGGCAGAAATAATCCACCGCGCCGCAGGCTTTTAACACCTGGAGCGGCTTATGGCACTCCGGGCAGCGCGCTTCAAGTTCAATATCTTTATTGCAGCTGTCGCAGTGCGCCGCACCGTTTTGCGGTTCCAGCTCTGTATGGCAATCCGGGCAGGTAATCGACACGGTAACTCCTTTGATATGTTGCGAGCTGAGCATCAAAACCCATGACCAATAAATCCCTGAACGCCTGTTCCCGTCTCATTCGTTGAACTGCCGGGGCGTCACTCACGCCCCGGCCAGGTCGAATGTTGCATCAGGCGTTAGTGACCGGCTTCTGCTCATTTTTAGTCTGTGTATTTTCCAGCATACGACGAACCGGAACAATAAGCACGATCAGCACCGCAGCGCAAATCAGCAGGGCGACGGAGCAACGCGCGAAGAGGTCCGGCAGCATATCGAGCTGGTCGGCCTTCACATGGCCGCCAATCAGGCCCGCAGCCAGGTTACCCAGCGCGCTCGCACAGAACCACAGCCCCATCATCTGACCGCGCATTCTTTCCGGCGCCAGCAGCGTCATGGTCGCCAGACCGATCGGACTCAGGCACAGCTCGCCCAGCGTCAGCATCAGAATGCTGCCTACCAGCCAGAACGGCGATACGCCCGCCCCGCCGTTATTCAGCACGTTCTGCGCCGCCAGCATCATCAGGCCAAAGCCCGCCGCCGCACACAGAATACCGATAACAAACTTGGTGATGCTGCTCGGGCGAATGTTCATGCTCGCCAGCTTTGGCCATGCCCAGCTGAACACCGGCGCCAGCAGGATGATAAACAGGGCGTTGATCGACTGGAACCATACGGCCGGGATCTCAAAATCGCCGATCATGCGGTTAGTGTAGTCGTTGGCGAACAGGTTGAATGAGGTCGGCTTTTGCTCAAACGCAGACCAGAAGAATGCGGCTGAAACCAGCAGGATAAAGCAGACCAGCAGTCGTGCGCGCTCTTTACGGTTCAGGCCCGCAAAAACAAACAGGTAGATAAAGTAGAGCGCAACAGACGCCGCAATCACGTACACCAGCATGCTGGCTACCGCGACCGGGTTAATCACAATCACGCCCTGAGCGATCAGCGCAACAATAACCACCACGCCTACTGCCAGCGCCAGCAGCCATGCGCCCACGCCGTTTCTCTTCACTACCGGGCTGTTCCAGGTGGAGTCCAGCCCCACTTCGCTGTCGTAGCGTTTCATTGCCGGAACGGCAAACACGCGGAAGATGATCAACGCCACCAGCATCCCGATGCCGCCGATACCAAAGCCCCAGTGCCAGCCGTGGCTTTTAATCAGCCAGCCGGAGATCAGCGGCGCAATGAACGACCCCATATTGATGCCCATATAGAACAGCGAGAAACCGCCGTCACGACGCGCATCGCCTTTTTTATACAGCGTCCCTACCATGACCGAGATACAGGTCTTGAACAGGCCAGAACCGAGCACGATAAACATCAGGCCGATAAAGAACAGGTTGTCGCCCATCACGGCAGAGAGCGCAATCGACAGGTGGCCGAGCGCAATCAGAATCGAGCCGTACCAGACCGCTTTCTGCTGGCCGAGCCAGTTATCCGCCAGCCAGCCGCCAGGCAACGCCGCGAGATACATCGTACCGGCAAAGATACCGACAATCGCGGAGGCGTTTTCACGCGCCAGTCCCATGCCCCCGTCATAGACGGTCGCAGCCATAAACAGGATCAGTAACGGACGGATGCCGTAAAACGAGAAACGTTCCCACATCTCGGTGAAGAACAGCGAACCGAGCGGATAAGGATGGCCGAAGAACGTTCGGCTTTCTTTTTGATTAACAGAGGATTGCATAATTCTCCCGAAAAGGTATGTCGTTGTGCTTATAAACACCGCAATGCACGCCGACCAGTTACGTATCTGGCCGATTTTTTTACATGCGGCGAAGGGTTATTTAACCATTTGATAACCTGGAGCCAGTTTTGTCTAGTACCAACCCCTGGACTTTAAGATGAAAATTCGACAATTGTCTACTTTCTTAGATTTAAAATTGGAAGAAAACGAATAGTCATTGACATCACACAGGGAAACCATCGGCTGGAGCAAAACAAAAAAACCCGCGACAGGCGCGGGTTTTATCAACGTCAGCGACGATTATTTGCTTTTCTTAATGTGCTTAATCAGACGTTTACGCTTACGCATCTGAGTCGGGGTCAGCGTATTGCGCTTATTCGCATACGGGTTTTCCCCTTCTTTAAACTGAATACGGATAGGCGTTCCCATCACGTCCAGCGATTTGCGGAAGTAGTTCATCAGATAGCGCTTGTAAGAGTCCGGCAGGTCTTTCACCTGGTTGCCGTGAATCACCACGATTGGCGGGTTATATCCCCCGGCGTGGGCATATTTCAGCTTCACGCGGCGACCGCGAACCAGCGGCGGCTGGTGATCTTCAACCGCCATAGTCATGATGCGGGTCAGCATGGCGGTGCTGACGCGACGGGTTGAACTGTCATACGCTTCACGTACGGACTCAAACAGGTTGCCCACGCCGCTGCCATGCAGCGCAGAGATAAAGTGTACGCGCGCAAAGTCGATAAAGCCCAGACGGAAGTCCAGCGTCTCTTTCACCTGCTCTTTCACTTCCTGGGTCAGGCCGTCCCATTTATTCACGACGATGACAAGTGAGCGCCCACTATTAAGGATAAAGCCCAGCAGCGACAGATCCTGATCGGAAATCCCTTCGCGCGCATCAATAACCAGCATCACCACGTTGGCATCTTCAATCGCCTGCAACGTTTTAATGACGGAGAATTTTTCTACCGCATCGGTGACTTTCCCACGCTTACGTACGCCTGCGGTATCAATCAGCACGTATTCACGCTCGTCGCGTTCCATCGGAATATAGATACTGTCGCGCGTCGTTCCCGGCATGTCATAGACCACTACGCGGTCTTCACCCAGAATACGGTTAGTCAGTGTGGACTTACCTACGTTCGGACGACCGACAATCGCCAGTTTGATTGGCAGATCCTGAGGGTTGAAGTCATCTTCCGGCTCCTCTTCCCCGTTCTCTTCCGCTGCCAGTTTCGCCCAGTATTCAGCGTCTTCATCCACCTCTTCCTGCGGGGCGACGTCGTCCATCCACGGCAGCAGAACATGCTCCAGCAGGCTGAGCACGCCACGACCGTGAGAAGCTGCAATCGGGTGAATTTCACCCAAACCCAGCGCATAGAAGTCGACAACCGCCTGATCGGGATCGAGCCCGTCAGTTTTGTTTGCCACAAGGAACGTGGGTTTTTCGCGGGAGCGCAGATGTTTGGCGATCGCTTCATCCGCTGGCATCAGGCCAGCACGCGCATCCACCATGAACAGCACAACATCAGCCTCTTCAATCGCCAGCAGCGACTGTTCCGCCATGCGGGTTTCCACACCGTCTTCGGTGCCATCAATACCGCCGGTATCAATACAGATAAACTCGCGGCCTTCAATCTCCGCACGACCGTACTTACGGTCACGAGTCAGACCCGGGAAATCCGCAACCAGCGCATCTCGGGTGCGAGTTAGACGGTTAAATAACGTGGATTTTCCGACGTTAGGGCGCCCGACAAGCGCGACCACAGGTACCATGTTTAAAGCCTCATTTAAAAAATCATCAAACAACGCGCGCGATTTTTGCGCCGTTGTTAAAAACAGTAAAACGGCCCCTGCACCAGGAGCCGTTTTTCAAAGCGTGCGGCCGTGACGATTAACGCGTAATAGAATACAGCGTACCGTCTTTCGCCTGGATCAGCAGTTTGCCATCGGCAGAGACCGGTTCGGTCAGGAAGCCGGAGCTATCCACTTTTTGCTGAGCCACAAAACGACCGTCCTCAACGTTAATCCAGTGCATATAGCCTTCGCTATCGCCTACCACCAGATTGCCATTATACAGCGCAGGCGATGTCAGCAGGCGGTGCAGCAGATCGCTTTGCGTCCACAGCGTCACGCCGCCGTCGGTGGTCAATGCCAGAATACGGTCGTTCTGATCCACCAGGTAGATACGATCGCCGTCAACGATGAAATCATTCACCGAGCCCAGCTCACGTTTCCACATAATCTGACCACTGCGCAGATCCAGCGCCGTCAGGTTACCATTATAAGCCAGCGCGTAAACGACGCCATTGACGATAACCGGCGTGGTATCGACATCGCTCAGACGGTCGATTTCAGTCGAACCGGTCGCCTGGGAAATACGCTGTTGCCAAATCATCTGGCCCTGCTGCATCAGCACGGCGCTGACGCGACCGTTATCACCACCCACAATGGCGGCGCCATACGCGGTAGCCGGAGCGGACTCACCGCGCAGCGAAAGCGACGGCATGTCGAGGTTCACGGTCCATTTGATCGCGCCGTCCGCCTCATTCAGCGCCTGCAACTGACCGTTGCTGGTATGAATAAGCACCAGGCCATCGCTGACAACCGGGCGAGATAACGCTTCACCGGCGACTTTCGTCTGCCATGCCGTCGTACCGTCAGCCGCGTTCAACGCATAAACCTGCGCTTTTTCGCTGCCAACATAGACATGGCCGCCGGAGACCGTTACGCCGCCAGACAGCAACGCAGGCGCTCTGGAGAACCAGCCGTCTTTCTCCGCCAGGTTCACGGACCAGACTTCTTTCCCGTCATCCGCGTTTACCGCTTTTACGGTGCCTTTACGGTCAGCCGCGTAGACCACGTTATCGGCATACGCCGGGTGCAGGTTGGAATAAAACTCGCCGATACCGCTACCTACAGACGTACTCCATGCGGTAGACGGCGTAAACTGGTTTTCCACCGTCGGCAACGGGGACATTTTGACAACATCTTCTTCGCCACTAAACAGTGAACAACCGCTCAATAACGTAACAGAAAGCAGTCCTGGCAGAAGTAATTTACGCAATTGCATCGGGTCCCTCTCAGATGGACAAATTATTGATTTTCATCTGCATCATTTCACTCAGCGCCGGGCTGGCATCGCTTTTCACGCCTGCTTCCCATGCGCTGCGCGCGCCTTGTTTATCGCCTTTGCTCAACAACGCTTCGCCACGCAGATCGGCGACAATCGCAGCCCATCCTTCACCTTTTACGGTATCGAGCGTTTTCAGCGCGGTATCGGCCTGCTTGAGCTGCACCTGAACGCGGGCAAGACGCAGATTAATCACCGCTTTGAGGTTCTCATCGCTGGTGGCCGCCAGTCCTTGCTGTAGCTGGGCTGCGGCTTTCTCAAGTTCATTTTGATCAACAAACTGCTGCGCCAGTTCCATAGAAGCTAACGCGCCGTAGGTATTTTTATTCTCCGTGGCGAATTTCTCCGCAGCGGAGATGCTATCCGGTTTGCCCGCGCTCACCGCGGTCACCGCATTTTGATATGCCAGAGAAGCAGAGCGTGCGGACTCCGTCTGATGACTGGTCCAGTAGCGCCAACCGAGCAGCGCGCCAACCCCTAAAATCACCCCAACAGCCAGCGCTTTGCCATTTTCAGCAAAGAAGCGTTTAATCGCATCAACCTGGTCGTTTTCGTTCTCGTAAATTTCCACGCTGTCCTTCTCCTTAACCCAATAACGTGCGCAAATGTGCGGTCACACTATCCTGTGCGACTGCCGTTTGCTCACCAGAGCGCAAATCCTTCACTACAACGGTGCCGTCAGCCACTTCGGACTCACCCAGCACCAGTGCAACGCGGGCGCCCCATTTATCGGCACGGGCAAACTGTTTCTTAAAGTTGCCGCCGCCGTGGTTAGTCATCAGTTTCACGCCCGGATTTTCATCACGCAGGCGCTCCGCCAGTGTCATCGCCGCAGACTGCGTATCCGCGCCTGAGGCTACCAGGTATATATCGACAACAGGATCGGCATTAAATTCCAGATTAACTGCCTGAACTAACAAAACAAGTCGTTCCAGACCCATCGCAAAGCCCACCGCCGGGGTTGCGCGACCGCCAAGTTGCTCCACCAGACCGTCATAACGACCGCCGGCGCACACCGTGCCCTGAGACCCCAGACTGTTGGTTACCCATTCAAATACGGTGCGGTTGTAGTAATCAAGGCCGCGAACCAGACGCTGGTTGACGGTGTAAGCGATACCCGCCGCTTCCAGCAGTTTGCACAGACCGGCAAAGTGCTCGCGGGAGTCGTCATCCAGATAGTCGCCCAGAGCAGGCGCATCGTTGAGCAGCGCCTGAACGTCCGGGTTCTTGGAATCCAGCACGCGCAGCGGGTTGGTATACATGCGGCGTTTGCAGTCTTCGTCCAGCTTCTCTTTATGCTGTTCAAGGTATGCCACCAGCGCATCACGATAGTTGGCGCGCGCGTCAAGCGAACCGATGGAGTTCAGCTCCAGATTCACATGTTCAGCAATACCCAGCGCACGCCACCAGCGCGCGGTCAGCAGAATCAGCTCCGCATCAATATCCGGCCCTTGCAGACCGAAAGCTTCGACACCCAACTGATGGAACTGACGATAACGCCCTTTCTGCGGACGCTCATGGCGGAACATCGGCCCGATATACCACAAGCGCTGTTCCTGATTGTACAGGAGACCATGTTCGATACCGGCGCGTACGCAACCCGCCGT
The DNA here is from genome assembly GCF_030333365.1 of Citrobacter sp. CK195. Taxonomy (NCBI): domain Bacteria; kingdom Pseudomonadati; phylum Pseudomonadota; class Gammaproteobacteria; order Enterobacterales; family Enterobacteriaceae; genus Citrobacter; species Citrobacter sp. CK195. Next base: position 544,351 of record NZ_JAOWGB010000026.1, read on the forward strand.
CCCTTCAGGACGCAACGTCAGGCTGTCGCCATTACGATCCTCAAAGGTGTACATCTCTTTTTCAACCACGTCAGTGACTTCACCGATAGCGCGTTTGAATAACGGGGTCTGCTCTACAATCGGCAAACGGATTTCACTGTAACCGTAGCTGCCGAGCACGTTTTTGAGTGTGCCTTCAATGCGCTGCCAGATGGCGGTTTCGCCAGGCAGATAATCGTTCATGCCGCGAATGGCTTGAATGTTTTTTGCCACGTTTATTCTCTTTCTGAATATAAAAATGAACCCTCAGCGCTTCCCAAACGATACGGGAGCCATGCGGGTTCAATCATACACGGGAAGCGCGCCGCTTCCCATCGCGTTATTATTTTTCAACCTGCTGCACGTCGATTCGACGCGCTTCGTCCATAATGCTGGCCTTCGCGCGGATACGGGCTTCAAGCTGCGTAATCATATCATCGTTGTCGAGTCTGTCTTTACGCACGCCGTCTTCATACAGGCCGCTTTTTTTGTTGCCGCCCGTTACGCCCAGCGTCGAAACCAGCGCTTCGCCCGGCCCGTTCACCACACAGCCGATGATGGAAACGTCCATTGGCGTGATGATGTCTTCAAGGCGTTGTTCCAGCGCGTTGACCGTGCCGATGACGTCGAACTCCTGACGGGAACAGGTTGGGCAAGCGATAAAGTTGATCCCACGCGCACGAATGCGCAGCGATTTCAGAATATCGAAGCCCACTTTAATTTCTTCTACCGGATCGGCCGCCAGAGAGACGCGCAGCGTATCTCCAATGCCTTCCGACAGCAGTAAACCGAGGCCAATCGCCGATTTCACCGCACCGCTGCGCGCGCCGCCCGCTTCGGTGATCCCAAGATGCAACGGTTGTTCGATCTGTTTCGCCAACAGACGATAGGATTCTACCGCGAGGAAAACATCCGAGGCTTTCACGCTGACTTTAAACTGATCGAAGTTCAGGCGATCGAGATGATCCACATGGCGCATCGCCGATTCCAGCAGCGCCTGCGGCGTCGGCTCACCGTATTTTTCCTGTAGATCTTTTTCCAGCGATCCGGCGTTTACGCCGATACGGATGGGGATATTTTTATCGCGGGCGCAGTCGACAACGGTACGAATACGCTCTTCGTTACCGATGTTGCCTGGGTTGATTCGCAGGCAATCCACACCATATTCCGCCACTTTCAGCGCAATGCGATAGTCGAAGTGGATATCAGCAACCAGCGGGACATTAACCTGCTGCTTGATCAGCTTAAACGCCTCTGCGGCATCCATTGTCGGCACGGAGACGCGGACGATATCCGCGCCAACACGTTCCAGCGCTTTAATTTGATTGACCGTCGCTTCCACATCCGTCGTGCGCGTATTGGTCATTGACTGTACGGCGATGGGGGCGCCATCGCCAATCGGCACATTCCCAACGTAAATACGTTTCGATTTTCTACGTTGAATTGGAGCCTGGTTATGCATGAAAAATCTCCCGCGTTGCCCGTCTGTTACTGCGCCGGTGATTGTTCGGCATTAAGGGTCAGACGCGCAACCTGGTTAGTTCTGATAAAACGGCTCAGATCGACAGGTTTTCCTTGATACTGGATCTGTACCGCAGCCGGGGCGCCAATTTTAAGCTTATAAGGCGCCTGACCGGTTAGGTTTAAATTGCCATCTTTACGCTGCATTCCGCTAAACAGTTTTTTACCTGTCGCATCGGTGACTTCCAGCCAGCAATCGGCGGTAAAGTTCATCACCAGCGCGTTCTGATCGACCGCTGACGTAGCCACGCCCGCCTGATCGGTCGGCAATGACGCCGTATCACCCGTCGCGGCAGGCGCCGTGGTTGCGGTATCCACATTCGCCTGAGAAGGCGCAACGACCGCATTCTGCTGAACGTCTGCGGCTGGCGCCGTGGTCGTCGCGGACGCATCCGGCGTCTGCGGCACGGTGTTTGTCGCCGTAGAGTCAACAAGCGCAGTTGGCGCTGGCGTCGAATCCTGGCTTGCGGCTTCGCTGGTGTCCAGCGGTACGCTCTGGGCGCTATCGCCGCCGGCATTCAGTTCAGCAGAAGATTGATCGACCATCGTGGTGAGTTCTTCCTGCTGCGCCTTATGGTTTTGCCACCACCAGGCCCCCGTCAGGCCAACCACCACAAACAGCACCAGCCAGGTGAACGTCATCAACCAGCCATCGCGCTTTTTACGACGCTTACCTAAAGAGAAGCTCTGCATTGGCGCGACTTTGGAAGGACGAACCGGCGCCTGTTTTTCCAGACCGGGCAGCAGTTCTTCTTCAGGGATGTGCACCAGACGCGCATAAGAGCGGATATACCCGCGCAGAAACGTTGAAGCGAGATCGGCCGGGGCCTTATCTTCTTCAATATCGCGTACCGTGGAAACCTTCAGGCAAAGTCGCTCTGCAACCGCCTGCTGGCTGAGTCCGAGTTGTTCACGGGCATTGCGCAGACGAACGCCGGTGGATTGTGCTTCATTTTGGTCGTGCGTGGCTTCAGTATTCATTCGCTACAGCTGCTGGTACGTAAATTGGGGTTCAGGCGCCGGTGAGACACAATGCCCACCCGCACCGCGAAACATCTGGTCAGTTAACCTTAGTTGGACAGTATAAGACTGTCAGGCTACTTATGACAAAACAGCTTAATCCTTAAGGCTAAACTATTGTTGCACCGCTACATACTGCCCTAAAGTTGACAAAAACGCACCGTTAATATTGACCAGATAAGTACAACTTGAGGCATCATTCAACCAACATTGCGCCACTGTACACAAAACACACAATGGCGCAAGCCGTATCAGACCGCCTTAATGTCGATAGCCTCACCTTGCATACGCTTACGCAGAGTACGTTTGGTACGGTCAATCACATCCCCGGCAAGCTGACCACAAGCGGCATCAATATCGTCGCCGCGTGTTTTACGCACAATGGTCGTGAAACCATAGCTCATCAACACCTTAGAAAAACGATCGATGCGGCTGTTGGAACTCCGGCCATACGGCGCGCCCGGGAACGGGTTCCACGGAATCAGGTTAATCTTACACGGCGTATCTTTCAGCAGTTCCGCCAGCTGATGCGCATGTTCCGTTCCATCGTTGATGTGGTCCAGCATGACGTATTCAATTGTGACGCGTCCCTGATTCGCATTGGATTTCTGCAAATAACGGCGAACCGCGTCGAGGAACGTTTCGATGTTGTACTTTCTGTTGATCGGTACAATTTCATCGCGAATTTCATCGTTCGGCGCATGCAAAGAGATCGCCAGCGCAACGTCAATCATGTCGCCCAGTTTATCCAGAGCCGGAACAACGCCTGACGTCGACAGCGTAACGCGGCGTTTAGACAGACCGAAACCGAAATCATCCAGCATGATTTCCATCGCCGGTACAACGTTGGTCAGGTTCAGCAGCGGTTCACCCATGCCCATCATCACCACGTTGGTGATCGGACGTTGCCCGGTGACTTTCGCCGCGCCGACAATTTTCGCCGCACGCCACACCTGGCCGATAATTTCAGAGACGCGCAGGTTACGGTTAAAGCCCTGCTGCGCAGTTGAGCAGAATTTACACTCCAGCGCGCAACCAACCTGCGAAGAGACGCACAGCGTGGCGCGATCGTCTTCCGGGATGTAGACCGTTTCCACGCGCTGATCGCCAACGGCAATCGCCCATTTGATGGTGCCATCTGAAGAACGCTGTTCTTCCACCACCTCTGGCGCGCGGATTTCCGCCACCTCTTTCAGTTTGCCACGTAACACTTTGTTGATGTCGGTCATCTCATCAAAGTTATCGCTGCAATAGTGGTACATCCACTTCATCACCTGATCGGCGCGGAAGGGTTTTTCACCTAATTCTTTAAAAAACTCCCGCATCTGCTGACGGTTCAGATCCAGCAGGTTAATTTTTCCATTTTTATCAGGAACAACCGGGGTGATGATTTCAGACGTGACAATTTGTTCAGACATATTCTATTCCGGCCTCGTTATTACACGTTATGGCCCCTGGAGGGTTGAAAAAAGAAGCGCCCCAGTGAGCGGTGCTCGTCCTGGGGCGCTGCATTGTACAAATTCTATCGCAAGGATGCCACGCCTGCGCGGGACATTAGCGAAAATAATGTGTAAAGGCAGAGCAGCGTCGTAGACCTGATAAGTCGTAGGCCGGGTAAGCATCAGCGCCATCCGGCATTGCGCGACTGCCTGATGGCGACGCAGATGCGTCTTATCAGGCCTACATACTACATCACTGATTTATTAACGAGTGCGCGGGCACACTTCGCCTTCACCAAAGAAATAGGCGATTTCACGCTGAGCGGATTCCAGAGAGTCCGAACCGTGGGTGCCGTTTTCGGTGAAGCTGTCCGCGTAGTCGGCACGCAGGGTGCCCGCCAGCGCGTTAGCCGGGTTGGTTGCGCCCAGCAGGTCGCGGTGACGCTGCACGGCATTTTCGCTTTCCAGTACGGAAACCACGATCGGGCCAGAGGTCATGAACTCGACCAGACCGTCGAAGAACGGCTTACCATCGTGCTCGGCATAGAAACCGCGCGCCTGCTCAACGGTCAGGTGCAGCATTTTCGTACCGACAATTTTGAACCCTGCTGCTTCAAAGCGCGCAAAGATGTTGCCAATAACGTTTTTTGCCACCGCATTTGGTTTGATGATGGAAAAAGTACGTTCAATCGCCATGATTACCTCTGTAATGTGTTCTGCTGTTGTATATATGCTTGTACGACCTGGCGCGGATTATAAAGAGCATCCGGGTTATTGCCTATGGATGAAGGTAACATTTTTTTAAAATAAGATGAGTATTAGCAACAAACTGTTGCTATCAGCTCTATTGCAGAGTAAATCGCAGCGCAGAAATCTGTCCAGCAGCATCCATAACCAGTAATTGATACTCGCCTTTTTCGGCAAGATGTAACGTAATATTCCGCTCGCGTTCTCCCAACGGCTCACCATTGAGGAACCACCAGCGCGCCCCCGCGCCACCACTGCTCTGAATCGATAAATCCACCCCGGAAGCGCCAGGTAACCGTTTCACTATCGCGCCATCACGCACGCCCGTTAACTGTAGAGGTAAAGGCGCATCCTGCCCCAGCGGCGGGCAGGTCGTCGAAGCCGTCGGCAGTCGCGCAGCGCGGCGTTCAGCAGCGGGCAACCAGGGCTCCAGCGGCAACGGCCAGACAATCAACGTCTGCTCCCGCGCCTGAGCGCAATCGGCGGCGACGCGTTTTCCGTCATTATCCAGCCAGACAGGAAAACGAATGCCGCTAATCCCTTCCTGTTCAGGTAACAGCAGCGTCGGCGGTTGGCTGTTTTCCAGCAGCCAGGTCGCCAGTCGACGGCGGCAGTTACTGTCTCCCGCCGAAAGCGCCTGTCCACCCGGCCAGCAGATAACGCCCCGGCTCACCGACGCCGGACGCGGATCTTCAGGCTGCGTCGCGGCGCGCGCCATCAGCATATTATTCACCTGATTAAGCAGCGGCACCGCGCTGGCAAAACCAAACTGTCCGGCAACGGGTGTGCCGTCGGGCCTGCCCGTCCAGATGCCAGTCACATAGCGGGAGCTAACGCCTATCGCCCATGCGTCGCGATAGCCATAGCTGGTGCCGGTTTTCCAGGCGAGCGGCACTACGCGCGGCAGGGCGCTATCCGGCAACGGCTGCGCTTCATCGGCCATCACCCGCCGGATGATCCAGGCCGCACCCGGCGACATCAGCGGACGCTCCTGCAACGAATCCCCTGGCTGCAAGCGCAATGTTGCCGCCTTGCCATGACGGGCGAACGCACTGTATGCCGCCACCATCTCGTCCAGCCTTGCGCCCGCGCCGCCCAGAATCAGGGAAAGATTAGGGGCCGCGCCCGCAGGCAGATACAGCGGCAGGCCAACGTTACGCAGTTTTGCCGCAAAACGTTTTGGGCCATATGCTTCCAGCACCTGTACCGCAGGCAAATTTAACGAACGCACCAGCGCTTCGCTCATGCTGACGGGGCCATGAAACCCGCTGTCAAAGTTTCCCGGACGATAATCGCCGGTACGGCGCGGCACATCCTGTAACAGCGAGGCGGGATGGATCAACCCGTCATCCAGCGCCAGCCCATAGACAAAGGGTTTAAGCACCGATCCCGGCGATCGGATCGCAGTGACCATATCCACATGACCAAAACGACTGTCATCATTCATATCCACCGATCCAACCCAACCACGCACGCTCATATCGGTATGATCGACAACGATCATCGCCAGCGAACTGCGCGCCGGAAGCCGTCCCTTCCAGTTTTGCGCCAGCTCTTCAAGCTGACGCTGCAACCCGGCATCCAGCGTAGTGACGATTTTGTCACTGTTGCTTTTGCCCAGCATCATGCGTGAGAACAGTGGCGCCAGTTGCGGCATTTGTCGGGGCGCCAGCCAGACGGGTTCTTCGCGGGCCTCCTGAACATGCCGGGCCGACCATACGCCCTGCGCCGCCATCCGCTCCAGCACTTTATTGCGCGCCGCTTGCGCGCGATCCGGCCAGCGATCGGGACGCAAGCGGCTCGGCGCCTGCGGTAAAACCGCCAGCAACGCCGCTTCCGAATAGCTCAGTTGCGCCGGTGGTTTACCCAGATAAGCCCAACTGGCGGCGCCGATGCCCTGCAACGTTCCGCCAAACGGCGCACGGTTCAGATACAGCGTCAGAATATCGCGCTTGGACAGGTGCCACTCCAGCTGGAGCGCGCGCCAGAGCTGGCGAAATTTACCGCCAAAGGTTCGCGGATGCGGGTCCAGCAGTCGCGCCACCTGCATGGTCAACGTACTGCCGCCGGAAATCACGCGTCCTGACGACAGATCCTGCCAGGCGGCACGCAGTACCGAAAACGGATTCACGCCCGGATGCTGCCAGAACCAGCGGTCCTCGTAATTGATTAACGCGTCAAGATAGCGGGGAGAAACGTCTTCAATCGTCACGGGATAGCGCCAGATCCCCTCAGCATCGGCAAAGCGCCACAGCGGTGTGCCGTCATGCGCCACCACCACCCGTGCCGGATTGACCTCATGCAGCGGTAGCGGCCAGATTTTGTCCGCCGCCCAGACTGTCAGAATCATCAGAAATGGAGCGATGGCCAGCCAGCGCCAGCCACCGCGTAGACTACGCAGGACGATCATTTATGGCGTGACAATCAAAAGCCCCTCGGTTGATCCCGTCGCCCGCCACTGTGGAACATACATTGACTCCACCTGCGGGACAGGAACCTGATAGGTTCCCGGCGTCACCGCGCGCGCCAGATACACCAGCGTCACCGGCTGCCCCTGGTTAACCGCCACCGCCGCGACAAAGCGATCGTCACGGAACTCCATATGCTGAATATCCGCCTGCTGCATCTGATTTAACAGATTTTGCACTTCACTGCCGCTGTCCTGCAGGCTGGCGCTGCTGTTTGCCAGGTTCTGGTTTTCCAGCTCCAGACCGGCAGGCAGCAGGTCGACCACCAGCGCGTCTGGCACGTTTTGACTCGCTTTCACTTCGAGCCAGACCAGCACCAGTTCACCGCTGCGCAGGGAACTGAGCGATTTACTCTGACCATCGGTTCCCAGAATCTGGCGCTCGATGTGCAACACATTGCTGGCAGGTACGGGCGCCGTTTGCGGGTATCCGCTGCTGTCCAGACGCAGCCACAGCGGTTGGTCGCCGCTGTTGGTCACCTGCAACGCGGAAAGCCGATCGGCATCCAGATTACGCGTTTGCGCTTTATCGCCCGTCAACGGCTGGTCAGCGAGCGAGGTCTGCGCCTGCCATGTCCCCGGCAGATCCTGTAGCGTGCGCGCAGCAAGGAACAGCGCATTACTCTCCTGCGTCGAAAGCCAGCGCTGACCAAATGCCTGTTCAGAAAGCGTCGTCAGCAGCGTATTTTGCGCCTCGGGTTGCAGTTTATTTTCTTCCAGCAGCGACAGCATGAGCGCGTTATCACGCAACGGGCTACCGTAATCCGCCATCCATTGCTGCGCGTCACGGCGCGGCGTGTTCAGCGCCAGCGTCAGCGCCTGTTCACTGCGGCTGGCATCGCCCATATTTTTCAGCGCAATGCCCAGTTGCAGAAGCGGCAAGCCCGACGCGGCCTGACTCCGGCGTTCCCAGATTTCACGCAGCGCGCCAAGCGGCGCTTTTTGCTGACGCGCCAGCACCAGTCCCGCATACGCCTGAACGGCAAATTTGCTGGCCTGGGTATCGTCGCTATAGCGCACCGACATCATGCCCGGATCCTGCAAATAGCGCAGCAGGCGTTCATTTCCCCGGTTAATCGCATCGGCCGGAACGCTGTACCCTTGCTCGCCAGCGCGCACGAGGAAATCCATCGCGTATGCGGTAAGCCAGTATTCTTCCGGCCCGTTGTTATCCCACAGGGCAAAACCGCCGTTATCACGCTGCATTTGCAGCATCCGGGAGATCCCCGTGTCGACTGCCGCACGGCGTTTTTCATCGGTATCGCCCGCGATCCCCAACGCCTTCAGTTGCGCCGCGTTGGTATAGAGCGACGGGAACAGGCCGCTGGCGGTTTGCTCCAGACAACCATACGGATAAGCCTTCAGCTCCCGAATATAGCGCGCCAGGTTCAGCGGCGGTTTGCCGCTAAGCAGCAACTGCCCCTGCAACGTTACCGGCGAGAAGTTCTCCAGGTTTTGGGCGGGCGCATGCCAGGTTTCCCCCGCCTGAAGCACCGTTCCGCTATTTACCGTCTGCGCAGGCCAGGCCGGACGGACGCCAATTTTCCACTGCTTATGTTGAGCGGGAAGCGTCTCGCCAGGTAGGTTCAGGCCGGTCAGCATGGCCTGCAATTCTCCCTCGCCAAACCCTTCTTTTGCGCGTACCGGGATAAACAAGGTCGTACGCACGCCCGGCGCCAGGTTTACCGGAGCAGGTTGCTGACTCACCAGTTCCAGTAACCCACTGGCGGCGAGTTCAATCGTCAACATCTGCGGTTTGTCTGTCAGGTTAGTGACATCCAGCGTCAGGCGCGAAGTATCGCCGCCCGCCATAAAGCGCGGCTGATTCAGTTCCGCAATCACCGGAGCGGCAACAATCACCTTGCTTTCACTGCTGCCGAAGTCCTCTGCCGTCCATGCCTGGGCCATAACGCGTAACTCGCCGTTAAAATCACCAATCGGCAACGTAACGGAACCTTCGCCCTGCTCATTGAGCGTGACCGGCAGCGCCTGCTGCGCCACGATGTTGACATGGTTGACCGGCGGTTTGCCGCCGCGTTTGAGTTCATCGCCGTCGCCGCCAAAACGCAGCGTCGCCAGACGTCCCTGCCCTTCAATCACCTGACCGTAGATATCATAAATATCCGCGCCATAGCGTTTTTGCCCGAAGAATGCCTGCCACGGATCTGGCGTAACGTAATCGGTGATATTCAACACTCCGCTGTCCACCGCAGAGAGCAGTACGTTGATCTGTTTTGGCGTTTCGCCATGTTTAGCGCTGGCTTTGACGTTCACCGTCAGCGGCTGGTTTGGACGTATTTTAGCCGGGCTTTCCAGCGTCAGATCCAGACGACGATTTTCATCCCCCAACGGCAGGTGCAGCAGCCCAACCGCGCGTTTCGGCGTCGCTGAACGCGACTTATCGCCCGGACGCACAACCAGCGCGCTCAGGTAGAGATCGTGTCGATTCCAGGCTTTATCGACGGGAATCGACAGGTCGAGACCCTCGGCAGGTACATCTATTTCCTGCCACCAGAGCGGGCCGTCGCTTGATTCCACCATCGCGTAGCCTTTACCCGCCACCGGCGCGGCGACATGCAGTTTGATGGTGTCCCCAGGACGATAGGTGGGTTTATCCAGCTTCAGGGTGACGCGATCTGGGCGCGCCGCGCCGCTGCCGTCGCTGTTATCCTGCCAGCTGTAACCTGCCCAGAAGCGCACGCTGCTGATCGCATCATTCGGGGCTTTCACTTCGAGACGATACGATCCCCAGTCAACCGGGAAGCTCACCTTGCCCGTTTCATCGGCGCTGAGATCCAGCGTCTGCTCCCCTTCAACCAGATCTTTTTGATCAAACTGCGACTGCCAGCCTTCGCTTTCCGACCAGTTCCAGTAATAATCGCGCCGTTCACGGATCAAACGAACCTGCAAACCCGAAGCGGCTTTTTTATTGCCTTGCGCATCGGCGTAGACAATATCAAAGGCGGCGTTACCGCCCTCATCCACGATGGGTTGGTTAACCGTGGCGTCAGTGCGATAGTCATACACCGCTTTAGAGGCGAATTGCGGACGAATACCCGGCAAGGTATCGGCAGGCCAGATAGCCTGTTCCGCACGGCGAGTGACCGGGCGACCGCCTGATTCCAGCAGGCTTGCCTGTAGGATCACCTGTAACGGCGAATGCGCTTCCTGCCACTGGCTGTTGGCGGAGACGTCGCCACGGCCATTTTCATCCAGCGTAAGCTGGACTTCGTCCAGGCTGCGGGAAAGGTTTTCTTCCGCAATATCGCCAAACTGGAAGCCCGGCAGCGCCTGTACCGCTTCACGCTGCGGGCGCAGGAAGAGTTGCCCCTGTAACGTGTTGCCATTGGCAGGCGCTCCGTACAGGTAGTAACCAACAACGGAGAACGTCACCTCTTCCGACGGGGCTAACGGCGTTTTCTGCGCGCTGAGATTAAGCGCCATTCGCTCCGGCATAAAATCTTCGACATGGAAATCCCACATCCGGGGCTGGTTATCGCCCGTGTTCGCGCGGATGTGCCACATGCCGGTTGGCGCACCGCTATCCAGCGGATACGTAAAGCGGTATAACCCGTTTTCAGGCTGGCTGACAACGGTGCGCAGTACCTGACCGTCCGGCTTTACCACTTCCAGTTTGACGGGCTGATCGGGCAAGGTTTTACCGTCGCTGTCGCGCAGCAGTCCGTTGAGGATCACCGTTTCCCCAGGACGATACAGATCGCGCGGGCCGAACATAAAGAACTGCTTGCTGTAGCCCGGCGCGCCCGCAATCGCGAACTCCGCCAGATCCAGCGCGGGCAGTTTCAGATCCAGCAGCGTGGTTTGTCCGTCTTTTCGCGCCAGCAACAGCGCCGCCTGCTGACTATTTTCCAGCTGTACATGCCCCTGCGCATCGCTGGCGGCTTGCGCCAGCGTCTGACCTTTCTCATCAAGCAGAGCAACCTCAACCCCCTGCTGCGCCGCGCCGTTTTCCAGACTCTGCGTAAAGATATCAAGGCGATTGTGATAACGGTGGGCGGAAACGCCAATGTCGCTGAGGGTAAAGAGCGTGGCAGGATTACTGTAGTTGTAATGTCCGGCCTGATTCATTACCGCAATGTACACGCCCGCCTGTTGCAGGGGCTTAATGTCACTCAGCGGCAGCAGGCGTTTTTCACGCGTATTACGCGCAGGATTGAGATCAAAACGCCCGGTATAGACCAGATCCGCCATTTTGAGCAGGTTGTCAGATTCCCAGTTCGAAAGAGCATTACGGTATTCCCACTGACTGACGAATGCCGCCAGCGACTCAGGCTTCACGCGAAAGAAGTTTACATCCACCTCGTTCACGTTCAGCGCCATGACCGGCAAGCCTTCCACCACTTTTCCCGGCAGCAGCGAGCCACGGCTGGCAAAGCCGACGCTCGGCTGAACGTCCCGCGTGGTAATGGTTTTTTCATACGCGCGGCCAAAGGCGGTTTTATTCAGCGCCGTTAAATCACGTTCAACGGACACCACCAGATCGCGGTTGGGTTCCAGGTGGCGCAAGCGCAGCTCTTTCAGATTCGGCGACAGCTCCCAGGCGCCATCAACCTTGCCGCTTTTTTTATCGACCACATGTACGGTGCGGGCAAAATCTTGTTCAGGATCTAACGGAATGGAGAACGTCAGCACCAGCGTCGCCGCGCCGTCCAACTGGACTTCGGAGGCGTCCAGCAGCGTCAGTTCTTTACCTTCGCTCTGTTGCGCCAGCTTTTGCAGTTGTGCCGGATCTTTCGTCGGAGCGGATTGCGCGGCGGGCGTCTCATCATTTTTCACCGCCGTTGGCGCGTTATCGTTGTTATCGCACCCCGCCAACGCCAGCATAAGCATGCAAGCGGCTACGCGTATGTGTTTCATTCTTTCATCCCTGGCCACAGTGGCCCGTTAGCAACGTAGAGTAACTATTATGCGTGAGATTTCCCGTTGTGAAAGCCAGTATTCGTTATATAAGTTCTGATTTTTTCATCAGAAATGTGGTTTCACCAGCCAAATCAGCCTCTTTTACTTGTCCCTTTGCGGTAAACGTCCGACAATTTGGCATTATTATGGCAAAAGATGGAGACGCCTATGTCCACCTCCTGGTTTGTCGCCGCCGACTGGCTGGCAGAGCATATCGACGATCCGCAAATTCAAATTATCGACGCCCGCATGGCGCCTCCCGGACAGGAAGACAGGGATGTTGCGGGTGAATATCGTTCAGGCCACATCCCCGGAGCACTCTTTTTCGATATTGAAGCGCTCTCCGATCACACCTCGCCGCTGCCGCACATGATGCCGCGCCCGGAAGCCTTCGCCGTGGCGATGCGTGAACTGGGCGTACACCAGGACAGACATCTGGTGGTCTACGATGAAGGCAACCTGTTTTCCGCCCCGCGCGCGTGGTGGATGCTGCGAACGTTTGGCGTAGAAAACGTCTCAATTCTTGCCGGTGGTCTGGCGGGCTGGCAGCGCGATGAGCTGCCGCTTCAGGAAGGCGAAGTGGAACTCCCGGAAGGGGAATTTGACGTTAAATTCACGGCGGAGAAGGTTGTGCGTCTGACCGATGTACTTCTGGCGAGCCATGAAAGAACCGCGCAAATCGTTGATGCCCGCCCGGCGCCACGGTTTAATGCCGAAGCCGATGAACCGCGTCCGGGTCTGAAGCGTGGCCATATTCCCGGCGCGTTGAACGTGCCCTGGACAGAGCTGGTGCGTGAAGGGGAATTAAAAACGACCGATGAACTGGACGTCATTTTCTTCAGTCACGGCGTCAGTTTTGACAGACCGATTATCGCCAGCTGCGGTTCAGGTGTCACTGCGGCGGTCGTGGTGCTGGCGCTCGCCACGCTGGATGTGCCCAATGTCGCGCTGTATGACGGCGCATGGAGCGAATGGGGCGCGCGTAATGATTTACCGGTAGAACCGGCCTAACGTTTTGTAATGTGCCGGATGGCGCTTGCGCTTATCCGGCCTACAGTGCGGGTTGTCCCGGATGACGTGAACGCCATCCGGCTACCGGGATCAGATAATCCGATTCTGTTTAAAATCGCGCAGGAACCCGCCCCAGCGGCGCTCGTAGAACGGCGCGATGTGCTCGGTAATAAAGTGGCTGATGCCCTGCTCACCTTTTTTCACCTGACAGATATCAATCGGTTCATCGCCGGGCAAGGTATCAGTCGCCACGCTGCCCGCCGCATGAATGATCTCTTCGATGTCGCCATCCGCTTCGATGCCAATCAACAGATTCGGCTGAGCGTCATTGCTCTCTTTAATAGTGCAAAGAAAGGCGCGCTTAACCAGTTTGATGGTTTTAAACAGCGTGGTCAGGGAGTCGATCATCTGCGCAGGTGGTTCCGCCACCTCAGACAGAATCAGCGATTCACCGCCTTCCAGCACTTCCTGTGTACTCAGCGGATTGCCCTCTTCGCCGATCAGATGGCTGATCTCACGCGGCATAAACTCTTTACCGGTAGGCAGTTTTGCGTTCAGGAAGAGCGTTTCGCCGAGCGTCATTTCAAATAACGTGCGCACCGGCATCACCACGAATGCCTGCTCGTCTTCTACCGCCTGCTGCAAGGCTTCCAGAGAGGTAAAAAACGGGATGACCGTCGTGCCGTCTTCTTTTTCCCAGTGCTGCAAATCCAGCGCGCTATCGTCAACAATCGCTTCGCCTTCAGCCGCTGTGCCTGGCACCCAGACGGTGGACTCCAGTAAGGTACGGAAAAATGCCGGACGATGCGCGGGTTCAGTCGCCGCCTTCTCCAGCAGGGTTTCTAATTCGTTTTTTGTTTCGGACATAAGGATCACAATAGAGATGCGTGTAGGGCGGGTAAGCGAAGCGCCCCCGCCGTTATCTTGCCGGATAGCGCTAACGCTTATCCGGCCTACATAATTATGCTGTTAACAGGTTAGCGATGGTGCGCACACCCAAACCGGTCGCCCCTGCCGACCACTGCTCAACCGGCGCTTTACGGTAGGTTGCAGAGCAGTCAATGTGCAGCCAGCCCTGCTGGTAGTTTTCGACAAAGTGCGACAGGAAGCCCGCTGCGGTGCTCGCCCCGGCAGGATACGCCGCGCTACCGGTATTGTTCAGTTCCGCAAAGTTAGAAGGCAACTGATTGCGGTGGAACTCCGCCAGCGGCAGACGCCAGAACGGTTCGTTTTCTTCTGCCGCACTCGCCAACAGACGCCCCGCCAGCGCGTCATCAAAACTGAACAACGCGTGGTAGTCGTTACCCAGCGCGGTTTTCGCGGCGCCGGTCAGCGTCGCCGCATCGATGATCAGCTCTGGTTTTTGCGCGCTGGCGTCGATCAGGCCATCCGCCAGCACCAGGCGCCCTTCCGCGTCAGTGTTCATCACTTCCACGTTCTTACCGTTGCGATAATGAATAATATCGCCCAGTTTAAACGCGTTGCCGCTGATCAGGTTATCCGCGCAGCACAGGTACAGCTTCACGCGTTTGTTCAGACCACGGGTAATCGCAAATGCCAGCGCGCCCGTTACCGTTGCCGCACCGCCCATATCGGACTTCATCGAGTCCATAAATGCGCTTTGCTTGATGCTGTAACCGCCGGAGTCAAAGGTAATGCCTTTGCCCACCAGACAGGCGTAAACCGGCGCGTCTTTATCGCCGGTTGGGTTGTAATCCAGCGCCAGCAGCACCGGCGCGCGATCGGAACCCCGGCCAACGGTATGCAGCCCCATGTAGTTTTGCTCGCGCAGATCTTCGCCTTTGGTAATGCGGTAAGAGACGTGATCGCACGCGACGCTGCACAGCAGATCAACGGCACGCTGCGCCAGCTGTTCCGGCCCCAGCTCTTCCGCCGGCGCGTTAATGGTGTCGCGCACCCAGTCAATGATCGCCAGACGGTTGTCCAGTTCCTTCTGCTTCTCATCGTCAAGATCTGGCCACTCGACCTTGCGGCTGCCTTTCGGCCCTTTGTAACCCTGCCAGAATGCCCAGCTACGCTCCACATCCCAGCCAGCGCCGGTCAGTTGTACGTGTTTAATGCCCAGGCCGTCGATTTTACGCGCCGCGCGCTGGATTAAACCGGAATCATCTTTACCGTTCAGGTGCAGGGTAATGCCGTCATTATTGATGCTGTATGTGGCTTTGTCTCCCCAGCGAGCGTCAGCCGGTTGGGTGGAGAGCGTAATTTTCATCGCTTCAGTCATTGTTCTTTTCCTTCTTCGCGCATACAGGAAAACGGGCCACCCGTGGGCAGCCCGTTTATTTATTCAGCTTCGTCCAGCCAGACCAGCAGGATAGCCTCAAGGATCTTTTCATTTGATGCCTGCGGGTCATCATCAAAATCCTCAAGATCGCAAATCCATTGATGCAGGTCGGTGAAACGAACGGTCTTAGGATCGAGATCGGGGAACGCGTCGTACAGCGCCTCGCCGATTTCGCGGCTATCAGTCCACTTCAGTCCCATACTACCCTCTGTTAATGCTCGCGTGCATGGTTGATTGTGTAACGTGGGATTTCGACCACCAAATCTTCATCGGTGACGCGCGCCTGACAGCCTAAACGGCTCTCCGGCTCCAGACCCCAGGCTTTATCCAGCATATCGTCTTCGTCTTCCGTGCTTTCCGGCAGGGAATCGAAACCTTCACGCACGATGCAGTGGCAGGTCGTGCAGGCACAGGATTTTTCACAGGCGTGTTCAATCTCGATACCGTTACGCAGGGCAACGTCAAGAATGGTTTCGCCGGTCTCAGCTTCCAGAACTGCGCCATCGGGACAGAGATCCTGATGAGGCAGAATAACAATCTTTGGCATATTAAACCTCGTCCACGGAATGGCCTTGCAGCGCGCGACGAACAGATTTGTCCATGCGACGAGCGGCGAATTCCTGGGTTTGTTTGTCTACGTTTTTAATGGCTTGTTCTATCGCGTCAACATCATCGCTCTGCGCAACCTCGCTCAAGTGCGCGGCGGCATCATCAATGACCTGACGTTCTGCGGCGCTTAGCAGCGCGGCATCAGCAGCGAGCGCGCCGGTCAGGCTTTCCAGCACGCGCGCCGCTTCCACTTTTTGCTCTGCCAGCATACGGGCTTTTACATCCTGCTCGGCAAAGCTCATTGAATCCTGAATCATGGTGGCGATTTCGCTGTCCGTCAGACCGTAAGACGGTTTGACCTGGATAGACGCCTCAACGCCGGTGGATTTCTCCATCGCGGTGACGCTCAGCAGGCCATCGGCATCCACCTGGAAGGTGACGCGGATATGCGCCCCGCCCGCTGGCATCGCCGGGAGCCCGCGCAGCGCGAAGCGCGCCAGCGAACGGCAATCCTGCACCAGCTCGCGCTCGCCCTGCATGACATGGATCGACATCGCGGTCTGACCATCTTTAAAAGTGGTGAAGTCCTGCGCGCGCGCCACCGGAATGGTGGTGTTACGCGGGATCACTTTCTCCACCAGGCCACCCATGGTTTCCAGCCCCAGCGACAGCGGAATCACGTCCAGCAGCAGCATTTCGCTGTCCGGCTTGTTGCCGACGAGGATATCCGCCTGAATCGCCGCGCCAATGGCGACGACCTTATCCGGGTCGATTGCCGTCAGCGGCGGACGACCAAAAAATTCGCCCACGCGTTCGCGCACCAGCGGCACACGGGTGGAGCCGCCGACCATCACCACTTCCAGCACCTCCTGCGCCTCAACGCCCGCATCTTTCAATGCGCGGCGACAGGCCATCAGAGTACGTTTAACTAAAGCGGCAATAAGGTCATTAAACTGTTCACGGGTGATGTCACCCTGCCAGCCCGCCACATTGACGCTAACGGAATCGGCATCGCTCAGCGCGATTTTTGCCGCGATGGCGGCATCCAGCAGTTCACGCTGGACACGGTTATCGCTGCGATCGGCAATGCCCGCCTGCTCACGGATATAATCGGCCAGCAGATGGTCGAAGTCGTCGCCGCCGAGCGCGGAATCACCGCCGGTCGCCAGCACTTCAAACACGCCGCGACTCAGGCGCAAAATAGAGATATCGAAGGTGCCGCCGCCGAGGTCGTAAACCGCGATAACGCCTTCTTTGCCGGAGTCCAGACCGTAGGCGATCGCCGCCGCCGTAGGTTCATTGAGCAGACGCAAGACGTGCAGCCCCGCCAGACGCGCCGCGTCTTTCGTTCCCTGGCGCTGTGCATCGTCAAAGTAAGCAGGCACGGTAATAACCACGCCATCCAGCTCGCCCGACAACGCTTCCGTCGCCCGCGCCGCCAGCGCTTTCAGGATATCGGCAGAAATACGTACCGGGTTGAGCAGACCTGCCGCCGTTTCAATCATCGGCAGACCATTTTCACTAGCCTGGAACTGATACGGCAGATGGGGATAGCGCGTCTGAATATCCGCCAGCGAGCGGCCCATCATGCGTTTTACCGAGCTGATGGTGTTAGCCGTGTCCTGCGCCGCGTTCGCGCGCGCCGCGTAACCGACCGTGTGGCCCTGCTGCTGATAGTGAACGACTGACGGCAACAGATGGCGACCGTCGTGATCGGCCAGCGTTTCTGCCTGGCCGCTGCGAACGGTCGCAACCAATGAGTTGGTAGTACCTAAATCGATGCCTGCCGCCAGACGACGCTGGTGCGGCGCAGCGCTCAGACCAGGCTCACTAATTTGTAATAAGGCCATATTCGCTTCCGGGAATTAAAAATCGAGCAGCTTTTCTTCGAGTTGTTCGGCGCTGCTTCGCAGTTTATCGAGAAAACGCAGTTTACGCACGGTGTCCGCCGCCACGTCCCACGTCTCGTTGTCCAACTGTTCCACCATCAGCTGATGGCGGGCATCAAACATTGTTTTCACGCGCTTGATGAAACTTTCCAGTCGCGCTTCGTCCTTTGCCTGTTCTATTTCATCAAGCTCTTCACGCAGTTCCAGCTGTTCCATCAAAAACGCAGTATCGCGCACCGTATGCTGCTCGCTGGCCAGATCAAAGCCGTGTAGTGACAGTAAATATTCGGCGCGCGTCAAAGGGTGACGCAGCGTTTGCCAGGCCTGATTAATGGTCGCGGAGTGTTGTACGGCGGCGAGTTGCTCAGCCTGCGTACCGCTGGCGAATTTATCAGGATGATACTGACGTTGAAGATCCTGAAAACGGAGGCTCAGCGCCTGGGTATCGAGTTGATAGCGGGCTGGCAAGCCAAAGAGGGTGAAGTAGTCCATAACATTCTCAGGGCATCGACTCTCTGATGTTTCAGGGAGTCAGGTAAAACAAACCCCACGCGCAGGTGACCACGGTGGGGTTATCGGTAAGCACGTTACACGTTGAAGCTTTCGCCGCAACCACACTCGTCTTTTACGTTCGGGTTGGTAAATTTAAACCCTTCGTTCAGACCTTCTTTTACGAAGTCTAACTGCGTACCGTCCAGAAATTGCAGGCTCTTACCGTCGATCACGACTTTTACGCCTTTGTCTTCAAACACGGTGTCTTCTGCCGCCGGTTCATCAACAAATTCCAGTACATAAGCCATACCTGAACAGCCGGAAGTTCTCACCCCCAGGCGCAGGCCAAACCCTTTACCACGGTTTGCCAGAAAGGTATTTACTCGCGCTGCAGCACTGTCGCTAAGTGTAATCGACATAACAACCTCAACTCTTCTTATTTTGCTTCACGTTTGCTTTTGTAATCCGCAATAGCGGCTTTAATTGCGTCTTCTGCCAGAATGGAGCAGTGAATTTTCACCGGAGGCAGTTCAAGCTCGTCTGCGATATCGGTATTTTTAATCGCCTGCGCTTCGTCCAGAGACTTCCCTTTCACCCATTCGGTGACCAGGGAGCTGGACGCGATAGCGGAACCGCAGCCGTAAGTCTTGAAACGCGCGTCTTCAATGATACCTTCATTGTTGACTTTAATCTGCAACTTCATCACGTCGCCGCAAGCCGGTGCACCCACCATGCCGCTGCCTACGTTTTCGTCGCTGTTGTCAAAGGAACCCACGTTGCGTGGATTCTCGTAATGATCGATTACTTTTTCGCTGTAAGCCATTATAAATTCTCCTGATTCCGATACCGATTAATGATGAGCCCATTCGATGCTGTTCAAATCCACGCCCTGTTTGAACATTTCCCACAGCGGGGAAAGGTCACGCAGACGACCGATGGATTTGCGCACCAGCTCAATGGTGTAGTCGATCTCTTCTTCAGTAGTGAAACGACCTAAAGAGAAACGGATAGAGCTATGCGCCAGCTCGTCATTCATGCCCAGTGCGCGCAGCACATAGGACGGTTCCAGACTTGCGGACGTACAGGCGGAACCTGAAGACACCGCCAGATCTTTCAGCGCCATAATCAGGGATTCGCCTTCAACGTAGTTAAAGCTGACGTTGAGAATGTTCGGCGCGCCCTGTTCCAGGTCACCGTTCAGGTAAACTTCTTCGATATCGTTGATGCCGTTCCACAGACGGTTACGCAGCGTACGCAGACGCGCCATCTCGGTTTCCATCTCTTCTTTCGCGATACGGTAAGCTTCGCCCATACCGACGATCTGGTGTACAGGCAGCGTACCGGAACGCATACCGCGCTCGTGACCGCCGCCGTGCATCTGCGCTTCGATACGAATACGCGGTTTACGACGCACATACAGCGCGCCAATCCCTTTCGGGCCATAGATTTTGTGGCCGGAGAAGGACATCAGGTCTACTTTCAGCTGGCTCAGGTCGATAGGCAGTTTGCCCACGCTCTGGGTGGCGTCAACGTGGTAGATAATGCCACGCGCACGGCACATTTCGCCGATGGTCGCGATATCCTGCACCACGCCGATTTCGTTGTTAACGTGCATGATGGACACAAGAATGGTGTCATCGCGCATCGCCGCTTCGAGTTCTTTCAGATCGATAATGCCGTTGCTCTGCGGCGCCAGGTAAGTAACCTCAAACCCTTCGCGCTCAAGCTGACGGCAGGTATCCAGCACGGCTTTATGCTCGGTTTTGCTGGTGATGATGTGCTTGCCTTTTTTCTGATAAAAGTTGGCCGCACCTTTAATCGCCAGGTTGTCGGATTCAGTCGCACCGGAGGTAAAGACGATTTCACGCGGATCGGCGCCAACCAGTTCTGCGATCTGGTTGCGGGCGATATCTACCGCTTCTTCAGCTTGCCAGCCGAAACGGTGTGAACGAGAGGCCGGGTTACCAAAGGTTCCGTCCAGGGTCAAAAACTGCATCATTTTCTCGGCAACACGCGGGTCCACCGGCGTGGTTGCGGAGTAATCGAGATAGATCGGTAATTTCATTGCTCTATAAACTCCGTACATCGCTTCAATGCAAGGAATCAGGCAACCGGCTGGATGTACGACCGAGTACACGGGGCGAGTAAACGCCCCGGCCTGATTCTGAAATCTATTATAATTTTTTACCCTAACTGTTTTGCGGTGCAGCAAGGCGACAAGCTTGTGAAACCCAGGCGCTTACATAAGTAAGTGACCGGGATGAACAAGCGCGGCCAACGCAGCAGCGCCCCGAAACAGGGCGGGTAAATTACGCGCGCAGTTTGACGTCGATTGCGTCTTGCGTACGGGTGCTACGTGGCGCGTCATGGGTGTGCTGACGATCAGACACATCCAGAACTTCCTGGTTATTCACCAGTTCGCCTAAGGTAATGTTGTTGAGGAAACCGGTCAGACGGTCACTCAAATCACGCCACAGCGCATGCGTCAGGCATTTATCGCCGCCCTGACAGCCGCCTTTGCCCTGACAACGGGTCGCATCTACCGACTCGTCAACAGCGCTAATCACTTCGCCAACCGCGATGCTACCTGCGTCTTTACCCAACAGATAACCACCGCCTGGGCCACGTACGCTGGAAACCAGACCATTTTTACGCAAACGTGAAAACAGCTGTTCCAGATAAGAAAGGGAAATTCCCTGACGTTCAGAAATATCAGCCAACGGTACCGGGCCCGCTTCGGAGTTGAGCGCAACGTCCAACATTGCGGTCACGGCATAACGCCCTTTAGATGTCAGTCTCATGTCTTACTTAACCTCAAACTCGCCCCTGCCCGGGGTTTTTTATTGTAAAATGGGGGTATTGCATAGCAGGGTCAAGTCTGACATTCCCGACTAAATCAGTCAACTATTTACTTGACTAATTTAGTCAGGTATTTAACCTTCAGTGCCGTTTCTGTTTGCCGGATGGCGCTCCGCTTATCCGGCCTACAATATTCGGCCTGCAAATCGTGCAGCCATCCGGCATCAACACGCTTACTTGCCTTTATTCTGCTGCTCAATAGAAGCAAGAATACCGCGCAGGATGTTCAGTTCCTGGCTTTCCGGGCGCGCACGCGTAAACAGACGACGCAGTTTGTTCATGACCTGCCCCGGATGGCCTTCACGGATGAAGCCGGTTGAAAGCAGCGTCTGCTCCAGATGGCCGTAAAAACGTTCCAGGTCGTCCACCAGCGGATATGGCGTCTCTTCATGTTCCGCCGCCTCGTCGTTTTCCTGCGTTGCCAGCCAGGCCATACGCACTTCGTAGGCGATCACCTGTACCGCCATCGCCAGGTTGAGCGAGCTGTATTCCGGGTTTGCAGCAATCGCCACATGGTAATGGCATTTTTGCAGTTCGTCGTTGGTCAGGCCAACGCGCTCGCGGCCAAAGACCAGCGCAACCGGCGTATTCGCGGCTTCCGCCACGCTTTTCAGACCGCATTCGCGCGGGTCCAGCATCGGCCACGGCAGCGTGCGGGAACGCGCGCTGGTGCCGACCACCAGGCTACACCCTGCCAGCGCGTCATCGAGCGTATCGACGATCTGCGCATTGCCGATCACATCGCTGGCGCCAGCCGCCAGCGCGATAGCCTGGGAGTCCGGCTTGACCAACGGATTTACCAGCCACAGGTTTGTTAAACCCATTGTTTTCATGGCGCGGGCAACAGAACCCATATTGCCGGTGTGAGAGGTTTCCACCAGCACAATTCGAATATTTTGCAGCATTGTCTTTCTTCGGCTAAAGATTATTCGGGCATATTATCATAAAACGGAGACATATTCCGAACTCGCTGCTATACTCTGCGCCGTTTTCCCGTTCTTTAACATCCAGTGAGAGAGACCGATGCATCCGATGCTGACCATCGCCGTGCGCGCAGCGCGCAAGGCGGGTAATGTAATTGCCAAACACTACGAAACGCCTGACTCAGTAGAAACCAGCCAGAAAGGCAGCAATGATTTTGTGACCAACGTCGATAAAGCCGCCGAAGCGATTATTATCGAAACGATCCGCAAATCTTACCCACAGCACACCATCATTACCGAAGAAAGCGGTGAACATGAAGGTACCGATCAGGATGTTCAATGGGTTATCGATCCACTGGATGGCACCACCAACTTTATCAAACGTCTGCCGCACTTCGCGGTATCTATCGCAGTACGCATCAAAGGCCGTACTGAAGTCGCGGTAGTTTACGATCCTATGCGTAACGAACTGTTCACCGCCACTCGCGGTCAGGGCGCACAGCTGAACGGTTACCGTCTGCGCGGCAGCACCGCGCGCGACCTGGATGGCACCATCCTGGCGACCGGTTTCCCGTTCAAAGCCAAACAGTATGCGACCACCTACATCAATATCGTTAGCAAACTGTTCACCGAATGCGCTGACTTCCGTCGCACCGGTTCTGCTGCGCTGGATCTAGCGTATGTGGCTGCGGGTCGCGTTGACGGTTTCTTTGAGATCGGTCTGCGTCCGTGGGATTTCGCCGGCGGCGAACTGCTGGTGCGTGAAGCGGGCGGTATCGTCAGCGACTTTACCGGCGGCCATAACTACATGACGACCGGTAACATCGTGGCCGGTAACCCACGCGTGGTTAAAGCGATGCTGGCAAGCATGCGCGACGAATTGAGTGATGCGCTGAAGCGTTAATCGTTTGATGCCGGATGACGGCTAGCGCCTTATCCGGCCTACCAGGGGAGTTTCCCGTAGGCCTGATAAGCGAAGCGCCATCAGGCATTCATCCTACAACTGTGCTAAAACGGTCTTAATCCCCTGCCCACCGGCACCGCACTGACCCACATCACAACAGCAGCCACAACCAAAATCACGCCACCGGCTAACGCCAGCGTTGTCCAGCCAATCTGTCGCCACAATACCGGCGTTTTATTGCCGCTTAATTTTACCGCCAGTGCGCGGAAACTGTGAACCAGCAACGCCAGAGAGGTAATGGTCAGCGAAGTTCCCGCCGCCATCGCCAGCGCCGACGCCATTCCCCAACTAAAGACGCCAATAACTTTACTGAACAGCAGCACCATAATCGCGCCGGAACAGGGGCGCATCCCCATCGACAGAATAATCATCAGCCGCGCGCGCCAGTCATCGCCATTCCTGAGTTGCTCTGGGTTCGGCAGATGCTGATGCCCACAGCCGCAATGTTCGTGGTGAACATGATGCGGCGTAAATGAGATAAATTTCGGCTTGCGCAGCAGCGCGCGAAGCGTCTTTAGCGCCCGCCAGCAAAGCAATATTCCCAGCACGCCGACTAACGCATAACTGCCCTTCTCCAGCCAGAAGCTGCTCAGATGTAACTGCCTCGCCGGAAGCTGCAATACCGTCAGCACCACAACCACCAGCGCAATGGCCACCAGCCCCTGCAACAACGATGAGGCCAGCGTCAGGCCAATGCTTGATTTCAGCTTTGATGGATGCGTCGCCAGCCATGTGGTAATCACCACTTTTCCATGACCCGGCCCCAGCGCATGGAGTACGCCATACAGAAAGCTAAACAACAGCAGCGAACCGCCCGCCTGCGCCGGATTCGCCGCCACCGCTTTTAATAAGGCGCTCATCTGCTGATTCACTTCCCGCTGCCAGACAATGCTTTTCACCATCACCTGCGGCCAGGCCTGCCATAACCACAGCCCACCCGCGATGGCCAGCAACAGAAATACCGCCAGCGGCCACAGCGGCAGCCAGCGTCGGGAGCGCGGGCGTTGTTGGGAGATTACTGACATTGCACCGTTACCTTCTGCGCGAACTGTTTACCCAAATCCATATCCTCCGGCGGCGCGTCTTCTTTATCCAGCGACTGCGCAAAACTGAGCGTCTCTTCACTCGGCGTCGGCGTATGCACGCTTATGCTGCATTGTGTGCTTAACGCCTGCGGCAACGAGGCGTCCCGATCGTTGGCGTAGCTCATATCCACATAGTATGTGGGATCGAAGGTCGAAAAAGTGTAAGTCTGGCCGCCCAGCGGCTGCGGTTCAGCCAGCGGCAGGACAAACGTCAACACCGCCTGGTGCGCTTCCCGTTCCATTCCGTATTCCGTCGGGCGATTTTTAAACTTAACCTTTTGTCCGTTGTGCCACACTTCGGTGAAGTAGTGCTGGCCGAGCACGTTCGCCATCACTTCCGCCGCCAGCTTTTTCCAGATCTCCGAACCGGGCTTCGCGTCTCCCGCGTCGTAAAGCAGGTCTGCGGAGGTGATTTCATCCATCGTCCAGCGCATTTTTAGCGCCACAAACCGATCGTTTTCACTCACCAGCTGCGTCTGCAATCGAATAAAACTATGAGGGTGCGCCTGCGCTGTAAAAGATAAAACAGCGAGAAAGAGTGTTAAAGCGCTGCGTTTAACTAATTGCATCTGTTCCTCACGTTAAAAATTCTGTGATGCTCGCCAGCATTCCTGGCGTAAAGCCCTCTTATAACCATTTCAACGCACAAACTTTAGCTATCCTTATCAAACAAACTAACGGGAGACCAGACAGATGATGCCAACGCTTACTTCGCCGTCTGTACTTTCTGCTCCCCAGCGCCGCTGCCAGGTTTTACTGACGCTTTTCCAGCCGGGGCAAATCGCCACCACGGAAACATTCAGCGCGCTCAATGGAGTCGATGATGAAATTGCCCGTGAGGATATCACCGAAACAGGTCTGGAGATCCAGCGCTATCATCGACTCGCCATCACAACGGGTCAGAACGGACGCTACCGAATCGAGGGGGCTGCGCTCAACCAACGTTTGTGCCTTTTACACTGGCTCAGACGCGGCTTACGCATATGCCCGACTTTCATTACGCAACAGTTTACGCCGGCATTAAAAACCGAGCTTAAACGGAGAGGGATCGCGCGTACGTTGTATGACGATACCAATCTGCATGCGCTGATCAACCTTTGCTCGCGGCGGCTGCAAAAACCGTTTGAATGCCGGGATGTGCAGTTTCTGCGGCTGTTTTTACAATATTGCCTGCTACAGCATCATGCGGGCATCGCACCGGCGTTTAATCCGCTACAGAAACAGTGGGTGCAGTCCTGCGCCGAATATCCGCTCGCGCTGGAGATTGGCCGTCACTGGCAGCGCCGCGTCATGCAAAACGCGCCGCCCGACGAAACGCTGTTTATGGCTTTACTGTTTTCCATGATTCGCATCCCCGACCCTATCCACGACAACCATCAGCAGGATCGCCGCCTGCGCCTGGCTGTCGCCCGGCTGGTGTTGCGCTTTCGGGAAATGGGGCAGGTACGCTTCAGCGACGAACAAGGACTTAACGACCAACTCTATGTGCACCTTGCCCAGGCGCTGAGCCGAAGTTTATTCGCCATTGGTATTGATAACACGCTGCCGGAAGAGTTCAGTCGCCTCTACCCTCGGCTGGTGCGCACCACGCGTGACGCCCTCGCCGGGTTTGAAAGCGAATACGGTGTGCGTTTCTCTGATGAAGAGACAGGGCTGGTCGCGGTGATTTTTGGCGCATGGCTGATGCAGGAGAACGACCTGCACGAAAAGCAGATCGTGTTACTGACAGGCAATAACGGCGAACTGGAGGCACATATTGAGCAGCAATTACGAGAACTGACGCTCCTGCCGCTCAATATTAAGCATGTGCCGACGCAGGCCTTCCAGAAAGAAGGTTCGCCGCGCGGCGTGGCGCTGATTGTCACCCCATATGCCACACCGCTGCCGCTCTTTTCGCCGCCGTTGATTCATGCGGACCTGTCACTTACCGCACACCAACAGCAACAGATCCGCAAAATACTGGAATCATGATGACGCGGCGACGTTAGGCCGTAAGAAAATAGCAGGCAACGCCACCAATGCCATCACCCAGAATACGCCGTTCCCTAAATGCTGATACAGGAATCCGGCGAATACGGTCATGATGGCAATGCTGCCGCCCATCGCCACGGCAGAATAGACCGCCTGTAGACGAATCACTTCGCTTCCCTGGCGAGCGGCGATGTAACGCATCGCGGCCAGATGGCAAACGGTAAAGGTGCCGCAATGCAGAATCTGGATCGCTATCAACCACGGCAGCGCGGTGCTCCAGCCCATTAATCCCCAGCGAATGACGCCGCATACGGCGGAGAGCAATAGCAGATCGCGAGCGCTAAAACGGCGGAACAGTTTGTTACTCATCGCAAAAATAACCACTTCCGCCACCACGCCCAGCGACCACAAATACCCCACTGCCGAAGCGGAATAGCCCGCCCCCTGCCAGTAAATCGCGCTGAAGCCGTAATAAGCGGCATGCGCGCCTTGCAGCAGGCACACGCAGGCGAGAAAGCGCCAGCTCTGAACGACGAGCGTACGCCAGGCAGGCCAGCCCGCACTCTCCTGATGACGGCTTTCCCCCTGCGGTAATACGCTCGGTCGCAGCAGCATACCTAGCAGCATCGAGGCCACCCCAAGCGTCAATAGCCCCAGAATTGCCTGATAATCAAAGAGGCTCACCAGTTTCCCGGTCAACGCCGAGCCGATCACAAACGCAATGGACCCCCACAAACGCACCCGGCCATAGTCCATCGTTAACTGTTTTTGCCAGGTATTGGCCAGCGCATCGGTGAGCGGCACCAGCGGCGAGAAGAAGAGGTTAAAACCGATCATCACCACCATCAGCCACGCGACGTGCGTCCCTGCCCAGAATGCAAGGGCAAACACCAGCGTCAGCAGCGCCAGAAGGCGTAACGCAGAAATCAAGCGGGAAGGATCGCTCACCCGTGGCGCAATCAACAGGCTACCGAGGAAACGCGCCACCAGCCCCGCCCCCAGCAGGAGACCGATGGTTTCCGGCGTCAGTCCCAGGCCTTTAAGCCAGACGCTCCAGAATGGCAGAAAAATACCGTAGCTAAAGAAGTAGGTAAAATAACCGAGCGCCAGCCAGCGCGTGGAGTGCAAAACCATGATTCCCTCCCGTATGGAGGCGATAGTCTGGCGATAAATGCAGGCTGGCGCAAGAGAGCATTAACAGGCGAATAACATCTTTTTTGGCCTAAACAACAGCGATTTGCATCGCGAAATGGCACTGGTCCCCCTGAGCTAAAGCCTGGAGTCCCGGTTGCCCCGGCATGTTGTGGGCATTTACCGGGTGCGACTGCGGTTCCAGACACAAGAATGACTCCCCTTGCATTCTGAATAGCATAAGCCAGGGCGTTTGCGATAAAAGCGTGACCTTCATCACATCACGCTGCACAATCGCCCGCCCGCTCCAGCCGGAATACCCTACGTTAAGCCACGCATCCTCGCCATATTGCGCACCGGAAAAATCCGCCTGCCGGGGAATATCGCTCTGCCATTCCTGCGGCAGATGCAGCTTACCTTCCGGCCAGTAACCGCTGGCGGCAAACTGCACGGTACTGTGACGATCAAAAGCAAAGTACGGGTGGAATCCGCAACCATAAAGCATCGGTCGTTCCCCCCGGTGCGTTATCGTCAGCGAGGCATGAAGCACAGCGGCGTCCAGCTGATAGTGAAGATCCGCGACATAATCATAACCGCACGCCATTTGACGACCTGAACGCAGATGACAGGCATCCTCATGAACGGCAATCGTATCCCAGCGCCTGAGCCAGCCGTCACCGTGCAGAAAGAAAACGGCATCCTCCTCATGCCGGGGAAGATTCACCTCCTCTCCCCTGAACAAAAAACGGTTTTCGGCAACGCGATTAGCGACCGGCAGCATAGGGAACAGGCCGCATTCGCCGGGTTTTACGCCGCATCCTTCACGTAAAACGGCCTGCTGATGCGCTAATGAAAACAAACTCAACAATCTGCCGCCCTGTGGATCAACACGCATCCGCAGATGCGTGTTTTGTAATATCAGCGTATCGTCCATTACCGTGCGCTTCGCTGTTGAGTTGACGGGCTGGATTTCACATGCCGCGCCGCCAGTTGCTCTTCCAGCGCCTCCAGCGTCACGCCTTTCGTTTCAGGCACATTGCGCAGCACGTAGAAATACCCCATCGCGCAGATAACGCCGTAAAGCAGGAAACTGCCCGCCGCTCCCAGCCCCGCATTAAGCAGCGGGAACGTGTAGGTCAGCAGGAAGCAGGCAATCCAGAGCGCCAGCGTCCCCAGCGACATCGCCAGACCACGGACGCGGTTCGGGAAGATTTCCGACAACAGAACCCAGGTGACTGGCGCCAGCGTCAGGGCGTAAATCGCAATAGCCGCCAGCACCAGCACCAGAACCGGCCAGCCCATAATCCCCATCCCGTAAGCGGCGGCAATCAGTACATAAATCACCGTGAGTCCTGAAGCGCCAAACAGCATCAGTTTTCGGCGACCAATTTTATCGACCAGCGGCAGCGCTGCGAGGGTGAAGACGAGGTTAATGATCCCTGTGGCGACAATGGATTTTAACGTTCCGTTGATATCAAACCCTGCGGAAGCGAAGATCTCCTGCGCATAGTTGAAGATCACATTGATCCCGCACCATTGCTGGAAGACGGCCAGCACCATGCCGATGATGACAATCGGTTTAATCTGCGGCTGCAACAGCGTTGACCAGGCCACTTTGTGGTTGTCTTTCAGCAGAGTATGTTCTATTTCCCGCAACGTCTGCCCGGCATACTCCGCTGAGCCAATCCGTTGCAGCATGGCGCGGGCGCGTTCAGGTTTGCCCGCTTTGACCAGCCAGCGCGGTGATTCCGGCACAAAGAACATCAGAACCAGAAACGCCAGCGCAGGCACCAGTTCCGCGCCGAACATCCAGCGCCAGCCCATCTGCCCATTCCAGCTTTCAACAATCGCCTGCCGGGTCGCGTCGGTCGCCACCGGTTCTGCAATCATCAGATTAATGAGCTGGGCCGCCAGTACGCCGATCACGATCGTGAGTTGGTTGACCGCCACAAAACGTCCACGCTTCTCCGCCGGGCTGACTTCCGCGATGTACAGCGGGCTAAGGGCGGACGCCAGGCCGATTCCTACGCCGCCAACAATACGGTAAATCACAAACATATCGAAATTGCTGGCGACAGCGGTTCCCCAGGACGATGCGCTGAACAGGATCGCGGCCAGAATCAGCGGCATTTTTCGCCCAAATTTATCAGCGCACCAGCCGGACATCAGCGCGCCAAAGATACAGCCGACCAGCGCGGAACTCATCGCCCAGCCGGACTGCGCTGGATCGGTAATTGAAAAATAGGCTTCGTAGAACGGTTTGGCGCCGCCAATCACCACCCAGTCATAGCCAAACAGCAAGCCGCCGCAGGCGGCAACCAGACAGATAGTCCAGACATAACCGATTCTTAAATGTGTCTGCGTGTTATTCATTATGATTCCTCTTTCAGGGAAACGCAGGGAACAGCAGGTTTCAGGTGGAGTCGCCTCCACCTGTTCAGGGTCTATTGAAATAACGGTATGTTGAGCGCATGGCGCAGCAGCTGCGCCTTGTCATGCGTCGGATTGCGTTGCAGGAGCACGTTTAGCGCCTGCTGGCACGCCGGGATATCGCCCTGCCCCAGATGGCCCAGCGCGGTAATGAACAGGCAGTGCTGTTGGTGTTTCTCCTGTGCGGGTGCATCCAGCACCACCAGATCCGGTAACGATACGGCGAAGAAATCGACATCGGGAACCTTGTCACGCTGCGTCTCCACCCATTGCAGGAAACTCTGGAAAAGAAGGTTCGCTTCAGTGCAGTCACCTGACGCTTTCAGAGCCATCCCCTGCCAGAAGAGATAATCCACCGGCTGGTCATTGTAGTAACGTCCCGCGTCCAGCGAGCTGCCTCCGCGAGTCGCGCGGGTGAAATAGCGCTGCGCCTCATCATGATGACCTTGCTGGCGCGCGCAATAGCCCAGCAAATACCAGATGTCATTATCCGTTTGTCCCGGTAAACGCCCCTCGCCGAGATTGTGCGGATAGTGCAACGCCTGCTGAAGCAAAACGGTGGCGTTTTGCAGCTCGCCACGGCGAATAGCCTCCAGCGCCTGGTGGATCTGATTCAGTAAATATTGCCCGGTGGCTTTGCCCTCCCCGCCTTCCCAGGGGTGAAAAACACGTTCGCGCAACACCCCGGCGGCCGCTTCGTAGCGACCGAGGCTATTCCATACGCTAAGCAATTCCACGGTCAGATCGTCGCGATGGAAAACAATCTCTTTGCTGGCCTCCAGCCGTTGTAAACGCGCCTCGGCTGGCGCTGCCATCAGTTTGTTCAGATAATCCAGCTCAAACAGGAAGCGGGCATTCTTCGGCTCCAGCACGACCGCTTGAGACAGGTATTTCAGCGCTTTCTGCGCATCGTGCTGTTTGTTCCAGGCGTAAATCCCCAGCAGCCGATGCACCGGCGCGAAATTCGGTTCCTGCTCCAGCGTAAACTGCCAGCAATTCACCGCCTCTTCATAACAACGTTTGCTGTACCAGAAGCAGCCCAGCAGATAACGAGCGAAGGCGCAATCCGACAGCGTTTGCAGCATTTGCACTTCGTCGAGCGTGTTGGGAAAACGAACGCGGTTGTGCAAACAGTCGCGAGCCAGCGCAATAAACGGTTGCGGATCATCACTCAGCGAGGCGCGCCACAGCATGGGCAGCGTCTCCTGGCTGTCGAGCAGCGTCAGCACCGCGCGGGCGGCCTCTTTTTGCCCACAAGAGACCAGCCAGCCCGCCAGCTCGCAGGCGTTGGCGCCACGGCGCCCGGTAATGGCGATAAGCGCCTCTTTCGCCGCCTCATCCTGACGGATAGCCCAGCGCGCATAATGCAGGGTGTAACTCAGCGGGTACTCAATAAGCTGCTGTGAAATATACGCCAGCGCTTCGGTTGTGCGCCCGAGTCCGGCCAGAATCAATGCTTTCAGCCCCATCGCCAGATTATTGCTGCCATTAAAGCGCAAACTCAGATTCACTTTCTCCAGCGCATCGGCGTAATCATTCCGCTTCATGGAGATTCGCGCCAGCGACCAGAAGGCCGCGTCACGACAGTTGCCGCTCCAGCTGGCTTTGTAGTAGTGCTCACGGGCGAGGTCGTCCTTGCCCTGGCGTTCCAGCGCGGCGGCCAGCAGCATACTCGCCTCCCCATCACGCGGATTTTTATTGAGCTTATGCGCCCGCTGTAAGGCAGACTGCGCACAGCGCTCTGCCTGCGCCCAGTCCGCACGATTCAGCGCCAGCGTGCCCAACGCGACATTGTTGCGATAGTCATGCGGGTCCACGTCCAGCGCTCGCTGGTAATACTCTTCTGCATAGCGGCTGGCATGGTTGTACTGCTCCAGATGCTGACCAATAAAATAGAGCTCATCAGTACAGGACAGCGCCTCTGGTAGTTCGGGCGCACAGGCCGCTTTCGGCAACGGCAAGTCCTCCGCGATATGCTCCTCATACGCCAGCAGCGTGACGCCATCACGACGGGCAACGGTCATTTTCACCCGCGCGTGGCCCGCGTCAGAAAGATCGGCGCGCCAGCTTTGA
Organism: Citrobacter sp. CK195; assembly: GCF_030333365.1. NCBI lineage: Bacteria > Pseudomonadati > Pseudomonadota > Gammaproteobacteria > Enterobacterales > Enterobacteriaceae > Citrobacter > Citrobacter sp. CK195. The sequence continues at coordinate 576,165 of NZ_JAOWGB010000026.1, forward strand.
CCGGGTTCCAGCGTGAGTGTTTTTTCAAAGAACGGTTGCCCCTGGGCACAAAGCGTTACCTGAACGTCATGTAGCGGCGCAACGGCATAAACGCCGGATGAAAGCTGGTTCCCTTCTCGCTCAAGGCGCAGCGCAAGCTGCGTACTGGCATTTTGCACCATGCCCAGTTCACTGTAGGGCAGGAAATTTTGCACGAAGACTTTCTCTTCATACGGCGCAAGCCAGGTAAAATCTGGCTGGTTGTCGGTGAAGACCCCGGTCATGAGTTCAATGTACGGGCCGTTGTCATCGGTCAGGTTGCGATCCCAGGCCACGCCAAAATCACCGTATCCCCACGTCCACTGTTTTTTACCCGGCGAAATATGGTGGTCGGCCACATGCAGCAGTCCCCCTCGTTCGCCATGATGCCAGGCGCCGACAAAATCATAATCTGACTTTTCAGCCATATAAGAGGTCGGCACCGGCACATTTTTATAACGCGAGATATCCACGCCGGCGGAGTAGTCCACTTTGTAATAAGTGCCCGTCGCGATCGGAAAGGCGGAGACATCCCGTTTACCGTGGTCATATACGGCAGTGACGTCCGGCGGGAAAACGCTCTGGTGGTCGTCTCCGCCTTTCACCGCCGGGTTTGCCCACCACAAAAAATGGCGCGGCGTAGCGTTGCCGTTAAAGACTTTTCCGGTGATTTCAATTAATGCCCGATCGGGGTACAGCGTAAATCCGGTCATCACCTGCAAGCCGCGCATGGGCTCCACTTCCCCCATCCACACGGTTTGTTCTCCGCGTTCGCCCTGCTGACAGGTAAAATCCACCGGCATAAATGTGGTAGGACGGTGATGCTGCGGCCAGTTAAATTCAATCCCACCGGAGATCCACGGCCCCAGCAGCCCGACCAGCGCGGGTTTCACCACTTCGTTGTAGTAAACAAAATCACGCTGCTGCACTTTGTCATACGCGCGATGAATACGTCCGCCCAGCTCCGGCAACAGCATGATGCGAATAAAATCATTCTCCATCCAGACTGCCTGATACTCACGCATTTCACGTTCACCGGTCAGCGTATCGATGACGCCATAAGGATAAACCGCGCCTGAAGACCCCTGATAAACCCGTTTTTCCAGGAACATCGGGTTCGGATCTTCTTCGCCGGTTGTCCACGTAGGGAGTGAGAGTGTTTCCTGCCAGACCTTAACTGAACCGTACATGTCATTCTCCACTAAACAAACAAAAGTAAAATTTCACCTTGCTGCTATTCTGGGGCAGATAACTGGCGTTAAAATACGCAATGCTCACGCAATATAGTTAAGGGAGTTAAGTGTATGCAGCGTACAGGGTTCAATAACGCCCGGGTCAGGCAAGCCAACAAACAGATCTTTCTGTCGCACCTGTGGCGTGAAAAACAGCTCAGTAAATCCCGGCTGGCGCAGCTCAGCGGCCTGTCGATTCCGGCGGTCAGCAATATTCTGGAGGAGTTGATCGATGAGGGAAGAATTTGCCATTCCCGGGAGACGTTAAGCCAACGAGGGCTGAGTAGCGGCAGCTATCACCTGCCCGAACAGGGAGACTGGACGCTGTGCATGAACGTGACGCCCACCAGCATCACCAGCCAGCTGGCAGATGCGCGTCTGGTCGCCGTGGGCGACTGGCGCCATGCGGAGATCAATGCCGGTTCGCCAAAAGCCTTGCTGACCGCGCTTGCCGCGCACTGGCGGGAATATCGTCAGCGCTATCCCGACGTGACCATCAATCTGGCATTAGGCGTTCACGGTCAGGTCGATCCCATTACCGGGGCGTCAAAAACCATGCCGCAGGCACCGTGGAAAACCCCGGTTGAGATTAAATATCTGCTGGAGGAGATGCTCGGCGTACAGGTGCGGTTAGACAATGACTGCGTGATGCTGGCGCTGGCGGAGAAGTGGCAAAACCCGGCGGCAAACCGCGATTTCTGCGTCATTAACGTCGATTACGGGATTGGTTCCTCCTTTGTCATCAACGACAACATCTGGCGCGGCAGTTTGTATGGCAGCGGTCAGATCGGACATACCATCGTCAACCCGGACGGGGTAGCCTGTGATTGCGGCCGCTACGGCTGTCTGGAAACTGTGGCCTCGCTCAGCGCGCTTAAAAAGCAGGCTCGACGGTGGATGAAAACGCAGCCCACGGCGGATTGCGATCCAGAAACTATCACCATCGATCAACTGATTACCGCCTGGCAACAGGGCGATGTCCGCATCCAGGCCTGGGTGGAACACGCCGCCAGCGCGATTGGCCTGAGTTTATATAACTTTCTGAATATCCTGAATATTAACCAAATCTGGATTTATGGCCGCAGTTGCGCCTTTGGCGAAAGCTGGCTGAATACGCTGGTGCAGCAAACGGGGTTTAATCCCTTTGATCATGGCGATAACCCGCAGGCAAGGTCCACCCGGATCGGCTTTGGCACACTCAGTCGTTCGCAACAGTTGATGGGGATCGGCTATCTGTACGTCGAATCACAGCTAAACGCGCTCTGAATATGAGTCCGACACCCTGCGATGAAAGGAGACTCGCTTGTCGAATGAAAAACCACCGGCGCGGTATTAAAATTATTCATATAACCGGGTATCAAAGTCGCGCCTGGATTCGCCCGCACGGCGTGACCCGGAAATAAAAAAGGCTTCCCGCAGGAAGCCTTTTTCACGATGCCTGGCGTATCGCTTACGCGTAAACCGGGAAGCGTGCGCAGATGTCCAGCACTTTGCCTTTGATGCGCTCAATAACCGCTTCATCGTTGATGTTGTCCAGCACATCGCACATCCAGCCAGCCAGCTCTTTAGCTTCAGCTTCTTTAAAGCCGCGACGCGTAATGGCCGGAGAACCGATACGGATACCGGAAGTAACAAACGGGCTCTTCGGATCGTTCGGCACGCTGTTTTTGTTAACGGTGATGTTGGCACGACCCAGCGCGGCGTCAGCTTCTTTACCGGTCAGGTTTTTGTCCACCAGATCCAGCAGGAACAGGTGGTTCTCCGTACCGCCGGAAACCACTTTGTAGCCACGGTTCAGGAACACTTCCACCATCGCTTTGGCGTTTTTGGCAACCTGCTGCTGGTAGACTTTAAACTCCGGTTCCATCGCTTCTTTCAGCGCCACCGCTTTACCGGCGATCACATGCATCAGCGGGCCACCCTGAGCACTAGGGAAAACAGCAGAGTTCAGTTTTTTGTACAACTCTTCGTCACCGCCTTTCGCCAGGATCAGGCCGCCGCGCGGACCCGCCAGGGTTTTGTGCGTGGTGGTGGTCACAACGTGAGCATGCGGAACCGGGTTCGGGTAAACGCCTGCGGCGATAAGACCCGCGACGTGCGCCATATCAACAAACAGGTACGCGCCAATGCTGTCGGCAATTTCACGCATTTTTGCCCAGTCAACGACGCCGGAATAAGCAGAGAAGCCGCCGATGATCATCTTCGGTTTGTGAGTCTGAGCCAGCTTCGCCATCTCTTCGTAGTCAATTTTACCGGACTCATCGATGCCGTAAGGCACGATGTTGTACAGTTTACCGGAGAAGTTTACCGGAGAACCGTGAGTCAGGTGGCCACCTTGCGCCAGGTTCATACCCAGAACGGTGTCGCCCGGTTGCAGCAGCGCAGTGTAGACCGCGAAGTTAGCCTGAGAACCAGAGTGCGGCTGGACGTTGGCGTAGTCTGCGCCAAACAGTTCTTTCGCGCGGTCAATCGCCAGTTGCTCAACGACATCCACATATTCGCAACCGCCGTAGTAGCGCTTGCCCGGATATCCTTCAGCGTATTTGTTGGTCAGCTGAGATCCCTGCGCCTGCATCACGCGCGGGCTGGTGTAGTTTTCGGAGGCGATCAGTTCGATGTGCTCTTCCTGACGTACTTTTTCCTGCTCCATAGCCTGCCACAGTTCGGCATCATAATCGGCAATGTTCATTTCACGCTTTAACATCCGCATCTCCTGACTCAGCTAACGATAAATTTTGGCCTAAAAAGGCAATCCCGTGGGACAACGGCCAACAGTATAACCGAATCATTCTGCGATAACAGGTCTTGACAAAGGATTTTACGCAAACGATTACCTTCATGCTGTACAAGGCTTTGTCGAATGAAGACCTTACGAATTCCAACGGATTTCTTTTCAGGTTTGTGATGCAGATTTTTCACGTTGTAACGTTAAAAACGCAAAGTTACAAAGAACCATTTACAATACAGGGTTATTTTTTATAAGATGTATTTGACATACATCATTAAAGTCTCAGATAAAGGAAGACAGTATGCTTGACGCTCAAACCATCGCCACAGTAAAAGCCACCATTCCCCTGCTGGTTGAAACCGGTCCAAAACTGACCGCCCATTTCTACGATCGCATGTTTACCCACAACCCTGAACTCAAAGAAATTTTTAACATGAGTAACCAGCGAAATGGCGATCAACGTGAAGCGCTGTTTAACGCCATCGCGGCCTATGCCAGCAATATCGAAAACCTGCCTGCGCTGCTGCCTGCGGTAGAAAAAATCGCCCAGAAGCACACCAGTTTCCAGATCAAACCAGAACAGTACAACATCGTTGGCGGCCACCTGCTGGCAACGCTGGACGAAATGTTCAGCCCGGGCCAGGAAGTGCTGGATGCCTGGGGTAAAGCGTATGGCGTTCTGGCCAATGTCTTTATCAATCGCGAAGCGCAAATCTACAGCGAAAACGCCAGCAAGAATGGCGGCTGGGAAGGCACTCGTCCGTTCCGCATCGTCGCGAAAACGCCGCGCAGCGCCCTGATTACCAGCTTTGAATTTGAACCGGTCGATGGCGGCCCGGTCGCAGAATATCATCCGGGTCAATACCTGGGGGTATGGCTGAAACCGGAAGGCTTCCCGCATCAGGAGATCCGTCAGTATTCCCTGACCCGCAAGCCGGATGGTAAAGGTTATCGCATCGCAGTTAAGCGTGAAGATGGCGGTCAGGTTTCCAGCTGGCTGCACAACCACGCAAGCGTCGGCGATATCGTCCACTTAGCCGCTCCGGCTGGTGATTTCTTCATGGATGTCGCAACGGACACGCCTGTTTCCCTGATTTCCGCAGGCGTCGGCCAGACTCCAATGCTGGCTATGCTGGATACGCTGACCAAAGCCAACCACACCGCGCAGGTGAACTGGTTCCACGCGGCGGAAAACGGCGACGTGCATGCGTTCGCAGATGAAGTGAGCGAGCTGGGTAAAACCCTGCCGCGCTTTACCGCACATACCTGGTATCGCGAACCGACAGAAGCCGATCGTGCGAATGGCGCGTTCGACAGCACAGGTCTGATGGATTTAAATAAACTGGAAAGTGCGATCAGCGATCCGGCAATGCAGTTTTATCTGTGCGGTCCGGTCGGCTTTATGCAGTTTGCTGCGAAGCAGCTGACAGGGCTGGGCGTGAAAAGCGAAAACATTCATTACGAATGCTTCGGCCCACATAAAGTGCTGTAATTAAGTCATGCCTGATGGCGCTACGCTTATCAGGCCTACGGGATTTTGTAGGCCGGATAAAGTGTTTACACCGCCATCCGGCAAGCACGACGCGGTTTAAATTGCCGCGTCGTCTTCTTCGCCGGTACGAATACGAATCACGCGCGCAACGTCAAAGACGAAAATTTTACCGTCACCGATTTTCCCCGTCTGCGCGGTACGAATAATGGTGTCAACGCAGGTATCCACAATATCGTCGGTCACCACGATTTCAATTTTCACCTTCGGCAGAAAATCCACCATATATTCCGCGCCACGGTACAGCTCGGTATGACCTTTCTGACGCCCAAAGCCTTTCACTTCGGTAACCGTCATACCGGTAATGCCTACCTCAGCCAGCGCTTCACGGACGTCGTCCAGCTTGAAGGGTTTAATAATCGCATCAATCTTTTTCATGCTATTCCTTGAAAAGGTCGCCTGTCTTTTAATCTGATAAACGTAACATAATTCACGCTACTTTACGGCATGAAAACTACTCTTTGAAATCGTTTGCATCCAACTCATGGCGCGAGAGCAGCTTATAAAATTCCGTCCGGTTACGCCCTGCCATTCTCGCCGCATGGGTGACATTCCCTTTGGTGATTTGCAGCAGTTTACGCAAGTAGTTAAGCTCAAACTGATTACGCGCCTCAACAAACGTCGGCAGCGCCGTATTTTCGCCTTCCAGCGCCTGCTCCACCAGCGCGTCGCTGATGACCGGCGAGGAAGTTAACGCCACGCACTGCTCAATAACGTTCACCAACTGACGCACGTTTCCCGGCCAGCTTGCGGTCATCAGGCGCTTCATCGCATCCGTTGAAAACGCCCGCACAAACGGTTTATGCCGCTCTGCTGACTGGCGCAGAAGATGATTCGCCAGCAGCGGAATATCTTCCGTACGCTCCGCCAGCGTCGGGATCTTCAGACTCACCACGTTCAGACGGTAATATAAGTCTTCGCGAAATTCACCCCGCGCCATCGCCTTAGGCAGATCGCGGTGCGTTGCGGAGATAATGCGCACATCAATATCGATATCGCGATTGCTGCCAAGCGGTCTGACTTTGCGCTCTTGCAGAACGCGCAGCAGCTTAACCTGTAACGGCGCGGGCATATCGCCGATTTCATCAAGAAACAGCGTGCCGCCTTCCGCCGCCTGAAATAACCCTTCGCGATTGCTGACCGCGCCGGTAAACGCCCCGCGCGCGTGGCCAAACAGTTCGGACTCCAGTAGCTGTTCCGGCAGCGCGCCGCAGTTAATGGCGATGAAAGGTTTACTGCTGCGCGGGCTGGCGTTATGGATAGCCTGCGCGAAAATCTCTTTCCCGGTGCCGCTTTGCCCGTTAATCAGCACGCTGACATCCGATTGCGCCACCATCCGCGCCTGTTCCAGCAGGCGTATCATCAACGGACTGCGCGTAACGATTGATTCGCGCCAGCTGTCGTCCATTGCTGGCGCCGATTGTTCAAGCGCGTCATCAATGGCCTGATACAGCGCATCTTTATCGACCGGTTTGGTCAGAAAGCTAAACACGCCTTTTTGCGTCGCCGCCACGGCATCAGGAATAGAGCCGTGTGCGGTCAAAATGATGACGGGCATGCCAGGCTGGACTTTCTGGATTTCCGTGAACAGCTGCATGCCATCCATTTCATCCATTCGCAGATCGCTAATGACCAAATCCACTTTTTCGCGATTCAGTACGCGCAGCCCTTCCTGACCGCTTTCCGCCGTCACGACGCTGTAGCCTTCGCTGGTCAGGCGCATCCCCAGCAGTTTCAACAGCCCCGGGTCATCGTCCACGAGCAGCAGATGTGCCGGTTTGCGGCTTATCATGGCGTTACCTCATCTTGTGGCAGTGCGGAAGATGCGCCGTCGTCAGGCGCTGCGGGTTTATCATTTCCGTGTGTCGCGTCAGGATTGTAGTTGCCTGCGGGTTTGCGCGTGGAGAGCTGGCGCTCAATATCAGTCAGATTCTCCAGCTTGCGCGTCGTGAGATCGAGCTGCGCCTGTAAGTGCTGATGCTGCTGACGCAACGTATCAAGCTCGCTATCCGACGCTTGCTGGAGTTTACTGTAACGCTGACGCTCTTCGGCAAGCTGTAACTGTAGCGCCTGACCGTCGCGCCAGAGCTGATAAAGCGGGCGCACCTGAGCGGGAATTTGCGCGCTTAGCGCATCGAGGCGAGTGACCATATCGCGCCGTTCAAGGGGCGTAATTTTAGCATCCGCCAGCAGAATCCCGCGTTTGAACGTGTTCTGCCAGCTGCCATCTTCCAGCGCCCGCGCTTCATTGCGTGACTGAACAGGCAACAGGCGATCGGCACAATCAATCGCCCGCTGCCAGTAAAGCGGATTGTTATCCGTCGATGGCCCTTTGAGTAACCAGATATCCGAACAGTCGGTAGAGAGATAATCCGCCAGCTGATACGGTGGAGTTTTTTCCTGCGACGCATCATTTACGACATGCTTCGCGGCATGTGGCGCGCACCCCATCAGCACCAGGCAAGGCACACTCGCTAACCATCCTCTTCGGGGAAATAATCGCTTCAGAACTCGAACAAAAACGTGTGGCATACTCACCAGGCTTAGCTTCATTTTTAGTGGTTTTTCGATGCAGATAGCGGCAGTTCGATACGGAAGCAAACCTCTTGCGCATTCTCATCGACCAGATACAGTTCCCCCTGCATACGACGGATGCAGTCCCTGGCGATACTTAACCCTAATCCGCTCCCCTTCACCGCACCTTTACGCTGATGGCTTCCCTGGAAAAAGGGTTCAAAAATCATGGCCCTTTCCGCTTCCGGGATCGGCGTGCCCGTATTGATCACGTCAATATGCGCCTTTGAACCATATACATTGCTGCGAATACAAATGTTACCGGATTCAGCGCCATAGTGCACCGCATTGGAATAAAGATTGTCCAGCACGCTCATTAATAGCATCGGCTCGGCCAGACAGCTGTCGATAGCCAGCCTGACCTCGGTATGCATCATTTTAGCGCGCGCAGGCAAACTGTGAGCGGAAACCACCATATCCACCAGCGGTTCAAGCTCCACGGTTTCCATCTCAATCGCGCTGTCCGCCAGTTTCCTGTTGTAATCAAGCAGTTGCTCAATCAACTTCTGTAAGTTGCGGCTGCTATCGTCCAGAATGCCGACGACCTCTTTTTGCTCCGGCGTCAATGGCCCCACGACCTGATCGGCCAGCAGCTCTGTCCCTTCGCGCATACTGGCCAGCGGCGTTTTCAGCTCATGCGACAGGTGACGTAAAAACTGATGCCGTTGGGATTCCAGCCAGGACAGACGTTCACTCAACCAGATAATGCGCTGCCCCACCGAACGCAGCTCGCGCGGCCCGGTAAACGATACGGTATTTCCCAGAGAGCGCCCTTCTCCCAGCCGGTTAATCATCCGTTCTATCCCTTTCACCGGCCCAATGATCATCCTTGTAAAAAGCAGTACCATCGCCAGACTGACCAGAAACAGCACCAGCGCCTGCCAGCCAAAGAATTGTCCGCGCTCTGCGATTTCCTGCTGTAACTGCTGCCCGCGCGAGAACACCACCGTGCGCGTTGCCTGCACCATTTCCGTATTGGCGTTGGCAAAAGCCTCCAGCCGCGCGGCGGCGGTAGCGTCAGGGCCGCTATTTTTACACTGTAATTGTGCAAGACCGTTCAGATCATCGCGTAGCGCCTGGTAAAGTTTAGCGTCCGGCAATACTCCCGCATGTGCGTCCAGCATTTCGCTGTAGCGTTTTCGCTGGCTCTGATACACCTTCGCCAGCGTACGGTCGTCGAGCACGCAATATTGCCGGTAGCTGCGCTCCATCTCCAGCGCCACGTTGGTCATCGCTTCGCTGCGCCGGGCATCTATCAGCGTGGTGCGGTTAGTCTGCGCCGCCTGGGCGCTGAGCGCGTTGAGACTTTGCCAGGCCTGCCAGGCCAGTACCAACAAAGGCAACAGAATCAGCAGAAATGCCAGCATAACCAGTTGTCGCAAGGACCGGGGGAAAACAGACCAGCGCTTCAAGGCGTTACTCTCATCGGATAAGGATACAAGGATGCTAACCGAGGGGAACATCAGATACAACAAAGCCGGGATTAACCCGGCTTTGTTATGGAATAAGGCGGTGCCTAACTCGACGTTTCGCCCGGTGGTTGATAAAGCGACGCTATTATCAGAAGTTGGACGGCAGGCACCTTGTTGTGCGTCATTCGAAGTTTATGTAGCGCTTCCCGAAGGGGCTGACATAAGAAGGTGAATGAGCCACTGGTTACTATTATGCAGTAAGTGTGCCAATTTTAAAAAAAATAATTAACATTATGATTTTATTTGGTTTTATAGAGAAATCATCACCGTTACAAAACGAACAAAATTTCAGCAAGGTGTCGCCATTCAGAGACACCTAAAAACAAACCTTACGCTATCTTTGTAAATCAATGAGTTAAATGTCTCCTTTTGGAGACACAAACAATCTACTGATGTCGGCATTTCCCGACACCTTTATGGTTGATGGCAGGGCAAAAATATTGCCATCCAGTGAGCGAAATTATTCTGAAGAGAGAACATAGTATCCCGGAGTATTATGCCGTTCACTTTACGTCCCGCATTTCTCTGGCGCTTCATCACCCGTGAACGCGTTAAGGGGGCTATCGCTGCCCCCTTAACAATCCCCGCTCCCGGCAGGAAAATTGTTGCTTCGCAATACCCTCCGCTTATTCCTTCAGGCTACCGGGGCGGGCGCGAGGTAGCGTCCCTGCAAAACGCGCCCTGAACCCGCATCCATGCGGGTTCCTCCGGCCTTACGGAAACACGTCGGCAATTTTCAGCCGGACCTGCCCACACCTGACCATTTCTGCGGTTTGTTTTTTAACAGCAAAACCGGTGCGGCTGAAAATCAGAGCATTGCAGCAATGCCCCTGTTCCG
>NZ_JAOWGB010000026.1:586625-1046284 GCF_030333365.1 Citrobacter sp. CK195
GTACGGCCGCCTTCACGGATTGCGAAACGCAGACCGTCGTCCATCGCGATCGGGTGGATCAGGGTAACAACCATTTTGATGTTGTCGCCCGGCATTACCATCTCTACGCCTTCCGGCAGTTCGATGGTGCCAGTCACGTCAGTTGTACGGAAGTAGAACTGCGGACGGTAGCCTTTGAAGAACGGAGTATGACGGCCGCCTTCGTCTTTGGACAGGATATAAACTTCAGATTCGAACTTGGTGTGCGGCTTGATGGAACCCGGCTTAGCCAGTACCTGACCACGTTCGATTTCTTCACGTTTGATACCACGCAGCAGAACACCTACGTTCTCACCAGCACGGCCTTCGTCCAGCAGTTTGCGGAACATTTCAACGCCAGTACAGGTAGACTTCGCAGTCTCTTTGATACCAACGATTTCAACTTCTTCGCCCACTTTGATGATACCGCGCTCTACACGACCGGTAACAACGGTACCACGACCGGAGATGGAGAATACGTCTTCGATCGGCAGCAGGAACGGCTTGTCAATCGCACGCTCTGGTTCCGGGATGTAAGAATCCAGGTAGCCAGCCAGTTCGATGATTTTCGCTTCCCACTCTGCGTCGCCTTCCAGCGCTTTCAGAGCAGAACCACGAACGATCGGCGTGTCGTCGCCCGGGAAATCGTACTGAGACAGCAGTTCACGCACTTCCATCTCAACCAGTTCCAGCAGCTCTTCGTCATCAACCATGTCGCATTTGTTCAGGAACACGATGATGTACGGAACGCCTACCTGACGACCCAGCAGGATGTGCTCACGGGTCTGCGGCATCGGGCCGTCAGTCGCAGCAACAACCAGGATCGCGCCGTCCATCTGCGCAGCACCGGTGATCATGTTTTTAACATAGTCGGCGTGGCCCGGGCAGTCTACGTGCGCGTAGTGGCGAGTCGGGGTGTCGTATTCAACGTGAGAAGTGTTGATGGTGATACCACGAGCTTTTTCTTCCGGCGCGTTATCGATCTGGTCGAATGCACGAGCAGCACCGCCGTAGGTTTTAGCCAGTACGGTAGTGATTGCAGCAGTCAGAGTAGTTTTACCATGGTCAACGTGGCCGATGGTGCCGACGTTAACGTGCGGTTTTGTACGTTCAAATTTTTCTTTAGACACGGCTATATTCCTTACTATAGTGCTCTCCCCTTCAGGAGAGAGCACGGGACTTAGGTTTTAATCCTGTGGATTATTTACCACGGGCTTCAATAACGGCCTGAGCAACGTTGCTCGGTGCATCATCATACTTCAGGAATTCCATAGTGTATGATGCGCGACCTTTGGTCAGAGAACGCAGCTGAGTTGCATATCCGAACATTTCAGACAGCGGTACTTCAGCGTGGATCTTAACGCCAGTAACTTCGGATTCCTGACCGCGCAGCATACCGCGACGACGGCTCAAGTCACCAATTACGTCACCGGTGTTCTCTTCCGGCGTTTCTACCTCAACCTTCATGATCGGCTCAAGCAGAACAGGTTTCGCTTTCTTAAAGCCTTCTTTAAAGGCAATAGACGCAGCCAGTTTAAACGCCAGTTCAGAGGAGTCAACGTCATGGTAAGAACCGAAGTGCAGACGGATACCGATGTCAACAACCGGATAGCCAGCCAGCGGGCCTGCTTTCAGCTGCTCCTGGATACCTTTATCAACGGCCGGGATGTATTCGCCAGGGATTACACCACCCTTGATGTCGTTGATGAATTCGTAGCCTTTCGGGTTGGAACCCGGCTCCAGCGGGTACATGTCGATAACAACATGACCGTACTGACCGCGACCACCAGACTGCTTGGCGTGTTTACCTTCGATATCGGTAACTTTCGAGCGAATCGCTTCGCGGTAAGCAACCTGAGGTTTACCGACGTTCGCTTCAACGTTGAATTCACGCTTCATACGGTCAACGATGATGTCGAGGTGCAGCTCACCCATACCGGCGATAATGGTCTGGTTAGATTCTTCGTCAGTCCATACGCGGAAAGACGGGTCTTCTTTAGCCAGACGGCCCAGAGCCAGACCCATTTTTTCCTGGTCAGCTTTGGTTTTCGGTTCTACTGCGATGGAAATTACCGGCTCAGGGAATTCCATACGTTCCAGAATGATCGGCGCGTCCGGGTCACACAGGGTGTCACCCGTAGTTACGTCTTTCAGACCGATAGCAGCAGCGATGTCGCCCGCGCGAACTTCTTTGATCTCTTCACGTTTGTTAGCGTGCATCTGAACGATACGACCGAAACGCTCACGTGCAGATTTCACGGAGTTCAGTACGGTATCACCAGAGTTAACCACACCAGAGTACACACGGAAGAAGGTCAGGTTACCCACGAACGGGTCGGTAGCAATTTTGAATGCCAGTGCAGAGAAAGGCTCATCATCGCTAGCATGACGCTCAGCCGGAGTATCTTTACCGTCGTCCAGGATACCGTTGATCGCAGGTACGTCAACCGGGGATGGCAGGTAATCAATTACCGCATCCAGCATCGCCTGAACACCTTTGTTCTTAAATGCAGAACCACAGGTTACCAGGATGATTTCGTTGCTCAGAACACGCTGACGCAGAGCTTTTTTGATCTCTTCTTCAGTCAGTTCTTCGCCACCCAGGTATTTTTCCATCAGCTCTTCAGAAGCTTCCGCAGCGGACTCGATCAGGTTCTGGTGCCATTCTTCAGCCAGTTCCTGCATGTCAGCCGGGATATCTTCGTAAGTGAAGGTAACGCCTGCATCTGCTTCGTTCCAGTTGATGGCTTTCATTTTCACCAGGTCAACAACACCGGTGAACGCTTCTTCAGCGCCAATCGCCAGTTGCAGCGGAACAGGGTTCGCGCCCAGACGGCTTTTGATCTGACCAACAACTTTCAGGAAGTTCGCACCCATACGGTCCATTTTGTTAACGAACGCAATGCGCGGAACTTTATATTTGTTTGCCTGACGCCATACGGTTTCAGACTGCGGCTGAACACCACCAACTGCGCAGTAAACCATTACTGCACCATCAAGAACACGCATGGAACGTTCTACTTCGATAGTGAAGTCAACGTGCCCCGGGGTGTCGATGATGTTTACGCGATGCGGTTCATACTGCTTAGCCATACCAGACCAGAATGCAGTAGTCGCTGCGGAGGTGATGGTAATACCACGCTCCTGCTCCTGCTCCATCCAGTCCATGGTAGCTGCGCCGTCATGAACTTCACCGATTTTATGGTTTACACCGGTGTAGAACAGAATACGTTCGGTAGTAGTGGTTTTACCGGCGTCGATGTGCGCACTGATACCGATGTTACGGTAGCGTGCGATGGGTGTTGTACGAGCCATTTGATTCCTCGTTTTATCTTCTAGGCGTTCAATTTAAGTAGCCCAAAGCGGGCTGCTTGCTGGAAGCGCCCGCCTGGTGACTAAAATTCCGAAGGGATTACCAACGGTAGTGTGCGAACGCCTTGTTGGCTTCTGCCATACGGTGAACGTCTTCACGTTTCTTAACTGCAGTACCTTTGTTGTCTGCAGCATCAGTGAGTTCGTTCGCCAGGCGCAGAGCCATGGATTTATCACCGCGTTTACGAGCAGCTTCAACGATCCAACGCATTGCCAGAGCATTACGACGAACCGGACGGACTTCAACTGGTACCTGATAAGTAGAACCACCAACGCGGCGAGACTTAACTTCGACAGTCGGGCGCACGTTTTCGAGAGCTACTTCGAAAGCTTCCAGTTCAGATTTACCAGAACGCTGAGCCAGGGTCTCCAGCGCGCTGTATACGATAGTTTCGGCAGTAGATTTTTTACCATCTACCATCAGGATATTTACAAATTTAGCCAGCAGTTCTGATCCGAACTTCGGATCCGGAAGAATTTTACGCTGACCAATGACGCGACGACGTGGCATGGAAATACTCCGTTGTTAATTCAGGATTGTCCAAAACTCTACGAGTTTAGTTTGACATTTAAGTTAAAACGTTTGGCCTTACTTAACGGAGAACCATTAAGCCTTAGGACGCTTCACGCCATACTTGGAGCGAGCTTGCTTACGGTCTTTAACGCCGGAGCAGTCAAGCGCACCACGTACGGTGTGGTAACGAACACCCGGGAGGTCTTTTACACGACCGCCACGGATCAGGATCACGGAGTGCTCCTGCAGGTTGTGACCTTCACCACCGATGTAGGAAGTCACTTCAAAACCGTTAGTCAGACGAACACGGCATACTTTACGCAGCGCGGAGTTCGGTTTTTTAGGGGTGGTAGTATATACACGAGTACATACGCCACGTTTTTGCGGGCATGCTTCCAGCGCAGGCACGTTGCTTTTCGCAACTTTGCGAGCACGTGGTTTGCGTACCAGCTGGTTAACTGTTGCCATTAAATAGCTCCTGGTTTTAGCTTTTGCTTCGTAAACACGTAATAAAACGGCCTCACACAATATGAGGACGCCGAATTTTAGGGCGGTGTCGAAAAGGTGTCAAGAAATATACAACGATCCCACAATCACCAGGCCATCTGGCTGGGATGCTTAACCGCAAGTCTGACGAAGTCAGTATAGTCAACCCTGACGACACTGTCTGAAATTTGACCGCTCAAACCGCGAGCATCGATATCTTCTTTCAGTGCGTAAACCGTTATGGGGGCGTTACGCAAACTTTCAAGGAAACGGCTACCTTCGATGGCCGCCGTAACGCCATCCTGTAGCAATAAAAGCGCATCGCCTTCTTTGCACACGCGAAGAAGCGCGGAAACGTCACTGAGCCATGCGGAACGATGTAATGTATGCAGGATAGTCACGTCAGAACCTCAGGATAACATCATAATTGTCCAGTTCACCGCGCAACGCTTCAGGTTCAAGCGGCGTCGCATCCACAATGAAACTCGCCCCCGTCTCCAGACCGCGCTCACGCAACGAGGCGGCGCACAGCCAGCATTGCTCGATATCGTACAGCCCCAGCAGTTTGAAGGTGGCGATGTAATCCCGCGCCAGCACGACGTCAGGCGTTTGTCCCGAAAGAATCTGAAAAACGCCGTCGCCGATAAAAAAGACGCCAGTCTCTTCCGTCAGCGCCGACGTCGCCAGTAACGCATCCAGTCCTTCGCGGCCCGACGCGCTGCCGTGCGGCGTGGTGGAAAATACAAAAGCAATACGTTTCATCAAAACTGCACCACGCGATCGCAGGTCAGGGAGGCTTCCGCCAGTGCGCCAAGCCCGCTCAACGAAAACCCTGGCTGTAAGTTGGCTGATGCCAGCGCCAGCCTTTTTGCTTCGGTCTCATCCACAATTCCGCGACGCAGCGCCGCCGCAACGCAGATATTCAACGCGACGTCATGCTGCGCGCCCAACTGCTGCCATGCGCGCACCAGGTCGAATTCATCGCTGGCCGGAGAGGTCAACTGGTTGGCGTTATACACGCCTTCTTGGTAGAAAAAGACGCTGCTCAGCTCATGCCCTTCGTTAACTAAGGCATGTGCAAACTGCAACGCGCTGCTCGCTTGCTGCGTTCCGTACGCTGGCCCCGTCACCATAATGGCAAAACGCATTACTTATCTTGCCCCTGGAAGTCGCCGCTTTTGAACTGACGAATATAGAGGTAGACCGTATGTTTGGAGATGTTCAGGCGGTCAGCCACCTGGTTAATCGCATCTTTAATATCGAAGATCCCCTTCTCATACAGATTCAGCACAATCTGACGATTCTTCGCGTTATTAGAGACATTGCGATCGGCATTCACCTCTTCAATGGTGAATTCCAGCGTCTGGGTGACCAGATCCTCCACCGAGGAGGCAAAGTTCACGGCGGAACCCACTTCCGGCGTTTCCGGCGGAATAAAGGTATTCATAATCTGCGAGAACGGCACATCAAGGTTCATGTTGATGCACAGCAGACCAATTACGCGATGCTCGCGGTTGCGAATGGCAATCGTCACTGACTTCATCAGGACACCGCTTTTCGCGCGTGTGAAGTAACACTTCGATACGCTGCTATCCGCACCCGTCATATCATGCAGCATGCGCAATGCAAGGTCAGTGATCGGCGAGCCAATTTTGCGCCCCGTGTGTTCACCGTTGGCAATGCGAATGGCTGAGCATTTCAAATCCTGCAAAGAGTGCAATACGATTTCACAATGGGAACCAATGAGCATCGCTAACCCGTCCACCACCGCTTCGTAGGATTTCAGAATATCAAAGTCGGTTTGATCGAAAGGACGTTGATCCAGTAAGTCAAGCTCACTGGTTTCGTTGGTTAAAAGCGACCTGGTCATGAAAAAAAACACTCCTTTTCAGGAGCCTGTCGTTATGTTTTCAGGGCAGGCTCATTATTTACGCGGATGATTAAATTAATACAGCGGGGGTTCCGCTTTCCAGTATTAATTATATCCGGCCTGCAATAAAAAAACCGCCGCCATGACAGGCGGCGGTTCTCAGTTTTTATTTTTTAGCAGCATCTGTCGATTTGGCGTCGGCCGCTGCGTCTGGTTTCGCATCGGCTTTCGGCGCCGGTTTGATGTCCAGCAGCTCTACATCGAATACCAGCGTGGAGTTAGCCGGAATACCCGGAACGCCCGTTTTACCGTAGGCCAGATCCGGTGGGATAACCATCTGGATCTTACCGCCTTTCTTAATGTTCTTCAGGCCTTCAGTCCAGCCCGGAATCACGCCGTCCAGACGGAAAGAGAGCGGTTCGCCACGGGTGTAGGAGTTATCGAACTCTTTACCGTCGATCAGCGTACCTTTGTAGTTAACCACAACGGTGTCGCTGTCTTTTGGCGCTTCGCCAGTACCGGCTTTCTCTACTTTATAAACCAGACCTGTTGAAGAGGTTTTCGCCCCTTTCTCTTTAGCAAATTTCTCGCGGAACGCTTTACCTTTCGCTTCGTTGTCAGCGGCGTCTTTTTCCATCTTCGCCTGAGCGGAGGTCTTCACGCGCGCTTCAAATGCCTGCAAAGTCTGCTCGATTTCCTGGTCAGACAGTTTGCTCTTGTCTGCAAATGCATCCTGGACACCCGCGATCAGCTGATCTTTATCCAGTTTGATCCCCAGTTTTTCTTGTTCCTTCAGGGAGTTTTCCATGTAACGACCCAGCGAAGCGCCCAGCGCATAAGCAGATTTCTGGTCGTCATTCTTGAACGCGGCTTTGCTGTCAGCAGTTACAGCTGGTTTCGCGGCGTCCGCAGCGAAAGTGAGCGGTGCATGCAGAGCAACGGCCATCGTGGTCGCCAGCAGCGTTACTTTAAACAGTGATTTCATCCATATCTCCAGGGCCGGGGCATCTCACCCCAGGGTTAACTTACATGAGAAGCGTACTATAAAACGTTGTAGAACAAATCAACATACGGACACGCCCTATTATCACCCCTTTTCAGACTCTTTTTGTTTAAATTAGTTTCGTAGAGGGCGAATGAGTGCTGTGTAATCCGATAAAGTTCAGTAGAATCCGCCGCGACCCAAGAAGTGCCGGAGACAACAAGAGAGGTGAATCATGCAAGATATAACGATGGAAGCTCGCCTGGCTGAACTGGAGAGCCGTCTGGCGTTTCAGGAGATCACCATTGAAGAACTCAACGTAACGGTGACCGCGCACGAGATGGAGATGGCGAAACTACGCGATCATCTGCGCCTGCTGACGGAGAAGCTTAAAGCCAGCCAACCGTCGAATATCGCCTCGCAGGCCGAAGAGACGCCGCCACCGCATTATTGAGACGTAAAAAAAGCGGGATATTCCCGCTTTTTTGTGCCAGATGACGGCGTAAACGCCTTATCCGGCCTACTGTAGCCCTGATAAGCGCAACGCCATCAGGCATTACAGACGATTAATGGCAACCGCAGCCGCCGTTACCGCCACAACCACCTTTGCCATGCTCATGACCGTGGTCATGATCGTGGCCGTGGCCGCCGCAGCAACCGTCGTGACCGTGGTCGTGGTCGTGACCGTGCGCGCCGTGAACGTGGCCATGAGCCAGTTCTTCTTCGGTCGCTTCGCGGATCGCCACAACTTCCACGTTAAATTTCAGGTTCTGGCCAGCCAGCATGTGGTTACCGTCAACCACAACGTGGTCGTCTTCCACTTCGGTAATTTCTACCGGTACCGGGCCCTGGTCAGTTTCCGCCAGGAAACGCATGCCAACCTGCAACTCGTCAACGCCCATGAAGACGTCTTTAGGCACGCGCTGCACCAGGTTTTCGTCGTACTGACCGTAAGCGTCGTTCGCGCCAACAGCCACATCGAATTTGTCGCCAACGTCGTGACCTTCCAGCGCTGTTTCCAGGCCAGAGATCAGGGAACCGTGACCATGCAGGTAGTCCAGCGGCGCACTCACCGGAGACTCATCAACCAACACACCGTCTTCTGTACGTACCTGATAGGCCAGGCTGACCACCAGGTCTTTTGCTACTTTCATGATATCTCCTGAGCATGGGAAGAATAGTGGCGCAGATTGTAGCGGAATTCTGCACCCGTGTACCCACTAGCTTAAAAAAACCTGCGGCATATCGCTAGTCTGGATGAAAAATCCCGATCACTTGCTCTTCTTTGCGAACGTGCTCGCGGGCCGCTTTATCGGCTTCACGCATCTGATGACCGCACTTAACACACTCAACAATATCGACATTATTTTCGCGCCACATCGCCATTGAATCCTGCGCCTGGCAGGCCGGACACGTCGCCCCTGCAATAAAACGTTTACGAATCGCCATACCTACCCTCTACTCAAACTCATCCCAGCCATCCAGCTGGCGCCGCTCTTGCTGCATCTCTCGCTGGAAAATCTCCTCCAGTTCGCGTCTGGCTTCTCTGGCACGAGAAATTTGCACCATATCGGTATGCATCGGAATAAGCTCCCTTAGCATACGCATATCCAGCCGACGGAAATGCAATTGCGCACGCTGCGCCTGGTGTGGGTGCATCCCTAACGACACCAGCGTCTTACGCCCCAGTTCCAGCGCGCTGGAAAACGTCTCGCGGGAAAACTGCGTGACACCCGCCTGTAATAACTCATGCGCTTCCACACGTCCGCGCGCTCGCGCAAGAATATGCAAATGCGGGAAATGCTGCCGGCATATCTCCACCAGCTTCATGGTGTCTTCCGGCTCATTACAGGTAATGACGATAGACTCCGCCGCTTCCGCTCCCGCCGAACGCAGTAGCTCCACCTGAGTCGCATCGCCGTAATATACTTTGTAGCCGTATTTTCGCATCAGGTTAACGGCGCTGATATCGCGCTCCAGTACGGTGATGCGCATTTTATTCGCCATCAACAAACGGCCAATTACCTGACCAAAACGCCCGAATCCCACGACAATCACCTGCGGTTTATCATCATCCACCCAGGGCTTTTCATCTTCCTCTTCCGGGCCGTTAAGCTGCCTGGAGAGCCATTTATCGACGAGTTTCATCAGCAGCGGCGTGGTCATCATCGACAACGTTACAGTGACCAGCAGCAGCGACATCTGGTCGCCCTGAAACAGCCGCTGGGATGAGGCGGTGGAAAAGAGCACAAACGCGAACTCGCCCCCCTGACTCAGCACGCCCGCAAACTGCATCCGCTCCGAACTTCGAATCCCGTACAGACGCGCCAGCAGATAAAGCACCAGCGTTTTCACCGCCACCAGCACGATGACGCTCACCGCCACCCACAGCAGGTGGGTATAGAGCACGCCAAGGTTTAACGACATCCCCACGGAGATAAAGAACAACCCCAGCAGCAGCCCTTTGAACGGATCGATGGCCGTTTCCAGCTCATGACGGTATTCGCTTTCCGCCAGCAGCACGCCTGCGATAAACGTGCCGAGCGCCATCGACAGCCCCAGCGCATCCATAAATAAAGCAGACCCCAGCACCAGCAACAGCGTGGCGGCGGTAAACACCTCGCGCACGCCGGAATCGGCGATAAAACGGAACACCGGGCGCAGCAAATAGCGACCGCCAATCAGCATCCCGGCAAAGGCCAGCACCTTCATGCCGACTTTAATCCAGTCAAAATGTTCATCTGCCGAGCCAGCCAGCAGCGGCACCAGCGCCAGCGCGGGGATCACCGCCAGATCCTGGAACAGCAGCACCGAAAAACCCAACTGGCCGGATTCGCTGCGGTTCATCCCCTTTTCCCGCATCAGTTGCAGCGCCATCGCGGTCGATGACATCGCCAGACCAATCCCGCCGATCACCGCCGCCTGCCACGAGAAATCGGTAAGCATCAGCAGCCCGGCCAGCACGACAGCGCTCAGCATCACCTGGGCCGCCCCGACGCCAAAGATAGAGCGACGCAGTTGCCAGAGTTTGGATGGGTTGAGTTCCAGGCCGATGATAAACATCAGAAAGACAACGCCCAGCTCAGAAAAGTGGAGGATTTCATCAACGTCGCTGATAAATCCCAGCCCCCAGGGGCCAATCGCAATCCCTGCCAGCAAATATCCCAGTACCGCGCCAATACCCAGCCGCGATGCCAGTGGCACCGCAGCGACCGCCGCGAAGAGGAACATCACCCCCGCCGTCAATAAATCAGAACCTTCCATTAGCGACCTCCCGCCAGAACAGGGTTTGCCAGCCATTCGCCGTAGGCTTTCGCGTGGCTGGCCAGTTCCTGCTCACTTTGTCGCCTGGCCCAGTAGATAATAATCGGACTCATCCAGTGCATCCGGCACATCGCCGCCGTCAGCTCAAACGGCCGCAGCACATCGGTCATCGGATAGCGGTTCAGCGCATCGTAACGATACGCGCTTTCCGGCTCGCCGGTGGTAATCACGCTCCGCCAGTACTTTCCCGCCAGTTGGTTCCCTCCTGGGCCACTGGCGAAACCACGGCTGAGCACGCGGTCTAACCACTCTTTAAGCAGCGCCGGACAGCTATAGGTATACAGCGGATGCTGGAAAACAATCACGTCATGTTCACGCAATAGCGCCTGCTCATGCGCGATATCGATAAAAAAATCAGGGTAGTGCGCGTAGAGATCGTGCACCGTCACATTACTGAGTTGCATGGCCGGTTTAAGCAGCACCCGGTTCGCGACCGAGTCCTGAGATTCTGGATGGGCATACAGCAGCAGTACCTTTGCTGGCTGGGACATCATCCCCCTCCCGGTTATTTTGTGTATCGTTATTGTTTTGGGCTACCATTGCGCTCCGGCGCGGCAGAATGCCCGCATATTACATTATCATAATGATAAATTAACATAGTCTGAACATACGGCGCCTTATGATTGTTTTCTCCTCGTTACAAATTCGTCGCGGCGTGCGCGTCTTGCTGGACAATGCCACCGCCACCATCAACCCGGGACAGAAGGTCGGCCTGGTGGGTAAGAATGGCTGCGGTAAATCTACCCTGCTGGCATTGCTGAAAAATGAAATCAGCGCCGATGCAGGCGGCGTGACCTTTCCCGGTAACTGGCAGCTGGCGTGGGTGAATCAGGAAACACCCGCGCTTGCGCAGCCCGCGCTGGAGTACGTGATTGATGGCGATCGCGAATACCGCCAACTGGAAGCGCAGTTGCACGACGCCAACGAACGTAACGACGGGCACGCCATCGCCACCGTACACGGCAAGCTCGACGCCATCGACGCCTGGACCGTGCGCTCACGCGCCGCCAGCCTGCTCCACGGCCTCGGTTTTAGCAACGAACAGCTTGAACGTCCGGTCAGCGACTTCTCCGGTGGCTGGCGCATGCGCCTTAACCTGGCCCAGGCGCTGATTTGCCGTTCTGACCTGCTGCTGCTCGATGAACCGACCAACCACCTCGATCTTGATGCCGTTATCTGGCTGGAAAAATGGCTGAAGAGCTATCAGGGCACTCTGATTCTGATTTCGCACGACCGCGACTTCCTCGATCCGGTGGTAGACAAAATCATTCATATCGAACAGCAAACCCTGTTCGAATACACCGGCAACTACAGCGCATTTGAAGTGCAGCGCGCGACCCGGCTGGCTCAGCAGCAGGCGATGTACGAGAGCCAGCAGGAGCGCGTGGCGCATCTGCAAAGTTATATTGACCGTTTCCGCGCCAAAGCGACAAAAGCGAAGCAGGCGCAGAGCCGTATCAAAATGCTGGAGCGTATGGAGCTTATCGCCCCCGCGCATGTCGATAACCCGTTCCACTTCAGCTTCCGCGCGCCGGAAAGCCTGCCTAACCCGCTGCTGAAAATGGAGAAAGTGAGCGCCGGGTATGGCGATCGCATCATTCTGGACTCCATTAAGCTGAATCTGGTGCCCGGTTCACGCATCGGGTTGCTGGGGCGCAACGGCGCCGGTAAATCAACGCTCATCAAGCTGCTGGCGGGCGAGCTTGCGCCTGCCAGCGGTGAAATCGGTCTGGCGAAGGGCATTAAACTCGGTTACTTCGCTCAGCATCAGCTGGAGTATTTGCGAGCGGATGAATCGCCGCTGCAACATCTGGCGCGGCTGGCGCCGCAGGAACTGGAGCAGAAACTGCGCGATTACCTCGGCGGGTTTGGCTTCCAGGGCGATAAGGTCAGCGAAGAGACCCGTCGCTTCTCCGGTGGTGAAAAAGCGCGCCTGGTGCTGGCATTGATCGTCTGGCAGCGCCCTAATCTGCTGCTGCTTGATGAACCAACCAACCACCTTGACCTCGATATGCGTCAGGCGCTGACCGAAGCGCTCATCGAATTTGAAGGCGCGCTGGTGGTCGTCTCGCACGACCGTCACCTGCTACGCTCCACCACCGACGATCTCTATCTGGTTCACGACCATAAAGTCGAGCCGTTCGATGGCGATCTGGAAGACTATCAGCAGTGGCTGAGCGACGTGCAGAAACAGGAAAACCAGCCTGATGACGCCCCGAAAGAGAACGCCAACAGCGCCCAGGCGCGTAAGGATCAGAAGCGTCGCGAAGCCGAACTGCGTGCCCAGACCCAGCCGCTGCGTAAAGAGATCGCCCGTCTGGAAAAAGAGATGGAAAAGCTGAACGCGAAACTGGCGCAAGCGGAAGAAAAACTGGGCGACAGCGAACTGTACGACCAGAGCCGCAAAGCGGAACTGACAGAATGCCTGCAACAGCAGGCCAGCGCCAAATCCGGGCTGGAAGAGTGCGAGATGGCCTGGCTGGAAGCGCAGGAACAGCTTGAGCAGATGCTGGCCGACTAACTTCGGGAATATGACGATGAATCCGCTGATAACCAACGATATCACCTTTCGCAAGTTAAGCATCTTCATGACGTTTATGGAGAAAGGCAATATTGCCCGGACGGCGGAGGCGCTGGATATCAGCGGGGTCAGCGTTCATCGCGCACTGCATACGCTGGAAGAGAATGTTCGCTGTCCGCTGTTCGTGCATAAAGGACGTAATCTGCTCCCGCAACCGGCGGCGTGGACGCTGCTGGAGTATTGCCAGGAGGTCAGCCAGTTGATGGCGCGCGGGCTGGAAGAGGCGCGCAAAACGGCAGGGATCGGCCAGGGGCGTCTGCGCGTGGGTACGCTCTACTCTCTGACGCTGGAAACCGTCCCACATCTGATCATGGGGATGAAACTGCGCCGACCGGATCTCGAACTGGATCTGACAATGGGCTCCAACGAAGCGCTGCTGAGAATGCTGGAAGACGGAATGCTGGATGCGATCCTGATCTCCATTTCGGAAAGCGCTATCGATCGCAACAGTCTGGAAGTGCTGCCGCTGTTTCATGACGATATTTATCTCGCCGCACCGGCGACGGCAACGCTTGACACCTCCTCGCCCGCCGATCTACGTGATTACCGGGATCAGAAGTTTGTCTCACTGGCGGAAGGCTTTGCCACCTATGCGGGCTTCCAGGAAGCCTTTCATATTGCCGGGTTTGAACCAGAGATTGTCACCCGTGTGAACGACATCTTTTCGATGCTCAGTCTGGTGCAGGCGGGCGTCGGTTTCACTCTGATGCCGGGACGCATGAAGAAGATGTACGAGAATTCCGTACAGTTGCTGAAGCTGTCGCAGCCGTACCAGATGCAGCAGCTCATCGCCATTGTCTTCGCCCGCAACCGCGAGCGCGACCCTAATCTGCTGGCGCTGGCCGCCGAAGGGCGCATGTACGCGCGTAGCCTTAATCCGGGCGCCTGATCGCCGGATGGCGACGCTGCGCGTCTTATCCGGCCTACGGGGTTGCGTGTTGACCGGGATCGCCGGATGGCGGTGCTGCGCGCCTTATCCGGCCTACGGGGTTGCGTGTTGCCCGGGATTGCCGGATGGCGGCGCTGCGCGCCTTATCCGGCCTACAACGGGTGCGAGCCGTAGGCCCGATAAGCGCAGCGCCATCGGGCAACCGCACTAGCCTCTAAGCCGTTTTGCCAGATGCACCGCGACATCCACCCCGCTGCGCTCCAGCGAAACAGACTCACCTTCCCACTCCGCCTGTCGCGTTAAGCAGGTCAACACACCGCCGGGCGGCATTTCAATCGCCAGCCGCGCCTCGCGCTCGTTGGCGGAGATCGCCGCGTCCTGCCAGCGCACCGTCCGCGCCATGTTCATCGCCAGGTCGTCAGCAATACGTTCCGGCTGCCACAGCACACGCCCGGTGCTACCGCTGAGGTATGCACAGCGCGGACGGGAGAGCGTCACATGACGGAACGCCTCCACCAGCCGCTGCGCTGGTTCCGCCAGCAGAGCGCAGTGCGACGGCACGCTCACCGCCAGACGGTGGGCTTTACTCGCGCCTTTATCCAGCGCCCGCTTCGCAACATCCGCCATCGCCTCATCGCTACCGGCAATCACAATCTGGGTTTCCGCATTCAGGTTAGCGATAAAGGTTCCACTGCCTGCAACCAGCGATTCCACCTGCGGCAAGGTCAGCCCCATAATCGCCGTCAGGCCGTAACCGTGCGGATACGCCTGCTCCATCAAATCACCGCGCAGGGCCACCAGCGTCAGCGCGTCGGTAAACTCCAGCGCTCCGGCGATCACCGCCGCTGGATACGCGCCGATGGACAGGCCGCTGACAATATCCGGCGCAACGCCGCGACGTTCCAGCTCGCGCGCCCACGCCACCCCGGCAATCAGCAAAGCAAGCTGTACCGCCCGGGTGTGTTGCAGCGCGTCCGGGGTATCAAGCGTATCCGCCTCCGCCCCCAGCACCTCGCGCGCCAGCGCTAACTCCGTTCCCGGAAGGTTTTGCAGCATACCTGTATGCTGCGTCCCCTGCCCCGGAAAGGTAAACAGGATTTTCATTTACTCCTCCCTGCGCCACGGGTCGCTGACCAGCCGCGGCCCCTGCGACGTTTTTAACAGCGCTTTGCCATCGCGCAGCCATTCGTTCAGCGCAAACGCGCCGTGCGGCGTTTCCACCTGGGTATCCGCACGGCAAAGCCCACCCGTCAGTTGCTGCCGCCATTTCTCCAGCAGTTCGCGAGAGAGCGGCTGCCGGGCGCGAATCAGCAAATCCAGATCGCTTGCGGCGTGGATCACCGGGAGCCCGGTCGCCAGCGCGTAGCCGGTACTGCCGGTAATCCCCCACGTCCACGGCCATGCCTGTTGCGTCAGTAATAACGCCACCTGAACCGGTGGCTGCGAGATAAAGGGCGAGCGCAGCAGCATCTGTGGGTCAACCAGCGATTCCGGCGTACAGACGCGGGTAATGGCATCTGGTTGAGCCCAGCCCGCCGCGCGCTGGTCGCGCTTTATGCCGCGAACGCCGACGGGAATACGCCCCTGCGCATCAACATCACGCCGTACCACCACCGGCTGGCGGGTATGCCAGACGTCATCCACCCAGGATTCCGTGACACCTTCCAGCGCGTTCCGCGCGTTAAGCCAGATAAGATCGTGGGGGCGTAATGTTGTGTTCATGCTTTAGAGTCCTGAAGTCAACGAGATAAACAACGGCAGCGACAGGATACACAGGACCGAGCTTAACAGCAGCACGGCTTCTGCATCCGGCGACTGCACGCCAAAGCGATTACCGAACACCACGCCGAAGAAACCGGCAGACAGCGCAATCATCAGGATAGCGGTGATCGCCACCGAGCCATGCAGACCGAAAATCAGCACGATCCCCCAGGCAATCGCCGGTTGAATCAGCAGCTTGGCAATGGTGGAGGTAATAACCATCGTGTTGATCTGCAACTTACGCGCAGAAAGAATCACCCCGGTCAGGAACAGCGCCGCCGCAGTGGCGGACAGGCCCAGCGGTTTGATCGCCGCCAGCACCAACTCCGGCATCTTGATACCGATAGCGGAGAGAATAACCCCCAGCAGCGGCCCCATCACGATCGGTTTCTTGATTGAACGCCACATCAGCACCGGCAGCATCGACAGAGTAGAACCCGAGTTGCCGCCTTCCGCACGCGCTTTCTCACGCTCCAGAATCAGCAGGCAGAACGGCGTCATCAGCACGGAACCGCAGGCGATGGAAACCGCGACGGAGAGCGACGTTGACGGCCCTTCGCCCAGCACGCTACCGAGAATCGGCAGGCCAAGCGCGGCGTAGTTTGGCAGAGCGACGGTCAGGGTCAGCACGGCCGCATCCTGCGGTGATTTTTTAAATACCTTCGTTGCCAGAAAATAGATAGCGGCGTAGGTGATCCACATCGCCAGCGTCAGCACCAGAATCAGCGGCGACTGCGCGACAATACCCGTCCAGGGCGTTTGTACCGTGGCGCTAAACAGCGCAGCGGGGAGTGCAAAATCCATGACGAAAATGTTGAGCAGGGAAACATTCTTGTTATCAACCATTTTGGCCTTCCCGGCCCAAAACCCCAGCAACATGATGACAAAAATCGGTGCAAGAGCATGAACAATCACGTAAGTCATAAATCACCTGTAATGAATAAAAGAGTTAGCACGGACGCGATGATTATTATTTTCAGGATGCAGGTCGCCTCACGGACGCAACGGGCGCGCCCGTGGGGTTATGCATCTGGCAGGTCTCTTTTACTTACCAGCTCGCCCGCATGCGTTCGCGTACAAGAGCAGAACTACGACGATTGTCGGCACCCAGACGGTTTTTCAGCGTCGGCTCCTGACGAGCATCGCTGATGGCCTGTTGCAGAGTGGCCGTCACCAACGTCAGATCGTTTGCCGAAGGAGCATCTGGATTACTGATATCCAGCAGACTGGAGAGCAGTCCCAGCGTGGCGTAGTTACTGATGTCGTACGCCATCGGCGGAATGGTGGCCGCCAGTTTTTCCAGCGACTCGACGGTACGCAGGGTGATACGTGCCGCAGACTCTTTGCCCATCGCGTGGATCAGCACGCCTTTGTCGTTGAAGGCAATCAGACGGTTGGCCTGATAACCGTGCGCCAGAAACGCGCCGGACATCGCCTTGCCGACGATAAGGCCAATCACCGGATGCCCTGCCAGACGCGCATTGGCATACGCCGCTGCCGCACCGGCCAGCGCCTGGTGAATACCAAATCCCTCTTCACGGCGACCGTAGGCCTGGCTGGGCACATCAATCACCGCCACGATCGGGCGCTTAACAGCGTTATCAGCATCGGCAGCCACGGTTTCGCTAACCACTTTTGCAAGCGTCCAGCCTTCCAGCAGACCAACCTCGCCTTTTGCGGCGCGTGGGTAATGGTTGTTAGCATCCGGCACTACCGCGATAAAGCGCGCCGTTTCACCGTTCAGCTCACCGTCTGCGGCCTGCACGGAGGGGCACAGCCCTTCGAGCCGTCTGGCGTTCGGTACGAGGGCTTGCAGCCATAACTCGCCACGGCTTATTGCGTTACTCATCATTTCACCTCCCGGGCAAAGAGCGCGTTAATCTGTTCTGAATCGGCCTGTTTGCGGGTGTCGAACTGGCTCAGACGGTTCAGATAATCGTCGTAGTTATCGGTGCGGTGTTTTGCCGGAACGCCTTTCGCCAGCGCATCGTTCATCGCCGCTTTCACCACGTTGACGCCATCGCCAACCAGCGCATCCACCAGCCCGCTTTGATAGCGCACTTCGCCACCGGTCATGCTCCAGATAAACGGGCGGTCACGGGAGTCATACTCTTCAATCCCGGCTTCCTGTTCGATAACCTGCGGGCCGTTCAGGCCCAGACGCGCTTCGCGGGTGACAATCAGATAGCTACACAGCGCAGCGGCGATAGACATCCCGCCGAAGCAGCCGACAGTCCCGGCCACAATGCCGACCACCGGGGTATAACGACGCAGGTCAACAATCGCCGCGTGGATGTCGGCAATCGCCGCCAGGCCGAGGTTGGCTTCCTGCAAACGCACGCCGCCGGTTTCCAGGCTCAACACCGCCTGCGTCGGAATGCCGTTACGGTTATCTTCCGCCGCCAGCTCCAGCGCCGCCGCCATTTTAGCGCCGGACACTTCGCCCATACTGCCGCCCTGGAATGCGCCCTCAATCGCCACAACCACCGCCGGTTTGCCGTTAATAGTGCCTTTCGCCACGACCATGCCGTCATCGGCCTGCGGCACGATGCCCTGCGCGCCCAGCCACGGCGACATCACGCCTTCAAACGGGTCGAGCAGTTCGCGGTAGCTGCCTTCATCCAGCAGCGCATGGGCGCGCTGACGCGCTTTTAATTCGATAAAACTGCGGTCATCACGCATAGCTCACCTCTTCAAATACCTGTTCGATACGAATGCGCGCTACGCCCGGCGTCGCGCCGAAGTCGTGGATGGTCAGTTTGCCTGCCGGCAGGCTGCTGACCGTTTGCAGACGGGTAAACAGCGCTTCCCAGCGGCTACGGCTGTTATCGACGGAAGTGGTGATATCAATGGTTAACGTCTGGCCCTGGTCGGCGGTGAATAACACCTCCATATCCCCGGAGCCGACAACCCCTGCCAGCGCCCTGCCGCGTAATGCGCGGTTGGCTGGCACGGTCAATGTGATTTTTTCCATAACATCCTCTTAATGCTTTGAATAAGACGTTTCGACGCGATCGAGAAACAGGGTGGCGGCGAGCAAGTCCGCCGCGCCGCCCGGCGAGGCGTTCAGCGCCAGCATCTGGCGGTCTAAACGAGCCAGCGCCTGCTCCCCTGCCGGGTGCGCGCTGCCGCCCGCATGGAGAACGGCGCGCGCGCCATGCTGCATGGCATCCAGCCCCTCCATCCCGGCGCGAGAAAGTACGCAGGTGTCGGTCAGCGAGGTCATGATGGCCATCAGCGCATCCAGCCGGGCGTGCATTTCGCTGCTGCCGTTCTGTCGGCTTAGCCGAAGCTGCGGCAACGCATGCTGCATAATGTGTGGAAACGCCTGCTGCGCTTCTTCTCTGGCGCCCGGTACGCGATAACGGTGGGTGGCGCGCAGCCCTTTACTGAAGACTTTCGGCGCGGCGTCATCCGGCAGTTTTGCCAGTTCAGCGGCGGTTGCCGTCACCTGCTGCGCCCTGCCCGCGCCGCCGTGCATCGCCACGGCGCTCACCAACAGCCCCAGCGCCCAAATCGCGCCACGGTGGGTGTTCACGCCGCCCGTTGCCGCCATCATCTGCTGCTCGCCTTCGCGACCGAGTCGCCCTATGGTTTGTCTGAGCGCAATATCAGCCGGACGCCGCCAGCTTTGTTGCGCCAGCGCCTGAAACGTGGAGGTCAGGCTGTGCGCCGAGCGCTCCATCAGCGCAAGCGATAAATCGTGGTGCGCGCCGTTCCCCCGACTGTCCACCAGACCGGGCTTCGGGCTTAATCGTGCTTCGTCGATCAGACACTGCGTGGCGGTTCGCGCCAGCCATTCGGCACCGCCTTCAACCTGAATCCGGGGCAGAAGTTTCATTACCAGCTCCGAAATTTCGCAGGTGGGTTGTAGAGACCCCCGGACCATTCCACCAGGTCGGCAACACTGCCGGCCGCCAGCAGAGAACGGGTGGCGTCGGTACGACGAATGCCCATATCTTCCGGGTAAACCACCTTGCCGCTCTGACGCAGTTCGGCGACGCGCCGGGCGTCTACGCCCAGACCGATGTCGGTAATACCAGCCACCGCCGCAACCATCGCGCGACGCTCTTCCAGACTTTCCGCCCGGTAGAGATAAGCGATACCTTCTTCGGTCAGAACGTGGGTCACGTCGTCGCCGTAGATCATCACCGGCGCCAGCGGCATACCGGAGGCTTTCGCCACGTCAACCGCATCCAGTTTTTCCACGAAGGTCGGTTTCACGCCCGCCTGGAAGGTTTCCACCATCTGCACCACCAGCTTTTTACCGCGCTGCATGGGGTCAGGTTCGGTGATCATGTTCAGCCAGGCCGGGGTAGCGTGACGGCGACCGTGCGGGTCGTGGCCCATGTTTGGCGCGCCGCCGAAGCCGGACAGACGACCGCGAGTCACCGTTGAGGAGTTAGCCAGGCCATCAACCTGCAACGTGGAGCCGATAAACATATCGACCGCGTACTGACCCGCCAGCTGACAGAAGGCGCGGTTAGAACGCATGGAGCCGTCGGCGCCGGTAAAGAACACGTCAGGACGGGCGCGGATGTACTCCTCCATCCCCAGCTCGCCGCCGAAGCAGTGCACGCTTTCCACCCAGCCGCTTTCAATCGCCGGGATCAGCGTCGGATGCGGGTTCAGCGTCCAGTGTTTACAGATTTTGCCGCGCAGACCGAGTTGCTCGCCCCAGGTCGGCAGC
This sequence comes from Citrobacter sp. CK195, assembly GCF_030333365.1. Lineage (NCBI taxonomy): Bacteria > Pseudomonadati > Pseudomonadota > Gammaproteobacteria > Enterobacterales > Enterobacteriaceae > Citrobacter > Citrobacter sp. CK195. The sequence goes on from NZ_JAOWGB010000026.1 coordinate 607,113, forward strand.
AGCAGTTCAATAGCGGCGGTGTTGAAGCCGATACCGTGGTTCAGCGACTGCACCTGGTGCTCTGCGTAGATGCCTTTAATGGCCATCATCGCCATCAGGATATGTTCCTGTTTGATCAAGCGTGGGTCGCGAGTGAACAGCGGTTCGATAAAGAACGGTTTGTCGGCAACCACCACGTAGTCGATCCACGAGCCCGGAATATCGACGCGCGGCAAGTCGCACTCGTCGTCCACCAGTTCATTCACCTGTGCGATAACGATGCCATCGTGGAATGCGGCGGCTTCCACTAGCGCCGGGGTATCTTCGGTACTCGGCCCGGTGTAGAGGTTGCCTTTGCGGTCAGCTTTGTAACCGGCAATCAGCGCCACGTTTGGCGCCAGGTCGACGTAAAGACGGGAATAAAGTTCGATGTAGGTGTGGATGGCGCCAATTTCCAGCAGGCCATCTTCCAGCAGTTGCGAGATGCGCAGACTTTGGGTGCCGGAAAAAGAGAAGTCCAGCTTGCGGGCGATACCCTTTTCGAAGATATCGAGATGCTCGCTGCGCCCAACGCTTGGCATGATCATATGCAGGTCATGCACTATCTGCGGGTTGACCTCCGCCAGCATGCGGGACAGGAAATCTGCCTGCTTCTGGTTATTCCCTTCTAATACCACGCGGTCACCCGGCGCGATCAGTTTTTCCAGCATTGCGGTCAGGTCTGCGGTTGGCAGCACCTTGCCCTGTACCGGAACGGAAGCCAGACGCCGCTGCTTCTCGGTGCGGCGCGTGTTCCAGACTCGTGCTGGCGTTTGCCCAGATAACATTATTAACCTCCTGATTCAGCTAATCATTTTGATTGCTTAACACTGGAAAGAGTGTGCGCCCTGGTGAGAAAGTCATCAATTAAGCGTAGAGAGGAATCATTAGCCTGAGAGTAATAATTTGAGTAATGAATTGTGATTAAGATCAGCGTCAGGAAGGTGTAAATCCGCTCTCCTTGCCTCATTTTCATAAACACCAGGGGAAAGTGACGGTATAGTAGGCGGCAGATTTAAAAAAACATCGCATAATTTATGACTCAAATAACCTCCCCCGACCTTGATATCACCGGTCACGATAGTGCGGAGTTCGTGCCAATGCGCGGTATCCGCAACCGCCACCTGCAAACCATGCTGCCGCGACTCATCCGCCGCAAGGTGAAGTTCGATGCGCACTGGCAGCGTCTGGAATTACCGGACGGCGATTTTATCGATCTGGCCTGGAGTGAAGATCCGCAGCACGCGAAGCACAAACCGCGTCTGGTGGTTTTTCACGGCCTGGAAGGCAGCCTGAACAGCCCGTACGCTCACGGGCTGATTGAAGCGGCGCAAAAGCGCGGCTGGCTGGGCGTGGTCATGCACTTTCGCGGCTGTAGCGGTGAACCGAACCGGCTGAACCGCATTTATCACTCCGGCGAAACGGAAGACGGCACCTGGTTTTTACACTGGCTACAACGCGAGTTTGGCGCCGTCCCCACCGCCGCCGTCGGCTATTCGCTCGGCGGAAATATGCTGGCGTGTCTGCTGGCGAAAGAAGGCCGCGAGATCCCAATTGACGCGGCGGTCATCGTTTCCGCCCCCTTCGTGCTGGAAGCGTGCAGCTATCATATGGAAAAAGGGTTTTCCCGCGTTTATCAGCGCTATCTGCTCAATCTGCTGAAGGCCAACGCCGCGCGCAAGCTGGCGGCATACCCCGGCACACTGCCGATTAATCTGGCGCAGCTCAAATCCGTGCGTCGGCTCCGTGAATTTGACGATCTGATCACCGCGAAAATTCACGGCTTTGCCGACGCGATAGACTATTATCGTCAATGTAGCGCCATGCCGATGCTCAACCAGATCGCCAAACCGACGCTCATCATCCACGCGAAAGACGATCCGTTTATGGATCATCATGTGATCCCGAAACCGGAAAATCTGCCGCCGCTGGTGGAGTATCAGCTCACCGAGCATGGCGGGCATGTTGGATTTATCGGCGGGACGCTGCGTCGCCCGGAAATGTGGCTGGAGTCGCGGATTCCCGACTGGCTGACAACGTATCTGGAGGCGTCATCATGATGATTCCCTGGCAAGAGCTGTCTTCTGAGACGCTGGACAATTTGATCGAAAGCTTTGTGTTGCGTGAAGGCACCGATTATGGTGAACATGAACGTTCGCTTGAGCAAAAGGTCGCCGACGTCAAACGACAGCTACAGTGCGGAGAAGCTGTTCTGGTGTGGTCTGAACTGCACGAGACGGTCAACATTATGCCGCGTGGACAGTTTCGCGAATAATCCGCCGCTGACGGCCGACTATACTAAAACTTTTGTTGATTCATGGAGTTGTTATGTCTGCCAAACATCCGGTGATTGCGGTAACAGGATCCAGCGGCGCGGGGACCACGACCACCAGCCTCGCGTTTCGAAAAATTTTCGCGCAGTTAAATCTGCGCGCAGCCGAGGTGGAAGGCGACAGTTTTCATCGTTACACACGCCCCGAAATGGACATGGCGATCCGCAAAGCGCGCGACGCCGGGCGGCATATCAGCTATTTCGGCCCTGAGGCCAACGACTTCAGCCTGCTGGAACAAACTTTTATTGAATACGGACAGACGGGCAAAGGCCAGGCGCGTAAGTATCTTCATACCTACGATGAGGCCGTGCCGTGGAATCAGGTGCCGGGGACGTTTACCCCGTGGCAACCGCTGCCGGAACCCACCGATGTGCTGTTTTATGAAGGGCTGCACGGCGGCGTGGTAACGCCGCAGCATGATGTCGCGCGTCATGTCGATCTGCTGGTCGGCGTAGTGCCGATCGTCAACCTGGAGTGGATTCAAAAGCTGATTCGCGATACCAGCGAGCGCGGCCACTCCCGCGAGGCGGTGATGGATTCCGTTGTCCGCTCAATGGATGACTACATTAATTTCATTACGCCGCAGTTTTCCCGCACCCACATTAACTTCCAGCGCGTGCCCACCGTCGACACCTCCAATCCCTTCGCCGCGAAAGGCATTCCTTCGCTGGACGAAAGTTTTGTGGTCATTCATTTCAGAAATCTGGAAGGGATTGATTTCCCGTGGCTGCTGGCGATGTTGCAGGGGTCGTTTATTTCCCATATCAATACGCTCGTGGTGCCGGGCGGCAAAATGGGGCTGGCGATGGAGCTGATCATGTTGCCGCTGGTTCAGCGACTGATGGAAGGGAAGAAGATCGAATAATCTGTTCGATGTTTGCCGGATGGCGGCTAACGCCTTATCCGGCCTACAGAGTGCGTTTGATATATGCCGGATGGCGGCTGGCGCCTTATCCGGCCTACAAGATGCGTTTGATATATGCCGGATGGCGCTTCGCTTATCCGGCCTACAGGGTGCGAATTCGTAGGCCTGATAAGCGTAGCGCCATCAGGCAACCGGCATCACGCCGCAATCACTTCATATGAATGGGTAATATTCACCGCTTTTTCCAGCATCAGCGCCACTGAGCAATACTTCTCAGCCGAAAGATCGACCGCCCGCGCAACCGCCGCGTCTTTCAGGTCATTGCCGGTCACAATGAAATGCAGATTAATATGCGTAAACAGGCGCGGCGCTTCTTCACGACGTTCGGACGTCAGCTTCACTTCGCAATTCGTCACATCCTGACGCCCTTTCTGCAAAATAGAAACCACGTCGATTGCGCTACAACCGCCTGCGGCCATCAGCACCATTTCCATCGGGCTTGGCGCTTTATCACCGGAGTTGCCATCCATTAAAACCTGGTGGCCGGAGGCAGACTCTCCCAGAAAGGTTAACCCTTCAACCCACTTTACACGCGCTTGCATATTCGGAACTCCAATGTGTCAATTTTCCTGACAGATTACGCGCACATAACAAATCTCGCAACGGAAGGCGACCTGCGTCATGCTGAAGCGAGACACCAGGAGACACACGGCGAAAGCTATGCTAAAACAGTCGGGATGCTACAGTAATACATTGACGTACTGCATGTATGCAGAGGACATCACATTCAGGCTGCAGTACATTTTCGACAGCCCCCTTCCCAGGAATTCGGGAAACCTATTTTTGCAAACCCAGAGGCAGTGTCGTGTTCTGGCTCTGGAGACAGCTTATAACAGAGGATAACCGCGCATGGTGCTTGGCAAACCGCAAACAGACCCGACTCTCGAATGGTTCTTGTCTCATTGCCACATTCATAAGTACCCATCGAAGAGCACGCTGATTCACCAGGGTGAAAAAGCGGAAACGTTGTACTACATCGTTAAAGGCTCAGTGGCAGTGTTGATCAAAGATGAAGAAGGGAAAGAAATGATCCTTTCTTATCTGAATCAGGGCGATTTTATTGGCGAACTGGGCCTGTTTGAAGAAGGTCAGGAACGCAGTGCCTGGGTACGTGCCAAAACGGCCTGTGAAGTCGCTGAAATTTCTTACAAGAAATTCCGTCAGTTGATCCAGGTAAACCCGGATATTCTGATGCGCCTGTCTTCCCAGATGGCTCGCCGTCTGCAAGTGACATCTGAGAAAGTCGGTAACCTCGCCTTCCTCGACGTAACGGGCCGTATCGCTCAGACCCTGCTGAACCTGGCGAAACAACCTGACGCAATGACTCACCCGGATGGCATGCAGATCAAAATCACCCGTCAGGAGATCGGCCAGATCGTTGGCTGCTCCCGTGAAACCGTGGGGCGTATTCTGAAAATGCTCGAAGATCAGAATCTGATCTCCGCTCACGGTAAGACCATCGTCGTCTACGGCACACGTTAATCCCGTCGGAATGGCGCATTACCCGGTAATGCGCCATTTTTGTTTGCACCGATGTGGCGAAGACTGATTTACCATCCTGAGATCAACTACGCACTACGGCAAACGCTGGTGCTGTGCCTGCCTGTGGCTATCGGCCTGATCATCGGCCAGTTGCACCTGGGACTGCTGTTCTCGCTCGTTCCCGCCTGCTGCAACATTGCCGGTCTTGATACCCCGCATAAACGCTTTTTCAAACGCTTAATCATCGGCGGATCGCTGTTTGCCGGATGCAGCCTGATTACGCAACTGCTGCTGGCGCGCGACATCCCCCTGCCGCTGATCCTCACCGGGCTGACGCTGCTGCTCGGCGTCACGGCGGAAATCAGCCCGCTGCATGCAAGGCTGCTGCCCGCTTCACTGATTGCCGCCATTTTCACGCTAAGCCTGGCGGGGAACATGCCGGTCTGGGAGCCGCTGCTCATCTACGCGCTCGGCACGCTATGGTATGGGCTGTTTAACTGGTTCTGGTTCTGGCTGTGGCGCGAACAGCCGCTGCGCGAGTCGCTCAGCCTGCTGTATCGCGAGCTGGCCGACTACTGCGAGGCCAAATACAGCCTGCTCACGCAGCATATCGATCCAGAAAAAGCGCTGCCGCCTCTGCTGGTGCGCCAGCAGAAAGCGGTAGATCTCATTACCCAGTGTTACCAGCAGATGCACATGCTGTCGGCCCAGCACAATAATGACTACAAGCGCCTGCTGCGCGCCTTCCAGGAAGCGCTGGACTTACAGGAGCATATCTCCGTCAGTTTGCATCAGCCGGAGGAGGTTCAGAAGCTGGTGGAGCGCAGTCACGCGGAGCAGGTTATTCGCTGGAATGCGCAAACCGTCGCTGCCCGCCTGCGCATCATCGCGGATGACATTCTGTATCACCGTCTGCCCAGCCGTTTTTCGATGGAGAAGCAGACTGGCGCGCTGGAAAAAATCGCTAATCAGCACCCGGAAAACCCTGTCGGGCAGTTTTGCTACTGGCACTTTAGCCGTATTGCCCGCGTATTACGCACTCAGCGTCCACTGTACGCACGCGACCTGATGGCCGATAAACAGCGTCGCCTGCCGCTGCTGCCCGCGCTGAAAAGCTATTTATCGTTTAAATCGCCCGCGCTGCGCAACGCCGGGCGAATCAGCGTTATGTTAAGCATCGCCAGCCTGATGGGCAGCGCCTTACATCTGCCCAAGCCGTACTGGATTCTGATGACCATCCTGTTCGTCACGCAAAACGGCTACGGCGCGACGCGCGTGCGCATTCTGCACCGTTCAGCGGGTACGCTGGCCGGTCTGGTGGTGGCGGGCGTCACGTTGCACTTTCGCATTCCTGAAGGCTACACGCTGGCATTAATGCTGATCATTACGCTGGTGAGCTATCTGACCATTCGCAAAAACTACGGCTGGGCGACGGTTGGCTTTACGGTGACGGCGGTCTATACCCTGCAACTGCTGACGCTCAACGGCGAACAGTTCATCGTGCCGCGATTTATTGATACGGTCATTGGTTGCCTGATTGCTTTTGGCGGAATGGTCTGGCTCTGGCCACAGTGGCAAAGCGGCCTTTTGCGTAAGAATGCCCACGACGCGCTGGAGGCGGACCAGGAGGCCATTCGGCTGATCCTCAGCAACGACCCGCAGCCAACGCCGCTGGCGTATCAGCGAATGCGGGTGAACCAGGCGCACAATACGCTGTTTAACTCGCTGAATCAGGCGATGCAGGAACCGGGGTTTAACACGCACTATCTGGAAGATATGAAACTGTGGGTAACGCACAGCCAGTTTATCGTTGAGCACGTCAACGCCATGACCACGCTGGCGCGCGAGCATACGATGCTGACGCCGGATCTGGCGCAGCGCTATCTGGAATCCTGCGAAATTGCGCTCCAGCGCTGTCAGCAGCGGCTGGAGTATGACGCGCCGGGCGGTTCCGGGGATGTGAATATTCTGGAGTCATCGGAGATGCTCTCCCACGGGCCGCTCAGCACGCTGGAACAGCATCTGCAACGCGTGCTGGGGCACCTGAATACCATGCACACCATTTCGTCAGTGGCATGGCGCCAGCGCCCGCATCACGGCATCTGGCTTAGTCGCCGGTTACGGGATATGAAGGGTTGACGTTGTTTGCTGTTTGTTGTTTGTTGTTTGCCGGATGGCGCTACGCTTATCCGGCCTACAAATCGCATTTTCTCCGTAGGCCGGATAAGGCGCTTGCGCCGCCATCCGGCAATCAGCCAGCCACTTTCGCCACCGCCTGCGCAAAACGCTGCATCCCTTCGTCAATATCCGCCTCTTCCACCACCAGCGACGGAGCAAAGCGCATGACATCCGGCCCGGCATTCAGCACCATAACGCCTTCATGCGCGCCAGCGTAAAGGAAATCCCGCGCCCGGCCTTTGTACTGCGGCTTCAGTTCCGCGCCAATCAACAGCCCCATGCCGCGAATATCGCTGAAAATGTCATACTGCTCGTCAATCTTCTGCAAATGCTGAACAAACCGCTCGCGTTTAGTCTGAACGCCGCTCAGCACGTCAGACGTATTGATGATATCGAACGCGGCCCCGGCAACGGCGCAGGCCAACGGGTTGCCGCCGTAGGTGGAACCGTGCGACCCAACGTGGAACGCGGACGCAATCTCCTGCGTGGTCAGCATAGCGCTGACCGGGAAGCCGCCGCCCAGCGCTTTCGCACTGGTAAGAATATCCGGCGTCACGCCGTAGTGCATATAGGCGAACAGATCGCCGGTGCGCCCCATACCACACTGAACTTCATCAAACACCAGCAGCGCCTGATGCCGATCGCACAGCTCGCGCAGGCCTTGCAGAAACGCTGGCGTTGCGGCGGTGACGCCGCCTTCTCCCTGGATCGGCTCCACCACCACCGCGCAGGTATGGTCATCCATCACCGCTTTCACTGCGTGCAGGTCGTTGAAAGGAACATGGATGATATCCGCCGGTTTAGGGCCAAATCCGTCGGAATACTTCGGCTGACCACCAACGGAAACGGTAAACAGCGAGCGGCCATGAAAAGCGTTATGGAAGGCGATGATTTTGGTTTTAAACGGGCTATGACGCACGCAGGCATAGTGGCGCGCCAGTTTGAAGGCGGTTTCGTTGGCTTCGGTGCCGGAGTTCATAAACAGCACGCGCTCGGCAAAGGTCGCGTCGATCAGTTTACGCCCCAGACGCAGTGCAGGTTCGTTAGTAAAAACGTTGCTGGTGTGCCACAGCGTTTCACCCTGCGTTTTCAGCGCGTCCACCAGCGCCGGATGGCAATGCCCTAAGGCGGTAACTGCAATCCCACCCGCGAAATCAACGTACTCTTTACCCTGCTGATCCCAGACCCGGCTGCCCTTGCCTTTTACCGGAATAAACTCTGCCGGTGCATAAATCGGCAGGATAACTTCATCGAAAGTCGCGCGCGTAATTGCAGTTTGTTCAGTTGCCATCTTATGCCCATCCAGCTAAATGAAATTTCAGTCATAAAATATGCATAAAAAATCACTAGATAGCAACCACAAATCAGCGCGACAGGAAATTAGCCAGCAGTTGATGTCCCTGCTCGCTCAGAATACTTTCCGGGTGGAACTGCACCCCTTCCAGATCCCACTCCCGGTGGCGAATCCCCATAATTTCCTGCGTGTCGCTCCAGGCCGTAACGTCAAAGCAGGCGGGAAGCGTCGCAGGATCGATCACCAGCGAGTGATAGCGCGTGACGGTAAGCGGGTTCGATAGCCCCTGAAAAACGCCCTGGCCGCTATGGGTGACGGGGGAGGTTTTACCGTGCATCACTTTAGCCGCCCGCACGATCGTCGCACCAAAGGCCTGCGCCATCGCCTGGTGTCCAAGACAGACGCCGAGCATGGGAAGGCGCCCGGCATAATGGCGGATTACCGCCAGGGAGATGCCCGCGTCATCCGGCGTACAGGGCCCCGGCGAGATCACGATTTTTTGCGGATTCAGCGCGTCAATTTGCGCCAGCGTCAACGCGTCATTCCGCCTGACCAGGACATCAGCGCCCAGTTCGCAGAAATACTGATAAAGGTTCCAGGTAAACGAATCATAGTTGTCGATCAGCAGAATCATGGCGGCTCCGGTACGTAAGAACCGCGCTATTCTACTCAGTTTCCTGGGCTTCGCTTACCCCTTTACGAAATATTGCCTGTAATCCCGACAGGTCGCCCATCGCGCCGCTCTGGTTCGCCTGGCTCCATTCGGCCACCTGAATGCCGCTCCAGCTCAGGATATAACCGGCGTGGAGCGCCAGTTGCTCAAAGAAGATGCGCTGCGCCAGTCCGCTGCCGATGCGAAAAGGATGCAGCACGTTAATTTCACAGTAGTAGTGCGCCAGACGATCGGCGAATTTCTCTTTCGTTAGCCCGACCAGATACCCCTCTTCTTCCAGATCCTGCATCAGGGCGTTGCCCTCTTTTTCGATGTAGGCAAAATGGCAAAAACGGGTATCTCCCTGATATATATCGACCTCGCGCAGTTGTCCGGCCCAGTCAAAAACATCCTGATACAGCTGACGATGAATGGCGCGCAGGTGAGGCAGTCCGCGCACCAGGGGGCCAGGTTCAATCGTCGCGGCACGCAGTGCGGTCAGTTCATACGCCGCCTGCTCCAGACGCTGAACCTGCCGAATGCCTAAGCGGTTACGCATGATATTCAGGCCGGGATACAGATAGGGGTCGCGTCCATCACCAAACTTATCGCTCATAGTGCCTCCTTAATTCTGCCAGGCGCACCAGTGCTTCTTCGGCGGTCAGGGTAACTAACGGGATGTCCACCCCTTCCAGACGTCGACTCTCCTGGAAATTGATATTTCGTCGTTGTTCCCAGAGGCGAGACTTTTGTTTATCGGTGAGTTTTTTCACGAGACCTCCCTGAATGTGCCTGCACTTGCCACAAGTATAAGCAGCAAATTCAGGTTACGCAGAGGTCAGGAATCGCGCGGGCATTGCTGGCCCGCGCAGAATGCCATTACGGCAGGACTTTGGCGGAAAGGATAACTATCGGTTTTGAAGGAACATTTTGGTAAGGGCCGACATCGTGCGTCTGCACCTGAGAGATTTTGTCAGCGACATCCATCCCTTTCACAACTTTACCAAATACGGCGTAGCCAAAATCGCGCTGGCCGTGATCCAGGAAGGCGTTGTCGGCAACGTTGATAAAGAACTGGCTGGTTGCGCTGTCTTTATCTGCGGTACGCGCCATCGCAATGGTGCCACGGGTGTTGCGCAGCCCGTTGTCCGCTTCGTTCTTGATCGGCGGGTTAGGTTTCTTTTGCTGCATCTGCTCGTTAAAACCGCCGCCCTGCACCATAAAGCCGGGGATCACACGGTGGAACGTGGTGTTGTTATAGAAACCGCTGTTGACATAATCGACAAAGTTTTGCACTGAAACTGGCGCTTTCTGGCTATTCAGTTCCAGTTCAATATTTCCGGCGGAGGTCGTCAGCAGAACATGTGGGTCACCTTTCGCTGCCAACGCTACAGGAGAGAGAGCAGAAAGAGCGAGAACAGCTGCAACAGCCGCCAGAGTCGATTTGAGCATGAGATTTCCTTAACGAGAGCAGTAACAAAAGCAAGTAGATTGATTCTAAAGAGCCTTCAAGGAGCAGGCCAGCCCTTTACCTAATTTTACGTATCTGAAACAAATGTAACCTTACGATTTTGTTGTGCTTTTCGGCATATTAATGTGATCAATGTCACGTTAAAAAATGTAACGCTTACAGTAATTGCTAATAAACATTTAAATACATCACTAAAACGCCTAAAATCTGCCCGCTCACGGCGCTGTCAACGCGCTTTACACCTCTATACACAGGCCAGTCATGACTAACAGCAATCGCATCAAGCTCACATGGATTAGCTTTCTCTCCTACGCCCTGACAGGCGCGTTGGTAATTGTCACCGGGATGGTGATGGGAAACATTGCAGAGTATTTCAACCTGCCCGTTTCCAGTATGAGTAACACATTCACCTTTCTTAACGCCGGTATCCTGATCTCTATTTTCCTGAATGCCTGGCTGATGGAAATTATCCCGCTGAAAACGCAGCTGCGTTTTGGCTTTGTGTTGATGGTGCTGGCCGTGGCCGGGCTGATGCTCAGCCATAGCCTGGCGCTTTTCTCTGCGGCAATGTTTGTACTGGGTCTGGTGAGCGGTATCACCATGTCGATCGGTACTTTCCTGATCACCCAGATGTATGAAGGCCGTCAGCGTGGTTCTCGCCTGCTGTTCACCGACTCCTTCTTCAGTATGGCCGGGATGATCTTCCCGATGGTCGCCGCTTACCTGCTGGCGCGCAGCATTGAGTGGTACTGGGTATACGCCTGCATCGGTCTGGTCTACGTGGCGATTTTCATCCTGACCTTCGGCTGCGAATTTCCGGCGCTGGGTAAACACGCGCCGAAAACGGAAACGCCGGTGGTAAAAGAGAAATGGGGCATTGGCGTTCTGTTCCTGTCCATAGCCGCGCTGTGCTACATCCTCGGTCAGTTGGGTTTCATCTCCTGGGTGCCGGAATACGCCAAAGGTCTGGGCATGAGCCTGAACGACGCCGGTACGCTGGTCAGCGATTTCTGGATGTCGTACATGTTCGGCATGTGGGCCTTCAGCTTCATTCTGCGCTTCTTTGATCTGCAACGTATCCTGACGGTACTGGCGGGTCTGGCGGCGGTGCTGATGTACCTGTTCATTAAGGCCCAGCCGGAGCATATGGCGTGGTTTATTCTGACGCTCGGCTTCTTCTCCAGCGCCATTTACACCTCAATCATTACGCTGGGTTCGCAGCAAACCAAAGTGCCGTCGCCGAAGCTGGTTAACTTTGTGCTGACCTGCGGCACCATTGGCACCATGCTGACCTTCGTGGTGACAGGCCCGATCGTGGCGCACAGCGGCCCGCAGGCCGCGTTGCTCACCGCAAACGGTCTGTATGCCGTGGTGTTTGTGATGTGCTTTATCCTCGGGTTTGTTACCCGTCATCGCCAGCATAACGTGCCAGCAGCGCACTGATGATGATTTGCCCGGTGGCGCAAGCTTACCGGGCCTACATGTAACTTGTAGGCCGGATAAGACGCATAGCGTCGCCATCCGGCTTTTTAGCCCGGCTTTTTAATCCTGCTTTTTCGCGCAATTTCCCCCTCCTCCTGACGGCGTAGACCTCGCATTCTTTAGAGGTAGACCTTCTTACGCTAATAACCCCTTATTTTGTACGTTATTTGCACAACAACGAAATGTCTGACAATTCCGTGACTTATAAAAATGCTGACAAATCAGCAATATACCTCTTAAGGAGTATATAAGGCCGAATTTGATTTACATCAATAAGCGGGGTTGCTGAATCGTTAAGGTAGGCAGTAATAGAAAAGAAATCGAGGCAAAAATGAGCAAAGTCAGACTCGCTATTATCGGTAATGGTATGGTCGGCCATCGCTTTATTGAGGACCTTCTTGATAAATCCGACGCTGCCAATTTTGACATTACCGTGTTCTGTGAAGAACCCCGCAAAGCATACGACCGTGTCCACCTGTCTTCCTACTTCTCCCACCACACCGCTGAAGAGCTGTCTCTGGTGCGTGAAGGCTTTTATGAGAAGCACGGCGTTAACGTTCTGGTCGGCGAACGCGCCATTACGATCAACCGTCAGGAGAAGGTCATCCACTCCAGCGCGGGTCGTACGGTCTATTACGATAAACTGATCATGGCGACCGGCTCCTACCCGTGGATCCCGCCAATTAAAGGTTCCGAAACCCAGGACTGCTTTGTTTACCGTACCATTGAAGATCTCAACGCCATTGAAGCCTGCGCCCGTCGCAGCAAACGCGGCGCGGTGGTCGGCGGCGGCCTGCTGGGTCTGGAAGCCGCTGGCGCGCTGAAAAACTTAGGCGTCGAAACCCACGTTATCGAATTTGCCCCCATGCTGATGGCAGAACAGCTGGATCAGATGGGCGGCGAGCAGCTACGCCGTAAAATCGAAAGCATGGGCGTGCGCGTACACACCAGCAAAAACACCAAAGAGATCGTTCAGGAAGGCACCGAAGCGCGTAAAACCATGCGTTTTGCCGACGGTAGCGAGCTGGAAGTCGATTTCATCGTTTTCTCTACCGGTATCCGCCCGCGTGACAAACTGGCCACCCAGTGCGGCCTGGACGTCGCTCAGCGCGGCGGTATCGTGATTAACGACGCCTGCCAGACGTCTGACCCGGATATCTACGCGATTGGCGAATGCGCCAGCTGGAACAACCGCGTGTACGGTCTGGTCGCGCCTGGCTACAAAATGGCGCAGGTTGCCGTTGACCACATCCTCGAAACCGAAAACGTGTTTGAAGGCGCAGACCTTAGCGCCAAGCTGAAGCTGCTGGGCGTGGACGTCGGCGGCATTGGCGATGCGCATGGCCGCACGCCGGGCGCGCGTAGCTACGTTTACCTCGACGAAAGCAAAGAGGTCTACAAACGCCTCATCGTCAGCGAAGACAACAAAACCCTGCTCGGCGCGGTGCTGGTGGGCGATACCAGCGATTACGGCAACCTGCTGCAACTGGTGCTGAACGCGATTGAACTGCCGGAAAACCCGGACTCGCTGATCCTGCCGGCACATTCTGGCAGCGGTAAGCCTTCCATTGGCGTTGATAAACTGCCGGACAGCGCGCAAATCTGTTCCTGCTTTGACGTCACCAAAGGGATGCTGGTCGCCGCCATCAACAAAGGCTGCCACACCGTTGCGGCGCTGAAAGCGGAAACCAAAGCCGGTACTGGCTGCGGCGGCTGTATTCCGCTGGTTACTCAGGTTCTGAACGCCGAACTGGCGAAACAGGGTATTGAAGTGAACAACAACCTGTGTGAGCACTTTGCGTACTCGCGTCAGGAACTGTTCCACCTCATCCGCGTGGAAGGCATTAAAACCTTTGAAGAACTGCTGGCGAAACACGGTAAAGGCTACGGCTGCGAAGTGTGTAAACCGACCGTCGGTTCTCTGCTGGCCTCCTGCTGGAACGAATACATTCTGAAGCCGCAGCACACCCCGCTACAGGATACCAACGACAACTTCCTGGCGAACATCCAGAAAGACGGCACCTACTCCGTGATCCCGCGTTCTGCGGGCGGCGAAATCACGCCGGAAGGTCTGGTGGCCGTAGGTCGCATCGCGCGTGAGTTTAACCTGTACACCAAAATTACCGGTTCTCAGCGTATTGGTCTGTTCGGCGCGCAGAAAGACGATCTGCCGGAAATCTGGCGTCAGCTGATTGAAGCGGGCTTCGAAACCGGTCACGCGTATGCCAAAGCGCTGCGTATGGCGAAAACCTGCGTGGGCAGCACCTGGTGCCGCTATGGCGTGGGCGATAGCGTCGGCTTCGGCGTCGAGCTGGAAAACCGCTACAAAGGCATCCGTACCCCGCACAAAATGAAATTTGGCGTCTCCGGCTGTACCCGTGAATGTGCGGAAGCCCAGGGTAAAGACGTGGGGATTATCGCCACGGAAAAAGGCTGGAACCTGTACGTCTGCGGTAACGGCGGGATGAAACCGCGTCATGCAGACCTGCTGGCGGCGGATATCGACCGCGAAACGCTGGTTAAATACCTCGACCGCTTCATGATGTTCTACATCCGTACCGCCGACAAACTGACCCGTACCGCACCGTGGTTAGATAACCTGGAAGGCGGTATCGATTACCTGAAGTCGGTCATCATCGACGACAAACTGGGCCTGAACGCGCATCTGGAAGAAGAGATGACCCGCCTGCGTGAAGCGGTGGTGTGCGAGTGGACGGAGACCGTGAATACACCGTCTACGCAGGTTCGTTTCAGACACTTTATCAACAGCGATAAGCGCGACCCGAATGTTCAGGTGGTGCCTGAGCGTGAACAGCATCGTCCGGCAACGCCGTACGAACGCATTCCGGTAACTCTGGTGGAGGAAAACGCATGAGCCAGTGGAAAAACATCTGCAAAATCGATGACATTCTGCCGGAAACCGGCGTCTGCGCGCTGTTAGGCGAAAAGCAGGTCGCCATTTTCCGTCCATATCACAGCGACCAGGTGTTCGCGATCAGCAACATCGACCCGTTTTTTGAGTCCAGCGTGCTGTCACGCGGGTTGATTGCCGAGCATCAGGGCGAACTGTGGGTTGCCAGCCCGCTGAAAAAACAGCGGTTCCGTCTGAGCGACGGTCTGTGCATGGAAGATGAAAGCCATTCCGTCGCGCACTACGAAGCTCGCGTGAAAGACGGCGTGGTGCAACTGCGCGGTTGATGAATTTGGGGAGGCGCAACGCCTCCCTTTTTGACGTCTTTGTAGGCCCGATTTTGTAGGCCTGATAAGCGTAGCGCCATCAGGCAAAACACACCGCCGGATGGCGGCATAAATGCCTTATCCGGCCTACGGTTTTTATTGTTTTTACTTCAAGGACAATCAAATGGTTACAGGCCCGATTTTGTAGGCCTGATAAGCGTAGCGCCATCAGGCAAAAACACCGCCGGATGGCGGCATAAATGCCTTATCCGGCCTACGGTTTTACGATTTCTTTTTTAATTTTATTGTTTTTACTTCAAGGATAATCAAATGTTTACAGACACTATTAACAAGTGTGCGGCTAACGCTGCGCGCATTGCACGCCTGTCGGCAAATAATCCGCTCGGTTTCTGGGTGAGTTCCGCAATGGCCGGCGCCTACGTCGGTCTCGGCATCATTCTTATTTTTACCCTCGGCAATCTGCTTGACCCTTCCGTTCGCCCGCTGGTGATGGGCGCTACCTTCGGCATCGCCTTAACGCTGGTGATCATCGCCGGTTCTGAACTCTTTACCGGCCATACCATGTTCCTGACGCTCGGCGTAAAAGCGGGCACCATCAGCCACGGTCAGATGTGGGCGATTCTGCCGCAAACCTGGCTGGGCAACCTGGTGGGCTCCGTGTTCGTCGCGCTGCTGTATAGCTGGGGCGGCGGCAGTCTGCTGCCGGTCGATACCAGCATCGTTCACACGGTTGCGCTGGCGAAAACCACCGCGCCCGCCACGGTACTGTTCTTTAAAGGCGCGCTGTGCAACTGGCTGGTTTGCCTGGCGATCTGGATGGCGATTCGTACCGAAGGCGCGGCGAAATTCCTCGCTATCTGGTGGTGTCTGCTGGCGTTCATCGCGTCCGGCTACGAGCACTCCGTCGCCAACATGACGCTGTTCGCCCTCTCCTGGTTCGGCCATCACGGCGACGCCTACACGCTGGCGGGAATTGGTCATAACCTGCTGTGGGTGACTCTCGGCAATACTTTGTCCGGTGTCGTATTCATGGGATTAGGTTATTGGTATGCTACGCCAAAAGCGGAGCGTCCGGCTCCGGCAAAAATCAATCAAACTGAAGCTACTGCCAATAATTAAGAGGTAATGTCGTGGACCATTTGCCTATATTTTGTCAATTACGCAATCGTGACTGTCTGCTCGTCGGCGGTGGCGATGTCGCAGAACGCAAAGCGCGGTTACTGCTGGAAGCAGGCGCTCGATTAACGGTCAACGCGCTGGCGTTTATTCCGCAGTTCACCGTGTGGGCAAATGAAGGCATGTTGACGTTAGTTGAAGGGGCATTCGAAGAATCCCTGCTCGACGGATGCTGGCTGGCAATCGCCGCGACCGATGATGACGCCGTGAACCAGCAGGTGAGCGAAGCCGCTGAGTCACGCCGCATTTTCTGCAACGTGGTCGATGCGCCAAAAGCCGCCAGTTTCATCATGCCCTCCATTATCGACCGCTCACCGCTGATGGTGGCGGTCTCCTCCGGCGGCACCTCGCCCGTTCTCGCACGCTTGCTGCGCGAGAAACTGGAGTCCTTGCTGCCCCAGCACCTCGGCCAGGTCGCGCATTACGCCGGCCAGCTCCGCGCGCGGGTGAAAAAGCAGTTCGCCACAATGGGCGAGCGCCGTCGCTTCTGGGAAAAACTGTTCATCAACGACAGGCTCGCGCAGTCGCTGGCGAATGCCGATGCGAAAGCGGTGTCGGAGATCACCGAGCAGATGCTTAGCGAACCGCTGGATCACCGTGGTGAAGTGGTGCTGGTGGGCGCGGGCCCTGGCGACGCCGGGCTGCTGACGCTGAAAGGGTTACAACAGATCCAACAGGCGGATGTGGTGGTGTATGACCGTCTGGTCTCCGACGACATTATGAATCTGGTACGCCGCGACGCTGACCGCGTGTTCGTTGGCAAACGCGCGGGCTATCACTGCGTTCCGCAGGAAGAGATTAACCAGATCCTGCTGCGAGAAGCGCAGAAAGGCAGACGCGTGGTGCGTCTGAAAGGCGGCGATCCGTTTATCTTCGGTCGCGGCGGCGAAGAGCTGGAAACGCTGTGCCACGCCGGCATTCCGTTCTCGGTTGTTCCCGGTATTACCGCGGCCTCCGGGTGCTCGGCTTATTCCGGCGTTCCGCTGACTCACCGCGACTACGCGCAAAGCGTGCGTCTGGTCACCGGGCACCTGAAAACGGGCGGCGAGCTGGACTGGGAAAACCTGGCGGCGGAGAAACAAACGCTGGTGTTCTATATGGGGCTGAATCAGGCGGCGACCATTCAGGAGAAGCTGATCGCGTTTGGTATGCAGGCCGATATGCCTGTGGCGCTGGTCGAAAACGGTACGGCCGTCAAGCAGCGCGTGGTCAGCGGCGTTCTTGCGCAATTAGGCGAGCTGGCGAAGCAGGTCGAAAGCCCGGCGCTGATTATTGTCGGTCGGGTGGTCGCGTTACGCGATAAGCTAAACTGGTTCTCAAACCATTAATAAATATAGATGCCCTATATCAGGGCATCTTTTTTTTAACACTTTAACGATCATTCATTCTTACATTACACTTTAAATAAGCTAAATCCATTCATTACGTAAATATAAAAAAGAATAACGCCATAAAATACCGCACAAAATATCCATTATCTCTTTTTTATTCGCCAAATAAATTCACCGCACAAATATCGACAGAATAAAGGCTGGATTGACGCCCCCTGGGTAGTCAGTGGCAAAATAGCGCCATTCATTAATTTTGCAAATAAAGGTTGTCTGTCAGGGCCGCCTTATATTTCTTATTTTATTTACAGGATGGCAACTATGTTTATGCAAAGGAAAAAACTCCTTGCAGTGGGTATTGCGATTGCACTGCAAACATATTACTGCCCGGCAATTGCGGCAGAGAATACAGAAGATGAGAAAGAATGTCCGGTAAATATTTCGTCGTTATCTCAGGCGGAACGCAATAAGTTACCGGCGAAATGTCTGACGGCAGAAGCCGGGCAGGATAACCATTGGGCATGGGTCGCCAGCGGCGTAGCGGCTCTGGCGGCGGGCATCGCCATTGGCAATCACAGCGACGGCGACTCTCACCACCATTCAACAACGCCAGTCCCGCCAGACGACGGGGGCGACGTTACCCCAACGCCGCCGGATGACGGCGGAGATGTCACCCCCACGCCTCCCGATGATGGCGGCGACGTCACACCGCCTGATGATGGCGGTGATACGCCAGTACCGCCTGACGACACGTCCGTGACGACCTTCAGCAATCAGGTGACGCTGGATAAAGGCACAGACACCCTGCACTTCGACGACATCAAACTGGATAACGGCGAGCACCTCGGCGAAGCCACGCTCAGTTATTCCGAACAAGACGCGCAGTGGCAGTTAACCACCCAGGACGGCAAAACGCTGGCGATTTCCGGCTGGAACGTTACCGACAGCAACGCGGCCGTGATTGAAGGCGCTCAGGCCAACGGCTTTTACTGGAAGTACGACAGCCGGGGCTATCTGATCCTCGCGGATAACAATACCCAGGTTGTCACCGGAGACGGCAATACGCACACCACCGATCGCGAACTGGATATCGGCGGGAAAAATCGTACCGGCGTCATTATCTCGGGCGATAACACCCGTAATACGCTGAACGGGGATTCCACCGTAACCAATGGCGCAGTTGGCCTGGTTATTAGCGGCGACGGCACCACTAACGCTATCTCAGGCAAAAGTACGGTAGATGGCGCTACCGGGGCGTTAATTTCCGGCAATGGCACCTCGACCTCGCTCTCCGGCGATATCACCATCAGCGGCGGCGGTACGGGCATCGTTATCGATGGTGATAACACCCTCATTGATAATGCGGGAACCTCCAGCATTAGCGGCGCAGGTTCTACCGGTTCCATCATTAACGGCAATAACATTCGCCTCATCAACAAGGGGGAATTAAACGTTTCTGACGGCGGCACCGGGGCCAAAATCACCGGCGACAATGCTATTGTCGATAACAAAGGCCATTCGACAACCCGCGGTACCGGCTCTACGGGGCTGTATATTGAGGGCGATCATGCGCTGGTGATTAATGAAGGTAATCAGCTCATCGCCGATGGCGCGACGGGCGTGCGCATTGATGGCGACAACGCCCGCGTACTCAATACCGGCAATATGGCTGTCGACGGCGCTGGCTCAACAATCGCCACCATTACGGGCAATAACGCTGACATGACGCAGAATGGCGATCTGTTGGTTATGAATGGCGCGACGGGCCTGACCATCAACGGCGAAGAAAGCGAACTCACAAACAGCGGCAACACCACCGTGCGTAACGACGGCTCTGTCGGCTTCGTTGTGGCTGGTACACAAAACGCCTTCAACAACAAAGGTGATATCAACGCCAGCCTTAACGGTACAGGAACGCTGATCAGCGGTACTGAATCGCAGGTCAGTCTGACGGGCGATATTAACGTTGTCTCAGTGCAGGACAGCAGCGGCGTATTTCGTGGGGCAACCGGTCTTAACGTTTCTGGCGACACGAATACGACAACCATTCTGGGTAATGTGAACATCGAGGGCAGTTACGCGCAAGACGCTCAAATTAAAAGCGATGAGCAGTTACAAGGCATTATCGTCAACGGCAATCAAAATACGGTCAATCTGGATGGCGCGATGAATATCCATCTTGACAGTTCTGATATCAGCTCTGGGTATGCGAGCGTTGTCGGCCTCGATATCAGCGGCAGCGGTAACACCGTGAATGTCGCCGGTGGTATAAACATCGACTTTTCCCAAAACGAAGCGGCTGCTGGCTCTGAAGCTATCGGTATCAACATTGATGGTGACAACACGTTAACGCTAAGCGGTAAATCTACCGTGGATATGACCACTATCTCAGGTGGCCAGGCCACGCTGGCAAACGTTAATAATGGCGGCTCCCTGCTCGTTACCGATGACGCCACAATTGAAGTGAACGCCGACTATCTGTACTCATATTACTCCGTCGGAAATAAAGCCCTGCTGTCAGCTCATGGCCAGGGCTCGACGATTGAAAATCAGGGCGATATTACCACCCACGGAACAGCCAACGTTCTCCTTGCCGATCAGGGAGCGGAAGCGAGCAACAGCGGCAATATTCTCGTCTACGGAAGCAGTGACGATACGGGAGATGACCGTTCTGCCATCACCCGTGCAAATCGCGAAGATGCGGTCGTACACAACAAAGCGGGGGCCGATATCACCCTCTTTTCTAACCAAACGCCAGAGTACATTGACGGCATCAATCTCTACCCGGAAAGATGGTATACCCACACGCTTTACGCCATGCTGGCGTCCCAGGGCGGCAGCGTCGTTAATGATAAAGGAGCGACCGTCCATTTACAGGGCGCGGGAGCATATGGCGTCAGTGCCAGTGTAGGGACGGCGTTAAACGAAGGCGATATTTATCTGGACGGTTTTATCCCGACGCTGGACGATGAAAACAATATCATCAGCACAGGCTACTGGCAGCCGACACACCTCTATTTGACCAGCTCGGCAATGGTTGCCGGTTCCTCAGACATCGGCTACGGTGACGCCACGGCCATCAACACCGGCACCATCACCGTCAACAACGCCGGGTTCGGTATGATGGCGCTCAGCGGCGGCACGGCCGTTAACCAGGGTACTATTACACTGACCGCTGATGAAGGTGTGACCGGCGAGGAAAACCAACTGGTGGGGATGGCCGCATTAAACGGCGGCACCGTCGTGAACGACACCACCGGCACCATCAATATTGATGCCGACTACGGCCAGGCGTTCCTTAGCGACAGCAACAGCTACATCATCAATAACGGCGCCATCAACCTGAACGGCAGCCCGATGGACGAAAACGACCCGCATATGGGTTCCACGCCAACCGATAAAATCTGGATACGGTCGCTGCCCGGCAGCGGCGACAGCGATAGCCAAACGTCAGAAGCGGGCTTTTTCACCACCGAAGCGCTGGCGAATTACGGCAATGAAACGCTGAACGGCGATATCGATGTTAACGGCTGGCTGTACAACGAAGCAGGCGCCACGCTGACCATCAACGGCGATATGGCGATTAATGTCGAAGGCGATCTGGAAAACCACGGGACGATGCATGTCGATACGATCAGTACGTATCACAGCCTGTTCAACCGCGCAGACAGCAGCCTGACCACTGACCTCCTGACGCTTAATGGCGATATCACCCTGTTCAACGAGGGCAGCTTTACCGGCTCAATTGCAGGAACCTCTTACGCCCAGGAAGTCGTCAATACCGGCAATATGACGGTGGCGGAAGATGGCAAATCGCTCATCAACGGCAGCTTTGCGTTTTATAACCAGGAAGGCGCAACGCTCACCAACAGCGGCAGCGCGGTAGAAGGCGGCGAAAACACCATCATCAACATGACGCGAACCGACAGTTCCATCGCTCAGGTGAACAGCGGCACCATTACCGCCACCAACGGTTACAGCGCCATCACCACCGCGAATGCCAGCAACTCCCCGATGTGGATCTGGAACACGGAAACCGGCGTGATTAATGGTATTAACCCGGACGCCCCCCTGATCAACCTCAGCCGTGGCTATAGCTTTGGCAACGAAGGGACCATTAACGTCCAGGGCGACAATGCCGTGGCGATCAGCGGCGGCACCAGCAGTTATATCATCGACCTGGTCAACAGCGGCACCATCAACGTCGGCACCGAACAGGGGCAAATAGACGGAACCAACGGCACCGGACTTATCGGCATCAAAGGCAACGGCAACGCCACCACCATCAACAACACCGCCGATGGCGTGATCAACGTGTACGCGAATGACTCTTACGCGTTTGGCGGCCAGAGCAAAACCATCATCAATAATGGCGAAGTGAATCTGCTGTGCGACACCGGCTGCGGCATCTACGCCCCTGGCACTACGGGTACGCAGGACGATCACAACGGTACGGCGGATATCGTGATCCCGGATGCGATTGTCGCGCCGACGCAGGGTGATATTCCAGCGCCTCCGGCCGATCCGAACGCGCCGCAGATGTTAAGCAACTACATTGTGGGCACCAATGCCGACGGCAGTTCCGGTACGCTGAAAGCGAATAACCTGATGATTGGCGACGACGTGAAGGTGAATACCGGCTTTACCGCAGGTACGGCAGAGACCACCGTCGTGGTCGATAACGCCTTTACCGGCAGTAATATCCAGGGCGCGGACAATATCACCTCCACCAGCGTGGTGTGGAACGCCCAGGGCAGCACCGACGGTGACGGCAACGTTGACATCACCATGACCAAAAACGCCTATGCGGATGTGGCGACGGAGAGTTCCGTCAGCGACGTCGCACAGGCGCTGGACGCCGGGTATACCAACAATGAGCTGTACAACAGCCTGAACGTTGGCACGACCGCAGAGCTGAACAACGCCCTGAAGCAGGTCAGCGGCAGCCAGGCGAACACCGTCTTCCGCGAAGCCCGCGTACTCAGCAATCGCTTTACGATGCTGGCGGACGCCGCGCCGCAGGTGAAAGACGGTCTGGCGTTCAACGTGATGGCGAAAGGCGATCCGCGTGCCGAACTGGGTAACGACACCCAGTACGACATGCTGGCGCTGCGCCAGACGCTGGATCTGACCGCCAGCCAGAACCTGACGCTGGAATACGGTATTGCGCGTCTGGACGGCGACGGTTCGCAGAAAGCGGGCGACAACGGCGTGACCGGCGGCTACAGCCAGTTCTTCGGCCTGAAACACAGCATGACCTTTAATGAGGGTCTGGCCTGGAACAACAGCCTGCGTTATGACGTGCATAACCTCGACAGCAGCCGCTCTGTCGCCTATGGCGACGTCAATAAAGTGGCGGATTCTGACGCCCGTCAGCAGTACATGGAGTTCCGCAGCGAAGGGGCAAAAACCTTTAACCTGATGGACGATGCGCTGAAAATCACGCCGTATGCGGGCGTTAAGCTGCGTCATACACTGGAAGAAGGTTACAAAGAGCGCAGCGCCGGAGACTTCAACCTGTCGATGAACAGCGGCAGCGAAACGGCCGTAGATTCCGTGCTTGGCCTGAAAATGGACTACGCCGGGGAAAACGGCTGGAGCGCAAGCGCCACGCTGGAAGGCGGCCCGAACCTGAGCTACACGAAAAGCCAGCGTAGCGCCACGCTGGCGGGTGCAAGCGACCAGCGCTTTAGCGTTGACGACGGCCAGAAAGGCGGCGGTCTGAACGGTCTGGCAACGATGGGCGTGAAGTACAGCGCCCAGGACAGCAGCCTGCATCTTGACGCTTATCAGTGGAAAGAAGACGGCATCAGCGATAAAGGCTTTATGCTGAACTTTAAGAAAACATTCCGTTAATTAAATAAACGCCACGGCCTGGAGAATATACATCCTCTCCAGGCCGTTTTTTATTATGTTGAGTCTACGCAAAGCATATTACCCGCAGAATAAGAAGTCCTTATCTGGACTACCTCACTCCCTTATTAATTGATATGGTAACGTCCGCAAAATGGATTTTTCCATTTATCTCATACAATTAAAATTGTTTTATTTACAAGGATTTTGTCATGTTTAAAATTGCAAAGATTGCCGTTGTGGCAGGGATGCTGGCTACGCTCACCGCGTGTACGGGTCATATCGAAAACAAAAAGAATGATTGCAGTTACGATTATTTACTTCACCCGGCAATTTCTATTTCAAAAATTATTGGTGGTTGCGGCCCGGCTGCGGATCAATAATCGAAACCGTTGTCGCACGATACAAAAAACCGGGGATTCCCCGGTTTTTTCATGTGTATCATTGTAGGCCTGATAAGCGCAGCGCCATCAGGCTTTCGTGCGCGCATACATGCCGGATGGCGGCGCAATCGCCTTATCCGGCCTACGGTGCTGTGCCATCAGGCACACAGGCTTTCCCGCAAAATACGTAACACCGTTTCCTCGCCGCTGCGGTTGGGATTAATACGAATCGCATAACGCGCCAGACCCGGACGGGCCGCACGAAACGTACCGGAAAGGCGATAAAACAATGGCGGGATTTCATACTTGGACTCCGCGCCCACCGGGTAAGGCAACGCCCCGCGCTTTTGCGCCTCCTCCAGCACCTTTTCGGCAACGGGCTGGTGAAACTCCACAATCAACACTTTCGATTGCGCATTCGCAATCACCGCCTGCTTCACTTCCGGCACGACTCCACTGTTTAACAAGGCGAGTAAACGTTCCGTCACCCCGGCCTGCACAGCGTGCATCACTGGCGCGAAAACCAGGCCACGAAGCACCGCCAGCGCCTGCGCGCCCTGAATCTGGCTGCCGCCGGAATACATCGTCGCACGTATTCTGGCGATGGCTTCCGCCTCCCCCACCACCGCGCCGGTGCCTTCAGGCCCGAAGAGTTTAAAACAGGAAAACGTGGACAGCGTGGCCCCACATTCACAACCAATACGCGCCACTTTCATCACCGCATAATTATCGTCGGTCAGCGTGGGGACGCCGCATCGCGCAAGCTCCGCCAGCACCCCGGCCAGAGAATAGCAATCCTGCGGTTGCTGACGCGTATGTTGCACCAGCGCCGCATGGGGACGATGCTCTGCGATAACCTGCGCTATCGTCGCCAGATCGTTGAAATCCGCTCTGACAAGCACAATCCCCATCTGCTCGACGATCCCCTGCGTTGTGGGATAAACCGGCGCATCATGCACCAGAAGGCGTTGCCCCGGTTTCAGCAGCGCAGCCAGCCCGGCCCGAATCGCGCCGGTTCCCGCGCCCTGCACCAGCACCGCGTCCTCAGCATGAAACGCCTCCGCCAGCACTTTTTCCACTTGCCGGGTGGTTCCCGGCTGGTTAAGCCCCGGACTTAACCCCAGATCGCCACCCTTTAAAAAATCCGCGCCCGGAAAATAACGACACACCGTGTCCACCAGCGCAAACTGCTTCTGCTGCGCCTCGGCGAGCGTCAGGCTTTGCAGGGGGAAGGTTTTCATTTAGACGCCTCCTCAGGCCGGAATAAACAAACCGAACCAGTAGAGAATATTCAACAAGATACCGGTAATCATCACGGCCACGACCGGCGCGGCCATCTTCTGCACCGGGCGCCCCAGCGACTCGTTGAGGAAGTAGATAGCAATCGCAATCGAGAAGCCGGTATAACCCGCCATCTTAATCGCCGCAAAAATAGAGCCGATCAGTAGCGCGGTTTCCATCAGCATATTCATCGCGTTACGGATATTGTCCGACGCATTGCGCACCGACGGGTAGCGCCCAAGCCACTTCCCAATCGAGCGCAACAGCAGCACTTCCGCAGAAATCACGACCGCCCCCAGGATGGCGGCAATCCACGGATTCGGCGCCAGATAGCCCACGGAATACACAAAGGTAAAACCGGCCACCGCATACACGCCCGTCGCCAGCGCCGTTGTGGCGATCATCGGCACAAAGCCAAGCCCACGCATGAACTCCGCCAGCGCCGCCTGATGAAGCAAGGTCTGCGACTCTTCAGGCGTAACGCCAGCGGAATAAGCTTTCTCAAGGGTAAAGATCGACACCTCGCTGCCGGCAAAAATATTCATACTGGCAACCGCCGCAATCAACGCGCCGACGATCGCGATATACGGTAAGTTTTTAATAATACGGGAGGTGCGCTCCTCAAAGACGGATAACCCACTGGTATCCATCTCCTCATCGCCACGGTGGCGCAGGTCATGCGTAATCGCAATCGCCAGCAGCATCACCATGCCGATAAAAATCTCAATCGATTCCGGGTTCAGATGCGGGAAGTAGCGCACCACCAGGACACGCGCCATCAGCACCACAACCGCAGCGATAAGACTGTGTTTCCAGCCGAATTGATAAAAAATCGCCACCAGCGGGAACAGCGCAAAACCGGCGACAACCGGGGAACTCAGCTCGCCAAGGCTCCCCAGCACGTCAACCGGCAAAGCGGTAAGCAGATGGTTCACCGGCAGCAGACAGGTCAGAATCAGCACGCCCCAGGCGGCGCCAAGCCCAAACGCCAACAGGCTATTGATCGCCAGTACGCCAAGAATATCGGTAGGTAAAAACAGCAGCCAGGCGTTAAGCAGCCCCGTTTTGAGGGTAAATGAGATCCCCACCGACGCCACAAAACCGATACTCAAACCAAACGCGATACTCCCCGCCTCCCGGCGGTTCATATAGCCTTCGATCAGCTGCGGTAAGATCGGGCGAATCCCGTCATGGAAAACGGCGGCTGAGCGATGCGCCAGTAGCGACGTCATCCCCGTCAGGCAGGCCACCACCAGAATCTGAATATACAGCTCCATAAGCATGCCTTTTATTTCAAGTGGTTAACCAGCATGGGAATCGCATGCTCAACATGTTCGACAGAGAGGCCAAACGCCACTTTCCCTTCCGCGACCATCTTTGCGATATGCTCGTCTTTCGCTTTAATACCCGGCTTAGCGATGGTGCAGCTTTTGTTGTAGCCAATCACCGCAATCGCTATCGACAACGCCGCGCCAGCGCCGGTATTACACGCGCCGATGTAATAATCCAGTTGCCCGGACTTCACTTTCATCGCCGCTTCCATATCGTTGTGAATGGACACGTCAAAGCAGCCGGGCGCCACGGTCTCGATGGTTTTTTTAATCTGCTCACGCTGTAAGCCAGCAACACCAATCTTTTTCATCTTTCTGTCCTTATTGGAAAAATTGTGAGGGGTTATCACGCAACATCGTGTCCACATCGGCCTGACTGAATCCTGACTGGCGCAGCTGTGGGATAAAGGTGGTTAACAGGTAGTCGTAGCCATTGCCGCCATTGGCTTTTAGATGGGAGCGGCGGGTAATATCCATCGAAAGCATCACGCGGTTGAGCAAACCGCGCTGGCGCAGCGCATTCAGCATGTCGATGCGCTTTTCATCCGGGTAGTAGTTGTTTTTGCCGATGGTGTCGAACTGCACGTACGCGCCGAGATCGATCATCTGCAAAATGCCGTCGAGGTTATCTTTCAAATCGCAATGACCAATCACCACGCGGGAGAGATCGACGCCCTGCGCCTGCAACAAGGCCAGTTGCTCCAGCCCCATAGTACTGAACGAGGTATGGGTGGAAATGGGGCGTCCGGTTTCATTGTGGGCGCGCGCAGCGGCGATAAACACCTTCTCTTCCAGCGGCGTAATCACCCCTTCACTGGAGCCGATTTCCGCAATAATTCCGGCTTTCAGCGTCGTGTTATCAATACCGATGACAATTTCATCGATCATCTCCTGCGCAAGCTGCTCCACGCTGCGGGTCGCGACATGCTCAGGGAAAAATGCGTCCTGGTAGTAACCCGTACAGGCCACCACGTTTATCCCGCTATCCCGCATCAAATCGAGCATGAATTGCGGGTTGCGCCCCATATAGCGGTTAGTCATTTCAATGATGTTGCGCACGCCCAACGCCCGCAGATCTTTCATCTCCTGACAAATGAGATCGTACTGATCTAACCGGCAGTCGAGGTTATTTTTGAACCCGGAGAGATCGATGTGCAGATGCTCATGGGCCCAGGTGTAGCCTGACGTATCAAAATTCATACGGCGTCTCCTGTGAGCTGTAATGACGAAAAGAAAGAGGTGCCGTTTTGTGGCGCGGGCGCGCCAAAGAACTCACAGACCGTCGCGCCCACATCCGACAGCGTGGTGCGAAGGCCTAACTGAACAGGCTTCAGCCCCTGCCGGTAGACCAGAATCGGCACTCTTTCACGGGTATGGTGACTGTGACCTATCGTCGGATCGTTGCCGTGGTCGGCCATCACCAGCAGACAATCATCGGGTGTCATCTCGCTTGTCAGCCGCGCAAGATTACGGTCAACCACCTGCAAACGTTCCGCATAACGTGCGACATCCTGGGCGTGTCCCGCCAGATCGGTTTCCTGGATGTTGGTGCAGATAAACGCGTGCCGGGCGGCACTGAATTCATCGCGCGTGATATCCATGATGCGCTGGCTATCCACCAGGTTTTGCCAGCTACGTCCGTGAGGATTCGCCACGATATCCGCCACTTTGCCGATCAGCACGGTCGGCACGCCAACCTCATGCAGTTTTTGCGGCGCCTGAACCCGTTCATCCACGCCATAGCCCATATGAACAACCTGAAAACCGCTCTCATATGCGCCGGATCGCGGCGCATTGATGCCAATAAAACGCCCCTCTTTCGCTTCTGCGGCGTCCAGAATCCGCTGGCTGTCGTGAAGCGTGCCGCCGAATGCAATGACGCGCCCCACCTGCGCGTGTTCACGCACAATGCGGCCAATCTTCAGCACCTCGTCAAAGGCGATGGCGGAAAGGTTGGCGGTAATGTTGTAAACCTGCCCTAAATCCGCTTCGAGGTTATCGCCTATCGCCACTGATTCATTGACCCACAGAAACGCCAGTTCGCCGCCACGTCGCTCCACCTGCCAGCCCGCCGCCTTCAGCGCCAGCTCAACGCGATCAATCACCTCGCTAAACGGCATACGCAGCGGCGCCTGCGGACGCGTTCCTAAAATCTCCTGATGCCCCATGAAGGTATCCCCTCCTTCATGCTGCAATTCCGCGATCCCCCACACTGCCGACGCCGAGGGAGCCATAACGCCTGGCGCATAGCCCAGCGCGTTAATCAACCCCAGCTTCTCCAGCGTCGGCAGATGTAGCTGCGGGAGCTGACGCAGAATATGTCCGCAGGTATTCGCCCCGACATCCTGCGGGCGAACCTCCGCCACATCCTTCATTGCGCCGACGCCGAAGCTATCAATCACCAGCACCACAAAACGAGCCATTACGCCTCCAGTACGTTTCCGAGACTGTCATAACGGGCGACGATTTCCGCCGCGCCGCGCTGAATGCCAGACACCAGCACCACATCACTGCGCGTCACAAAGATTTGGGTACGAAAACAAAGCACCACGGCGCTGCTCACCGGAAACGTCCCTGCAAGCGGCAGGTAGTAGTCGATACTGCTGTCATCGACGGGTTCCAGCGTCGTCTTCGCGGGAACGTCGTTTTCCGGCGTAAAAACGAGCGCGTTGCGCGCATGTCCCCGGCGGTAATAGCCGCCGCCATAGCAGTAGCTGTTGCCACGAAAATGGTGCGAAATTTCACTCAGCCAGAGCATCGCAATGCGTTCAGGCTGATCGCCTTGCTGGTTCGACGGAATGGTGCCGGTCAGCGCATGGCCCGGTTCGGCATGGGTGACGCCATACCGCGCCAACAGCGGCAAAGACGCGCAGCTGGTTGCAGAGGGCGCATTAAGCTGCTCAATGGCAATCTCCTGTTCTTCCAGTTGCTGCCTCGCCTTGACCAGGGAATGCAGATTGGGCGTCGGCCTGGTCTCGCCTGATGCGTCATCCCACAGCAGGCAGGGGAAATGCGTTAACCCCGTGACATGGAGCCCCGGCAGACGGCGAATTTCATTCACCGCGTCATCAAGGCGCGCCAGCGGGAAGCCGCTCTCCTGCCCCGGATAAAGAAAATCCTGCTCGCCGTAAATCTTCAGCATTACCGCCTGCACGCGCCCGGCCTTCACCGCTGCCGCCGACACTTCACGCGCCTTCTCCAGCGAAAAGAGCGTAATAACGTCCGTCCCTTGCTCCACCGCTTCGTCAATCTGCCGGGAGGGGATCTGCACTAAATGCCCCTGATGCGCCACCGGCAATCCGGCGCGGCGCATGACCCTGGCCTCTTTGTAATCCACCGTGACAATTCCGGCATATCCCAGCGCCAGCAGCTTTTCTGCCAGCCAGGGATTGCGACCAAGCTGTTTTGTCATCAGATACAGCGTGATACCGTATTGATGGGCCGTATCAACCAGGCGCTTCCCGTTTTCCAGCACCTGATCAACATCAATCACCCAGCTGTCCGGGACGATCCTTCCCTGCTGCCAGAGTCGGATCGCGGTGGTAATCAGCGCCGGATTCTGGCGTTTCAATGCGTGTATAAACATCTTTGTGCCTCGGTTTCTAATCCCTGAATTAAATATTCATTTTTTTGAATATTTAAAGTGTGGTACGTTGATGTACGGTGTTCCTCACGACGCTTCGTGCGCCGCCATCCACAGCCCATATAGATTTGCCAACAAATAACCTTCCTCATTGGCATGAAGCGAAACCGTAAACTCCG
The DNA here is from genome assembly GCF_030333365.1 of Citrobacter sp. CK195. Lineage (NCBI taxonomy): Bacteria > Pseudomonadati > Pseudomonadota > Gammaproteobacteria > Enterobacterales > Enterobacteriaceae > Citrobacter > Citrobacter sp. CK195. Next base: position 637,260 of record NZ_JAOWGB010000026.1, read on the forward strand.
CCAGCAGCGCCTGGTGCGCCAACAAAATCGCGGGCCAGTGGGGAGATTGCGTCAGTTCCGCCAACAGCTCGTGATCCAGCGCGTCAATCACCTCTCCCCGGCGACTGCGCATTAACGCGCTGGCCATGTGGGTTATCGCCATCGTTCCCTGCTCGGTATGCACCGGCAGCTTCCACTCCTCGTCCAGTCGTCTGACGACCTGCAACATGCCATGGCAAATATCTTCGTCGATAACCCCTGCGTCACACAGCAGGCTGAGTCTGTTTTCCATTTACAATGCCTTTGATTAACTTAGTAACTGGGTTCCTGTTCACCGCTGACCACACGTTGCTGATGGGCGAGCAGCGCCTGTTTGTCCACCACGGCGCGCAGCAGTTGCTGCATCGGGTAATCGTCCGACCGGGTCAGCACCACGGCTTCGGTGGCCTGCAAGAATCGGGGATCGCGGGTGAGCGGCGTCGCTTCTAACCCCAGCAATGCCAGCTCCGCTTCCGCCACCACATTCCAGATCACCGCATCCACATCGCCTTTTACAATGCGCTGAAGACTTTCGTGATAAGAGAGGTCTATCAGCTCCACATCACTTTTGCCGAAACAGGCTTCAGTCATGATTTTCTGATCTGCCGAACGGTTATCCAGCCCCACTCGCTTCACCCGGTCGGATTCGCCTTTACGGCAGATCAACTGATGCTCGCCGACATAGGTGTGTGGCCCCAGTTCCAGCGCGATGCGCAACCCGTTTTGCGCCAGGTAGCTCTCTGCGGCCAGACGCGACACCACGGCCATGTCGTAGACGCCATTCAGCAGGCACTCAACCCGGATGTCCGCCCCACGCATGTGCGCGTAATAAAATGGAATCCCTTCAAACTGCGCTTTCAGCCCGCTCGCCAGCCCTTCATACAGACGGGTGTACGGCAGCGGCATCGCGCAAACAACGTTGCTGATGTCCACATGCGACAGCAACGTTTTGTTATCCATCTCCACCAGGAAGCTGCCGTTGCGCCCACGACGCTCAATACGGATCGCCCCGGAAGACTCCAGCGTTTTTAATGCGGCCTGCGTTAACCCCACTGATGAGTGGCATTCATTAGCCAGTTCATCTATCGTTTTCAAACGGTTACCGCATTTCTCACCTAGCAGGTAGCGGGCCAGGGTCGTCAGCACGACCCCCTCTTTTTTGATAAATGTTCGACGCATCATAAATTTTCAGTAAAGTGAATATTTATATATTCATTAAAATGAAGATATCGCGCAATGACGATGTGCGTAAACGGCGAGACGCCTCACAGTTTTTCGTCACGGGTACGCAGAGAGACAAAAAAACCGGGAAATCCCCGGTTTTTTAATGTGTGGTGTCGCACCACTGTAGGCCCTCGCCGTGTTTACGCCGGGTGGCGGCGTAAACGCCTTATCTGGCCTACGGCGCGGTGCGCATTACGGCTTGGCGACAAAGCCAATCGCTTCGTAGACCGCTTTCAGCGTTTCGGAAGCACGGGCGCTGGCTTTTTCCGCCCCTTCTTTCATCACTTTCTGCAAGAAGGCTTCGTCGCTGCGGAAGCGATGATAACGCTCCTGCAACTCGGTCAGCATACCGGAAACGGCTTCAGCCACTTCACCTTTCAGATGACCATACATCTTGCCTTCGAAATGCTGCTCCAGCTCAGGGATGCTCTGGCCAGTTACGGCGGAGAGGATATCCAGCAGGTTAGACACCCCCGCTTTATTCTGGATGTCGTAGCGCACTACCGGCGGCTCGTCGGAATCCGTCACCGCACGCTTGATTTTTTTCACCACCGATTTCGGGTCTTCCAGCAGGCCGATGACGTTGTTACGGTTATCGTCCGACTTGGACATCTTTTTGGTCGGTTCCAGCAGTGACATCACGCGCGCGCCGGATTTTGGAATAAACGGCTCAGGAACGTTAAAGATATCGCCATACAGCGCGTTAAAACGCTGCGCGATGTCGCGGCTCAATTCCAGATGCTGTTTCTGATCTTCACCCACCGGCACCTGATTCGTTTGATACAGCAAAATGTCTGCCGCCATCAGAACCGGGTAATCAAACAGACCGGCGTTGATGTTCTCGGCATAGCGCGCGGATTTGTCTTTGAACTGGGTCATCCGGCTCAGTTCGCCGAAATAGGTGTAGCAGTTCAGCGCCCAGCCCAGCTGCGCGTGCTCCGGCACATGGGACTGAACAAAGATGGTGCTTTTCTCAGGATCGATACCACACGCCAGGTAGAGCGCCAGCGTATCCAGCGTCGCTTTACGCAACTGCTGTGCATCCTGACGCACGGTGATCGCATGCTGGTCAACGATGCAGTAAATGCAATGATAGTCATCCTGCATGTTCACCCACTGACGCAGCGCACCCATATAGTTGCCAATGGTCAATTCACCTGAGGGCTGTGCGCCACTAAAAACGATGGGCTTAGTCATTTTTCGATTCCTGATTTTCGCTATGCGGAAGCCCGAGAGCGGGCAGAAGGTCATTAATAGTGTCGTAAATCACATCCGGCTGGCTAAGAGCGATTGATTCGCCATAGTTGTAGCCGTACGTGAGGCCGACCGACGGGCAGCCAGCCGCTTTTGCAGCCTGAATGTCGTTACGCGAATCGCCCACAAAGAGCATCTGTTCAGGCGCGACGCCCATCCGCTTTGCCACCAGCAGCAGCGGATCGGGATGCGGCTTTTTGTTCTGCACATCGTCGCCGCCAATAACCACGCTGAAGTATTTGGCGATATCCAGCGCTTCAAGCAGCGGCGCCACAAACGGCGTCGGCTTATTGGTCACCAGTCCAAGCGGCAGCCCTTTGGCATGCAGCGCGCCCAGCGTATCGGCTACGTGCGGGAACAGGAACGTCCCTTCTTCCGCCACATCGCCATAGTAGCGGTCGAACAGCTTACGCAAAATACGCACCTGCTCCTCGGCGGGGATCTCATCATCAACAGGCGGTTTGCCCATTGTTTTACGTAACGTAGCGCGTTCCTGTCGAGCCCAGGCGAGCGCACGCTCCATCAATACATCCGCGCCGTTACCAATCCAGGTAATTACGCGATCTTCGCCAGCGGTAGGCAGTTCCAGCGCGTATAACGCCATATCTACCGCAGCGGCTAATCCCGGCGCGCTGTCGACCAGCGTGCCGTCGAGGTCAAAGGCGACACCCCGAATATCCTGCAATTTATCCATGACTTACCTTTGCCAGTTCACTGCGCATTTCATCAATGACTTTCTTGTAGTCTGGTTGGTCGAAAATCGCGGAGCCTGCCACAAACATGTCTGCGCCCGCCGCGGCGATTTCGCCGATGTTGTTCACCTTGACGCCGCCGTCCACTTCCAGGCGAATGTCATAACCTGACTCATCAATACGACGGCGCACCTCACGCAGCTTCTCCAGCGTGTGCGGAATAAAAGACTGACCGCCAAAACCCGGGTTGACGGACATCAGCAGGATCACATCCAGCTTATCCATCACGTAATCCAGATAACTCAGCGGCGTGGCCGGGTTAAACACCAGACCCGCTTTACAGCCGTTTTCTTTAATCAGCTGCAAGGTACGATCGACATGCTCGGAGGCTTCGGGATGAAACGTAATGATGCTGGCGCCCGCTGCGGCGAAATCCGGCACGATGCGGTCAACCGGCTTCACCATCAAATGCACGTCGATGGGGGCGGTAATACCGTATTTGCGCAGGGATTTCAGCACCATCGGGCCGATGGTCAGGTTCGGCACATAGTGGTTGTCCATGACGTCAAAATGCACGACATCCGCACCAGCAGCCAGCACTTTCGCGGTGTCCTCACCCAGGCGGGCAAAATCAGCCGACAGAATTGAGGGGGCAATCAAATACTGTTTCATCCGCTTCTCCTTGAGAATTATTTTTTCGCAGGCGTTACGACTCCTGGTTGGTACAGAGCCAGCAGTTCGTCCACCTTTTTACGTGTGCCGCCATTGCTGCTTATACTGCGACGCACTTTGACCTGAAAATGTTTCGCCGCTTTGTACCACTCGCGGGTATCGGGCGTGTCATGGTTCGAAATTAACACCGGGATCCGCTTGCTGACCAGCTTTTCTGCCATCTCCGCCAGGCGCGCCTGCTCTTTTGGGCTGAAGCTATTGGTATGATAAGCGGTGAAATTCGCCGTCGCAGAAAGCGGTGCGTAAGGCGGATCGCAATAGACCACAGAATTGCTATCAGCACGATCCATACACTCTTCATACGAAAGGCAATGAAACTCTGCATTCTGCGCTTTTTTGGCAAAATGGTACAACTCCGTTTCCGGGAAGTAGGGCTTTTTGTAACGGCCAAACGGCACGTTAAACTCCCCACGCAAGTTATAGCGGCACAGGCCGTTGTAACCATAGCGGTTCAGGTATAAGAACAGGACCGCGCGACGGAACGGCTCCCGGCTCGTATTGAACTCTTCACGGAGTTGATAGTAAACCTCGGCCTGATTCGTCTCAGGCGTAAACAGCTCGCGGGAAGCCCGCACATACTCTTCAGTACGCGACTTCACGATGTTATAGAGGCTGATAAGGTCACTATTAATATCGGCAAGAATATAACGAGAAAAGTCGGTGTTAAGAAACACCGACCCGGCACCCACAAAGGGTTCAACCAGACATTCACCTTTCGGTAAATGCCGTTTGATGTCATCAAGCAGGGGGTATTTCCCCCCTGCCCACTTCAGAAAAGCGCGATTCTTTTTCATGCTGACTAACTAATTACACCTTCTCCGGCTGTGGAGAAAGCTCCGACAGCATCCTGCGCTTTAACATGACTATTACTTCAGATCGGCCTGCACCTGATGCAACGGTTTTGCCCACGGGTTTTTCGCCTGCACATCGGCTGGCAACGTAGACACCGCACGTTTGGCATCATCTTTAGACGCATACACACCCGTTACCAGAACATACCACGGCTGACCGTTACGCGTCGTCTGATACACCACATAGTTTTTCAGGTTTTCTTTCTTCGCCCAACCGTTCAGGTTGTCGTAGTTAGAAGAACTGCTGAGTTGCAGGGTGTAATGGCTGGAAGGCGCAGACTTCAGCGAACCCACGTTACCTGTGCTTTTCGTACCAGCCGCACTGCCGGCTGCCGCTGTGGTTTGCGCTGGCGCAGTGCTGGCGGTGGCTTTCGGCGCGGTCGTTGCCGCTGGCGCGGAAGTTGCTGGCGCTTTCGTCGTCGCGACCGGCGCGGCAGGTTCGCTACGTTTCGGCTGCGTGGTCGGCTTCGGTTCCGCTGGCGTCGCTTTCGCGGTGGTCTGCGGTTTCTTCGGCTCAATCACAACCTGCTTACGTTCCGGGCGCGTAGTGGTCTGACGCTCGCCCGATTGCGTCGTCGCCGTCTGACGCGGCGCGTTGCCGTTGCGGATTGGCGCAACGGTGGCAGGCTCCGTCGGCAGCGTGGAGTTCGCCACCACATTGTTAACCTGTTCCTGACCCTGCGGCTGGGTCAGCGCATTGTTCAGATCGCCCTGAACTTCCACACGCTGCTGGCCTTCAGTCGCGGCAGGCGCCTGACCCTGCGTTGGCGTTGAGGCGATCGGCGGCAGAGAAACATCCTGCTGCGTGTTTCCGGCGGTCTGTTCAGCGTCTGGCGCAGGCTGCGTGGCGCTCGCCTGATCGGTCGCGTTATTGCCGGAAAGATCGATGTTCTTCTCGGCAGACGCCGTTTGATCGCTGGAAGAGGAGGGTGAAGGGGCTTTCAGCGCGGAACCAATACCGATGATCAACAGCAGCAACACCAGAACGCCGACACCCATCATGATGTACTGACGGGAAGCGGGTTTGCTGGCGGCTTTCTTACGTTTGCGGGGACGACGCTCTACGCGTTCTTCATCCACTGCATCATCGGATTCATAATCGTCTTCGCTGTACTGTTCTTCCTCACGCGCCTTTCGCGCACGCCCTGGACGACGATCGTCCGTATCCAGGTCGACGTCATCGAAATTGATCTGTGGATCATTATCGCGTTCAGAAGATTGACGAGTACGACCAGTACGACGATCGCTGGGATCGGGTTTCAGCTCGTCTTCTGGTTTGAATTCATCCATTTAACACCCCACTCAAAGGTTAATGCTTACGACGTTGCAGTTAACCTGAATTTAAATGACCAATACCGTGCAGTATCAGTCCGACCTTTCTTGTTGTTACGCCTGCTGACAGTCAGCAATAGCGCTGAGAACGATTTCGTGCGGCACTCCGCCGCGTACTTCACTTTTCCCTATCGCCAGCGGGAGCACTAAGCGCATCTCGCCCGCCAGGACTTTCTTATCGCGCAGCATGTGTGGCAAATACGCCTGAGCAGACATCTCACGCGGCCCGTGTACAGGCAGACCTGCGCGCTGGAGCAGCGTAATAATGCGTTGCGTATCCGCAGCGCTAAACTGACCGAGACGCTCTGACGTACGCGCCGCCATCACCATACCAGCGGCGACAGCTTCACCGTGTAACCAATTGCCATAACCCATTTCAGCTTCAATGGCATGACCAAAGGTATGTCCCAGATTCAGTAAAGCACGTAAGCCCGTTTCGCGCTCGTCTGCTGCGACAACTTCGGCTTTCAGCTCACAACAACGGCGGATACAGTACGCCATTGCCGGACCTTCCAGACGTAATAACGCGTCCAGATTGTCCTCAAGCCAGGTGAAAAATTCACCGTCAAGAATGATGCCATATTTGATCACTTCCGCCAGACCCGATGCCAGCTCACGCGCAGGAAGCGTTTTCAGACAGTCGAGATCCACCACCACAGAAGCAGGCTGGTAGAACGCGCCGATCATGTTCTTGCCGAGGGGATGGTTTACAGCGGTTTTCCCGCCTACGGAGGAGTCGACCTGCGACAGCAATGTCGTCGGGACCTGGATAAAGCGCACGCCACGCTGATAGCTGGCGGCGGCGAAACCGGTAAGGTCGCCAATCACACCGCCGCCGAGGGCAACCAGCGTGGTATCGCGACCGTGCGGTTTTTGCAGTAACGCGGTGAAAACCGTATCAAGTACCGTCAGGCTTTTATACTTTTCGCCATCGGGCAGGGTAACGCTATCTACGTTAACCCCCGCCTGTTCAAGTACGCTACGGATCTTATCAAGGTAAAGGGGAGCCAGGGTTTCGTTGGTCACCAACATAACCTGATCGCCCGATTTCAGCGGTAAGAATGAAGCTGGTTCGTTAAACAAACCAGCCGCGATGGTGATAGGGTAACTACGTTCCCCGAGAGTAACTGTAATCCTCTCCATGACGCGACATCCACCTTAGTTACTTGTACCCGCTTACCGAGTATGTATTAAGCCAGAATCAGTTGCTTTCCAGCATATGAATAATCTGGTTTGCCACGACCTTAGCGCTCTGATCGTCGGTACGAATGGTCACGTCGGCAATCTCTTCATACAGAGGATTGCGTTCGTTGGCCAACGCTTCCAGAACTTCACGAGGCGGAGCTTCTACCTGCAACAGCGGGCGTTTCTTGTCGCGCTGCGTACGCGCAAGTTGTTTTTCGATTGTCGTTTCAAGATACACCACGACGCCACGCGCGGAGAGACGGTTACGCGTTTCACGTGATTTTACAGAGCCACCGCCGGTTGCCAGCACAATACCCTGTTTTTCCGTCAACTCGTTGATGACTTTTTCTTCGCGATCACGGAAGCCGTCTTCACCTTCTACATCGAAGACCCAGCCCACATCAGCTCCGGTTCGTTTCTCAATCTCTTGATCAGAATCGTAAAATTCCATATTGAGTTGTTGAGCTAACTGGCGCCCAATAGTGCTTTTTCCGGCACCCATAGGCCCAACCAGAAAGATATTGCGTTTCTCTGCCATTTTTTCGGTACTACTAAGACAATTCGTTAATGATAAACCCGCGTCGCAGACACCTTGCGCAGCAGGACATGAACTGAAACCTCATAAGATATTGCGAGAGTCAGACTGAAAATTATCTCAATACTCCAACGGGTTTGGCAACTGAATAAATTACCAAGACATATTGTAGACAACCCCGGAGGCAGCGTCGCCGGATAGCGACGAGAAGAACCAACTCTCAAATCGGTACTCCTTGTATGCTAAATACACCCCCACGTCAAATCCCTGAAACGTGTTCAGTGCAAAAACAGCGCGATTTCAGGCATAAATTATTCTGCCGCAACCAGTCTGGGGGTAATGAACACCACCAGTTCGCGCCGCTCGTTCTCTTTTCCATCATGGCTGAAAAGGGAACCAAGCCAGGGGATATCGCCTAACAGCGGGACGCTATCTTTAGCGGATTTGTTCTTGCGTGAAAAGATGCCGCCCAGCGCCAGCGTTTCGCCGCTTTTAACCTCGAACTGCGTGTCGATCTCCTGCTTATCGATCGCCAGCACTTCGCCATCCGCCTGCTGTAGCACCTGACCGGGAACGTTCTGGCTGATGTGAAGTTTCAGGCGAATGCGCCCCTTCGGCAAAACGGTGGGCGTCACCTCCATCCCCAGCACCGCTTCTTTAAACTCCACGGACGTCGCCCCGCTCTCGCCGCTGGAGACCTGATACGGGATTTCGCTCCCCTGCTTAATACTGGCGGGTTGCAGGTGCGAAGCCAGCAGTCGTGGACTGGCGATAATATCAAGTTGCTGCTTCTGCTCCAGGGCGGAAAGCTCAAGATCCAACAAGCGACCGTTGATGCGCCCGATGTTAAACCCGACGCGAGACGTGGCGGCCGCGACGGACAGATCGCTGGCAAGCGACGTCACCTGCCCTGGCGACCCGGCCTGTTGCGCGTCCGCCAGCGTCCACTTTACCCCCAGCTCACGCAGACTTTTTTCATTTATGGTGACGATATGCGCCGCCAGTTCAACCTGCTCAACGGGGAGATCCATTTGCGCCGCCCACGTTTCCAGCGCCGCCAGCGCAGCGTTGTTATCCCGAAGCAATAACCGGTTGGTGCGCTTATCTACCGTCATACTGCCTTTGGCGCTCAGCAGCTTTTCTCCCGCTTTTGCCAGTTCGGAGGCATCGGCGTATTGCAGAGAAATACTGCGATCCTCCAGCGGTAAGTTGGCCCGAAGCCTTGCCTGCTCGGCCTCCTGCCGCGCGGCGTTTTCGTTTTGCCAGTGAACCGAGTGAACATGCAGAATATTCCCCTCCTGGCGCAGCACCAGCCCGGCGCTTTTTATGACCGTCTGCACCGCCTGCTTCCACGGCACATCCGTCAGACTCAGCGACAGCGAACCGCTGACGTCAGGCGAGACCACCAGATTCTTCTTCTCCTGCGCGGCAAGCGCCTGCAATACCTGAACAACAGGAACATCATCCACCACCAGCGTCACGTTTTGCGCTTTCCCCGCCTGTACGGCGGGCATCACGGCGATCAACACTGCGGCTATCCATCGCTTCATTCACTTCTCCTTGTCGTTGCCACCGCCACTGCGACGGTTCACAGCCTTTACCGGTCTCAAGCGTTATGCTGTCTGCCGTCAGTCGGGAAATCGTCCAGCCGTTCTCCAGCACCTGATATTGTTCGACGCGCCGCCACTTCTGCTGGCTATCTTTGAGAATGCCAGTCAGGTGCTCTCCCTGACTCACCACGCCCTGGTAACGCCACATCGGCAGTTCAGCGATCCGGCATCGGTCCTCCGGCGATTTGAAGGGGTCGCGCATTCCGGTCAGCATCAGCAGGCAGCTACAGACCAACAGCCAGCGCTTAGTCATCAGTCAGCCGCTCCAGCTGTAGCGTCAACAGCAGTTCCGTCTCCTGCGGAACAAGCGAAAAGCGGTTGATGCGCATGCCACGCTCCGCCAGCCGACTGAACAGTTGTGGAACCGCCTCCCAGGTGGATGACAGCGCCAGCTCGCCTCCCTGCGCGGAAGGCTGCCAGTGAAGAAGGCGTACCGGAGAGCGCTGAAAATCCAGAGGGGAAAAAGGCACGCGCTTGCTGGCCGACGCTAAACGAGACATATCCATTGATGCGGCGATCTGGCGCAGGCTTCGCCACTGCCGGTCGATAGCCGCCCGCTGTTGCGCCAGCGCCGTTCGTTGCCGCTCCTGTTGCTGCGCGCCCGAAGAAAACGTGTATAAACACGCCAGTAATCCCAGCCCCAGGCTCCAGCCTAACCAGCAGAAGAGGCGGGTTCGCGGCAATAACCCGCACCAGAGGTCAAAAAGCGCGGCCATCTGCGAGGCTCCTTTTTAACGGGTAATGAAATTGCCAACGTCCCTGCGCATCCTGCTGCGTTGCCCCACTCCCGGCTAACGGGAAATCAGGATGACGACGCAGCGCGGTTTCCAGCGTGTTTAACGCGAGAAATGTCGTCGCGTATCCCTCAAGTTCCAGCGTTCCCTGCTGCCAGGATAACCGGGTTAGCCACGCCTGCTCGGGCAACAGCGCCGCCATCCCTTCCAGCACGCTCTGCCAGCGCCGCGTCTGCTCATATTCCGTTTGCCGCTGCAACGCTTGCTGCCACGCGGTCTGCCGCTGCTGTAAGCGGGGTTGGATCGCCAGCAGCGCGGCCGCGCGCTCTTTCTCTGCGATCGACCACTGCGCATCCACCCGCTTTTGCGCCGTGAGCGTAACCTCATGGATGCACCCCAGCGCGATGGTCAGCAGCAGTGAACCGCTGAACATGACGCTCCAGAATCGCAGACATTCGCGCCGCCGGGACTGACGCCAGGGCAAAAAGTTGACCGGATGACTCATCAGCGCGGCGCCCCCATTGCTAATCCCAGCGCGATGGCAAAGGTATGGCCTTCCGGCGGAACGGGAGGCTGGCGAATGGCAACCGCGCACCAGGGTTCGAAGCCGCCCGCGCCGCACACCGTCAGACTTTCCGGCGCAATGGACAACGTCGCGGCAAGGCTGTCGGCGCAGGCCGCCTCTTGTAGCGGTTTACGCCCCCACGCATAGCGCGTCGCCCACAGCCACTGTTCTTCGTCACGCCAGGCCAGACACTGCTGGTGCGCCAGCAGATAAGGAATAAAGCGCTGTAATGCGCAGGCATCCGGCGTAATCGCCGTCACCTGCATTTTCAGTTTTTGCGCCAGCGTTAATAAGGTCGCCACCTCCTTGCTTTGGGCGGCGGTCACGTTAAATGCCGGAGTCAGGGTATCTTCGCGATAGTCAAAGCGCAGGGCGTCGGGGGGCATATCCAGCTCACGCGCCATCGCGCCGGTCAGCCACGCCGTTTGTTCACGTTCGCGCAGCGCCATTTCCGGGCGCGGAAAATGCTTTTGCAGCGTCCGGCTGGCAGGGAAAGAGAGATAAATATGATGCCGGTGAGGAAGCGAACGACGCCACGGAAGCAACGCATCGACGAGCTGTTCAGGCTCGCGGAGATGTCCGTCAACGAAGGTGCGTTCCGCCAGCGGCACCCGCCACCAGCGTTGTAAAGACCAGCCTGACGCGCCGCGAACCACGGCGACAGCCAGCGCCTCATGCTGCTGAATATGAAGGCCAATTTGCCAGAACCTGAAAGCCATTGCTTATGATCTCCTTATCAATGGTCGCTCTTACGGGTATATCAATGCGTCTGGCTTGCCTTTATACTACCGCGCGTTTGTTTATAAACTGCCCAAATGACACTAAATGGGAAATCTCCAGTGAAGTTCGTAAAGTATTTATTGATCCTTGCAGTATGTTGCATCCTGCTGGGAGCAGGCTCGATTTATGGCCTCTACCGCTATATCGAGCCGCAACTACCTGACGTCGCGACCTTAAAAGACGTGCGTTTGCAGATTCCGATGCAGGTTTACAGCGCGGATGGCGAGCTGATCGCGCAGTATGGCGAGAAACGTCGTATCCCGGTCACGCTTGACCAGATGCCGCCGGAAATGGTTAAAGCCTTTATCGCTACGGAAGACAGCCGCTTTTACGAGCATCATGGCGTCGATCCGGTAGGGATCTTCCGTGCGGCCAGCGTCGCGCTGTTCTCAGGCCATGCCTCACAGGGGGCAAGTACCATCACCCAGCAGCTGGCGAGAAACTTCTTCCTGAGCCCGGAACGCACGCTGATGCGTAAAATTAAGGAAGCGTTCCTGGCAATCCGCATTGAGCAGATGCTGAGCAAAGATGAGATCCTCGAACTTTACCTGAACAAGATCTACCTCGGCTACCGTGCCTACGGCGTCGGCGCGGCGGCGCAGGTCTATTTCGGTAAGACGGTCGATCAGCTCACCCTGAGCGAAATGGCGGTGATTGCCGGTCTGCCGAAAGCCCCTTCCACATTTAACCCGCTCTACTCGATGGATCGGGCGACGGCGCGTCGTAACGTGGTGCTGTCTCGTATGTTGAGCGAAGGCTACATCACCCAGGCGCAGTACGATCAGGCGCGCGGCGAAGCGATTGACGCCAATTACCATGCGCCGGAAATCGCGTTCTCAGCGCCGTATCTGTCGGAAATGGTGCGCCAGGAAATGTACAGCCGTTATGGCGAAAGCGCCTATGAAGACGGGTATCGCATTTACACCACGATCACCCGCAAAGTACAGCAGGCGGCGCAGCAAGCCGTGCGTAACAACGTGCTGGACTACGACATGCGCCACGGCTATCGCGGGCCGTCGAACGTGCTGTGGAAAGTAGGCGAAACCGCCTGGGACAACAAAAAAATCACCGACACGCTGAAAGCCCTGCCAACCTACGGGCCGTTGCTGCCTGCCGTCATTACTGGCGCGAATCCGCAGGAAGCCACCGCGATGCTCGCTGATGGCACCTCCGTGTCGCTGCGGATGGAAGGCGTACGCTGGGCGCGCCCTTACCGTTCGGATACCCAACAGGGCCCGACGCCGCGTAAAGTGACCGACGCCGTACAGACAGGCCAACAAATCTGGGTTCGCCAGATGGGTGATGCCTGGTGGCTGGCGCAAGTCCCGGATGTGAACTCGGCGCTGGTCTCCATCAACCCGCAAAACGGCGCGGTTCTGGCGCTGGTCGGCGGTTTTGACTTCAACCAGAGTAAATTCAACCGCGCCACGCAGGCGCTGCGTCAGGTCGGGTCGAACATCAAACCGTTCCTCTATACCGCCGCGATGGATAAAGGTCTGACGCTGGCGAGTATGCTGAACGACGTGCCGATTTCCCGCTGGGACGCAGGCGCCGGTTCCGACTGGCGGCCAAAAAACTCCCCGCCGCAGTATGCCGGGCCAATCCGCTTACGTCAGGGTCTGGGTCAGTCGAAAAACGTGGTGATGGTGCGGGCGATGCGCGCGATGGGCGTGGATTACGCCGCAGAGTATCTGCAACGCTTCGGTTTCCCGGCGCAGAACATCGTGCATACCGAATCGCTGGCGCTGGGCTCCGCGTCCTTCACCCCGATGCAGGTGGCGCGCGGTTATGCGGTAATGTCTAACGGCGGCTTCCTGGTAGACCCGTATTTCATCAGCAAGATAGAGACCGACCAGGGCGGCGTGATCTTCGAAGCGAAGCCGAAAATCGCCTGCCCGGATTGCGATATCCCGGTCATTTACGGTGATACCCAAAAATCCAACGTGCTGGAAAACAATAACGTTGAAGATGTCGCCATCTCTCAGGAGCAGCAAAACGCCACCGTGCCGATGCCAAAACTGGAGCAGGCTAACCAGGCGTTAGTGGCGCAAAGCGGAATGCAGGAATATGCTCCACATGTGATCAACACGCCGCTGGCCTTCCTGATTAAGAGCGCGCTGAACAGCAACATCTTCGGCGAACCCGGCTGGATGGGCACCGGCTGGCGCGCGGGCCGCGACCTGCAACGTCATGATATCGGCGGAAAAACCGGGACCACTAACAGCTCGAAAGATGCCTGGTTCTCCGGTTACGGCCCGGGCGTGGTGACTTCCGTGTGGATCGGCTTTGACGATCACCGTCGCGATCTGGGGCGCACTACCGCGTCCGGGGCGATCAAAGACCAGATTTCTGGTTATGAAGGCGGCGCGAAAAGTGCGCAACCCGCATGGGATGCTTACATGAAAGCCGTGCTGGAAGGGGTTCCTGAAGAGCCGCTGACGCCGCCTCCGGGCATTGTGACGATCAATATCGACAGAAGCACCGGGCAACTGGCAAACGGCGGTAACAGCCGCGCGGAATACTTTATCGAAGGCACTCAGCCAACGCAGCAGGCGGTGCATGAGGTGGGCACCACCATTATCGATAACGGTGAGACACACGAACTGTTTTGATCTTTTGCCGGATGGCGACGCCTGAGACGTCTTATCCGGCCTACGTTTTGTTGTAGGCCAGGTAAAACGTCAGCCGCCATCCGGCAATATAAATTACAACCGCCCCTGCCCCTTCAGCCACTCACGGACCAGGAACAGCGCGCTGACGTTTCGCGCTTCACTGAAATCCGGTTCTTCCAGCAGATCCATTAAATGCGTCAGCGGCCAGCGCACCTGCGGCAGCGGTTCCGGCTCGTCGCCTTCCAGTGATTCAGGATAAAGGTCTTCCGCTATCACAATGTTCATTTTGCTGGAAAAATAGGACGGCGCCATGCTGAGCTTTTTGAGGAACGTCAGATCGTTCGCGCCAAACCCAACTTCTTCTTTCAGTTCCCGGTTCGCCGCTTCAAAAACGGTTTCGCCAGGGTCGATCAACCCTTTGGAGAACCCCAGCTCATAAGACTCCGTGCCCACGGCATATTCACGAATCAGAATCAGGTGATCGTCTACGATCGGCACAATCATTACCGCTTCACGAGTGGACGGACGCATACGCTCATAGACGCGGCGCACGCCGTTGCTGAATTCGAGATCCACACTTTCGACGTTAAACAGCCGGGATTTCGCGACAGTTTCAACTTTCAAAATGGTGGGTTTTTGTAATGATTTGCTCATCGTGAGAATCTATGCAGTGAAATCTGGTGCCATTGTGCGATATACAGCACGGTTTCGGCAATGTGAATTGCCGTTTATTTACATTTATGTAACGTAGTAAAAATTAATTCCCATTTAAAATTAAAAGTCAATAGGTTGAAATAACTCCAGGAATTTGCTGATATTCCGCTTTTGGTGGGTTTGCTATGATCCGCGTTCACTGGGATGCGCGTAAAAATGCTCAAGTTCAACTCCACGCTTGCCGATAGCCAACCACAGCATCACATTTATTCGACAGGGTGCGACTGACCACGCCTGACAGACTTAGTAAGATGGGGAAAGCATGAGCACCATTTTGATTTTCTTAGCTGCTTTGCTGGCCTGCTCTCTACTGGCAGGATGGCTACTCAGAGTAAGAGCCAGGCGGCAGAATCTGCCCTGGATCAGCGCCTTTTCAGACGCCGCGACGCGCAAGCTAACGCCGGAAGAGCGCAGTGCGGTTGAAAACTATCTCGACAACCTCAGTCAGATTCAGCAGGTGCCGGGGCCGACAGGCGCCAGTACCGCTCCCGTGTCGTTAACGCTGAATGCCCAGAGTAATAACGTCATTATTCTGACCCATTCCATTACGCGTTACGGCATTACGACCGACGATCCCAATAAATGGCGATATTACCTTGATTCCGTTGAGGTTCATTTACCGCCGTTCTGGGAACAGTACATCAATGACGAAAATAACGTTGAGCTGATCCATACCGATACGCTTCCTTTGGTCATCTCGCTTAACGGCCACACGTTGCAGGAGTACATGCAGGAGACGCGCGGCTATGCGCTACAGCATACCTCCTCCACCCAGGCGTCGATTCGTGGCGAAGAGAGCGAGCAAATTGAACTGCTGAACATTCGTCAGGAAACTCACGAAGAGTATGCGCTCAGCCGCCCTGCTGGGCTGCGCGAAGCATCGCTGATTGTGGCCTCATTCCTGCTGTTCTTCTGTTGCTTAATTACGCCGGATGTCTTCGTGCCGTGGATTGCGGGTGGCGCAATTCTGCTGCTCGCCGCAGGTCTCTGGGGGCTGTTCGCTCCGCCATCTAAAACCTCGCTGCGGGAGATTCACTGCCTGCGGGGAACCCCGCGTCGCTGGGGGCTGTTTGGCGAAAACGATCAGGAGCAGATCAACAATATTTCGCTGGGGATTATTGACCTGATTTACCCTGCCCACTGGCAACCCTATATCGCACAGGATCTCGGGCAGCAAACGGATATTGATATCTATCTGGATCGCCACGTCGCGCGGCAAGGGCGTTTTCTCTCCCTGCATGACGAGGTGAAAAATTTCCCGTTGCAGCACTGGCTGCGTAGCGCCGTTATTGCGGGCGGATCGCTGCTGGTGCTGTTTATGCTGCTCTTTTGGATCCCGCTGGATATGCCGATCAAATTCACCTTGTCGTGGATGAAAGGCGCGCAAACCATTGAGGCCACCAGCGTTAAACAGCTCCACGACGCCGGAGTTCGCGTGGGCGATACGCTGCATCTGAGCGGCAAAGGCATGTGTAATATCCATCAGCCTGGTAGCTGGACTGCGCAGCCGAACTCCCCTTTTATGCCGTTTGATTGCTCGCAAATCATCTGGAATGACGCGCGGACGCTGCCGCTGCCCGAGTCCGATCTCGTCAACAAAGCCACAGCGCTGACCCAGGCCATCAACCGCCAGCTGCACCCGAAGCCGGAAGATGACTCCCGCGTTAGCGCGTCGCTGCGTTCGGCGATTCAAAAGTCCGGGATGGTATTGCTGGATGATTTCGGCGACATCGTATTAAAGACCGCCGATCTGTGCGCCGCCGAAGACGAATGCGTGCGCCTGAAAAACGCGCTGGTGAACCTCGGCAACAGCAAAAACTGGGCCGCGCTTGTCAAACGCGCGAATGCGGGCAAACTTGACGGCGTGAACGTTCTGCTGCGCCCCGTCAGCGCGGAGTCGCTCGATAACCTGGTGACGACCTCAACCGCGCCGTTTATCTCCCGTGAAACCGCGCGCGCCGCACAGGCGCTTAACAGCCCCGCGCCGGGCGGCTTCCTGATTATCAGCGATGAAGGCAGCGATCTGGTTGATCAGCCGTGGCCGTCGATGTCCCTGTACGATTACCCCGCGCAGGAACAGTGGGGCGCATTCCAGCGCCTGGCGCAGATGTTAATGCAAACGCCGTTTAGCGCCGAAGGGATCGTCACCCGTGTCTACACCGACGCCAACGGCACGCAGCACATCGGCCTGCACCGCATCCCGGATCGTTCCGGTTTATGGCGCTACCTTGGCACGACGTTGCTGATGCTCACCATGCTGGGCTGCGCCGCTTACAACGGCATTCAGGCGTTCAGACGTTATCAGCGTAACCGCACCCGTATGGCGGAAATTCAGGAATATTATGAAAACTGCCTGAATCCAAAGCTGATCGCCTCCCCGGAAAGCCTCATCTGACAGCTCACGGTATGCTACCCTGTAGCGCATATCCGGCAAAAGCCGCCAGGATTTGGCGGCAATCTCATCTGGAGAATTCCCATGCATATTGATATTGCCTGGCAGGACGTCGATACCGTTTTGTTGGACATGGACGGCACGCTGCTCGATCTGGCATTCGATAACTATTTCTGGCAGAAACTGGTGCCGGAAACCTATGGCGCACAGCAGGGAATCACTGCACAGGAAGCCCAGGACTATATTCGCCAGCAGTATCATGCCGTGCAGCATACGCTAAACTGGTACTGTCTTGATTACTGGAGCGAGCGGCTGGGTCTGGACATTTGCGCCATGACGACGGCACAGGGGCCGCGCGCCGTGCTGCGCGAAGATACCGTGCCGTTTCTGGATGCGTTAAAAGCCCGCGGTAAACGCCGCATTCTGCTGACCAACGCGCACCCGCATAACCTGGCGGTGAAGCTGGAACATACCGGTCTGGCATCACACCTTGATTTATTACTTTCCACCCACACATTTGGTTATCCCAAAGAGGATCAGCGGTTATGGCACGCAGTGGCTGAAGAAACGGGAATAAGCGCAGAGAAAACGCTGTTTATCGACGACAGCGAACCGATTCTCGACGCCGCCGCCCAATTCGGCATTCGTTACTGCCTCGGCGTGACCAATCCCGACTCCGGCATTGCGGAAAAGCAGTATGCACGCCATCCGTCGTTGAATGATTACCGCCGACTGATCCCCTCACTGATGTGAAGGAGACGCCATGAAAGAAAAGCCCTCTGTTGAGGTCCGACTGGATAAATGGCTGTGGGCCGCACGCTTTTATAAAACCCGTGCATTGGCCCGCGAAATGGTTGAAGGCGGTAAGGTGCACTATAACGGGCAGCGCAGCAAGCCGGGCAAGATTGTCGAGCTGAATGCGACGCTGACCCTGCGCCAGGGCAACGACGAGCGGACGGTAATCATTAAAGGCATTACCGAGCAGCGCCGTCCGGCGAGCGAAGCCGTTACGCTGTATGAAGAAACAGCGGAGAGCGTGGAAAAACGCGAAAAAATGGCGCAGGCACGCAAACTTAACGCATTAACCATGCCGCACCCGGACAGGCGACCGGATAAAAAAGAGCGCCGCGACCTGTTACGATTTAAACACGGCGACAGTGAGTGACTGTCACCCGCAAGAGAGATGATTATGCCGCAACATGACCAATTACATCGTTATCTGTTTGAAAACTTTGCCGTGCGCGGCGAACTGGTGACCGTATCGGAAACCCTGCAACAGATCCTCGAAAACCACGCCTATCCGCAGCCGGTCAAAACCGTGCTGGCCGAGCTGCTGGTCGCCACCAGCCTGCTGACCGCCACGCTGAAATTTGCCGGTGACATTACCGTGCAGCTACAGGGCGACGGCCCGCTGAGCCTGGCGGTGATCAACGGCAATAACAACCAGCAGATGCGCGGCGTCGCTCGCGTACAGGGCGAAGTGCCGGAAAACGCGGATCTGAAAACGCTGGTGGGCAACGGCTATCTGGTGATCACCATTACGCCGG
Organism: Citrobacter sp. CK195; assembly: GCF_030333365.1. NCBI lineage: Bacteria > Pseudomonadati > Pseudomonadota > Gammaproteobacteria > Enterobacterales > Enterobacteriaceae > Citrobacter > Citrobacter sp. CK195. The sequence continues at coordinate 656,037 of NZ_JAOWGB010000026.1, forward strand.
AAGAAGGCGAGCGTTATCAGGGCGTGGTCGGTCTGGAAGGCGACACGCTGGCAGCGTGTCTGGAAGATTACTTCCTGCGTTCCGAACAGCTGCCGACACGCCTGTTCATCCGCACTGGCGAGGTGGAAGGCAAACCGGCGGCGGGCGGAATGCTGCTACAGGTAATGCCCGCGCAGAACGCGCAGGCGGACGACTTCGATCACCTGGCGACGCTGACCGGAACCATCAAAACCGAAGAGTTGCTGACCCTTCCGGCTAACGATGTGTTGTGGCGTTTGTACCATGAAGAAGAGGTCACGCTTTACGACCCGCAGGACGTTGAGTTCAAGTGTACCTGTTCTCGTGAACGCTGTGCGGGCGCGCTGAAAACGCTACCGGATGAAGAAGTGGACAGCATCCTGGCGGAAGAAGGCGAGATCGATATGCACTGCGATTACTGCGGCAGCCACTATCTGTTCAACGCGATGGACATTGCGGAAATCCGCAACAACGCCTCCCCTGCCGACCCGCAGGTGCATTAATCACTAGTAAAAAGCCTGATGGCGAATCGCTCACCAGGCTTACTCATTTACAGGTCGGATAAGACGCATCCGCGTCGTCATCCGGCCTGCTCCGCAAAATTCCGCACTTTTTGTTCATTTTTTCCTTCGTGGTGAATCGATATTTTATATGTAAGGGTTTCGTAAATTTCTTACATGAATGCGATTACACTCACAACATTCCCGCAGAATACACTCATTTTTAACGTTTTAAGAACATTTTCCACAACAAAAAAGGGTTCTCTGCCATAATAAGCGCCGCTTCGTGACAGGAGTCACAGCGTTTTCGGTCAATCGTGATTTTGTCCAGATACGTAAATCTATGAGCCTCGTCGCGGTTAACAAACCCTAAAAAACCCTACAATTTCAGGTAATACATATTGGCTAAGGAGTAGTGACATGCGCGTTAACAGCTTAACCCCGCAAGATCTCAAGGCTTATGGTATCAATGACGTTCAGGATATCGTTTACAACCCCAGCTACGACCTGCTGTACCAGGAGGAACTCGATCCTACTCTGGAAGGTTACGAGCGCGGCGTATTAACGAATCTGGGCGCCGTTGCCGTTGATACTGGTATCTTTACCGGACGTTCGCCGAAGGATAAATATATTGTCCGTGACGACACCACGCGTGACACGCTCTGGTGGTCCGACAAAGGCAAAGGCAAGAACGACAACAAACCGCTGTCCCAGGAAACCTGGCAGCACCTGAAAGGGCTGGTAACTCAGCAACTCTCCGGCAAACGCCTGTTCATCGTTGACGCCTTCTGCGGCGCTAACGCGGATACCCGTCTCTCCGTTCGCTTCATCACGGAAGTCGCCTGGCAGGCGCATTTTGTCAAAAACATGTTCATCCGTCCTGCGGACGAAGAACTGGTGGATTTCAAACCAGACTTTATCGTGATGAACGGCGCGAAATGCACCAACCCGCAGTGGAAGGAACAGGGGCTGAACTCTGAAAACTTCGTGGCCTTCAACCTGACTGAACGCATTCAGTTAATTGGCGGCACCTGGTACGGCGGCGAAATGAAAAAAGGGATGTTCTCCGTCATGAACTACCTGCTGCCGCTGAAAGGCATTGCTTCCATGCACTGCTCCGCCAACGTGGGTGAGAAAGGCGACGTCGCGGTCTTCTTCGGGCTTTCCGGCACCGGGAAAACCACCCTATCCACCGACCCGAAACGCCGTCTGATCGGCGATGACGAACACGGCTGGGATGACGACGGCGTGTTTAACTTTGAAGGCGGCTGCTACGCGAAAACCATCAAGCTGTCTAAAGAAGCCGAACCGGAAATCTACAACGCTATCCGTCGCGATGCGCTGCTGGAAAACGTCACCGTTCGCGAAGATGGCTCCATCGATTTCGACGATGGTTCCAAAACCGAGAACACCCGCGTCTCCTACCCGATTTATCATATCGATAACATCGTTAAGCCGGTATCAAAAGCGGGCCATGCAACCAAAGTCATCTTCCTGACTGCCGACGCTTTCGGCGTGCTGCCGCCGGTTTCTCGCCTGACGGCTGACCAGACGCAGTACCACTTCCTGTCTGGCTTTACCGCTAAACTGGCCGGTACTGAGCGCGGCGTTACCGAACCGACGCCAACCTTCTCTGCCTGCTTCGGCGCGGCGTTCCTGTCGCTGCACCCGACGCAGTACGCTGAAGTGCTGGTCAAACGCATGCAGGCATCCGGCGCACAGGCGTATCTGGTAAACACCGGCTGGAACGGCACGGGCAAACGTATCTCCATCAAAGATACGCGCGCGATTATCGACGCCATCCTGAACGGCTCTCTGGATAATGCGGAAACCTTTAATCTGCCGATGTTTGACCTGGCGATCCCGACCGAGCTGCCGGGCGTAGAGACACGTATTCTTGACCCGCGTAACACCTACGCGTCACCGGAACAGTGGCAGGAAAAAGCCACCGCGCTGGCGAAACTGTTTGTCGAGAATTTCGAGAAATACACCGATACCCCAGCCGGTGAAGCGCTGGTCAGCGCCGGGCCGAAGCTGTAAAAAAACACGCCGGATGGCGGCTGCGCCTTATCCGGCCTACGGAGCATACGCTGTTGTAGGCCCGGTAAGCGTAGCGCCACCGGGCGCAATGCCGGATGGCGGCGGCGCCTTATCCGGCCTACGGAGCATACGTTATTGTAGGCCCGGTAAGCGTAGCGCCACCGGGCGCTGAGAAACGAAAAGGGAGGCATTTCGCCTCCCTTTTCTTATGCGTCTTTCGTCGAACCCGGCACGCGAGCGACCGGAATCGGCAGCCAGGCGCGAATAGAAAGCCCACCGCGCTCACTGGAGCCAATCTCCAGCATACCGTTATGGTTATCCACAATACGCTGCACAATCGCCAGCCCCAACCCGGTGCCGCTGGTGCTGCGCGCGCTGTCGCCACGTACAAACGGCTGGAACAGGTGCTTACGCTGTTCCGGCTTAATGCCCGGCCCATCGTCCTCAACCTGGAACCAGGCGCGATGCGGTTCCGTACCGCTGCTGACCTTGATCCAGCCATTGCCATAACGGGCGGCATTGACCACCATATTGGCGATCGCGCGTTTAATCGACAACGGATGCATTTTCACCTGAATACTGCCCGGTTGCAGCGCGGTATCAATTTCCCGCTCGTAGCCGCTTTCCGCCGCAATGACCTCACCCAACACGGCATTCAGATCGGCCATCTCCATCGGCATTTCCTGACCGGTACGCAGGTAATCAATGAATTGTTCGATAATGGCATTGCACTCTTCGATGTCCTTATTAATGGACTCCGCGAGATAGCCGTCCTCTTCACCCATCATTTCGGTAGCCAGGCGGATACGCGTCAACGGTGTGCGCAAATCGTGGCTCACGCCCGCCATCAGCAAGGTACGGTCATCAGCCAGTTGCTTCACACCCGCCGCCATATGGTTGAAGGCGCGGGTCACAGAGCGCACCTCCGACGCGCCATACTCGCGCAGCGGCGGCGGAATCATGCCTTTCCCCACCTGCAACGCGGCATGTTCAAGATCGACCAGCGGTCGGTTCTGGATACGAATAAACAACCATGCGCCGCCTATCGCCAGCAGCATAATCGCCAGCGTATAGCGGAACAGCGGGGAGAAATCGCCCTGATGGATTTCCGTCAGCGGCACGCGCACCCAGATATTGGGCGACAGCCAGGTTTTCAGCCAGACCACCGGCGAGCTTTTGTTGACCTCAACGCGCACTTCCGTCGGGCCGCCCAGCTGCTGCGCCATCTGATGGCTTAAGAATTCATAGTGTTGCGCCCAACGCAGCCCGGCCTCTTCGGCAGCCTCGTTGGAATAGAGAGAAATCCCCAGCTCACGATAGATTTCCCGGCGGAACGCAGGCGGCACCACCAGTTGCGTGCCGTCCTCCAGTTGCAGCTTGTCGGTCATCAGCATACGAACTTCGTAGGCCAGAACCTTATTAAACTGCTGGAGGCTCGGCAGAATCGCAAAGTTCAGCACCACCAGATAAGTCGTCACCAGGCTGACGAACAGCAAGGTGACGATGAGCAGTAGCGTGCGGGCAAATGAACTTCGCGGTGAGAAGCGCATTCGCCTCATGCTTTAGAACCGTCCGGTACAAAGACGTAGCCCAGGCCCCAGACGGTCTGAATGTAACGCGGATGCGCCGGATCTTCTTCCACCATGCGGCGCAGACGGGAGATCTGCACGTCGATGGAGCGTTCCATCGCAGAGTATTCACGACCGCGCGCCAGGTTCATCAACTTATCGCGGGAGAGCGGTTCGCGCGGGTGGCTGACCAGCGCTTTCAGTACCGCAAATTCACCGCTGGTGAGCGGCATCGGTTCGTCTTCGCGGAACATTTCGCGGGTGCCGAGGTTCAGCTTGAACTTACCGAAGGCGATTACCGCTTCTTCCTGCGAAGGCGCGCCCGGCAGTTCGTTCGCCTGACGGCGCAGCACAGCGCGAATACGCGCCAGCAGTTCACGCGGGTTGAACGGCTTCGGAATGTAGTCGTCAGCACCGATCTCCAGGCCCACAATGCGGTCCACTTCTTCGCCCTTCGCCGTCACCATGATGATCGGCATAGGGTTGCTCTGGCTGCGCAGACGGCGGCAAATTGACAGGCCATCTTCGCCAGGCAGCATGAGGTCCAGTACCATAAGATGGAAGGACTCACGGGTCAGCAGACGATCCATTTGCTCGGCGTTTGCCACGCTTCGAACCTGGAAGCCCTGCTCGGTCAGATAACGTTCCAGTAGCGCGCGCAGGCGCATATCGTCATCCACCACCAGAATCTTATAATTCTCTTGCATTGTTTTACTCCCAAAGGTTCGCAACAATTGAATGTGTGTATTCTTAAAAAAGCTTACGTTCGTCACCAGCGAATTCTGGTATAAATTCCAGGCTAAATTGTTACAAAGCATATTTAACAGCAGCTTAAGTATACAATTAATCTTGCGACACATTATTTATTCTGCTGCGGCGATCACGTAATACGTATTGTGCGCATCGCCAAATAGTCAAAGGTAAATCAACGAGATGAAAACGCCCCTGATTACCCGGGAAGGGTACGAAAAACTCAAACACGAGCTGAATTATCTCTGGCGGGAAGAGCGCCCGGAAGTCACCAAAAAAGTGACCTGGGCTGCGAGTCTTGGGGACCGCAGCGAAAATGCCGACTATCAGTATAATAAAAAGCGCCTGCGTGAGATCGACCGTCGTGTTCGTTATCTGACCAAATGCATGGAAAACCTGAAAATCGTCGATTATTCCCCGCAGCAGGAAGGCAAAGTGTTCTTCGGCGCGTGGGTGGAGATCGAAAACGATGAGGGCGATATCCGCCGCTTTCGCATCGTCGGCTACGATGAAATTTTCGGTCGTAAGGATTACATCTCCATCGACTCGCCTATGGCGCGGGCGTTGCTGAAAAAAGAAGTGGGCGATCTCGCGGTAGTACACACGCCCGCCGGCGAGGCCAGCTGGTACGTTAATGAGATCGAATACGTAAAATAGCGCCGGAACAATCCGAAGCCCCCGCTGATGACTGGCAATTTTGCCAGTCAATCCGTATAACTATCCCCTGATTTTTTACTCAGATGAAACTAAATCCATGATGAATGATTCTTTCTGCCGCATTATCGCGGGTGAAATTCAGGCACGCGCCGAACAGGTAGACGCTGCCGTTCGCCTGCTTGACGAAGGGAACACCGTGCCGTTTATCGCACGTTATCGTAAGGAGATCACCGGCGGGCTGGATGACACGCAGTTGCGTAATCTGGAGACCCGTCTGGGATATCTGCGTGAACTGGAAGACAGACGTCAGGCCATTCTCAAGTCCATTTCCGAGCAAGGCAAGCTGACCGATGAGCTGGCTAACGCCATCAACGGCACGTTAAGTAAGACCGAACTCGAAGACCTCTACCTGCCCTACAAACCCAAGCGTCGCACGCGCGGGCAAATCGCCATCGAAGCCGGACTTGAACCGCTGGCCGACCTGCTGTGGACAGACCCGTCCCACACCCCGGAAACGGAAGCGGCAAAATACATCGACGCTGACAACGGCGTGGCGGACGCCAAAGCAGCCCTTGATGGCGCGCGCTATATTCTGATGGAGCGTTTTGCCGAAGACGCGGCGCTGCTGGCGAAAGTGCGCGATTATCTGTGGAAGAACGCCCATCTGGTCGCGACCGTCGTAAGCGGCAAAGAGGAGGAAGGGGCGAAATTCCGAGATTACTTCGATCATCACGAACCGATCGCCACCGTCCCTTCACACCGTGCGCTGGCGATGTTCCGTGGCCGCAACGAAGGCGTGCTGCAACTGTCGCTGAATGCCGACCCGCAATTCGATGAGCCGCCCAAAGAGAGCCACTGCGAGCAGATCATCCAGGATCACCTCGGCCTGCGTCTGAACAACGCTCCGGCGGATAGCTGGCGCAAAGGCGTGGTGAGCTGGACATGGCGTATAAAAGTCCTGATGCATCTCGAAACCGAACTGATGGGCACCGTGCGTGAACGCGCGGAAGATGAAGCCATTAACGTCTTTGCCCGCAACCTCCACGATCTGCTGATGGCGGCGCCTGCTGGCCTGCGCGCGACTATGGGTCTCGATCCGGGTCTGCGTACCGGCGTGAAGGTCGCCGTAGTGGACGGCACCGGTAAACTGGTCGCCACCGACACCATTTATCCACATACCGGTCAGGCGGCTAAAGCTGCGGTGGTGGTTGCCGCGCTGTGCGAAAAACACAACGTTGAGCTGGTGGCGATTGGTAACGGCACGGCGTCGCGCGAAACCGAGCGCTTCTTCCTCGACGTGCAGAAACAGTTCCCGAAAGTGACGGCGCAGAAAGTGATCGTCAGCGAAGCCGGAGCATCGGTGTATTCCGCTTCCGAGCTGGCGGCGCTGGAGTTCCCGGATCTGGACGTTTCGCTGCGCGGCGCGGTCTCTATCGCCCGTCGTCTGCAAGACCCGCTGGCGGAGCTGGTGAAAATCGATCCGAAATCCATCGGCGTCGGCCAGTATCAGCACGACGTCAGCCAGACCCAGCTTGCCCGTAAGTTGGATGCCGTTGTGGAAGACTGCGTAAACGCCGTCGGCGTCGATCTCAATACCGCGTCCGTACCGTTGCTGACCCGCGTGGCAGGCTTAACGCGCATGATGGCGCAGAATATCGTCGCCTGGCGTGATGAAAACGGTCAGTTCCAGAACCGCCAGCAGTTGCTGAAAGTGAGCCGTCTGGGGCCGAAAGCCTTTGAACAGTGCGCGGGCTTCCTGCGCATCAACCACGGCGATAACCCGCTGGATGCCTCTACCGTTCACCCGGAAGCCTACCCGGTGGTCGAGCGTATTCTTGCCGCCACCCAACAGGCGCTGAAAGCGCTGATGGGCAACAGCAGCGAGCTACGCAATTTGAAAGCGGTGGATTTCACCGACGACAAATTCGGCGTGCCAACCGTTACCGACATCATCAAAGAGCTGGAAAAACCGGGCCGCGACCCGCGTCCAGAGTTCAAAACCGCGCAGTTTGCTGATGGCGTAGAAACCATGAACGATCTGCAACCGGGCATGATTCTGGAAGGCGCCGTAACCAACGTCACCAACTTTGGCGCGTTTGTGGATATCGGCGTACATCAGGACGGTCTGGTGCACATCTCTTCCCTGTCGAATAAGTTCGTCGAAGATCCACACACCGTGGTGAAAGCGGGCGACATCGTGAAGGTGAAAGTGCTGGAGGTTGACCTGCAACGTAAGCGCATCGCGCTGACCATGCGTCTGGACGAGCAGCCGGGTGAAACCAACGCCCGTCGCGGCGGCGGCGGCAACGATCGCGCCCAGGGCAACCGCCCGGCGGCAAAAGCGGCGAAGCCGCGTGGTCGTGATGCGCAGCCTGCGGGCAACAGCGCCATGATGGACGCGCTGGCAGCCGCAATGGGTAAAAAACGCTAATCAAGCCTTATGCTTGTAGGCCGGATGAGGTATCTATACCGCCATCCGGCCGTTATATTTGAAATTAACAATTAAATCTTACGAATTAAATTGCTTAATTCATTACCCGCCTGTTGCCAGCACTGGTAATTATCAATTCATTAACAGATGAAACCTTAATTAAACATTAGCAACGCTGAATAATGTTTAAATCAACACGTTCTTTTTAAGACGAATAAATGTTGAGCCATGTCAAAACTGACTCAATTTATTATCCATTTCTACATTCCGTCACATTTTAATCATTGATGATAAAAACCATTCTCATTATCATTGTCTTGTTGATTATTTAATCTTTCTTTCGTTGGCTAATCATCTGGTCTTATGCCGCCTTCTGAGCGCGCATGAGGTATACGTCCAGTTAGCGAGAAACAAGTAGGCCCCCTATGCAATTCATTCCAGACACGGCGTGGAAAATTACCGGCTTTTCCCATGAAATCAGCCCGGCATACCGTCAGAAACTGCTTTCACTCGGCATGTTGCCAGGTTCTTCATTTAACGTAGTGCGCGTCGCCCCATTAGGCGATCCTATTCATATCGAAACTCGCCGCGTGAGCCTGGTATTACGTAAGAAAGATCTGGCGTTATTAGAAGTGGAAGCGGTTTCCTGTTAATTCGGTGAGTCTATAAAAATGAAAAAATTAACCATTGGTTTAATTGGTAATCCAAATTCCGGCAAGACAACATTATTTAACCAGCTCACCGGCGCGCGTCAGCGTGTGGGGAACTGGGCGGGTGTTACCGTTGAACGCAAAGAAGGTCAGTTCGCAACAACCGACCATCAGGTCACGCTGGTCGATTTACCCGGCACCTATTCACTGACCACCATTTCGTCACAAACCTCCCTCGATGAACAAATCGCCTGCCATTACATTCTGAGCGGCGACGCAGACCTGCTGATCAACGTGGTGGATGCCTCTAACCTTGAGCGCAACCTCTACCTGACGCTGCAACTGCTTGAGCTGGGCATTCCCTGCATTGTGGCGCTCAACATGCTCGACATCGCGGAGAAACAGCAGGTTCGCATTGATATCGACGCGCTGTCCGCACGCCTTGGTTGCCCGGTTGTGCCGTTGGTTTCCACACGCGGCCGTGGGATTGAAGCCCTGAAACTGGCTATCGATCGCTATAAAGAAAACGAAAACGTTGAGCTGGTACATTATGCTCAGCCGTTGCTGCGCGAGGCCGAATCGCTGGCCGATGTCATGGCGGCGGATATGCCGGCGCAACAGCGCCGCTGGCTGGGCTTGCAGATGCTGGAAGGCGATATCTACAGCCGCGTTTACGCCGGTAATGCCGCGAAAAGCCTTGAGGCGTCGCTCACTCGCCTGAGCAAAGAGATGGATGACCCGGCGCTGCACATCGCCGATGCGCGTTATCAGTGCATCGCCGCAATTTGCGACGTGGTCAGCAACACCCTGACGGCGGAACCCAGCCGTTTCACCGCAGCGGTAGATAAGGTCATCCTGAACCGTTTCCTCGGGTTGCCGATTTTCCTGTTCGTCATGTACCTGATGTTCCTGCTCGCCATTAACATTGGCGGCGCGCTGCAACCGCTGTTCGACGTGGGTTCCGTGGCGCTCTTTATTCACGGCATCCAGTGGATCGGCTACACGCTGCATTTCCCGGACTGGCTCACCATTTTCCTCGCGCAGGGGCTGGGCGGCGGTATCAATACCGTTCTGCCGCTGGTGCCGCAGATCGGCATGATGTACCTGTTCCTCTCTTTCCTGGAGGACTCCGGCTACATGGCGCGTGCGGCGTTCGTTATGGACCGTCTGATGCAGGCGCTGGGGTTGCCGGGTAAATCGTTCGTGCCGCTGATTGTCGGCTTTGGCTGTAACGTCCCGTCCGTGATGGGCGCCCGTACCCTGGACGCGCCGCGTGAACGTCTGATGACCATTATGATGGCGCCGTTTATGTCCTGCGGCGCACGTCTGGCGATTTTCGCCGTGTTTGCCGCCGCGTTCTTTGGGCAAAACGGCGCGCTGGCGGTTTTCTCGCTGTATGTGCTGGGTATCGTGATGGCGGTACTGACCGGCCTGATGCTTAAACACACGATTATGCGCGGCGAAGCCTCTCCGTTCGTGATGGAACTGCCGGTCTACCATGTGCCGCACATCAAAAGTCTGGTGATCCAGACCTGGCAACGCCTGAAAGGCTTCGTGCTGCGTGCCGGTAAGGTCATCATCATCGTCAGTATTTTCCTCAGCGCGTTTAACAGCTTCTCCCTGAGCGGAAAAATCGTCGATAACATCAACGACTCTGCGCTCGCGTCCATCAGCCGCGTGATTACGCCTGTCTTTAAACCGATTGGCGTTCATGAAGATAACTGGCAGGCGACCGTTGGCCTGTTCACCGGCGCAATGGCGAAAGAGGTGGTGGTAGGGACGCTGAACACCCTCTATACCGCTGAAAATATTCAGGAAGAAGAGTTTAATCCGGCTGACTTCCATCTCGGCGACGAGCTGCTGGGCGCGGTCGATGAAACCTGGCAAAGCCTGAAAGACACCTTCAGCCTTAGCGTACTGGCTAACCCAATCGAAGCCAGCAAAGGCGACGGTGAAATGGCGACCGGGGCGATGGGCGTGATGGACGCGAAGTTTGGCAGCGCCGCTGCCGCATACAGCTATCTGATTTTCGTTCTGCTGTATGTACCGTGCATCTCGGTGATGGGGGCTATCGCGCGTGAATCCAGCCGCGGCTGGATGAGCTTCTCGATTCTGTGGGGGCTGAATATCGCCTACTCACTGTCTACCCTGTTCTATCAGGTTGCAAGCTTTAGCCAGCATCCGACCTATAGCCTGGTCTGCATTCTGGCGGTCATTCTGTTTAACATCGTGGTGCTGGGGCTGTTACGGCGCGCTCGCAGCCGGGTGGATATCGAACTGCTGGCAACGCGTAAAACGGCCAGCGCCTGCTGCGCAAGCCCTGCCGGCAACTGTCACTAAGGTTGAGAACAATGGCGTCACTTATTCAGGTTCGTGATTTACTGGCTTTGCAGGGGCGTATGGAGGCAATGCAGATTAGCCGCACGCTGCATACGCCGCAGCCGATGATCGACGCGATGCTGAATCAGCTGGAGAATATGGGCAGGGCCGTGCGGATTCAGGAAGATCCCGACGGCTGCCTGTCCGGTAGCTGCAAAAGCTGCCCGGAAGGAAAAGCCTGTCTCCGGGAGTGGTGGACGTTGCGTTAACGTTCTGCCGGATGGCGAACGGCAGCTAACCTGTAGGCCGGATAAGGCGTTTACGCCGCTATCCGGCACTGCATAGACAATAATTATATCTTCTGCTTTAACGCCATCAACGCCTGACAAAATTCGCCGGGATGCGAAATAAACGGCGCATGGGCGGCCTTTGCAAACACCTGCGATTCACTCTCCGGCCATGCGGCATCCAGCATCGGCACGACTTTGCGCGGCACCAGACCATCCAGATAACCATACAGACGCAGGAACGGCATGGTCAGCGATTTAAGCGGCTCTCGCAGGTCGGCCGTTTTCAATATCTCCAGCCCACCGTTCAGTACCGCAACCTCCGGCATCGGCAACGCCAGCACGGCACTTTTCAGCGTGCGGGCATCCTGACGCGCGGTTTCGGTGCCTAACGTTTGCAGCGCCAGAAAACGTTCCACCGTACGCTGGAAATCTTCGCTGAGCTGCTGTTGAAATCCCGCCAGGATATCCGGCTTAATACCCGGCCACGCTTCGCGAGCGCTGAAACAGGGCGATGACGCGACAGTCACCAGCGCCTGAACGCGTTCAGGATGGGTTAACGCCACCTGGCTCGCCACCAGCCCTCCCAGACTCCAGCCAAGCCAGACGGCTTTATCAGGCGCCTGTTTCAGCACATGCTCCGCCATCTGCTCCAGCGACATCGCGCCAAAACCCTGGCTGCGGCCAAATCCGGGTAAATCGACAAGATGCAGCGTGAAATGCGCGCTGAGTTCCTCACGAATGCAATTCCACACTTCCGCATTCAGTCCCCATCCGTGCAGCAGCACAAGATGGCAATTTCCCTGACCTTCAGTCTGCCACCAGATGTCATTCATCAGTTACTGTTCTCTTTTGGCTAACAAGGATGAACATATGCTAACAGTACCGGGATTATGCTGGCTATGCCGAATGCCGCTGGCGTTGAGTCACTGGGGGATTTGTTCGGTTTGCACGAGAGCGGCGCGTCGCCGCGTCAGTCTGTGCCCGCAGTGTGGATTACCCGCTGCGCACACCGCCATTCCCTGCGGGCGTTGTCTGCAAAAACCCCCGCCGTGGCAGCGTCTGGTGACGGTCAGCGACTACGTACCGCCGCTGAGTTTACTTATCCACCAGCTAAAATTCTCTCGCCGCAGCGACGTCGCCGCCGCCCTTTCACGCCTGCTGTTGCTGGAAGTCTTACACGCGCACCGCGCATCGACGCTTCCGCTACCGGATCGCTTAGTCAGCGTGCCGCTCTGGCAGCGCCGTCACTGGCGCAGGGGATTTAACCAAAGCGATCTGCTGTGTCGCCCCCTGGCGCGCTGGCTGGGCTGCGGCTGGGACAGCCGAAGCGTCACGCGCCTTCGCGCCACCGCCACTCAGCACCATCTCAGCGCCCGATTGCGCAAACATAACCTGAAAAATGCGTTTCGCCTTGAATTGCCGGTACAGGGACTCCATATGGTCATTGTGGATGATGTCGTCACTACCGGAAGTACCGTCGCGGAGATCGCGCAGCTGCTTTTGCGCAACGGCGCGGCGACTGTCCAGGTATGGTGCCTGTGTCGAACCTTGTAGAGCCTCGATGATGGGCGTATTATAACCAAGTAAAATAGTCAACTATTAGGCCATTACTATGATCCATATTTCCGATGCTGCACAAGCGCACTTTGCCAAACTGCTGGCAAATCAGGAAGAAGGGACACAAATCCGCGTATTTGTGATCAATCCCGGTACGCCTAACGCTGAATGCGGCGTTTCTTATTGTCCGCCGGACGCCGTGGAAGCAAGCGACACTGCCCTGAAATTTGACCTTCTGACCGCTTATGTTGATGAACTGAGCGCGCCGTATCTGGAAGATGCCGAGATCGATTTCGTCACCGATCAATTGGGTTCTCAGCTGACGCTGAAAGCGCCAAACGCCAAAATGCGTAAGGTTGCTGATGATGCGCCGCTGATGGAACGTGTGGAGTACATGCTGCAATCGCAGATCAACCCGCAGCTTGCCGGTCACGGCGGTCGCGTCTCTCTGATGGAGATCACCGACGAAGGCTACGCCATTTTGCAGTTTGGCGGCGGCTGTAACGGTTGCTCGATGGTCGATGTGACCCTGAAAGAAGGGATCGAGAAGCAGCTGCTGAATGAATTCCCTGAACTGAAAGGCGTTCGCGATCTGACCGAACACCAGCGCGGCGAGCACTCTTACTACTAAGATTCTGCCCGGTGGCGCGTCGCTTACCGGGCCTACAATGTATATCCCGTAGGCCGGATAAGGCGTTTACGCCGCCATCCGGCGTGATGATATCTTCCGCTTTTCCCCTTCGATAACATGACCTGCCTCTCATAATTTAAATTTTGCCTGCCAGGGTGATTCTCAATCGCTATATGTTACCCGTATCATTCATATGGGCACCAAACATCCCCATAACAGCCGACTAAACCAGATAGTGTTAAAGTCAATCAGTGTTGGTGCCGTTACGCTTCTGTTCCCGGTTGGGGCAAGCGGAATTTTTCGTCGACACACCGACGTTACCCATAACAAATGAAAGGCCAGGTAAATCATGCCATTAGTCATCGTCGCTATCGGTGTAATTTTGTTATTACTCCTGATGATCCGCTTCAAAATGAACGGTTTCATCGCTCTCGTCCTGGTGGCACTTGCTGTTGGATTGATGCAAGGAATGCCGCTGGATAAAGTCATTGGCTCTATTAAAGCTGGTGTTGGTGGTACTCTTGGTAGCCTCGCCCTGATTATGGGTTTCGGCGCCATGCTGGGCAAAATGCTGGCAGACTGCGGCGGCGCACAGCGCATCGCGACCACGCTGATTGCCAAATTTGGTAAAAAACACATCCAGTGGGCAGTGGTATTAACCGGCTTCACGGTAGGTTTCGCACTGTTCTATGAAGTGGGCTTCGTGCTGATGCTGCCGCTGGTATTCACCATCGCAGCGGCGGCCAGCATTCCTTTGCTGTATGTCGGCGTACCGATGGCGGCAGCGCTGTCCGTTACCCACGGCTTCCTGCCTCCGCACCCGGGCCCGACCGCCATCGCCACGATCTTCCACGCCGATATGGGTAAAACCCTGCTGTTCGGTACGATTCTGGCTATCCCGACCGTAATTCTCGCTGGCCCGGTATTTGCCCGCTTCCTGAAAGGCATCGATAAGCCGATCCCGGAAGGTCTGTACAGCGCAAAAAACTTTACTGAAGAAGAGATGCCTGGCTTTGGCGTCAGCGTCTGGACTTCTCTGGTGCCGGTTATTTTAATGGCCATGCGCGCCGTTGCAGAAATGGTGCTGCCAAAAGGTCATGCCTTCCTGCCGGTTGCTGAGTTCTTTGGCGACCCGGTAATGGCAACGCTGATTGCGGTACTGATTGCGATGTTCACGTTCGGTCTGAACCGTGGCCGCTCAATGGATCAGATTAACGACACGCTGGGTTCCTCAATCAAAATCATCGCGATGATGCTGCTGATCATCGGCGGCGGCGGCGCATTCAAGCAGGTACTGGTTGATAGCGGCGTAGACAAATACATCGCGTCCATGATGAACGAAACCAACGTTTCTCCGCTGTTCATGGCATGGTCCATCGCAGCCGTACTGCGTATCGCGCTCGGTTCTGCCACCGTGGCCGCGATTACCGCGGGTGGTATCGTGGCGCCGCTGATTGCGACGACGGGCGTAAGCCCTGAACTGATGGTTATCGCCGTCGGTTCCGGTAGCGTCATTTTCTCTCACGTAAACGATCCAGGCTTCTGGCTGTTCAAAGAGTATTTCAACCTGACCATCGGCGAAACCATCAAGTCCTGGTCAATGCTGGAAACCATTATCTCCGTCTGCGGCCTGATTGGGTGTCTGCTGCTGGGAATGGTGGTGTAACCGAGACGATTTGTAGGCCGGATAAGGCAAAGCCGCCATCCGGCAATGTGCGCCAGAATCGCCTGATGGCGCTGCGCTTATCAGGCCTACATGTTGTCACCATAAAAAAGCCGGGAAATTCCCGGCTTTTTTTACTTCTTCTTCGCGGCCGCTTTTCGCCGTTTGTCCAAATCTTTAAGCAGTTTATTCACCTTGTCATCGGCAAACATCTTCTCAAGCGTCGTGGACAACTTGCGCCGCCAGTTCTTGTACTGGTCGCTGGTGCCTGGAATATTGACCGGCTCCGCCATGTCCAGCCAGTCTTCCGGCTGCAACCCCAGCAATGCGCTATGGCTGTCCGCGATATAACGCTGCATTCCACGGTTGAGGATCGGCGTCATCGACATCAGCGACGCCTTATGCCCGGCGCGTTTCGGCAGGCAACCGTATTTGTGCAGCGCGTCCAGCAGACCCTGCTTCGCCAGCTCACGATCCTGATACAGCCCACGCAATATCACTTCATCCGGGTAAAGCCCCAGCGTTTTGCCGAGCGTCAGGTCGCCGCTGTCCCAGTAGCCACGCAGCGTAGGAAGGTCATGCGTCGTCGCGACTGCCATTGATTGTTCCGGGTACGCTTTCGGCGCGCGGAAGTTCTTCTCATGATCATTCTCGAAATAGAGCACTTTATACGAGTAAACGCCGCTGTCGCGCAGTTTACCCACGATTTCCACCGGCACCGTCCCCAGATCTTCGCCAATCACCATGCAGCGATGACGTTTACTTTCCAGCGCCAGAATAGAGAGCAGGGCGTCCACCGGGTAATGCACATACGCCCCGTGATCCGCCGTTTCACCGTAAGGAATCCACCACAGACGCAGCATCGACATAACATGATCGATACGCAAAGCGCCGCAGTTCTGCATATTGGCGCGCAGCAGTTCAATAAACGGCTCATAGGCGCGGGCGGCGATGATGTGCGGATCCATCGGCGGCAGTCCCCAGTTCTGCCCCAGCGGGCCGAGGATATCCGGCGGCGCGCCCACCGACGCTTTCAGGCAATACAGCTCACGATCGCACCAGGTTTCCGCCCCGCCCTCCGCAACCCCTACCGCAAGATCGCGATACAGGCCAATCGGCATATCATAACCCTGGCATACCGCCCAACAGGCGGCAAACTGGGTATACGCCAGCCACTGTAACCAGAGGTAAAAGTCCACCTCATCACGGTGATCTTCACAGAACTGTTTCACTTCCGGCGAGTTCACTGACTGATACGCTTCCGGCCAGACCGGCCAGCCCCAGCGCAACTCATCTTCCTTCACCTGATGCGCGTGCAGCGCGTCAAATGCCGCCTGCCAGTACAGGCTGTCGCCTTCCTGGGCGACAAAGTGGCGAAACGCCGCCATCTGCTCGTCATCACGAAGCGCAAAACCTTTCCATGCCATCCGCAGGGCGGTCATTTTCAGCGCGGTAACAGCAGAATAATCAACCCATTCGGCGTCCCGTGCGCGCTGCAATGTCTGCTGCGTCGTCGGCATGTTCCACCAGGCCTGCGCCTCTTTGCTCAACCGGAAATCGTCAACGGCATTCACGTCGATATAAATGACATTCAGCCAACGGCGGGATGAGGGGCTGTACGGGCTGGCGCTCTCCGGGTTTGCCGGGTAGAGGGCGTGAATCGGGTTCAGGCCAATAAATGCGCCGCCGCGTTTCGCAACATCCGTCAGCATCGACTGGAGATCGCCAAAGTCGCCAATCCCCCAGTTTTTTTCCGAACGCAGGGTATAAAGCTGAACGCACGCCCCCCACAGCTTCTGTCCGGTCAGCAGCGCCTGCGGCTCATAGCAGCGTTTCGGCGCCACGATGATCCGGCAGTGCGTGCGCTGTTCGCCCTGAGTCAGGGTCAGCGTGTGATACCCCTCCGGCAGCTTTGCCGGAAGCGTAAAGGCTTTACCACCGGTGGCGTGCCCCTTGTGCTGTACGCCCTCCTCGGTGGTCAGCAGCCAGCTAAAATCGCCGCTGCCTTCTACCGCCAGCGGCATCTTCTTGCCTGCGGTATACACCATCACATTCGGCACTGGCGTCACCGCCACCTTCGTGGCGGCGGTGGCGCGGTGCATCGCATCAAGCAAACGCCGTTTGGTTTCGGCGCCAATCGACTGCGGTTTACCGTGGGCATTGATGTAATTGGGGCTGATCCCCGCCGCCAGCGCGGCATTATCCAGACGTTTGCGTTCCATGGCGCTTCCTTAGCGTTTTGCCTGCCAGATACGAGCCTGATAATCGCGGATGGAGCGATCCGAGCTGAACATCCCGCAACGCGCGGTGTTCAGGATCGTCGCCCGGGTCCAGGCATCCTGGTCGCGATACAGCACGTCCACCTGCTTTTGTGCCGCAACGTAGGCGGCAAAGTCCGCCATCACCAGGTACGGATCGCCCCCCTGTTTGCCAATGCTGTGCAGCATCTGATCAAAAGCGTGCTTGTCGCCGTTGCTGTATTTGCCGCTTTCCAGCTCCTTCAGCACCGCGTCCAGCACTTTGTCTTTCTTACGCCATTTCACCGGGTCGTAGCCCTTGGCCTTCAGCCGTTTCACCTCTTCCACGGTATGACCGAAGATAAAGATGTTCTCGTCCCCGACCTGTTCGGCGATCTCAACGTTCGCCCCATCCAGCGTACCGACCGTCAGCGCACCGTTCAACGCCAGCTTCATATTGCCGGTGCCGGAGGCTTCTTTACCGGCAGTAGAGATCTGCTCAGAGACGTCCGCCGCCGGGATCAGCATTTCCGCCGCCGAAACGCAGTAGTCCGGCAGGAAGACCACTTTCAGCTTATCGCCGACTTTCGGGTCGTTGTTGATGGTTTCCGCCACCTTGTTAATGGCGAAGATGATGTTTTTCGCCAGATAGTAGCCCGGCGCCGCTTTTGCGCCAAACAGGAACACGCGCGGCACGCGGTCTGCTTTCGGATTTTCGCGGATCTCTTTGTACAGCGCCAGAATATGCAGCAGGTTCAGGTGCTGGCGCTTATATTCGTGCAGGCGCTTAATCTGGATATCGAAAATCGCCTGCGGGTTGATTTCAATCCCGGTGTGCATTTTCACAAATTCGGCCAGGCGGACTTTATTCGCCTGTTTAATCTCACGATACGTTTTGCGGAACGCCGCGTCGTCGGCGAATTTCTCCAGGTTGATCAGTTGATCGAGGTCGTTAGCCCACTCTTTCTTCAACGACTTATCCAGCAGCGCCGCAAGTGCCGGGTTGCACTGTTTGATCCAGCGACGCGGCGTAATGCCGTTGGTCACGTTGTGGAATTTGTTCGGCCACAGCTGGTGGTATTCCGGGAACAGATCCTTCACCACCAGATCGGAGTGCAGCGCCGCAACGCCGTTGACCGCAAAGCCGCTGACCACGCACATATTGGCCATCCGCACCTGCTTGTCGTGCACTACCGCCAGCTTCGCCCACACCTGCTTATCGCCCGGCCAGGTTTTATCAACCTGTTTCTTAAAGCGGTCATTAATCTCTTTGATGATCTGCATATGGCGCGGCAGCAGCGCTTTCACCAGTTTCTCATCCCAGCACTCCAGCGCTTCCGGCATCAGCGTATGGTTGGTGTAGGCGAACGTTTTACTGGTGATGGCCCAGGCGTCGTCCCAGCTTAGCTGGTGCTCATCGAGCAGCACGCGCAGCAGTTCAGGGATAGCGATGGTCGGGTGAGTATCGTTGAGTTGAATGACCTCATACTCCGCCAGCTCATGCAGTTTGCGCCCCGCCAGGTGGTGACGACGCAGAATATCCGCTACCGAGCAGGCGCACTGGAAATACTGCTGCATCAGGCGCAGCTTTTTGCCTGCGGTGTGGTTGTCGTTCGGATAGAGGACTTTCGTCAGTTTTTCCGCATCGATACCCTGCTGCTCCGCGCGCAGGAAATCGCCGTCGTTGAATTTGGTCAGGTTAAACGGATGCGCATGCGCGGCCTGCCACAAACGCAGCGGCTGTGCGACGCCGTTCCGGTAGCCAAGCACCGGCAAGTCCCACGCCTGCCCGGTGATCACAAAACCCGGTTCCCAACGCCCGTCCTTCGTCACTTTACCGCCAATACCGACCTGAACATCAAGCTGTTCATTGTGACGGAACCACGGGTAGCTACCGCGATGCCAGTCATCCGGCGCTTCCATCTGTTGCCCATCGACAAAAGACTGACGGAACAGCCCATACTGGTAGTTCAGGCCATAGCCCGTTGCGGACTGGCCTACCGTCGCCATAGAGTCCAGGAAACATGCCGCCAGACGCCCTAAACCACCGTTGCCCAGCGCAGGATCAACCTCTTCCTCCAGCAGGTCGGTCAGGTTGACGTCGTGCGTTTTCAGCACATCGCTCACCGCCTGATACCAGCCCAGATTCAACAGGTTGTTCCCGGTCAGGCGGCCAATCAGGAATTCCATCGAGATGTAGTTAACATGACGCTGGTTTTTAGCCGGTTTCGCCGCAGGTTGCGCTCTGAGCAATTCAGCCAGTGCGCCGCTAACGGCCTGCCACCACTGGCGAGATGTCATCTCATGAGCCGACAGTAAACCGAAACGCTGCCACTGACGCATCAGGGCAGCCTGAAAGTGATCTTTGTTGAAGGTAGGCTGTGACATAGAAATTCCGAATCCTCAGGTAATAAAACAACGTTATCGTTAGTTTGCCTGGCTCGATGTTGACCTTCCTCATCCCACCCGGGATTAGGCAGGGAGGAGTAGTGGGGATGAGCATAAAAGTGTGATCGCCGCCACTTAAAGGTAGTGGATTGCCGGTGAATACGTCGAATTACCGCACAGCATACCTGCGACTGCACGCCGTTTTACGCACGATGACACAAATAATTAAATCGCGGAGGTTTATTGAAAGTGAATATGTAAATGCGGAAATAGTTTCTAACCTGAAATATCAAACCCATTCAGTTATTTCCGTTCCTGAATAATTCCCTGAGTTCATTACTTCCTGACTTTCATTAAAAAGTACAGTAACCACACAGAGGAAACGGCATTATTTGGGGCAGGCAGGATCGGGCACCATCCCAGTCTCCACGCACACTCAGACCGTGCTAAACCGTTTCTTGCAATGGATATTTAGAATTGTGACAGAGTGCAAATTCAGACACACAAAAAACTTGCATAGCTTGCATTAAACCGGTTTCTGTCCGACCTTATATCTATTAATTACGAAGCGCAAAAAAAATCGCATTTCCCCATTTCCTCACAGTGAAGTGATTACTATGTTGATTCCGTCTAAATTAAGTCGTCCGGTTCGACTCGACCATACGGTGGTTCGTGAGCGCCTGCTGGCTAAACTTTCCGGCGCGAACAATTTCAGGCTGGCCCTGGTAACAAGCCCTGCGGGCTATGGGAAAACCACGCTTGTTTCACAGTGGGCAGCCGGGAAAAACGAGTTAGGCTGGTTCTCGCTGGATGAAGGCGACAACCAGCAGGAGCGATTCGCCAGTTATTTAATTGCCGCGCTTCAGCAGGCAACGGGCGGGCATTGCTCCACCAGTGAAGTCATGGTGCAAAAACGCCAGTACGTCAGCCTGACCTCCCTTTTCGCGCAACTCTTTATTGAGTTGGCTGAGTGGCATCGCCCGCTTTATCTGGTCATTGATGATTACCATCTGATCACAAACCCGGTGATCCACGACGCGATGCGCTTTTTCCTGCGTCATCAACCCGAAAATCTCACGCTGGTCGTGCTGTCGCGTAATTTACCGCAGCTCGGCATCGCTAATCTGCGCGTTCGCGATCAGCTGCTGGAAATCGGCAGCCAGCAATTAGCCTTTAACCATCAGGAAGCAAAACAGTTCTTTGACCGTCGTCTGTCCTCGCCTATCGAAGCCGCAGAGAGCAGCCGGATGTGCGACGACGTCGCCGGTTGGGCAACCGCGCTACAGCTTATCGCCCTTTCCGCCCGCCAGAACAATAACTCCGCGCACCAGTCCGCGCGACGCCTGGCGGGAATCAACGCCAGCCATCTGTCCGATTACCTGGTCGATGAAGTGCTGGACAACGTGGACGTGAGTACCCGGCATTTTCTGCTGAAAAGCGCCATCCTGCGTTCGATGAACGATGCGCTGATCGTGCGCGTGACGGGCGAAGAGAACGGGCAGATGCGTCTGGAGGAGATTGAGCGTCAGGGGCTGTTCCTGCAACGCATGGACGATACGGGCGAATGGTTCAGCTATCACCCGCTGTTTGGCAGTTTCCTGCGTCAGCGTTGCCAGTGGGAACTGGCGACCGAGCTGCCGGATATCCACCGCGCTGCCGCCGAAAGCTGGATGGCGCAAGGTTTCCCCAGCGAAGCCATTCACCATGCCCTGGCGGCGGGCGATGCGCATATGCTGCGCGATATCCTGCTGAATCATGCGTGGGGGCTGTTTAACCACAGTGAGCTGGCGCTGCTGGAAGAGTCGTTAAAGGCCCTGCCGTGGGAAAGTTTGCTGGAAAACCCGCGGCTGGTTCTGTTGCAGGCATGGCTGATGCAAAGCCAGCACCGCTACAGCGAAGTGAATACCCTGCTGGCGCGCGCTGAGCAAGAAATTCAGGGCATGATGGACGGTACGTTGCATGCGGAATTTAACGCCCTGCGCGCTCAGGTCGCGATTAACGACGGCAACCCGGATGAAGCGGAACGGCTGGCAAAACTGGCGCTGGATGAGCTGCCGATCGCCTGGTTTTACAGCCGTATTGTCGCCACCTCCGTACACGGCGAAGTGCTGCACTGTAAAGGCGATCTCTCCCGTTCACTGTCGCTGATGCAGCAAACTGAGCAAATGTCGCGTCATCATGACGTCTGGCATTACGCCCTCTGGAGCCTGCTCCAACAAAGTGAAATTCTCTTCGCCCAGGGCTTTTTGCAGGCCGCCTGGGAAACCCAGGAGAAAGCGTTCCAGCTGATTAAAGAGCAACATCTCGAACAGTTGCCGATGCACGAGTTCCTGATGCGCATTCGCGCGCAGCTTCTGTGGGCATGGGCGCGTCTTGACGAAGCGGAAGCCTCCGCCCGCAGCGGTATTGATGTGCTTTCCGCATTCCAGCCGCAGCAGCAATTGCAGTGTCTGGCGCTGCTGGTGCAGTGCTCGCTGGCGCGCGGCGATCTGGATAATGCCCGCACGCAGTTGAACCGTCTGGAGAACCTGCTGGGCAACGGCCAGTATCACAGTGACTGGATTTCCAATGCCGATAAGGTTCGCGTGATTTACTGGCAGATGACGGGCGATAAGAAGTCCGCCGCCAACTGGCTGCGTCATACGCCGAAACCAGAATTTGCCAACAACCACTTCCTGCAAGGCCAGTGGCGTAATATCGCCAGGGCGCAGATCCTGCTGGGTGAGTTTGAATCCGCAGAGATTGTGCTGGAAGAGCTAAACGAGAACGCCCGTAGCCTGCGTTTAATGAGCGATCTTAACCGTAACCTGCTGTTGCTTAATCAACTGTACTGGCAGGCCGGACGTAAAAACGACGCCCAGCGGGTGTTGCTTGATGCGCTGCAACTGGCGAACCGTACCGGTTTCATCAGCCACTTTGTGATTGAAGGCGAAGCGATGGCGCAGCAACTGCGTCAGTTGATTCAGTTGAATACGCTGCCGGAGCTTGAACAACATCGCGCACAGCGCATCCTGCGGGAAATTAACCAGCACCATCGACATAAGTTCGCCCATTTTGACGAAGGCTTTGTGGAGCGGCTGTTAAATCACCCGGACGTACCGGAGCTGATCCGCACCAGCCCGCTAACGCAGCGTGAGTGGCAGGTTCTGGGGCTGATCTATTCCGGCTACAGCAACGAGCAAATCGCCGGCGAGCTGGCGGTTGCGGCCACGACCATCAAAACGCACATTCGCAATTTATATCAGAAGCTCGGCGTCGCGCATCGTCAGGACGCCGTACAACATGCGCAGAGGCTTTTGAAAATGATGGGGTACGGAGTGTGATGATTGCCCGGTGGCGCTTACGCTTAC
Source organism: Citrobacter sp. CK195 (assembly GCF_030333365.1). Taxonomy (NCBI): domain Bacteria; kingdom Pseudomonadati; phylum Pseudomonadota; class Gammaproteobacteria; order Enterobacterales; family Enterobacteriaceae; genus Citrobacter; species Citrobacter sp. CK195. Next base: position 679,086 of record NZ_JAOWGB010000026.1, read on the forward strand.
CGGGCCTACAATCACGATCAGCACAACTCTAACTGAATATGGTGGTCGGTAAGCACCTGCAATACCCCTACTGGCGGCGTCATATCGGTATAGACGGCATCCACCAGGCTAATGCTGCCCATATTCACCATCGCATTACGACCAAACTTAGAGTGATCCACAACCAGCATCACATGGCGTGAATTTTCAATAATCGCGCGTTTCGTGCGTACTTCGTGATAATCAAATTCCAGCAGCGACCCGTCGCTGTCGATACCGCTGATCCCCAGAATGCCAAAATCCAGGCGGAATTGAGAGATGAAATCGAGCGTCGCTTCGCCAATAATGCCGCCGTCACGGCTGCGAAGCTCACCGCCAGCGAGAATAATGCGAAAATCCTCTTTCACCATCAGCGTGTTCGCCACGTTGAGATTGTTGGTCACAATGCGCAGGTTACTGTGATCCAACAAGGCATGCGCCACCGCTTCCGGCGTCGTGCCGATATCGATAAACAGCGTTGAACCGTTGGGGATTTGCGTGGCGACTTTCCGCGCAATACGTTCCTTCTCCGCCGTTTGCGTCGCTTTACGATCGTGCCACGGCGTGTTTACCGAGCTGGAAGGCAACGCCGCGCCGCCGTGGTGGCGCAGGATCATATTCTGCTCCGCCAGGTCGTTGAGATCCCGACGGATGGTTTGTGGACTGACGGAGAAATGTTCCACCAGTTCTTCAGTGCTGACGTATCCCTGCTTTTTTACCAGTTCGATGATAGCGTCATGACGTTGTGTCTGTTTCATTGTTATTCCCTGGAATTTTGCCGGATGGCGACGCCTGGCGTTTTATCCGGCCTACCGACCGTGCATTTTTAGTAGGCCGGATAAGGCGTTTCGCCGCCATCCGGCGCAACCCCAATCATGTTCGTTTTCGCGCATTCACCGTGTCAGCAAATGCCATCGCCAGCCCCACGGCCAGCCCGGCGATGTGCGCACCGTTCGCCATCGACATGCCAAACACATCAAACCACCCGGCAACAATCCAAATCAACGCAAAAGCAATAAGCCCACGCTGTAGATATATGCCGCTTTGCGGATCGCGTTCACCACGTAGCCAGGCGTAGCCCATCAGCGCGTAAACCACGCCGGAAAGCCCACCAAACCACGGGCCGCTGAACTTCTGCTGTACATAACCGCTCAGCAATGCGCTGATGACGGTAATAACAATCAGTTTTCCGCTGCCCAGACGCTTTTCCACCGCCCCGCCGATATACCACCACCACAACAGGTTGAAGAGGATATGCATTAACGAGAAGTGCATAAACGCATGGGTGAAATAGCGCCAGAACTCAAATTTCAGTGACGGATCAAACGGCCACGCCAGCCACACCATGACGCTCTGCGCGCCGACGATGCTCATCACAACGAACACCAGGATACAGGCGATCATAATAAGCCAGGTGACCGGGCCCGCCCTCTCGCGCAATGTGGCGATAAACGGGAAACGGCGATAGTGCAGCCCGCTGCCGGTATGACCGGACTGCCAGCTTGCCGCCAGATAACGCGGATCGGCGGGATTTTCCAGAAAGCGCGCCAGCTCCGCCCGCACGCGCTCGGCCTGAGATTCGTCCGCCAGCCAGACATCGCTTTGATGATGTTGTTGAATTGTCAGGATAACGCCCTGCGTCGCCATGTAATCAACAAATGCCTGCGCCACGCGGGGGTTAGCAAAAGAGGTAATCATCAACATTGTTGCTGTCGCTTAGTCCACACAAAAGAGGACAGTATATAGGCCCTTCCGGCTTCAGGCTGCATCTTTGTGGGCTTAAGCGCCAAATGCCACCTCTGAGGGGAAATGGCGGTGCCAGGCATCAAACCCGCCATCAATACTGTAAACCGCGTCATAACCCTGTTGTAGCAGGTACTGTGCCGCGCCTTTGCTGCTATTGCCGTGATAGCACATCACCATCACCACGGTATCGAAATCATGGTCGCGCATAAACGCGCCCAGCGTATCGTTGGTCAGATGGAACGCCTGCGGCGTGTGGCCCATCGCATAGCTTTGCGGATCGCGGATATCCACCAGCACCGCCGTTCCCTGGTGCAGCTTCTGGTGAGCTTCTTCGACATTAATACATTCAAACTGATCCATGAGTCTCTCTTTCTTTTATATGCAGGCTTTATATGCAGATGGCTATTTTACCGTTCAGTGTACGTCGCCGGGGTAAGTAAACGCCATAATGTTATATGTATCACTCTAAAATGTTTTTTCGATGTTACCACCAGCTCGTTTTTTTGCTATTATGCTCGATAACGAACATTTTTGAGCTTTAACGAAAGTGCAAGAGGGTAGCATGGAAACCAAAGATCTGATTGTGATAGGCGGGGGCATTAACGGTGCGGGTATCGCGGCAGACGCCGCCGGACGTGGTTTATCCGTGCTCATGCTGGAAGCGCAGGATTTGGCCTGTGCAACCTCTTCCGCCAGCTCTAAATTAATTCACGGTGGCTTACGCTACCTTGAACACTACGAATTCCGCCTGGTCAGCGAAGCGCTGGCCGAACGTGAAGTGCTGCTGAAAATGGCGCCGCACATCGCCTTCCCGATGCGCTTCCGCCTGCCTCACCGCCCGCACCTGCGCCCGGCATGGATGATCCGAATTGGTCTGTTTATGTACGATCATCTGGGCAAACGCACCAGTCTGCCCGGTTCAACCGGTTTGCGTTTTGGCGCAGATTCGGTGCTGAAACCTGAGATCGTGCGCGGTTTCGAATATTCTGACTGCTGGGTAGACGATGCGCGTCTGGTTCTGGCAAACGCCCAAATGGTGGTGCGTAAAGGCGGGGAAGTGTTAACCCGTACCCGAGCGACCTCTGCCCGTCGTGAAAACGGTCTGTGGATCGTAGAAGCGGAAGATATCGATACCGGTAAAAAGCACACCTGGCAGGCGCGTGGTCTGGTCAACGCCACGGGGCCGTGGGTAAAACAGTTCTTCGACGACGGTATGCACCTGCCTTCACCCTATGGCATTCGTCTGATCAAAGGCAGCCACATTGTGGTGCCGCGCGTGCATACGCAGAAACAGGCTTATATCCTGCAAAACGAAGATAAGCGTATCGTATTTGTGATTCCGTGGATGGATGAGTTCTCAATCATCGGCACCACTGACGTGGAGTACAAAGGCGATCCGAAAGCAGTGAAAATTGATGAAAGCGAAATCAATTACCTGTTGAAGGTCTATAACGCGCACTTCAAGAAACAACTGGGCCGAGACGATATCGTCTGGACCTACTCCGGCGTGCGTCCACTGTGCGACGACGAGTCCGATTCTCCGCAGGCGATCACCCGTGACTACACGCTGGATATCCACGATGAAAACGGCAAAGCGCCGCTGCTGTCGGTATTCGGCGGTAAGCTGACCACTTATCGTAAGCTGGCCGAACACGCGATGGAAAAACTGTCGTCCTATTACCAGGGCATTGGCCCGGCCTGGACTAAAGAGTGCGTGCTTCCTGGCGGGGATATCGGCGGCGATCGTGAAGATTACGCGGCCAAACTGCGCCGCCGCTATCCGTTCCTGACGGAGTCGCTGGCGCGTCATTATTCCCGTACCTACGGCAGCAATACCGAGTGGATACTCGGCGAAGCCACCTCCGTTGCCGAGTTAGGTGAAGATTTCGGTCACGAACTTTACGAAGCGGAGCTGAAGTATCTGGTAGATCACGAATGGGTACGTCGTGCGGACGACGCGTTGTGGCGCCGCACCAAAGAAGGGATGTGGCTCAACGCCGAGCAGCAGTCCCGCGTGAGCCAGTGGCTGGCGGAATATATTGGCAAACGTCAGTTGTCGCTGGCGTCGTAATGACAATGCCGGATGGCGGCTACGCCTTATCCGGCCTACAAAACAGTCCACAGGCCCGGTAAGCGTCAGCACCACCGGGCCTTTTGCCGGATGGCGGCTAACGTCTTATCCGGCCTACAGCTAGTCCTGCCCCGTGTTACAACCTTACCGAATCAATGTGCCAGATATTTTCGGCATACTCCTTGATCGTCCTGTCGGAAGAGAAATACCCCATATTGGCGATATTGAGCATCGCTTTCGCGGTCCACTCTTCGGGATGACGATACAATTCATCCACCTTATCCTGGCAATCAACATAGCTACGATAATCCGCCAGCACCTGATAGTGGTCGCCAAAGTTAATCAATGAATCCACCAGATCACGGTAGCGCCCCGGCTCTTCCGGGCTGAACACGCCGCTGCCGATCTGCGTCAGCACCTGGTGCAGCTCCGCATCTTTTTCGTAATACTCGCGCGGTTTATAGCCCTGCTTGCGCAGTTCTTCCACCTCTTCCGCCGTATTGCCAAAGATAAAGATATTCTCCGCCCCCACATGCTCCAGCATCTCGACGTTTGCGCCGTCCAGCGTACCGATGGTCAGCGCGCCGTTGAGCGCAAACTTCATGTTACTGGTGCCAGACGCCTCCGTACCCGCCAGCGAAATCTGCTCAGACAGGTCGGCGGCAGGAATAATGACCTGCGCCAGGCTCACGCTGTAGTTCGGGATAAACACCACTTTCAGCTTATCGCCAATCTGCGGATCGTTGTTGATCACCTTAGCAACGTCATTGATCAGGTGAATAATGTGCTTCGCCATGTAATAGGCCGAAGCCGCCTTACCGGCAAAGATATTCACGCGCGGCACCCATTCCGCCTCAGGATCTTCCTTGATGCGGTTATAACGCGTAATCACATGCAGCACATTCATCAACTGACGTTTGTACTCGTGAATACGTTTAATCTGCACATCAAACAACGCCTTCGGATTGACCACCACGTTCAACTGCTGAGCGATGAGTATTGCCAGCCGTTTTTTGTTTTCCAGCTTCGCCTGGCGCACCGCGTGATTCACCAGCGGGAAATCGCAATGCTGCTGTAGTTCGCTTAGCTGGCTGAGATCCGTACGCCAGGTGCGCCCGATATTTTCGTCCAGCACCTCAGAAAGCGACGGGTTCGCCAGCGCCAGCCAGCGGCGCGGCGTCACGCCGTTGGTCACGTTGCAGAAGCGGGTCGGGAAGATACTCGCAAAATCAGCAAACAGCGACTGCACCATCAGGTTAGAGTGCAGCTCCGACACGCCATTCACTTTATGGCTCACCACTACCGCCAGCCACGCCATACGGACGCGACGACCGTTGGACTCATCGATAATCGACGCCCGCCCCAGCAGAGCGGTATCGTTGGGATACTGCTCCTGCAACGTTTTCAGGAAATAGTCGTTAATCTCAAAGATGATCTGCAAATGACGCGGCAGGATTTTACCCAGCATATCCACCGGCCAGGTTTCCAGCGCTTCGCTCATCAGCGTGTGGTTGGTGTAGGAGAAGACCTGGCAGCACACCTCAAACGCATCGTCCCAGCTGAATTTGTGCTCATCAATCAACAAGCGCATCAGTTCCGGGATCGACAGCACCGGGTGGGTATCATTGAGGTGAATGGCGATTTTATCCGCCAGGTTGTCATAGGTTTTATGCAGCTGGTAGTGACGGCTCAGAATGTCCTGTACCGTTGAGGAAACCAGGAAGTACTCCTGACGCAGGCGCAGCTCGCGTCCCGAATAGGTGGAGTCATCCGGGTAAAGCACGCGGGATACGTTTTCAGAGTGGTTTTTGTCCTCTACCGCCGCGAAGTAGTCGCCCTGGTTAAATTTACCAAGGTTGATTTCGCTACTGGCCTGAGCGCTCCACAGGCGCAGCGTGTTGGTGGCGTCGGTATCATAACCCGGGATAATCTGGTCATAGGCCACCGCCAGAATCTCTTCGGTTTCAATCCAGCGGGCTTTCTTGCCTTCCTGCTGAATTCGCCCGCCGAAACGCACTTTGTAGCGCGTATTATGGCGTTTGAACTCCCACGGATTGCCGTATTCCAGCCAGTAGTCCGGGGACTCTTTCTGCCGCCCCTCGACAATGTTCTGCTTGAACATGCCGTAGTCGTAGCGAATTCCATAGCCGCGCCCCGGCAGGCCCAGGGTCGCCAGCGAATCAAGGAAGCACGCCGCCAGACGGCCAAGACCGCCGTTGCCAAGACCGGGGTCGTTCTCTTCATCAATCAGTTCTTCGAGATCCAGCCCCATCGCTTCCAGCGCCCCTTTAACATCGCCGTAAATACCCAACGATAACAAGGCATTGGAGAGGGTTCGGCCAATCAAAAATTCCATCGACAGGTAATAGACCTGACGGGTTTCCTGCGACAGTTGAGCACGGTTAGAACGCAGCCAGCGTTCCACGAGGCGATCGCGCACCGCGAACAGCGTGGCGTTCAGCCATTCATGTTTATTGGCAATGACCGGATCTTTACCAATCGTGAACATCAGTTTGTAGGCAATAGAATGCTTAAGCGCTTCTACGCTAAGAGTGGGCGATGCATAAGTAAATGGAGCATTCATATAGGTGATTCCTGGATAACTATTTCAAGCGATAGTAAAGCTCGCGGTAAGACTTCGCCGCGACTTGCCAGCTAAAATCCATGGCCATAGCCTGGCGTTGCACAAACCGCCAGAGCGAAGGTCGGGACCACAACACGAAAGCACGCCGGATCGCCCGTAACAGAGACCAGGCATTACTATCTTCAAATACAAACCCACTGGCGATGCCGTCCGCCAGGTTTTCCAGCGAACTGTCCGACACCGTATCAGCAAGCCCACCGGTACGCCGCACCAGCGGCAGCGTGCCGTACTTCAGTCCGTATAACTGCGTTAAGCCGCACGGCTCAAAGCGGCTGGGCACCAGAATGACATCCGCCCCGCCCATGATGCGGTGAGAGAAGGCTTCGTGATAGCCGATCTGCACGCCCACCTGGCCTGGGTGTTCCGCCGCCGCCGCTAAAAATCCTTCCTGCAATACCGGATCGCCCGCGCCCAGCAGCGCCAGTTGCCCGCCCTGCTCCAGCAATCCCGGCAACGCCTCCAGCACCAGATCCAGCCCTTTCTGGCTGGTCAGACGGCTGACCACGGCGAACAGCGGCGCTTTGTCATCCACTTTCAGCCCCATCGCAATCTGTAGCTGGCGCTTGTTCTCCGCTTTCTCCTCCAGCGAATCACGCGTATAGCGCGCCGCCAGCAGCAGATCCGTTTCCGGGCTCCAGATTTTCTCATCCACGCCATTCAGCACGCCGGACAGACGCCCTTCCTGATGACGCTGACGCAGCAGGCCTTCCATCCCGTACGCGAACTGCGGCTCGGTAATTTCACGCGCATAGGTCGGGCTCACCGCCGTAATATGGTCGGCGTAATACAACCCCGCCTTCAGGAATGAAATCTGCCCGTTAAACTCCAGACCATGCATGTTATAGAACGACCATGGCAGTTGGATGTCATCCATGTGATGTGCATAAAACATGCCTTGATAGGCCAGGTTGTGTACGGTAAACACCGATTTCGCCGGACGCCCGCGCGCGGCCAGATACGCAGGCGCCAGGCCTGCATGCCAGTCGTGCGCATGCACCACATCCGGGCGCCAGAATGGATCAAGCCCGCAGGCCATTTCACATCCCACCCATCCCAGCAGCGCAAACCGCAGGACGTTATCGGTATAGGCGAATAAATTCGTATCGTGATAAGGGCTTCCCGGACGGTCATACAGATGCGGCGCATCAATCAGGTAGATTCCCACGCCGTTATAATGCCCGAACAGGAGCGTAATTCTTCCCGCAAAGGTATCGCGCCGGGTCACTACCTGCGCATCCGGGATGCCCCGACGAATATCAGGAAATGCAGGAAGCAGCACACGAGCATCCACACCATCCGCAATCTGTGCCGCAGGCAACGCGCCAATCACATCCGCCAGACCACCTGTTTTTAGCAGGGGGAACATCTCTGAACATACATGTAAAACCTGCATTATCGCTCCTGTTTGACCTGCAATTTGCGCAGCATTTCACGCGTGACCAGCACAATGCCTTCCTCTGAACGGTAGAAACGACGGGCATCTTCTTCCGCGTTTTCACCAATCACCATACCTTCCGGGATTACGCAGGCGCGATCGATGATGCAACGACGCAAGCGGCATGAGCGTCCAACCCAGACCTCTGGCAGCAGGACTGCCGAATCGATGTTACAGAATGAGTTCACCCTCACGCGCGGGAACAGGACGGACTGCACCACCACCGAACCGGATATAATGCACCCGCCGGAGACCAGCGAGTTAAGCGTCATACCGTGGCTGCCGGAGCGATCCTGAACAAATTTCGCAGGCGGCAGAGACTCCATGTGCGTGCGGATCGGCCAGTCCTGATCATACATGTCGAGTTCCGGCGTCACCGAGGCCAGGTCGAGGTTGGCTTTCCAGTAGGCTTCCAGCGTACCCACATCGCGCCAGTAAGGTTCAGATTCGGGATCGGACTGCACGCAGGACAGCGGGAATGGATGCGCATATGCCATACCGGCTTTGGTGATTTTTGGGATGATATCTTTACCGAAATCGTGGCTGGAGGTGTCGTCTTTGTCGTCCTCCTCCAGCAACTCATACAGATAATCGGCGTTGAAAATGTAGATCCCCATGCTGGCGAGAGATTTCGTCGCATCACCAGGCATGGCTGGCGGATTCGCCGGTTTTTCAACAAACTCGATGATCTTGTCGCTCTCGTCCACCGCCATCACGCCAAACGCGGTGGCCTCTTCAATCGGCACCGGCATACACGCCACGGTGCAGCGCGCTCCTTTTTCGAAGTGGTCGATCAGCATGCGCGAGTAGTCCTGCTTGTAGATATGATCGCCCGCGAGGATCACCACATATTCCGCTTTATAGCGACGAATGATGTCCAGGTTCTGGGTCACGGCATCCGCCGTTCCACGATACCAGTTTTCACCCTGCATCCTTTGCTGGGCGGGAAGCAGGTCGACGAATTCGTTCATCTCTTCGCTGAAGAATGACCAGCCGCGCTGAATATGCTGTACCAGAGTATGAGACTGGTATTGCGTGATCACGCCAATGCGGCGGATCCCGGAGTTAATACAGTTGGATAAGGCAAAATCGATGATGCGGAACTTACCGCCAAAGTGCACGGCAGGTTTGGCACGTTTGTTGGTTAAATCTTTCAGGCGTGTACCACGGCCACCGGCCAGGATCAGGGCAACAGATTTTAATGGCAGCTGGCGCGCCAACATTACACGATCGTTCTTCTCTAAACTCACCATGACTAACTCCTTTTTTATCATCTCTGGAACACACACAGTCCGTGCGCAGGTCCCTGCCAGACAGCCGTAATCACCGGATTATCCTCTCCAGCGAATGGGGGAATAGCGTGCCACTCCCCTTCAGGTAAAACGATATCTGTCACCTCAAGCGTGGCGTTTATCGCGATAAGGAAGCGGTCTGAAAGCAGGATCTGCATCTGTTTCGGCCCGTTCTCCCACTCGCCCGCGCTTAAGGGCTCTGCATTTTTATTCAGCCAACGAACATTGCCGTCACTTTCTTCCCACCAGCGATTTCCCACTAATGCCGGTATCTGCTGGCGAAGATGAATCAATGCAGCGGTAAAGGTGGTTAGCCCACTGTTTGCCTGCTGCCAGTCCAGCCAGGTTAATGCGTTATCCTGGCAGTAAGCGTTATTGTTGCCGTGCTGGCTATGGCCGTGTTCATCGCCCGCCAGCAGCATCGGCGTTCCCTGAGAGAGCAACAACGTGGTCAGCAGGGCGTGAATGCTGTCGCGCCGCCGTTCAATCAGATCCAGCGTGCCGCCTAATCCCTCTTTACCATGATTATCACTGTAATTGTTGTTGGTGCCGTCCCGATTTTCCTCACCGTTCGCCTCATTGTGTTTCTGATTGAAACAAACACAGTCGCGCAGCGTAAAACCGTCATGCGCGGTGATCAGATTGACGGACGCATTGGGCAGGCGATCGTGGCGTTTAAACACATCGCTGGAACCGGCGAAACGTCCGGCAAACTCACCGAGGGGCAGATTGCGTTGCAACCAGAAGCGGCGGGCCGCGTCACGGAAATGGTCGTTCCACTCGGCAAACGGCGGCGGGAAATTCCCTACCTGATAGCCGCCTTCGCCGATATCCCAGGGCTCAGCAATGAGCTTCACGCTCGACAATACCGGGCAATTGTTGATGGCGGTAAACAGCGGCGCATCCTGACGGAACGCCGGGGTGCGCCCCATCACGGAGGCCAGATCAAAACGAAAACCGTCCACATGGCATGTTTCAACCCAGTAGCGCAGGCACTCGCACGCAAACTCCACCACACCGGGATGGCTCAGATTGAGGGTGTTGCCGCAGCCGGTCCAGTTGTGATAGTCGCCATCCTCCTTGATCCAATAATAGCTACGGTTGTCGATTCCGCGCAGGGAGAAGAGCGGCCCGTCGAGATCCAGCTCCGCGCTATGGTTCAGCACAATATCAAGAATGACTTCAATACCGGCTTTATGCAGCGCTTTGATGGCATCGCGAAACTCATCCAGCGCCGTTTCCGGGGAGCAGGCATAAGCCGGATGCAGCGCGAACATCGCCACCGGGTTATAGCCCCAGTAATTCGACAGCCCCAGGCGCTGTAAGCGCGGTTCACTGGCAAAATGCGCCACCGGCAACAGCTCCAGCGCGGTAATGCCCAACTGCTTGAAATACGCGATCATCACCGGATGGCCCAGCGCCTTCCAGGTGCCGCGAATCTCTGACGGGATCGCCGGATGCAGGTACGTCAGCCCCTTCACATGCGCTTCGTAGATGACCGTGTTGCCCCACGGCGTGCGCGGCGGGGCGTCATCTTCCCAGTCATAGCGGTCGGCGGTGACAACGCACTTCAGGGCAACGGCGGCATTATCACGATGATCCGGCTCGTCGTACCCGCCGTGCAGCAGCGGGTTATCCTTCAGCTCTCCTTCAACGCGGCGAGCGCAGGGATCGATAAGCAGTTTTGCCGGGTTAAAGCGGTGCCCTTGCGCGGGTTGCCACGGGCCGTGTACGCGATACCCGTAGCGCAGGCCGGGCCTGGCGTCGGCAAGGTAGCCGTGCCAGACATCGCCGCTACGCCCCGGCAGGTCATACCGCTGCTCATTGCCGAGCGCATCAAACACGCACAGTTCAACGCGCTCCGCATGCGCCGAAAAAAGCGTGAAGTTGACGCCATGACCGTCATACGTCGCGCCATGCGGTGTCGCTTTGCCGGTTGCCAGTTGCGTCATTCACCCTCCCGCACAAGCCAGATGGTGGCCAGCGGCGGCAGCGTCAGACTCAATGAGTGCTGGCGGCCGTGGCTGGCGATCTCGTCGCTGTGCACCACCCCGCCGTTGCCGGTATTGCTGCCGTGGTAGTGCATGGAGTCGGTATTCACAATCTCCCGCCATTGCCCTGGCTGATTGATGCCAAAACGATAGTCATGGCGCGGCACCGGGGTAAAGTTGCTGGCGACGATGATTTCATTGCCGACTTTATCGCGGCGGACAAAAATCAGCACCGAACGTTCGTTATCATCCACCACCAGCCATTCAAAACCGTAAGCATCAAAATCAAGTTCATGCAGCGCCTTATGGTGGCGATAGGTATGGTTGAGATCGCGCACCAGCCGCTGTACGCCGTGGTGCCAGTTGTCGCCGCCTTCCAGCAGATGCCAGTCAAGGCTGGCGTCGTGGTTCCACTCGCGCCCCTGGGCGAACTCGTTGCCCATAAACAGCAGTTTCTTACCGGGGAACGCCCACATCCAGCCGTAATAGGCGCGCAGGTTGGCGAATTTCTGCCAGGCGTCGCCAGGCATACGGTCGAGAATCGATTTTTTGCCATGCACCACTTCGTCATGCGACAGCGGCAGGACAAAGTTTTCGGTGTAGTTGTAGAGCATGCCGAAGGTCAGCTTATCGTGATGATACTGGCGATGAACCGGGTCCAGCTTCATGTAGTCCAGCGTGTCATGCATCCAGCCCAGGTTCCATTTGTACCAGAAACCCAGTCCGCCCATATCCTGTGGTCGGGACACGCCAGCGAAGTCAGTGGACTCCTCGGCCATGCTCACCGCGCCAGGCACCTGCTCTCCCAGAATACGGTTGGTATTGCGTAAGAACTCAATGGCTTCCAGGTTCTCACGCCCGCCGAACTCGTTGGGGATCCACTCACCTTCTTTGCGGCTGTAGTCGCGGTAAATCATCGACGCCACGGCGTCTACACGCAGCGCATCAATGCCGAAACGCTCAATCCAGTAAAGCGCGTTCCCGACCAGATAGTTGCTGACTTCACGGCGCCCGTAGTTATAGATAAGCGTGTTCCAGTCCTGGTGATACCCTTCGCGCGGGTCGCTGTGCTCATACAGTTTGGTGCCGTCGAAATCCGCCAGACCAAAATCATCCGACGGGAAGTGGCCCGGCACCCAGTCAAGAATGACGTTCAGACCCGCCTGATGAGCGGCATTGATGAAATAGCGGAAGTCATCGCGCGTGCCGAAACGGCGGGTCGGCGCATACAGCCCGGTCGGCTGGTAGCCCCAGCTGCCATCAAAGGGATGTTCATTAACAGGAAGCAGTTCGAGGTGGGTAAAGCCCATCCATTTTACGTATGGAATAAGCTGATCCGCCAGTTCGCGGTAGCTCAGCCAGAAATTGTTATCGGTATGACGACGCCACGAGCCCAGATGCACTTCATAGATGGAGACTGGCGCATCGAACCGGTTGGCTTGTTTGCGCTCTTCCGTCTGCACCACTTTTTCCGGTAGACCGCAGATCAGCGAGGCCGTTTCCGGGCGCATTTGCGCTTCAAACGCATACGGGTCGGCTTTGATTCTCAGCTTGCCATGCGCATCGATCATCTCGAACTTGTACAACTGACCGTGTTGCGCGCCGGGAATAAACAGCTCCCAGATACCGCTCTCTTTGCGCAGGCGCATCGGGTGGCGGCGGCCATCCCAGTAGTTGAATTGCCCAACGACAGAGACGCGCTGGGCATTCGGCGCCCAGACGGAAAAACGGGTTCCAGTAACGCCGTCCATTGTGTCGGCATGTGCGCCCAGCGTTTCATACGGGCGTAAATGCGTGCCTTCAGACAGCAACCAGGCATCCATTTCCTGGATCAGCGGGCCAAAACGGTAAGGATCGTCAATCAGATTCTGCTGTCCATGCCAGACAACAGCGAGCTGATAGCGAAAGAAATTTTTGCGTCGGGGGAGCACACCGCTAAAAAAACCGCGTGAGTCGATACATTCCAGTTTGCCGACTTTACGTCCGGTTTTCGGTTCAATCACCCACACTTCGGTGGCATCAGGCAATAGGGCGCGGACTTCCAGTCCCGCGGTGGTTTGGTGCATACCAAGTACGGAAAAAGGGTCCGCAAAATGGCCCGCAATTAGCGCATTAATCACGTCTCTATCGATACGATCGGACATGGCTGTCTTCCTGTTTTATGGTGTCACCCCTTCCAACTGATCTTCGACATCAGGTTGTGACACTTCTTTGACCTGAACGGCGCAGCACCAATGTGCATCCTCTCTGCCCCGTCCCACCTTCAGGCTAAGGCTTAATACCTCCGGTATTAAGACACCCTTAAAGAATAGCCAATGCTTTATCTTACTCCTGGTAAATATTGGAACATCTGCGCTTACTCCTGTATTACGCAAAAAAAAGGGTGACTCAGCACCCAACATTTAAACTCTGTTTTGTTTACCGGATGGCGGCGATGCGTTATCCGGCCTGATGATTCACGTTATTGGTGGGCCTGATGAGCGTCGCGCTACCAGGCCATCCACAATTACGCCAGCTGACGCAGCATACGGCGCAGCGGTTCTGCCGCGCCCCAAAGCAGCTGATCGCCAACGGTAAAGGCGGAGAGGAACTCCGGCCCCATGTTCAGCTTACGCAGGCGGCCAACCGGCGTGGTGAGCGTGCCGGTAACGGCAGCCGGGGTTAACTCACGCAGGGTAATATCACGATCGTTGGGTACCACTTTCGCCCACGGGTTGTGCGCGGCCAGCAGTTCTTCCACGGTCGGAACAGACACGTCTTTTTTCAGTTTAATGGTGAACGCCTGGCTGTGGCAGCGCAGCGCGCCGACGCGCACGCACAGACCATCCACCGGGATCACGGAAGAGGTGTTGAGAATTTTGTTGGTTTCCGCCTGGCCCTTCCACTCTTCGCGGCTCTGGCCGTTATCGAGCTGTTTGTCGATCCACGGAATCAGGCTGCCCGCCAGCGGTACTCCAAAGTTATCAACCGGCAGGTCGCCGCTGCGGGTCAGGGTCGTCACTTTGCGCTCAATGTCGAGGATCGCGGAAGAAGGGGTCGCCAGCTCATCGGCTACGTGACCGTACAAGTGGCCCATCTGCGCCAGCAGTTCGCGCATATGACGCGCGCCGCCGCCGGACGCCGCCTGGTAAGTCGCAACAGAAACCCAGTCCACCAGGTCATTAGCAAACAGACCGCCCAGCGACATCAGCATCAGGCTGACGGTACAGTTACCGCCGACGAAGGTTTTAATGCCGTTGTTCAGGCCGTCGGTAATGACATCCTGGTTAACCGGATCAAGAATAATGATGGCGTCGTCTTTCATGCGCAGCGAGGATGCCGCGTCAATCCAGTAGCCCTGCCAGCCGCTTTCACGGAGCTTTGGATAGATTTCGTTGGTATAATCGCCGCCCTGACAGGTCACAATGATATCAAGCGCCTTCAGCGCGTCGAGATCAAAGGCATCCTGAAGTGTGCCGCCGGGCGTACCGCCGAACGTCGGCGCTGCCTGCCCAAGCTGGGAAGTAGAAAAGAAAACAGGGCGAATGGCATCGAAGTCGCGCTCTTCAACCATGCGTTGCATGAGTACAGAGCCGACCATACCGCGCCAGCCGATAAAACCAACATTTTTCATAGCGTTTTTTTCCTGCAAAGATGTGTGCTGTGTATGCAAACCAGTGTCCTACTGGTTCTTCCTTCACCATACAAAAAGCAGCCAAAGTCGCAAGTGAAATTAATCAATGATAGCGAAGCCATCAGTAATGCGACTTATCCCGCTTCCTAAGCAAGCAGAAAGTCCGCAGTAATTATCAGGGAATTTGAGTTATGAATGAAATCATTTCAGCGGCAGTTTTATTGATCCTGATTATGGATCCACTCGGAAACCTGCCCATTTTCATGTCCGTACTGAAACATACCGAACCAAAGCGCCGCCGGGCGATTATGGTTCACGAGCTGTTTATTGCGCTTTTACTGATGCTCATTTTCCTGTTTGCGGGCGAGAAAATTTTGGTCTTTCTCAACCTGCGGGCGGAAACCGTGTCGATCTCCGGGGGGATTATTCTGTTCCTGATCGCCATTAAAATGATTTTCCCCAGCGCATCAGGCAACAGCGCCGGACTCCCGGCGGGCGAAGAACCGTTTATCGTACCGCTGGCCATCCCTCTGGTGGCGGGCCCGACCATCCTGGCGACGCTGATGCTGTTATCGCATCAGTATCCGAACCAGATGGGGCATCTGGTCATCGCTCTGCTGATCGCCTGGGGCGGCACGTTTGTGATTCTGCTGCAATCGTCGCTGTTCCTGCGTCTGCTGGGCGAGAAAGGGGTTAACGCGCTGGAACGTCTGATGGGGTTGATTCTGGTGATGATGGCGACCCAGATGTTCCTGGACGGCATTCGGATGTGGATGAAAGGCTAGCCGGGTGGCGCTTACCCGGCCTACGGTGTGGATATGTGCTCACTTGTAGGCCCGGTAAGCGGCGCGCCACCGGGCAACAAGACTCAGCTCAGAAGCTGGAACGCAATCATACCGACAATCGCGCCGACGGTGCCGAGAATGGTTTCCATCATCGTCCAGGTCTTCAGCGTTTGCGCTTCGGTCGCGCCAGTGAATTTACCGAACAGCCAGAAACCGGCGTCGTTTACATGGCTGACCACGATAGAACCGCCCGCGATACAGATAGACAATGCCGCCATCTGCGCGCCGGAGAAGTTCAGTTGTTCCACCACCGGCATCACCAGCCCCACCGCCGTTAAGCACGCGACGGTCGCGGAACCCTGAATGATACGCACCGCTGCCGCCAGCACGAAGCAGGTGATAGCAATCGGCAAGCCCATACCGGTTAACGCTTCGCCCAGCGCCGGGCCAACGCCGGAATCCACCAGAACCTGCTTGAACACGCCGCCTGCGCCAATCACCAACAGAATAATGCCCGCCGGTTGCAGCGCCTGACCGCAGATCGCCATGACTTTATCTTTCGCCATCCCCTGACGCACCGCCAGGCCATAGATTGCCACCAGGCACGCCACCAGAATCGCGGTGAACGGGTGGCCGATAAACTCAAACCATTCGTAAGCGCTGGAACCTT
The DNA here is from genome assembly GCF_030333365.1 of Citrobacter sp. CK195. Taxonomy (NCBI): domain Bacteria; kingdom Pseudomonadati; phylum Pseudomonadota; class Gammaproteobacteria; order Enterobacterales; family Enterobacteriaceae; genus Citrobacter; species Citrobacter sp. CK195. The sequence continues at coordinate 695,351 of NZ_JAOWGB010000026.1, forward strand.
CCGCGACAAAGCGCGCGGCGATCGTTTTCAGCCCTACCAGCACCAGCGGCAGCAGGATCAGCGAGAGGCTGAAGCCAAACGACGGCATTTTACCTTCGCCCAGATGCGGTTCGGTAATGTCGTCCGGGACGTGCAGTTCCACATAGCGGCCAATGAAATTACCAAACAGCGGCCCGGCGATGATCATGCCAGGGATTGCCGCGCACAGACCAATCAGGATCATCCAGCCAAAATCAGCGTGCATTTGAGACGCCAGCAGCATCGGCGCAGGCCCGGGCAGCAGAAACGCCGCAGCCGCCGCCACGCCCGCAAACAGCGGAATGACCAGCTTCACAAGGTTTGTTCCGGTATGGCGCGCCATAGAGAATGCGACGCTGATCAGCAGCACAATGGCGACTTCAAAGAACAGCGGCAGCGCGCAAATCAGCCCCGCCAGACCAATCGCGTAATGCGCGCGGCTGTGGCCGAAAGATTTGAGCATTTTGACGGCAATCTGATCGACTGCGCCCGTCTCATGCAAAATTTTGCCGAACATGGCGCCCAGTGCGACGACAATCGCCAGGAAGCCAAGCGTACCGCCCATCCCTTTTTCCATCGTCGCCGCGATTTTATCGAGCGGCATACCGGAAAAGAGACCTGCGCCAATAGACACCACCATCAAAGCAACGAAGGCGTGCATACGCGCCTTCATCACTAAAAACAGCAGCAGTAAAACAGAACCTACTGCTGTTAAAACAAGCGTTAATGTACTCACTACTTACTGCCTTTGTTAATGACCTCAATGGTGCTTGCCACGACACCTTCCAGCGGCTGATCGATATTCACCACCAGTACATCGCTCTCGTCAGCGCCCGGCTCTTCCAGCGTGTCAAACTGAGTTACCAGCATCTGCGTTTTAAAGAAGTGGCCTTTACGTGCCTTCAGGCGGCTTTCGATAACGTCAAAATCCCCTTTCAGGTAGATGAAAGACAGGTTTGGGTTACCGTCGCGCAGCAGGTCGCGATAGTGTTTTTTCAGTGCGGAACAGACAATCAGCGATACCTTATTGGTTCGCTGCATCGCAAACGCCGCATCGTTCAGCGCCTGTAACCACGGCTTGCGGTCGTCGTCATTCAACGGCTCGCCGGAGGCCATTTTCATGATGTTGCAACGCGGATGGAGAAAATCGCCATCAAGAAACGCGGCATGCAGCTGATGCGCCACTTCGCTGGCGACAGCGGATTTGCCACTGCCTGATACGCCCATCAGAACGTAAATGTGGTGATCATGGTTAGTCGTGCTCAAAGTGGTGCCCCCACAGTACAAGGATCAGGAATTGTTACGGGTAACTGTTATCGGTAACATTGTCCAGCCGGACCAGAATAGAAGCAATATCCATTCGTGGCAGAAGTGAATAAGTGTGAGCTACTTCAAATTTGTTGGACTAAATAGATCCACCCGGTGACAAGGTGAAACCTAAATCTAACATTTTAGGCGTCACCGCTTCACCGCGTATGCGCGCCAGCAGGCGCTCTGCGCCGATACTGCCCATCCGCTCACGCGGCGTAAGTACGCTGGCCAGACGCGGTTCCATCACCTGACCAATGTCGTGGCCGTGGAAACCGGCAATCGCCATATCATCAGGAATTTTGAGCCCTAAACGCTGGCATTCGAACGCCGCCCCGACGGCAAGGTCATCGTTGGTACAGAAAATACCGTCCAGTTGTGGGTATTCACGTCTTGCCTGGCGGATCAGCTCAATCCCGGAAGAGTAAGACGACGATTGCTCCACCATCACGCTGTAGGGCACCAGCCCGGCGTCCAGCATGGCCTGTTCATAGCCCTTCTGTTTGATGATAGTACGTTCGTCGAGGCGCGCCCCCAGATAGGCGATATGACGATGGCCGCGCGCGATAATCGCGGCGGTCATCTGACGCGCGGCTTCAAAGTTGTCAAAACCGACGGCGATATCGAGGCATGGCGATTTGCTGTCCATCAGCTCCACCACCGGAATGCCCGCGACTTCAATCATTTTGAGCGTGCGCGGCGTATGGGTACGTTCAGTGAGGATTAACCCGTCAATGTTCCATGACAGCATCGACTCCAGACGTTCCTGTTCCATTTCCGGCTTATAGCCGTAGTGCGCCAGCATCGTCTGGTAGCCGTGGGCATCGGTGACGGTCTCAATTCCGCGTAACACCTCGGCGAAAACCTGGTTGGTTAACGACGGCAGCAGAACGCCCACCGCACGGCTGGTCGCGTTAGAAAGAATATCGGGAGCACGATTGGGAATGTAACCCAGTTCATCAAGTGCAGCAGCGATCTTGCCCCGCAGCGCGACGGAGACCTGCTCCGGGTTACGCAGAAAACGGCTGACCGTCATTTTGGTCACGCCTACGCGGTCAGCCACATCCTGAAGTACGGGTCTTTTCTTTTTCATCGTCCTGAAAGGCATAAAAGGGATAGATTTCCCCAGTTTACCACGGACGTGCATGAACCTTCGCAGAGAAAACTAAGGTTGTTTTTGTATTGTGAGAAATACACTAAATCATTCGAGTTGCATCAAGGCGGCGACGCAGTGACAAATTCGTCAGGAACGAATTTGAACAACCGAAGGTTGCCTCTGGTGAGGGACAAGGATGTCCCTCATTAAATCCCCGGAAGCGTACATCAAGTACGCGACCAGGGTAAGCCAGGAAGCCAACAAAGATGCGGCTTGAAGGATGACGTGTATTTTTAAACTGGCGGCAGGTCGAACAGTAACACTTCGCTATCGCTGTCGGCATGGATGGAGATCGCCTGCTCATCCCAAATCGCCAGACCGTCGCTGGTAGACGCTTTGGTGCCGTTAATGGTGACGTTACCTTTCACCACCTGAATCCAGATGCGGCGTTCGGCGGAGATCTGGTGTACCGACTGTTCGTCTTTCAGCAGCGCCCAACGGTACAGCTCCATATCCTGATTCACTTTCAGCGAACCGTCGCGCGCATCCGGCGACAGCACCAGCTGTTTGCCCTGTACGGCGTCAAAACGACGCTGCTCGTAACGCGGCGTAATCCCGTTTTCCTGCGGCATGATCCAAATCTGATACAAACGCAGGCGGTCGGTATTGCTCGGGTTGTATTCCGAGTGACGAATGCCCGTCCCGGCGCTCATTATCTGGAACTCACCGGCAGGAACCTGCTCTTTGTTACCCATACTGTCCTGGTGTTCCACTGCGCCTTCCAGCACATAGGTCAGGATTTCCATGTCTTTATGCGGGTGCGTCCCAAAGCCCTGTCCTGCTTCAATAACGTCATCGTTAATCACGCGCAGTGCCGAGAAGCCCATAAAGTTAGGGTCATAGTAGTTTGCAAAAGAGAAAGTATGCCAGGAATCCAGCCAGCCATGATTCGCATGACCACGGTCGTTTGCTTTGCGTAAGTAGATCATTGTATTCACCCCCAGATGTTTTCGATGGAGTAAGTGTGAACCCAATCCAGACGGGATCATAGAGGGTGAAAATTGACTCCTCTGTTCAAAAATTATGAACAAGCCCAGAGGCGTTGATTTTGTTTATTTCGCAAGGGTTACAGTGGCCGGAGACGCCTGTTCAAACGCCCGCTCAAGGATCTCAAGGTTGGTGAGAACGTCAGATTCCTTGACGTAATTCGGCACGCCATGCGTAATGGTCTCGAACAGGGCGTCATAAACGCGGCCATAGTCGCCGACCTCCGGTTTCATCTCTTCTTTCACCGTCACGCCTTCGTCATTAACGTATTCCAGCAGGCCGACAGAATCATCCGCCGCAAACCCCGGTTCGCCGGGCATGATATTGGCCTTCAGGCTGGTTTCCTGCTGGTCGATGCCGTACTTCACAAACGAGCCTCTGGTGCCGTGAACGATAAATTTCGGGTAATCGATCTTCACTAAATGGCTGGTTTTAACGATGGCTTTCAGATCGCCGTAAAACAGCTGCGCTTCGAACGTATCATCCGGGTTGGCTTTATTGCGCAGGCTGCGGATGTCATAGGCCACATGGTCCGGGCGTCCGAACAGCGAAATAATTTGATCCATCGTATGCACGCCGAGGCCGTAAAACGCGCCGTCCTGCGGCAGGCCAGGTTTGGTTTCCGCAACCGGTCGGTAGTAATCAAAGTGGCTTTCAACTTCAACAATCTCGCCCAGTTTGCCGCTCTCAATCGCTTTTTTGGCGGTCAGGAAACAGGAGTCAAAGCGGCGGTTCTGGTACGGCGTGACGGTCAGCCCTTTGCTCCGCGCCAGTTCGAACAACACTTTCGCCTCGGCAAGCGTTGGCGTAAACGGTTTTTCCACCAGCACGTTTTTTCCCGCCTCCAGCGCGCGCCGGGCGTAGTCAAAATGGCTGTCCGCATGGGTACAGACGATCACCAGTTTTACCTGCGGATCGTTCAGCACTTCATCAAGATCGCTGGTGAAGTGAATATGCGAGTAGATCGGCGCCTGCTCCTCCGGCTTCGCGTGACGGCGGAAGATATGCGCAACATGCCAGCTGCCTTTACGGTTAAGAACATACGGCAGATGATAGCGGGTGGTGCTTTTACCAAAGCCAATAAATGCGCAGTGTAAGGTCATGGGAGTGTCCTTTTTGAAAGGTGATTGCATACACCATAGCGCAAACAACATGTGGGAAATAGCGGTGAAACGATCGTAGGCCGGATAAGCATAAGCGCCATCCGGCGTCACAAGAACCATTGCCGGATGACGGCTTTGCCTTATCCGGCCTACAACCTCAAGATCGGTCGTCGGCGTCGCGGTCAGATCGTAGGCCGGATAAGCATAAGCGCCATCCGGCATCACAAGCGCCATTGCCGGATGACGGCTTTGCCTTATCCGGCCTACAAAACTGACCAGCAAACCAGCCCGAAACTGAGCCAAAAAAAAAGCCAGCACCCGGCTGGCTAAAGTAATACTGGAAGCAATGTGAGCAATGTCGTGCTTTCAGGTTCTCCGCAAGGGTCTCCCTGAACGCAGAGCAATAATAATCATTCTCATTCGCACTTGTCCAATACTTTTTGCAAAAAAATGCAGTTGACTCCGTTTTTAAAGTCAATGATGTTTAAAAGGACTTTTAATCTGCTAAGGGTGCAGAGAAGCATGGCTTTGAAATTGAAGGCACCGGCAAGCGTAACGCTACCGGGCAATTTCACCTCAATACCCTACCGTTAAATCATCGACTGAGCGCGGGTCAGACGCACCGTACAGCGAACCATCCGGCCCGACCATGATGCTCTGGGTGCTGCCCATCGCTTCTTTCAGCGCGACTTTTTGCCCACGCTGTTCCAGGAGTTTCAGCGTATCCGGGCTAAAGCCCTTTTCCACGCGCAGCTCATCCGGCAGCCACTGATGATGGAAACGCGGTGCGTTGGTCGCCTCAGCGACATTCATCCCGAAATCAATGCTGTTGACCACCATTTGCAGCACGGTGGTAATAATCCGGCTACCGCCAGGGCTACCTGTCACCAGCCAGGTTTTACCGTCTTTCACCACAATGGTTGGCGACATTGACGACAGCGGACGTTTCTTCGGCCCTACGGCGTTAGCATCGCCGCCCACCAGACCGTAAACGTTTGGTACGCCAGGTTTCGCGGAGAAGTCATCCATCTCATTGTTGAGCAGAATCCCGGTGTTTCCCGCCACAATCCCGGTGCCAAACGTGGTGTTCAGGGTGTAGGTGACGGCCACCGCGTTGCCGTCTTTATCCACCACCGAGAAATGGGTGGTCTGATTGCTTTCATACGGCGCCAGTTTACCGGGGCGAATCTCGCTGGACGGTTTGGCTTTAGTGATATCTATCTGATCGGCAATGGATTTCGCATACGCTTTACTGGTCAGCGCCTGCCATGGCACCTTCACAAAATCCGGGTCGCCGAGATACTCCGACCGATCGGCATAGGCATATTTCTCCGCTTCAGCCATTATCTGCATGGCATCGGCGCTGCCAAACCCGTATTTCTTCATGTCGAAGTTTTCAAGGATATTGAGGATCTGCACGATATGAATGCCGCCGGAGGACGGAGGCGGCATCGAAAAGACCTGATACCCGCGATAGTCGCCGCTAATCGGCGTGCGTTCTACCGCTTTGTAAGCCGCCAGATCCTCTTTGGTGATAAGCCCCCCGTTCTTCTGCATCTCCTGTGCGATCTGGTCGGCTATTGCCCCTTTGTAGAAGGCATCCGGGCCATTCTCAGCAATCATCTCCAGACTTTTCGCCAGGTTTTTCTGCACCAGCTTGTCGCCCTTCTTCAGCGGTTCGCCGTCTTTCCAGAAAATGGCCTTGCTGTTTTCATAATTCGGCAGCACCTCACTACCGTAGGTTTTCAGGTCATCCGCCAGCGCATCGTTGACGACGAATCCCTCATCCGCAAGTTTCATCGCCGGGCGTATCACTTTGTTGAGCGGCAGGGTGCCGTATTTCTCCAGCGCCAGCGAGAATCCGGCCACGGTGCCCGGCGTACCGGTCGCCAGGTGCGACGTCAGCGATTTTTTACTGTCAGGATTGCCCTGATCGTCCAGGAACATATCGCGGGTGGCATTGGCTGGCGCCATTTCGCGGAAGTCGATCGCCGTGGTATTCCCGTCTTTGGTGCGCAGCAGCATAAAACCCCCGCCGCCGAGGTTCCCCGCCTGCGGATGCGTCACCGCCAGCGCATAGCCAACGGCAACCGCCGCATCGACGGCATTTCCCCCTTGCTTAAGGATATCGACGCCAACCTGGGTCGCCATCGCATCCACGGATGCCACCATCCCCTGCTTCGCACGAACAGGGTGGAAAACATCCTCTTCAACGCCGTATGACACCGGAGGTGGCGCAGGCGGCGCGGCAACAACACTAAAACAACTTCCTGAGAGCAGAGCAGCAATGGCTACCCGGCGCAAAAACGTCGGTTTCATCATCGTTATTCTCCAGAGATACGGGGTCAGCCCCCCACTAAGCCTGGTGCATAACTCTGAAATAATCATCGTTGCGGCGGGAAAGGAGTAAACTTAATAGATCCCCCCAGAGGAGGAAAGACGATGAAACGACTCTTAATTTTAGCGGCGCTACTGCCGTTTTCCGGCTTTGCGCAGCCCATCAACACCATGAATAACCCGAATCAGCCGGGGTATCAGATCCCGAGTCAACAGCGGATGCAAACCCAAATGCAGACGCAGCAGACCCAGCAGAAAGGAATGCTTAACCAGCAGTTAAAAACGCAGACCCAGCTTCAGCAACAGCATCTGCAAACGCAGATGAACAATAACGCGCAGCGGGTCCAGCAGGGCCAGGTGCGTGAGCAGGTTTTACCAAACAACAATGGCGGGATGTTAAGCGGTGGAACCCGCCAGAGCAGCGGTCAGCAACATCTGCTGCCCCAGCGACAGAGTGGCGATATGCTCAATAACTCGCCGCAGTAAAATCCGGCCCAATCACATCAATGGCATCGGTACAGATGCAGTCCACGCCCCAGCGCAGCAGTTCCGCCGCGCGCTGGGGTTTGTTGACGGTGTAAACCAGAATGCGCAGTCCCGCCGCCTTGAGCACTTTTACCCGCGCTTCATCAAGCAATTTATGGTTGAGATGAACAGAGACGCAGCCCAGCCGGGTCGTCAGCGCATGCCAGTCGTCACGCCAGTCATCCAGCAGTAAACCGCGCGGTAGCTCTGGCGCCGCCTGTTGCGCCGCTTCCAGCGCATCAATTTCAAACGATGAAAGCAAAGGCGCGGTCATTCCAGACCACAGCTCCCGCGCCGCCAGCGCCACCACTCTCCCCGTCAATGGCCCGGTGCCGGTCGTCGGTTTAATTTCAATATTCGCCATCATGCCGTGCTCGCGGCAGCGTTCCGCTACCTGAGACAACAGCGGCAACGGCTCGCCTTTAAACTTGCCGCTAAACCAGCTCCCGGCATCAACGCGCAGCAGATCCTGCCAGTTGACTTCCCCCGCCACGCCCCAGCCGTTACTGGTGCGCTCCAGGTTGTCGTCATGCAGCAGAAAGATCTCGCCGTCTTTCGACAGCTTCACGTCAAACTCAATCATCGTGTGTCCGCACCGCGCCCCCACGTCAATCGCCGCCAGCGTGTTTTCCGGTGCGAGTTTTCCGCCGCCGCGATGCGCGACGATGTGGGGATAAGGCCAGTTACTCATACTCGTTGTCCTGTTTCGCCATCGAAAAGATGCAGATGATTTTCCGGCAAATGCAGCCATAGCGTGCCGCCTGCCGTCGGACGTTGCTGATGCGCCAGCCGCACGACCATTTTTTGATCGCCCCAGCGTCCGTGCGCCAGGTTATCCGCCCCCAGCATCTCCAGCGTGTCCATCACCAGCGGTACGCCGCCTTCTGCCTGCGAGCTTAGCGCAATATGCTCAGGACGGATACCCAGCGTCATTTTCCGCCCGGCATAGCGGCGATAGTTCCAGTTAACGGGCAGCGCCATCCCGCTCTCCAGCTCAAAATGGGTGCCTGCGGCGCTGATGCGCCCCTCCAGCAGATTCATCGCCGGGCTGCCGATAAAGCTCGCCACAAAGCGGCTGGCGGGCTTCTCATACACCTCTACCGGCGTACCGATTTGCTCCGCTACGCCTTTGTTCATCACCATCACCCGCTGGGCGAGCGTCATCGCTTCGACCTGATCGTGCGTCACGTACAGCGAGGTGGTTTTCAGGCGGCGATGCAGATGTTGTAACTCAAGGCGCATCTGGACGCGCAATTTAGCGTCAAGGTTGGACAGCGGCTCGTCAAACAGGAAGACGGCCGGATCGCGCACAATCGCACGTCCCATTGCCACACGCTGGCGCTGGCCGCCGGAAAGCTCGCGTGGACGGCGTTTGAGCAAACCGTCCAGCTCCAGAATCCGCGCCGCCTCTTTCACCCGTTCGGCAATATGCCCTTTGCCCATGCCGCGAATCTTCAGTCCCCACGCCATGTTCTCCTCTACGCTCATGTGTGGGTAGAGCGCGTAGTTCTGGAACACCATCGCAATGCCCCTGTCTTTCGGCTCCATCTCCGTAACGCGCTGGCGGTCAATCCAGATATCGCCGCTCGTTACCCGCTCAAGCCCGGCCACCATACGCAGCAGCGTCGATTTACCGCAGCCGGACGGCCCAACCATCACAATAAACTCGCCATCCGCCACATCCAGCGTTAACGGCTGTATGACCTGGGTTTTGCCGTCCCAGCTTTTGGTTACTGCCTGTAATTTCAAACCAGCCATAAAATTTCCTACTTCTCACTGTCCACCAGGCCGCGTACAAACGCGCGCTGCATGGCTAAAACGATAACGACGGGGGGAATCAGGGTCAGCAGCATCGCCGCCATCACCTGATTCCACTGAGTGGTGCCTTCCCCGGTGGCGATCATGCCTTTAATCCCCGCAACGGCGGTGCCGAGATCAACGTCGGTAATAATCAGCAACGGCCACAGGTACTGGTTCCAGCCGTAGATGAAGGTGATGACGAACAGCGCCGCGAGATTGGTTTTCGACAGCGGCAGCACAATGTCGCGGAAAAAGCGCATCGGTGAAGCACCGTCGATGCGCGCCGCTTCAATCAGCTCGTCCGGCAGCGTCATAAAGAACTGGCGAAACAGAAAGGTGGCGGTCGCTGAGGCCATCAGCGGCAGGGTCAGACCCGCGTAGCTGTCGAGCATTTTCAGATTGGCGATCACTTCCACCGTCGGGAAAATACGCACCTCAACCGGCAGCATCAGGGTGATAAAGATCATCCAGAAAAACAGATTACGCAGCGGAAAACGAAACCAGACAATGGCAAACGCCGACAGCATAGAAACGGTAATTTTCCCCACCGTAATGCCAAAAGCCATGATGAAACTGTTAAGCATCATCAGCCAGAACGGCGCGCTGTTCACGCCCACGCCGTTAACCCAGATCGTTGCCATGTTTTCCAGCAGATGCGTTCCGGGAATGAGCGTCATCGGCGTATCGAACACCGCGCTGTTGTCCAGCGTCGCCGCCACAAAGGCGACATACAAGGGAAACAGGATCACCACAATCCCCAGAATCAACATAGTGTGGCTGAATATCGTCAGCCCGCGACGGTTCTCAATCATTGGTAACGCACCTTACTTTCCACATAGCGGAACTGGATAACCGTCAGAATGATGACGAGGAACATCAGCACCACCGACTGTGCGGCAGAGGCGGAGAGATCCAGTCCGGCAAAGCCTTCGCGGTAAATCTTATAAATCAGCGTGGTCGTCGCCTGTACCGGTCCGCCTGCGGTAGCGGCGTCGATCACCGGGAAGGTGTCGAAGAAGGCATACACCAGATTGACCACCAGCAGGAAGAAACTCACCGGCGCAATCAGCGGTAGCGAAAGTTTAAAGAAGCGCCGAACCGGACCCGCCCCATCAATCGCTGCCGCTTCCGTCAGCGAGCGGGGAATGGATTGCAACGCGGCAAAAAAGAACAGGAAGTTGTAACTAATCTGCTTCCAGACTGAAGCGAACACCACCAGAAACATGGCCTGGCCGCTGTGTTGCGCATGGTTCCAGTCATAGCCGAACCCGGCAAGAAAATGGGTGATTAGCCCGCGCCCAGGGTTGAACAGGAAGATCCACAGTACGGCGGCCACCGCTGGCGCAACGGCGTAAGGCAGCAGCATCAGCGTTTGATACAGGCGGCTTGCGCGTACCACGTAATCCACCAGCGCGGCGAAAAACAGTGAGACCAACAGGCCGCTTACCGTCACCAGCGCACTGAATTTCATCGTCGTCCAGAAGGAGTCGAGGTAGTAGCTGTCATGGAATAAGGCGACAAAGTTATCCAGACCGACAAACTGGCTGGACAGCCCAAACGGATCGACGCTTTGCAGCGAATACCACAGCGCTTCGCCCGCAGGCCAGATAAAGAAAATGACGGTGATCGCCAGTTGCGGCGCAACCAGCAAATACGGCAGCCAACGCGAGCGAAACACCGGACGGGATGATGACATGAAGATTTGATTCCTGAACAGTGCCGGGTGGCGGCTTCGCCTTACCCGGCCTACGGTCTTGTAGGCCCGGTAAGCGCAGCGCCTCCGGGCATATCATGCGTTACGATTTCGTTGACTGCTCAAAGCGACGCAGCAGCTGATTACCACGCTCAACGGCGGCATCCAGCGCCTGCTGCGGGGATTTCTTCCCGGTCCACACGCTTTCCAGCTCCTCATCCACAATGGTGCGGATCTGCGGCATGTTGCCCAGACGCAGACCTTTGGTGAACGGCAACGGCGGCTTGTTCAGCATCTGGCGCGTGGCAATATCCGCGCCGGGGTTCTTATCATAGAATCCCTGCTCGCGGGTCAGGTCGTAAGCCGCTTTGGTGATCGGCAGATAGCCGGTTTTCTGATGCCATTCAGCGGCATTTTCCGGCTTCGCCAGGAAGTCGAGGAATTTCGCCACGCCGGTGTAGGTCTCTTTGTCTTTACCCTGCATCACCCACAGGCTCGCCCCGCCGATAATGGCGTTTTGCGGCGCATCTTTGGCATCCGCGTCATAAGGCATCATGCCTACGCCGTAATTAAATTTGGCATAGTGGCGGATATCCGCCAGAGAACCGGAAGAGGCGGTGGTGATGGCGCAATCGCCGTTGTAGAACTTCTCAGTGGATTCGTCTTTACGCCCGAAGTAGCTGAAATCACCCTTCTTGTTCAGTTCTTCCAGCAGCGCGATATGTTTCACCTGCTCCGGCTTGTTAAATTCCAGCACCGCGTCAGTACCGTCAAAGCCGTTATTTTGGGTGGCGACCGGCAGACCATGCCAGGCGCTGAAGTTTTCAATCTGAATCCAGCCCTGCCAGCCGCTGGCGTAGCCGCACTTCATTCCCGCCGCCTTCAGCTTCGCGGTGTACTCCGCCAGATCCTGCCAGGTTTTCGGCGGCTGCTCTGGATCTAAACCGGCTTTTTTGAAAGCGTCTTTGTTGTAGTACAGCACCGGCGTGGAGCTGTTAAACGGCTGGGACAACAGATGTCCGCTTTTGGAATCGGTGTAGTAACCGGACACCGTCGGTACAAACTGCGACTCATCGAAACTGATGCCCGCGTCGCTGAACACTTCATAGACCGGTTTAATCGCTTTCGACGCCATCATAGTCGCAGTGCCGACTTCATAAACCTGCAACAGCGCCGGAGCGTTACCGGTACGAAACGCGGCGATACCCGCGCTCAGGCTCTGTTCATAGTTGCCCTTATACACCGGCACAATCTTGTAATCAGGATTGGCCGCATTGAAACGTTGCGCCAGAGAATCAACCTCTTTCCCCAGCTCGCCTTCCATAGAATGCCAGAATGGAATGGTGGTAACGGCCATGGCGTTTCCCACGAATGCCAGGCTTAACGCCAGTCCTAACGCTGTATGTCGTAACGATGTCATTCGCTTATCTCTCTTGTTGTGCCGGATGCGCGATATCACGCGTTTTATGCTCGCGAGGTAACATGACATGCGCGAATGACAGAAAAATAACTTTTTAGTTACAAATAAATGACAGCCAAACGTCAGCAGGATGATAAGAAGATGATGGAATGGTGAAGATAATATGGAAGAAACAAAAAGCCGGGTGGCGGCTTCGCCTTACCCGGCCTACAGGATCGAGTAGGCCCGGTAAGCGTAGCGCCACCGGGCACACAGACGGTTTAACCTCCGAGGTATGCGCTGCGCACCGCTTCGTTGGCCAGCAACGCATCGCCGGTATCTTCCAGCACCACATGACCGTTTTCCAGCACATAGCCGCGATCCGCCAGCTTCAGCGCCTGATTCGCGTTCTGCTCGACGAGGAAGATGGTCATTCCCTGCTCGCGCAGCTGTTCGATGGTATCGAAAATCTGCTGGATAATGATCGGCGCCAGACCCAGGGACGGCTCATCCAACAGCAGCAAACGCGGCTGGCTCATCAATGCACGACCAATCGCCAGCATCTGCTGTTCACCGCCGGACATGGTGCCCGCACGCTGGATACGACGCTCATGCAAACGCGGGAACAGCGCGTAAACCCACTTAATGCGCTCCTGAAACTGGTCGCGCTCGGCGAAAAAACCGCCCATCGCCAGGTTCTCTTCTACCGTCATACGGGAAAAGACGCGACGCCCTTCCGGGACAATCGCCACCGCTTCACGCATGATTTTCGCCGTCTGCCAGTCGGTAATGTCTTTACCATCAAACACAATCCGACCACTGGTGGCGCGCGGATCGCCGCATAACGTGCCGAGCAGCGTGGTTTTACCCGCGCCGTTGGCGCCAATCAGGGTGACGATTTCTCCCTGACGAATATGCAGACTCACCTCGTGCAGCGCCTGGATTTTGCCGTAGTGGGCACTGACTTTGTCAAAGGACAACATGACTTTTTCCATCTTATGCGTCACCACCATTATGCTTCACCTAAATAGGCGCGGATCACGTCCGGGTTGTTGCGAACTTCTTCCGGCGTCCCGTTCGCCAGCGGCGTTCCCTGGTTCACCACGTAAATGCGATCGGAAATCCCCATCACCAGCTTCATATCATGCTCAATCAGCAGAATGGTGGTGTTGTGATGATTACGCAGCTCCGCAATTAATTCGTCCAGCTCTTTGGTCTCTTTCGGGTTCAGGCCCGCCGCCGGTTCATCCAGCATCAGGATCTCCGGCTGCGTCACCATGCAGCGGGCGATCTCCAGACGACGCTGGTCGCCGTAGGCCAGGTTGCTGGCCTGGCGGTTGGCGTGCTCCAGCAGGCCGATACGCTCCAGCCAGGTGGCGGCGCGATCGAGCGCTTCACTCTGCGCCCGACGGAACGCCGGAGTCTTCAACAGGCCCGAAAAGACGCCGGTTTTCAACTGCTGATGTTGCGCCACCAGCAGGTTTTCAATCACCGTCATCTCACGGAACAGGCGGACGTGCTGGAAGGTACGCACCACGCCCATACGGGCAATCTGCTGACCCGGCAGCCCTTCCAGATGCTGATCGCGCAGCATAATGGTGCCGCCGGTCGGTTTATAGAAACCGGTCAGGCAGTTAAAGACCGTGGTTTTCCCGGCGCCGTTTGGCCCGATCAATGAGACGATTTCGCGTGGATGCAACTCCAGTTCAACGTTGTTTACCGCCAGCAGACCGCCAAAGCGCATCATCAGGCCGTTAACGGATAATAATGGCTGACTCATGCCTGCTCTCCTTTCGCTTCCCCGTTTTTCAGTTTCAACTGCGGACGGGTCATCGGCAGCAAGCCCTGCGGACGCCAGATCATCATCAGTACCATCAAACCACCGAGCATCAACATGCTGTATTCGTTGAAGTCACGCATCAGCTCGCGCGATACCACCAGCAGAATAGCGGCGAGAATAACCGCAAACTGCGAACCCATGCCGCCAAGCACCACAATCGCCAGTACAAAAGCGGATTCGGCAAAGGTGAACGACTCCGGGCTGACAAAGCCCTGGCGCGCGGCGAACAGCGTTCCGGCGAACCCCGCAAACGCGGCGCTGATGGTAAACGCCGTCAGCTTGATGCGCGTCGGGCTTAAGCCTAATGAACGGCAGGCAATTTCATCTTCACGCAGCGCTTCCCATGCCCGCCCCAGCGGCATACGCAGCAGACGGTTGATCACAAACAGCGAGAAGACGACCAGCAGCAACGCCACCAGGTAAAGCCAAATCACGCGGTCGGATGGATCGTATTTCACGCCGAAGAAGTTGCTGAAGGTATCCCAACCGCCTTCACGGGCGGTACGGCTGAACTCCAGACCAAAGAATGTCGGTTTCGGGATCTGGCTGATACCGTTCGGCCCGCCGGTCACTTCAGTGTTATTGAGCAGCAGGATGCGCACAATCTCGCCAAAGCCTAAGGTCACAATCGCCAGGTAGTCGCCGCGCAGGCGCAATACCGGGAAGCCGAGCAGGAATCCCGCCGCCGCTGCAACCAGCCCCGCCAGCGGCAGGCAGGTCCAGAACCCCAGACCGTAATAGTGGTTCAGCAACGCGAAGGTATACGCGCCAATGGCGTAGAAACCGCCGTAGCCCAGCACCAGCAGACCAGACAACCCCACCACCACGTTCAGCCCAAGACCGAGGATGATATAAATCATGGTCAGCGTGGCGATATCAACGGTGCCGCGCGACACCATAAACGGCCACACAACGGCGATGACCAGCAGCGCAATCAGGAACAGCTTCTGCTTCACGGTTGAGCCATCAATCGCTGGCAGAACAAATTTAGGCCCGGAAATGCCCTTCAGGCTTTTCTGGAAAATCGGTCGCAGCAACTGGAAGAAAAAGACCACGGCAGTACCGATAAACACCCACTGCCAGCGAATATCCGCAGCAGTCCCCACCACCAGTTTGGTGCCATCGAGTTCCAGTTGAACGCCCATAAAGACGCCCGCCAGTACGAAGAACATGGCGGCAGAGAGCAGCGCCATCGCAAAATGCATCGGTTTCATACTTTCTCTACCTCCGGGCGGCCCAGGATACCGGTCGGCATGACCAGCAGCACCAGAATCAGCAGCGCAAACGACACCACATCTTTATATTCGGTACTCAGGTACGCAGAGGAGAGCGCTTCGGCGACGCCCAGAATCAGGCCGCCAATCATCGCGCCAGGAATGCTGCCGATGCCGCCAAGCACCGCGGCGGTGAAGGCCTTCATCCCGGCCATAAAGCCAATATACGGGTTGATAACGCCATAGAACTGACCGAGCAGCACGCCCGCCACCGCCGCCATCGCCGCGCCAATCACAAAGGTCAGCGCAATCACGCGGTCGGTATTAATGCCCAGCAGACTCGCCATTTTCAGGTCTTCCGCACAGGCGCGGCAGGCGCGTCCCATACGGGAGTAACGGATGAACAGCGTCAGCGCCAGCATCGCCAGGAAAGTGACAATCCAGATGACCAACTGCATGGTGGTAATGCTGGCGGCGAAGTTCTCACTGCTGCCGATAATCCACTGGCCGTTAAACAAACTGGGGAGCGCCACGTCACGCGAACCTTCGGTAAGACTGACGTAGTTTTGCAGGAAAATAGACATCCCGATCGCGGAGATGAGCGCAATCAGTCGCTTGGAACTGCGCACTGGCCGATAGGCCACCCGTTCAATACTCCAGCCATAGGCGCTGGCGATAATGATAGCCCCGACGAACCCGGCGGCGACCAGCAGCCAGCTGGTATCAATGCCCATCATCATCAGCGCGGCGATGATCATGAAAGAGACATAGCTGCCGATCATATAGACCTCGCCGTGGGCGAAGTTGATCATGCCGATAATGCCGTAAACCATCGTATAGCCGATAGCGATCAGCGCATAGGTGCTTCCCAGCGTGACGCCGTTAAACATCTGCTGCAAGAAATAGAGAAACTGCTCGGACATAAGGTAACCTTTCTCAACCCGCCCGTTTTGCGCGGGCGGAGGGATAACTTGTCTTCAGGCGTTATTTGGCAACGGTCGATGAGCCGTCGGCATGCCACTGGAAGACACCAAACTCAAATCCCTTCAGATCGCCTTTTTCATCCCAGTTCAGCGGCCCAATCACGGTATCAGCCCCGTGTGCTTTCAGAGCTTTCACCAGATCGAGCGGCGCTTTGCTGCCGGTACGATCCATTGCGGTTGCCAGCGACTGCACCGCAGCGTAGGTGATCCACACGTAAGGGCCGGTAGGATCTTTTTTGTCGGCTTTAAGGGCATCGACAATGCCTTTGTTCGCTGGGTCCTGGTCATAGCGTTTTGGCATCGTCACCAGCATGCCTTCTGCCGCCGCGCCAGCAATGTTGGACAGTGAGGCATTGCCCACGCCCTCTGGCCCCATAAACTGGGTTTTCAGGCCGATAGCTCGCGCCTGGCGCAGCATCTGGCCCATTTCCGGGTAGTAACCGCCGTAATAAACGAAGTCGATATTCTCTTTTTGCAGGCGGGCAATCAGCGCGGAAAAGTCTTTCTCGCCAGCGGTAATCCCGTCAAAGAACACGATATTGGCGTTGCCCGCTTTCAGGCTGTCCTGTACGGAACGCGCCAGACCTTCGCCGTACTGCTGCTTATCATGAATAATGGCGATACGCTGCGGCTTCACTTTCTCAAGAATGTATTTCGCCGCCGTTGGCCCCTGGGAGGAGTCCAGGCCCGCCGTACGCATGATGTGTTCGTAGCCGCGCTGCGTCAGTTCCGGGTTTGTGGCGCCCGGGGAGATCATCAGGATGCCTTCATCTTCATAGATATCAGACGCGGGCTGTGTGGAAGAGGAGCACAGGTGGCCGATAACGTACTGAATGCCGTCGTTGACGATTTTGTTCGCCACCGCGACAGCCTGTTTCGGGTCACAGGCGTCGTCATACTCAACGCCCACCAGCTTATCGCCTTTGATGCCGCCTTTGGCGTTGATGTCTTTAATGGCCTGACGCGCGCCGTTAAATTCCATATCGCCCCACTGCGCTACCGGGCCGGACATCGCCCCGACAACGGCGACTTTAATATCGTCCGCCATTGCCGTATGCGACATCGCCAGTGCAACCACTCCTGCGATGATCGTTTTCGCATTCCGTTTCATTTACTGAATCCCCATTCGTGACGTTATTACACTTCATCCTTCAGGCTGCCCCGGTGTTGGCTACGTGCGTTCACCCCAGTCACTAACTTATGTAAGCACCTGGGGATTCACGCTCTTGCCGCCTTGATGCACCTTGAATGATTTTGTGTATATATTTTGTATTTATGTGGTTAAAAAGCAGACTGTGCTTTTTTTGAACTATGCTATTTTTACCTGTTGCATTAATGGTTTAGCACAGATTTTTATGCAAAATCAGAGCAAATACTCTATTTTTCAGTCGATTAAGAAAAGATAATATTCTGATTTCAGCTATAGATAAACAAAAAAAAGCGCACTTGTCAGCATAAAATAACGGTACAAAGAGCGGAATAAAACACTGCCTCCCAGGGGATTATCCTGCCTGTTTTTCATTCTCTGATGTTTCAAACTGTACTTATCGTTGCCAAAAAACTAATCGCCTGGTAAATGAAATAAAAAAGAGAAAGTGTCGGAACACATTATTTCGGTACACTGGTTCTCTCTTTGGTGATTTGGACATGCTGTCGATGAAGCTGACCATCGTTCGTTTAGAAAACTTTAGCGCCCAGGATCTCATCGATCTGGGTAAAATCTGGCCGGAATACTCCGCCTCGTCTTTAAGCGTAGATGATACTCACCGGATCTACGCAGCGCGTTTCAACGAGCGTCTGTTGGGCGCTGTGCGGGTAACGCTAAGCGGTACGCAAGGCGCGCTGGATTCATTGCGGGTTCGCGAGATCACGCGTCGTCGCGGCGTGGGGCAGTATCTGGTGGAAGAGGTGATCCGCAATAATCCGGGCGTTTCAGCCTGGTGGATGGCAGATGTCGGCGTCGAAGAGCGAGGCGTAATGGCGGCGTTTATGCAGGCATTAGGGTTTACGGCGCAGGCGGACGGCTGGGAAAAACGGTAATAAAAAAGCCGGATGGCGCTGACGCTTATCCGGCCTACGTGTTTTGCAACTCTCACGCAATTTTCCAGGGGGTAAGGCGAAGCCGCCACCCGGCACTCAATTACCTGGCGTCGGTTGCCGTACCGTCGGCATGCCAGGTAAAGACGCCGAACTCAAAGCCTTTCAGATCGCCCTTCTCATCCCAGGACAACGGCCCCATAACGGTTTCCACGGTATTCGCTTTCAGGTATTTGGCGATTTCAGCCGGATCGTCGGACTGATTCAGACCTGCCTGCAATGACTGCAACGCCGCGTAGGTGGTCCACACAAACGCGCCGCTTGGGTCCTGTTTCTTCGCTTTGATCGCGTCTACGATCGGTTTGTTCGCCGGAACCTGATCGTAGTTCTTCGGCTTGGTGACCAGCATCCCCTCGGCAGACTCACCGGCAATGTTAGACAGCGACACGTTCGCTACCCCTTCCGGCCCCATAAACTTCGTTTTCAGGCCAGCAGCGCGAGCCTGGCGCAGGATCTGCCCCATCTCAGGGTGATAGCCGCCATAGTACACAAAGTCGATGTTCTCTTTCTTCAGGCGCGCCACCAGGGTGGAGAAATCTTTCTCGCCGGCGGTAATCCCGTCGAAGAACACCACGTTGGCGTTGCCTTTTTTCAGGCCATCCTGCACCGCGCGCGCCAGGCCTTCACCGTACTGCTGCTTATCGTGAATAATGGCGATGCGCTGCGGCTTCACGCTTTCCAGAATATATTTCGCCGCCGTCGGCCCCTGATCGGAGTCCAGACCGGTGGTGCGCAGGATCAGCTGATAACCGCGCGCGGTCAGTTCCGGTGCGGTCGCAGCCGGAGTAATCATCAGAATGCCTTCGTCTTCATAGATATCGGACGCAGGCTGCGTGGATGAGGAGCACAGGTGGCCGATAACATATTTAATGCCGTCATTGACCACTTTGTTGGCTACGGCTACCGCTTGTTTCGGGTCGCAGGCATCATCATATTTCACGGCAACCAGCTTATCGCCCTTGATGCCGCCTTTCGCGTTGATATCGGCAATCGCCTGCTCCGCGCCGGTAAATTCCTGATCGCCGTACTGCGCTACCGGGCCGGACATCGCGCCGACCACGGCCACTTTGATATCCTTAGCAAACGCCATATTGCTCAAAGACAGGGCGATACATCCTGCCAATAACGCTTTACCCTTCATATTCATCCTGAGAATCCCCATTATTGTGGTTATTACGTATGTTGTGATGTTGTTGTTCAGCACTTTATTTCAATTAATGGTAAGCCACCCGTGCTTTAGCAGCATACTCTGCTAAAACATACCCGATTTTTATGATTTTGGAATAGCTAATTTGACAGTCAGATAACAAGTTGATGACAAAACGGGGCGCCGCCGCAACGGGCGGCGTCGGTTTATCGTGTCAGCGAACGCGTAATGATCTCCAGCGCTTTACGGAACTGCGCATCGGGGATCGTCAGCGGATAGAGGAAGCGGATCACGTTGCCATAAACACCGCAACTGAGCAGCAGCAGACCCTCCTGCAATGCGCGATCCTGCACCTGCCGGGTAAATTCCGGGGACGGCTGGCCGGTTTGCGGATCGGTAAACTCTACCGCCACCATCGAGCCCTGCGCGCGGATCTCGGCAATGGACGTGCAGGCGGCTTTCGCTTTGTTCAACACCTCAACCAGATGCTGACCAAGCTGCGTGGCGCGAGTGCAGAGATCGTCTTCTTCAATCACATCAAGCACCGCATGCGCGGCGGCCACCGCCAGCGGGTTTCCGGCGTAGGTGCCGCCAAGACCGCCCGGCGCAGGCGCATCCATCACCTCGGCGCGACCGGATACCGCCGACAGCGGCATACCGCCGGCCAGACTTTTGGCCATCGTGATGAGATCCGGCTGAACGCCGTGGTGCTCCATCGCAAACAGTTTGCCTGTACGGGCAAAACCGGTCTGCACTTCATCGGCGATCAGCAAGATGCCGTGGGTATCGCATAACGTACGCAGCGCCTGCATGAAATCCGTTGGCGCGACGTTAAAGCCCCCTTCCCCCTGCACCGGTTCCAGGATAATGGCCGCCACCTGGTCCGGCGCAATATCGGCTTTAAAAATCCGTTCGAGACTGTTCAGCGCATCCGCCGTGGTAACGCCATGCAAAGGATTCGGATATTGCGCGTGATAGACCGATCCCGGGAACGGCCCAAAGCCAGTTTTGTAGGGCGCGACCTTACCGGTGAGCGCCATCGTCATAAAGGTTCGCCCGTGAAACGCGCCGCCAAAGGTAATCAGCCCCGGTCGTCGGGTACAGGCGCGCGCAATTTTCACCGCGTTTTCGACCGCCTCCGCGCCGGTGGAGAAGAAAGCCGTTTTCGCCGGGCCGTTGACCGGCACGCGCTCGTTAATACGCTCGGCAAGCGTAACGTAGCTTGCATAAGGCACGATTTGATACGCGGTATGGGTAAATGACTGGAGCTGTTTTTCAATTGCCGCGATGACTTTTGGATGACGGTGCCCGGTGTTCAACACGGCAATTCCGGCGGCGAAATCAATCACCTCATTGCCTTCAATATCCCACAGCGTGGCGTTTTCCGCTCTGTCGGCATAGAAACCGCACATCACCCCAATGCCGCGCGGCGTCGCCTGCAACCGTCTTTCATTCAGTTCGTTATTTTTCACCTTCTCCCCCTAAGATGCGCACAACCCATCGGTAAGTGTTTGCCAGGGGGGAAGAATTCGCCAGAGCGGGGGAGAAAAAAAGCGTTATCCCCGTAGCCCGATAAGCGAAGCGCCATCGGGCATTTATGTTTGCCTGTTTGCCGGATGGCGGCGGTGCCTTATCCGGCCTGTAAAACAAAAAACCCCGGATTCTCATCCAGGGTTTTTCGGGCTCTTCGCGGAAATTACGCTTCGATAGCGGCGCGCAGTTTCTTCATCGCGTTCTTTTCAAGCTGACGTACACGTTCAGCAGAAACGCCATAGCGGTCGGCCAGCTCCTGTAGCGTGGACTTATTGTCTTCGTCCAGCCAACGGGCGCGAATGATGTCCTGGCTACGCTCGTCCAGACCTTCCATTGCGTGGGTCAGTTTGTTTGCCGCCTGATCTTCCCAGTTATCCTCTTCAATGCCGTCGGCAAAGTTAGAGGTTTTATCCTGCAAATACAGCACTGGCGCCATCGGCTGGCTGTCAGACTCGTCGTCCGAAGACATGTCAAACGTCATGTCCTGCGCCGCCATACGGGATTCCATCTCGCGGACGTCTTTGCTGGTTACGCCCAGTTCGCGCGCCACCATTTCCACTTCATCCTGATTAAACCAGCCCAGACGCTGCTTGGTTTTACGCAGGTTAAAGAACAACTTACGCTGTGCTTTGGTGGTTGCGACTTTAACGATACGCCAGTTACGCAATACGTATTCGTGGATCTCCGCTTTGATCCAGTGCACGGCGAAAGAAACCAGGCGCACACCCACTTCCGGGTTAAAACGGCGCACGGCTTTCATCAGGCCGATGTTACCTTCCTGAATCAGATCCGCCTGCGGCAGGCCATAGCCCGCATAGTTACGAGCAACATGAACAACAAAGCGCAGGTGAGACAGAATCAGCGTCTTAGCTGCTTCCAGATCGCCCTGGTAATGCAGCTTTTCAGCCAGTGCCCGTTCTTCGTCAGCCGATAACATCGGCCACGCGTTTGCAGCCCGGATGTAAGATTCCAGGTTACCAACAGGGGCTAAAGCTAAATTTTGCATTTCTTTGGTCATTCAAATCCTCTCAATTTATATCGTCTGGCACTGCAAATGAGCAACAAACGTGCCAGCGTTTATGAGCAACGAGAATAGCACTCACTCTTTTATCAGACAGTGATTTTATCCACAAGTTCAATGCAACGTTGTGAATAAATTACGCACAAAATGTGACACCGCTATGAAAAAACACTGTGGGCAGGGGGATGAGATGTTTTGATGCTCTTTCCCTGCGAACGGGAACTCATTGCAGGGAAAGAGTATACCACGCTTTTATTAATCGGGAGTAAAGTGACGTAAATGTTGCACAGTGGCAAGCCACGCCGCAACCCAGCCGATCATCGAGCACACCAGCAGCAACAACAGGCACTCATCGAACGATAAGCCATTGATATCAAACTTCGTGCCGAAAACCTGCGCCACTTCCGTCACCGCTGACGACAAGCGCATCACCAAAATTTCTGACAAAATCAGTGAAAGAAATGCCCCTGAAAAACCGAGCAGCGCGCCGCCGTACAGGAACGGTCGCAGGATAAATCCATCCGTCGCGCCAATCAGTTTCTGCACGTTGATGGTGTCACGGCGGGCGAAAATGCTCAGGCGCACGCTGTTGCCGATGACGAGGAACACCGCCGCCACCATCAGCACGCCGATCATCGCGGAAACGCGCCCTACCAGCCCGGTCAGCGCCGCCAGACGGGCAAACCAGCTGTCATCCATACGCACTTCATCAATGCCGTTAATCTGCGAGATGCGATCGCGTAGCGTGTTCAGCGACTCCGTTCCCTGGAAATCCAGTTTCGGGATCACCACAGCCACTGCCGGAAGCGGATTCTCTTCCAGCATGTCCAGCGCGCCGCCAAAGCCGGACCAGTTGCGGAACTCGCCCAATGCATCGTCGCGGGAGAGATAGTTAACCTTCTCCACCCCCTGCTCGGCCTGGAGCTGTGCGACCACCCCGGCGGCCGCGTCGTCATCCAGCGTCTTTTGCAGATAAACGGTGATCTGCGGAGACGGATAGTACTGAGTCGCCGCCTGGTTGACGTTCTTATAGACCATGTAGCAGACGCTTGGCAGCGTCAGAGAGATGGCAATCACCATCACCGTCAGAAACGTCGCCAGCGGCTTGCTTTTCAGATCCTGTAACGCACCCTGGAACGCATAGCGCACCTGCTCGTTAAAGACGTTGGTTTTACGCGAGTTCGGCTTTGGCGAGGGTTTTGCGCGTCTCGGCGCATTGCGGCCGCCGTCGCCGGACGAACCACCAGATTTACGAAAACGGTCCAGTCTGCCGCCAAACTGCCTGATTTGGTTGATAGCGTCACGCTTATTCACTGACCAGGCCTCCATGCAAATGACCTTCGCTCAGGGTGAGCATACGGTACGAACGACGGGAGATAAGCCCGAT
The DNA here is from genome assembly GCF_030333365.1 of Citrobacter sp. CK195. NCBI lineage: Bacteria > Pseudomonadati > Pseudomonadota > Gammaproteobacteria > Enterobacterales > Enterobacteriaceae > Citrobacter > Citrobacter sp. CK195. The sequence goes on from NZ_JAOWGB010000026.1 coordinate 718,899, forward strand.
GTCGTGCGTCGCCATCAATACCGTCACCCCAACGCGGTTAAACTCTTCAAACAGACGTAAAATCCCTTCCGATAAGGCATCATCCAGGTTCCCGGTCGGTTCATCCGCCAGCAGCACCGCAGGCTTGTTCACCACCGCACGGGCAATCCCCACGCGCTGCTGCTCACCGCCAGAGAGTTGAATGGGAAAATTCCTCGCTTTGTCCAGCAGCCCGACTTTATCCAGCGCCGCCGACACACGACGACGGATGTCGTCCCCGCTGGCGCCAGCGATAATCAACGGGATCGCCACGTTGTCATAGACCGTACGATCCATCAGCAGGTGGTGATCCTGGAAAATCATTCCGATCTGACGACGCAGAAACGGCACTTCACGGTTTTTCAGGCGCGTAATGTCATGCCCGCTGAAGAAGATTTTCCCGGCGCTCGGCCGTTCAATCCCACAGATAAGCTTCAGCAGGGTACTTTTCCCCGCGCCTGAGTGGCCGGTCAGAAACGCCATCTCGCCTGGCTGCATGTGGAATGTGACTCCTTGCAGCGCTTGTCTCCCACCGAGATAGGCCTTGCTGACATGTTCAAAGCGAATCATTGTTAATCCTCTCGGGCAAAAAGTGCCTCTATAAAATCGTCCGCCTTAAACGGACGTAAATCCTCGATACGTTCGCCCACACCAATATAGCGGATAGGAATGCCAAACTGATCGGCAACCGAGAAGATAACCCCACCCTTCGCCGTGCCATCCAGCTTGGTCAGGGTGATACCGGTCAGGCCAACCGCTTCATGGAACAGTTTGGCCTGGCTTATCGCATTCTGCCCGGTGCTGGCGTCGATGGTCAGCATCACTTCATGCGGCGCATCTTCGTCGAGTTTCTTCATCACGCGAACGATTTTTTTCAGTTCTTCCATCAGGTGCGCTTTGTTCTGCAAGCGACCCGCGGTATCGGCAATCAGCACATCCACATTACGCGCTTTCGCCGCCTGGATGGCGTCAAAGATAACGGAAGCGGAATCCGCGCCGGTATGCTGGGCGATAACCGGAATGTTGTTACGCTGGCCCCAGACCTGCAACTGCTCTACCGCCGCCGCACGGAAGGTATCCCCCGCCGCCAGCATCACGGATTTGCCCTGCTGCTCGAACTGACGCGCCAGCTTACCGATCGTGGTGGTTTTCCCCACGCCGTTAACGCCAACCATCAGAATAACAAATGGCGTTTTGCCTTCAATATTAAGCGGTTCGTCAACTTTTGCGAGGATATCGCCCATCTCGTCTTTCAGCAGGCCATACAGCGCTTCGGCGTCATGCAGCTGTTTGCGGCTGGCGCCCTCTGTCAGGTTAGCGATGATCTTGCGAGTGGTTTCCACGCCCACATCGGCAATCAGTAACTGCTCTTCCAGTTCTTCAAACAGATCATCGTCGATTTTCTTACCACGGAACAGACTGATAAATCCTGAACCGAGATTTTCTTTTGTTTTCAGAAGACTACGTTTCAGGCGCGCAAAGAAACCCTCTTTTGTCGGCTTCTCTTGCTCCTGAATCACCTCCTCAACCGGCGTCTCTTCTTCCGCCGCCGGCACGACAACCACCGCGTCTTCCGCCGCTTCCACCACCAGCGCCTGCGCTTCCCGTTCTTCGTCGGTCAGTTGCGGTTCGTTTTGCGCCTCTTCTTCTACCGCCTCCACGATCTCTACCGTTTCCGCTTCGGCCTGCCACTCTTCAGGCGACGTCTCTTCGACGTTCACCTCTTCCGGCAGCGGCAGTTCTTCATGTTCCACCACCGCCTGCGGCTCAACGATGTCTTCTTCAACCACGGGGTCAACAACAGGCTCTACGACAGGCTCTGGCTCAACCGGCTGCGGTTTTTCGCTTTCCTGAACCTGTTCGGTGACGTTCACCACGGCTTCGGCGAAAGCGTCGGTTTCCGCCTTGCCGTGGGCGTGCGTTTCCGCGTCGGCCTCTGCCGCCGTCTCAACCGGCGTTTCTGGCGCTAACAGTTCTTCAACACGCTGTTGTTCTTCGGTTTTTTGTTCCTGTTCCTGCTCTTTTTCACCAAAGCCCAGCCAGGAAAAGAAGCCACGTTTTTTCTGTTTTGCCATCTGCGACTGTACTCCTCGCGGTTAATATCTGGCGCTATATACATGGAAGCTAAAAAAATGATGAAATAGTCTACCACTTAACTTAATTCACATCACCGCCTGGAATGACACGTCAGCAGCGGATTGAGCAATAGAAATGAAAAAACCGAATCACTCTGGCAGCGGTCAAATCCGCATTATTGGCGGACAATGGCGGGGCCGTAAACTTCCGGTTCCCGACAGCCCAGGGCTGCGCCCGACAACCGACCGGGTTCGCGAGACGCTGTTTAACTGGCTGGCGCCGGTCATGGTAGACGCCCACTGTCTGGATTGTTTCGCCGGAAGCGGCGCGCTGGGGCTGGAAGCGCTTTCCCGCTATGCGGCGGGCGCGACGTTGCTGGAGATGGATCGCGCCGTGTCACAGCAGTTACAAAAGAATCTTGCTACGCTAAAGGCAGGCAACGCCCGCGTGGTCAACGCCAATACGCTGGCCTTTCTGGCGCAGACCGGTACGCCGCACAACGTGGTGTTTGTCGATCCCCCGTTTCGCAAAGGGCTGCTGGAAGAGACGTTAAGCCTGCTGGAAACGCACGGCTGGCTGGCTGATGACGCGTATATTTACGTCGAAAGCGAAGTCGAAAACGGTCTGCCGCCCGTCCCGGCAAACTGGTCGTTGTATCGTGAAAAAGTGGCCGGACAGGTCGCATACCGCCTGTATCAACGGGAAGCACAAGGAGAAAGCGATGCTGATTAATCTGGGTCGATTACTGATGCTGTGCGTCTGGGCATTTTTACTACTGAATATTTTCCAACCCTTTCCACGCCCGCTGAATATTTTCGTCAACGTCGCGCTGGTCTTTATGGTGCTGATGCACGGTATGCAGCTGGCGCTGTTAAAAAGCACCATGCCTAAAGACGGCCCGCAGATGACCACCGGCGAGAAAATCCGTATTTTCCTGTTCGGCGTGTTTGAGCTGCTGGTGTGGCAGAAGAAATTTAACGTTAAAAAATAACCTTTTGCCGGATGGCGGCTGCGCCTTATCCGACCTACAACCCCCTCAGACCGTAGGCCCGATAAGCAACACGCCATCGGGCGAAATCTTATGGCTGGGCGACAAAATCGACAAACCGCGAACCTTTGTAACTCAGCGTACCTTTATCCCCGACCGTTAACGCATGGTACTGTTGGGCATCAAGCCGAAACGTCTGCTCAAGCCCGCCGCGTTGCGGTTTAAAGCTAACCTCATAGCGCATACTGGTGCCCGCTGGCGTCACCTGCTGCTGACGCGAGCGCCGCTCGTTGATCGGCTTTTCGCGCTTATTGCTCACCACTACCTGCTTTTGCTGCAATGGCGCGGCATCGTTATCGGCTTTTTCTCGCCGCTGCGAAACAAAGCGAAACGACGCGGCGATAACAATCAAGCCAATGATAACAATGAAAAAAAGTGGTGGTTTACTCATCATTTTAACCCATCAGAAAATGCGGAAATAAGCATACCCTGCCCGTTATGGTGTTGTCATCTGCCTGCGCCGACCTCTACACTGGACAACAGGGCCGTGAGCATACCGCTCGCGAAAAAATAACGAATTCAAGGAACTAAGATGCTTTGGTCGTTTATCGCTGTCTGTCTTTCCGCATGGCTATTTGTGGACGCATCCTATCGTGGGCCAGCGTGGCAGCGCTGGGTCTTTAAACCTCTCACCCTGATTCTCCTTCTTTTACTCGCCTGGCAAGCGCCGATGTTCGACGCGATCAGCTACCTTGTGCTGGCGGGCCTGTGCGCCTCGTTGCTGGGCGATGCGTTGACGCTGTTGCCGCGCCAACGTCTGCTGTACGCCATTGGCGCATTCTTCCTGTCGCACCTGCTGTACACCCTCTATTTCGCCAGCCAGATGACGCTGTCGTTCTTCTGGCCATTGCCGTTAGTGCTGCTGGTGTTGGGCGGGTTGCTGATTGCGGTGATCTGGACGCGTCTGGAAGAGCTGCGCTGGCCGATATGCACCTTTATCGCCATGACGCTCATGATGGTCTGGCTGGCCGGTGAACTGTGGTTCTTCCGCCCGACCGCCCCGGCGCTCTCTGCTTTTATGGGCGCATCGTTGTTATTCCTCGGCAACATCGTCTGGCTGGGCAGCCATTACCGCTGCCGCTTCCGCGCGGATAACGCTATTTCCGCCGCCTGCTACTTTGCCGGGCACTTCCTGATTGTCCGCTCACTTTATCTTTAATAACGCTTGACTCTGGAGTCGACTCCAGAGTGTATCCTCCGGTTAATGAGAAAATTATCATCAACCGGAGGATGCCATGTTGACACCCGATACTGATGGCAAAAAAGTCCCACAATTTTCATCCTTCAAACTGGCGCCAGCCCCCCGGAAGGTAGATGACTGCTGCTGTGAGGGCGCCTGCGCAACGGAAGCTCTCGTTCCCGACACCATCGAAGGGACGCGTTACACCTGGAAAGTCGCCGGTATGGACTGCGCCGCCTGCGCCCGTAAAGTCGAAAACGCCGTGCGCCAGGTCGGGGGCGTCAATCAGGTACAGGTGCTGTTCGCCACCGAGAAACTGGTGGTGGATGCGAATGCCGATATCCGCCAACACGTTGAACGCGCCGTACAAAAGGCGGGTTATACCCTGCGTGATGAACAGGCCACAGCAGAGGCGCGCGAATCCCGGCTGCAAGAAAACCTGCCGCTGATCACGCTCATCATTATGATGGCGATTAGCTGGGGGCTGGAGCAATTCAACCATCCGTTCGGCCAACTGGCGTTTATCGCCACCACACTGGTCGGCCTGTATCCCATTGCCCGTCAGGCGCTGCGCCTGATGAAAACCGGTAGCTGGTTCGCTATCGAAACGCTGATGAGCGTGGCGGCGATTGGCGCGCTGTTTATTGGCGCGACGGCGGAAGCGGCGATGGTGCTGCTGTTATTTCTGATCGGCGAACGCCTCGAAGGGTGGGCTGCCAGCCGTGCCCGCAAAGGAGTCAGCGCGCTGATGGCCCTCAAACCGGAAACTGCCACGCGCCTGCGCGATGGCGTGCGCGAAGAGGTGGCGATCAACACCCTGCAACCCGGCGACATTATCGAAGTGGCGGCAGGCGGGCGCTTACCCGCCGACGGCAGGCTGGTCTCCGGTTTCGCCAGTTTTGATGAGAGCGCGCTCACCGGCGAGTCGATTCCGGTCGAGCGCTCAACGGGCGAGAAAGTCCCCGCCGGCGCCACCAGCGTGGATCGGCTCGTTACGCTGGAGGTGCTGTCAGAACCGGGCGCCAGCGCGATTGACCGTATCCTGAAGCTGATTGAAGAAGCCGAAGAACGCCGCGCGCCCATTGAGCGTTTTATTGACCGCTTCAGCCGGATTTACACCCCGGTGATTATGGCCGTCGCGCTGCTGGTCACGCTGGTGCCGCCGCTGCTGTTTGCCGCGTCCTGGCAAGAGTGGATTTATAAGGGACTCACGCTGTTGCTGATTGGCTGCCCGTGTGCGCTGGTCATTTCCACTCCGGCGGCCATCACCTCCGGGCTGGCGGCGGCGGCACGTCGCGGGGCGCTGATTAAAGGCGGCGCAGCGCTGGAGCAGCTAGGCAGAGTCACTCAGGTGGCGTTCGATAAAACCGGCACCCTGACCGTAGGGAAACCGCGCGTCACCGCCATCCATCCGGCAAGCGGGATCGGCGAAGCGGAGCTGCTGGCGCTGGCGGCGGCGGTGGAACAAGGCGCGACGCACCCACTGGCGCAGGCCATTGTGCGTGAAGCGCAGACGCGTGAACTGACCATTCCGCCAGCGCTGGAGCAGCGCGCGCTGGTCGGTTCGGGTATCGAAGCTCAGGTTAATGGCGAGCGCATCCTGATTTGCGCCGCAGGCAAACGCCCGGCGGAAGCCTTTGCCGGGCAAATCAGCGAACTGGAAAGCGCCGGACAGACGGTCGTGCTGGTGCTGCGCAACGACGACGTACTCGGCGTGCTCGCCCTACAGGATACGCTGCGCGATGACGCCCGCACCGCGATCGGCGAGCTTAATCAGTTAGGGGTGAAAGGCGTGATCCTGACCGGCGATAACCCACGCGCGGCTGCGGCCATTGCCGGAGAGCTGGGCCTGACGTTTAAAGCGGGCCTGCTGCCGGAAGATAAAGTCCGGGCGGTGACGGCGCTCAATCAGCACGCCCCGCTGGCGATGGTGGGTGACGGCATTAACGACGCCCCCGCAATGAAAGCCGCCGCGATAGGTATTGCGATGGGAAGCGGAACGGATGTCGCGCTGGAAACGGCAGACGCCGCCCTGACGCATAACCGCCTGCGCGGGCTGGTACAGATGATCCAGCTGGCGCGCGCCACCCACGCTAATATTCGTCAGAACATCGCGATTGCCCTGGGGCTGAAAGGGATCTTCCTCATCACCACGCTGCTCGGCATAACCGGTCTGTGGCTGGCCGTGCTGGCGGATACTGGGGCGACGGTGCTGGTGACCGCCAACGCGCTGCGGCTGTTGCGTAAAGGGTAGATTGTCGCCTGATGGCGCCAGGCTTATCAGGCCTACGGGGATCATGGCACGAACCCACGCAGGCCTGCTCATCCGGCGAAGCGAAGGCGCTTACTGCACGTCGGCAATCGCCTTCATCAACGCCTGGTGTTTTTCGCCATACTGCGCGCGGACCGGTTCGGTGGCCTTCACGAAATACGCTTTATCAATTTCGTGGAACTGCACGCCGCCAGCCTTCATCTTCGCTAATGCCTCCTGGTTGTAGGCATCCCACAATTTACGCTGCTCAAACTGCGCTTCGCGCGCCAGCGTCAGGATCTTCTGCTGCTCATCCGCAGTCAGCTTGTCCCACTTCACTTTGGAATAGAGCAGCATTTCCGGGGTGATAAAGTGCCCGCTGAGGGTGTAATTCTTCGCAACCGGCATGTAGTTATGCGCGACAAAAGTCGGCGGGTTGTTTTCCGCACCGTCAATCACGCCGGTCTGCATACCGCTAAACACCTCGCTCACCCCCATCGCCACCGAGTTCGCCCCCATGTCTTTCAGCGTATCCAGCGCCACCGGGCTTCCCTGCACGCGAATCTTCATACCGTGGAGATCTTCCGGCTTTTCCACCGGGTTTTTGGTAATCAGGTTGCGCGTCCCGGAGTCCATCCAGCCAAGAAACACCAGACGTGATTTCGGGTTGTTCGTCAGCTTATCGCCAATGCTTTTCCCGATATCGCCATCAATAATTTTGTGCATGTGGTCTTCGTCGCGGAACACATAGGGCAGCGTAAAGACTTCGATATCCGGCAGAATAGCCGCCACCGGCGCCATCGATACGCGAATCATATCAATCGCGCCGATTTGCGCCTGTTCAATCATCTGTTTCTCATCGCCCAGCACGCCGCCCGGGAACACTTTAATTTCCAACTTACCGTCGGTTTGTTGTTTGAGTTTTTCGCCCATTTTCTGCACGGCGACGACATTCGGATAGCCCTGCGGATGGACATCCGCCGCTTTAATAACCTGCGCGAAAACGGAATGGGAAAACAGTATTGACGCGGTAGCCAGGCACAGGGAAGCCGCGAGCGGCTTGAGAGTCACTTTCATCGGGTCAGCTCCAGAGGTTGAGAGGGTAGCGTTAAAACATTGTTTTAGTTTTTACGCTTAAACCGTAGCCGATGCCCTGAAAGATGAAGGTGAAGTGCTTCACAAAAAAGCAGGAAAAATTGAAACGATGGTTTAAAAATGTCGCAGCGGTCACGCCGGTTTTATCCGGCTGAGACTCAATGCTTTTTACGCAGCAAATAACGATACGGCAGCGAATCCGTCTCTTTCGCCATCAGCTCATGTTCCATAAACGTACAAAAGCCAGGAATATCGCGGGTTGTCGCCGGATCGTCGGCAATAATCAGCAGCGTTTCGCCCGTTTGCATGTTACGCACGGTTTTACGCACCATCATTACCGGTTCCGGGCAGCGTAGCCCCTGGGCATCAAGCGTATGGTCGGGGGAGGAAAACAGATCGGTCATCTTCGTCTCATTCACTAAAAAAACGGCTGTAGTTTACGCCCTGTTTGCCCGTAAGCAAATCAAGTTAACGATTGCGTGAAAAACAACCATTGCAATACGTTTTCAAAGCAGTATGATGCGGCGGTTTTATTGGGTTCCCTCACCCCAAATATCGATCAAAAAGGTACAATATGAACTCCTTTACTCAAATACAGCGCGTAAAAGCGTTGTTCTGGCTATCGCTATTCCACTTACTGGTGATCACCTCCAGTAACTATCTGGTACAGCTTCCGATCTCTGTTTTCGGGTTCCACACGACGTGGGGCGCCTTTAGCTTTCCCTTTATTTTTCTCGCGACCGACCTGACCGTGCGCATTTTTGGCGCGCCGCTGGCACGACGGATAATCTTTGCGGTGATGATCCCGGCACTGCTCATCTCCTATGTCATCTCATCGCTGTTTTATATGGGTTCCTGGCAGGGATTTGGCGCGCTGCTGCACTTCAACCTGTTTGTCGCGCGTATCGCCACCGCCAGCTTTATGGCGTATGCGCTGGGCCAAATTCTGGATGTACACGTCTTTAACCGCCTGCGCCAGAACCGCCGCTGGTGGATGGCCCCCACGGCCTCCACGCTGTTTGGCAACGTCAGCGATACCCTCGCCTTCTTCTTCATCGCTTTCTGGCGCAGCCCCGATGCCTTTATGGCCGAGCACTGGATGGAAATCGCCCTTGTCGATTACTGCTTCAAGGTGCTCATCAGCATTATTTTCTTCCTGCCGATGTATGGCGTATTGCTGAATATGTTGCTGAAAAGGCTGGCAGATAAATCTGAAATCTCGGCATTGCAGACGAGTTAAAGGTTCATTTTCCGAGTTGTGATAAGATGGATGAATGAGCCGTTATGGCCGTTTATCGAAAGGAAGAAGTCAATGCGCAATCTGGTTAAATATGTCGGTATTGGCCTGCTGGTTATGGGGCTTGCGGCCTGTGATAACAACGATACCAATGCTCCGGCAGAGGGAACCTCTACGGAAAGCAACGCAACCGGACAACCTGTCAGCCTGCTGGACGGTAAGCTGACGTTCTCACTGCCAGCGGATATGACCGACCAGAGCGGCAAGCTGGGCACTCAGGCCAATAATATGCACGTCTACTCTGACGCGACAGGCCAGAAAGCGGTGATCGTGATTGTTGGCGATAACACCAATGAAGACCTCGCCGTGCTGGCGAAACGTCTGGAAGACCAACAGCGCAGCCGCGACCCGCAGTTGCAGGTCGTGACCAATAAAGCCATCGAGCTGAAAGGCCACACGCTGCAACAGCTGGACAGCATTATCTCTGCGAAAGGCCAGACCGCGTACTCTTCCGTACTGCTGGGCAAAGTGGATAACCAACTGCTGACCCTGCAAATCACGCTGCCAGCAGACGATCAGCAGAAGGCGCAAACCGCCGCTGAAAACATCATTAACACGCTGGTCATCCAGTAACGGTTAAGACGATGACACGGCCTCCTGCGATACCGCCGGAGGCCGTTTTTTTAACCGCCAGGTCAGCAACAGCGCAATCGCCACCAGACCCGCCGCCGCCAGATAGATAACCGGCACACCCGCCCAGGTCATCAGCAGCCCCGCCAGCGGCCCGGTCACGCCCAACGATAAATCCATAAACACCGTATAGGTCGCCAGCGCCGCCCCCTGATTCTGCTGCGGCACCGCCTTTACCGCCACCACGCCCAGCGCCGGGAAGACCAGCGAGAACCCTGCCCCCGCCAGTAACACGCCAATTTTCGCCATCCACGGCATCAGCGCTACGCCCACCAGCAGCAGCCCGATAATCTCCACGCTAAAGCAGATCATCGCCACGTTTAAGCCGCCTAACCGATTGATGCCATTGGGGAACAATAAACGGGCGCCCACAAACGCACAGCTAAACAGCGTGAGCGCGAAGGCGGCGCCATCCCACCCTTTCGCGTCATAAAACAGCGTGATGAAGGTGGCGATAACGCCGAATCCCGCGGATGCCAGCGCCAGCGCCATTCCATACAGCCAGACGCGCCCAAGCACGGCGCGAAACGGCAGCGGTTTGCCCTTACTGGCTTTCACCGCCGGGCGCGGGAGCGCAAACAGCACGGCCAGCAGCGCCACGCCCATGATCGTCAACGCCAGCCCCTGTAACCTGCCCCAGGCGTAAAACAGCACGCCAAGCGGGGCGCCCATCGCCATCGCGCCATACGTGACAATACCGTTCCACGAAATCACCCGGCCAATATGCAGCGACCCCACCACGCCTACGCCCCAGAGCGTTGATCCGGTTCCGGCGAAGCTTTGTCCAATGCCCAGAATGACACGCCCCAGGCATAACAGCAGCAGGCTTGCAATCGGCCAGCCGCTGGCGAATCCCGCCAGGAGATAGCTCAGGCCGCTCAGAAAGCAGCCGCACAAACCAAAGACGACAACCTTTTTCGGCCCCAGCAGGTCAGCGTAGCGCCCCGCATGAGGGCGGCTCACGAGCGTCGCAAAATATTGTAAGCTTATGACCAGCCCCGCCCAGAAGGCGCTAAACCCCATCACATCATGGACATAGCCCGGCAGGACTGCGAGTGGCAAACCGATCGTCAGATAACTGGCGAAGTTAAAAATCACAACAGAAACGATACGCAGATTGAGGCGCAATCCGCTAAGCGCCGGTTCAGCGACGGGTTCGGGCATGGGAGGTCACCACGTTTTTACAACAGTGTTTCATTTTTATCATGCTGAGTCGCGAAAATCAGTAGCAAGATTAAGAATATTGGTCTCAGGCCAGGCGCTACACTTAGAAAAAATGCAAAAAGGAAGATGACATGACAACCCCTCAACCCGACAAAACGGGGATGCATATTCTGCTCAAACTGGCGTCGTTGGTCGTCATACTGGCAGGGCTCCATGCCGCAGCAGATATTATTGTGCAGCTCTTACTGGCGCTCTTTTTCGCCATTGTCCTCAACCCGCTGGTAACCTGGTTTATTCGTCGCGGCGTTAACCGCCCGGTGGCGATTACCCTCGTGGTGGTCGTGATGCTTATCGTGCTGACGGCGCTGATCGGCGTGCTGGCTGCGTCAATCAATGAATTCGTCGCCATGCTGCCAAAATACAACAAGGAGCTGACGCGTAAGGTTCTGCATTTGCAGGAGATGCTGCCCTTCCTCAACCTGCACATGTCGCCGGAACGCCTGCTGCAACGCATCGACTCCGATAAACTGATGACCTTCACCACCACACTGATGACCGGCCTTTCCGGGGCGATGGCAAGCGTAGTCCTGCTGGTGATGACGGTGGTGTTTATGCTGTTCGAAGTTCGCCACGTTCCCTACAAACTGCGTTTCGCGCTGAACAACCCGCAAATTCACATTGCAGGTTTACACCGGGCGCTCAAAGGCGTGTCGCACTATCTGGCGCTGAAAACGCTGCTGAGCCTGTGGACCGGCGTGATTGTCTGGCTGGGGCTGGCGCTGATGGACATCCAGTTTGCGCTGATGTGGGGCGTGCTGGCGTTTTTACTCAACTATGTCCCTAATATTGGTTCGGTCATTTCAGCAGTGCCGCCGATGATTCAGGCGCTGCTGTTCAACGGTTTCTACGAATGCGTTCTGGTCGGCGCGCTCTTTCTGGTGGTGCATATGATCATCGGCAATATCCTGGAACCGCGCATGATGGGCCACCGCCTGGGAATGTCCACGCTGGTGGTGTTCCTCTCTTTACTGGTGTGGGGATGGTTATTAGGCCCGGTAGGGATGCTGCTTTCCGTTCCGCTTACCAGCGTCTGTAAGATCTGGATGGAGACCACCAAAGGCGGCAGCAAGCTGGCGATTTTACTGGGGCCGGGTCGCCCGAAAAGTCGGTTGCCCGGATAATTAATTTACCTACCAACCAGGGTAGTTTTTATCTACGCACCTGCCCGGTAAACTGTCATGCGTTTTAAATATATGTGGCAGTTTACCTTAAATGAAATATGTCCTGGCGCCCGTTATTTAATAAATAAGAAACAGAATTCACCGGAATAAAGCGACTTAACTCAAACAGATATAACAATACCGCATTCAGTCGGTTTTCGCGTGAAATGAAAAATGCATAAAATAAAAACCGACGCCATTATGGCTGGCGTTCGTTATTAATAAATTAATAAGCACATTATTAGTCAACTAGTTAATTGATAGGGAGTTTTCATGAAACAATTCATTAAATGGTTTGCCGCTATTGCGGTTGTGGGTGCTCTGGCGGGTTGCGCGCGTACTGCGCCTATCGATCAGGTTCACTCCAGCGTGAGCGCGGGCCATACTCAGGAGCAGGTCAAAAACGCCATTTTGAAAGCAGGCGTTCAACGTCAATGGATCATGTCTGAAGTCGGGCCTGGCGTTATCAAAGGACGTCAGCAGACGCGCAACCACGTCGCTGAAGTGCGCATTACCTACTCCGCCACCAGCTACGACATCAAATACGACAGCAGCCTCAATTTGCAGGCTTCCGGCGGCAAAATTCACAAAAACTACAACCGCTGGGTACATAACCTGGACAAAGACATCCAGGTTAACTTGTCCGCAGGCGCGAGTCTGTAATTCAGGCGGTACGCACTTTCATTCAGGCGGCATTGAGCTGAACGTTCACGCGTCAAAAGCGGCGGCCTGAAAGATGACGCGGATTATTAAAGTCGGGTCGAAGACGGCCCGATAACTCGCTTTTACCCCCTCTTAACAGGTTGTCCCCATTATGTACGAACAGGACTCGCTCAGCGCACTGGATGCCATCACGGAAGCACAACGTATCGCCTTCGCCCCCATGCTTTTCCAGGCCGCATTGTGTCTGCGTAACGCGGGTGTGCTGACATATCTGGATCGGCAGGGTAAACGCGGCGCAACGCTCGACGATATCACTGAAAACAGCAGCATCAATGAATATGCCGCCAGCGTACTGCTGGATATGGGATTAAGCGGACGTATTATTACTCACAAAGAGGGGCATTATTATCTCGCGAAGGTGGGACATTTTCTTCTGCATGACGCCATGACCCGCATAAATATGGATTTCACCCAGGATGTTTGCTATCAGGGGCTGTTTTATCTGGAAAATGCGCTAAAGGAAGGCAAACCGTCAGGACTGAAAATATTCGGCGACTGGCCAACGATTTATCCCGCGCTGTCGCAATTACCGCAGGCGGCGCGTGACAGTTGGTTCGCCTTCGATCATTACTATTCCGACGGCGCATTTGACGCCGCGCTGCCTTATGTATTCGCCAGTCGCCCGGCAACCCTGTACGATGTGGGCGGAAATACCGGGAAATGGGCATTACGCTGCTGCCAGTACGATGAAAATATCGCGGTCACTTTATTAGATTTGCCACAACAAATTGCACTTGCCCGTAAAAATATCGAAAATGCAGGATTATCTCATCGCATAGATTTCCATGCAGTGGATATGCTGGGTGATACGCCTTTACCCGGAGAGGCCGATATCTGGTGGATGAGCCAATTTCTGGACTGCTTTTCACCGGAACAGATTATCACCATGCTCAGTAACGTTGCCCGCGTGATGAAACCCGGCGCAAGGCTGTGCATTATGGAGCTGTTCTGGGATGCGCAGAAATTTGAAGCGGCCTCTTTTAGCCTGAATGCGTCTTCGCTTTATTTTACCTGTATGGCAAACGGCAACAGCCGTTTCTACAGCGTAGAGAAGTTTTATCACTACCTGGACATGGCAGGGTTCCAGGTGGATGAACGCCATGACAACCTGGGCGTTGGGCATACTTTATTGATATGCCAAAAGAAAAAATAACAAAGTGACGTTAAAAAAACGTCACTGGTATCACCGGATTACCGCGGACGCGCGTTGATGAAATTTGCACTAAACATAACAGACTGGCAGGCCAGAGCCCCAGGACTTAGCGAAGCGACCCACTGGCAGCAGTGGTCGCGGGAGCCGTACGCCATCGATCCCGCCGCGCCGCAGGCAAAACTGCACGAACTCCCGATGATGACCGCCCGGCGGCTCAGTTCCGGCAGCAAACTGGCGGTGGAGTGCGGGCTGGCCATGCTGCGTCGCCACGATATCGACGCGGTGCTCTATACCAGCCGCCACGGCGAACTGGAGCGTAACTACCGCATCCTGCACGCGCTGGCGATGGAACAGGCGCTCTCTCCCACCGATTTCGCCCTGTCAGTACACAATTCCGCGGTCGGTAATCTGACCATTGCCGCAAAACAGCCGATTGTCTCATCCTCGCTTTCCGCCGGGAGAGACACCTTCCAGCAAGGGTTGTGCGAAGTGATGTGCCTGCTTCAGGCGGGTTATCAGCGGGTATTGATGGTCGATTTCGACGGCTTCCTGCCCGAGTTTTACCATCCGCGATTACCGCCGCAGATGCCGACCTGGCCTTACGCCGTCGCCTTTGTCATTGAAGCGGGGAATGCGCTGTCCTGCGCCACGCGGCCCGGCGCGCCTCAGGATGAAACGCCGCTTCCGCAAAGCCTGCTGTTTTTACAGCGTTACTTACAAAACGCCGACGCCTTTACGCTACCGGGCGAGCGGGTAGAGTGGCAGTGGAGCCGCGCGTGAATACGCTTCTGGCGCGCCTGGATTGGGCATGGCGACTGGTGATGACCGGTTTTTGTTTTGCCCTGTTCGGCATCGGCGGGCTGTTGCTTTCTGTCGTGTGGTTCAACTTATTGTTACTATTGGTATGGAACCCCGTCAGACGCCGCCGCCTGGCCCGTCGCAGCATTGCGGCCAGTTTTCGCGCCTTTTTAACGGTAGCGAAAACGCTTGGCGTTCTGGACTACCGCATTGAGGGGAGCGACGTGCTGCGACAGGAGAAAGGGTGTCTGGTGGTGGCGAACCATCCCACGCTTATCGATTACGTGCTGCTGGCTTCCGTCATGCCCGAAACCGACTGCCTGGTGAAGAGCGCACTGCTGAAAAACCCGTTCGTCAGCGGCGTTATTCGCGCGGCGGATTACCTGATCAACAGCCAGGCCGACGCGCTGTTACCGGCCTGCCAGCAGCGTCTGGATCAGGGCGACACAATATTGATTTTCCCCGAAGGGACGCGAACGCGACCCGGTGAAAAAATGACGCTGCAACGCGGCGCGGCCAATATCGCCGTGCGCTGCGGCAGCGATTTACGCGTAGTGACTATCCACTGTAGCGAGCATCTGCTGGATAAGCAGAGCAAATGGTATGACGTGCCTCCCGCGAAACCTCTGTTTACCGTAGAGGTACGCGAGCGGATCGCGATCGACCCGTTTAACGATGCAAATTTACAAGAACCGGCGCTGGCGGCAAGGCAGTTGAACCGGCATCTTTTGCTTCAATTACAACCAGGTGCTACACCTCTTTCAGGAATTAATGATGCAAGCGCTCTACCTTGAAATTAAAAATCTCATAATAAATACGCTGAATCTGGACGAGCTGTCCGCTGACGATATCGATACCGAGGCGGCGCTCTTTGGTGATGGTTTAGGACTGGATTCGATCGATGCCCTTGAGCTGGGGCTGGCGGTGAAAAACCAGTATGGCGTGGTGCTCTCCGCAGAGAGCGAAGAGATGCGTCAGCACTTCTTTTCCGTCGCCACGCTGGCATCTTTCATTCACGCTCAACGTGCCTGAGGCGAGTCCGTTATGACAGAACAACATGCCATTTATGAAGAAGTCTCCGCGCTTCTGGTCAAACTGTTTGAAATCGACCCTCAGGACATCAAACCTGAGGCGCGCCTGTATGAAGATCTGGAGCTGGACAGCATCGACGCCGTTGACATGATCGTGCATCTGCAAAAGAAAACCGGTAAGAAAATCAAGCCGGAAGAGTTCAAAGCGGTGCGTACCGTGCAGGATGTCGTCGACGCCGTAGAACGCCTGCTGAAAGAAGCGTAATACGCCATGTCAGGCGCTCACGCGCGTATGGGTATTCAGTTGCTGACCGGCCTGATGCTGCTGGCCTGGCCATTTTTGATCTGGTTTGGGCTGACGCATAACAGCCTCCACTGGCTGCTGCCGCTGATGGCGTTGCTGCTCTTTTTACGCTTTCGTCAGACCCGGCGACAGGCGGGGCCGCTGCGCGTCGTCACTCAGGTGGCGGCGGTGGCGGGCATAGCGCTTTGCGTCGCCAGCTATCTGCTTAAAACACATCAACTGCTGCTGTTTTACCCGGTCGTTGTTAACGGCGTCATGCTTGCCGTTTTTGGCGGCTCGCTGTGGACATCCATGCCGATTGTCGAACGTCTGGCGCGACTGCGTGAACCTGCGCTGCCGGAAGCAGCAGTGCGCTACACCCGTCGCGTAACACAAATCTGGTGCACCTTTTTCATCGGCAACGGCGGTATTGCGCTCTTTACCGCGCTACACGGCGACATGGCGCTATGGACCGCCTGGAACGGCATGATTGCCTATCTGCTGATGGGCGCGTTGATGGCGGGCGAGTGGCTGGTGCGCCGCCAGGTGATTAAACGAGAAACACAATGAAGCAGACCCTTCCGCTCTCCCGCTGGCTCACCGCGCCACGCCCGGATGAAACGCCTGTTGCCTGGCTGGGTGAGGACACCTGGACGCTGGGCCACCTGCGCCATGACGTCGCGCAGTTGGTGAAACACCTGCAACAGCAGGAGGGCGAGCGCTGGGCGCTGTGTTTTGAGAACAGCTATCTGTTTATTGTTGCGCTGCTGGCAACGCTGCATAGCGGAAAAACGCCCGTTATTCCGGGGCATAACCGCGTCTCTCTGCTGGATGAGCAGCGCGCGCTGTTCAACGGCGTGCTCAGCGATAAGACGTCTGGCTGGCACGGCCCGCTGCTGGTGGTCAATACATCACGACAGTTCAGCGCAGAAGCCTTCACATTCGACGATATTGCCGCCGATGCCTTCGTTGAATTGTTTACCTCTGGCTCCACCGGTCAGCCCAAGCGCATCATCAAACCCATCGCGCGGCTGGATTGCGAGGCCGAACTGCTGGCGATGCGTTTTGCCGACCGTCTGGCAGGCTGTCGCGTCGTGGCGTCAGTCGTTCCTCAGCATCTGTACGGTCTGACTTTCCGTATTTTCCTGCCGATGGCGCTCGGCCTGCCGCTTCATGCCGCAATGCTCTACTACGCAGAGCAGCTTGCCGCGCTAAGCCACGACCACCGCTATGCGTTTATCAGCAGTCCGGCGTTCCTGAAACGCCTCGACCACCGGCTCACGCCGCCGCCGGTCAACATGATCCTTTCCGCAGGCGGTATGCTGCCCTGGGGCGATGTCACGCAAACCGCCGCCTGGCTCAATATCTGGCCGGATGAAATCTATGGCAGCACCGAAACCGGCATTCTCGCCTGGCGCTACCGCCAGCAGGAGGAGATCGCCTGGCTCCCCTTCCCCGGCGTACATTTCCAGCCGGAGGGCGAAGCATTTCGCGCCTTTTCGCCGCTGATCGTGCAGCAGGACGGCCTGTTGCTCGACGATATCCTCCAGTTTGATGAGAACGGCCAGTTCCACCTGATGGGGCGCCGGGGGCGCGTCGTCAAAATTGAAGAGAAACGGATCTCGCTCAGCGAAGTTGAACAGCGGCTGCTGGAGCTGAAGGGCATCCGCGAGGCGGTCGCGCTACCTGTTTCACGCGGCGGTCGTCAGGGCATTGGCGTTCTGCTGGTGCTGGATGACGAAACCCGCCAACAATGGCAGCGCTGCGGCGGCAAAGCCCAGGAACTGACCTGGCGTCGTTCGCTGCTACCGTGGCTGGAGCCGGTTGCCGTACCTCGCTACTGGCGCGTGATCGACGAGATCCCGGTCAACAGTATGAACAAGCGTGTCTATGCGCAATTACAGGAGTTATTTCATGATACCCCATGAAATTGAGCGCCATCAGGCACAACCCCAACAGCTTGAGATCGTCCTGCATCTCGACCCTTCCCTGTTCTGGTTCAGCGGCCACTTTACCGTGCAACCGCTGTTGCCCGGCGTCGCGCAGCTGGACTGGGTGATGCATTACGCCACCACGCTGCTCACGCCCGGCTGGCGTTTTCACAGCATCCAGAACGTCAAATTCCAGGCGCCGCTGCTGCCTGAAACCACGGTGACGCTGACCCTGAGCTGGCAGGAAACCCGCCAGCTCCTGACGTTTAGCTATCAGCGTCACGATGGCGACGCGCGGCATACCGCCAGCAGCGGGAAGATCCGGTTATGCCGTTGACCTTCACTCCCTGCGTGCTCATCCCCTGCTACAACCACGGCGAGATGATGGCGCGGGTGCTGGCGCGGCTACAGCCGTTTAATCTGCCCTGCATTGTGGTGGATGACGGCAGTGACGAAACAACACGTCAGCGATTAGCACAGCTGGCGGCTCAGGAACCGAACCTGACGCTGATCCGCCTGCCGGAAAACGCGGGCAAAGGCGCTGCGGTGATTCGTGGGCTACAGGCAGCCTCAGACGCGGGATTTACCCACGCGGTGCAGGTGGACGCCGACGGCCAGCATGCCATTGAAGATATTCCGAAGCTGCTCGAACTGGCGCTGGAAAACCCAGCCGCGCTGATCTCCGGGCAGCCGATCTATGACGATTCCATTCCCCGTTCGCGCCTGTACGGTCGCTGGATAACCCACGTCTGGGTATGGATTGAAACGCTTTCGTTCCAGCTGAAAGACAGCATGTGCGGGTTTCGCGTGTATCCGGTCGCCCCTGTGCTGCAACTGGCGCAGCGCGTCACGCTCGGCAAACGGATGGACTTCGACACCGAAGTCATGGTGCGCCTCTACTGGCAGGGCAACACCAGCTATTTTGTCCCGACCCGCGTTACCTATCCGCTGGATGGACTGTCCCATTTTGACGCGCTAAAAGACAACTGCCGAATTTCACTGATGCACACCCGCTTGTTCTTCGGCATGCTGCCGCGCATCCCGTCTTTGCTGTTTCGCCGCTCGTCGCCGCACTGGGCGCGCCAACAGGAAGTTAAAGGGCTGTGGGGAATGCGCCTGATGCTGCTGGTCTGGCGTCTGCTTGGGCGTAAGGCGTTCTCGCTGCTGCTTTATCCGGTGGTCGGCGTCTACTGGCTGACGGCAGCGCACGCCCGCAACGCGTCGCAACACTGGCTGACCCGCGTGCGAACGCAACTGACGTCACACCAGCGCCCCGTTCCGTCCCGGCTGACCAGCTTCCACCACTTTCTGCGTTTTGGCGAGGCGATGCTGGATAAAATCGCCAGCTGGCGCGGGGAGCTACAGTTTGGCCGCGATGTGGTCTTTGCGCCGGGCGCAGAAGCGACGCTCAACATCACGGCGCCAACGGGCAAACTGCTGCTGGCCTCGCATCTGGGCGATGTCGAAGCCTGCCGCGCGCTGGCGCAATTGCAGGGCAGCAAAACCATCAACGCTCTGGTGTTCAGCGACAATGCCCAACGTTTTAAACAGATTATGGACGAGATGGCGCCGCAGGCCGGGCTGAACCTGATGCCCGTCACCGACATCGGCCCGGACACCGCCATCCTGCTGAAAGAGAAGCTGGAACGCGGCGAGTGGATCGCCATTGTTGGCGACCGTATTGCGGTTAACCCACAGCGTGGCGGCGAGTGGCGCGTCTGCTGGAGTCGTTTTATGGGCCAGTCCGCGCCGTTTCCGCAGGGGCCATTTATTCTGGCCTCCATCCTGCGCTGCCCGGTTCAGCTTATTTTCGCTCTGCGCCAGAACGGGAAACGGCATATCCACTGTGAACCGTTCGCCGACCCGCTGCTGTTGCCGCGCGCCGGACGCCAGCAGGCATTACAGCAGGCCATCGACCGCTACGCCGAACGCCTTGAGCACTACGCGCTACAGTCGCCGCTCGACTGGTTTAATTTTTTCGATTTCTGGCAGTTGCCGGATGCCAAAAACAAGGAGTAAAGGGTGCTTAACGATCCCCGTTTTACTGCTGAAGTAGAGCTGACCATTCCGTTCCACGACGTCGATATGATGGGCGTCGCGTGGCACGGCAACTATTTCCGCTACTTCGAGATTGCCCGTGAGGCGCTGCTCAACCAGTTCGACTACGGCTACCGCCAGATGAAAGCGTCCGGCTACCTGTGGCCTGTGGTCGATACCCGCGTGAAGTACCGCAACGCGCTGACATTCGAACAACGCATTCGGGTGCGCGCCCGTCTTGAAGAGTACGAAAACCGCCTGCGCATCGGCTACGAAATTTTTGATGCGCAGACGGGAAAACGCGCCACGACGGGTTACACCATCCAGGTGGCGGTAGAAGAGAAAAGCCGCGAGATGTGCTTCGTCAGCCCGGATATTTTGTTTGAACGTATGGGAGTAACGCCATGAGATTCCTGCCGCTGCTGGCGCTGATCATCAGCCCGTTCGTGAGCGCTCTGACGCTCGACGATCTGCAACAGCGCTTTACCGAACAGCCGGTTGTCCGCGCCCACTTCGATCAAACCCGGACGATTAAGGATCTGCCGCAGCCGCTGCGATCCCAGGGCAGGATGCTGATCGCTCGCGACCAGGGGCTGCTGTGGGATCAAACCGCCCCGTTCCCGATGCAGCTGCTGCTGGACGACAAACGGATGGTACAGGTGATCAACGGCCAGCCGCCGCAGGTCATCACCGCCGAAAACAACCCGCAGATGTTCCAGTTTAACCATCTGCTGCGCGCGCTGTTCCAGGCTGACCGCAGCGTGCTGGAGCAGAACTTCCGCGTCGATTTCGCCGATAAAGGCGAGGGACGCTGGGCGCTGCGACTGACGCCGATCACCACGCCGCTGGACAAGATTTTCGCCACGATTGACCTGGCCGGGCAAACGTATCTGGAGTCAATCCAACTGAATGATAAACAAGGCGATCGCACGGATATCGCACTCACTCAACACCAACTGACGCCCGCTCAACTGACCGATGACGAACGCCAACGTTTTACCGCGCAATAACCGTAAAAGCCTCGCGCTGCTATGGGGTGTCGCCTGCCTGATTATGTTGGGCGCATTGCTGACGCTGCTGCCCCAGTCACGGCTGAACAGCAGCGTGCTGGCAATGCTGCCAAAACAGGCTTTAGGGAACATTCCGCCTGGCCTGAACGACGGTTTCATGCAGCGCCTCGACCAACAGCTGGTCTGGCTGGTAAGCCCGGGTAAACAGGCCGATCCGCAGGTGGCGCGCGACTGGCTCGCGCTGTTGCAAAAATCCCACGCGCTGGCGGACGTCAAAGGCCCGATGGACGCCGACAGCCAGCAGGCATGGGGCGCCTTTTTCTGGCAGCATCGCAACGGCCTGATCGATGAGGCCACCCGCGCTCGTCTGCAAAACGGCGGCGACGCGCAGGCGCAGTGGATTCTGTCTCAGCTGTATTCCGCCTTCTCCGGGGTGAGCGGTAAAGAGCTGCAAAACGATCCGCTGATGCTGATGCGCGGTTCGCAGCTGGCGATGGCGAAAAACGGCCAGCGTCTGCGGCTGATGGACGGCTGGCTGGTCACTCAGGATGAGCAGGGGCACTACTGGTATCTGCTGCACGGCGAGCTGGCCGGTTCGTCGTTTGATATGCAGCAAACGTACCAGCTCGTCACCACGCTCAGCGCGCTGGAAGGTGAACTAAAAACGCGTTATCCGCAGGCGCAGCTGCTGTCGCGCGGTACGGTTTTTTACAGTGATTACGCCAGCCAGCAGGCGAAACAGGATATCTCCACCCTTGGCGTGGCGACGGTTCTGGGCGTGATTCTGCTGATCGTGGCGGTCTTTCGCTCGCTGCGCCCGCTGCTGCTGTGCCTGATATCAATTGGCGTCGGCGCGCTGGCCGGAACCGTCGTCACCCTGTTGATTTTTGGCGAGCTGCACCTGATGACGCTGGTGATGAGCATGAGCATCATCGGTATTTCGGCCGACTATACGCTTTATTACCTGACCGAGCGCATGGTGCACGGCAACGACGCGTCGCCGTGGCAGAGCCTCGCCAAAGTGCGTAACGCCCTGCTGCTGGCGCTGCTGACCACCGTCGCGGCGTATCTGATCATGATGCTCGCCCCTTTCCCCGGCATTCGCCAGATGGCGGTATTTGCCGCCGTGGGATTAAGCGCCTCCTGCCTGACGGTCATTTTCTGGCATCCGTGGCTGTGTCGCGGGCTGCCTGTGCGCCCCGTTCCGGCAATGGTGCTGATGTTGCGCTGGCTGGCGGCGTGGCGGCGCAATAAAAAACTGTCCATCGGCCTGCCCGTGGCGCTGGCGATCTTCTCGCTGGCGGGCATCGCAACGCTGCATGTGGATGACGATATTTCACAGCTACAGGCGCTGCCGCAGCAGATTCTGGCGCAGGAAAAAGCAATCACCGCCCTGACCGGGCAGAGCGTCGATCAGAAATGGTTTGTGGTTTATGGTCAGTCCGCACAGCAAACGCTGGAGCGGCTGGAAGCCTTTACCCCAGCGCTGGAACAGGCAAAGCGCGACGGGCTGCTCAGCGGCTATCGCACGCTTCCGATCAACTCGCTCGCCCGTCAGCAGCAGGATCTGAAGCTACTGAAAAACGCCGCTCCGGCGGTGAGCCGCGCGCTACAGAATGCCGGGCTTTCCACGGTTAACCCGGATCTGAACGCCATGCCGGTAACGGTGGACGCCTGGCTTGCCAGCCCGGCCAGCGAAGGCTGGCGGCTGCTGTGGTTGACGCGGGAGAATGGCGAAAGCGGCGTGCTGGTGCCGGTAGACGGCGTGAAGCGGAGCGCCGCGCTGAACGCCCTCGCCACGCAATATTCCGGCGTGGCGTGGGTTGACCGAAAAAGCACCTTCGACACGCTGTTCGCCCTCTATCGCAATGTGCTGACGGGACTGCTGTTTGTGGCGCTGGCGGTCATTGCCTGCGGCGCGATGATCAGGCTTGGCTGGCGCAAAGGACTGGTAAGCCTGGTGCCGTCAGTGCTGTCGCTGGGCTGCGGTCTGGCGGCGCTGACATTGAGCGGCCATGCGGTCAATCTGTTCTCGCTATTGGCGCTGGTGCTGGTGCTGGGGATTGGCATCAACTATACGCTGTTTTTCAGCAACCCACGCGGAACGCCGCTGACCTCACTACTGGCGATTACGCTGGCGATGATGACCACGCTGCTGACCCTCGGCATGTTGGTCTTTAGCGCCACCCAGGCCATCAGCAGTTTCGGTATCGTACTGGTCAGCGGGATTTTCACCGCATTTCTGTTATCGCCTCTGGCAATGCCCGGTAAAAAAGAGAAAAAAAGAAGATGATCAAACAAACAGCGCGCTGGTTGAGACACCTTTTGCCGGATGGCGGCTTTGCCTTATCCGGCCTGCGCCAGCGCACAAACCGCAGGCCGGATAAGCGTAGTGCCATCCGGCAGTTTCTGCTGATGACCGCGGCGCTCATTCTGACCGGATGCAGCCACTCGCAGAAAGCGCCGGAAGGCCGCCCGCAGGCGTGGCTGGAACCCGGCGCGCGCGTCACGCTGCCTGCGCCGGGCATCTCTCCGGCGGTCAGTTCGCAACAACTGCTCACCGGCAGCTTTAACGGCAAAACCCAGTCGCTGCTGGTGATGCTCAATGCCGACGAGCAAAAAATCACCCTTGCCGGACTGTCGTCGGTTGGCATCCGCCTGTTCCTGGTCACCTATGATGAGAAAGGGTTGCACACCGAGCAGTCCATCGTGGTGCCGCAGTTGCCGCCCGCCAGCCAGGTTCTGGCCGACGTAATGCTCAGCCACTGGCCGATTAGCGCCTGGCAGCCGCAGTTGCCGACGGGCTGGACGCTCACCGACAACGGCGACAAACGCGAGCTGCGCAATGCCAGCGGTAAGCTGGTGACGGAAATTATCTATCTGAACCGCAAAGGCAAACGCGAGCCAATCAGCATTGAGCAGCATGTGTTCAAATACCACATCACCATTCAATATCTGGGTGACTGATATGATCTATATTTCTGCGATCGGTATGATCAACGCGCTGGGCAACGATACGGATGAGATCGCCACGAACCTGACACGCGGCGTGGCGCCTGGTATGCGCCCTCGCCCCGGCTGGCTACAGGGGCATCCACAGGCGGTGCTCGCCGGTGTTGACGGCGAACTGCCCGCCATCCCCGATGACTTTGCCGCTCACCGTTCGCGCAACAATCAGCTGCTGCTGGCCGCGCTCGCGCAGATCCAGCCCCGGGTGGATGAAGCCATCGCGCAGTATGGCCGCGATCGCGTCGCCGTGGTGCTCGGCACCAGCACCTCCGGCCTCGACGAGGGTGATGCCCATGTCAACCTGACGCTAAACGGCCAGGAAAGCCTCTCCTGGCAGTACCCGCAGCAGGAGCTGGGCGATCCGTCGCGCTTTCTCAGCCACTGGCTGGCGCTTGATGGCCCGGCGTTCACCCTTTCCACCGCCTGTTCCTCCAGCGCCAGAGCGATCATCAGCGGACGCCGACTGATCGAAGCCGGTCTGGCGGACGTGGCGATTGTCGGCGGCGCGGACACCTTAAGCCGGATGCCGATTAACGGCTTCCACAGCCTGGAGTCGCTCTCTCCAACGCGATGCCTGCCGTTCGGCCGGGATCGCAGCGGCATTACCATCGGCGAAGGGGCCGCGCTGATGCTGCTGACCCGCGAACCGCAGCCTGTCGCGCTGCTGGGCGTCGGCGAGTCCAGCGACGCGTACCATATTTCCGCACCGCATCCGCAAGGTGAAGGCGCGATTCGCGCGATTACCCAGGCGCTCAATGACGCAGGCATCACGCCGACGCAGGTGGGTTATATCAACCTGCACGGCACCGCCACGCCGCTCAACGACCAGATCGAATCGAAAGTCGTGAGTGAACTGTTTGGCGAGAATGTGCCCTGTAGCTCCACCAAACATCTGACCGGGCACACACTGGGCGCTGCGGGAATCACCGAAGCCGCCCTCAGCATGTTGATTCTGCAACACGACTTGCCGCTGCCGCCGCAGGATTTCAGTGATTCGCCGCGTGACCCGGCGTTGCCGCGCTGCGGCATCATCGAACAACCGCGCGCGCTTGAACGCCCGGTGATCTTATCTAACTCGTTCGCCTTTGGCGGCAACAACGCCAGCATTCTGCTCGGGAGGGTTTCATGAGTCGCTATTTATCACCCGGCGAGTATCTGCCGCATGACGCCCCCATGTTGCTGCTCGAAGACGTCGAGTGCGTCACGGACGAGTCCGCCGCCTGCCGCGTCACCGTGGCGCCAGGCGGCGTGCTGGCCCCGTTTCTTGACCCGCAGGGCAATCTGCCCGGCTGGTTCGCGCTGGAACTGATGGCGCAAACCATCGGCGTCTGGTCAGGCTGGCATCGTCATCAACAGGGTCAGAGCGCCATCTCTTTGGGCATGGTGCTCGGCGCGCGTGAACTCGTCTGCGTCGCAGGCGCCCTCCCCGCCGGGGAAACGCTGACCATCAGGGCCACATTACTCATGCAGGATGAGCGTTTCGGCAGCTTTGAATGCACAATCGACGTGGGGGATGACACGCTGGCGACAGGCCGCGTAAATACGTTCCAGCCCACGCAGGAAGAACTCACCACGCTATTTCAACAGGGAGCTGCAACATGAGTCGTTCCGTTCTGGTTACCGGGGCCAGCAAAGGCATCGGTCGCGCCATCGCCCGTCAACTGGCGGCTGACGGCTTTGTTGTCGGGGTTCACTATCACCGTGACGCACAGGGCGCGCAAGAAACGCTGGATACCATTCTCGCCGTCGGCGGCGCAGGCCGTCTGCTCAGTTTTGACGTCGCCAGTCGCGAGCAGTGCCGCGAGGTGCTGGAGCAGGATATCGACGCGCATGGCCCGTGGTATGGCGTGGTCAGCAACGCCGGGATCACCCGCGACGCCGCCTTTCCGGCGCTGAGCGACGACGACTGGGATGCCGTGATCCACACCAATCTCGACAGCTTTTACAATGTGATTCAGCCGTGCATCATGCCGATGATTAGCGCACGTCAGGGTGGACGGATCATTACCCTGTCATCCGTTTCCGGCGTGATGGGCAACCGTGGTCAGGTTAACTACAGCGCCGCAAAAGCGGGCATTATCGGTGCGACAAAAGCGCTGGCGATTGAGCTGGCAAAACGTAAAATCACCGTCAACTGCATCGCGCCTGGGCTGATTGACACCGGCATGATCGCAATGGAAGAGGCCGCGCTGAAAGAGGCGATGTCCATCATCCCAATGAAACGTATGGGCCAGGCAGATGAAGTGGCAGGGCTGGCCAGTTATTTAATGTCGGATATTGCGGGTTACGTTACCCGCCAGGTCATATCCATCAATGGAGGGATGTTATGACGCGTCGCGTTGTGATTACAGGCATGGGCGGCGTCACCGCGTTTGGCGAGAACTGGCAGGACGTTTCCACCAGACTGAACGCTTACGAAAACGCCGTGCGCCAGATGCCGGAATGGCAGGTTTATGACGGACTGCATACGCTGCTTGGCGCGCCAGTCGATGATTTCACCCTACCGGCACACTATACCCGCAAGCGTATTCGGGCGATGGGCCGCGTGTCGCTCATGTCCACCCGCGCCACCGAACTGGCGCTGGAACAGGCAGGGCTTATCGACGATGCGGTGCTGACCAACGGCGAAACCGGAATTGCCTATGGTTCTTCTACCGGCAGTACCGGCCCGGTGAGCGAATTCGCCACCATGCTGACGGAAAAACACACCAACAACATCACCGGCACCACTTACGTGCAGATGATGCCGCACACCACCGCCGTCAACACCGGGCTGTTCTTTGGCCTGCGGGGTCGCGTGATCCCGACGTCCAGCGCCTGCACCTCCGGCAGTCAGGCGATTGGTTATGCCTGGGAAGCGATTCGTCACGGCTACCAGACGGTGATGGTCGCCGGCGGCGCAGAAGAGTTATGCCCGTCTGAAGCGGCGGTTTTTGACACGCTGTTTGCCACCAGCCAGCGCAATGACGAACCGAAAACGACGCCTTCGCCGTTCGATGAAAAGCGCGATGGGCTGGTGATTGGCGAAGGCGCAGGAACGCTGATTCTCGAAGAGCTGGAACATGCCAAAGCCCGAGGGGCGACCATTTACGGCGAAATCATCGGCTTTGCCACTAACTGCGACGCCGCGCATATCACCCAGCCACAGCGTGAAACCATGCAGATTTGCATGGAACAATCGCTGAAAATAGCAGGCTTAAGCGCACAGGATATAGGGTACATTTCCGCCCACGGTACGGCGACCGATCGGGGCGATATCGCAGAAAGTCAGGCAACGGCCGCAATTTATAGCGATAATGTGCCGATCTCCTCGCTAAAAAGCTACTTTGGGCATACCCTTGGCGCCTGCGGGGCACTGGAAGCCTGGATGAGTCTGCAAATGATGCGTGAAGGTTGGTTTGCACCTACGCTAAACTTGAGTCAGCCGGATACCCAATGTGGCGCGCTGGATTACATCATGGGTGAAGCCCGCAAGATTGATTGTGAGTTTTTGCAAAGCAACAACTTTGCGTTTGGCGGCATCAATACTTCTATCATTATTAAACGTTGGCCCTGATATGTACCGGATTGTTCTGGGAAAAGTTTCGACACTGAGCACAGGCACGCTGCCGTCGCCACTGTACGCACAGGCGCCGCAGGGCGCTCGCCGCGCGCGCTGGCTGGCCGGTCGCGTGCTGCTTTCCCACGCCCTTTCGCCATTGCCGGAGATTGTGTATGGCGAACAGGGAAAACCTGCTTTTTCTCCTGACACCCGGCTCTGGTTTAACCTGAGTCATAGCGGGGACGATATCGCCCTGCTGCTGAGCGACGAGGGCGAAGTCGGCTGCGACATTGAAGTGATCCGCCCGCGAGATAACTGGCGGTCGCTGGCCAACGCGGTGTTCAGCCTTGGCGAACATGCGGAAGTAGAAGCCGAACATCCCGAACAACAGCTGACGGCGTTCTGGCGCATCTGGACGCGCAAAGAGGCTATCGTAAAACAGCGCGGCGGCAGCGCCTGGCAAATCGTCAGCGTGGACAGCACGCTCAACTCGGCGTTGTCGGTCAGCCAGTGCCAGCTCGATACCCTGAGTCTGGCGGTCTGCACGCCGACACCGTTCACGCTGACCGCCGATTGCGTGCAGCGCCTGGAATCCATCGCGTAAATTTGTATGTCATGCCTGCCGTTAAATCTTTACGGAGAACATTTCATTCTGACGCGTGATTCCGTTCACTTTAGGTTCAGCATTTCTCTGGAATTTCATCACCCGTGAACGCGTTAAGGGGGCTATCGCTGCCCCCTTAACAATCCCCGCTCCCGGCAGACCATTTCTGCGGTTTGTTTTTTAACAGCAAAACCGGTGCGGCTGAAAATCAGAGCATTGCAGCAATGCCCCTGTTCCGGCTGAAAATCGATGAGACGTTGACGGCTGACCGGGTCCGCACGCAGGGACGCGGGCGGAGGGGACGGCCTGCCGGGACGCAGGCTCGACCCCGACCCGAAAGGCAGACGGAATAAGGCGAATAAACCGCGCAGCGGCGATTTTCCTTGCCGGAGAGCCAGGGTTGCAAGGGAGGCGGCGGCGAGCCTCCCTTGCACGTTCACAGGTGACGAGGCTCCAGATAAATGCTGAACCTAAAGTGAACGGAACAATATTTCAGAGTGAAATAATCTCCTCATAGAAAACATCCGCTACCATATGATTTTCGTATACCTTCCCCCTTTGACCGCCCAACTATTGATCCAGAACACGTCAAAAGTATGATGAATCTTTAGAATCGTCATACTCATTTAGTCGTACCTCTTTTTAATCGGGGCCACCATTTTGTCCAGACTACGCCGCACACTTTTTGCGCTGCTGGCCTGTGCGTCATTCCTCGCGCATGCCGCCGCACCTGACGAGATCACCACCGCATGGCCGGTAAACGTAGGGCCGCTAAACCCGCACCTTTATACGCCTAACCAGATGTTCGCCCAGAGCATGGTGTATGAACCGCTGGTGAAGTATCAGGCGGATGGTTCAGTAAAACCCTGGCTGGCAAAAAGCTGGACCCACTCGGCAGATGGCAAAACCTGGGTGTTTACGCTGCGCGATGACGTAACCTTCTCTAACGGCGAAGCGTTTGACGCCCAGGCCGCAGCAGAGAACTTCCGCGCGGTGCTTGATAACCGCCAGCGCCATGCCTGGCTGGAGCTGACGAACCAAATCACCGACGTCAAAGCGCTGAGTAAAACCGAACTGCAAATCACCCTGAAAAGCGCCTATTATCCTTTCCTGCAAGAACTCGCCCTGCCGCGCCCTTTCCGCTTTATCGCCCCGTCCCAGTTTAAAAACAACGAAACGATGAACGGCATTAAAGCGCCTGTCGGAACCGGGCCGTGGGTTCTGAAAGCGTCGAAGCTCAACCAGTACGACGTGCTGGTACGCAATGACCACTACTGGGGCGAAAAACCTGCGATCCGCCAGATAACGATTAAAGTGATCCCGGACCCGACGACCCGCGCGGTGGCCTTTGAGACCGGCGATATTGACCTGCTGTATGGCAATGAAGGACTGCTGCCGCTCGATACCTTCGCCCGTTTCAGCCAGACGCCGAAATACCGTACCCAGCTTTCCGCGCCGGTTGAGACCGTCATGCTGGCGCTGAACTCCGCCAAAGCGCCAACCAACGAGCTGGCGGTGCGTGAAGCGCTGAACTATGCGGTAAATAAAAAATCGCTGATCGATAATGCCCTGTACGGCACCCAGCAGATCGCCGATACGCTGTTTGCCCCCTCCGTGCCTTACGCCGACATTGGCCTGAAACCACGCCAGTACGATCCCCAACAGGCTAACGCGCTGCTGGAAAAAGCGGGCTGGAGATTGCCTGCCGGGAAAACCATTCGTGAAAAAGCCGGTCAGCCACTGCACGTTGAGCTGGCCTATATCGGCACCGACGCGCTGAGCAAATCAATGGCGGAAATCATCCAGGCCGATATGCGCAAAGTGGGCGTCGATGTGTCGCTGATAGGCGAGGAAGAGAGCAGTATTTATGCCCGTATGCGCGATGGCCGTTTTGGGATGATTTTCTCCCGCACCTGGGGCGCGCCGTACGATCCGCATGCGTTTATGAGCTCAATGCGCGTACCGTCCCACGCCGATTATCAGGCGCAGCTTGGGCTGCCGGACAAAGCGCAAATTGATAAAGAAATTGGCGAGGTGCTCACCACCACCGATGAGGCGCAGCGTAAGTCTCTGTATCGCGACATCCTGACGCGTCTGCATAACGATGCGGTGTATCTGCCCATCAGCTATATGTCGATGATGGTGGTGGCGAAACCCGGGCTGGGGAAAATTCCTTATGCGCCCATTACCTCCGAGATCCCATTTGAACAGATCAACCCGGTGAAACCCTGATGCTGCGTTATATTGTGCGGCGCATTTTGCTGCTGATCCCGATGATTTTCGCCGCGTCGGTAATTATCTTTTTAATGCTGCGCATGGGCACCGGCGACCCGGCGCTCGACTATCTGCGGCTCTCTAACTTACCGCCAACGCCAGAGATGGTCGCCTCCACGCGGGTTATGCTGGGGTTGGATCAACCGCTGGTCGTGCAGTACGGCTCCTGGCTGTGGAAAGCGCTGCATCTGGATTTTGGCATCTCTTTCGCCACTCAGCGCCCGGTGCTGGAGGACGTACTGAACTTTCTGCCCGCCACGCTACAGCTGGCGGGCGCGGCGCTGGTGCTGATCCTGCTCACGTCTGTACCGCTGGGGATCTGGGCGGCGCGCCATCGTGACCGTCTGCCGGACTTCATCGTGCGGCTGATCGCGTTTCTCGGCGTATCAATGCCCAACTTCTGGCTCGCCTTCCTGCTGGTGATGTTCTTCTCGGTGTATTTAAAGTGGCTACCGGCAATGGGCTACGGCGGCTGGCAGCACATCATTCTGCCTGCGGTGTCGATTGCGTTTATGTCGCTGGCGATTAACGCCCGCCTGCTGCGCGCCAGCATGCTGGAAGTCGCCAGTCAGCGCCACGTCACATGGGCGCGTCTGCGCGGCCTGAACGCGAAACAAACCGAGCGCCGCCATATTCTGCGTAACGCGTCGCTACCCATGATTACCGCCGTCGGGATGCACATTGGCGAACTGATTGGCGGCACGATGATTATCGAAAACATCTTCGCCTGGCCGGGCGTCGGGCGCTATGCGGTGTCAGCCATTTTTAACCGCGACTACCCGGTCATTCAGTGCTTTACCCTCATTATGGTGGTGGTTTTCGTGGTCTGTAATCTGATTGTTGACCTGCTGAACGCCGCGCTGGACCCGCGCATTCGTCGCCATGAAGGAGCGCATTCGTGAATTTTTTTCTCTCTGCACGCTGGCCGGTGCGCCTGGCGCTCCTCATTATCGCTTTGCTGGCGATCATCGCGCTCACCAGCCAGTGGTGGTTGCCGTACGATCCGCAGGCGATTGATTTACCGTCACGTTTACTGTCGCCGGACAGCCAGCACTGGCTGGGCACCGACCATCTGGGGCGCGATATTTTCTCCCGCCTGCTGGCGGCAACCCGCGTCTCGCTCGGTTCCGTAATCGCCTGTTTGTTGCTGGTGTTAGCGCTGGGGCTGATCGTCGGCGGCAGCGCCGGACTGATGGGCGGTCGCGTCGATCAGTTCACCATGCGCGTCGCGGATATCTTTATGACGTTCCCGACCTCCATCCTCTCTTTTTTCCTCGTGGGCGTGTTGGGGACGGGGTTGACCAACGTCATCATCGCAATCGCCCTGTCGCACTGGGCCTGGTATGCGCGGATGGTGCGCAGCCTGGTGATCTCCCTGCGCCAGCGTGAATTTGTGCTCGCCTCGCGCCTTTCCGGCGCCGGGCATGTGCGCGTGTTTATCGACCACCTGGCCGGGGCGGTGATCCCCTCCCTGCTCGTGCTGGCGACGCTGGATATCGGCCATATGATGCTGCACGTCGCCGGGATGTCATTCCTCGGCCTCGGCGTCACTGCGCCAACGCCGGAATGGGGCGTAATGATTAACGATGCGCGCCAGTATATCTGGACTCAGCCGCTACAGATGTTCTGGCCGGGACTGGCGCTGTTTATCAGCGTGATGGCCTTTAACATGGTGGGTGACGCCCTGCGCGATCACCTCGACCCTCATCTGGTGACGGAGCATGCCCACTGATGCCACAACAAATTGAATTACAAAACATTGTGTTGCAAGCAGACAGACCGTTGGTGCACGGCGTGTCGTTAGCGCTCAGGCGCGGGCGCGTACTGGCGCTGGTAGGCGGCAGCGGCAGCGGTAAATCGCTGACCTGCGCGGCGACGCTGGGCATCCTGCCCGCAGGCGTGCGTCAGACAGCGGGCGCCATTCTGGCCGATGGTCAGCCGATTTCCCCCTGCAAGCTGCGTGGAATTAAGGTCGCGACCATCATGCAGAACCCGCGCAGCGCCTTTAATCCGCTGCACACAATGGCGGCCCACGCAAAAGAAACCTGCCTGGCGTCAGGTAAACCGGCGGATGACGCCACGCTTATCGCGGCGCTGGAGGCGGTAGGTCTGGAAAATGCCGCGCGGGTGCTGAAGCTTTACCCGTTCGAGATGAGCGGCGGCATGCTGCAACGCATGATGATTGCGATGGCGCTGCTGTGTGACGCGCCGTTCATCATCGCGGACGAACCAACAACCGACCTGGACGTGGTCGCCCAGGCACGAATCCTCGATCTCCTGGAAAGCATTATGCGCAGCCGCGCGCCCGGTATGCTGCTGGTCACTCATGATATGGGCGTCGTCGCGCGACTGGCGGACGATGTGGCAGTAATGGACAACGGCAAGATCGTAGAACTGGGTGACGTGGAAACGTTATTCCGCACCCCGCAGCATAGCGTGACGCGTAATCTGGTTTCGGCGCATCTCGCGCTGTACGGTATGGAGTTAGCCTCATGACGTTACTGACGGTAAGCGGTATTTCCCATCAATACGCGCACGCTAACCTCAGCGGCAAACATCAGCATCACACGGTGCTGAAAGAGGTGTCATTAAGCCTGAAAAGCGGCGAAACCGTGGCGTTATTGGGGCGTAGCGGCTGCGGGAAAAGCACGCTTGCCCGCCTGTTGGTCGGGCTGGAATCGCCGACGCAGGGCCGCGTCTGCTGGCAGGGCGAGCCGCTCTCCACGCTTAACCGGGCCAGACAAAAAGCGTTTCGCCGTGATATCCAGATGGTGTTTCAGGACTCAATCAGCGCGGTAAACCCGCGTAAAACCGTACGCGAGATCCTGCGTGAACCGATGCGCCATTTGCTGTCGCTTTCCAGAGCCGAACAAATCGCGCGCGCCAGCGAGATGCTGCGGGCGGTGGATCTGGACGACACGCTTCTGGATAAACGTCCGCCACAGCTGAGCGGCGGGCAATTACAGCGCGTCTGCCTGGCGCGGGCGCTGGCGGTCGAACCCAAATTACTGATTCTGGATGAAGCGGTCTCCAACCTCGATCTGGTATTGCAGGCGGGCGTCATTCGTCTGCTCAAAAAGCTGCAACAGCAGTTCGGCACCGCCTGTCTGTTTATCACCCACGATTTACGTCTGGTGGAACGTTTTTGCCACCGGGTAATGGTGATGGATGAAGGGCAGATTGTTGAGACGCGAACCGTAGGTGACACATTAACCTTTTCCTCTGACGCCGGGCGTGTGTTACAAAATGCGGTACTTCCCGCATTTCCCGTGCGCCGTCGCGCGACAGAAAAGGTTTAATTCAGATGCAACGTGTCACTATTACTCTCGATGACGATTTACTCGAAACGCTGGATAGCCTGAGCCAGCGCCGGGGTTACAACAACCGCTCCGAAGCGATTCGTGACATTCTGCGCGGCGCGCTGGCGCAGGAGGCCACGCAGGAGCACGGCACCCAGGGCTTCGCGGTGCTCTCGTATGTTTATGAGCATGAGAAACGCGATTTAGCCAGCCGCATCGTTTCCACTCAGCATCATCACCATGATTTGTCGGTGGCGACGCTGCATGTACACATTAATCACGACGACTGTCTGGAGATCGCCGTACTGAAAGGCGATATGGGCGACGTTCAGCATTTTGCCGATGACGTCATCGCCCAGCGCGGCGTGCGCCACGGTCATTTGCAGTGTTTGCCGAAGGAAGAGTGATTGCTCGTTTCGTTGCCGGGGGCGCTTCGCTTGCCCGGCCTACGTCCGTTTCCGTTGGTAGTTCACAGGCCGGATAAGGCGTAGCCGCCATCCGGCAATAATGTTTACGCCATCGTGCCAATCGTCTTTCTGAAACGCAGCAGTGCTATCAGGAAGAAAGCGCTGCCGATCGCCAGCAGCGTCAGAAACTGCGGCCAGACGATGCCAAACCCGGCGCCGCGATAAAGTATCGCCTGCGCGAGGCTGACAAAGTGAGTGGTCGGCATCGTCAGCATGATGTCCTGCACCATCTGCGGCATACTTTCACGCGGCGTGGAACCGCCGGAGAGCATCTGCAACGGCAGCAGCACCAGAATCATCAGCAGCCCCAGTTGCGGCATCGAACGCGCCAGGGTGCCCATAAAAATCCCGATAGACGTGGTGGCGAACAGGCTTAACGCGACACCCAGCATAAACAGCGGAATGGAGCCCTCAATCGGCACGCCGAGTACCCCCTTCACCATCAGCATCAGCGACAGCCCGGAAACCACCAGCACCACCAGCCCCATCGACCAGACCTTCGCCATCATGATCTCAAACGGGGTGATCGGCATCACCAGCAGGTGTTCAATCGTCCCGTGCTCCCGCTCGCGGATCAGCGCCGAGCCGGTCAGCACAATCGCCAGCATGGTGATGTTATTAATAATCGCCATTACGCCGCCGAACCATGCCGGGTCCAGATTCGGGTTGAAGCGCATCCGGGTTTCCAGTGAGACCAGCGGCTCGCTATTGTCGCGGTAACGCGCCACAAAGCTGTTCACCTCGCCGCTGATAATGTTCTGGATATAGCTGTTGCCGGTAAACGCCTGACTCATGCGCGTCGCATCGACGTTCACCTGAATATCCGGCTGCCGCCCCGCCAGCACATCCCGTTGGAAATTGGGCGGGATATTGACGGCAAAGGTGTAACGTCCGGCATCCAGTCCGGCGTCCATCTCATCGGCGGTGATCATCTCCGGCGGCAGGAACCACGGGCGATAGAAGCTGTTCACAATGCGATTCGACAGCTGAGACTGGTCCATATCGGCAATCGCGATTGGCGCAAGGTGCAGCGAACCCGGCAGAACGGTGGCAGAGGAGTACACCGAAATCGTGAAGGCAAAGACAATCAGCGTCAGCATTGCCTTATCCCCCAGCAGGCTGCGTAACTCTTTGATGCCGAGGTTATAAATATTGCGTAATCGGCGCATCACCCCTCCTGTTTTTTCAGCAGCAATACGCTCAGGCCAATCACCAGCGGAATGGCGATCGCCAACGGCACGAACAGCGGCCAGAGATCCATCAGATCCAGCGCTTTCGAGAACGTACCGCGCGCGATCGTCAGAAAATGGCTGGTCGGGTAGATCTCGCCGATCCATCTCCCCGGCCCTTCCAGCGACGCCACCGGGTCGATCATCCCGGAGAACTGCGTCGCCGGGATCAGCGTAATGATCGAGGTGCCGAAAATCGCGGCGATCTGGCTTTTCATAAACGTCGAAATCAGCAGCCCCATCCCGGTGGCGATGGTGACGTAAAGCAGCGCCGCCAGGGTGAGCGTCAGGAAGCTGCCCTTATGCGGCACGCCAAAAACAAACACCGACAGCGCGCAGAGCAACAGGAAGTTCAGCATCCCCAGCGCGATGTACGGCAACTGTTTACCGAGTAAAAATTCGCTGCGGGTGGTCGGCGTCACATACAAGTTGATAATCGATCCCAGCTCTTTTTCACGCACCACGCTCAGGGCGCTGAGCATCGACGGGATCATCATCAACAGCAGCGGGATCACCGCCGGCACAATCGCTGGCAGGCTTTTCACATCCGGGTTGTAGCGATAGCGCGTTTCAATAGTCATCAGCCCGCCCTGGCTGCTGGCGTTCGGCTGACGGCTCGCCACATCCTGTAGCCAGCTCTGGTGCATCGCCTGTACGTATCCCCTTACCGTTTCCGCGCGGCTGGGCATTGCGCCATCTACCCACACGCCAATCTGCACCGGCGTGCCGCGGGCGATATCCCGTCCAAAATTGGGCGGAAGTTCTATCGCGACCGCCACCTCGCCCGAGCGCATGCGTCGGTCAAGATCGTCATAGCTGGTGAGCGGCGACTGCTCGATAAAATAGCGAGACCCCGCCAGGTTCAACGACCAGGCCTGACTGCTGACGGTCCGATCGCGATCGAGCACGGCAAAGCGCAGGTTTTCCACATCCATGCTGATACCGTAGCCCATGATCAGCATCAAAATGACCGTCCCCAGCAAGGCCAGCGTTGATCGTACCGGATCGCGGCGCAGCTCCAGCGCTTCACGGCGGCTGTAGCTGAACAGGCGTCGCAGACTAAAGCCCTGGCGCGGCGGTTTACTCGTTTTATGCGCGTCTGGCGCGTCCGCTGGCGGCAGCGGTGATACTGGCGCTGGCCCTGCGGCTTCCTGTAACCAGGAGATAAACGCCTCTTCAAGACTGGCAGCGCCCCGCCGCTCTACCAGTTCCTGCGGCGTGCCGCTGGCAAGCACCTTTCCGGCGTGCATCAGCGACATGCGGTCACAGCGTTCCGCTTCGTTCATAAAGTGGGTGGAGATAAAAATGGTCACCTTATCCCGGCGCGACAGATCCACCATCAACTGCCAGAACATATCCCTGGCGACCGGGTCCACGCCGGAGGTCGGCTCATCCAGAATCAGCATTTCCGGGCGATGGATCACCGCCACCGCCAGCGACAAGCGCTGGCGAATACCGAGCGGCAGCGCTTCCGGCAGCATATCTTCGACGTCAGAGAGCATAAAACGCTCGCTCATCTGCGCTACGCGCTGCGGAATCTCTGCGTCCGGGATGTGGAACAGGCGGGCATGTAGCTCCAGGTTTTGCCGCACGGTCAGCTCGCTGTAGAGTGAAAACGCCTGCGACATGTAACCCACCCGGCGGCGGGTTTCGATATCCTTCGGGTCAACCGATTGTCCGAACAGCCAGGCTTCCCCTTCACTGGCAGGCAGCAGCCCGGTGAGCATTTTCATGGTGGTGGACTTGCCGCAGCCGTTCGAGCCCAGAAAACCAAAAATCTCTCCGCGCGGGATGCGGAAATTGACGTGATCGACGGCGACGAAATTGCCAAACCGCATGGTCAGATCTTTCGCCTCAATGGCGATCTCTTCCTGCGTCGCATCATAAGGCGGGATAACAACGGGTTTGTGCGCCTGGCGCTGCGCCTCTGGCAACAGGGCGATAAACGCCTGCTCCAGCGTGGCGCTGCCGGTTTTGTCCCGCAGTTCTTGCGCACTGCCCGTCGCCATCACTTCACCTGCGTTCATCGCCACCAGCCAGTCGAAACGCTCGGCTTCTTCCATATAGGCCGTGGCGACCAGCACGCTCATGTTAGTCTGCCGCTGACGAATGCTGTCGATCAACGCCCAGAACTGGGCGCGGGAAAGCGGGTCAACCCCGGTGGTAGGCTCATCAAGAATCAGCAGTTCCGGGTCATGGATCAGCGCGCAGCACAGCCCCAGTTTTTGTTTCATGCCGCCCGAGAGCTTCCCCGCCGGGCGATCGCGAAACGGCGCCAGCCCGGTGCTGTTCAGCAGATCGGTAATTCGCGCTTCACGCTCCGCTTTATCATGCCCGAAGAGACGCGCGAAGAAATCGACGTTCTCATACACCGACAGCGTATGGTAGAGGTTCTTTCCCAGCCCCTGCGGCATCCAGGCTATCCGTGGGCAGACATCGCGGCGGTGCGTCGCATCGCGCATGTCGCCGCCCAGCACCCGCACATTGCCTTGCTCGATAACGCGCGCGCCGGAGATAAGCGACAGCAGGCTCGACTTACCGACGCCATCCGGGCCAATCAGCCCCACCATACAGCGAGCGGGGATATCCAGCGTGATGTTGTTCAGCGCCACCGTTGCCCCGTAATGCTGACTCACGCCGTCAAGGTGCGCCACGGGAGGAATGGGAAGACGCGCCAGGTTCGTCATTGCGGTAGCCTCACCGCCAGATCGTCAGGCCAGGGACGCTGTTCATCCAGCCGCACCCATGCCATACCCGGCAAACCGGTTTTAACGTATTCCAGATGCTGCTGTAACAGCGCTGGCGGGATACGCGCCTTCACGCGGAACATCAGCTTCAGCCGTTCATCGCTGGTTTCGACGGTTTTCGGCGTGAACTGCGCGACGCTGGCGACAAAACTGATGGTGGCCGGAATGCGCAGGCTGGGCGCGGCATCCAGCACCAGGCGCGCTTCTCCGCCAATTTTCAGCAGGCCGGCCTGCTCGGTCGGCAGGAAGAAGGTCATGTAGACATCGCTGAGATCGACCATATTCAGCACCCGACCACCCGCAGACAGCACCTCTCCCGGTTCGGCAACGCGGTACTGGACGCGGCCATCTCGCGGCGCTTTTAATTCACTGTCATCGATGTCCGCCACAATGCGTCGCTCGGTAGCCTGCGCCGCGTCTACGCGGGTCTGCGCCTGAATAATGCTGGTGCGGGCCGCTTCAATCGCCGCTTTCGTCGCAGAGACCTGGGCTTTGGCGGATTCCAGCGCGGCGCGAGCGCTTTCGGCAGCGGCGCGATCGTCATCCAGCTGTTGAGCGGAAACCGCACCGCGCTGCGACAGCGAGCGGGAACGCACATGACGTTTGGAGACCGAATCCAGCTCTGCTTCACGCTGCTTCACCACCGACTGGGCGGCGCGCGTTTCGCTCTGGCGTTGCTCCAGCAGGGCGCGCGCGGCGGCAACCGCGCTTTCAGCCTCTTTGATTTGCGCGATGGCTTCCAGCCGCTGTTCCTGCAACACGCGGGTGTCCATCTTCGCCAGCACCTCGCCCTGGCGCACAAACTGCCCTTCCGACACCAGAATGGTGTCAATTCGACCGGCGATTTTGGTGGCAATATCGACTTCTGTTGCCTCAATTCTGCCGTTGCTGGCGGCAAAGCCATCCGGTACGCCAGCAGGACGTAGCATCCACCACGCTACGGCTGCTATTGCCACCAGGATGCCAACACTCCACCACACCAGATGACGCTTTATTTTGTCCATATCCGACCCGCCGTGATCCCTGTTAGCCAACAATGCGTGTCACAACACCCCCGAACACATGTTCAGCGGGATATTCCATCCGGGATAAGAAGGAAAAAAAGAAAATGGCCAGACGGCATGCAGGCGTCAGCGCGGCGCTCGCCGTAAAGGAAAGTGAATGACGGAAATGCTCGAAAAACGGGTACTAATGTTGTCATCATCAGCGTTCCTGGCCGTAAATGAAACACGCATACTCATATGTACTATCAATGAAATACTAACACCAATACCCGTGATGTCTATTCACTTCATTCTTTAATGGGTTTCGCTGGCTTTTATTGGCAGAGAGACAATGTGGTATATCAACCGTTGATAAACCATCTAAATTATAAACATTGTGAATGGTTAACATTCTCTATACTGGCGGCTCATTTTATCGATCTCGTTATGGCGAGGCTCCTGCACAAATATAAGTTACCGCCCTGCTGGTATCGAGAGAGACCACTCAGGGAAATACAGGCATCCATCGAATCAAGGTGTTGCCAAGGTAACTTCTGACGATATCACTATCGGGCAGATACGTTGTGCAGTGCTAAAACCAGGACGTAGGGATCTGCCTGTGCTCATCCTGTCTTGTTCGCCCCTATGAGAGCTTTTTATAGGGAATTACATCAATGTCATCCATCCACGTTTGCAACGCACATCACCCGGCTCCGGCTTTTGACGGCGATGCTATCGCGCAATATATGCGTACCGATTTTATTACGCTGCCGGATCATCTCAGCGTTCATGAGGCGCGTGAATTCTTTGTGTCGCAACTCACCTCAGATGATATTCCCGGCCAGGTGTTTGTGGTTGCGGAAAAACAGCTGCGCGGGGTTTTATCCATCAAGAAACTTTTACAGGCAAGCGACACGGCGCAATCTATCCACGCCTTAATGGACAGTTGCCTGTTTCGCGTCAAACCCGACGACGAACGTCCACACATCATTGCCGAGCTGACCGAACGCCAGCTCGATCTGGTGCCGGTCGTCGATAAAGGCGAGCTGGTCGGCTGCCTGATGGAAAAAGAGATTGCCCATCTTCTGGAAGATGACGTCACTGAAGACGTGCAGCGCCAGGGGGCGACGCTGCCGCTGGAGAAACCGTATCTGGACATCAGCCCGTGGACGCTGTGGAAGAAACGTTCTGTGTGGCTGCTGTTGCTGTTTGTGGCGGAAGCCTATACCAGTAGCGTACTGCAACATTTCGAAGAGGCGCTGGAGTCAGCGATTGCGCTGGCCTTCTTCATCCCCCTGCTGATTGGCACCGGCGGCAACAGCGGTACGCAAATAACCTCTACGCTGGTGCGCGCAATGGCGCTGGGCGAAGTGCGGCTGCGCGACATGGGGCGGGTCATTCGCAAAGAGGCGTCGACCTCGCTGCTGATCGCCATAACGCTGGGCCTGGCGGGTTGTCTGCGCGCCTGGATGATGGGTATCGGCGTGGAAATCACGCTGATCGTCAGCCTGACGCTGGTATGCATTACGCTGTGGAGCGCGGTGGTGTCATCGGTGATCCCGATGGTGCTCAAGCGCATCGGCATCGACCCTGCGGTGGTCTCTGCGCCGTTTATCGCCACGCTGATCGACGGCACCGGACTGATTATCTACTTTAAAATCGCCCAGTATTTTCTTGGCCTGAACTGACAATTTCGCCCGACCGCTCTCTGGTCGGGCAAACCCGTTATCCTTCGCTCAGCGCCTGCGCGCATGCCCACGCGCTCGACCAGGCCCACTGGAAGTTGTAGCCCCCCAGCCAACCGGTGACATCCATCACCTCGCCGATAAAATAAAGCCCCGGCACTTTTCGGGCCTCCATCGTGCGCGAAGAAAGTTCATCGGTGTTCACGCCGCCAAGCGTCACTTCCGCCGTGCGATAGCCTTCCGTACCGTTAGGCTGTACGCGCCATTCGGTCAGCGTTTCAATCAGCGCCTGCTGCTCGCGTGCGTTCAACTGTTTCAGGGAAACATCCGGGATCTGCCCAAGCTGCTGTAAACATTCCACCAGGCGCTTCGGCAACTGCATCGCTAGCGTATTTTTCAGGCTTTGATTCGGGTGCGCGCAACGTTGTTCATTGAGGAAATCATCAGGATCGACCTCCGGCAGCAAATTGATGCTGACAAATTCGCCGGGCTGCCAGAAACTCGAAATCTGTAAAACCGCCGGGCCTGACAGCCCACGGTGGGTAAAGAGCAGATTTTCACGGAATACCGTACCGTCCTGCGCCGCGATCACCGCAGGCACCGAAACGCCGGATAACACCTGAAGCTGCTCCAGCAGCGGTTTATGCAACGTGAAGGGCACCAGCCCGGCGCGGGTCGGCAGGACATCCAGACCAAACTGTTCAGCAATTTTATAACCCAACGGCGACGCGCCCAGACCCGGCATGGAGAGACCGCCCGTGGCGATCACCACTTTTTTCGCCGCGACCGTCATGCCGTTCAGTTCCAGGGTAAACCCTTCGTCATCACGCGCGATGCTGAGCACTTCGCTGCGCAGGCGCATCGTCACGTTGCCCTTTGCGCATTCCGCCACCAGCATATCGACAATTTGCTGCGCAGAGTCGTCGCAGAACAGCTGGCCGAGCGTCTTTTCATGCCAGGCGATGCCGTGTTTGCCCACCAGATCGATAAAGTCCCACTGGG
The DNA here is from genome assembly GCF_030333365.1 of Citrobacter sp. CK195. Classification (NCBI taxonomy): domain Bacteria; kingdom Pseudomonadati; phylum Pseudomonadota; class Gammaproteobacteria; order Enterobacterales; family Enterobacteriaceae; genus Citrobacter; species Citrobacter sp. CK195. Next base: position 760,684 of record NZ_JAOWGB010000026.1, read on the forward strand.
TGTAACGCGCCAGCGCCGATTTGCAGAAATGGGGGTTCTGGCTCAGATAGGCAGCAGGTTCGACATACAGATTCGTGAAGTTGCAGCGCCCGCCGCCGGACATCAGGATCTTACGCCCCGGTTTTTTACCATTATCGATGAGCAGCACGCGGCGCCCCGCCTGACCGGCCTGCGCCGCACAGAACATACCCGCCGCGCCAGCGCCTATAATAACGGCATCAAACCTTTCCACTTTGCGATCCTCTCTGAAAACAGGGCGTGAATTGTAAAGATTCCTCAGTGGTCGCACCAGCGCCAAAATCGATGGATATGAGTATTTAATTGAATTCTATAAGATAATTCTTTAGTGGCATGACATTAAGCAGGCGTTATATCAAAAAAAGTCTATATTTCACTTTGCCCGCGCCGCGAAAGTCACTGATAATGCGCCGCGTTCATGTCCTCAAAATGGCGTAACGTCCTATGCTACATTTGTTTGCTGGCCTGGATTTACATACCGGGCTTTTATTATTGCTTGCTCTGGCTTTTGTGCTGTTCTACGAAGCGATTAACGGCTTCCATGATACAGCCAACGCAGTGGCAACCGTGATTTATACCCGTGCGATGCGTTCGCAACTGGCGGTTGTTATGGCTGCGGTCTTTAACTTCTTTGGCGTTCTACTGGGCGGTCTGAGTGTAGCCTATGCCATCGTGCATATGTTGCCTACGGATTTGCTGCTTAACATGGGTTCCGCACATGGCCTCGCTATGGTGTTCTCTATGTTGCTGGCGGCCATTATCTGGAACCTCGGTACATGGTACTTTGGTCTTCCTGCCTCCAGTTCCCATACGCTGATTGGCGCCATCATTGGTATCGGTTTAACCAATGCAATGATGACCGGCACTTCAGTGGTGGATGCGCTAAATATACCTAAAGTTATCAATATCTTTGGGTCATTGATTGTCTCCCCTATCGTAGGCCTGGTGTTTGCTGGCGGTCTGATCTTTTTGCTGCGTCGCTACTGGAGCGGCACTAAAAAGCGCGCACGTATCCACCTGACCCCTGCTGAACGTGAAAAGAAAGACGGTAAGAAAAAGCCGCCATTCTGGACGCGTATCGCACTTATCCTCTCGGCTATTGGCGTGGCGTTCTCTCATGGCGCTAACGATGGTCAGAAAGGCATTGGTCTGGTCATGCTGGTTCTGATTGGCGTGGCGCCTGCGGGCTTCGTCGTCAATATGAACGCATCCGGCTATGAAATTACCCGTACCCGCGACGCCATCAACAACGTCGAAACGTACTTCCAGCAGCACCCTGATCTGCTGAAAAAAGTCACCGGCGTGGATCAGCTGATTCCCGCACCGGAACCGGGCGCGACAGAACCCGCAGAGTTCCATTGCCACCCGGCGAATACCATCAATGCGCTTGATCGCGCGAAAGGTATGCTGGCGAATCTGGAAAGCTACGACACGTTAAGCGTTGACCAGCGTAGCCAGCTGCGTCGCATTATGCTGTGCATCTCCGACACGACCGATAAAGTCGTGAAGCTGCCTGGCGTAAGCAATGACGACCAGCGTCTGCTGAAAAAACTGAAAACCGATATGCTGAGCACCATTGAGTACGCGCCGATCTGGATAATCATGGCCGTCGCGCTGGCGCTGGGTATTGGCACCATGATCGGCTGGCGCCGCGTGGCGACCACCATCGGTGAGAAGATTGGTAAGAAAGGCATGACCTATGCGCAAGGGATGTCGGCGCAGATGACGGCCGCAGTCTCTATCGGTCTCGCCAGCTACACCGGTATGCCGGTATCCACCACGCACGTCCTTTCTTCCTCCGTCGCGGGGACAATGGTTGTGGACGGTGGCGGTCTACAGCGCAAAACGGTCACCAGCATTCTGATGGCCTGGGTGTTTACCCTGCCAGCGGCGATTATTCTGTCCGGCGTGCTGTACTGGATCTCGCTGAAGATTATCTAAGCGCGACCGTGCCGGATGGCGGCGATGCCTTATCCGGCCTACAAAACGCAGCACGTAGGCCTTAAAGCGACGCGCCATCAGGCAAAGGAATGCAGAATCAACCGTATTGAGCGGGTCAGGAAACTGACCCGCTTTTTTTATATGCGCTGTTTTTCTATTAACTCTCTACTTTCATTAGGAAAATCTGAACACTTTTTGTTCAGATTATCGATACACGAGAAACTATCATGCCGGGCAGGATTAAAACCGAACACTGGAGGATGTATGGCTTCCGTTCCAACCCCTGGCCCTGGTTCAATTGTTATAGCTAACAACATGCGTGAAGCACGCCAAAATGGAATGTCTCGTAATATGGCCACGGCTTCTACTTACTACTGGTTCTATCAAAAAGTCAGAAATGGCGGCCCATGGGATTATAAAAAATTCGATCCGTATTTCGCAGCATTTGGCAATTTCAACTTCGGTGCCGCAGGGACTGCTGCAGGCATTCCTGCAAAGATCCTCCTTATTGGCGGGGGTTGGGCTCAGAACCGCGCAGGTACTTCAAAACCTGAATGGGGTAAATGGTACGATAAACCACCTTACGGTGATGACCCAACGGATCAGCGCAATATCAGAGAAGGAATAGACTATGCCATTCAGAACGGCTATTAGATGGCTCCATCGGCTTGTCACGCTTGTACTTCTCATCGTGGTTACGGGTTTTGCCTGGTTAAATCATCAGCCCGCCCCTCGCAGTGACGACGAGTTGCAGCGCGTTTATCAAGTTTCAGATTGCGTCTGGCTGTACATGACTGTGAATCATCAGGGTGGCGCAACCGTACCTACCATTTACCGATATTATCTGTCGAATAAGCTAGAGGGCAAAGACACAGACATTATCCAGCAACTCTCTACGAAATCTCCCGTCATTGAGGGTACTGGCACTATTACGAATGCCAGCCCAGATAAAAACGGGGCGGTGAGCATTTCTTATAGCGGTAAAGTTATCTCGATTCAGGACAATATCTCAGACCTCCGGTTCACAGTTGCGCCCTGAGCCGGATGATAAAAAGGCGAGGATATCCTCGCCTTTTTTATTTTTGCTCAGTGCCAAATCAACAGCGCAACCATACTGATCAGCACCAGACCGCATAATGCGCTGGTGAGGATGAACTGGCCGCGAACGCGTTCACAACGGCGGATGAATTCATCATCGTGGTGATCGCGATAACGTTGCGCGTAGATATACCACACCAGACGCATCTGTTTGTTGGGTTGACCATGTGAGGTAAAGAAGCCACCTCCATCCACATATTGGTAGAGCAATGGATCGCAACCACGCAGTACCACTAACAGCGCGCGTAACGATGAGAAATAGCGCGCCATATTAACAATGCAAACGACACATAAAGCCCAGAATAATGCGACGGTGCTTATCATACCTCCTCCCCGGCGACCCGCCCACGGAGCTCCTCTCCGGGACTACCGCTCCCCCGATACTCAGCCAGACAGTTCAGTGAAAGAGTCCTGCTAAACCGTTCACGCCAGTGCCCTGCATCCGAACGGCTCTATTAAATAGTGTAGGAGATCAGTTAATTTTTTTGCCAGAAGGTTAACCGCTATCAATGCAATTAACTGAAAATTTTGTTTAACTGATTGGCAAGCAAGGCGGATTGACGGATTATCCAGGTCGCTATAATGTAAGGATAGTCTTTACATTCACTTCTCGGCTGGGCTAGCCCCGCGCTGTAGTTCGCAGGACGCGGGTGACGCGGCGGCACAAGAAACGCTAGCTGGCTAGTCATCGACAACTTATGGAAGGAGTAACACTATGGCTTACAAACACATTCTCATCGCGGTTGACCTTTCCCCGGAAAGTAAAGTTCTGGTAGAAAAAGCGGTTTCAATGGCGCGTCCTTACAACGCGAAAGTCTCTCTTATCCACGTTGATGTCAATTACTCTGACCTGTACACCGGCCTGATCGACGTGAATCTGGGCGATATGCAAAAACGCATCTCTGAAGAAACACACCATGCGCTGACCGAACTTTCCACCAATGCCGGTTATCCTATCACCGAAACCCTGAGCGGCAGCGGCGATCTGGGTCAGGTACTGGTTGACGCGATCAAAAAATACGATATGGATCTGGTCGTTTGCGGTCATCATCAGGACTTCTGGAGCAAACTGATGTCTTCAGCACGCCAGCTGATTAATACCGTGCATGTCGACATGCTGATTGTTCCGCTGCGCGACGAAGAAGAGTAAGTTCTGTTGTGCCGGATGGCGGCTGACGCCTTATCCGGCCTGGCATTCATCAGCCCGATATACACAGCGCCCGCCAATGCGGGCGTTTTTGTTTATGCCTTCCCTCGAACACATTCCAGTACAACATTCCAGACCACAAATCATAATTAGTGTGATCAACTAATTAGATCGAAAACCATCTCTATAATAATCTATTCATTCGGTTAATGACCGCAGTCTATAACAGAGTCAGACTTTTTCGGCGCGTTTTGGCATACGCGTTCATACTTTTCGGGATGGCATTGAAAGGCGAAGGAATATGAATACAACTGCACCTACGGGCTTGCTACAGCAACCCCGTCCGTTCTTCATGATCTTTTTTGTAGAATTATGGGAGCGATTCGGCTATTACGGCGTCCAGGGCATCCTGGCGGTTTTCTTTGTTAAACAGCTTGGCTTCTCTCAGGAACAGGCATTTATCACCTTTGGCGCATTTGCCGCACTGGTGTACGGCCTGATATCCATTGGCGGCTACGTTGGCGATCACCTGCTGGGAACTAAGCGTACCCTGGTACTGGGGGCGATTGTCCTGGCGATCGGCTACTTCATGACCGGATTATCGTTACTGAAACCGAACCTGATTTTTATCGCGCTGGGGACGATTGCCGTCGGTAACGGGCTATTTAAAGCCAACCCTGCGAGCCTGCTGTCCAAGTGTTACCTGCCCAAAGACCCCCGTCTGGACGGCGCGTTCACCCTGTTTTATATGTCGATTAACATCGGGTCGCTGCTGTCGCTCTCCCTCGCCCCGGTCATCGCCGACAAATTCGGCTATGCCGTTACCTATAACCTGTGCGGCGCCGGGCTGATTGTCGCGCTGCTGGTCTACTTCGCCTGTCGCGGCATGGTGAAAGATATCGGTTCAGAGCCAGACCATAAGCCGCTGAGCTTCCGTAATCTGCTCGCCGTACTGATCGGCACCGTCGCCATGATTTTCCTCTGCGCCTGGCTGATGCATAACGTAAAAATCGCCAACCTGGTGCTGATCGTCCTGTCGATTGTGGTCATCATTTTCTTCTTCCGTGAAGCGTTTCGTCTGGATAAAACCGGACGCAACAAAATGTTCGTCGCTTTTATCCTGATGCTTGAAGCGGTGCTGTTTTATATTCTGTACGCACAGATGCCTACATCGCTGAATTTCTTCGCAATCAATAACGTACATCACGATATTCTCGGTTTTACCATTAACCCGGTCAGCTTCCAGGCGCTGAACCCGTTCTGGGTGGTGGTTGCCAGTCCGGTACTGGCGGCGATTTACACGCGTCTGGGGAGCAAAGGCAAAGATCTGACCATGCCGATGAAGTTTACGCTGGGCATGTTCCTCTGTTCGCTGGGCTTTCTGACCGCCGCCGCCGCAGGCATGTGGTTTGCCGATGCGCAGGGGCTGACTTCACCGTGGTTTATCGTGCTGGTGTACCTGTTCCAGAGTCTGGGTGAGTTGCTGATTAGCGCCCTGGGGCTGGCAATGGTTGCCGCGCTGGTGCCTCAGCACCTGATGGGCTTTATTCTCGGGATGTGGTTCCTGACGCAGGCGGCGGCTTTCCTGCTGGGCGGCTATGTCGCAACCTTCACCGCCGTACCGGAAAACATCACCGACCCGCTCCAGACGCTGCCTATCTACACCGGCGTGTTCAGCAAAATAGGCCTCGTCACACTGGCGGTCACCGTTGTGATGGCGATTATGGTGCCGTGGTTGAACCGGATGATTAATACGCCGGATAGCAGTAAATAAGCGTCAGCGCCGGATGCGGACATAGCCGCATCCGGCCTGCGTTCGGGCATTTACCCTTTACGCGCGTCAATCCATTCCTGCACTTCAACCACAAAGGTCTCTGGCGCTTTGCGGTACATCTTACGCGCCAGATCGAGAATGGTATGCTGCCCTAACGCTTCTTCCATACGCTGCTGCGCCATGTCCATTACCGAGCGCACGCCGCAGATACCTTCGCAGGCCCACGCCGGAGGCTGCTCATCAAAAATAGCCAGACGCTGGCGAATTTCACGGCATTCAAAGATGCGCTTGTCACCGTCAATGGCGTTGACCACATCCAGCACCGTGATGTGTTCGGCAGGCCTGGCGAGCTGAAAACCACCGCCTTTGCCTTCGATGCTGCGCACCAGGCCCGCTTTCGACAGACGGGTAAAAATCTTGGCCAGATAGTCGTAGGGCACGCTTTGCAGGTCAGCAATTTCGCGAACGCTCATATCGCGGGCGTCGCCTTTGCTGTCCACCATACACATCAGGCTATGGATGCCGTACTCAACCCCGGAACTGTAGAATGCCATGCTCTTATCTCAGCCAAAATAATTCTGAGTTATTGTAGCTTTTTCGACAGGCGCTTGCCAGACAGAGAACCACAGCACATTAGGAATTAAAATTTAATTCATTATTTATCATAATGATAACCAACAGATCTGGATCATTTTCCACCGGATCGCACAAATGACATTGCATTCATTAACTACGACCAATAAAATCCGAGTAAATAACTTCATCGTTAACATTGAGTGCAACCTAAATGCGTAAACAAATTCTGATCGTTGGTGCAGGTTTTTCCGGGATGTGGGCCGCGCTGAGCGCCGCCCGTCTGGCAGATAAACACCAGAATGACACAATTGATATCACCGTTATCGCCCCACAACCCGAACTTCGCGTACGCCCTCGCTTTTATGAAAATGCCGTCCAGACGCTGGTCGCTCCCCTGCAACCGCTGTTCGACGAAACCGGCGTCAACTTCCTGCGCGGGACGGTTGCGCAGATCCTTCCCGACTCAAAAGAGGTGAGCTGGGCGGATGCCTCCGGCAAAACGCACTTGCATCGCTACGACCGTTTGATTCTGGCAAGCGGCAGCCACGTTAACCGTTCACTCGTAACGGGCGCAGATGCGCATGCGTTCGATCTGGATCAACTGGAAAGCGCCGCCGTACTGGAGCAGCACCTGAAGGATCTGGCGAACAAAGAAGAAAGCGACGCGCGCAATACCGTTGTTGTTTGCGGCGGCGGCTTTACCGGGATCGAGATGGCGCTGGAGTTGCCTGGCCGTTTACGTGATATTCTCGGCGCTGATGCTAAGACCAGAGTAGTCGTAGTTGAACGCGGCCCGCAGCCTGGCGCTCGCTACAGCGAAGAACTGCGCAACGTGATTATCGAAGCGTCGGCAGAGCTGGGCGTGGAGTGGCTGGTGAATACAGAAGTGGAAAGCGTAGACGCAACGGGCATCACGCTGAAAGACGGGCAAACCATCGCGTCGCAAACCGTCATCTGGACCGTCGGCGTTCAGGCGAACGATCTGACCGGGCAGATTGACGCTCCGCGCGACCGTCAGGGGCGTTTACATGTGAACGCTCAGCTTCAGGTGGTGGGTCACGATGACATTTATGCCACTGGCGATGTGGCGTACGCCGCAACCGATGACAAAGGCAACCATGCGTTAATGACCTGCCAGCACGCGATTCTGCTGGGCAAGTTTGCCGGGAATAACGCGGCCGCTGACCTGCTGGAGGTCGCTCCTCTGCCGTATCGTCAGGAAAACTATGTCACCTGTCTGGATCTTGGCGCATGGGGCGCGGTCTACACCGAAGGCTGGGATCAGCAGGTAAAACTGACGCGTGCGGAAGCGAAAAAACTCAAGCTGTCGATTGTCAGCGAGCTGATCTATCCACCGAAGGCCGACAGAGCCGTGGCGTTTGAGATTGCCGATCCGCTGGCACCGTTTGTTTAATCAGCATTGCCGGATGGCGGCGTACCCTGCATGAACCGTAGGCCCGATAAGCGAAGCGCCATCGGGCAATTCGTTATTCCACCAACGCCGTACCGGCATAAATATCAAACCGGTGGCCTTTGGTGACAACCGCGTTCGGCGTGGCGATATCCGCTAACGGTGGCGCGTAATCCGGGCGCTTCACCACGACCCGTTTGGTCGCCAGTTGGCGCGCTGGCGCCAGCAAACCATCGGCATCAAGATCCGGCCCGACCAGCGACTGAAACACCCGCATCTCTTTTTTCACCAATGCGCTTTTCTGCTTATGCGGGAACATCGGATCGAGATAAACCACCTGCGGGCGCGGCGTGATATCCGTCAGCGTCGTCAGGCTGGAGGCATGGATCAACTGCAAGCGCTCCTGCAACCACGGGCCGATTTCCGGGTCGGCATACCCGCGCGCCAGACCGTCATCCAGCAACGCCGCGACCACCGGGTTGCGCTCCAGCATGCGCACTCGACACCCCACGGAAGCCAGCACAAAAGCATCGCGCCCCAGTCCCGCCGTCGCATCGACCACATCCGGCAGGTAATCGCCTTTAATGCCGACCGCTTTCGCGACCGCTTCGCCGCGACCGCCGCCGAACTTGCGGCGATGGGCCATCGCCCCGCCGACAAAATCGACAAAGATGCCGCCAAGCTTCGGCTCATCGCGCTTACGCAGTTCCAGATGCGCAGTCGTCAGCACCAGCGCCATCGGGTTGTTTTCGTCATGCTCTAACCCCCAGCGGGCGGCAAGAACAGATAAGGCGCCGTCTCCGGCGCCTGTTTCATCAACTAAGCAGATCTTCACGTACGCTATCAGCCTTTAATGCCGTAGTGCGTCAGCATCGCGTCCAGCTGCGGTTCACGGCCACGGAAGCGCTTGAACAGCTCCATCGGCTCTTCCGAACCACCGCGAGTCAGGATGTTGTCGAGGAACGACTGCCCGGTATCACGGTTGAAAATGCCTTCTTCCTCAAAGCGCGAGAAGGCATCCGCCGCCAGTACATCGGCCCACAGATAGCTGTAGTAACCTGCCGCATATCCCCCGGCGAAAATATGGCTGAAGGCGTGCGGGAAGCGACCCCATGACGGCCCCGGCACCACGGCGACCTGTTTTTTGATCTCAGAAAGCGTCTCCAGAATTTTCGCCCCTTGTTCCGGGTTAAATTCCGCATGCAGACGGAAGTCGAACAGGCCAAACTCCAGCTGACGCAGAATAAACAGCGCCGCCTGGTAGTTCTTCGCCGCCAGCATTTTATCCAGCAGTTCCTTTGGCAGCGGTTCGCCGGTCTCGTAGTGACCGGAGATAAACGCCAGCGCGTCCGGCTCCCAGCACCAGTTTTCCATAAACTGGCTCGGCAGTTCGACCGCATCCCACGGCACGCCGCTGATGCCGGAAACGCCCGCCGTTTCGATGCGGGTCAGCATGTGGTGCAGACCGTGGCCGAACTCGTGGAACAGGGTGATCACTTCATCATGCGTGAACAGCGCCGGTTTACCGTTAACCGGACGGTTAAAGTTACAGGTCAGGTAGGCGACCGGTTTTTGCAGCGAGCCATCGGCTTTGCGCATCTGGCCGACGCAGTCATCCATCCACGCCCCGCCACGCTTGTGCTCACGCGCATACAGATCGAGGTAGAAACTGCCACGCAGTTCGTTGTTTTCGTCATACAGCTCGAAGAAGCGCACGTCGGGATGCCAGACATCCACATCGTTACGCTCTCTGGCTGTAATGCCGTAAATGCGTTGTACCACTTCAAACAGGCCGTTCACGGCTTTGTTTTCCGGGAAGTACGGGCGCAGTTGCTCATCGCTGATGCTGTAAAGGTGCTGCTTCTGTTTCTCGCTGTAGTACGCGATGTCCCACGGTTGCAGTTCATCGACGCCGAACGTCGCTTTCGCGAAGGCGCGCAGTTGCGCCAGTTCTTTCTCGCCCTGCGGACGCGCGCGTTTCGCCAGATCGGTTAAGAAATCCAGCACCTGCTGCGGGTTTTCCGCCATTTTGGTGGCGAGCGATTTAAAGGCATAGCTGTCGAAACCCAGCAACTGCGCCAGTTCATGACGCAGCGCGAGGATCTCTTCCATCACCGGGCTGTTGTCCCATTTACCCGCGTTCGGCCCCTGATCGGAGGCGCGCGTCACATAGGCGCGGTACATCTCTTCACGCAATGCCGGGTTGTCGCAGTAGGTCATCACCGGCAGATAGCTTGGAATATCCAGCGTCAGCAGCCAGCCTTCCTGTTCTTTCGCTTCCGCCTGCGCTTTCGCGGCGGCAAGAGCGCTTTCCGGCATGCCCGCCAGTTCCGCGTCGTCAGTCACTAACTTCGTCCAGCCCATCGTAGCGTCGAGCACGTTGTTGCTGTACTGATTACCCAGCTCGGACAGGCGAGTGGCGATTTCACCATAGCGCTGCTGTTTTTCCTTCGGCAGACCAATACCGGAAAGCTCAAAATCGCGCAGCGCGTTATCAACCGCTTTTTTCTGCGCGAGGTTCAGGGTCGCGTAATGGTCGCCATCGCGCAGGTCGCGGTACGCATTGTACAGACCCTCGTGCTGACCAACCCAGGTGCTGTATTCAGACAGCAGCGGCAGCGTCTGCTCATAGGCTTCGCGCAGTTCCGGGCTGTTTTTAACGGAATTCAGGTGGCTGACCGGAGAGAAAATGCGCCCCAGCACGTCGTCCACTTCCGCCAGCGGCTGGCAGAGATTTTCCCAGGTGTACGGCGCGCCCTGCGCCACTACCCGCTCCACGTTTTCACGGCAGTCATTCAGCGCCTTTGTCACGGCAGGCACCACATGCTCAGGCTGGATTTGGGAAAACGGCGGTAGCGAGAAAGGCGTCAGTAATGGATTGGTCATAAGCGCTGTCCTGTTGAATGAGGTGAATGAAGCGCGCATCCGGCGCTGTGCATATTTGTTTCAGATGGGGGTAAGTGTAGTGAATTTCAATGGCGAGCGTAGCGGAAAAATACCCGGTAGCGCTGCGCTTACCGGCCTACGGGTAATCTGCCCTTTTCTGCTGTAAACTGTGACAAATCGTCTATTTCAGCGGAATTTAATTACCCATGCTCAGTTATCGCCACAGCTTTCACGCTGGCAACCACGCCGACGTCCTCAAACACACTGTTCAGAGCCTGATTATCGAGTCGCTCAAAGAGAAAGAGAAACCGTTTCTTTATCTGGACACGCACGCTGGCGCTGGCCGTTATCAGCTGAGCGGCGAACACGCCGAGCGCACCGGTGAATATATGGAAGGGATCGCCCGCATCTGGCAGCAGGACGATTTACCGGTCGAGCTGGAGCCTTATATCGGCGTGGTAGAGCACTTTAACCGTAACGGGCAACTGCGTTACTACCCGGGTTCCCCGCTCATCGCCCGCCAGCTGCTGCGTGAGCAGGACAGCCTACAACTGACGGAGCTGCATTCAAGCGATTTCCCGCTGCTGCGTTCTGAGTTTCAAAAAGACAGCCGCGCCCGCGTGGAGCGTGCCGACGGCTATATGCAGTTGAAGTCCAAACTGCCGCCGGTTTCGCGTCGCGGCCTGATCCTCATCGACCCGCCTTACGAAATGAAAACCGATTATCAGGCGGTCGTCAGCGGCATCAGCGAAGGGTATAAGCGCTTTGCCACCGGCACCTATGCGCTGTGGTATCCGGTGGTGTTACGCCAGCAAATTAAACGCATGATTCACGACCTGGAAGACACCGGAATCCGCAAAATCCTGCAAATTGAGCTGGCAGTACGCCCGGACAGCGACCAGCGCGGCATGACCGCCTCTGGCATGATCGTCATTAACCCGCCGTGGAAGCTGGAACAGCAGATGAACAACGTGCTGCCGTGGCTGCACAGCAAGCTGGTTCCAGCGGGCACCGGGCACGCTTCCGTCAGCTGGATCGTGCCAGAGTAATCACAGCCATCGGTGGAACCTTTTAATTCCAGGTATACAATCGCGAATATTTTGGCGAATGGCATTGCGCTCATTCGCCCTACAATGAACATGAAGGAGCGGTCATGACCAAACACTATGATTACATCGCGATCGGCGGCGGAAGCGGCGGCATTGCCTCGATTAACCGTGCCGCTATGTACGGTCAGAAATGTGCGTTGATTGAAGCCAAAGAGCTGGGCGGCACCTGCGTCAACGTCGGTTGCGTCCCTAAAAAAGTGATGTGGCATGCCGCGCAGATTCGCGAAGCGATCCATATGTACGGCCCGGACTACGGCTTTGACACCACCATCAACGCGTTCAACTGGGACACGCTGATTGCCAGCCGCACGGCCTATATCGACCGTATTCACACCTCGTACGACAACGTGCTGGGTAAAAATAACGTGGATGTGATCAAAGGCTTCGCCCGCTTCGTGGATGCCAGAACTCTTGAAGTGAATGGGGAAACGATCACCGCCGATCACATTCTGATCGCCACCGGCGGTCGCCCGAGCCATCCGTCCATTCCGGGTACGGAATACGGTATCGACTCCGACGGTTTCTTTGCGCTGCCTGCGCTGCCGGAGCGCGTTGCGGTGGTCGGCGCGGGTTACATCGCCGTAGAACTGGCTGGCGTGATTAACGGCCTGGGCGCCCAAACGCACCTGTTCGTGCGTAAACACGCGCCGCTGCGCAGCTTTGACCCGATGATCACCGAAACGCTGGTTGAAGTGATGAACACGGAAGGCCCGACGCTTCACACCCACGCGATCCCGAAAGCGGTGGTGAAAAACGCCGACGGCAGCCTGACTCTGCAACTGGAAGACGGTCGCAGCGAAACGGTGGATTGCCTGATTTGGGCGATTGGCCGCGAACCGGCAACCGACAACGTTAACCTTGCCGCCACCGGCGTGAAAACCAACGAAAAAGGGTACATCGTCGTCGATAAATTCCAGAATACCAGCGTGGAAGGTATTTATGCGGTGGGCGATAACACCGGAGCGGTTGAGCTGACGCCAGTCGCCGTGGCCGCGGGTCGTCGTCTCTCCGAACGTTTGTTCAACAACAAGCCGAACGAGCATCTGGACTACAGCAATATTCCGACCGTGGTCTTTAGCCACCCGCCGATTGGCACCGTGGGCCTGACCGAACCACAGGCGCGCGAACAGTACGGCGACGACCAGGTGAAAGTGTACAAATCATCGTTCACAGCCATGTACACTGCGGTGACGTCTCACCGTCAGCCCTGCCGCATGAAGCTGGTATGCGTCGGCGAAGACGAGAAGATTGTCGGTATTCACGGCATCGGCTTCGGGATGGATGAAATGTTGCAGGGCTTCGCGGTCGCACTGAAAATGGGCGCCACCAAGAAAGACTTCGACAACACCGTGGCGATTCACCCAACGGCGGCGGAAGAGTTCGTGACAATGCGTTAATCGTCGATAAGCGCCGGATGGTGTGATGATCCTGTCGGCCGATTAAGGCGTTTACGTCGCCATCTGGCGCCATGCCCGATGGCGCTATGCTTATCGGGCCTACGCGTGCGGTTTTCGTAGGCCCGATAAAACCTCAGCCGTCATCCGGCATTCTTTTATTTTCCTTGCATATACGGCGTATACACCCCGTTCAGGCTTTCCAGGAACGCGACGATATCATCAATGTCTTTCTGCGGAATCTCTTTCCCCACCTGATAACGCAACATCAGTTTCACCGCTCCGTCGAGGGTTGGCACATCTCCACGGTGGAAATACGGCGCGGTCAGCGCAACGTTACGTAATCCGGGCACTTTCTGACGCAATTTATCGCGAACTTCATTGGTGACATTCATACGTCCAATATCCGCAGCGGTAATTTCGCCGAAATTAAAGTCTTTCTTCAGACCCAACGGCTCGAAGGAACGCCCACCGAGAATAATACCGCCGTGACAGGTCGCACATTTATTCTCTTTGAACAGCTCATAGCCATGTTTCTGCTGCGCCGTCAGCGCATTTTCATCCCCTCGTAACCACTTATCGAAAGGCGAATTTGGCGTAATCAGCGTCTTCTCAAACTCGGCAATGGCATCCGTAATCGCTTCTCCGCTGAAGCCCTGCGGATATATCGCCGTGAACTGCTGTTTTAGCACCGGGTCTTTATCGAGTTTCCCAATGATTTCATCCCAGGATTTAGAGGCCATTTCAATCGGGTTTAACGGTGGCCCGCCAGCCTGCGCCTGCAACGTCGGCGCGCGACCATCCCAGAATTGCTCAACGTTAAAGATTGAGTTGAACACCGTTGGCGCGTTGATTGGCCCTACCGCGCCGCCCACGCCGATGGAGGTTTTCCTGCCGTCCACGCCGCCCGCATTCAGCGCATGGCAATGCGCGCAGGAGATGGTGCTGTCACCCGATAAACGGGCATCGTGGTAGAGGGTAAAACCCAGTGCGACTTTTTGATCGTCAACCGGCAGTTTTTCGGGGACAGGCTGAACCGGCTCATTGCGATGCGCCGCCGCCGTATCCGCGCTGGCGTAGTAACGCTCGCGCTGTTTAGCGATCCAGCCGAGAATCTCCTCCCGCTCCGTATCACTGACCTTACCGGCCCAGTGCAGCGCGGTATAGCGCGTTGGCGGCATTGTTTCGTACTGCATCACCCATTCAATCTTATTCAGATCGCTTTGCGTGACGGGTTTATCCGCGACCAACGCGGCGCGTACTGCTTCAAGGTTGAAAGATTTATAGCCCAGTTGAATGTCATAATTCATCAACTGCTTAGCAACGGGAAAAGAGGAATAAAAAGGCAGTTCAGCAGAGGGGGTATGACAATAATCGCATCCCTTTTCCCGTAAAAAACCCAGGATTTTATTATTGTCTTCCAGCGTTGAGGCTTGCACATCAGCTTCTTTACTACGTTGATTATCGTGATACCAGACGTAACCAGATAATCCTAAATAACAAATCGCAATGCCTGCTATGGCTATCGCGGTAAGACGGGTAATGATTTTCATTATTTTACCCTCACTATAGTGAGATATTATGGCCCAGAAGATGAACATAAATCAGGCGTATGTCTTTATTAGACATAGCCATCATAGGAAATACAGGCGAAGGGTTTTTGATAAGTATCAAGCAATTACATGGGGATAAACTATCGATAAGATAGCTTTTCCCTATTATAAGCAGGGTCTTTTGGTGTAGGTATTCATAACTCGTTGCAATCGAATGTTCTGAAAGTGAAAATCTTCCTGTTACGGCTATTCCATATTTTTTATATTATTATCAGTAATCTATATTTAAAGACTCTTTTTCACGCATTAACAAAGCGTGATCTATCGCACAGTTTGCACCTCATATACCGAAGCGAATGTCTACGCTTAATAGACAGCCGGGCAACACCCGTATCATTTACGACGCAATCCGGAGGTCCTTCTCATTATGCTCAACCAGAAATTACACCCCGCCCCATCCGACGAATTAACGATCGAAATCGATCTGCTTTATGAAACGGATCCGTGCGAGTTAAAGCTGGATGAAATGATCGAGGCAGAACCGGAACCTGAGATGATTGAGGGGCTACCCGCCTCCGACGCCCTTACCCCAGCCGATCGCTATCTTGAGCTGTTCGAGCATGTGCAATCATCCCGGCTTTTTGCCGACAGTAAAACTTTCCCCGACTGCGCGCCAAAAATGGACCCGCTGGATATTCTGATCCGCTACCGTAAGGTCAGACGACACCGCGACTTTGACCTGCTGCGCTTTGTTGAAAATCACTTCTGGCTACCGGAAACCTGGTCCAGCGAATATGTCTCCAACCCGGAAAATTCACTGAAAGAGCATATCGATCAGCTCTGGCCGGTGCTGACGCGTGAGCCGCAGGATCACATTCCCTGGTCCTCGCTGCTGGCGCTGCCGCAATCCTATATCGTGCCGGGCGGACGTTTTAGCGAAACCTACTACTGGGACTCCTATTTCACCATGCTGGGCCTGGCGGAAAGCGGCCGGGAAGACCTGCTGAAATGTATGGCGGACAACTTCGCGTGGATGATTGAGAATTACGGCCACATCCCCAACGGAAACCGCACATATTATTTGAGCCGCTCGCAGCCGCCGGTCTTTGCGCTGATGGTCGAACTGTTCGAAGAGGATGGCGTGCGCGGGGCGCGGCGCTATCTGGATCATCTGAAAATGGAGTACGCCTTCTGGATGGACGGCGCGGAATCTCTGGTGCTCAACCAGGCCTATCGCCATGTCATCAGAATGCCGGACGGTTCCCTGCTCAACCGCTACTGGGACGATCGCGACACCCCCCGCGACGAATCGTGGCTGGAGGATGTGGAAACCGCCAAACATTCGGGTCGCCCGGCTAATGAGGTATACCGGGATCTCCGTGCTGGCGCGGCCTCCGGTTGGGATTACTCATCACGCTGGCTGCGCGATGCAAGCCGGCTGGCCAGCATCCGCACAACCCAGTTCATCCCCATCGACCTGAACGCTTTCCTCTACAAACTGGAGAGCGCGATTGCCAACATTTCCGCCCTGAAAGGCGACCGTGAAACCGAAGCGGCATTTCGCCAGAAAGCCAGCGATCGCCGCGCCGCCGTAAACCGCTATCTGTGGGATGACGAGAATGGCTGCTATCGGGATTACGACTGGCGGCGCGAGCAAATGGCGCTCTTTTCCGCCGCCAGTATCGTGCCGCTGTACGTCGGCATGGCGACTCACGAACAGGCAGACCGCCTCGCTAACGCCGTTCGCAGCCGTCTGCTGACGCCTGGCGGGATCATGGCGACGGAGTATGAAACCGGCGAGCAATGGGATAAGCCTAACGGCTGGGCGCCGCTACAGTGGATGGCAATCCAGGGCTTCAAGCTGTACGGCGACGATATGTTGGGGGATGAAATTGCCCGCAACTGGTTAAAAACCGTCAATATTTTTTACCAGCAGCACCATAAACTGATCGAAAAGTACCATATTGCCTGCGGCACGCCGCGTGAAGGGGGCGGCGGGGAATATCCGTTGCAGGATGGGTTTGGCTGGACCAATGGCGTGGTTCGCCGTTTGATTGGTTTATACGGCGAACCATAGCGGCGTTACCGAATCACGTTATAAATGGCGGTCTGAATCTTTAACCATTTTTTGTTTTCCACGCTGGGCTCGGCCTGAGCACGCAGCCGGGCCTGCTCCATATCATGCTGCTGGCGCATCACCACCGCCGGAACGGTACAAAAACTTTGCAGATACTTTTTATGCAGCGACGTCAGCGACGCTCCGTTCAGCATGGCGTGGCTCAGCGACGTCAGGAAGCGTCGGCAGGGTTTTACCTCATCCATCAGCGAAGGGTAGCGCAGCAGCAGTTGCAGCACATCGGCATTGCCCGCCGAAAACGCCTGTTCGGTCCAGGCCAGCTGCCAGTTCATCCCGCCCTGTAAGAACAACGCCGTAACGCGCGTATCATTACGGTCGATCGCCGAGCGCATATTAAACGGGTCCCAGGTGATCCCCATGCGGCTCATGGTTTCCCGCGCGGAGGGCGCCTCAAGCCGGGCGTCATCCTGCATGACCTCGTCGCGTTGTACGGGCGCGGCAGAAGGAGGCGGCGAGCTGAACAACCAAAACGCCCCCACCAGAATCGCCAGCACCATTGCGCCAACCCCGCCCCACAACACCCCGGAAATCAGCTGCTCACGCTCTTCAGCCGTCCGCTGCTGTCGCTTGTGAGGCGGTTCAATACTCTCGCCAATTTCCTGGTTATCTCCCCCCGCCAGCGCGTCTTTTTCTCGCGCCTCCTCCCAGAATTTCTCCACCACGCCCTCATCGGACGCCATAAACGAAGCCGGATTTATGCGGGTGCGTTTTTCATTAAACGCCCGCTGTACCGAGCGGGTGATCTGGCGGAACTGACAATCCAGTAGCGACAACTGCACGGAACTGAGCGGCTGCCCGGCGATGATGCCGTTACGCGCCTGACGGCAATCCTCAAGGAACATACGCAGGGTCGTACGCGGCTCAACAAACAGCGTCAGCGCAGACGCGTCTTTGAAAAATGCGGAATAGTGACGGGCAAACGACTTTTTATCGACCACCATCAATGCCAGCTCGCTGAACAGCATCGCGCTGAGCGCATCCTGTCCTTCGCTGAGTTTTAACCAGCGTCGCAGACGATCGGCGCCAAAATGCAGCTTCAGGTAGCTATTCAGCTGGTGACGATCCGGCCACACCTGCGAAATAAGCGCTTTCAGCGTGAGTTCAATCGCCCGCAGCTGACGCCGGGCCTGTATTTGCGCGTCCTGATTGCCTGCATCAATATCAGTTTGATAAGTGAGAAGCGGCTGCCGCTGGCGCAGTTGTTCCAGCGACGCCACAAAACGCAGGGCGGCAAGCAGTTGGTTTTCACTGACATCCTTCCCGCTGTCATATTGCGGAACATACTGCTGGAGATGTCGCAAATGCAGCATAAACTGGCTCAGTTGCGCATCGTTTATATGTAATTTTTTTGCCACCACGCTCCAGCCGCCTAAATTAAGGCGGGCTTGATCCAGTTGTTCCATAAACCAGCGCGGTTCTTTTCCTTCCGCAACATGTACGCCCAGCAGCAGCAGGATCTCCACTGACGCCTGACGGATGATGCCCAGACAGTGTTCAAAAGGCGAATGCATCGCCTGCGAAGCGTTATTCGTCATGATCTTCCCTAAAAAAGCCCCTCCATAAAGAAGGCTTTTAATATTATTTTAATTATCTGTTTTGATAGATATAACAGATTTTTTTGGCATTACAGTGACTACAACGCAAAGGTTGAGAAATTTATTGTGGGCGGCGAGGGAAATAAAGAGAAGTTGATGAACAGTCATCGCGGAATATTAAAATTAACGTCAGGAATAAAACAGCGTTCCTGAAATAAGTTTATCCTTAATCTAAATTAATGTTGCGGGTGTAAACCACCCGCTTAATATTATCATCCTGATTATAAGAACATGCCGCCCGACACTTCGATACGCTGCGCAGTCATCCAGCCCAGTTCATCGCTGAGCAACGCGGCGATGGCATCACCAATATCGTCCGGCAAACCAACCCGTCCCAGGGCGGTTTGTGATGCGATATACGCATTCAGTTGTTCATTGTCCCGCACATTGCCACCGCCAAAATCAGTTTCAATGGCTCCCGGCGCAATAATGTTCACGGTAATGCCGCGTTCGCCCAGCTCTTTTGCCTGATAACGCGTCAGCACTTCCATCGCCCCCTTCATCGCGGCATAAGCGCTGTAGCCAGGCAACGCAAAACGGGCCAGCCCCGTCGACACATTGAGGATCCTGCCGCCATTCTTCAGCAGGGGTAACAGCCCCTGAGTCAGGAAAAACGGCCCTTTAAACTGAATGTTCAAAAGCTGGTCAAACTGCGCTTCAGTGAAGGTCGAATACGGCGCGTTGATGCCGATTCCGGCATTGTTCAATAAATAATCAAACGAATCACGCTGCCACTCCGTTTTCAGGGTTTCCCGCACCTTTTCAACAAACGCCGGGAATCCCGAAATATCCCCGACATTCAACTGCAATGCTGCGGCTTTCCCGCCTGATTGCGTAATTTCATGCACGACCTGCTGCGCCTCTTTTTCATTGCTGTTCCACGTCAGAATGATCCCGATTCCTCTGCTCGCCAGCTTAAGCGCCGCGTTTTTACCGAGCCCTCGGCTGCCGCCGGTCACTAATGCGATACGTTGCGTCATAAGAAACCTCATTTCAGGTGTTGTGAAGATTGAGAAAGAGCTTATTAGGTGTTAGAAAAACAATAAATGTAGCGAAATGCGCTTCACTGTTTCATTCAGAACAACACCGGGACCTCGCGATGGATAAAATTCACGCAATGCAGTTGTTCATTCGCGTCGCGGAACTGGAGAGTTTTTCCCGCGCCGCCGAAACATCAGGCCTTCCTAAAGGTAGCGTATCCCGCCAGATACAGGCGCTGGAAAACCATCTCGGTACGCAGTTGCTGCACCGCACCACCCGGCGGGTTCAGCTTACTCAGGACGGAATGGTGTATTACGAACGTGCGAAAGATCTGCTGACGAACCTGGACGAGCTGGACGGTTTGTTCCAGCACGACCCGGCCAGCATCAGCGGCAAGCTGCGGGTCGATATGCCGGTTGGGGTCGCCAAGAACCTGGTGATACCGCGCCTGCCCGCGTTTTTACAGCAATATCCGGGTATTGAGCTGGAACTCAGCAGCAGCGATCGCCTGGTGGATTTGATACGGGAAGGGTTCGACTGCGTAGTGCGGGTCGGGACGCTAAAAGATTCCGGGTTGATCGCCCGCCCGTTGGGAAAGCTGTCGGTCATTAACTGCGCCAGCCCGCAGTATCTGGCGCGTTTTGGCTACCCAGAAGGTCTGGACGATCTGGCCTCGCATGCGGTGGTTCATTATTCCGTCAATCTGGGCACGCGCCCGCAAGGCTTCGAAGTGGCAACGGCAAACGGCACGCAGTGGATTAAAACCGGCGGCATTCTGACGGTCAACAGCACCGAGACCTACCATGCCGCCTGCCTGGCGGGGCTGGGAATCATTCAGGTGCCGCGCATCGGCGTTCGTGAGGCATTGCGCGCCGGGACGCTCATCGAGATCCTGCCGCAGTATCGCGCTGACCCAATGCCGGTGTCCCTGCTCTACCCGCATCGCCGCAACCTCTCCCGCCGGGTACACCTGTTTATGGAGTGGCTGACCGGCGTAATGAAAGACTACGTGGACTGACACGCTATACTGTTCTGAGAGTTAACAAAAGAAGGACTATCGACCTGATGACGCAGGAAAAAGACGTAAAACGCCCTATTCAGGAACTCGACCATGCGCCGGTGCCCAAAGTGGAGACGCACGATCGTGACGAACCAGAAACAAACAACAAGACCACCCAGGCGCTCAAAACGGTCTCCACGACGGCAGCGAGAATCCAGCGTCAGCCGGTGATTGCCCACCTGATCCGCGCCGCAGAGCGTTTTAACGATCGGCTGGGCAACCAGTTTGGCGCCGCTATCACCTATTTCTCGTTTCTGTCGATGATCCCTGTCCTGATGGTGTCGTTTGCCGCCGCCGGTTTTATTCTCGCGTCACATCCCACGCTGTTAGAGGACATCTTCAATAAAATCCTGATGAACGTCAGCGATCCTACGCTGGCGTCCACGCTGAAAAGCACCATCAACACCGCCGTTCAGCAGCGAACCACCGTCGGCCTGGTGGGGCTGGGCATTGCGCTCTATTCCGGGATCAACTGGATGGGCAACCTGCGTGAAGCGATTCGCGCTCAGTCGCGGGACGTATGGGAGCGCACCCCGCAGGATCAGGAAAAAATCTGGATAAAATACCTGCGCGATTTTGTCTCGCTGATTGGGCTGTTGGTTGCGCTGATTATCACGCTGTCCATTACCTCGATTGCCGGTTCTGCGCAGCAGATGATTATCTCCGCGCTGTATCTCGACAGCATTGAGTGGCTAAAACCCGCCTGGCGGTTGATTGGGCTGGCCATTTCGATTTTCGCCAACTACCTGCTGTTCTTCTGGATTTTCTGGCGGCTACCGCGCCACCGACCGCGCAAGAAGGCATTGATTCGCGGTACGTTTATCGCCGCGATCGGTTTTGAGGTGATCAAAATCATCATGACCTACACGCTGCCTTCTCTGGTGAAATCCCCGTCCGGCGCCGCATTCGGTTCCGTGCTTGGCCTGATGGCGTTCTTCTACTTCTTTGCCCGCCTGACGCTGTTTTGCGCGGCCTGGATAGCCACCGCCGAATACAAAGACGACCCGCGTATGCCAGGGAAAACCCACCGCTAGTTCATCATTTGATGCCGGATGGCGCGATGCTTATCCGGCCTACCGCCCGGCAGGTCGCTACGCCTTATACGGCACGCATTGCAGCATATAAATCCAGACCGTAACTTTTATTTAACCTAAAACCAGTTTTATCATCTAAGTTTAAAATTGTGTGAAGCATTTCATAGACGTGAAATCGCAGGTCTAAACATTATCCCCTTTTTGACCATTATTTGAGCAAAATCCCGCTTTGTTACAGATTGAAATGTCGCTTTTGCTGTGCGTAATATGGCCGTTCGTTCGCCAAAAAATAAGAAAATACTATGCAAGCAACCGCCACCACACTCGACAACGAACAGGAACACGTTCCGGTAAACTCGCGCAATAAAGTCGTCGTTGCCTCCCTCATCGGCACCGCCATTGAGTTCTTCGACTTCTACATTTACGCGACTGCCGCGGTAATCGTGTTCCCCCATATTTTCTTCCCGCAGGGCGATCCGGCAGCGGCAACGCTTCAGTCCCTCGCCACCTTCGCCATCGCCTTTGTCGCGCGCCCAATTGGCTCTGCGCTATTCGGCCACTTCGGCGACCGCGTCGGGCGTAAAGTGACGCTGGTGGCGTCATTGCTGACGATGGGGATCTCCACCGTCGTGATCGGCCTGCTGCCGGGCTATGCCACCATTGGCATTTTCGCCCCGCTGCTGCTGGCGCTGGCGCGCTTTGGCCAGGGTCTGGGTCTCGGCGGAGAATGGGGCGGCGCGGCGCTGCTGGCGACCGAAAACGCCCCGCCGCGCAAGCGCGCGCTGTACGGCTCTTTCCCGCAGCTTGGCGCGCCTATCGGCTTCTTCTTCGCCAACGGCACGTTCCTGCTCCTCTCCTGGCTGCTGACCGATGAGCAGTTCATGACCTGGGGCTGGCGTTTACCGTTCATTTTCTCTGCGGTGCTGGTCATTATCGGCCTGTACGTCCGCGTCTCGCTGCATGAAACACCGGTATTCGCTAAGGTCGCTGCGGCGAAAAAGCAGGTAAAAATCCCGCTGGGCACCCTGCTGACCCGGCACGTACGCGTAACGGTACTCGGGACATTCATCATGCTGGCGACCTATACGCTGTTCTACATCATGACGGTCTATTCCATGACGTACAGTACCGCAGCCGCTCCTGCGGGGCTCGGTTTACCGCGTAACGAGGTGTTGTGGATGTTGATGCTGGCGGTGATCGGCTTTGGCGTGATGGTGCCGGTTGCGGGCCTGCTGGCAGACGCTTTTGGTCGCCGTAAGAGCATGGTCATTATCACGACAATGATCATTCTGTTCGCGCTGTTTGCCTTTAAACCGTTGCTCGGTTCCGGTAATCCGGCATTGATATTCGTTTTCCTGCTGCTGGGGCTGAGTCTGATGGGGCTGACCTTCGGCCCGATGGGCGCGCTGTTGCCGGAGCTGTTCCCGACAGAAGTTCGCTACACCGGCGCATCCTTCTCGTATAACGTGTCGTCAATTCTTGGCGCGTCCGTAGCGCCATATATTGCCGCATGGTTGCAGGGGAACTACGGTCTGGCGGCGGTCGGCACCTATCTGGCGTCAATGGCCGCCCTGACGCTGATTGCGCTGCTGTTGACCCACGAGACGCGCCACCAGTCGTTGTGATTTGACCGCCATCACCCGTAGGCCGGATAAGGTGTTTACACCGCCATCCGGCACTATCATCATTTCTTCATCTGCGACAAAATCGTCCGACACTGATTCGCATCGCCTTCTGACGGGGAAATCAACGCCAGAAGCGCGGCGGCAGGCGTGACTAACGTCGCCAGCGCCGCAGCGACCGCGCCTCGCGCGATCAGCGGCCCGGCTTTCACCCCCGCCTGCGGGTTTTTAAACGACCCGCGCACATACAGCGGCGAACGCAGCGTAATAATGCGAATCCCTTTGCTCTCTGGATCGATGGTTAAATCCAGTTGCTCAGAGGCGAAACTCGCGGTTCCGGTGACGTTAACCAACGCATTTTCCGTATCAAAAGCAAAGATTTGCGGGCGCGCAACGCCATTAACGATGTCAAGATTAGCCGCCGCGCAGTTGACCCGTACCTCATCGTCGCCAAATATCTGCCCGACAATAAAGTTGCCCACGTTCAGGCCGACAATCTCCATCAGGTTGCGGCTGATCACGCCATCGTTCATCAGCAGCTTCAGGTTGCCATTACTGTTACCTAACAGCGCCGCCACTGAATTGCCGCTTCCCCGGATATCCGCGTCACCGTTCATTTCGCCCAATGTTTTCTGCATCAGTTCGACATCCGGCATCAGCGCTTTCAGTTTAAGACGACGCGCCTGGATATTCGCCCTTCCCTGCATCGGCTTTTTATCCCCTTCCAGATGAATGCTGGAGACAATGTTGCCGCCTGCCAGGCCAAACTTCAGCGGCTGCAAACGTAAATCGGCATTTTTCAGGATGATATGGGTAGAGAGATCGCTGACCGGCAGGCTGCTGCCGTGCTCAATGCGCCTACCCTTAAAGCGCACGTCGGCATCCATCACGTCCCATTTATCGGTTTCAAAGCGGTCAT
Source organism: Citrobacter sp. CK195 (assembly GCF_030333365.1). Classification (NCBI taxonomy): domain Bacteria; kingdom Pseudomonadati; phylum Pseudomonadota; class Gammaproteobacteria; order Enterobacterales; family Enterobacteriaceae; genus Citrobacter; species Citrobacter sp. CK195. Next base: position 784,939 of record NZ_JAOWGB010000026.1, read on the forward strand.
AAGGCAGCACTTTGTCGGCAGGCTGAATGCTCTTTTCGCCCTTGCTTTGCTCGGCGCGTTTCGACTGTTGCGCCCCCTTCCCGGAATCCACACCGATCAGCGGCCCCAGGTCAGCCAGGCGAAGCTGGCGCGACTCCACATCCCCTTCCAGTTTGGGGCGCGGCTTGCCGGTGGTGTAAGCAAGAGAGCCGTGAATATCGCTGTCGCCGATGCGGCCATTAAAATTGCGGTAGTCAAAAACCGAGGATGTCTCCGTATCGATTTTCGCCACCAGGCGACCGTCCGTTTCAAACGGCGGCGTGTCCGGCAGCAGTACGCCGGTCAGATCGTACAATTCGCCCAGCGAGTCGCCGGAAAACTTAAGCTGGAGATCGACGCCGCCCATGTTCAGCGGATCGTTGACCACCCCGGCAAAGGCCACGCGAGTATTGCCCGAGCGGAAGTCAGCCTGCACCGGGAAAGGCGCGCCTTCGCTGCGTAACGCCAGCATACCGCCAATTTTGCCCGTGCCGGTCAGCGGTTCCCCGTTATAACGCCCCTGCGCCTTAAGGCCGAAAACATAATCCCCCACGTTGTTGTCGTTGTTGCTTTTGGCTCCCGTGACTTCGCTAAAAGGCAGTGGTTTACCCAGCGGATCAACCAGGATCTCGATATCGGCTTTGCTGACCTTATCATCAATGGCGATACGCCCCTGATCGAACAAAATCGTATCCAGACGGAACGACCAGGCGGACGGCTGCGCATTGGGATCGTTTTTCTCGTCAGCCGCAAGAGTGAAGGTCCAGTTATTGTTTTTCTCCGAGAGGCGGATAAGGCGGGCGTCAGGCTTCACCAGTTTGATCCACGGCAGCCAGACGGTTTTGGTCAGCAACGCCAGCGGCGCCAGCGTGGCTTCAACGCGCGGGAGATGCACCATCGTGACTTCGGGGATATCCGGCGGATTGCCGAGGATAATGTCTTCGGCATGAACGTGCGGCCAGGGCACCCAGCTTCGCCAGCCGGTTTCCTGTTTTTGACGTTCCCACACCACGCCCAGATCGCCGCGAATGGCGAATGGCCGGTTGAGTTCTGTAGAGACTTTCTGGTTGATGGTCGGTTTGAGGCGATTCCAGTCAAATGTCGCAATCAGGACGATGAGTACGACGATCAACAACAACAAAATCCCTGATATGGCAGCGGTTATTTTGCCTGCTTTCGTCATGTTTTACTTCCTCACTTCTTTCCTTGCCAGTCCTAAAGATAGTCCAGCAGACGGAAAAGGGAGGCAGGCTGCGTCCTGGAATACCGCGTGAAAGACGCGCCATTCCGGGAAACAGCGGGTATTACAGCATCAGGATCACCTGTTCAAGGTTCTCCAGCGGAACAGGACGCGACAGAAAATACCCCTGCGCCGCGAAAGCGGGCGAACGTTGTACATCGCGCCACTCTTCCAGCGTTTCCACGCCTTCGACGATAACGCCGCGGCAATAGCGGTTCATCAGTTGCAGCAGCAGCGTAAAGAGGTTTCGCCCTTCCGGCGTCTGGCGCAGCATCACAAACAGATCCCGCGCCACTTTGATGTAGTCGTAACGCACTTCGCTCAGGGCAGAGAAATTCGCCATGCCGGTGCCGAAATCATCCAGCCAGAGCGGGCCGAATTCACACATTGAGGCGAACGAAGAGTCTTTCGGTAAACGAATATGTTCCACCAGTTCGAATCGCAGCCAGGGCAGGCGCTCAATCGTTTTCAATACCTCTGGCTGCTGACGCATCGCGATCAGCGTCGGGCCATCGACATTGACCGAGGCCAGCAGGTCATGACGCATGAAAAAATCGGCTTTCTGCTCCAGAAACTGGAGCTGTTCTTTCACCACATCCACGCGGTGTCTTACCGCCAGTTCGGCAAAATAGCGATCCGGGGCAACGCGCCGGGAAGGGTTATCCGGGTGTACCACAACCGTCAGCAGTTCCACGGCCATCAATCGCCCGTTGGTCTGGTAGATTGGCTGATAAGTGTAAGCACGTTCGCACTGCAACCAAAAGCGCCGCTCCTGCAAGCTTTCAATGCTTGCCTCAGGAATGCTTAGCTGCTGGATAACCTGCTTTATCATCTCAGATGTCCTGTTAATGAGAGTGTGACTGCCCGGACTCGTCAAAGGTTATCGGCGCTCTGGCAAAGAACTTTATGTTCAGCGCCCCGCAAAATAGAAACAGCATGACAAAAATCAACACAGAATACGCGTTGGCTCAAAAAAATAATGGAACGATGTTTTAATATAGTTGACCACTGAATACACCACAGCGCACACTAACGCTAATTTTTTTCAGAGCAGGTTCACGACTATGTCCAAAAAGATTGCCGTGATTGGCGAATGCATGATTGAGCTGTCACAGAAAGGCGCAGACGTTCAGCGCGGTTTCGGTGGCGACACGTTGAATACATCCGTTTACATCGCCCGTCAGGTCGATTCTGCGGCCTTGTCCGTACACTACGTGACGGCGCTGGGCACTGACAGCTTCAGCCAGCAAATGCTGGATTCATGGCAAGGCGAAAATGTCGATACCTCCCTCACGCAGCGCATGGAAAACCGTCTACCGGGCCTCTATTACATCGAGACGGACAGCACTGGCGAACGCACTTTCTATTACTGGCGCAACGAGGCGGCAGCGAAATTCTGGCTGGAGAGCGAGCAGTCTGCGGCAATCTGCGAAGAGTTGGCGACCTTCGACTACCTCTACCTGAGCGGGATCAGCCTTGCCATTTTAAGCCCGTCCAGCCGCGATAAATTACTGTCGCTGCTGCGCGAATGCCGCGCCAACGGCGGGAAAGTCATTTTTGACAACAACTATCGCCCGCGCCTGTGGGCAAGCAAAGAAGAGACGCAGCAGGTATATCAGCAGATGCTGGAATGCACGGATATCGCGTTCCTGACGCTGGATGATGAAGACGCGTTGTGGGGTGAAAAGCCGGTTGCCGAGGTCATTGCCCGCACGCACGACGCAGGCGTCCAGGAAGTGGTGGTGAAACGCGGCGCAGATTCCTGCCTGGTTTCCATCAAAGGCGAAGAGGTGATTGACGTTCCGGCGGTGAAATTGCCAAAAGAGAAAGTGATCGACACCACCGCAGCGGGCGACTCCTTTAGCGCCGGGTATCTGGCAATACGTTTAACCGGCGGCGACGCTGCCGGGGCCGCACAGCGCGGGCACCTGACCGCCAGCACGGTCATTCAGCATCGCGGGGCGATTATCCCACGCGATGCAATGCCGCAATAACCGCACTGTAGGCCGGATAAGCGTAGCGCCATCGGGCATGACATTCTCGCCGGATGGCGGCCGTGACCGCCTTATCCGGCCTACTGCTACTGCGCAGCCGGGATATCCGTGACTTCCGGGTGGACATCATCGGTTTCTGCGCTTGTTGCTGCTGCTGTCACTGGCGCCATGATTTGATCCCACGTTGCCTGTAGGTCCTTCATATTCAGCTCCGGTTCGCCCTTCGGCTGAAGCAGAATCAACGCCATATCTTGCGATAGCTGCTGACGCAGGTTTTGATTCAACATCTCAACGGTCAGGTTATTCAGGAAGTTCTGCCGTAAACGCTGGTACTGTTCCGGGGCAATATCGACCACCTGATTTTGCAACGAGCGCATCCGTTGGCTGATCAAGATATCGGTATCGGTACGCGCATAAGTGGCGAACAGCTTCTGCAACTCCAGATTCTTCTGCGCCACCAGCGCGTTAAACTCCTCTTCCGGCAAGCCGTTATCACGGACTTTCGCCAGTTCACGCGCCACCAGCCCCAGGTTCAGATTCAGCTTATCGCCGGGGGATTCAACGTTGATCGCGCACTGCGCACGCAGGAACAGCACCCGGCAGTCAAAGCCGAGACCAATCTCTTTGGCGTTGTTCTTGCTGAGCGCCTGCTGAACATGCCAGAACAGGGCTTCACGGGCTAAATCCGCCTGCCAGTAGCGCAGCAGCGCGGCGGACTCGCGAATGGGCTGCCACGGCGTATCCCACATGATGGAGAGACGATCCTGGCGCACGGCGTCAGTCATAATGCTGACCGCTTCGGCGCGCAGAGGGGAAAGCGTCGGCACCGGCGCAGGCGTTTCACGCTTGCCTTGCAACTCGCCGAAGGTTTTGTTGATCTGCTCAGAAACCGAACGCGCGTCCACGTTACCGACGATAATCAGCGTCATCGCGTCCGGGGTGTACCATTTCTGGTAAAACGCGTTAAGTTTCTCCACATCCACAGGCTGTTTCAGCGGCTCGGCCGGATCGTGGCCTAACAGCGCAGACCCTTTCAGACGATAGCGCCACCAGCCCTCTTTGGTGTCCATAGGCCAGGTGGCAACCATATCTTCACTATTGACTGCATGCGCAACTGTCTCTGGCGTGATGGACAGTTTGCCGGAGGTATGCGCCAGATAAGAGAGCGCCTCTTTTAGCAGATCGTTACGGGTGTTGGGCAGGCTGAGGTTATATAACGTGGAATCATAAGAAACGATAACGGGCGGCACAGGGCGTTTGGGGTCAAAGCCCTGCTGCCAGAGTGAACGTGCTTGCGCGGCGTCAAGGCCGCCGCTTTGCGTCAGCGCGATACGGGGAATGGCATGGCTGAAACCGCTCTGTTGCGTACTTTCGGTGAGCGAACCGGTATTGACCAGCAGACGAACCTCAATACGATCGCTTGGGCGCTGCGGGGTAGCTAATACTTGCCACTGTAATCCATTTGCCAGCGTCCCCTGTTGCCATGCCGGGTCAGGCTGGAGCGCATCTGCCTGCACATAGCCGACAGTAGCCATCATCAGCAGACTGCCCGCTAAGAGTCGAATTTTTGTGCCCTGCATGTAAACCCCTGATCAACAATCCTGGTAATAAAAAGACAGCCTGGAAGGCTTATCTGAATATGACGTTAAAAACACTTCGTGTTAGACCGCGCGAACATAAAAATGTCACGCCAGAAGTGAAAAAATCCCGAAGCCACATGTTGAGTGATTCGGGTGCAGGGGTCAATTATGCGCAAACACCCGCAGTCCTGGAAGGGACTGCGGGCATAAGAGGTGAGATTAAGAGGATAATTCGTGCGTTTTGCCATCAGGCGCACGATTATTCAGCACATCATCCAGCTTTTTGTGGTCCAGTTCTTTCACCCACTTCGCCACAACGACCGTTGCCACGCCGTTACCGACCAGGTTGGTCAGCGCGCGGGCTTCAGACATAAAGCGGTCGATACCGAGGATCAGCGCCAGACCCGCAACCGGTAAGTGGCCCACCGCAGAGATCGTCGCAGCCAGCACGATAAATCCGCTCCCCGTTACCCCGGCCGCCCCTTTCGAGGAGAGCAGCAGCACCACCAGCAGAGTTACCTGATGGAAGATATCCATATGACTGTTGGTCGCCTGGGCGATAAACACCGCCGCCATCGTCAGATAGATCGAGGTTCCGTCCAGGTTAAACGAGTAGCCTGTGGGAATAACCAGCCCCACCACCGACTTACGGCAGCCCAGCTTTTCCATCTTATCCAGCATACGCGGCAGCACGGATTCGGAGGAGGACGTCCCCAGCACAATCAGCAGTTCTTCACGGATGTAGCGGATAAATTTAAAAATGCTGAAGCCAGCTGCGCGGGCAATCGAGCCAAGCACCACCACCACGAACAGAATACAGGTGATGTAGAAGCAGACAATCAGCTGCCCCAACTGCACCAGCGTACCCACGCCGTATTTACCGATAGTAAAGGCCATCGCACCGAAAGCACCGATAGGCGCCAGGCGCATGATCATGTTGATGATGCCGAAAATGACCTGCGAGAAGCTTTCAATCACGTTGAAAATCAGCTGGCCTTTGCTGCCCAGACGATGCAGCGCAAAGCCGAACATCACCGCAAACAGCAGAACCTGTAGGATATTACCGCTGGCGAACGCGCCGATGACGCTGCCCGGGATGATATCCATCAGGAAGCCCACGATTCCCTGGTCTTTTGCTTGTTCGGCGTAGATCGCCACCGCTTTAGCATCCAGCGTCGCCGGATCGACGTTCATCCCGGAGCCAGGCTGAACGACGTTGACGATAATGAGACCAATGATCAGCGCAATCGTACTGACAATCTCAAAGTAAAGCAGCGCAACCGCACCGGTGCGGCCCACCGCTTTCATGCTTTCCATACCTGCAATGCCGGTAACGACAGTACAGAAGATAACCGGTGCGATGACCATCTTAATCAGCTTAACGAACGCGTCGCCAAGCGGTTTCATTTGTGCGCCTAATTCAGGGTAGTAATGGCCAAGGAGGATACCAATGGCAATTGCTGTCAGGACCTGAAAGTAAAGGCTTTTGAACAGAGAGGTTTTCATAGGGTGTCCTTGAAGTAAAAACCACAGGTCTTGTAAGGTTATGGTTAACCTGCGGCCTTAAAATAACACCCACACAACATGACAGAAATGCACCTGGATCATAATTGAAACAAAAATGTTAAAAACTTTGAGCTGGCTCGCACAAGTCTGACCTTTTTTAAGTTTTGTAATCAGGCTGCGCGTTCTTCAGGTAACGTTCTTCAAACACATCCGGCGGAACCGCGCGGGCAAACAAGAAACCTTGCGCCACGTCCACCCCTGCCTGCGCCAGCCAGTCGCGCTGCGCTTCGGTCTCCACGCCTTCCGCGATCATTTTCAGGTTAAGGCTGCGCGCCATCAGGATAATCGCCGTGACCATGCTGTCATCCTCCGGCAATCCCTCAACAAACATTTTGTCGATTTTTAGTATATCGACCGGCAGCGATTTCATGTGCTGAAGCTGACGCAACCCTGCGTATCCCATACCAAAGTCATCCAGCGCGATGCGTACGCCCGCGCTACGCAGCGGGCGCAGGATGGCGACGGCGGCATGCGGGTCGTCGATGCGTCGGCTTTCCGTTACTTCCAGAATCAATGTATCCGGCTGAATACGATAGCGGCTTAGCAGCTCCAGCAGATCCGACACCATATTCGGGTGCATGAGCTGCAATGCGGAAAGATTCACCGAGAGCGGCATCATCACGCCACGCTCCTGCCAGGCGGAAAGCTGGCGACAGGACTCTTCCAGCACCCAGTACCCGACCGTCACCATCAGACCGCAGGATTCGATACGGTCAATTAACCCTTCCGGGAGTTCCCAACTGCCATCCGGCTGCTGCACGCGTAATAATGCTTCTGCGCTCAGGACCTTACCGCTGGACATCTCCACCTGCGGTTGCAGCCAGATGGCGAACTGGTGGTTATCCAGCGCGTTGAGAATATCGCTCTCTTCCGTCAATCTCTGCTGCGCGGCTTCCATCTGCGCCGGGTCAAAGAACTGAATCTGATTTTTACCTTTGCGGCGGGCGGTAAAGGCGGCGGAGACGGCGCGACCATAAAGCGCCTCGGCCGTCAGGTCGCCGTAAAACATCGCCACCCCGATGCTGCAACTGGGGCGTAGCTGGATGCTTTCGATCGGCAGCCGTTCATTAATGACAGTGAGTACTTGCTGACCTAACGTAATCGCGTGCCACGGTTCTTTTACGCCGTGCGCGATGATGGCAAAATCAAAGCCGCTTACCTGCGTCAGCACCATTCGCGGCGCCAGTACCGATTTCAGTTTTTCCACCAGCGTAAGCAACAGGATTTCCCGCTGCGTCTCTTTGAGCACCCCTGCGGTATCGCGCAGCGTTTCACAGGTGACAATCATTAACGCCGTCGTCTGCTGACGCGTCACAACCTGTTCCAGAAGCCCCATCAGAAAAGCCTTGTTGGGAAGCTCGGAAACCGGAAAGCGCATCGCATGATCGTTTTGCTCAATGCTGTGACGCTGGGCAATCTGCTGATTCAGGTTGTAGCTACGCACCAGCATACCGATCTCATCGTCATGATGCAGACGCGGCAGCGCCAGCTGATGGCCCGTCAGCTCCTGCGGCGGGATATCGTTAAGCTCCCGGGCGATTTTGCGTAGAGGATGCACAATCAGGCGGTTCATACACCAGGTTATCGCCACCGTCAGCATCAGCGATAAAAGTAAGTAAATGGTCACTAACGTCGAGAGCGTGCTCATCACGAACTTATACATGCGGAACGAGTCCGCCTGGAGCACCAGATACGCCAGCGGCTGTGGGTTGGCTGGCCGCTCAAGGGAATAGACCGGCAGCGAGATCTGCACCGGCAGTTCAAACAGACGCGTCACCGTCACCGGGACGGAGCGCTCAGGAATAAAACTCATTCGTAGCGCCTGGAATTGGTTCGGCAGCACCACGTCGGCGCGGCTGACCACGCCCGCAGGCTGAATGCGCGCCAGGATGGTTTCCGCTTCAGGGATATCCGCTTTCAGGATTGCGGCGGACAGCGGTTCGCGGACAGAACGGGCGATACTTTCCAGTTGCGTAGCCGTGTTATAGCGGTTCTGCTGTACTAAATGAAACAGCAAAACGGTGCAAAAAATAAATACAAACACCAGGACAACGGCCGCAACCATTGCCATCTGCTTAATTGTTAACGAGCGGCTGACGCGCAAATTGACTCTCCATGACTATCCCCAGGCTGCCGCCAGAGTATACCCGATCGCGCAGACATAAAGAGAGGCCGTATCTGAAAAGGACTTTTCCGAATCATCAGTGCCGGATGGCGGCGTAACCGCCTTATCCGGCCTACGAAAGCGCGCATTGCCGGATGACGGCGTAACCACCTTATCCGGCCTACGAAAGAGCGCATTGCCGGATGACGGCGTGGCCGCAAGCGCGCGTTGTAGGCCTGATAAGACGCGAATGCGTCGCCATCAGGCGTTCGGCGCTTACCAGTCCGCGTACGGCACCAGCGGCTGCGGCGGTAAATCCATATCGCCCTGCCATCCCGCAGCGGAATAACGCACATACAGCAGTAAATGGCTCGGCGTATAATCCTTCGCTTCCTGAATATCAATTGCCGTTCCGAGGAACCAGTTAGACGTCACCCGTCGCTCGATCAGCGCCCGCGCCGTATAACCAAAGCCCTGACTGCTGCCGCCGCCATTCGTCTGCGTGGCCGCCTCTTCGCGGTAATCCGTCGGGATCAAATTCATCAGCGGATAACGCGGCATGGTTTTGGTGCGTGAATGCGACCAGGATACCGAACCGCCCAGCTCCCACGACCAGTTTTCCGTACGCTGCCGCCACATCACCGGCACGGCGAACGACACATACTCCTGCGGACTGTAATAACCGCCATGCCCCAGCGAATACCCGCTCAGGTCTTTGTCGTAGTGCCAGATCATATTGTTCAGGCCGACGGTGACGCGACGGTTATTCTCATTGATGATTTTATAGTAATAGCCCGTCATCCAGCGCACGCGCCAGTTATCCGCGACGTTCTTACCGGTCAGTTGATCGCCGCTCAGCGAAGCCCAGACGCCGTTGGCTTCACCTTTGTCATAGCTCAGGCTCACACCGCCGCCGTCCGCACGCACGCCGCCCCATTTTGTGCCCGTGTTGCTCGGCGCGTCTTTCTGCCCGCCGAAGGCCAGCAGAGAGCTGGAGATTGGCCGACGGTGCGCGTTCAGCGTATAGCCCAGCGGCCCGATATCATTGCTGTAGCTCACGCCGCCAACCACATCGACAACGTTAAAGCCCATCGGCGTAGTCCCGATATCCCAGCTCCAGGTCTTGTTTTTCCAGCCGACCGCCACGCTCGTGCCGGTATCAGACTGGCTGCGGTTGCCGCTACAGTCATGCAGCGTACAGGTGCCCCAGTTCTTGTCCCAGGTGCCGTCCGCATGGGTCGAGAAACTGCCGACATCCACGTTCACCAGGTCAGCACGGAAGAACATCCGGCCATCTGACAACGGCGCGTCAACCTGGAACATGGTGGTATGCGCTTTCAGATCGGAGTAGCCGCCGGTGCCGCTCGATCCCCAGTAATCATGCTCCAGCGTGACGTTCAGATCCTGCTGTCGATATAAATCCGCCGCATCGCTGCGCACGCCGCGTTTTAACCAGTCATCTTTCGCGTCATTACGGGTCAGGCGAGTAAAGGTGTCATTATCCTGCGGGCGGGTCGGCGTAATGCCGGAAGCCACCATCGCGTCTTTGTACGTCTCAAGCGCCTGCTGCGGTTCGCCGTTTTGCGCCTGAAAGCCCGCCGCGTCGCGCAGCACCATCGCAGTTTCCATAGAAGGCGGCTGTGACTTCGCCTGCGGCACAATCGTGTTGAAGGTCTGCTGCGCCGCGACGGTATCGCCCAGTTGCGCCTGAGCCCGCGCTATACGGCGCTGCATATTGATGGACAGCGGCTCCCCGGTCGCCGGGGCGGGAAGTTTCGCCAGTTCCGCCCACGCCGCCGCGTTATCGCCCTGCGCAATATAGACTTCCGTCAGGCCAAGTCGGGCATCGACATTACCCGGCTCCCGCGCCAGAACCGCATCATAGGCGGCGCGCGCCGAAGAATAATCGCGCCGCTGCTGCGCCCAGTCGGCAAGGGTTAAATCAATGCGCGTAGAGGCGGGCTGTTGGCGAAGCAGCGTTTCCGCTTCCCGCTCTTTGCCGCTATCACGCAGGCGGCTGGCGGTTTCCAGCACCTGATTATTTTGCAGCCTGTCCGCCAGTTCCTGAATGTTACTGTTCCACTGGCTACGCGGCAGATTATTGATATGCGCCATCGCCGCGCGATCCTGATCGTTGCCCGCGAGGTACAGCCCATAGGCATACACCTGATCCGGGTCGTTCGGTTTCTGACGCGCCAGCGCGCGCATTTGCGCATCGGCCTGGCTGCGCTGCCCGGCGTTCCACAGATCGCGGGACAAACGATACGTTACCCAGACGCTGCCGGGGTCCAGCGCCAGCCTGCGACGATGCAGTTCCGCCGCCTGCGCCCAGTTCCCCTGGTTTTCCAGCGCTTCGGCCTGCTGCGCCAGCCGGTCGTTTTCAAGGCTACGTTCAATATCATCAATACTTTGCCGCTGACGACTGGAGAGCGACGCGATAAACGCCGAGGCTTTCTCCGGGGACTGCTGACGATAGATATTCGCCAGGCCGCGCACGGCGTTGCTGTTGCTGCTGTCCATTCGCAGCGTCTGCTGATAGTAGCGCTCGGCGGCGGGATAATCTTTACGCGCCATCGCCACGTCGCCCAGCCCCAACACGGCATAGCTGTCGGTATTGTCGATGCTCCTGGCCTGCCGGTAGAGGCGTTCCGCCTGGTCCGGGTTATTCGCTTTCAGCGCGGCGTCGCCCTGCTGAATCGCCAGCCAGTAGCGGTTTACCTTCAGCAGGCTTTCCCATTTGCCGCGACTGCTGCTGTTCGGGTCCATCGCAAGCGCTTTCTGGAACTGCGCCACCGCGCGGGCACGATCGCCGCGCTGCGAATAGGCCTGCCCCAGCGCGCCGACGGCTTCGCTGTCGCGGTGATCCGCGCTTACCGCCTGCTGCAATTCCGTTACGGCTTTGCCGCCCTGTCCGGCTTCCACCGCCGCCAGGCCTTGCGCTCTGGCTCTGAACGCCGGGTCGGAAAGCTGTTGCTGCTGTTCACTCAACTTGCTGCGCGCGGCATTGACGCTGTCGCCTTCGCTAAACACCGTCAGGTATTTTTGCAGCGCTTTTACGCTGGCGTCGCTGGCAGGCAGATCTTTAATCTGCTGATACCAGAGAGCAGAAGCCGTCGTGCGCCCGTCGCTGGATTTCGCCATCTGCTCTAATACGGCAAATCCCTCATCGCGTCGCCCGCCGTCAAACAGCAACTGCGCCAGCGTGTTTTGCAGAGCGGTATTGCCCGGCGTACTGGCGTTAATTCTTTTAAGCTGATTAATCGCCTCGTTACGTCTCGCGGGAGATTTTGCCACCGTCGTCCAGTATTCCACCGCCAGATCGCCTTGCGGCGGATGACCTTTAAACAGCGCGTCGTAAGCGGCAAGCGCTTCTTCGGTATGACCGGTGGTCGCCTGTAAACGCGCCTCCTGCAAGGACTGGCGTCCTTCCGGCGTGGAAAGCATCATCGTTGTGCGGGAGGACTGATACGCGCTGGAACTCGGCGCTAACTGGGAAAGCCTGTCGAGCTGTTTCTGCGCCCCGTCATTGTCGCCCTGGCGCAGCAGGTAGCGAAACCGGGCGGCGACCACTTCCGGGTTGTTCGGGTCGATCAGTTCCAGGCGATAAAGCGACTGGCGCACCAAATCCTCACGGTGCGAGGCTTCGCCTAACCGAACCTGTTGCAGCAACTGCTGTTGCGCGGAAGGCGCCGCCTCAGCGAACGGCATCCAGGCGATGCCGAGCGTCAGGCCGAGCACGGCCCGATGGCGACGCTTTAGCGTCTTATCCGGCCTACAATCAGCGGCATCCCGTAGGCCGGATAAGGCGTTACCGCCACCCGGCAAAATGAGATGGATGAGACTTAATTTGAACTTGCGCATTCCTGGCCCCAGTCAGGTAGTAATTCACCTTTAGCGGTGAAGCGAAAACGATGCTGATCCCATCCTTGTCCGAAAAGCGTTAGCACATAGCTATAGTAGGCATCGCTACCGGGAAAATTGTCCGCCACGCGCTGTCGCTGCACCGCCTGAGCATCACGGTTTTGCAGGAAAGGCAATAAAGAAGCCGAAAAGCCCACCGGCCCGTCGCCCTGGGCTTTACCACTGGCGACATCCACCTTCTCTGGCGGAACGCCGTTTTTTGTCGTCAGCGTCGCCATCGGTTTCAGACGCGTCAGCAGCCGCGCTTTTTGCGGATCGCCGTCGTGCATCATCCCCGCCCATAAATAAACGCGGATGGCATCGTAACTGCTGACCAGCGTTTTTTCCGGTTTCAGCTGCCAGCCTTTGTCTTTTTCATAGCGCACCCAGTCCGGCGAGAACCCTTTCGGGGCGGTTTCCATCAGCAAACGCATATTGGTTTCACGCAGCGTGGTCCAGGGCGCGCCAAAGCGGGTAAAATATTGCGCCAGCTGCGGGGGTAAATAGCTCGGATTAAAGCGCCAGCGCGTCTTTTCCGCAAAACCCACGTTCCCCGGCAGCAGCATTGAACCCAGCCCCGGCACCGTTACCACCTCTTCACGCGCAATGCGTTTTAGCAGCGCGGCGCCAGTGTCGGTATAGCGCGACGTTTTCCATAGGCGCCCGGCTTCCAGCAGCGACCAGGCCATCCAGATATCGCCGTCGGAAGCGGAGTTTGCATCCAGCACCGCCCAGGTCGAGGGGTCTTTCTGCCCCCACAACCAGGCAGGCAGATGCGCCTGTAAGGAACCCTGCGCCAGGTTGTTTTGCGTCCAGTCGAGGATCAGGTCAAATGCTGGCCGATCGTTGGCGGCGAGGGCAAAGAACAGCGCATAGCTTTGCCCTTCCGACGTCGTGATTTTGCGCGCGTCGCTGGGGTCAATCACCCGTCCTTCCTGACTGATATAGTCCTTTTTGAACTGTATCCATGCCGGCCACGTACAGGCCGCCTGTACGCTGACGGTCGCCAGCATCAGGGCAGTTAACATCCATCCACGCAGCGCGTTCATCATCGATTACTCGTTATCGGGATCGAGTCGACGACGGCTGATAATGCGCAGCAGACGCCACAGAACCCAGGCCAACAGCACGACGCTAACCGCCGCCAGTATCGCCAGCAGCACCGGATGATTCGATAACGCGTACCAGAGGCGTTCGAACCACGGTAAATGCCCGACGTAGTAAATATCGCCCACCCGCAGGCTGTTGACGCCAGACTCGCGGATCACCGACACGGAGCCAAACATGGCGGCGCGTTTTCCGCTGTCGTTCATCGCTTCGGTCAGCAGTTCATACCCGCGCGGGCTGTCTGCCAGCAGCGCCACCACGCTACGCTGGTCGTTGAACGGCGACTGGAAGCCCACTACCGCCGCCATCGCGCCAGCAGAAGTGATGGTGGATTTCGCATCCGGCGCGCGGTCGGCCTCATCCGGCATGATGCTCGGGAAGGTCGTCTGGCGCATCGGCGTGTTCACCCAGCTTTGCGTCGCCTGTACCAGCAGGTCGATGCGTTTGTCATCTTTCAGTGCGTCGGGGATTGTCCCGATCACCATAATATCCGCGTCTTTACCCTGAATCTGGCGGCTATCGTCGGTGATGTTCAGGTTAATCGACGGGAAACCGGTCTGCGCGCCAATCGTCCCGGTCACATCCAGCAGCGTTTCCATCTGCGCTTCGTTCGGGTTTTTCGGCATCACGGCAATGGTTTCTGAAAGGTCAGCCATCCGGCTGAACGGGAAGCCCGCATTGGCGAAGGCACGCAGGTCCGGCATCGCGATAAAGTGATAATATTTCGAGAAATCAATGGTGGAGTCGTCGCCAATCACCACATGGTTTTGTACCGGCTGGAACGTCACGCAATTATCCACCGAGCCGCCCGGCATCGGGTTCATGTACTGGAAGTCAAAGCGCAGCTGGTTCATCGCCCCCAGCTTCAGCGCCGGGATCGACACGTCCGTTTTACCGTCAATCAGCCCCTGCAATACCGGCAAACGCAGCAGCAGGCGATTGCTTTCCTGGGTGCTGTTCAGGCTGAACGCTTGCAGGAACTGATCGTTCAGGCTGATATCCATACGCGAGCTGTCTTTGCTCGGCGGCGTGGTGTAACGGTAGTTGAGATTCATATCAATACCGTTGCTGCGTAGCAGATAGAGATCCGGCGGCAGATTCAGCGACAGCGAAATCGCCGCAGGTTCCAGCCCGGTGGACTGGAGCTGCTCTTTATAGGTTTTCAGCTCGCCGAACGTCACCGCACGGTCAGTACGTACCCAGTTCGGCGCATCATAAGGTTTACGCGCCAGCAGAGGCTTCACCTCATCCACCACCACGCTGTCGCCACGGAACAGGATATTCCCTTGCGCAATGCCTTTCGCCGCCTGCAACAGATCGTTATCGTCGCGGCCAAAGACCACCAGCAGCTTCACATATGGGTTGTCCGGGTGGCTGATCATCTCAATCACCGGCGCTTTTACCGGCGGATGATCGCGCAGGAAATCAGGGCGCTTGTCGTTCGTGGCAAAGACGATGGCATTACGATCCGGCAGCGTGTTGTACATCACCGGGAAATGCTGGCCGCGCCAGCCTGCGCGCGAACCGAACCATGAAGAGACAATGGATGCCGCCTGCTGCTGCATCAGATCCGGCGAACCGGCAAAGACCACAGGCAGCGTAACCTGGCGGTTGTCCCGCGGATCAAAGAATGGCACCGGGAAGTGCGACAGATCGTTTTTCACCGGCAGGGTCTGGTACGTCAGATCCAGCACGCTGCTGCGGCCAACATCCAGCCAGAGCGTACTGCTGGCCGGGTTTTCGCAGACATCACGATAGTGCCCGACGAACTCCAGCCGCACGCGGTTAAAATCGGTGATAAAGAGCGGGTTGATCGGCATCTGGGCCAGCGTCTTTTTGCCCAGTTGCTCTTTCGTGACCGGCAACACGCCCATCAGCTCATCATTGAGGTAGACCTTCAGCTGCGACTGGATCGGCAGCAACGACGGCGACGGGGTGTATTCCAGGTTCAGCATCGCTTTCGACACCACCTCATCGCTGCGCATACCGAACTCAATGCTGCCATTCGGGTTCACGCCACGCAGCACCATGCTGCCCGGCGGCGGCGCGATTTGCGCGAAGGTCAGCTTCACATCGCGGGAAGGCCCGTTTTGCGCCACCACGGGCGCATCGGCGCCCGGCACGCCCGGCATTACCTGGCCGACCGGCTGCTCCGGCGTTTCTGGCGCAGGCGCTGTCGGCGCTTGCGCTGGCTCAGCATTGATCAATGGTTGCGTTGCAGGCGTCGCATTCGTCATGAAAGTGGGGAAAGCGCTTATCCCCATAGCCACTGCATAAACCCAGGAAAGTTTTCTTTTCATCGCGTTATCATCATTGTTGAGCCATCACCTGATCCGGCTGCCGCTCCGGGCGACGCGGAATAAACGACACAATCCAGGAAACCAGCGTCGTCAGAGAACGGAAAATTACTTTGACGGAAGACGGAGCAAATTCCGCAAGATGGCGGTAGCCACGGAAGCCCAGCTTCAGAATATCCAGCAGGCTTTCCAGCGGTTTGTCTTCCGGGAAGCTGTCCTGCCAGAGCGCCCACGTATCCGCGCGGGCAAATGTGCACTGCACAAAGTCGATATGTTGTTTCGTGGTCATCGGCAGCAATTGCAGCCCGACCTCATTGCCCAGCACGCGCACGACCTGAGTAGGAAAGACGTACTCTTGCTGGCCGCGTTTAAGCAATAAATTAACCTTTTGCCCTTCCAGCACCTGCGCCTGCCCGTTGATCCGAATCCCCAGGCCGCCGTCGGAGAAGTCATGCACGGTGCATGAGAACAGGTGGCCATCTTCACGGGCAATGGCCGCCGGCATGGAGATTTCAACGCGGTGCGCCCGGCGTACCTGCTTACTTTCCACAGAGACCGCCACCGCGCCGCCCAGAATGATCAGGTTATAGAAAACCCACACCAGACTGACGATCACCGTGAGTATTTCGTTGGCGGGGCCGTAGTAGTAACGCCAGACGCCCACCACGACCCCCAGCAGGTTGAGCAGCACCAGGAAGATATAGGGCCGGGAAATCACCCAGTCGACATACTCTTCCTCTACCAGCCCGCCTTTCGCGGTAACGTTGAATTTCCCTTTATGCGGGTTGATCAGCGCCACCATCGTCGGCGGCGCGATATACCAGGCCAGCACCGTTTCGTAGATCTCACTCCAGAAGGAGTGGCGGTATTTCCCCTGAATCTTCGAGTTGGTGAGGCTGGCGTGAATCATGTGCGGCAACACAAACAGCGCAATCATCAGCGCGGGCGCATAGATGATATAGGCGTGCAGCAGCAGGAAAGCCAGCGGCGCCGTCAGGAAGATGAGCCGTGGAATACCCGATAAAAAGTGGAACATGGCGTTGACGTAACACAGACGCTGCGCCAGCTTTAAGCCTTTGCCGAACAGCGGGTTATCCAGACGGAAGATTTGCACCATGCCGCGCGCCCAGCGAATACGCTGTCCGATGTGCGCGGACAGGCTTTCCGTCGCCAGACCTGCCGCCTGTGGAATGCGCATATAGGCCGAGGTGTAGCCGCGACGGTGCAAGCGCAGCGAGGTATGCGCATCTTCGGTCACGGTCTCAACGGCAATGCCGCCAATCTCATCCAGCGGTTTACGGCGAATCACCGCGCACGATCCGCAGAAGAACGTCGCATCCCACATGTCGTTGCCATCCTGCACCAGCCCATAAAACAGCGTGCCTTCGTTCGGCGTTTTACGGAAACGACCGAGGTTGCGCTCAAACGGATCCGGCGAGAAAAAGTGGTGCGGCGTCTGCATCATGGCGAGCTTTTTCTCTTTCAGGAACCAGCCCATCGTCATTTGCAGGAACGAGCGTGTCGGGACATGGTCGCAGTCAAAAATCGAGACAAACTCGCCTTTCGCGTATTTCAGCGCGTTATTGATGTTGCCGGCCTTGGCGTGTTCATGCGTGGTACGGGCGATGTACTGTACGCCAACGGTCTGGGCAAACTGGCGGAACTCTTCGCGCCCACCGTCGTCAAGAATCCAGATGCTCAGCTTGTCTTTCGGCCAGTCGATGCCCAACGAGGCATAAACGGTGTTTTTCACTACGCTGAGGTCTTCGTTGTAAGTCGGAATAAAAATGTCCACCGTCGGCCACTGCGCCATCTCTTTCGGTAGCGGCACGGGCTGGCGGTTAAGCGGCCAAACAACCTGGAAATACCCCAGCACCAGGACAATCCAGGCGTAGGTTTCCGCAAACAGCAAAATCAGCCCGCAAACCAGGCTCAGCGGGTCATCCCAGTTTAGCGTCGAGGTATAGCGCCACCAGATATAACGGCATGACACCGTCAGCGACAGCACGATCAGCATCAGGGCGGAGAAACGCCCCGGTATCCGCCGCACCAGCAGCGCGACGCCCCACAGCAGTATCAGGAAGATAAACTGCGACAGCGGGTTAAACGGCTGGGTAATACAGATGATCGCCAGAATCAGGGAAAAGGTGACGATAACTCCGAGGATAAAGCGGCGCACCCCGTTGCTAAGATGGCCCAGCTCTTTTTCGCTTTCCAGGTGCGTGGTCTTTTTACTGACGCGGTC
Source organism: Citrobacter sp. CK195 (assembly GCF_030333365.1). Lineage (NCBI taxonomy): Bacteria > Pseudomonadati > Pseudomonadota > Gammaproteobacteria > Enterobacterales > Enterobacteriaceae > Citrobacter > Citrobacter sp. CK195. The sequence continues at coordinate 802,990 of NZ_JAOWGB010000026.1, forward strand.
GGGCAGCGTGTCCATCCACTGATGATAGCGACCGCGCACGCCCAGCAGGCGGGAGAGCGACCGCGCACGCCCAGCAGGCGGGAGAGCGACCGCCAGCGCGGTTCGACCTTCTTCTCTTTACGCGGCGAGAAGGCCATCAACCAGAGCGTTTGAATGGCATAGCGGGCCGGGTCCAGCGGACGCGGTCGGTTGGCGTTAATGTGCGGATAGAGCGCTTTATGCTGCGCGCGAATGCGCTGCCAGCGCGGATGCTCAAGCGGAATAAAAGTCCACGCCAGAATCACCCACAGGCAGCCCAGCATCGCACTGAACGGCGACGCGCCATGACGGCGATACCCTTGATAGCGCTCGCTCAGGCGTGCGCCGACCGGCGGAATGAGAAGCCACCGGGTCAGGATGTTCATGATGCGCTCCCGGCAGGGGCGCGATTGCCCGCATAGTGCAGCAAACACCAGTTTGCCAGCGTCAGCACCTCTTCTGCCGCCAGCGAATCGCCACGGTACTCGCCCAGCGGCTGTTTCGAAGCCATACACTCCGCCATCGCTTCATCGCGATGGATCACCATCGGCAGCAAACGACGCTGGCTTTGCAGCCAGACCTGGTACAGATCGTCCTGCAACTGGCTGGCAATGCGTAAATCGTTAATCAGAATATGCGCGCCCGTGGGCAGCGCCTGTTGATGCAGCCGGATATGGCAATTGGTGTCCGCTTTTACCACCGCCAGCGTATGATCGCAGAGACTGACCAACTGTTGCGTCAGCGGTGAGACGCCGTGGGGAAGATCCAGCAAAATCCACGAATAGCGTCGGCTCTCTTTCAGTTCGCGCAGGCCAGCGCAAATAGCTCCCAGCTTTTCCGCCCATTCCTGAGGATTCTCCCGTTCTTCCACCGTAAGCTGTCCGAACGGCAGCAGATCGAGCTGGGTGGTATAACGCAGTCCGGCATCGCGCCAGTCTTTACCGTCCAGTAGCGCCCTGGCCCAGCCGTCGCGATGGGCAAAATCGACATTGAATGACATACGCAGCAGGTTATCGGGGCTGGCATCAACGACCAGCACATTTTCCCCGAGTATTTGCAGCGCCCAGGCGAGCGCCGAAGTGATTGATGTGGTGCCTACACCGCCGCGCACGCCCTGCAATCCCAGAATGGACATCCCTGACTCCCTTATGATGGTTGTTGCGCAAATTCAGCCAATAAAGGCCAACGTTTAATCGCCGCAGCCAGCTGTTCGCGTTGGGAAATATCGGTATAGTCTATTTCGGGCAAGGAGAAAGCCTGACTTAACGCCAGAAAATCATTTTGAAAGGTATAGCCCAATGCTGAATCAAACTGAGAGTCAGGTTCGTTGTTGTTATACATTCTGTATTGTGTCCCTTTTGAATATACTCACCATGCTTCAGACAATTTTTCTGGCAGCATCCCCCCCTCTTCACTGTTAATCTTCAATGCAGGGGATCGTTCATTTCTCGCCTTTCCGTTACGCAAACTGTAAGAGTAAAGAAAACACCATGACCGAGGTCGCAAGGCTTCCTGCCCGCCGAATTGATTCATATGCTAAATCTGATGTGTTTTAATTTCAATGTTAGGTTTATTTCTGAGCTTTCGCTAGTAAACTGATAAACAGATAAAATAGCGACAAGAGGGACGCTGTGGACCCCGTATTTTCTATCGGCATCTCATCATTATGGGATGAACTACGCCACATGCCTGCCGGCGGTGTCTGGTGGGTTGACGCTGATCGCAATGAAGATGCCATCAGCCTGGTGAATCAAACGATTGCCTCGCAGGCAGGGAACGCGAAAGTCGCGGTCATTTGTATGGGCTGCGATCCGGGTGAATTAATCAAATTAGATGAATCTCACGGCCCGGAAAAAATCCAGTTATTTTCAATGTCGGATTCTGAAAAGGGGTTATACTTTTTGCCCCGCGATTTGCTTTGTTCTGTTGATCCCACACATTACTTTTTCATTCTTCTTTGCGCGAATAACGCCTGGCAAAATATATCAGGGGAACGCCTTCATCAGTGGCTGGAAAAAATGAATAAATGGACCCGGTTCCATCACTGTTCGCTTCTGGTTATTAACCCTGGAAATAATAATGACAAACAGTTCTCCCTGTTGATGGGGGAGTATCGTTCGCTTTTCGGCCTTGCCAGCTTACGTTTTCAGGGCGACCAGCATCTGTTCGACATCGCGTTCTGGTGCAGTGAAAAAGGGGTCAGCGCCCGGCAACAACTGACGCTGCGCCATAAAGATGCGCACTGGGAGCTGGCTCACAAGGAAGAGGCGAACATTCAGCCGCGCAGCGACGAAAAACGCATCCTCAGCAATATCGCCGTTCTTGAAGGCGCTCCGCCGCTGTCGGAACACTGGGCGCTTTTTGATAATAACGAAACCTTGTTCAACGAGGCGCGAACTGCGCAGGCGGCGACGATCATCTTCTCCCTGACGCAAAATAGCCAAATCGAACCCATGGCGCGGAATATCCATACGCTGCGCCGCCAGCGCGGAAGCGCGCTGAAAATTATCGTCCGCGAAAATCTCGCCAGTTTGCGAGCAACCGACGAGCGACTGCTGTTAGGCTGCGGCGCGAATATGGTTATTCCGTGGAATGCGCCGCTTTCCCGCTGCCTGACGCTAATTGAAAGCGTGCAGGGACAGCAATTCAGCCGCTACGTCCCGGAAGAGATCGCCACACTCCTGTCGATGACGCAGCCCATGAAGCTGCGCGGTTTCCAGACATGGGACGTCTTCTGCGAAGCCGTACATAACATGATGAGCAACACGCTGCTGCCCGCTGACGGGAAAGGCGTGATGGTCGCATTGCGCCCGGTGCCGGGTATCCGCATCGAGCAGGCGCTGACGCTCTGCCGCCCAAACCGTACCGGCGATATCATGACTATCGGCGGCAACCGGCTGGTGCTGTTTTTATCATTCTGTCGGGTCAACGATCTGGACACGGCGCTGAACCATATCTTCCCGCTGCCGACCGGCGATATCTTTTCCAACCGCATGGTCTGGTTCGAAGATAACCAAATCAGCGCTGAACTCGTGCAAATGCGCCTGCTGTCGCCTGAACTGTGGGGCACACCGCTGCCGCTGACTCAGGGGCCGAACCCTGTGCTCAATGCCGAGCATGACGGGCGGGTCTGGCGACGTATTCCCGAACCCTTACGACTGCTGGATGACAGCGTGGAGCGCCCACAATGATGAACGTCAACGATATCATCCAGATCATCGTCTTTTGCGCGCTGATCTTTTTTCCTCTGGGCTATCTGGCGCGCCATTCGCTTCGCCGCATCCGTAACACAGCCCGACTGTTATTCGCCAGACCCCGTTATGTAAAACCCGCCGGAACCTTGCGCCGTGCAACAAACGTCAAGGCAGACAAAAAATGACTCAGCATACTCAAACCTCATCCATGCCTTCACCACTCTGGCAATACTGGCGCGGCCTTGCGGGCTGGAATTTCTACTTTCTGGTAAAGTTTGGCCTGCTCTGGGCGGGATATCTCAACTTCCATCCGTTGCAGAACCTGGTCTTCATGGCCTTTTTGTTAATGCCAGTCCCCAAACTCAGCCTGCACCGTCTGCGCCATTGGGTCGCTATCCCAATCGGCTTTGCGCTTTTCTGGCATGACACCTGGCTGCCTGGCCCACAAAGCATTATCAGTCAGGGCTCGCAGGTCGCGGGTTTTAGCGCGGACTATATGCTCGATCTGGTGACTCGCTTTATCAACTGGCAGATGATCGGCGCCGTGTTTGTGCTGCTCGTCGCCTGGCTGTTTTTATCGCAGTGGATTCGGGTCACTCTTTTTGTTGTCGCCATTATGATCTGGCTGAACGTGCTGACGCTGACAGGGCCAGTCTTTACGCTGTGGCCTGGCGGCCAGCCGACCGACACGGTGACGACCACCGGCGGCTCTGCGGCGGCGACGGTCGCAACGGCAGGAGACACCCCGGTGGTCGGCGATATCCCGGCGCAGACCGCGCCTCCGACCTCAGCCAATCTGAACGCGTGGTTGAACACCTTCTATAACGCGGAAGAAAAACGAAAAACGCCGTTCCCGACGGCGCTGCCGGCCGATGCGCAGCCGTTTGAACTGCTGGTGATCAACATCTGTTCCCTCTCGTGGTCTGATGTTGAAGCCGCAGGCCTGATGTCACATCCGTTATGGTCGCATTTCGATATTCTGTTTAAGCACTTTAACTCCGCCACCTCCTACAGCGGCCCGGCGGCGATCCGCCTGCTGCGCGCCAGCTGCGGCCAGTCGTCGCACACGAATCTGTATCAACCGGCAGGCAACGACTGCTACCTGTTTGATAACCTGTCGAAGCTGGGCTTCACGCAGCATTTGATGATGGGTCATAACGGCGAATTTGGCGGCTTCCTGAAAGAAGTACGTGAGAATGGCGGTATGCAGACGGAGCTGATGGATCAAAAAGGGCTGCCCGTCACGCTGCTGGGCTTTGACGGTTCTCCGGTTTATGACGACACCGCCGTGCTCAACCGCTGGCTGGAAACCACCGAGAAAGATCAGAACTCGCGTAGCGCAACGTTCTATAACACTCTGCCGCTGCACGACGGAAACCACTTCCCTGGCGTCAGTAAAACGGCGGATTACAAAATTCGCGCGCAAAAGCTGTTCGATGAGCTGGACGCCTTCTTTACCGAACTGGAGAAATCGGGCCGTAAAGTGATGGTGGTGATGGTCCCGGAACACGGCGGCGCGCTCAAAGGCGACAGAATGCAGGTTTCCGGGCTACGCGACATCCCCAGCCCGTCGATCACCAACGTACCGGCAGCGGTGAAATTCTTCGGTATGAAAACGCCTCATCAGGGCGCATCGATTGAGATTGACCAGCCGAGCAGCTACCTGGCGATTTCCGAACTGGTGGTGCGCGCCCTTGACGGCAAACTGTTTGTCGAAGACAACGTCAACTGGGATCAGCTCACCCGTGGGTTGCCGCAGACCGCGCCGGTCGCTGAAAACGCCAACGCGGTGGTTATCCAGTATCAGGGTAAACCGTATGTGCGTCTGAACGGCGGCGACTGGGTGCCTTATCCGCAGTAAACGAAAAAGGCCTGATGGCGCTACGCTTATCAGGCCTACAGGTCAGGCACAATCTCCTGAAATTATGCCGATTTGTAGGCCGGATAAGACGCTTTCGTCGCCATCCGGCAAAACTCGCGCAAGCGCCGCAACACGCTGGAAAGATTCTTGCCAGCTGGCAACTTTTCTGACGACCCGTAAAAAACGAAACCCACTAACTCGTTGATATATAAAAACTCCTTTTCTGGCACAGCGATTGCTATTTGAGTGTGAGCTGTTCTGTTCCGAATCAAAGGAGATATCATGTCTGACTGTCGTACTTACGGATTCAACACCCAGATCGTTCACGCGGGGCAACAACCCGATCCTTCAACTGGCGCGCTCAGTACGCCAATCTTCCAGACGTCGACGTTTGTTTTCGACAGCGCCGAACAGGGGGCCGCCCGCTTTGCGCTCGAAGAGTCCGGGTACATTTACACCCGCCTGGGCAACCCCACGACGGACGCGCTGGAGAAAAAGCTGGCGGTACTGGAAAGAGGCGAAGCGGCGCTGGCGACCGCGTCCGGCATTTCCGCCATCACCACCACGCTGCTGACGCTCTGTGAGCAGGGCGATCACATTGTCTCAGCCAGCGCGATTTATGGCTGCACGCACGCATTTTTGTCGCACAGCATACCGAAGTTCGGTATTGACGTGAGTTTCGTTAATGCCGCCAACCCGGATGAGATCCGCGAAGCCATCCGCCCGGAAACCAAAGTGGTGTACATCGAAACGCCCGCCAACCCAACGCTCTCCCTGGTCGACATCGAAACGGTCGCCGGGATCGCCCATCAGCGGGGCGTGCTGTTGGTTGTGGATAACACCTTTATGTCGCCGTACTGCCAGCAACCCCTGCTCCAGGGAGCCGATATCGTGGTTCACAGCGTCACGAAATACATCAACGGACACGGGGATGTTATTGGCGGGGTCATCGTCGGCAAGCAGGAGTTTATCGATCAGGCGCGGTTTATCGGGCTGAAGGATATCACCGGCGGCTGCATGAGCCCCTTTAACGCCTGGCTGACGCTGCGCGGCGTGAAGACGCTGGGGATTCGCATGGAGCGCCACTGCGAGAACGCGCTGAAAATCGCCCGTTTCCTGGAAAGCCATCCGAAGATTACCCACGTCTGGTATCCGGGGCTTCCTTCGCACCCGCAGTATGAACTTGGCAGACGCCAGATGAGCCTGCCCGGCGGCATTATCAGCTTCGAAATCGCGGGTGGCCTGGAGGCTGGCAGACGCATGATCAATTCGGTAGAATTGTGCCTCCTCGCGGTCAGTCTCGGTGATACCGAAACCCTCATTCAGCACCCTGCGTCTATGACACATTCGCCTGTTGCGCCAGAGGAACGGCTTAAAGCAGGTATTACCGACGGGCTTATCCGTCTTTCTGTGGGTCTTGAAGATCCAGAAGATATTATTAACGACCTTGAACACGCCATCAGAAAGGCGACATTCTGACCATTACGGTCGGAGCTGGCCTGCGTCGGCTCCGGCTGTTGAGAATCAAGGCACAACGGCCTGGCTATACGCATCATCCTTCCCGGGGTGACGCGTATTTTGGGCAGGGGGCTCTATGCAGGACAACACATTACAATTAAGCAACAGTAAAGCGACCACCGCAGCGTTCTCAAAAAAACTACCGTTTACGAAATACGATTTTGGCTGGGTGCTGTTATGTATCGGCATGGCCATTGGCGCCGGAACGGTGCTAATGCCGGTACAGATTGGGCTAAAAGGAATTTGGGTCTTTATCACCGCGTTTATTATCGCCTACCCCGCAACCTATATCGTGCAGGATATTTACTTAAAGACGTTATCAGAAAGTGAAACCTGTAATGACTACACCGATATTATCAGTCATTACCTGGGGAAAAACTGGGGCGTCTTCCTCGGCGTGATCTACTTTTTGATGATTATCCACGGCATTTTTATCTACTCTTTATCCGTGGTTTTCGACAGCGCGTCGTACATTAAGACCTTCGGTCTGACCGATGCCGATCTCTCGCAGTCCATCCTCTATAAAGTGGCGATCTTCGCCGTACTGGTCGCTATCGCCTCCGGTGGAGAAAAGCTGCTGTTTAAAATCTCCGGCCCTATGGTGGTGGTAAAAGTAGGCATCATCCTGATCTTCGGTTTCGCAATGATTCCGCACTGGAACTTCAGCAATATTACGGCCTTCCCGCAGGCGTCGGTCTTCTTCCGCGATGTGCTGCTCACCGTCCCCTTCTGTTTTTTCTCGGCGGTGTTTATTCAGGTGCTGAACCCAATGAACATTGCCTACCGCAAACGAGAAGCCGACAGAGTGCTGGCGACGCGCATGGCCATTCGTACCCACCGCATCAGCTATATCACGCTGATTGCCGTGATCCTGTTCTTCTCGTTTTCGTTTACCTTCTCCATCAGCCACGAAGAAGCCGTTTCCGCCTTTGAGCAGAATATCTCCGCGCTGGCATTGGCTGCGCAGGTCATTCCCGGACAGATCATTCATTTCACCTCAACGGTACTGAATATCTTTGCGGTTCTCACCGCCTTCTTCGGTATTTACCTGGGCTTTCATGAAGCGATTAAGGGCATCATTCTCAACGTGCTGAGCCGGGTTATCGACGTGGAGAAGATCAATCCGCTGGCGCTGACGCTTGGCATCTGTACCTTTATCGTTATCACGCTGGTCATTTGGGTATCGTTCCGCGTCTCGGTGCTGGTGTTCTTCCAGTTGGGTAGCCCGCTGTACGGCATTGTGTCGTGCATCATCCCTTTTTTCCTGATCTATAAAGTCACGCAACTGGAAAAACTGCGCGGCCTGAAAACCTGGCTGATTCTGCTGTATGGGATTTTGCTGTGCCTGTCGCCGCTCCTGAAGCTGATTGAATAACGCGTTCCGTGCGCCGTCGGTTCCTGGCGGCGCTTAACTCACCCCTTCCAGTTGGTAGCTGCGTATTTTATTCAGCACCGTCGTGTGCGAAACCCCCAACGCTTTTGCGATATGCCGGGAGGAGACATTCTCTTCCACCATCTGCTCAATCAGCTGCCGCTCAGCATGTTGCACCTGCTCTTTGAAGGGGCGGTCGGGATGCCCCGGCAACGCATGTGACACCGTTGAAAGCCCCAAATCATCGCAGGTGATGACATCACTTTCTGACATCAGCATCAGACGGATAATGGTGTTCTCCAGTTCGCGAACGTTGCCCGGCCAGTGGTGGTGACGCAGTGACTCGAAACAGGCTTTGTCCAGTATCAGCCGCCGTTGAAACTCTTTGGCATATTTCTGTACAAAATGGCGAATCAGTAAAGTGATATCCGAAGGGCGCTCGCGCAACGGCGGAATCGTGAGCGTCAGTACGTTAATGCGATACCAGAGATCGGCGCGCAGCAGGCGCTGTTCGACCATCTCTTCCAGATTCGCGTTGGTGGCGACAATAATACGCGCGTTAACCGGGATCACCTGCGCCCCGCCGACGCGGCGGATTCCGCCGTCCTGAAGCACCCGCAGCAGCTTGGCCTGTAAATTCAGCGGCATTTCGCCAAATTCATCAAGAAACAGCGTTCCCTTATCCGCCATTTCAAACAACCCTTTTTTCCCTCTGCCGTCCGCACCGCTGAACGCCCCTTTTTCATAACCAAAAAGTTCGCTCTCCATCAATGCCTCAGGCAGCGTTGAGCAGTTGACGGGGATAAACGGATAAAAGCGCCGCTGCCCGGAATTATGAATGGCGCGCGCCAGCAACTCTTTACCCGTGCCGGTCTCACCACGGATCAGGACGGTATATTTGCTGTCAGCGATTTTTAGCGCTTTTTCAATCAGCACCTGCATACTCTGGCTGCTACAGATAATATCGGAGAAATAGCGCGGTCGCGTCAGTTCAGGCGTGGCCAGTTCAGAAAGATTCTCTGAGAGATAAGCGACATTAATAATATCGGCATGTTGATTGAGGCAGGTCTGGACGCTGGAAATATCCTGCAACTGGCGGCACCAGGATTTAATCAGAATCCGACCCGGCGTGACCTTCATGGAGATAATATTAATATCGCGGCAGGAAAACTCCTTGAGGACATCCTCAACCATAGACAGACGATCGATTGTTTTAATATCCCAGCGTATCGTGACCACGTTGGCTCCAGATATTTCTGTGGCAATCAGAAATCTGCTTACATTCTAGTCGCTATGGGATAATGTTCTGCCGATGGACTCACATTGTGGAGCCAAAAAAGGAATATAAAAAAACCGGAGCACAAGGCTCCGGTTATGAGGCAATAACCAACAGTTATTGCTGTCGGTTCTCATCCTGATCGACGGCGAAACAGGCCACCAGTTGACCGCCGTAATCTTTAAGCTGCGGCTGCAACTGGGTGCAGGGACCAAAGCGACGACGGCAACGGGCGTTGAAGGCGCAGCCCGGCGGCGGATTCAGCGGGCTTGGCAGCTCGCCGGTCAGCTTGATGCGCTCGCGGCGGTCATCCGGGTTCAAACGCGGCGTCGCGGAGAGTAGCGCCTGCGTATACGGATGGCGCGGGTTGGTAAAGATCTGCTCCTTCGTCCCTTTCTCCACGCAGCGGCCGAGATACATCACCATCACCTCATCGGCAATGTGTTCGACCACCGACAGGTCGTGCGAGATAAAGACGTAAGACAGCCCCAGCTCCTGCTGCAAATCCATCATCAGGTTCAACACCTGCGCGCGCACGGAAACGTCCAGCGCGGAGACCGGTTCATCGGCGATCACCACGTCCGGGTCAAGCATCAGACCGCGGGCGATAGCAATACGTTGACGCTGGCCGCCGGAAAACATGTGCGGGTAGCGATCGTAATGCTCGGTTTTAAGGCCGACTTTCGCCATCATCGCCAGCGCTTTTTCACGACGCTGCTCTTTGCTGAGCGAGGTGTTGATCAGCAGCGGCTCTTCCAGAATCTGCCCCACTTTCTTACGCGGGTTCAGCGAACCATACGGGTTCTGGAACACAATCTGGATTTTCTGCCGACGCAGTTTTTGCGCCTGCGGATCGTGCCTGAGCAGATCCTGCCCCTGATAATACAGTTCTCCGCCGGTCGGCGTTTCAATCATCGTCAGCAGGCGGCCCAGCGTGGATTTCCCGCAGCCGGACTCGCCCACGACCGCCAGCGTTTTACCGCGCTCAAGGGTGAACGATACGCCATCCAGCGCTTTTACCAGGCGCTCGGGCGCAAACAGCCCCTTCTTCACCGGGTAGTGTTTTTTCAGGTCGATAGCCTGCAACAGCGGCTGTTGCAAGGTGGCCTCGTGCGTACTCATAGTGTGGGCCTCCCGGCATCATCGAGTGGATAGTGGCATTTGGACTGGCGGCCATCGCCGAGCAGATTCAGATCCGGCTCTTCGCTACGGCATTTATCCGTGGCATACGGGCAGCGCGGGTTCAACAGACAGCCGTTCGGGCGGTCATATTTTCCCGGCACCACACCCGGCAGCGACGCCAGGCGCGCTTTATCCTGCGCGAATTCCGGCAGTGCGCGCAGCAACGCCTGCGTATACGGATGACGCGGCGCGCGGAAGATATCGTGCGCCGCCCCTGTCTCTACCACCTGTCCGGCATACATTACGATGATTTTATGCGCGGCTTCCGCCACCAGCGCCAGATCGTGGGTAATCAGCACCAGCGCCATATTTTCTTTCTGCTGCAATTCCAGCAACAGTTCGATGATTTGCGCCTGGATGGTCACGTCCAGCGCAGTGGTCGGTTCATCGGCAATCAGCAGTTTCGGACGACAGGCAATCGCCATGGCAATCATCACGCGCTGGCTCATCCCACCGGACAACTGGTGCGGATAGACATCCAGACGCGACGCCGGATCGGGAATCCCCACCTGAGTCAGCAGGTCAATCGCCCGCTGCCGACGGGTTTTCCTGTTGCCGCCCTGATGCACCTTAATCGCTTCCATAATCTGGAAACCTACGGTGTAGCACGGGTTCAGGCTGGTCATCGGGTCCTGGAAGATCATCGCCACTTCCGCGCCCACCAGGTTGCGGCGCTCTTTCTCAGAGATGCGCTGCAAGTCCTGGCCGTTGAATTCCAGTTTTTCCGCCATCACGCGGCCCGGGAAATCAATCAGCCCCATAATCGCCAGCGAGCTAACCGATTTACCGGAGCCGGACTCGCCGACAATACCAACGACTTCGCCCTGATTTACGCTGTAGCTTACGCGGTCTACCGCGCGAAACGGCGTACCTTCGTCACCGAAGTGCACCGATAATTTATCTACGTTTAATAACGCCATCTCGAACCTCTTACTGCTTCAGTTTGGGATCGAGCGCGTCACGCAGACCGTCACCCATCAGGTTAAATGCCAGCACCGTCAGCAGGATCGCCAGACCCGGGAAGGTCACGACCCACCAGGCACTTTGTGCGAACTGCAACACGTCGGAGAGCATAGTGCCCCACTCCGGTGTCGGCGGCTGCGCACCCATGCCGAGGAAGCCCAGGGCGGCCATATCGAGAATGGCGTTAGAGAAACCGAGCGACGCCTGAACGATCAGCGGCGCAAGGCAGTTCGGGAAGATATTGACGAACATCTGGCGCATCGCGCCTGCGCCCGCCACGCGGGAAGCGGTAACGTAATCGCGGTTCACCTCCACCAGCACGGCGGCGCGGGTCAGACGCACGTAGTGCGGGAGCGCCACGAAAGTCAGCGCCAGCGCGGCGTTACCGATAGAGGGGCCAAAGATCGCCACCAGCACCAGCGCCAGCAGCAGGCTTGGCAGCGCCAGCATGATATCGACGACGCGCATGATGATGTTATCAACAATGCCGCCGAAGTAACCCGCAACCAGGCCGAGCACAATCCCCATCACCAGCGACAGCACCACCACCAGGCAGCCCACCAGCAGCGACAGACGTGCGCCATACATCAGGCGCGACAGCACATCGCGACCGACATCATCCGTTCCCAGCAGGTGCGCGATACTGCCGCCTTCCTGCCACGCAGGCGGCGCCAGCAGCACATCGCGGAACTGATCTGCCGGGTTATACGGCGCAATGACGTTCGCGAACACCGCAATCAGGATCATGATGACGACATACGCCAGACCGACAACCGCACCCTTATTGCGTTTAAAATAGTGCCAGAACTCCTGCAACGGGGTCATCGGCACCGGTGCAGAGATAACTTTATTTTCAGTAACCTGTGACATGATGGCCCCTTACTTCTTATGACGAATACGCGGGTTCACCACGCCGTACAGCAGGTCGACCAGCAGGTTGACGAGAATAATCATCGTCGCTACCAGTAACACCCCGCCCTGTACAACCGGATAATCGCGTCGTTGCAGCGCATCAATCAGCCAACGGCCAAGGCCAGGCCACGAGAAGATGGTTTCGGTCAGAATCGCCCCTGCCAGCAGCGTCCCCACCTGCAAACCGATAACGGTCACGACCGGCAGCATCGCGTTACGCAGCGCGTGTACGATGATGACGCGCATCCTTGTGAGACCTTTGGCGCGCGCGGTACGGATATAATCTTCACCCAGCACTTCCAGCATGGAGGAGCGGGTCATACGCACGATAACCGCCAGCGGTATCGTACCGAGCACCATCGCAGGCAGGATCATGTGCGCGACAGCATCAATAAAGTTGCCCTCTTCGCCCCAGATAGCCGTGTCAATCAGCATAAAGCCGGTTAATGGATTGGAGTCATCAAGGAACACCATATCGCTGACGCGCCCGGAAACCGGCGTCAGGTTCCATTGCACCGATACCAGCATGATCAGCATCATGCCCCACCAGAAGATAGGCATAGAGTAACCGGTCAGCGCCAGGCCAACAGCGGTATGATCGAAAATGGAACCGCGCTTCACGGCGGCCAGCACGCCGACCGGAATCCCTACTGCGGTGGCGAAAATCATGGCGCAGACGCCAAGTTCCAGCGTCGCTTTAAAGCGAGGCACGAACTCGTCCCACACCGGCAAACGGCTTTTCAGCGAGATGCCCAAATCGCCATGCATCACCCCCCAGATGTAATGGAGGTACTGCTGCCACATCGGTTTATCCAGACCGAGTTCAGCCAGCAGTTGAGCATGACGCTCAGGAGAGATACCACGCTCACCTGCCATGATCATGACCGGATCGCCCGGGATCATATGGACGAAGGCAAAGGTGAGAAGGGTGATACCGATAAACGTGGGGATGACGAGTCCCAAACGTCGGAGGATGAACTGCAACATAACCCGGATTCTCTCTAATGACGCGCCGCCTGGTGACAGTGCGTCTGTATTGCTCACAAATCTTATCCCACGGCATACACCGCCGTGGGGTAAAGCATTACGCCGGGTGGCGATGCGCTTACCCGGCCTACGATCGTAGGTTCGTGCAAACGCAGCGCCGCCGGGCATGGGGTGCTCAGGCACCCCTGGCTTTTAATTATTCGACAGAGACGTTTTCAAAGTGGTGTTTGCCCAGAGGATCAACCACATAGCCTTTGACTTCTTTACGCACAGGTTCGTACACGGTGGAGTGAGCGATGATCAGCGCAGGCGCCTGGTCATGCATCACCACCTGAGCCTGTTTGTAGAGTTCAACACGCTTGTTGTGGTCGTCAGTGGCGCGCGCCGGTTGAATCAAGTCTTCAAACGGCTTGTAGCACCAGCGAGAGTAGTTGGAACCGTCTTTCGCCGCAGCGCAGCTAAACAGGGTCGCGAAGAAGTTATCCGGGTCCCCGTTATCACCGGTCCAGCCCATCATCACCGCCTGATGTTCGCCTGACTTCGCACGCTTGAGGTATTCACCCCACTCGTAGGTGACAATCTTGGCCTGTACGCCAATCTTCGCCCAGTCAGCCTGAATCATCTCAGCCATACGGCGAGCGTTCGGGTTGTACGGACGCTGTACCGGCATCGCCCACAGTTCAACGGTGAAGCCTTTATCCTGGCCCGCTTCTTTCAGCAGCGCTTTGGCTTTTTCTGGATCGTAGTTGTAGTCTTTAACGTCGTCGTTATAGCCCCACATGGTCGGCGGAATCAGGTTCTTGGCTTCAACGCCCGCGCCCTGATAAACCGCTTTAATGATCGCCTCTTTGTTCACCGCGTAGGTCAGCGCCTGACGGACTTTCACGTCATCAAACGGTTTCTTCTCGGTGTTGAAAGAGAGGTAGCCGACGTTCAGACCCGCCTGCTCCATCAGGTTGATGTTTTTGTCCTGCTTCATGCGCGCGATGTCCGCCGGGTTCGGGTACGGCATCACCTGGCACTCATTTTTCTGTAGCTTGGCGTAACGCACGGACGCGTCAGGCGTAATGGAGAACACCAGACGGTCGATCTGCGGCTTGGTGCCCCAGAAACCATCAAACGCTTTATACAGAATGCGGGAGTCTTTCTGGTACTGCAACAGCTGGAACGGCCCCGTACCGATTGGGTTCAGATCCACTTTCTCCGGCGTACCGGCTTTCAGCATGTTGTCAGCATATTCTTTAGAGAGGATGGAGGCGAAGTCCATCGCCAGGTCAGCAAGGAACGGCGCTTCTGGACGGGTCAGCACGAACTGAACGGTGCTATCGTCCACTTTCTTCACTTCACTTATCAGGTCTGGCAGACCCATCCCTTCGAAGTATTCATAGCTGCCGCCAGACACTTTGTGGTACGGGTTTTCGGCATTTTTCTGACGATCGAACGAGAACACCACGTCATCGGCGTTGAAATCGCGCGTCGGTTTAAAGTCTTTGCTGTCCTGCCACTTCACGCCCTGACGCAGGTGGAAGGTGTAGGTTTTGCCGTCTTCGCTGACATCCCACTTTTCAGCGAGGCCTGGAATAACTTCGGTTGTACCGATTTTAAATTCCACCAGACGGTTATAGATAGGTACTGAGCTGGCGTCATAGGTGGTGCCGGAGGTAAACAGCTGCGGGTTGAAGCCTTCTGGAGAACCTTCTGAACAATAAACCAGAGTTTTAGCCTGTACACTTGCTGCGACGGTCATGGCCACCAGGCTCAGACCAAGCTTCAGCATCCCTGACTTCTTCAAGGAAATACTCATTCTTCTGCTCCAAATGTGATGTTGTTGTTTTACCCTTTGCAGTGGGTTTGCACCGCCTGGCCTTTTTTGTTTTTTACCCGGCCGGGTCGGCGTTAAGAGGATGGGGATTCCGTTCACATAAGCGCCTGAGTTGCAGTGCGGATTCTCCATGAAATGCCCCTCATGCCCTACAATCTGTCAACAGAATGTGAAAACGTCAATACAGGCAACCATGATTTACAACAACGGTGAGAATTCACAAACAAAGATTAAAAAAACTTCAAACGACTATTTTCAGCAGGGAAATTTGTGCTACTCCGTTAACACCAGAATTAATCGCTTCATATTTCGCAACATTTGGTGATTAACGTTTGTGCAGATTGTGAAAAATTTCTGACGAAATGCTGCATATCTGAGCGATTAATATCACGAACGCTAAAACGCACAGCGGAAAATGCTGGGCTCAGCCATAAGTAACGCAAAAAAAAATTTAAGCAAAGATAAAAAAAGACAATGGAATATGTCACAAAAACGTGAACAAACAGTGAGAAGTGATGCACATTTTTTGCCAATGGCGAAATCGCCGTAGGCCGGATAAGGCGCCTGCGCCGCCATCCGGCGTTGCCGAAAGTGAGCGACCGATCCCGCCTGATGGCGCTGCGCTTATCAGGCCTACAATGCTGAATTCCAGACAGCAAAAAGCCAGCCCGTGGGCTGGCTTTTCTGAATTGGTCGGTGATAGAGGATTCGAACCTCCGACCCCTTCGTCCCGAACGAAGTGCGCTACCAGGCTGCGCCAATCACCGAATGCGGGGCGCATCTTACTGCTCAGGTGCGCGCCCGTCAATCCCTTAGTTTGAAAATGCCATTCAATCGGCGAGAAAGTCAGCAGACCGCTTACTGCACCGCTGCATTCTGTTCAGCCGGAATATGGCACCAGTCGTTGTTTTCGTTAATTCCGCCATCTGGCGAGGTGTAGCCGAGACATCCCATCACCGTGTCATACAGCTCCACATGACGGCGCGGCGTTTTCATCGCCGCCGCCTGTTGCAGGCGCGCAAGCATCTGCGCATGCTGCGGGTTCTCCAGATACTTATCCGACATCCACACCAGCATTGGCACCCGGAACTGTTCTGGCGGCGCCATCTTGCGCGGCGTGCCGTGCAAATGCTCGCGCTCATTGATCGACTCGCCGTGATCGGCGGCGTAAAACACAATGGCTTTCTTATCGCGCAGCTGATCGAACACGCGGGTAATAAAGTGATCAACATAGCTCACCGAGTTATCGTAAGAGTTGATCATCTCCGCTTTTGTGCAACCATCGTCAACGCCGACACACTCCGGCGTCCACTGCGCAAAGCTGCGGGGATACCGCTGCGTATAGTTATAATGCGACCCTTTGGTATGCATCACGATCAGGTGTTTCCCGTCAGGGGTTTGCGCTAACGAACGCTGCATTTCATCCACCAGCAACATATCATCAACCGTCTTACCCCGGTTGCGCGGCTCTGCGCCGATTTGCTCGCGGTAGGCAATGTTATCCGCCATCGTATTGCTGTAGAACCACATCTCGCTCTGCATCGCATACAGATCGGCGCTAAACCCTAGCTGCTTCAGCACCGCAAAAATGTTTTGCTCTTTCAGCGTACGCTGCGGATTCTCCGACGCGCCACCCTCGCGCACAAACATACAGCGCAGCGAAAGTTTGGTCGCGGTATCACACGACTCACCCCGGAACGCCGCGAGATTTTTTTCCTGCGCCAGCTTCGGCGTCGTGTTCCGCTCGTAGCCGAAGATGCCCATATGATCCCAACGCGTGGTTTCGCCGATGATAAACACAACATACGTGTCATCAATGCCTTCTGGCGCAACATAGGTAAACTTCTTCGCCGGGTTCATCAGCGAGTTATTATCCGACGACTCATCCACCTGCGCCCAGGCGTACAGCCCTAAAGCCGATAGCCAGTTCGACGGTAAATAAGAGTTCGCCACCACGCCGCCATAGCTCGGCAAATCGATACCCGTTGTTCGTTCAACATTCTTTTGCTGAACGTCAAGCAGACGAATCGGCGCCCACACCATCACCCCAGCCAGAACCACCGCCGCCACGCTGCGAACGCGCTGGCCCGGCGTGCGTAACTGCCGCAGCAGAGTGTAACGACAGCGGTTACTCCAGATAAAGACCAGCGGCAGAATGCTCACCGCCACCAGCCACAAAATGAAGTGCCAGCCGACGACCTCTTTCGATAAATCGATATCCGTGGTCATCACGGAGGCAATAATGCCGTAGCCGATCACCACGTTCAGGAGGGTCATGTAATAGCTGGCGCTCGCGGAGAACAGCACCACCAGCGTAGCCAGAACCCGCCAGGCGCGGCGACCAAACAGGGAAAGCAGACGGAGTAAGAAGAACGTGGCGAGAACCGTGGCCCCAAGTTCAACCACTGCCGAGAGGCCTTTCCAGACGGTAAATTCCTGCGCATAGCTGCCGAACCGGCGGTAAAACACTGCGCAATTCATAAACAGGCCGATATAGAGCGCAAGCAAGAAGCTCAGCTTCTGCTGCGTCATCGATTTAATGTATTTCATGCAAGCAAACCCTGGAAATCGGGATAAAAACCACCCGCAAAAGGCCATTCCAGACCGGGCAGGTGGATAAATGCGGTAACAGCAGATGTCAGACAGTCTACACGCGCGGGTATGTAGACCACAGGGAAGCGTAAAAGTGTCGGAAGAATAAACAAGCGGCCCGGATATTTACAAAAATATCCGGGCCGGGAAGTGGTTAAATGATGAATAAAATCAGGCGTGAGCCTCTTTAAAGACGCGGCGCTGAGGCTGGCGAATCGTGGTCGAGAGCGCCAGAGAGAGGATCAGCAGAGCGAAAATAACGCAGAAGGTGACGTAGAACCCACCGAACAGCGAGGCGATAATCGACCCGCAAATACTGCCAATCCCAAAGCCCAGGTAAATCACGCCGTAGTTTTTCGCCAGGTTATTCAGGCCGAAGAACTCGCTCACCAGCGACGGGAACACCGTGATCGTACCGCCAAAGTTAAAGGCGACGCAGGCAATCGCGGCAAAGAACGTCACATCATTCAGCGGCGCGAACAGTAACGCTGCCATCCCGACCAGCGAGACAACCTGACCGAGGGTAATCACGCGGATACGGGCGATTTTGTCAGACAGAATGCCCAGCACCAGGCGGCCTGACAGGTTAGCGATGGAAATCACCGTGACCGCGTTGGCCGCCGAAGCAACATCCATATGCGCCAGCCCCTGAGCAATGTCTTTCGCCACGCCGATGACATACAGACCGCTCATGCAGGCCGTCAGGAACATCACCGCCAGCATCCAGTACTGCGGTTTACGCATGGACTGCGCCAGGGTGAAGTCGTTTTCCACCACCCCGTTTACCGCTTTAACATCCTGATTCGGCGCGTCTTTCATCAGCGTTGAACCAAAGACAATCATCACCAGCACAATCGCGCCCCAGATCATAAATGTCTTTTCCAGACCGACCGTCGCCAGCAGCTGGCTGTCGATGAATTTGAAGCCGAGGCTACCGAGGCCATAAGAACCAATCGCGAAGGCGGAAATCAGCCCTTTACGTTCCGGGAACCATTTTACGCAGTTAGACAGCGTTAACAGATATCCCGCCCCGTCCGCCAGGCCAACCAGCACCCCGGCGCTCAGCCACAGCATCATAAGGTTGTTGGAATGCGCCGTTAAAAAGAAGCCGATGCCCAGTAAAACACCTGACGCCATCGTGACGCGTTTTACGCCGAAACGTTCCTGTAATTTACCCGCCACGGAAGAGGAGATCGCCAGTCCCAGGCTCAACAAACCAAATGAAAAGGCCACCTGGCTGACGGGTTCATCCAGTTTCGCAGAGAGCGCGCCATTAAACAGGCTCCAGGTGTAAACAGAACCTAACGCAAATTGTGTGATGATGGTGCCGATAAGCGTCAGCCAACGGGTACGCTGATAATCAGAAGTTTTCATGGCAGTCTTCCTGCATAAACAAAGGAGAAATTCACTGCCGACAACAATAACGAAGTGCTTTTTATGCAGGGGAAAAACGGCATGAAATGCCATCAGAACGGAATGAAATGCCTGGATTGCGGAATGAATGACGAGACAAAGACTGCGCAGCGTGATTTTTTTAATGTCAGTTAGTACCCACTATCGCTGTATGTCTTGTTATTAAAGAGACTCAATTGTAAAAAACTTGTTTTTATTACGTGCATATTCTCGTTAAAATCTGGCGCTAACGCCCAGGGTGTACAGGTAGTCGCTATTGCTTGCGCTGTTATCTGCCTGAGAGAGCGCCGCATACGCCGCGATATGCGGGTTCAGTAGCATATCCGCCCCCACCGTCACATCCAGCCAGTTGCCATTCTGATCCGCCGCCGTCATTCGACTCAGCCCCGACTGCGCTTTCCAGATGTTCTCGCCGTATTGCTGGTTATAGCTGATTTGCGCCCAGGGACGGATCTCGCCAAACTGCGAATTCACCCGCCAGCCCAACGTACTGACGCTGGCATGCCACAGAGGGTCGGTCAGCGCCTGCGCCGTCACACTGTCGCCAAATTCATTAAACATCGAGGTGGTTGAGCCGTCGTAATGCAGGCTGGCGACCGGCCCGGTCGTCACGCGCCCGGCAAGCGGAAAATTCCAGCCCATGCTCATGCCGCTGGTCGCATCCAGTGGCGTTTGATCGGCCAGGCTCAGCACAGGGCCAGGCGCATTCTGGCTGGACCGAATCCGCTCCGCCAGAATATCGTTGTAACTTGGTTGGTGATCGCTGTCCCATGTATAGCGTTCTGTCGTATAACCCGATACGGCATCAGCGATATATTCTTGTTGCCAGGCATATGCTGTGTTAGTGAAAATTGCACAGACGATAACGCTCGCCAGGCAGCACCACACCTGGCGACCACTGCATTTTTTTATAATCATCAACGCGACTCCAGAGAAGAGCCGAATTCGGCGATATTATTGTCATTGTTTGGCGGTTCCAGGGCTTATTAGCCCTGTATTAAATATTGTCTTTTTAGCTGGCGCGTCAAGGCGGGCCGAATGAAATTTTTGCGGTAGTCAAAACAGCGAGGAAGAGTATGCAGCGTTGCGGATGGGTCAGTCAGGACCCACTATACATCGCCTATCACGACAAGGAGTGGGGCATTCCCGAAACCGACGGCAAAAAGCTGTTCGAGATGATCTGCCTTGAAGGCCAGCAGGCGGGGCTTTCCTGGATCACCGTGCTGAAGAAACGGGAAAACTATCGCGCAAACTTCCACCACTTTGATCCCGTTCGCGTCGCGGCGATGCAGGAAGACGACGTTGAGCGTCTGTTGCAGGATGCAGGCATTATTCGCCATCGGGGAAAAATTCAGGCCATCATCGGCAATGCCAGGGCGTATCTCGCAATGGAGCAAAATGGCGAACCGTTTGCTGAATTCGTCTGGTCTTTTGTCGAAAACCAGCCGCAGGTAACGCGCGCCGCCAGCCTGAGCGAGATCCCCACCTCAACCCCCGCGTCGGATGCGCTGGCAAAAGCGCTGAAAAAACGCGGCTTCAAGTTCGTCGGCACCACCATTTGCTACTCCTTTATGCAGGCGTGCGGGCTGGTCAACGACCATATCACGGGCTGTTTCTGCCATCCTGGAGGTCAGCATGATTCGCGAATCCCGGACTGACGATATGGCGTCAATTTTGACGCTCTGGATGGAAAGCACGATCTATGCCCACCCGTTTATCGAAGCGCGCTACTGGCGCGAAAGCGAACCGATAGTGCGTGACGTGTACCTGCCCGCCGCGCAGACCTGGGTGTGGGAAGAAGCAGGTTTACTGAAAGGCTTTGCCAGCGTGATGGAAGCGCGCTTTTTGGGCGCGCTGTTTGTCACGCCGGACGCGATCCGCCGCGGGATTGGCAAGGCGCTGGTGCAGCATGTTCAGCAGCGCTTTACCGCACTCAGCCTGGAGGTTTACCAGAAAAATCAGTCGGCGGTGAATTTCTACCATGCGCTGGGTTTTCGTATCGAAGACAGCGCATGGCAGGAAGATACACAGCATCCGACATGGATTATGGGCTGGCAGGCGGATTAAACGCCGTAAGCCTCAGCGAAGGGCCGGTATACTTTTCAATCCACGCCAGCGCGGTGTTGCCCGCACAGCCGTTCCCCAGTCGCGAGCTGGGGAGATCTTTGGTCAACACGTTTACCGCGCCATTTTTACAGATGCCGCCAGCCGACACCTCTAAATCCGGCCATGCCCCTTCATGAATGCAGATAACGCCGGGTCTAATGCCCTCCGTCACCACCGCGCCCGCCAGAATTTGTCCTCGGTGATTCCAGACCCGCACCGTGTCGCCGTCGGCAATGCCCCGCGTCTGCGCATCCTGCGGATGCAGAGTAACCGGTTCGCGCCCCGCCACCGCATACTGTTCACGAAGCTGGCTGTAGTTAAGCTGGCTGTGCAGACGATGCGCCGGATGGGCGGACAGCACCTGTAGCTGACCGGGTTCGGCATTGCCGTGCCATTCGTCTGGCTCCAGCCACATTGGGTGTCCTGGGCAGTCCGCATAGCCGTAGTCCGCAATTCGCCGGGAGTAGATCTCTATCTTGCCGCTGTCCGTTTTCAGTGGATGCGCGTCGGGGTCGCGGCGGAAATCCGCAAAGCGGATAAACTGCGCGTTGGCCGCATTCTCCGGCATTTCAATCAGATCGTTGGCTTCCCAGAACTGTGCAAACGGCGGCAGCGTCACCTGCTGGCTGGCGCCGCGTTGCCCGGCGATGTTGTAGAAGGTTTCCAGCCACTCAAGTTCGCTTTTCCCTTCGGTGAAGCGCGCATGGCCGCCCGTTTCCCAGCACTCGCTCAGTTCGGCAAACACGTCAAAGTCATTACGGGCCTCATCACGCGGCGGCACAACCTGCTTCATCGGCACCAGATGCTGGTTGCTGTAGTCGCCGGTCATGGTTAAATCGTTACGTTCATAAGAGGTCGTGGCAGGTAACACGATATCGGCATGTTTCGCCGCAGCGGTCCAGAAACATTCGGAGATCACCACCAGTTCCGGCTTTTGCCAGGCGCGAATCAGACGGTTGGTATCCTGATGATGCGTAAAGTTCGCGCCACCGGCCCACCAGACGAAGCGGATATCCGGGAAATGGCGGTTCATACCGTTGTGCTGATAGGGCGCGCCGGGATTCTCCAGCGCCTCGACAATACGCGCCACCGGAATTTTATCTACCGCATCGGTGCCGCCTGGCAGACTGCCCTGCATTGAAGCCAGTACAGCGGCGCGGCGCGTCGGGTTTCCCCCGTTGGCGAAATGGTACGAGAGGCCAAAACCGCCGCCGGGCGTGCCAATTTGCCCTAACATGGCGGCAAGCGTTACCAGCATCCAGTGTTTTTGCTCGCCGAACTGCTGACGCTGCATCCCCCAGCCAGACATCAACATAGTGGTGTTTTTATGGAAGAGTTCCGCCAGTTCGTGAATTTTAGCGGCGGATACGCCGCAAATATCTGCGGCCCATTCCGCCGTTTTCGCCACGCCGTCGCTCACGCCCAGCAGATAGTCGGCGAATGTCTCGTAACCGGTCGTGCAGCGCGCCAGAAACGCGTCATCATGCCAGCCGTTTTTCACCAGCGTATGCGCAATCCCCAGCATCAGCGCCACGTCAGTCCCCATATGCGGGGCGATCCACTCCATCTTATCGCCAAAGAACGCCGCGCTTTCCGATCGCATTGGATCGATGCAGATCAGTCGTTTCCCGCTGTTGCGCAGCGCGGCAAAGTAAGCAATGCCCTGCTCATCCGACGCATTCCAGGCAATTTTTAGCGTATTCAAAGGGTTGGCGCTCCATAGCACCACCACGTCACTGTGTTCCAGCACAACCGGCCAGCTGGTCTGCTGCTGGTAAACTTCGTTTCCGCCCACCACATACGGCATGATGGCCTGCGCCGCCCCCGTAGAGTAATCCCCCAGATGCCCGGTATACCCGCCCGCCAGCGCCATATAACGCTGCAACAGGGTGGAAGCTTTATGCAGTACGCCATTCGAGCGCCAGCCATAAGAACCGGCAAAAATCGAGGACGGCCCATATGTTTCACGAATACGTTTGTGCTGGGTATGGATCAGATCCAACGCCTCATCCCAACTCACCCGCACAAATTCATCCTGACCGCGCACGCCCTGTGGCTTCTCTGGCGAGGCGAGAAATCCTTTACGCACCATCGGGAAACGCACCCGGGTAGGGCTGTGAACCTGGTCGCGTACGACGGTTTGCAGGGAATTGAGATGCGAAGTGGGCAGCGCCCCGCGAGACGCGAGAATCGTCTCGCCGTCAGTGTCGACCCGGACAGGTCCCCAGTGGGCGGCGGTTAATACCGAATAGTGCGATGGTGCGTTGATCAAAATGCGCTCCTGAATGCGATGCAGGTGTGACGGCTTATTTATTATGCCGCTCAATGTTACTTACAAATTTAAGAGTCTTCCCTGGAATTTTCTTCATGTTCGCACGTCATAATCAACCGCCACCGTCGCTGTGGCGAAAAAATAAAAAAGTCATTAAGGAACTAAGATGAAAAAACGTGTTTTGGTCATTGCTGCTATCGTGAGCGGCGCCCTGGCAGTATCTGGCTGCACAACAAACCCTTACACCGGCGAGCGCGAAGCGGGTAAATCCGGCATTGGCGCGGGCATTGGTTCTCTGGTCGGCGCAGGCGTCGGCGCACTCTCCTCTTCCAAGAAAGATCGCGGCAAAGGCGCGCTGATTGGCGCAGCGGCAGGCGCGGCGCTGGGCGGCGGCGTTGGCTATTACATGGACGTACAGGAAGCGAAACTGCGTGACAAAATGCAGGGAACGGGCGTGAGCGTGACGCGAAGTGGCGATAACATCATCCTGAATATGCCGAATAACGTCACCTTCGACAGCAGCAGCGCAACCCTGAAACCGGCAGGCGCCAACACGCTGACCGGCGTGGCGATGGTGCTGAAAGAGTACAACAAAACCGCCGTTAACGTAGTGGGCTACACCGACAGTACCGGCGGGCAGGATCTGAACATGCGTCTGTCGCAGCAGCGCGCGGACTCCGTGGCCAGCGCGCTGATCACCCAGGGCGTTGCCGCCAACCGCATCCGCACCAGCGGCATGGGCCCGGCGAACCCGATCGCCAGCAACAGCACCGCCGAAGGTAAAGCGCAAAACCGCCGCGTGGAAATCACCTTAAGTCCGTTGCAGTAATCGTTGTGCCGGGTGGCGGCTTCGCCTTATCCGGCCTACATTCTTATCCGGCATGAAGCGCTTGCCATCGTTGATTTTCGCGTTAAGGTGTTGTCACCAAATTCAGGGAAATCAGCGATGAGCAAATCAACACGGGCAACCATCAGCGATGTGGCGAAAGCCGCTAAAACCGGAAAAACCAGCATTTCACGCTATCTCAACGGTGAGAAGCATTTGCTGTCCGATGCCCTGCTGGCGCGCATTGAAAAAGCCATTGCCGAACTCGACTATCGCCCAAGCCTGATGGCCAGAGGTCTGAAACGCGGCCGTACCCGCCTGATTGGCCTGATCATCGCCGATATTACCAACCCCTATTCCGTTAACGTGTTGAGCGGCATTGAAGCCGCCTGCCGCGAGAAAGGGTTCACTCCCCTGGTCTGTAACACCAACAATGAGGTGGATCAGGAACTGCACTATCTGGATCTGCTGCGCAGCTACCAGGTGGAAGGCATCGTGGTGAACGCCGTCGGGATGCGCGAGGAGGGGCTGAACCGCCTGCAACAGTCGGCGCTGCCGATGGTTCTGATTGACCGTAAAATCCCTGATTTCGCCTGCGATGTCGTCGGTCTGGATAACACCCAGGCGGCAACAACCGCCACCGAACATCTCATTGAGCAAGGGTTCGAGGCGATCCTGTTTCTCAGCGAACCGCTCGGTATGGTCAATACCCGCCGCGAGCGCCTGAACGCATTTCGTGCGACGCTGGCGCGTTACCCTGGCGTGGTGGCGGAAAACGCCGAGGTGCCGCTGGCGGAAAATACGCAACTGGATAACACCCTGCGCCAGTTTCACCAGCAGCACCGGGGGATGCGCAAAGCCGTGATCTCCGCTAACGGCGCGCTCACATTGCAGGTCGCCCGTTCGCTCAAACGCATTGGTCTTAACTGGGGCAGCGACATCGGCCTGCTCGGTTTTGACGAACTGGAATGGGCAGAGCTGGCAGGCGTCGGCATCACCACGCTGAAACAGCCGACCTGGCAAATTGGTTTTGCCGCTGTCGAGCAGGTTGTACGCCGCATTGAAGGGGGCAGCGACGCGATTCACGAGCAGGTTTTCTCCGGCGAGCTGATCGTTCGCGGCTCCACCGCCCGCTAATTTTCCTTCGTGATGGTGATCATAATTTCGACACACTGCACTTTTCTTTGGAACCGGTTCCATCTAGCGTAATAGCAAGAGCGATAGATTTGGAGTTCCCATGCAAAGAAAAATTATGGTGGTCACCGCCGCCTATGGCTACGACCAGGTGCGTGCCGCAGGCGGGCAAACCGCGATGCTGCCCATCATTGCCGGAGCGGGGGCGGATGGCGTCGAGATTCGCCGTGAAATGTTCACTGACGCCGAACTTAACGCACTCCCGCTGCTGGCGGCCGCCATTGACATTTTCGGCCTGCTGGCCTGCTACTCCGCGCCGGAACCGCTGTTCCTGGAGGATGGCAGCCTCAACCCCCACCTTCCCGACCTGTTACAGGAAGCCCGCACGCTGCAAGCGCTGTGGCTGAAAGTGTCGCTGGGTCATTTTGAACGCCAGGATCAGCTCGACACCCTGCGTGACTGGCTGGAGAGCAGCGGCATGGCGCTGGTGGTGGAAAATGATCAAACCGCCTGCGGGAAATTGCGCCCGATGCAACGCTTCAATGCCGCCTGTCAGGTACAGAACCTGCCCATCAGACTGACGTTTGATATGGGGAACTGGCTGTGGGTAGGCGACTCGCCGGAAGACGCCGCACGCTACCTGGCGCCCGCCGTCGGCTATATCCACGTTAAAGCCGCCACGCCCCATCACGACAGTTTCCGCGCCGTTGCGCCGGATGACGCCGACCCCCGCTGGCTGGCGCTGCTGAACGCGCTGCCTGTTGATGTACCGCGCGGTATTGAGTTCCCACTGGAAGGGCAAGATTTGACGGCGGTGACTCGTCGCTACGTCGATTTGTTACGTGAGGAGTAACGCATGAAAAATTCTCTGGATGTCATCACGATTGGTGAAGCGATGGCGATGTTCGTCGCCACGCAAACGGGCGATCTCGCGGACGTAGACGCGTTTATCAAACGCGTCGCCGGGGCCGAACTTAACGTAGCGACCGGCCTGGCGCGCCTGGGGTTAAACGTCGGCTGGGTAAGCCGCGTCGGTGATGACAGCTTTGGCCGTTTTGTCCTTAAGTCGCTTGAAAAAGAAGGGATTGATGCGCAGGGCGTCACGCTGGACGGACGTTACGCCACCGGCTTTCAGCTTAAATCTAAAGTCGAAAATGGAACCGATCCCATTGTGGAATATTTCCGTAAAGGTTCCGCTGCAAGCCACCTTTCCGTGGACGATTACCACGATGCGTACTTCTCCGGCGCGCGTCATCTGCACTTAAGCGGCGTTGCGGCGGCGCTTTCCGCCAGCTCTTATGAACTGCTGGCGCATACCGCCCGCACCATGAAAGCGCAGGGCAAAACGATTTCATTCGATCCGAATCTGCGCCCGGTGCTGTGGAAAAGCGAAGCCGAAATGGTGGAAAAACTTAACCGCCTCGCCTTCCAGGCTGACTGGGTGCTGCCCGGTCTGAAAGAGGGAATGATATTAACCGGACAGCAAACGCCTGAGGGCATTGCCGATTTTTATCTGCGCCACGGCGTGAAAGCGGTGGTGCTGAAAACCGGCGCGGATGGCGCCTGGTACAAAACCGCTGAGGGCGAGCAAGGCTGCGTCGCACCGGTGAAAGTGGACAACGTGGTCGATACGGTTGGTGCGGGCGATGGCTTTGCCGTGGGTGTGATCAGCGCCCTGCTGGAAGGCCGCACGCTGCATCAGGCAGTGACGCGAGGCAATAAAATTGGCGCGCTGGCGATTCAGGTTCAGGGCGACAGCGAAGGATTACCCACTCGTGAAGCGTTAGGCGAATAAACTTCACGCAATGATAACAGCCCCCTGTACCCTACATACAGCGGCGGCATAGTGACAGAGGCAGGCCTATGACAAGCTCAACAAATGCAGCAAAACGCTGGTGGTACATCATGCCTATCGTGTTCATCACGTACAGCCTGGCGTACCTGGATCGCGCAAACTTCAGCTTCGCTTCCGCAGCGGGGATTAACGAAGACCTCGGCATCACGAAAGGGATCTCCTCCCTGCTGGGCGCCCTGTTCTTCCTCGGTTATTTCTTCTTCCAGATCCCAGGCGCGGTGTACGCCGAGCGTCGCAGCGTACGTAAACTAATTTTTATCTGCCTGATTTTATGGGGGGCATGCGCATCGCTGACCGGGATGGTGAGTAATATCCCAATGCTTGCCGCCATCCGCTTTATTCTCGGCGTCGTGGAAGCGGCCGTTATGCCCGCCATGCTGATTTACATCAGCAACTGGTTCACAAAGTCAGAGCGTTCGCGCGCCAATACGTTCCTGATTCTCGGCAACCCGGTGACGGTGCTGTGGATGTCTGTGGTTTCAGGCTACCTGATTCAGGCGCTCGGCTGGCGTGAAATGTTCATTATTGAAGGCTTCCCCGCCATCATCTGGGCGTTCTTCTGGTGGGTGCTGGTGAAAGACAAACCGTCACAGGCCAGTTGGCTGACGGAATCAGAAAAAGCCGCGCTTCAGGCGCAACTGGAAAAAGAGCAGCAGGGCATCAAAGCGGTACGCAATTACAGCGAGGCATTCCGCTCACGCAACGTCATCCTGCTGTGCATGCAGTATTTCACCTGGAGTATCGGGGTGTACGGGTTTGTTCTGTGGCTGCCGTCCATCATCCGCAGCGGCAGCGCGAATATGGGCATGGTGGAAGTCGGCTGGCTCTCTTCAGTGCCGTACCTGGCAGCGACGATCGCAATGATCGTTGTCTCCTGGGCATCCGATAAACTGCAAAACCGTAAACTGTTCGTCTGGCCACTGCTGTTGATTGCCGCCTTTGCCTTTATCGGCTCATGGGCCGTTGGCGCGAACAACTTCTGGCTCTCTTATACCCTGCTGGTTATCGCCGGTGCGGCGATGTATGCCCCTTATGGCCCGTTCTTCGCCATTATTCCTGAAATGCTGCCGCGTAACGTCGCGGGCGGCGCAATGGCGCTGATCAACAGTATGGGCGCGCTGGGCTCTTTCTTTGGTTCATGGTTCGTCGGCTATCTCAACGGCGCAACCGGCAGCCCGGCCGCCTCGTACATTTTTATGGGGGTGGCGCTTTTCGCCTCAGTATGGCTAACTTTAATTGTTAAGCCTGCTAACAATCAGCAATTACCGATTGGCGCACGCCACGCTTAAACCTTAATCACGGAGATCCGCATGAAGCCGTCCATTATTCTCTACAAAGCGTTACCTGACGATTTACTGCATCGCCTGGAAGAGCATTTCACCGTCACGCAGGTGCCAAATCTTCGCCCGGAAACGGTAGAACAACACGCCCAGGCTTTCGCCAGCGCGGAAGGTTTGTTGGGCTCCAGCGAAACCGTCAATAGCGCACTGCTGGAGAAGATGCCGAAACTACGCACGGCATCGACCGTCTCCGTGGGTTATGACAATTTTGATGTGGCTGCCCTCAATGCGCGCAGCGTATTGCTGATGCACACGCCGACCGTGCTGACGGAAACCGTTGCGGATACGGTAATGGCGCTGGTGCTAAGCACCGCCCGCCGCGTGGTGGAAGTGGCCGAACGCGTCAAAGTGGGGGAATGGACAAAAAGCATCGGGCCAGACTGGTTTGGCACTGATGTACACCACAAAACGCTGGGGATTGTCGGGATGGGGCGCATTGGTCTTGCGCTGGCGCAACGCGCTCACTTCGGCTTTAACATGCCGATTCTCTACAACGCCCGCCGCCATCATCCTGAGGCGGAAGAACGCTTCAACGCCCGGTACTGCGATCTGGACACCCTGTTACAGGCGGCGGATTTTGTCTGCCTGATCCTGCCGCTGACGGAAGAGACGCATCACCTGTTTGGCGCGGCGCAGTTTGCCAAAATGAAGTCCTCCGCCATTTTCATTAACGCAGGGCGCGGCCCGGTCGTGGATGAAAACGCGCTGATTGCCGCCCTGCAAAGCGGTGAAATTCATGCGGCGGGTCTGGATGTGTTTGAACAAGAACCGCTGCCGGTCGATTCGCCGCTGCTGTCGCTGCCGAACGTTGTGGCGCTGCCGCACATCGGCTCCGCCACCCATGAGACGCGCTACAACATGGCCGCCTGCGCGGTGGATAACTTAATTGATGCGTTACAAGGCAAGGTGGAGAAGAACTGCGTGAACCCGCAGGTCGCAGGATAATAAATGGCCGGGCGGCGGCGTTGCCCTGCCCGGCCTACAACGTTGCTTAACCGTATGCCCGATCGACGCCAGCGCCATCGGGCATAAACAGCGTTACTGGATCGCGTTTACCGCAGTGGTCCAGGCCTGATTAAATGCCTGGTGCTGAGACGCCAGCGGCCCAATCAGCGTGTTGTACTGACTGGCCTGCTGTGACGTCGGGAACTGAATGCCGTTCGCGACAAAGCTCACCTGCGTATCCTGCTGCGCCACAAAGTCGCCGACCTGCACCAGTTGCTGCGTGAAAATTTGCGCAGCCGGAATCAGCGGCTGTAACGCCTCCGAAGGCGCCGTCACCACTTTACTGTAAACCTGATCAAAGACCGGTTTCAGGTCGTCGGACTGTTTCAGCGCGCTGTGCGCGGCATCTGCCTGCAATTTCGCATTCTGCAACTGCTGGCCCAGCACGCCCAGAGAACCATTTGCCTGACGCAGCGGCTCGCGCTGAGTGACATAGTCCTGAGGAACGCGGATCGCATTGACGCTATCCACAACCGGACGCAGACCGGAATCCATCGCCTGATTCACCTGCTGCGAATAGCCATACAGAATCGCATAATCAGACACGAACGGACCAAATTGTTTTTTCTGATCGGCGGTCAACGTCGGCAGACGCTCCCCGCTACGCATCGCAGTATTCTGCAGGAAATCAATAAACGCTTTACGCTGATCACCTTCTTTATCAAAACACCCGCTCAGGCTAACTACCATTAATAACGCCATAACAGGCGCAAACCAGCGAGAGCAGGACTTACCTGTCGCCATTTTAATACTCCTTTCACCCAAAAATGCGCACAACGATGCCGCGTGCCTGACGCTGACAAGGATAGTCCAGGACAGCCTTGCAAGATACCCTTTCTGCGTAATCTTGCCGTGGAATATTATACGAAGAAACGGCCAGCTTTTTTACGTGATAAAATTTTTGTTATCTTTACAATTGCGCGCCGTCGATCCGATATGTCGGCCTTTTTCAGATCCTTAGCCAACGCGCGATCCTGACCGGAATGCGCTGAAACGAATCCACTTCTTTGCCGCTTCCAACCGGCTTCACGTTTCCCGACTATTCTTAATGAGCTTCGATGAAATTCACGATCCCGCTGTGTGATTTATAGGAGTTCTCAATGGAATACAAAGATCCTATGTTTGAACTGCTGAGCAGTCTGGAACAAATTGTTTTTAAAGATGTATCGCAGACGATTATCCTGACAAACAAGCCCAACCCTTTTACAGAGTTTGAACAGTTACGAAGAGGAACCGGGCTAAAAACAGATGATTTTGCCCGGGCGATGGGCGTAACCGTTGCCATGGTGCAGGAATGGGAATCCAGACGGGTAAAACCGTCGAGTACCGAGTTAAATCTGATGCGCCTGATCCAGGCCAACCCAGGTTTAAGTAAGCAGTTGATGAAATAGATTATTGCCTGATTTTTTCGTTTAACGGTCCTGTTAAGGGGCCGTTTCCCGACAGACTTACCCGAAAGAAGTAAAATAAAAGTTGCATCCACAAGCGTTACATGAGTTAATGCGTCCAACGGTTTGACGTACAGACCATTAAAGCAGTTTAGTAAGGCAGTCCCCTTCAAGAGTTATCCGTTGATACCCCTCGTAGTGCGCATTTCCTTAACGCTTAAAAAATCTGTAAAGCACGCCATATCGCCGAAAGGCACACTTATTTTTTAAAAGGTAATACACTATGTCCGGTAAAATGACTGGTATCGTAAAATGGTTCAACGCTGATAAAGGCTTCGGCTTCATCACTCCTGACGATGGCTCCAAAGACGTGTTCGTACACTTCTCTGCTATCCAGAACGACGGTTACAAATCCCTGGATGAAGGTCAGAAAGTTTCCTTCACCATCGAAAGCGGCGCTAAAGGCCCGGCAGCTGGTAACGTAACCAGCCTGTAATCTTAGCCTTATAAGCTCAGAATTGAAGATCCCTGCCTATCGGCGGGGATTTTTTTTTACCTTTTTCCCCATAAAAAAACCTGCCAGATGGCAGGTTTTATTTTATTGCGACAAACTTACTGCAACAGGGAAATATCCGCTACCTGCAGGAACAGCTCACGCAGTTTCGCCAGCATAGAGAGGCGGTTGATGCGCAGATCTTTGTCATCAACCATCACCATCACTTTTTCGAAGAACGTATCGACCGGTTCACGCAGCTCAGCCAGTTCGACTAGCGCTTCCTGGTAACGACCTTCAGCAAACACGGGTTCAAGTTTGTCACGCAGAACCACAACTTGCAGAGCCAAAGCAATTTCCTCTGGTTCCTTCAACGTTGCCGCATTGACACGATCGTTCAGCACTTCGTCGGACTTCGCCAGAATGTTGGACACACGTTTGTTCGCCGCCGCCAGCGCGGAGGCTTCTTCCAGCGTGCGGAAGTGCGACACGGCCTTCATACGGGCATCGAAATCCGCCGGACGGGTCGGACGACGCGCCAGAACCGCCTGAATGGTGTCCACGGTGTAACCTTCGTCCTGATACCAGGCGCGGAAACGACCGAGCATAAAGTCGATAACGTCATCAACCACATTCGCGTTGGTCAGCTTGTCGCCGTACAGACGCGCCGCTTCTTCGGTCAGCGTTTGCAGATCCAGATTCAGGTTCTTCTCAACGATGATACGCAGCACGCCCAGCGCGGCACGACGCAGCGCGAACGGGTCTTTATCGCCTTTCGGATGCTGACCGATACCGAAGATCCCCGCCAGCGTGTCCATCTTGTCGGCAATCGCCAGCGCGCAGGCAACCGGGTTAGACGGCAGGTCGTCACCGGCAAAGCGTGGCTGATACTGCTCGTTCAGCGCGACAGCCACATCTTCCGCTTCGCCGTCATGGCGCGCGTAGTGCATCCCCATGACGCCCTGCGTGTCGGTGAACTCAAAGACCATGTTGGTCATCAGGTCACATTTCGACAGCAGGCCCGCACGGGTCGCGTGGTTAACATCCGCGCCAATTTGTTCAGCAATCCAGCCCGCCAGCGCCTGAATACGGTCGGTCTTGTCGCGCAGCGTACCCAACTGTTGCTGGAACAGCACGGTTTGCAGACGCGGCAGGTTATCTTCCAGACGTTTTTTACGGTCGGTATTGAAGAAGAACTCGGCATCTGCCAGACGCGGACGCACCACCTTCTCGTTACCGGAGATGATTTGCTGCGGATCTTTAGATTCGATGTTCGCCACGAAGATAAAGTTCGGCAGCAGTTTGCCGTCTGCGGCGTAAACCGGGAAGTATTTCTGGTCGCCCTTCATGGTGTAAACCAGCGCTTCAGACGGCACCGCGAGGAATTTCTCTTCGAATTTCGCCGTCAGCACCACCGGCCATTCCACCAGCGAAGTGACCTCTTCCAGCAGGCTCTCGCTCAGGTCAGCGTTACCGCCAATCTGACGCGCCGCTTCTTCTGCATCGGCTTTGATTTTCGCTTTACGCGCTTCGTAATCAGCAACAACTTTACCGCGCTCCAGCAGGATTTGCGGATACTGGTCAGCAGTGTCGATGGTGATTTCCGGCTCGCCCATAAAACGATGGCCGCGAATGACGCGATCGGACTGGATACCCAGAATCGTTGCCGGAATGAGCTTGTCGCCCAGCAGCAGCGTTACGGTGTGTACCGGACGCACGAAGTGAACGTCAGACGCGCCCCAGCGCATCAGTTTCGGAATCGGCAGTTTCGCCAGAGAGGTGGCAATCATGTTCGGCAGCAGCACTTCTGCGCTTTCGCCTTTCACATGCGCGCGATACAGCAGCCATTCGCCTTTGTCAGTGGTCAGACGTTCAGCCTGGTCCACGGTGATACCGCAACCACGCGCCCAACCTTCTGCCGCTTTGCTCGGTTTGCCTTCCGCGTCAAACGCCTGGGCAATCGCCGGGCCGCGTTTTTCAACTTCGCGATCGGGTTGAGAAGCAGCAAGATTCGCCACTTTCAGCGCCAGACGGCGCGGTGCGGCGAACCACTCTACGTTGCCGTGTGCGAGGCCAGCGTTATCCAGCTCCGCAGTAACGTTCGCAGCAAAGGACTCCGCCAGGCTGCGCAGGGCTTTTGGTGGCAGCTCTTCAGTGCCGATTTCCACCAGAAAAGTTTTCTCAGACATGGCCGCCTCTTATTTGTCTTTGTTGCACATCGGGAAGCCAAGGGCTTCACGGGAAGCGTAGTAAGCTTCTGCCACTGCTTTGGTCAGGGTGCGAATGCGCAGGATGTAGCGCTGACGCTCGGTAACGGAGATGGCTTTACGCGCATCCAGCAGGTTAAAGCTATGGGCGGCTTTCAGAATACGCTCGTAAGCAGGCAGCGGCAGCGGGTTTTCCAGCGCCAGCAGTTGCTGTGCTTCTTTCTCATACTGTTCGAAACAGGTGAACAGGAAATCCACATCGGCGTATTCGAAGTTGTAGGTGGATTGCTCCACTTCATTCTGATGGAACACGTCGCCATAGGTGGTTTTACCCAGCGGGCCGTCGCTCCAGACCAGGTCGTAAACGCTGTCTACGCCCTGAATGTACATAGCCAGACGTTCCAGGCCGTAGGTGATCTCACCGGTAACCGGCTTACACTCCAGACCGCCAACCTGCTGGAAGTAGGTGAACTGAGTCACTTCCATGCCGTTCAGCCACACTTCCCAACCCAGCCCCCAGGCGCCCAGCGTCGGGTTTTCCCAGTTATCTTCCACGAAACGGATATCGTGGATAGTCGGGTCCATCCCCAGCTCTTTCAGAGAACCGAGATACAGCTCCTGGATGTTATCCGGCGATGGCTTAATCACCACCTGGAACTGATAGTAGTGCTGTAAACGGTTCGGGTTTTCGCCATAGCGACCATCGGTCGGACGACGAGAAGGCTGCACATAGGCAGCCGCCATCGGCTCTGGCCCCAGCGCGCGCAGACAGGTCATTGGGTGAGAAGTCCCCGCGCCGACTTCCATGTCCAATGGTTGAACAATGGTGCAGCCCTGGCGAGCCCAGTAATCCTGTAAGGTCAGGATCAAGCCCTGGAAGGTCCTGGTATCAAACTTTTGCATATTATTTCGTGCTGGATACGTGTGGATTTAAAGGAAGGGATCAGTATACCCGCTGACCGCAAGATATACAGTACGAAACGGGAAAAAGGGGGAACTTAGCGCATGGAAAGATGTAAAAACTGCCCTTCTGCGTCAAAAGAGCAAACAAAACTCTCTTTGCGGAAAGTATTGCCGCGCATCTCATAGCTACCCTGGTATTGCTCAAAACCGGTCACATCAATTTTCTGCGTGCCGGTGTTATAACGCCGCGCCGCCTGCGCTTTGCACAATGTTTCCATATCCAGTGAGCGTTCCGGGTTCACGTTGACCTTCTGCGCCTTCTGAACCGGCTGCGCTGTCGTCGCGCATCCCACCAGCAGGAGGGTTAACAGCGCCGGAAAAACAGACTTCATCATCATTTTTATTACCGCCTTATTTGCCGGTCGCTCTTATTATTATTAAGGTTAGGGTTTAGCCCAAAAGACAGGCGCATTTTGCGAATCTCGCTGGGCCATCACAAGCTTTAGCGTAAAAACTCAGAATATTCCAGTGAGATACCGCGCCAATAAACAAGTCAGACCCTATTTAAAACGGAAGCAGAGGAACTGATGCAACCCAAAATATACTGGATTGATAATTTGCGAGGGATCGCCTGTTTAATGGTCGTGATGATCCACGCCACCACCTGGTACGTCACCAATGCGCAAAGCATCAATCCGTTTAGCTGGGATTTTGCCAATGTCCTGAACTCCGCCTCACGCGTCAGCGTACCGCTGTTTTTTATGATCTCGGGCTATCTCTTTTTTGGCGAACGTAGCGCCCAGCCGCGACATTTCCTGCGCATTGCGCTTTGCCTGCTGTTCTATAGCGCCGTCGCGCTGGTATATATCACCCTTTTTACGTCGATTAACGCAGAGCTATCGCTGAAAAACCTGCTGCAAAAACCGGTGTTCTACCACCTGTGGTTTTTCTTTGCGATCGCGGTGATCTACCTGGTATCGCCGTTAATACAGGTTAAAAACATCAGCGGCAAAATGCTGCTGGTGCTGATGATCGTCATTGGCGTTGTCGCCAACCCCAATACCGTGTCGCAAAAAATCGGCGGATTTGAGTGGCTCCCCGTTAACCTGTATATCACTGGCGACACGTTTTACTACATCCTCTATGGCATGCTGGGCCGGGCGATTGGCATGATGGAGACACAAAAACGTTCGCTGACCTGGATAAGCGCCGCGCTTTTCATTACGGCGGTATTGATTATTTCGCGCGGAACGTTACATGAACTCAACTGGCGCGGAAATTTTGCCGATACCTGGTACGTCTATTGCGGCCCGATGGTGTTTATTTGCGCCGCGTCGCTGCTCACGCTGGTCAAAAATACCCTGAATACGCGCACGGTTCCCGGGCTGGCGCTGATTTCCCGCCACTCACTCGGTATTTACGGGTTTCACGCGCTGATAATCCATGCGCTACGGACGAATGGCGTGGAGTTTAAACGCTGGCCGCCGCTGGATATCGTATGGATTTTTACCCTCACCCTGGCCGGAAGTTTGCTGCTGTCGATATTGCTACAGAAGGCTGATACGCGCAGGCTGGTCAGTTGACCGGCCCTTATTCGTCATCAGAATACGTGGCGTACATATCCGTACCCAACAGACTCACGCCCAGCCCCAGAAGGCACATCACTTTGACGGCGACCGGTAAATCAATATTCCATAGACCGACAAAAAGCATACCTGCGGCGAGAAGTAACAGATATTTGCACCGGGTGAGCAGACGCTCATTTCCCGTCGGCTCCTGGCGTATTAACAGGGGAAAACCACTCATCACCATTATCGCAAAAAAATAGCCCTTGTCGCTCAACGAGTGGCAAGCAGGCCACAGCCCTGTCAGATAGACCAGCGCACCGCCCGCCAGCATGATTAAACCGACCAGACGCTTCCTGCGCGCAACCTTATCGTCCATATCACTCTCCTTATGCTTTGCCGATTCACATTAAGACAAGAAATAAGAATGGAAAAGACGATAACCGGACAATAACGTGAAAATCAGAAAACACACATATTGATTTCGATATATATCGAGGCAATCAATAGGAAATAAGAATTCCTTCCGGCCACTGCCGGAAGGAATAGCGGATTAAGACATGAGCGGTAATAACTGCTGGTAAATGCGGCGGAACGTTTCGCGACGTTCAAGGTAACGCGCATGGCGTTCAGCATCAGGGAAATGCGCCTGCTCCAGCGGAAGCTGCGGTAATAAATCAGATAATGGTTGCTCTTTATTCATCGCAATTTGCGCCAGACGCGCGGCGCCCAATGCCGGGCCTACATCGCCGCCGGTACGGTAATCAAGCTGTAGCCCGCTGATGTCCGCCAGCATTTGTCGCCAGTATTCACTGCGCGCCCCGCCGCCGATCAGCGTCACGCTGCCGGGTTTCACGCCACAGGCATGCACAACATCCATGCCATCCGCCAACGCATAACCGACGCCTTCCAGCACCGCCCGCGCCAGCTCTGCGGGGCCATGCTGATGCGTAAGGCCAAAGAATACGCCCTTCGCCTGCGGATTATTATGCGGCGTGCGTTCGCCGGAAAGATAAGGCAGGAACCAGACGGCATCCGCGTTATCATCCGCCTGGCGTGCCGCGTCAATCAGCGCGGGAACAGACGCCTGACCGGTCAATTTTGCCGCCCAGTCCAGGCAGGATGCCGCGCTCAGCATGACGGACATCAAATGCCAGCGTTCGGGCAATGCGTGGCAAAAACTGTGCACCGCACTTTCTGGTTTACTGAGAAAACCGTCGCTCACCGCAAAATAGACGCCTGATGTTCCCAGCGACAGCATGGCCTGACCCGCATTGATCATCCCCACGCCCACCGCGCCCGCCGCGTTATCTCCACCCCCTGCAACAACAGGCACCGCAGGCATCCCCCAGGAGTGCGCCACCTCAGGCAGCACCGTACCGGTGATGTCGCTGCCTTCGTACAGAGCAGGCATGTGCTCACGGGTTAGCTGACAAGCGTTGAGCATGATGACGCTCCAGTCACGCGCTGCGACATCCAGCCACATCGTTCCCGCCGCGTCCGACATATCGCTGGCAAAATCCCCCGTCATACGCAGACGCAGGTAATCTTTAGGTAGCAGCACCTTTGCAACCTGGCGGAAAATATCCGGCTCATGGCGCTGAACCCACAGCAGTTTTGGCGCGGTAAAGCCGGGCATCATCAGATTGCCGGTAATGGCGCGAGACTGCGGAACCTGCTGCTCAAGCAGCGCGCACTCTTCACCACAGCGTCCGTCATTCCATAAAATCGCCGGGCGTAGCACCTTCTGGTGTTTATCAAGCAACGTGGCGCCGTGCATCTGCCCGGCAATCCCCAGCGCCTTTACATCACGCAATGAATGCTCTCGCCCCAGCGCTTTTACGGCGCAATCCGTCGCCAGCCACCACTGTTCGGGATCCTGCTCCGACCATAATGGATGCGGGCGAGAGACGGACAGTTTCTCCGTCTGCGAGGCCAGCACGTCTCCCTGCTCATTCAGCAGGATGGCTTTCACACCGGACGTGCCCAGATCTATCCCGATATACATCGTGACCACTCCTTTATCGATGCGCCGCGTTGGCTAAACGCGGCGCAATGGCGATTACTTGTCGAACAGATAATGATTCACCAGATTTTCCAGCAGTTCCTGATGACCGCTTTGATGCACCGGCGCCAGATTACGCTGTTCAGCATAGTGCGCGACGTCGCTCAGGGATAACTGGCCTTTCAAAATTTGCTGGCCCAGTTCGCTATTCCAGCCGGAATAACGTTTCGCCACGCGTTTATCCAGTTCGCCATCTTCAATCATGCGCGCTGCCACTTTTAATGACAGCGCCATCGTGTCCATCGCGCCAATATGACCATAGAACAGATCGTATTTGTCGGTGCTCTGGCGACGAACCTTCGCGTCAAAGTTCAGGCCGCCGGTCGTGAAACCGCCCGCTTTCAGGATTTCATACATCACCAGCGCGTTCTCTTCGACGCTTACCGGGAACTGGTCGGTATCCCAGCCCAGCTGCGCATCGCCACGGTTGGCATCCACAGAACCAAAAATGCCCAGCGCAATGGCGGACGCAATCTCATGATGGAAAGAGTGGCCCGCCAGCGTAGCGTGGTTGGCTTCAATGTTCACCTTGATCTCTTTTTCCAGGCCGAACTGCTTGAGGAAGCCGTAAACCGTTGCCACATCGTAGTCATACTGGTGTTTTGTCGGCTCCTGCGGTTTTGGCTCGATCAGCAGCGTGCCCTGGAAACCTGTTTTATGTTTATGTTCCACCACCATCTGCATAAAGCGGCCAATCTGCTCGCGCTCCTGGCGCAGATCGGTATTCAGCAGGGTTT
Organism: Citrobacter sp. CK195; assembly: GCF_030333365.1. NCBI lineage: Bacteria > Pseudomonadati > Pseudomonadota > Gammaproteobacteria > Enterobacterales > Enterobacteriaceae > Citrobacter > Citrobacter sp. CK195. The sequence continues at coordinate 841,996 of NZ_JAOWGB010000026.1, forward strand.
CATACCCTTCACGGCCCCCCCACAGAACGTAGTTTTCGCCGCCCAGTTTGTGCGTGGCGTTCATCGCGTTCACCACCTGCGTCGCCGCCCAACTGAAGACTTCCGGGTCCGGGTTCGTCGCCGCACCGGCGCCGTAACGCGGGTTGGTAAAGCAGTTCGCGGTGCCCCATAACAGCTTCACGCCGCTCTGTTCTTGCTTCGACTCCAGCACATCGACCATCTGCGCAAAGTTGTTTTTATACTCTTTCAGCGAGGCACCTTCCGGCGAAACATCCACATCGTGGAAGCAGTAGTAAGGCACGTTCAGCTTATGGAAAAATTCAAACGCCACATCCGCCTTGCGCTTCGCCAGCTCCAGCGCATCGCCGGGCTGTTGCCACGGACGGTTGAACGCGCCTACGCCAAACATATCCGCGCCGTTCCAGCAGAAGGTATGCCAGTAGCAGGCCGCAAAACGCAGATGCTCTTCCATGCGTTTACCCAGTACGATTTCATCTGGATTATAATGGCGGAAAGCTAACGGATTAGTGGTTTTAGGGCCTTCATAACGAACACGATCGAGTTGGTCAAAATAAGCCTGCATAATGAACTCCATAATCAGGTAATACGGCGAGGGATGGGTAATGGCGTAATATTGGTTACTCGATTCACATTGCTCAATTATGTTATTTCACTCTGCTATTTAGATAATTCGTAAGTGTGCGCTGCCTCGCAAAATAAAAGTAACCGTCTGCAAAAAATGGTTATTCATCAACAACGAAATGTAACGGGCGTAATGCGTCATTAAAAGTACGATCTCGGTCATAATTCCCGAAATAAACCAAAAATCGTAACTGCAAGATAAAAATCTATAATTGCCTTCCGCGTATTAACTGCTAAAAATCTGCTACGTCTCACGCTGTGATTGTTACTTTTACCGCTGTTCCCTCTAACAAAAGGCATCACGATTATGAAGATAAAAAACATCTTACTCACCGTCTGCACTTCACTCCTGCTCGCCAGCATAACGGGACATGCCAAAGAAGTTAAAATTGGTATGGCTATCGATGACTTACGTCTGGAACGCTGGCAAAAAGATCGCGATATTTTCGTGAGCAAGGCCGAGTCCCTCGGCGCAAAAGTATTTGTACAATCTGCCAATGGTAATGAAGAAACCCAAATGTCGCAGATTGAAAACATGATCAACCGTGGCGTTGATGTTCTGGTCATTATTCCTTATAACGGGCAAGTATTAAGCAATGTCGTAAAAGAAGCGAAACAAGAAGGAATAAAAGTATTAGCGTACGACCGCATGATAAATGATGCCGACATCGATTTTTATATTTCTTTTGATAACGAAAAAGTCGGCGAATTACAGGCTCAGGCGTTGGTCGATAAAGTGCCTGAAGGGAATTATTTCCTGATGGGCGGCTCGCCAGTAGATAATAATGCAAAATTGTTCCGCGCCGGACAAATGAAAGTATTAAAACCTTATATCGACTCAGGAAAAATTAACGTCGTCGGCGATCAATGGGTGGACGGATGGTTGCCTGAAAATGCGCTGAAAATTATGGAAAATGCGCTGACCGCAAACAATAACAAAATTGACGCGGTTGTCGCTTCCAATGACGCGACCGCAGGCGGTGCGATTCAGGCGCTCAGCGCTCAGGGATTATCAGGAAAAGTCGCTATTTCAGGTCAGGATGCCGACCTTGCGGGCATTAAACGTATTGTCGCAGGCACGCAGACCATGACGGTTTATAAACCCATCACGCTACTGGCGAATACCGCCGCCGAGATCGCCGTCGAGCTGGGTAACGGGCAACAACCTAAGGCCGACGCCACGCTGAATAACGGTCTGAAAGATGTCCCTTCCCGCCTGCTTACTCCAATTGATGTTAATAAAACCAATATTGACGAAACCGTGATTAAAGACGGGTTCCACAAAAAGAGTGATCTGTAAACGTTGCGCCCTCTACAACAGCGGAGGGCGTCAAACCCTCCATGCCGGGTTCTCGCATTGGCTTATGTGGAGTAGTTATGCCCTATCTACTTGAAATGAAAAACATTACCAAGACCTTCGGCGCAGTGAAGGCAGTTGATAACGTCAGCCTCAGGCTTAATGCCGGGGAAATCGTTTCATTGTGCGGTGAAAATGGTTCGGGTAAATCAACGTTAATGAAAGTGCTGTGCGGTATTTACCCTCATGGCTCTTATGAAGGTGAAATTCTGTTTGCGGGAGAAACACTGCAAGCCAGTCATATTCGTGATACCGAACGTAAGGGCATTGCTATTATTCACCAGGAGTTAGCGCTGGTTAAACACTTAACCGTGCTGGAAAATATCTTCCTGGGCAGCGAAATCACCCGTAACGGCATTCTTGATTACGACATGATGACGCTACGCTGCCAGAAGCTGTTAGACCAAGTCAGCTTGTCTATCTCACCGGATACCCGCGTGGGCGACCTGGGCCTGGGGCAACAACAGCTGGTAGAAATTGCCAAAGCGCTTAATAAACAAGTTCGGCTGCTGATTCTTGATGAGCCGACGGCCTCCCTCACGGAACAAGAAACCACCGTGCTGCTGGAAATTATTCGCGATCTGCAACAGCATGATATTGCGTGTATTTATATCTCACACAAGCTCAATGAAGTTAAAGCTATCTCGGACACAATCTGCGTGATCCGCGACGGCCAACATATTGGCACCCGCGCAGCCGCCGGAATGGAAGAAGACGATATCATCACCATGATGGTCGGTCGCGAGCTGACGGCGCTCTATCCTAATGAACCACATGCTACCGGGGAGGAGATTTTGCGCGTTGAGCGCCTTACCGCCTGGCATCCCGTCAACCGTCACATCAAACGCGTCAATGATGTCTCCTTTTCGCTGAAACGGGGCGAGATTCTCGGCATTGCAGGGCTGGTCGGCGCGGGCCGCACGGAGTTAGTGCAATGCCTGTTCGGCGTCTGGCCCGGGCGCTGGGAAGGAAAGGTCATGATCGATAATCAGGCCGTGGATATTCGTCATTGCCAGCAAGCGATCGCTCATGGCATTGCGATGGTGCCAGAAGACAGGAAACGCGACGGCATTGTGCCGGTTATGGCCGTCGGGAAAAATATCACGCTGGCGGCGCTCGATCGGTTCACCGGGAAGATAAGCCATCTTGACGATGCCGCAGAGCAAAAATGCATTCTGGAATCGCTGCAACGCCTGAAAGTGAAAACATCCTCGCCTGATTTAGCGATTGGGCGCCTTAGCGGCGGGAACCAACAAAAGGCCATACTGGCGCGCTGTCTCCTGCTGAACCCGCGCATTCTCATCCTCGATGAACCCACCCGAGGAATCGATATCGGCGCGAAATATGAAATCTACAAACTCATTAACCAGCTTGTTCAGCAAGGTATTGCTGTCATCGTCATCTCGTCGGAACTCCCCGAGGTTCTTGGATTAAGCGATCGCATCCTGGTGATGCACGAAGGAAAACTGAAAGCCAACCTGGTGAATCATAACCTGACTCAAGAACAGGTGATGGAAGCCGCATTGAGGAGCGAATATCATGTCGAAAAACAATCCGTCTGAAGTGAAACTCTCAGCCCCTCTGACGGGCGGTTTTCCTGGGTTAAAATCACTGAACCTACAGGTGTTCGTCATGATCGCGGCGATTATTGTGATCATGCTGTTCTTTACCTGGACCACGGAAGGCGCATATCTGAGCGCGCGCAACGTCTCCAACCTGCTTCGTCAGACGGCGATCACCGGTATTCTGGCCGTGGGGATGGTTTTCGTGATTATCTCTGCGGAAATCGACCTCTCCGTTGGCTCAATGATGGGGCTATTAGGCGGCGTCGCGGCAATCTGCGACGTCTGGCTGGGCTGGCCATTGCCGCTTACGATTGTTGTCACGCTGGCGCTGGGTTTACTGCTCGGCGCCTGGAACGGGTGGTGGGTCGCCTACCGGAAAGTCCCTTCGTTTATCGTCACCCTGGCCGGGATGCTGGCTTTCCGTGGCATTCTCATTGGCATCACGAATGGTACGACCGTCTCGCCCACCAGCTCGGCGATGTCGCAGATTGGTCAGAGCTACTTATCCAACGGTCTGGGCTTCACAATAGGCGCTATCAGCTTAATGGCATTTATCGGCTGGCAATGGCGCGGGCGTATGCGCCGGCAGACTCTGGCGCTTAGCACCCCGGCTTCTACTGCGGTAGTCGGTCGCCAGGCGCTAACCGCCGTCATTGTCCTGGGCGCAATCTGGCTGCTGAACGATTATCGCGGCGTTCCAACGCCCGTACTGCTGCTGGTATTCCTGCTGCTTGGCGGTATGTTTATGGCGACGCGAACGGCGTTTGGCCGGAGAATTTATGCGATTGGCGGCAATCTGGAAGCCGCTCGTCTCTCCGGCATTAACGTTGAGCGAACCAAACTGGCGGTCTTCGCCATCAACGGCCTGATGGTGGCGATTGCAGGGCTGATACTCAGTTCGCGCCTCGGCGCCGGATCGCCTTCCGCTGGGAACATTGCCGAGCTGGACGCGATTGCCGCCTGCGTGATCGGCGGAACCAGCCTGGCGGGTGGCGTGGGTAGCGTCGCGGGCGCCGTCATGGGGGCGTTTATTATGGCCTCTCTTGATAACGGAATGAGTATGATGGACGTGCCCACATTCTGGCAGTACATCGTGAAAGGTGCGATCTTGTTACTGGCAGTATGGATGGACTCAGCAACTAAACGTCGTTCCTGAATTCCAGAAAAGGGGTCATGCTCAATGCCGGTCAACACGTACCGGCATTGTCCTTTATGACTGATTCAGCAGGGAAAGAACTATGTTTGAGAAACGCCACCGTATCACACTGTTATTTAATGCAAATAAAGCCTACGACCGTCAGGTAGTGGAAGGCGTGGGTGAATATTTACAGGCATCGCAATCGGAATGGGATATCTTCATTGAAGAAGACTTCCGCGCGCGAATTGATAACATCAAAGAGTGGTTGGGCGATGGCGTCATTGCCGACTACGATGACGATGACATTGCTCAGGCGCTTGCCGATGTGGATGTGCCCATTATCGGCGTCGGCGGTTCTTACCACCTTGCTGCACACTATCCATCCGTCCATTATATCGCCACCGATAACTACGCTCTGGTGGAAAGCGCCTTTCTGCACCTGAAAGAAAAAGGGATCAATCGCTTCGCCTTTTATGGCCTGCCCGCCTCCAGCGGCAAGCGCTGGGCGGCCGAGCGTGAATACGCATTCTGCCAACTGGTTGCACAAGAAAAATACCGTGGCGTGGTCTATCAAGGGCTGGAAACCGCACCGGAAAACTGGCAGCACGCGCAAAACCGGCTGGCGGACTGGCTGCAAACCCTGCCGCCGCAAACCGGGATTATCGCCGTTACCGACGCCCGGGCAAGACATGTGCTGCAAGTTTGCGAGCATCTGCATATCCCGGTTCCCGAAAAGCTGTGCGTCATCGGTATTGATAACGAAGAACTGACCCGTTATCTGTCGCGGGTCGCGCTGTCATCGGTCGCTCAGGGAGCCAGGCAGATGGGCTATCAGGCGGCAAAACTGCTACACCGCCTGCTGGATAAGGAAGTGCTGCCGCTGCAACGTATTCTGGTTCCGCCTGTGCGCGTCGTTGAGCGTCGCTCGACGGACTACCGCTCATTGACCGACCCGGCCGTCATACAGGCGATGCATTTCATCCGTAACCATGCCTGCAAAGGTATTAAAGTCGATCAGGTGCTGGACGCGGTCGGTATCTCCCGCTCGAACCTGGAGAAACGGTTTAAAGAAGACGTCGGGGAGACCATTCACGCCGTTATTCATGCTGAAAAACTGGAAAAAGCGCGCAGCCTGTTAATTTCAACCACGCTGCCGATTAACGAAATATCACAGATGTGCGGCTACCCATCCCTGCAATATTTCTATTCTGTTTTCAAAAAGGAGTATGACACGACGCCAAAAGAGTACCGCGATCGGTACAGTGAGGTGTTGTTGTAGCGGTGGCAGGTGGTCGTTTGTAGGCCCGGTAAGCGAAGCGCCACCGGGCGTTTGTGCCGGATGGCGGCGCAAGCGCCTTATCCGGCCTACAAAATCGGGTCATTACATATGCGCGGCGATTAAACGCTGGTTATCCTGATACATCGCGAACAGATAGTTGTTGTAGCTCTGCCCTTTCGTCGAATAACCCTTCAGCTTATGGATCATCGCGCTTGCGGTAACTTCCTGATCCGCCTTACGCAACTGGGCGCGAGACTTACGGAAAGACGAGTAAGCAGGATGCGTGTTCAGGTTAATCACGTACGCGTTAACCGACTCTTTAACCGAGCCGAACTGCGAGTAACCTTTCACTTTACCCGGCGCATTGGTACAACGCCCTTTTCCGCATTTCATGCCAAACAGGTTATTGTTGTTGCGCGCCAGTTTAGAGGTTCCCCAGCCGCTTTCCGCCGCCGCCATCGTCGCCACCATACTGGTCGGGATGATGTCTACGCGTTCCAGCAAGGTATTCCACGGAATGTTACGCGTGTTGCCAGACCACTTTACCTTGTAGCGCGCTGCGATATCTTTCATACGCGTACGCTCAGAAGGCGACCAGCGATTCTGGTACTGTTTTGAAATCAGCCAGTTACGATCCGCAGTAATCGCAGCATTTTGACTGGTGATAAAAGGCATAACCGTCCGGAGAAACGCTTTTTTCCTTGGTGTTCCAGAAGGGTATTTTCGCAAATCAGGAAGTGAACTACTCTTTGCACTATTGCGAGAATACTCTTGTTTACTGCTTACCTGTTTATGACCTGTCTTGGTTACGTGGGACTTTTGACTCGTTGTTGTCGTGTGCGCCTTCGCCAGCACCTCACCCGAAAATACTACGGTGAGTAACATAAGAATCATTGCCCCATATCGTCGTATGGGCGTCAATATCATTAGGTCTCCTGGTCGGATTTATACATTCCAACGCCTTATATTTTTCAAAAAAATGAGAGATGAATCTCAAATCATATCAAAAATAACCGTCAAGAGCACCCCAAGGAATAGTCCAATTCCGAAACCCTGTCACGCAATAATGGCGAAGAACGCTATTAATACGAAGAAAATGTGGTGGTTATCGCAAAACATGGCTATTTTCTGCGCACGATCGCTCACCCTCGCGCCTCAGCCTGGCGGAATACGCCAGAGGGATGAGTTATCCGCTATCTTTCAACGGCATACTGGCTAAAATCGCAGCAATAAGGAAAGCGTAATGAAACTTACCGCTTTTGCACTGGCGCTTATGCCCGGCATCGTATTCGCCTCATCATGGACATCTCAGGGATTCCCGCCCTTTACGGCGGAAGGGACGGGTAAGTTTGTCAGCCATGCCGCGTTGACGAAAGGTACGCGCCCTTTGACGCTGCATATTGACCAACAGTGCTGGCAACCTGCTGATGCCATAAAACTCAATCAGATGCTGTCGCTCAAACCGTGTGAAGGCACGCCGCCACAGTGGCGACTGTTTAAAGACGGCGACTATTCGCTGGAGATTGATACCCGCTCCGGTACGCCAACGCTGACGCTGTCGATAAAAAGCACCGCCGATCCCGTCGCCAGCACGGTGCGCCAGTGCCCGACGTGGAACGGCTCGCCGCTGACCCTGGAAGTGAGTCACACCTTCCCGGAAGGCGCGGTCGTGCGCGATTACTACAGCCAGCAAACCGCTACCGTTAAGAACGGTCAGATTACGTTACAACCCGGCGCGACCAGCAACGGGCTTTTGTTGCTTGAACGCGCGGAAACCGACACGCCCGCCGCATTCAACTGGCATAACGCGACGGTCTACTTTGTGCTGACAGACCGTTTCCAGAACGGCGATCCGACGAATGACCAAAGCTATGGCCGCCACAAAGACGGCATGGAGGAGATTGGCACCTTTCATGGCGGCGATTTACGCGGGCTGGCAGACAAGCTGGACTATCTGCAACACCTGGGGGTGAATGCCCTGTGGATCAGCGCGCCGTTCGAGCAAATCCACGGCTGGGTCGGCGGCGGTACGAAAGGGGATTTCCCGCATTATGCCTACCACGGCTATTACACCCAGGACTGGACCACGCTGGACGCCAATATGGGCAGCGTGGACGACCTTCGCGCGTTAGTCGATGGCGCACACCAGCGCGGCATCCGTATTCTGTTTGATGTGGTGATGAACCACACGGGCTACGCCACGCTGGCGGACATGCAGACATTCCGGTTTGGCGCGCTGTATCTGCAAGGCGATGAGCTGAAAAAGACGCTGGGCGAACGCTGGACTGACTGGAAGCCCGCCGCCGGGCAAAGCTGGCACAGCTTTAATGACTACATCAACTTCAGCGACAAAGCGGCATGGGAAGCATGGTGGGGGAAAGAATGGATTCGCACGGATATTGGCGATTATGACAATCCAGGCTTTGACGATTTGACCATGTCGCTGGCCTTCCTGCCCGATATTAAAACGGAATCCACAACCCCTTCCGGCCTGCCGGTGTTCTATAAAAACAAACCGGATACCCGTGCAAAAGCCATTGAGGGCTACACGCCGCGGGATTATCTGACCCACTGGCTCAGTCAGTGGGTGCGTGATTACGGCATCGACGGGTTCCGCGTAGATACCGCCAAACACGTCGAACTTCCGGCCTGGCAGCAGTTGAAAACCCAGGCCAGCGCGGCGTTGACCGAGTGGAAACAGGCCAACCCGGAAAAGACGCTGGACGACGCGCCTTTCTGGATGACCGGTGAAGCCTGGGGCCACGGTGTCATGCAGAGTGATTATTACCGCCACGGCTTTGATGCGATGATCAACTTTGACTACCAAGAGCAGGCGGCAAAAGCGGTCGATTGTCTGGCGGATATGGACGCCACCTGGCAGCAAATGGCAGAGAAATTACAGGATTTCAACGTGCTGAGTTATCTCTCCTCGCACGACACGCGCCTCTTTCGGGAAGGCGGCGATAAGGCCGCAGAGCTTCTGCTGCTGGCGCCCGGCGCCGTACAGATCTTTTATGGCGACGAATCCGCACGTCCCTTTGGCCCGACGGGTTCCGATCCGCTGCAAGGCACCCGTTCTGACATGAACTGGCAGGATATCAACGGTAAATCCGCCGCCACCGTCGCCCACTGGCAGCGAATCAGCCAGTTCCGCGCCAGACATCCTGCCATCGGCGCCGGTAAGCAAACCACGCTCTCACTGAAGCAGGGGTACGGTTTTGTGCGCGAGCACGACGACGATAAGGTCATGGTCGTCTGGGCGGGTCGCCCTTAATCCTGCCTGACGTCCGGCGTGCCCATCCGCCGGACGTCTTATCAAAACAAAACACCAGCCAGATAAAAATCTTCAGCATAAAGCATCACCCACGGCGTTAACGCCTGATTTGCACCCTGCCATAGGTAGCGCTATGGTTAGCCACTTTGATAATGAGTTCGACAGACCACCTGCTATGACATTCTCACTTTTTGGCGACAAATTTACCCGCCATTCAGGCATTACCCGCCTGATGGAAGACCTCAATGACGGCTTACGCACGCCCGGCGCAATCATGCTCGGCGGGGGTAATCCAGCGCAAATCCCGGAAATGCAGAATTACTTCCATTCGCTACTGGGCGAAATGCTGGAAAACGGCAAAGCCACTGATGCGCTTTGTAATTATGACGGTCCGCAGGGAAAAACGGAGCTACTGACAGCGCTCGCGTCGCTGCTGCGTGAGAATCTGGGTTGGGATATCGAACCACAGAATATTGCACTAACAAACGGCAGTCAGAGCGCGTTTTTCTACTTGTTTAATCTCTTCGCCGGACGCCGCGCCGACGGGACGACTAAAAAAGTGCTGTTCCCGCTGGCGCCGGAATACATTGGTTATGCCGATTCCGGGCTGGAAGAGGATCTTTTCGTTTCCGCTCGCCCGAATATCGAGCTATTGCCGGAAGGTCAGTTCAAATACCACGTTGATTTTGAACATCTGCGCATCGGGGAAGAGACTGGCATGATCTGCGTGTCGCGCCCGACTAACCCAACAGGCAATGTGATCACCGACGAAGAGCTGATGAAGCTGGATACCCTTGCCAATCAGCACGGCATCCCGCTGGTGATCGATAACGCCTACGGCGTTCCCTTCCCGGGCATTATTTTCAGCGAAGCACGCCCGCTGTGGAATCCGAATATCATCCTGTGCATGAGCCTCTCCAAACTGGGGCTGCCCGGCAGCCGCTGCGGCATCATTATCGCCAATGAAAAAATCATCACCGCCATCACCAATATGAACGGCATTATCAGCCTGTCGCCTGGCGGTATTGGCCCGGCAATGATGTGCGAAATGATCAAGCGTAACGACCTGCTGCGCCTGTCGGAAACGGTAATAAAACCGTTCTACTACCAGCGCGTACTGGAAACAATCGCGACCATTCGCCGGTATTTACCGGAAAATCGCTGCCTGATCCATAAACCGGAAGGCGCTATTTTCCTCTGGCTGTGGTTCAAAGATTTGCCGATTTCGACTGAATTGCTGTACCAGCGTCTGAAAGCGCGCGGCGTATTGATGGTTCCCGGCGACTACTTCTTCCCGGGGCTGGACAAACCCTGGCCGCATACGCACCAGTGCATGCGGATGAACTACGTTCCCGATCCGCAAAAAATTGAGGCAGGGGTGAAAATTCTTGCTGAAGAGGTTGAGCGCGCCTGGCGTGAAGGCTGACAGCCTCCCCGGTCATCGCCTGACCGGGGTGACACTCAGACGGGTTGCGCGTGCAGTCGTTGTCGCTGCACGTTTTCCACATCAAGGCACTGCAACGCGTCAGTCGGGCAGGCCTCCACGCATGCCGGGCCCGTTTCACGGTGCCAGCAGAGATCGCATTTAATCGCCTGTACGCGTGAGGTTCGCGACACAACGTTCATCGCGCCGAACGGGCACGCCAGCATACAGCTTTTACACCCGATACAGCGCGCTTGCTCCACGAAGATGTGCCCATGATCGCGACGAATAGCCTGCGTTGGGCACACGTTCGCGCAGGGGGCATCTTCACACTGGCGACATGCCGCCGCTGTGGTAAACGCATCGTCTTTAATGACCCGGATGCGGGAGACAAATTCCCCGGACGACACCGCCGCACAGTCCTGGTTCTCCTGATGCGCCACTACGCAGGCAACCTCACAGGTACGACAGCCGATACATTTCGCCGCATCCGCCATGATAAATCGGTTCATTGCCCTCTCCACCTGCGTAAAACCCCAGAGTGCCAGAGAGGGCGCGATCGCTGCTTTGATCCGACGAGGGAAACGATTAAATTTTGTCAGATGCCCATCATCTTCCGGGCGCCTGCCTTAATCGCGCACGGTAAAACCCAACTCATTCGAGATCGCCTGCGCGGTGTCACGCAGGGGCTTGAGCAGATTTTTCTCGCCGATTTGCTTGAGCCGGGACGTCGAAAGCGAAATAGAGATGGCGTATGGCACCCGATGGTGAATATCAAACACCGGCACGGCAATGCAGGAAACGCCCAGCTCATTCTCTTCGCGATCCATCGCCATACCACTTTCACGAATTTGCGCCAGCTCGTCATACATCGCCGGCAACCCGGTAATGGTGTTACGGGTCAACGGCTGGATCTGATCCTTGTGGCTTTCCCAATAGGTTTCCACATAGTCAGGATGGCCGAACGCCATGTAAATCTTCCCCATCGCAGAGCAATACAGCGGCATATGCTGACCGATATAGGCGCGGGTGCGCAGCATGCCGGTGGTCGGCTCCAGCTTATAGATCAGGATGGCATGATCGTCTTCACGGCTGGAGAAGTTGACGGTCTCGCCAGTAGCGATATTCAGCGTCTCAAGATGCGGCGCAGCCACATGAATGATATTCAGCGATGACAGGGCTTTCTGCCCGACAGCGATAAATTTAGTGGTCAGACGATAGCTTCCGGCGGCAGGCGCGGGGGTGACATACCCGCAGGACTGCAACCCCTGTAGCAGTCGATGCACGGTACTTTTGTTCAGCCCTGCCAGTTCAGACAAGTGCGCCAGCGGGCATCCGTTCGGGTAGTTACTGAGGATCTCAATCAGCATCAAACCACGGAACAGGCTCTGACTACCGGCTGGCCTCTCTTTTTCTTGCGTCATTTCGCTCTCTTTTATGCCCATCGCTTCCGCTCCCCTTTTCGTCGCGCTCTGATGGTAGCGCAAAGTGTGTTTCAGTTCACGATCTGAACCGAAAAAACACAACTATTTGATTTTGATGATTTTAAAAAATAGACCACCCCGTTGATCTGTCAAAATTTGATCGCTATATTTGAAATCAGATTTCGCATAGTGAAATTTAAAGATAAAAAAGCGGTCAAAAATAAACGGGAGAAGCAGGAATGAAAGTAACTTTTGAGCAGTTAAAAGAGGCGTTCAATCGGGTGCTGCTGGCGCGCGGCGTTGCGGCGGAAACGGCTGACGCCTGTGCAGAGATGTTTGCCCGTACTACAGAATCCGGCGTCTATTCGCATGGCGTGAATCGCTTTCCCCGTTTCATTCAGCAACTGGATAATGGCGACATCATTCCTGATGCCAGACCGCAGCGCATCACCAGCCTTGGCGCCATCGAGCAGTGGGATGCTCAGCGATCCATCGGCAATCTGACGGCGAAAAAAATGATGGATCGCGCCATTGAACTGGCTTCCGACCACGGCATCGGCCTGGTGGCGTTACGCAATGCCAACCACTGGATGCGCGGCGGCAGCTACGGCTGGCAGGCGGCGGAAAAAGGCTACATCGGCATCTGCTGGACCAACTCTATCGCCGTGATGCCGCCGTGGGGGTCAAAAGAGTGCCGCATTGGCACGAACCCGCTGATCGTCGCCATCCCTTCATCGCCAATCACCATGATCGATATGTCGATGTCGATGTTCTCCTACGGCATGTTAGAGGTAAACCGGCTGGCGGGACGTGAGCTGCCGGTAGACGGCGGGTTCGACGATGAAGGCAATTTGACCAAAGAACCTGGCGTGATCGAAAAAAATCGCCGCATTTTGCCGATGGGCTACTGGAAAGGGTCAGGTCTGTCGATTGTGCTGGATATGATCGCCACCCTGCTTTCCGACGGCGCTTCCGTTGCCGAAGTTACTCAGGAAAACAGCGACGAATACGGCGTTTCGCAGATCTTCATCGCTATTGAGGTCGATAAGCTGATTGATGGCGCCACGCGCGATGCCAAACTCCAGCGCATTATGGATTTCGTCACTACCGCCGAGCGCGCCGATGAGAACGTGGCAATCCGTCTGCCAGGCCACGAATTTACCCGGCTGCGGGATGAGAATCGCCGCAACGGCATCACCGTCGATGACAGCGTATGGGCCAAAATCCAGGCGCTGTAAGGAGGCATAGCATGATATTTGGACATATCGCACAGCCCAATCCGTGTCGTCTGCCAGACGCGATTGAAAAGGCGCTCGATTTCTTACGCACCACCGACTTTCGCACGCTGGACCCTGGGGTGGTGGAAATCGACGGCAAAAATATTTTTGCCCAGATAATTGATTTAACCACCCGCACTGCGGCTGAAAACCGTCCAGAAGTTCATCGCCGTTATCTGGATATTCAGTTTCTCGCCTGGGGTGAAGAAAAAATAGGGGTTGCCATCGACACCGGTAATAACCAAATCAGCGAATCGTTATTAGAACAGCGCGATATTATTTTCTATCACGACAGTGAACATGAATCTTTCTTTGAAATGGTTCCGGGAAGCTACGCTATTTTTTTCCCGCAGGATGTTCATCGCCCTGGCTGCAATAAAACGGTCGCGACACCCATACGGAAAATCGTCGTTAAAGTGGCAATATCCGCTTTATAAAACGTTATCTTTGGAGCACAACATGAAAACGAACAATACCGGTTATATTATCGGTGCGTATCCCTGTGCACCCTCATTTCACCAAAAGAGTGAAGAGGAAGAGAAGGAATTCTGGCGGCAACTCTCCGATACTCCTGATATTCGTGGGCTGGAGCAACCCTGCCTTGAACATCTTCACCCACTCGGCGACGCGTGGTTATTGCGCCATACGCCAGGCAACTGGCAAATCGTCGTGACGGCGATTATGGAAACCATGCGCCGTCGCGGTGAAAACCGCGGCTTTGGGCTGGCCTCCAGCAATGAAGATCAGCGTCAGGCCTGTGTGGCGTACTATCGCCACCTTTACCAGAAGATCACGACAATCAACGCGGCAAGCGCCGGGAAAGTGATCGCACTTGAGCTGCACGCCGCACCGCTGGCCGATAACCCAAACGTCGCGCAGGCAACGGACGCATTTGCCCGTTCAGTGAAAGAGATCGCTGGCTGGGACTGGCCGTGCGACCTGGTGCTGGAACACTGCGACGCGATGACCAGCGCCGCGCCGCGCAAAGGATTCCTGCCTCTGGACAACGTGCTGGAGGTGATTGCCGACTACGACATCAGCGTTTGCATTAACTGGGCGCGTTCCGCCATTGAAGGACGCAACACCACCCTGCCACTGACCCATACGCAGCAGGTAAAACAGGCCGGTAAACTCGGCGCGCTGATGTTCTCCGGTACAACGCAAAGCGGTGAATACGGCGAATGGCAGGATTTACATGCGCCTTTCGCGCCTTTCTGCCCTGACAGCATGATGACGCAAGAACATGCCCGTGAATTACTGACCTGCGCAGGAACAGACGTTCTGCAATTCATGGGTATTAAGTTACTGGAAATTAACGCTAATGCCGACGTCAGTCACCGCGTAGCGATATTACGCGACGGCATTACGGCATTAAATAACGCCAAATAATAAGACGTTGCCGGATGGCGGCGTAGGTCTGATAAGCAAAACGTCATCAGGCATTAAATAATTTACTTTTCATCGCCAGAATACTTACTTTACGAGAATACGAAGATGAATATGACCTCTCGCCCTACAGAAAAAGATATACCTCGTCAGCGTTGGCTGCGAATTATTCCGCCCATTCTGATTACCTGTATTATTTCTTATATGGACCGCGTGAATATTGCTTTCGCGATGCCTGGCGGAATGGATGCCGAATTAGGTATTTCCGCCACTATGGCCGGTCTGGCTGGCGGGATTTTCTTCATCGGCTATCTGTTCTTACAGGTTCCCGGCGGCAAAATCGCCGTTCACGGCAGCGGCAAGAAATTTATCGGCTGGTCGCTGGTTGCCTGGGCGGTTATTTCCGTCCTCACAGGCTTAATCACCAACCAGTATCAATTGCTTGCCCTGCGTTTCTTACTGGGTGTGGCGGAAGGCGGTATGCTGCCCGTCGTACTGACGATGATCAGCAACTGGTTCCCGGACGCTGAACGCGGTCGTGCGAACGCCATTGTGATTATGTTTGTGCCGATTGCCGGGATTATCACCGCCCCGCTCTCCGGCTGGATCATCACCGTACTCGACTGGCGCTGGCTGTTCATTATTGAAGGTCTGCTCTCTCTCGTCGTGCTGGTGCTGTGGGCGTACACCATTTATGACCGGCCGCAGGAAGCCCGCTGGATCTCCGGGGCGGAAAAAAACTATCTGGTGGAAACCCTCGCCGCAGAACAGAAAGCCATTGCCGGAAGCGAAGTCAAAAACGCCTCTCTCAGCGCGGTCCTTTCCGACAAAACCATGTGGCAACTTATCGCCCTGAACTTCTTCTATCAGACCGGGATTTACGGTTACACCCTCTGGCTGCCAACCATTCTCAAAGAGCTGACCCACAGCAGCATGGGGCAAGTCGGTATGCTCGCCATTTTGCCATACGTCGGCGCGATCGCCGGGATGTTCCTGTTCTCTTTCCTTTCCGACCGCACGGGTAAACGCAAACTGTTTGTCTGCCTGCCGCTGATTGGCTTCGCCCTGTGCATGTTCCTGTCGGTGGCGCTGAAAAACCAAATCTGGCTGGCCTATGCCGCGCTGGTCGGCTGCGGTTTCTTCCTGCAATCGGCGGCGGGCGTTTTCTGGACGATCCCGGCACGTCTGTTCAGCGCCGAGATGGCGGGCGGCGCACGCGGCGTTATCAACGCGCTTGGCAACCTCGGCGGCTTCTGCGGCCCCTACGCGGTTGGCGTACTGATCACGCTGTACAGCAAAGATGCGGGCGTCTATTGCCTGGCGATCTCCCTGGCGCTGGCCGCGCTGCTGGCGCTGTTGCTGCCCGCGAAATGCGATGCGGGTTCGACACCGGCAAAGACAATGAGTCCGCGTAAACACGCCGCGTAACACCATGCCCGGGGCGCAGCGCTTACCGGGCCTACAAAACCCGTAGGCCGGATAAGCGTGGCGCCATCCGGCAAAAATGAGACATGAAAGATGAGAGAGAAAGAGGCCTTCTGGCTGGGCATCGATTGTGGCGGTACTTATCTGAAAGCCGGTTTGTATGACGCCAAAGGTCATGAGCATGGGATCAACCGGCAGTCGTTACAGACGGCAACGCCACTGCCAGGTTACGCCGAACGCGACATGCACCAGCTCTGGCAACAGTGCGCAGCCACCATTGCCGGGCTTTTGCAGCGTACAGGCATCTCCGGCGAGCAAATTAAAGGCGTCGGTATCTCCGCTCAGGGTAAAGGACTGTTTCTGCTCGACAGGCAGGATCAGCCGCTGGGCAGCGCCATTCTCTCTTCCGACCGCCGGGCGCTGAAGATTGTCCAGCGCTGGCAGCAGGACGGCATTCCTGAACAGCTTTACCCCGTTACCCGTCAGACGCTGTGGACAGGGCATCCCGCCTCTCTGCTGCGCTGGATTAAAGAGAACGACCCTCAACGTTACGCACAAATTGGCTGCGTGATGATGGGGCATGACTATCTGCGCTGGCACTTAACCGGCATAAAAGGGTGCGAAGAGAGCAACATTTCTGAGTCCAACCTCTACAACATGAGCAGCGGGCAGTATGACCCGCGCCTGACCCAATGGTTGGGCATCAGTGAAATCGACGATGCGCTGCCCCCCATTATGGAGTCAGCCGAAATATGCGGGGAGATCACTGCTCAGGCAGCCGCCATCACCGGTCTGAAGGCGGGCACGCCCGTCGTCGGCGGTCTGTTTGACGTGGTTTCCACCGCGCTCTGCGCCGGTATTGAAGATGAATTCACCCTCAACGCGGTGATGGGCACCTGGGCGGTGACCAGCGGGATCACCGAGGGGTTGCGCGACCACGAAGCGCACCCTTATGTCTATGGCCGCTACGTCAACGACGGGCAGTACATCGTTCACGAAGCCAGCCCTACCTCATCCGGCAATCTTGAATGGTTTACCGCCCAATGGGGCGAACTCTCTTTTGACGAGATCAACCAGGCCGTCGCCAGCCTGCCGAAAGCGAGCGGCGAACTCTTTTTCCTACCGTTTCTGTACGGCAGCAATGCCGGGCTGGAGATGACCTGCGGCTTTTACGGCATGCAGGCGCTGCATACCCGAGCGCATCTGCTACAGGCCATTTACGAAGGGGTGGTGTTCAGCCACATGACCCATCTCAACCGTATGCGCGAACGCTTTACTGAGGCTCACACCCTGCGCGTAACCGGCGGCCCGGCGCACTCCGACGTCTGGATGCAGATGCTGGCGGATGTCAGCGGCCTGCGCATCGAACTGCCGCAGGTTGAAGAGACCGGCTGCTTTGGCGCCGCGCTCGCCGCCCGCGTCGGCACCGGCGTATATCGCAGTTTCAGCGAGGCTCAGCACGCCTTACGGCACCCGGTACGCACGCTGATGCCCGACATGGCCGCGCACCGTCTTTATCAGCGCAAATACCGCCAATACCAGGATTTGATTCAGGCATTACAGGGCTACCACGCCCGCATTAAGGAGCACGCATTATGAGCCGACCATTACTGCAACTGGCGCTCGACCACACCAACCTTCAGGCGGCGCTTCGCGATGTCGCCCTGTTACAGGACCACGTCGATATCGTTGAGGCTGGCACCATCCTCTGTTTAACCGAGGGGCTGGGCGCGGTGAAAGCGCTGCGCGCCCAGTGCCCGGATAAAATCATCGTTGCCGACTGGAAGGTGGCCGATGCGGGTGAAACGCTCGCGCAGCAGGCTTTTGCCGCAGGCGCCAACTGGATGACGATTATCTGTGCGGCGCCGCTCGCCACGGTGGAAAAAGGCCATGCCGTCGCGCAATCCTGCGGCGGTGAAATTCAGATGGAGCTGTTCGGCAACTGGACGCTGGACGATGCCCGCGCCTGGTATCGCACCGGTGTACGCCAGGCGATTTACCACCGTGGGCGCGACGCGCAGGCCAGCGGACAGCAGTGGGGAGACGCGGATCTGGCGCGGATGAAGGCGCTTTCTGATATCGGTCTGGAGCTGTCGATTACCGGCGGCATTACGCCTGCCGATCTGCCGTTGTTTAAAGATATTCGCGTCAAAGCATTTATCGCCGGACGCGCGCTGGCAGGGGCGGCGCATCCGGCACAGGTTGCTGCCGGGTTCCACGCGCAAATTAACGCCATCTGGGGAGAGCAGCATGCGTAATCATCCGTTAGGTATCTATGAAAAAGCGCTGGCAAAAGACCTCAGTTGGCCGGAGCGCCTGGTGCTGGCGAAAAGCTGCGGCTTTGACTTTGTCGAAATGTCGGTGGATGAGACCGACGAACGCCTGTCGCGCCTGGACTGGAGCCCCACGCAGCGGGCGTCGCTGGTGACCGCCATGCTGGAAACCGGCGTGGCCATCCCGTCAATGTGCCTGTCCGCGCATCGTCGCTTTCCCTTCGGCAGTCGCGATGAAGCCGTACGCCAGCGGGCGCGCGACATCATGACCAAAGCGATTCACCTGGCGCGCGATCTGGGTATCCGCACCATTCAACTGGCGGGTTATGACGTCTATTACGAAGAACATGACGAAGGTACGCAACAACGCTTTGCCGAAGGGCTGGCGTGGGCGGTGGAGCAAGCCGCAGCGGCGCAGGTGATGCTGGCGGTGGAGATCATGGACACCGCCTTTATGAACTCCATCAGCAAATGGAAAAAATGGGACGCGCTGCTCGCCTCGCCGTGGTTTAGCGTTTACCCGGATGTCGGCAATCTCAGCGCCTGGGGCAACGACGTCGCCGCTGAGCTGAAGCTCGGTATTGACCGCATCGCCGCCATCCACCTGAAAGACACGCAGCCGGTGACCGAGAACAGCCCCGGTCAGTTCCGCGACGTGCCGTTCGGTGAAGGGTGCGTGGATTTTGTA
The DNA here is from genome assembly GCF_030333365.1 of Citrobacter sp. CK195. Taxonomy (NCBI): domain Bacteria; kingdom Pseudomonadati; phylum Pseudomonadota; class Gammaproteobacteria; order Enterobacterales; family Enterobacteriaceae; genus Citrobacter; species Citrobacter sp. CK195. The sequence goes on from NZ_JAOWGB010000026.1 coordinate 861,147, forward strand.
GGCATCTTCAAAACGCTGCATGAGCTGAACTACCGTGGCGCGTTTTTGATTGAGATGTGGACGGAAAAGGCCAAAGAGCCGGTGCTGGAAATTATCCAGGCGCGGCGCTGGATAGAAGCGCGTATGCAGGAAGGAGGATTCACATGTTAGAGCAGTTAAAAGCCGAGGTGCTGGCAGCCAATCTGGCGCTTCCGGCACACCATCTGGTGACATTCACCTGGGGTAACGTCAGCGCCGTCGATGAAACGCGAAAACTGATGGTCATTAAACCTTCCGGCGTTGAATATGACGTCATGACCGCCGACGATATGGTGGTGGTGGAGATCGCCAGCGGCAAGGTCGTTGAAGGCAGCAAAAAGCCCTCGTCCGATACGCCGACGCATCTGGCGCTCTATCGTCGTTATCCGCAGATCGGCGGAATTGTACATACCCATTCCCGCCATGCAACGATCTGGTCGCAGGCGGGTCTTGACCTGCCCGCCTGGGGCACCACGCATGCCGACTATTTCTATGGCGCAATCCCCTGTACCCGGCTGATGACCGTGGAGGAAATTAAAGGGGAATACGAATACCAGACGGGCGAGGTAATCATCAAAACTTTTGAAGAACGCGGTCTGAACCCAATGCAGATCCCGGCGGTATTAGTCCATTCACACGGGCCATTCGCCTGGGGGAAAGACGCCGCTGACGCCGTGCATAACGCCGTGGTGCTTGAGGAGTGCGCCTATATGGGGCTGTTTTCCCGCCAGCTCACGCCGCAGCTACCGGATATGCAGCCAGAATTGCTCGACAAACATTATCTGCGTAAACACGGCGCGAACGCCTATTACGGGCAATAGACAATAAAAAAATCCCTGGGCGTAAAACGTCCAGGGTAAGAATCCGAAGGCGACATCACGCTACGGAATAAACGGTTACTGACCTCAGCGATATCGGTATTGATAATCTACATTGTCCACCACACTATAAAGCGGTTGAATATCATCCAGTGCCAGTATGTATCCACTTCCTTTCACGCAGACAATTGAATTCTTCGGTAGCCCCAGCAGACTTAATTTATTATTTAGATTTTTGACGACTTTAGATAAACGCTGCGTGGAAGCACATAATTCATTTTTTTCCCAAACGTTGATGAGTAATTCATCCTTTGAGACATATTGAGAACGTGCATTGACCAAAAGGTAAACAAACAGATGGAGCATTGTCCGATTAAAAAACACTCCACAGAAAGAGATGACGCTATCCATTTTATTAACCGGCAGCCGGAAAATTCGAGCTTCGTTAATATCAAGGAATATTTCCCTGCCAATCATAAATCCATGTAACTGATATTCCATACTTTAGATACTCACGTTGAGCTAAACCAGAGATACCTGCTCATGTTCACCTCCTCCTTGATTATTGTGTAAGCCTCAAGTGTAAAAAAAAGCAATTTATTTTCAATAGTTAACCGACACAACTCTTTTCCCACACCTTTCTGATGGGGTATAGGTTTAATAGCTGAAAAAAATATTTGTATAAATTAATGTAATTACTAAAGACAAACGATTAGCAGTATAAGCTAAATAGACAGGGCCGGTGCATGTGACAATTAAATATTATATATTTATCTCAAATTACAGTTAATAATCCTGCGACGGGTTCCCTACGACCGAACAGCGGCTTCACTCTATCCGGCAAATCTGCCCGATGGCGCTGCGCTTATCGGGCCTACATGTGCAGTTCTCCGTAGGCCGGATAAGGCGAACCTCATGCCCGATGGCGCTACGCTTATCGAGCCTACATGTGCGATTTCCCGTAGGCCGGATAAGGCGAACCTCATGCCCGATGGCGCTATGCTTATCGGGCCTACATGTGCGATTTCCCGTAGGCCGGATAAGGCGAAGCCGCCATCCGGCAACGTGGTTATACGGCGCTTAAAACAGCCCCAGCGGTTTATCGGAATAGCTCACCAGCAGACATTTGGTTTGCTGATAATGCTCCAGCATCATTTTGTGGGTTTCGCGGCCAATCCCCGACTGCTTATAGCCGCCGAACGCAGCATGCGCCGGGTAAGCATGATAGCAGTTGGTCCATACGCGTCCCGCCTGAATACCGCGCCCCATTTTGTACGCCAGGTTGCCGTTACGACTCCAGACTCCGGCGCCAAGCCCGTACTGGGTGTCATTAGCCAGTTCCAGCGCTTCCTCCATCGTCCTGAAGGTCGTCACCGCCAGCACCGGGCCAAAAATCTCCTCCTGGAAGACGCGCATATTGTTCTTACCAAACAGGATGGTCGGTTCGAGGTAATAGCCCTCTTTCAGCTCTCCTTCCAGCTGCTTGCGCCGTCCGCCGGTTAACACATCCGCGCCTTCTTTCTTACCGATATCAATGTAGTTGAGGATGGTTTCCAGTTGACCCTGGGAGACCTGCGCGCCCATCTGCGTAACGCTGTCGAGCGGGTTACCGCTGCGAATGCTTTCGACGCGACGAATGGCCCGCTCCATAAAGCGCTCATAAATGGACTCCTGTACCAGCGCGCGGCTCGGGCAGGTACAAACTTCGCCCTGGTTAAAGGCAAACAGCGCAAAGCCCTCCAGCGCCTTGTCGAAAAACGCATCCTCTTCATCCATCACATCGGCGAAGAAAATATTGGGAGACTTACCGCCCAGCTCCAGCGTTACCGGGATAATGTTCTGTGTCGCGTACTGCATGATCTGTTGCCCGACTTCCGTCGAACCGGTAAACGCCACCTTCGCGATCCGCTTCGACGTCGCCAGATATTCGCCGATCTCTCCGCCCGCGCCGTTCACGACGTTGACCACGCCCGGCGGGAGCAGGTCGCCAACGATTTCCATCAGCAACAGAACCGAAAGCGGCGTCAGACGCGCAGGTTTGAGCACCACGCAGTTCCCCGCCGCCAGCGCCGGGGCCATTTTCCAGCTCGCCATCAGCAGCGGGAAGTTCCACGGGATGATCTGCCCCACCACGCCCAGAGGTTCATGGAAGTGATAGGCCACCGTTTCGCTGTCAACTTCGCTGATACCGCCCTCTTGTGCGCGGATACAGGACGCAAAATAGCGGAAATGGTCGATCGCCAGCGGCACGTCGGCGGCGCTGGTTTCACGGATGGGTTTGCCGTTATCCCAGGTTTCCGCCGTTGCCAGCAGTTCCAGGTTTTGCTCCATGCGATCGGCAATCTTAAACAGAATCGCGGCGCGATCCTGCACGGACGTATGCGCCCACTGTTCTTTCACGTTATGCGCGGCATCCAGCGCCAGATCGATATCTTTTTTGCCGGAAGAGGCGACTTCACACAGCAGTTGCCCGGTCACCGGCGTCAGATTCTGGTAATACTCGCCGTCTACCGGTGCGACCCAGTCTCCGCCGATAAAGTTGTCGTAGCGGGCTTTTAATTTCAGAGGAAAACCATACTCGCCGGGCTGAATACGCGTTGAAGGGGGATTATTGGTCATGACCGTCTCCTTACTGTAGGGGTACTACAAAGGTTAGACGGGACTGGCGAAATCTTCGCCAGCCTTTTACTGCTTTACGACTGCGGTCACGATATAGACAAGCGGATATTTAAGCCGTTTCACCTTACCGCACAGTGTAGGCCCGATAAGCACAGCGCCATCGGGCATGACGCCGGAATGACACGATGCGTATCGTATATCCGGCAATCACTCAATTACATCGCCGCGTGGTAAATCGCCATGATCTCGTCGTGGGTCGCCTGAATAGGGTTGGTCAGGCCACAGGCGTCTTTCAGCGCATTGGTCGCCAGCACGGAAATATCTTCTTCTTTCACATTCAGGTCGCGCAGACCCGCCGGAATGTTGACCTGCTGCGCCAGCTGACGGATAGCGTCAATGCACGCTTTCGCGCCGTCGGCTTCACTCATCCCGGTTACATTAACGCCCATCGCAGCCGCACAGTCGCGCAGACGGCCTGCCGCGACCTGGCTGTTAAATACCTGAACGTGCGGCAACAGCACCGCATTACATACGCCGTGCGGCAGATTGTAGAAGCCGCCGAGCTGGTGCGCCATCGCGTGGACATAGCCCAGAGAAGCATTGTTAAACGCCATACCAGCCAGGAATTGCGCATAGGCCATCGCTTCGCGCGCCTGCGCGTTGCTGCCCTCTTCCACGGCAATCGCCAGGTTTTCCGCAATCATAGAGATGGCTTTCAACGCGCACGCATCAGTAATCGGCGTTGCGGCAATAGAAACATAGGCTTCAATGGCGTGGGTTAACGCATCCATGCCGGTCGCGGCGGTCAGCGATTTTGGCATCCCCATCATCAACGAAGAGTCATTCACAGAGAGCAGCGGCGTAACGTGTTTATCCACAATCGCCATCTTAATATGGCGCGCTTCGTCGGTAATGATGCAGAAGCGGGTCATTTCTGATGCCGTTCCCGCCGTCGTGTTGATGGCAATCATCGGTAGCTGAGGTTTCGCGGAGCGATCCACACCTTCATAGTCGCGGATGTCGCCGCCGTTCGCCGCCACCAGCGCGATGCCTTTCGCGCAGTCGTGCGGAGAGCCGCCGCCCAGCGAAATTACGCTATCGCACCCGTGTTCTTTCAGGAGTTTCAGCCCGGCAGCCACGTTTTCGGTGGTCGGGTTCGGCTGCGTGCCATCATAAATAACGCTGAAAATATCGCGTTCCTGCAACGCGTTCTGAATATCTCCAGCCATGCCTAATGTTGTTAACATGCTATCCGTGACAATTAATGTACGGCGAAAACCATATTCCGCCATAGTATTCATTGCTTCTTTTAATGCACCAGCGCCGATTACATTCACGGAAGGAATAAAAAATGTTGAAGCAGCCATTGTACCATCCTTAATTACTGAAATAAGGCTGGCAGCATACGGATGAACCTGTCGTGAAAATATGATCGCTGTTGTTATTTTCCCATTATAAAATATAAAAAAGCACATTAGGTTCATCGCCTGCTGTGCTTTATATAATTCAAGAAAACAATTGTATTAATTCATTTTCTATTTTAATAATTCGTATCATTCTTTTGCCGGAAATAATAACGCATCGCGTAATAAATGATCGTTTCCGCGACGGCGCGTGAATCCTGTCCGGTCAAAATACTCCAGAATTTGAATGGCGAGTTTTCGTCCAACATTCAACCGATCGCGAAAATCAGCGGCGCAGGTCGAGCCTCTCTCCTGATCCAGTTCGCGGATCAGGTTCGCAAAAGCGACAATCCGATCGTTACGGTAATAACGATCTTTCACGATCGCGGTAATCATGCCCTGCTGTGCCGCCTGTCGCAGCACCTGTCGCATAACCTGCTCGTCCACGCCCTTTTCTTTCGCCAGATCGCGCACCCACCAGGGGTCGTCGCCAAACAGCGGCTCAATGTTTTGCCAGACGGCCTGCTGCTCGTCGCTGAAACCGGCTTTGTGATCCGGTAAATGCAGCCAGCCGTGGTGGCTGTGAATCACGCCGCTTTCACGCATACGGTCGATGAGCAGCAGCACCAGCGCTTCGTCTTCCATCGGGAGCGCCATGCGCCGCAAACGCTCGCGCCCCGGGCCGGGTTCATCGCGATGGTGTTCGTGGTACATCGCGAGCGTATCCAGAATCTTACGCTGCCAGCGCGCGGCGACAGGGGCGTTCAACAGGCTGTAACCCGCCTGAATAAAACCATGCTGCTCAATAAGCTGGCGCATGCCGTCGCCGTTGAGCTGCCGCGCCCACACGAAATCAGGAATATTCACCGCGCCGCGTTCGAGATGCGTCGCCAGCGCGGCGCTGTCATCCCTGGCGTTTTCCAGCGCCGACAGCCATTGCAGATATTCCGGTTTACGTTTACCGCGACGCGGCGAGTTGAGCGTCACCACGCGTGCGCCAGCAAGCGTGGTACGGGCAGAAATATCGCGTAATACCAGCCGGTCGTTATCGGCAAGCCATAGCGGCGTATCGAACACCAGTTCCGCCAGCGTGCCCTCCAGCAGGGAAATGCGTCCGGTGACATGGCTGGCGGCGTGGTGAATATGCAGCGGTTGCCATTGCACGAGCGGCGCAGCATGTTCTAACAAAACGATGACGCGTGAAAAGGCATCCGGCGGTACGTCAGAGAGAAGCCAGTCGCCACGGTTAAGCTGCTCTTTTTCCGCATCGCCCGCGATATTCAGCGCAATACGCTGTCCGGCATGAGCGTGTTCAGTCGCCTGATTCTGCGCATGCAGGCTGCGCACACGCATTGGCTTATTCACACCGGTCAGCCACAGCGTATCGCCAACGTTCACTTCGCCGCTGAGCGCCGTACCGGTCACCACCAGCCCTGCGCCTTTCACCGTAAACGCGCGATCGATCGCCAGGCGAAAGCTCTGATGGCCGGGATGCGCGCGGCCCGTCAACTGCCGTAAATGCTCGCGCAATGCCTCAATACCGCGCCCTTCATTCGCAGCGGTGACAAACAGCGTCGCGTCGGCAAACCCGTAATGGCCCAGCGTCGCCAGAATCTCTTCCCGCACCTCTTCGATTCGCGCGTCGTCCACGCGGTCGGCTTTGGTCAGCGCAACCGTAAGCTGCGGATTACCCGTCAATTGTAAAATTTGCAGATGCTCGCGGGTCTGCGCCATCACGCCGTCATCGCAGGCGACAACCAACAGCGCATGATCGATACCGCCCACGCCCGCCAGCATGTTGGAGAGAAACTTTTCATGACCGGGAACGTCGATAAATCCCAGTACGCGGCCATCCGGCTGCGGCCAGTAGGCATACCCCAGATCGATGGTCATACCGCGTTTTTTTTCTTCCGGCAGACGATCGGCATTCACGCCGGTAATCGCCTGTAATAGCGTTGTTTTTCCGTGGTCAACGTGTCCGGCGGTTGCAATAATCATTTCAACATCATCTCCATAAACCGGGTCTCGTCTTCAAGGCAGCGGATATCCAGCCACAGGCGACCATCGTAAATTCGGCCAATGATCGGGACCGGCAGCGCGCGCCAGCGAGCCGCCAGCGCCTCAAGACGGCTTCCGCGCCCGTCATGCGGCGTAAAGGTCAGCGCCACGCTGGGCAGCCGATCAACCGGCAGCGAACCGCTGCCGATCTGCGACAGGCAAGGCATCACGTTTACCGCGAACTCCGCGCTAAAGCGTGCGGCAAGCGCCGTCTGTAGCCGCTGCGCCTGCGCCTGAATCGCCGCTTCACTGCGGGTTAACAGCCGCAGCGTCGGCAGTTTCTCCGCCAGCGCTTCCGGGTGCAGATAAAGTTGCAGTGTTGCCTCCAGCGCCGCCAGCGTCATTTTGTCGGCACGCAGGGCCCGCTTCAGCGGGTGGCTTTGCAGTTGCGCAATCATCTCTTTCTTGCCGACAATGATCCCGGCCTGCGGCCCGCCCAGCAGCTTGTCGCCAGAGAAGCTGACCAGGCTGACGCCTGCGGCAATCAGCTGCTGCGGCATCGGTTCTTTCGGCAAGCCGTACTGACTGAGATCCACCAGCGAACCGCTGCCCAGATCCGCCACCACCGGGATATCCAGCTCCAGCCCAATAGCGGCCAGCTCTGCCTCATCCACCGCTTTGGTGAAGCCTTCAATACTGTAATTACTGGTATGCACTTTCATCAACAGGCCGGTGTTTTCATTCACCGCCTGACGATAATCTTTCGCGTGAGTCCGGTTGGTGGTGCCTACTTCATGCAGCGTACAGCCCGCCTGACGCATCACATCAGGAATACGAAACGCGCCGCCAATCTCCACCAGTTCGCCACGCGATACCACCACCTCTTTACCGTTCGCCGTCGCCGCCAGCATCAGCAACACGGCCGCCGCGTTGTTGTTCACAATACAGGCGTCTTCCGCCCCGGTAATGCGACATAACAGATCCGCCAGCGCCCGATCGCGGTGCCCGCGTCCGGCGCCATCCAGATCATATTCCAGTGTGACCGGAGCGCGCATTGCCTGCGTCACCGCGTCAATCGCCTCTTCCGCCTGCTGCGCTCGCCCCAGATTGGTGTGCAGCACCGTTCCCGTCAGGTTAATCACCGGACGCAGCGCGCTTTGCGCCTCTTTCGCCAGCCGGATATTCACCTCTTGCGCCCAGTTCTCGCACCACGCGGGCAGCGCCTGCGTATCGCGAATCGCTTCCCTTGCTTCATCCAACATCTGGCGAAGCAGATCCACCACCCTGGTATGCCCGTGGGTGTCACGTAAAGAGAGAAAAGTGCTGTCACGCAGTAAGCGATCGATAGCAGGAAGCTGGCTGTAGAGTGAACGCGTTTCGGTTGTCATGAAAAAGGCCTGGCTGTTGGTGGCCCCCTCCGGTGCGGAGAGGGATATCGACATGAGGGGGATTGTACCGTGAGTTTGCTCAGGCGGACATAATGCGCATCAAGCCTTTGGCGGTTCCGTGCGGGCAAAGCTTTCGCGTTGAAAGAGCGTTTCCACCAGTTTGACTAAGTGCGGTCTGTCCACGCACCAGCCCGGCGCCACGCGGCGGAAATTGAGATAGCCCACGGCGCAGGCAATGGCGATGGTTGCCAGATTCACGGTATCGGTCTTAATCGTCCCGTCCACCAGATAGCCTTCCAGCGCGTCCAGGCTACGGTTGATTTTCTCGCGCTGGCGCAACAGTTCCGTTTCAGACTGCTGCGTCGCCGGGCGCGCCTGTTCACGCACGGAAACCAGACCGGCATCCATAATGCCGTCCGCCAGCGCTTCAATCTGCCGTACTTTCAGTGAGGCCAGAGGTTCACGCGGAATCATCACCGGAGCAATATCCAGTAACTCAATATATTCGGCGATTATCGGGGAATCGAACCAGCACTCTCCCTTATCCGTCACCAGCGCGGGGACTTTGCCAAGCGGGTTGTACTGCGCCACGCCGTTTTCCGCGTTGTAGGGAAGTTCATTCACAAATTCGAAAGTGATGCCCTTTTCCAGCAATAACACCGAAATCTTTCGCACAAAAGGGCTGGTATAGCTGCCGATGAGTTTCATGCCGTGTCCTTTTTGCCAACAAAAAATAAAGTGGTATCAATAAATCCTGCCTTAGTTTTGCCGGATGTCGGCGCAAGCGCCTTATCCGGTCTACACATTGCAGACATTGTTCCTGTCGGTCTGATAAGCATAGCGCCATCAGGCATTTTTACTAAAAAGCAGGTGACGACCCGCTTAATGATCCAAATAAAGATAGTGCATCCAGCTGGTCATGCGCAGTAGTACCTTACGCATCACGGAGACATGGGCGAAGTGATCGGAGTAAACCGCAACCTGGGCGTAAATGCCGTCAGGCAGGGCATCCACATCGCTATTCGGCTCCAGCTCAATCAACGCAAGCACGCCGTCCATCCCCGGCGTTACGCTTAAGGACTGTAATGTTCCCTGCGCCTGGTAAGAACCGCCGGGCACAACCGGTAAAATACTCAACAACTTGCCCTGGAATACCTGGCCGGGCAGCGCATTGAACACCACTTCGGCCTCATCTCCCGCCTCAAGACGTAATAATGAGTTCTGCCGGAACTGGGCGACAATTTGCCGTTTTTGTTCGGGAATAAAAACCATTACCGGGCGCAGCGGCAGCGCGGCGGCATAGCTACCGGGCCGGATAAGCACCTGGGTCACATAGCCATTACTCGGCGCGCGAATAACCGTCTGTTCAAGATTGTATTTCGCCTCGGCCAGCTGCGCCCGCAGGCTGACGATTTGCGACTGCTCGCCATCGACCATGCTGTCCAGTTGGCTCTGGATCTGCGTTTGCTCAGCAACAGAACCTTTTACCATCGCATCCTGCGCTAAATAGTTTTGCCGCGCGTTATCGATATCGCTTTCAGAAAACGGATTCACCCTCGCCTGACTGCCTTTCAGATAGCGCTGATAATCCTTATAGAGGCGGTCGCGTTCTGCGGACACCCGCGTGGTATTGGCCTGAGCCTCCGCTAATTGCGCCTTCAGGGTATGTATATTATGCGTGGCCGTGACCAGGTCAGCCTGTAACCTGTCGACCCGCGCCTGATACCGCACGGGATCGATTTTGAATAAAACATCGCCTTTTTTAATCAGCTGATTATTTTTATCCGTTACCTCACTCACAATACCTGTTACCTGCGGCGTAATGGGAATAGAAATAACCGCTTTCTGCGCCGTAAAAGTATAGGGGTGGTTATAGTTCATTAATAATATAAGTCCGCTAACTAAAAATACCCCGCCTAATGCCGCCGTGGAAAGTGTCCATTGGTTCACCGGAATCCTGAATATTTTAAATACCGCCCAGGCTAATGCTACGTAGGTCAAAACAATCAACAGATCCATGATTAGCTCTCCGACAGGGGAATATCAGGGGACTGTACCTCAGCCAGCTTTCGCTCCAGCGCTTCCACACGTTTCGACAAGGCGATAAGTTCCGGGTCAGGCTCCGGTTCGGGCCCCGGCTCAGGCTCCTTTTCCTGCGGTGAAACATGCGCTTGCATGCCCCAGCCCCGTTCGGGCTGATAAAGCGTGGCCCAAATCCACAGAAACGGCCAAATAACATGAAGCGTAAACAGGCTGACCCAACCAGCAGTATGAATAGCATCAGCATGGGGGTGGTTTCGTTTTTTAGCGATCAGATAAGGGATGTCATGAATCATGATGATTCCATAAAAAATCACCAGAAAAACAAAGATCAATACTCCTAACGCGAAATAATTTAGAAACATACCTGCTCCGGCTTCACGCTAATAAGAGTGTTAAATGACAGGCGGCGTATTACGATTCCACCGATATTTTGAACATAATTCGAGTCCGCCATTTTCGCCATCAAACCAAAAGATAATTTTGCACGGCGAGAGGTTGCTCAATTACACATCAGAATGAAGCATGAGGCGGAATCTGCTTAAGATCACACCACACAGGTTTCGGATGAAAATATCTTGTGATTTAGATCACAAAAATTCAACAAACCCTCAAATCAAAAATGTGAAACAGTTCACATTTAAACGCTATTTCCACCGGTGATTCCGGGTTTGTTGTTTTTTTACACAGCAGTTTTGTGATCAATATCACATCAATAACCACCATCTACCCTATATTCATGTGATCTAAATCACACAACAAGCCAGCAACTGGACAGTTGAACGATTCAGTGCCAGATTTCGCACTATCTACAGGGTCCGGCTACCTCTGCCGCTACATTAACAAACCTCGGGCTTCGAGCCTGCGCGACAGCAAACATAAGAAGGGGTGTTTTTATGTCATCCGATATTAAGATCAAAGTGCAAAGCTTTGGTCGTTTCCTCAGCAATATGGTGATGCCAAATATCGGCGCGTTTATCGCGTGGGGTATTATCACCGCATTATTTATTCCAACAGGGTGGTTGCCTAACGAAACGCTGGCAAAGCTCGTTGGTCCAATGATCACCTACCTCCTGCCGCTACTGATCGGTTATACCGGTGGTAAGCTGGTAGGCGGCGAGCGCGGCGGCGTGGTCGGTGCTATCACCACGATGGGCGTTATCGTCGGTGCGGACATGCCGATGTTCCTCGGCTCAATGATCGCAGGCCCGCTGGGCGGCTACTGCATCAAGAAATTCGATAGCTGGGTAGACGGTAAGATCAAATCCGGTTTCGAAATGCTGGTGAATAACTTCTCCGCTGGCATCATCGGGATGATCCTCGCGATTCTGGCGTTCCTCGGCATTGGCCCGGCGGTTGAAGTCCTGTCCAAACTGCTGGCAGCCGGCGTTAACTTCATGGTTGTCCATGACATGCTGCCGCTGGCGTCTATCTTCGTTGAACCGGCGAAAATCCTGTTCCTTAACAACGCGATTAACCACGGTATCTTCTCGCCGCTGGGTATTCAGCAGTCCCATGAGCTGGGTAAATCCATCTTCTTCCTGATCGAAGCTAACCCAGGCCCGGGTATGGGCATCCTGATGGCGTACATGTTCTTCGGTCGCGGCAGCGCAAAACAGTCTGCTGGCGGCGCGGCAATCATCCACTTCCTGGGCGGTATCCACGAAATTTACTTCCCGTACGTGCTGATGAACCCGCGTCTGATCCTGGCCGTTATCCTCGGCGGTATGACTGGCGTGTTTACGCTGACCATCCTGAACGGCGGTCTGGTTTCTCCGGCGTCTCCGGGTTCTATCCTGGCGGTACTGGCGATGACGCCAAAAGGCGCCTACTTCGCTAACATCACAGCGATTATCGCTGCTATGGCGGTCTCCTTCATCATTGCCTCCATTCTGCTGAAAACCAGCAAAGTGAAAGAAGATGATGATATCGACGCGGCAACCCGTCGCGTGCAGGACATGAAAGCAGAATCTAAAGGCGCATCCGCGCTGTCCGCTGGCGATGTGACCAACGACCTGAGCCATGTACGTAAAATCATCGTTGCCTGTGATGCCGGTATGGGTTCCAGCGCAATGGGTGCGGGCGTACTGCGTAAAAAAGTTCAGGATGCGGGTCTGAGCCAGATTTCCGTCACCAACAGCGCGATCAACAACCTGCCGCCGGATGTCGACCTGGTCATCACTCACCGTGACCTGACCGAGCGCGCCATGCGCCAGGTTCCGCAAGCGCAGCACATTTCGCTGACCAACTTCCTGGATAGCGGGCTGTACACCAGCCTGACCGAACGTCTGGTTGCCGCACAGCGCCACAACACCAACGAAGAGAAAGTACGCGACCATCTGAAAGACAGCTTCGATGAAGGGGATAACAACCTGTTCAAGCTGGGCGCAGAAAACATCTTCCTGGGTCGTAAAGCCGCCACTAAAGAAGAAGCCATTCGCTTTGCGGGCGAGCAACTGGTGAAAGGCGGTTATGTTGAGCCAGAATACATCGACGCCATGCTGGAACGTGAAAAACTGACCCCGACTTATCTGGGTGAGTCTATCGCCGTACCGCACGGCACCGTGGAAGCCAAAGACCGCGTGCTGAAAACCGGTGTGGTCTTCTGCCAGTACCCGGAAGGCGTTCGCTTCGGTGAAGAAGAAGACGATATCGCCCGCCTGGTCATTGGTATCGCGGCGCGTAACAACGAGCACATCCAGGTCATCACCAGCCTGACTAACGCGCTGGATGATGAGTCCGTGATCGAGCGTCTGGCGCATACCACCAGCGTGGATGAAGTGCTGGAACTGCTGGCCGGTCGTAAGTAAGTCCGTTGCCCGGTGGCGCTCGCGCTTACCGGGCCTACGATGTGCAGTTCCCGTAGGCCGGCATCATGTCCGGTGGCGCTGCTACCAGTCCTGCGGTGTACGGTTTCCTCTCCCGCAAGGGAGAGGGTTTGGGTGAGGGGGGAAGCCATGCGGTCCCTCACCCCAGCCCTCTCGGGTAAAAACATTAATGAAGGTTAACACTATGAAAGCATTACATTTTGGCGCAGGTAATATCGGTCGTGGATTTATCGGCAAACTGCTGGCTGACGCGGGGATACAACTGACGTTCGCGGATGTAAACCAGGTCGTGCTCGACGCCCTGAATGCCCGTCATAGCTATCAGGTTCATGTGGTGGGTGAAAATGAGCAGGTTGATACGGTTTCCGGCGTTAATGCCGTGAGCAGCATCAGCGATGACGTGGTTGAGCTGATTGCGCATGTCGATTTGGTCACCACCGCCGTTGGGCCAGTAGTACTGGAACGCATTGCTCCGGCCATCGCCAAAGGCCTGGTTAAACGTAAAACGCAAGGAATTGAAGCGCCGCTTAACATCATTGCCTGCGAAAACATGGTGCGCGGCACCACGCAATTGAAAGGTCATGTGATGAACGCCCTGGCGGATGAAGACAAAGCCTGGGTTGAACAGCATGTCGGTTTTGTCGATTCCGCCGTCGACCGTATCGTGCCGCCTTCCGCCTCCGCCACGAACGACCCACTGGAAGTCACCGTGGAAACCTTCAGCGAGTGGATTGTCGATAAAACGCAGTTCAAAGGCGCGCTGCCAGATATTCCAGGTATGGAATTAACCGATAACCTGATGGCATTTGTCGAACGTAAACTCTTCACGCTGAACACCGGGCATGCTATAACCGCGTACCTCGGAAAATTAACCGGTCATCAGACCATCCGTGACGCGATTCTCGATGAGAAAATCCGCGCTGTGGTAAAAGGGGCGATGGAAGAGAGCGGCGCGGTGCTGATCAAACGCTACGGTTTTGATGCCGACAAACATGCGGCATACATTCAGAAAATCCTCGGTCGTTTTGAAAACCCGTATCTGAAAGATGACGTTGAGCGCGTTGGCCGCCAGCCGCTGCGTAAACTGAGTGCGGGCGACCGTCTGATCAAACCGCTGCTGGGCACGCTGGAATACGGCCTGCCGCACGTTAACCTGGTCAACGGTATCGCTGCCGCGATGCACTTTACCAGCGAAGACGATCCGCAGGCCCAGGAACTGGCTGCGCTGATCGCAGAGAAAGGGCCGCAGGAAGCGCTGGCGCAAATTTCCGGGCTGGATGTAAACAGCGAAGTGGTAGCGGAGGCGGTTAACGCATACAACGCGACCAAATGAGGCAAAATACGGCGCAGGTCATCCTGCGCCCGAATGACAGATTGTCAGATATGCAGGCAATAATGGAACAAACCCAGGCCTTTGAAAACCGCGTGCTTGAGCGTCTGAATGCTGGCAAAACCGTACGAAGTTTCCTCATCACCGCCGTAGAGTTACTCACCGAGGCGGTGAATATTCTGGTACTTCAGGTGTTTCGCAAAGACGATTATGCGGTGAAATACGCAGTGGAACCGTTACTCGACGGCGATGGACCGCTGGGCGATCTCTCGGTACGTCTGAAACTGATCTACGGTCTGGGGGTACTCAGTCGCCCTGAATACGAAGATGCGGAACTGCTGATGGCGTTGCGTGAAGAACTGAATCACGACGGTAATGAATATGCGTTCACCGACGACGAAATTCTCGGGCCGTTTGGCGAACTGCACTGCGTGACGGCGTTACCGCCGCCGCCGCATTTTGAGACCTCTGACCCGGGTTTATACGCCATGCAAATTCAGCGCTACCAGCAAGCGGTACGCTCAACGATGGTGCTTTCCCTGACCGAGCTGATTTCTAAAATCAGCTTAAAAAAAGCCTTTCAAAAATAGACCGTCAACCACTTACTGTTTTTCTTCCGGCTGCGGCTGATAGAGCTGGCGATAATATTCCAGACGTTGCAGGTACATCTGCGCATTTGCCTTCGGCACCTCATCAGGAACCATATCGCGCGGCGGCGTTTTATTCAGATACTCCCGAAATGCCTGACTCGAAGCCATAAAATCTACAGCCTTATCAATAAGAAGCGGAACGTTGTCACCTATTTTGACCATGATGATATCTCCATGTATTCTCCGCGTCGGGGAATGCGCGGCCGCTAATTTTAGTTTAGGCTCAGACAGGGTTTTCTATTGGGGAAAACGTGCTTAATCGCAAACCGCCATGCAGAAACCGTTAACATCACGTTTTGTTTATTAAATAAGTATTAAATCAAGACGTTACACAATCAATTAGCATTATAATACTTGCCTTATTTGATTATTTTTATCCCATTAGTTGTGAATAATCCCGCTCTGCGCGCATACTATAGAAAATTCATCCTGGTTCCATCAGAAGCTATCCCATGAAAGAAGTCGAAAAAAACGAAATTAAACGTCTGAGCGATCGCCTGGACGCCATCCGCCACCAGCAGGCCTCGCTATCCCTTGTCGATGCCGCTGACAAATATGCCGAGCTGGAAAAAGAGAAAGCCACGCTGGAAGCCGAGATCGTGCGCCTGCGTGACGTTCACAGCCAGAAGCTGAGTAAAGAAGCGCAAAAGCTGATGAACCTGCCGTTTCGCCGCGCGATTACCAAAAAAGAACAGGCCGATATGGGCAAGCTGAAGAAAAGCGTGCGCGGTCTGGTTGTCGTCCACCCAATGACGGCGTTAGGCCGTGAAATGGGCCTGAAAGAGATGACCGGTTTCGCAAAAACCGAGTTTTAACCTTCTGCCGGGTACGCGCACGCTTGCCCGGCCCGCCCTTTCCCTCCCCCCCCTCAATTGGCCCAACCAATTATCCCTTAATCCGATCACTGGTTCACAGTTCATTAAAATTCACCTACACTAGCGTTGCCAATAAGCAACATTTGATTAACCATTCATTGTCATTACCCCTACATCACAATATTGGCAGGGCCACTTTTACACATAATGTGACAAAGAGATGAGCAAAAGACTCATTGCATTATGCGTGTGGCCCTCAGGAGACCTGCAATGAATCTCTGGCAACAAAACTACGATCCGGCCGGTAACATCTGGATTTCCAGCCTGATCGCATCGCTTCCGATCCTGTTCTTTTTCTTCGCGCTGATTAAGCTCAAGCTGAAAGGCTACATCGCCGCCTCCTGGACGGTCGCAATCGCGCTGGCTGTCGCGCTGCTGTTTTACAAAATGCCGGTGGATAACGCTCTGGCTGCGGTGGTGTATGGCTTCTTCTATGGTCTGTGGCCGATTGCCTGGATCATTATCGCCGCCGTCTTTGTCTATAAAATCTCTGTCAGAACCGGGCAATTCGACATCATCCGGTCATCAATATTGTCGATTACCCCTGACCAGCGTCTGCAAATGCTGATCGTCGGCTTTTCCTTCGGGGCATTCCTTGAAGGGGCAGCGGGCTTTGGCGCGCCAGTGGCGATTACTGCGGCTCTGCTAGTCGGCCTGGGCTTTAATCCGCTGTATGCGGCGGGTTTGTGCCTGATCGTCAACACCGCGCCGGTCGCGTTTGGCGCGATGGGGATTCCGATTCTGGTGGCCGGTCAGGTCACCGGGCTGGACAGCTTTGAGATCGGCCAGATGGTCGGCCGTCAACTGCCGTTCCTGACCATTATCGTACTGTTCTGGATCATGGCGATTATGGACGGCTGGCGCGGCGTGAAAGAGACCTGGCCTGCGGTGATGGTGGCGGGTGGTTCATTTGCTATCGCCCAGTACCTCAGCTCTAACTTTATCGGCCCGGAACTGCCGGACATCATCTCGTCGCTGGTCTCGCTGGTCTGTCTGACGCTGTTCCTGAAACGCTGGCAGCCGGTACGTATTTTCCGCTTTGGCGATATGGGCGCTTCACAGGTCGATCAGACGCTGGACCGCACCCATTACACGGTTGGTCAAATCGTTCGCGCATGGTCGCCGTTCCTGTTCCTGACAGCGACCGTTACCCTCTGGAGCGTTCCGCCGTTTAAAGCGATGTTTGCCCCAGGCGGCGCGCTGTACGACTGGGTGATTAATATTCCGGTTCCGCATCTCGATAAGCTGGTTGCCCGTATGCCGCCAGTGGTGCATGAGGCAACCGCCTACGCTGCGGTCTATAAGTTCGACTGGTTCTCCGCTACCGGTACGGCCATTCTGTTCGCTGCGCTGCTGTCCGTCGTCTGGCTGAAAATGAAACCATCTGCCGCAATCCAGACATTCGGCAGCACGCTGAAAGAGTTAGCGCTGCCGATTTACTCCATCGGGATGGTGCTGGCATTCGCGTTTATCTCTAACTACTCCGGGCTCTCCTCTACGCTGGCGTTAGCGCTGGCGCATACGGGCAGCGCCTTTACCTTCTTCTCGCCGTTCCTTGGCTGGCTGGGCGTATTCCTGACGGGGTCTGATACCTCATCAAACGCGCTGTTTGCCGCCCTGCAGGCGACGGCCGCCCAGCAAATCGGCGTCTCTGACGTGCTGATGGTGGCGGCGAATACCACCGGCGGCGTAACCGGTAAGATGATCTCTCCGCAGTCTATCGCCATTGCCTGTGCGGCAGTGGGTCTGGTAGGGAAAGAGTCCGACCTGTTCCGCTTTACCGTTAAACACAGCCTGATTTTCACCTGCATGGTGGGTGTGATTACCACACTTCAGGCCTATGTCTTAACCTGGATGATTCCGTGATTGTGATGCCAAAACGCCTGTCAGACGAGGTTGCTTCTCGTGTGCGGGCGCTGATTGAAGAACAACAGCTGGAGGCGGGCATGAAGTTGCCCGCCGAGCGTCAGCTGGCCGTACAACTGGGCGTGTCGCGCAATTCTCTGCGCGAGGCGCTGGCGAAACTGGTCAGTGAAGGCGTGCTGATCAGCCGCCGGGGCGGCGGAACGTTCGTTCGCTGGCAGCATGAAACCTGGTCCGAACAGAATATCGTTCAGCCGTTGAAAACGCTGATGGCGGACGACCCGGACTACAGCTTCGACATTCTGGAAGCCCGCCACGCCATTGAAGCCAGCACCGCCTGGCACGCCGCGATGCGCGCCACGCCCGCTGATAAAGAGAAAATTAAGCTCTGCTTTGACGCCACGCTCAGTGAGGACCCGGACCTCGCCTCCCAGGCGGATGTTCGCTTCCACCTCGCGATTGCGGAGGCCTCGCACAACGTCGTGCTGTTGCAGACCATGCGCGGCTTCTTTGATGTCCTGCAATCATCCGTGAAGCAGAGCCGCCAGCGTATGTATCTCGTTCCGCCGGTGTTTTCAAAACTGACGGAACAACATCAGGCGGTGATGGACGCCATTCTGGCCGGTGATGCCGACGGCGCACGTAAAGCCATGATGGCGCACCTCAGTTTCGTCCACACCACCATTAAACGATTTGATGAAGACCAGGCCCGCCAGGCGCGTATTACCCGCCTGCCCGGTGACCATAATGAGATTTCCAGGGAGAACAAAGCATGATCATTTCAGCAGCCAGCGATTATCGCGCCGCAGCCCAACGCATTCTGCCCCCTTTCTTGTTCCACTACATCGACGGCGGCGCCTATGCGGAATATACCCTGCGTCGTAACGTGGAAGACTTGTCAGAGGTGGCGCTCCGCCAGCGCGTGCTGAAGAATATGTCCGACCTGAGCCTGGAAACCACCCTGTTTAACGAAAAGCTGTCGATGCCGGTTGCACTGGCTCCGGTTGGCCTGTGCGGAATGTATGCGCGTCGCGGTGAAGTTCAGGCCGCCGCCGCCGCCGATGCGAAAGGGATTCCGTTTACCCTCTCCACCGTTTCTGTCTGCCCCATCGAGGAAGTCGCGCCGACGATTAAACGCCCGATGTGGTTCCAGCTGTACGTCCTGCGCGATCGCGGTTTTATGCGTAACGCGCTGGAGCGCGCCAAAGCGGCGGGCTGCTCCACGCTGGTCTTTACCGTCGATATGCCAACGCCTGGCGCGCGTTACCGTGACGCCCACTCCGGGATGAGCGGCCCGAATGCCGCCCTGCGCCGCTACTGGCAGGCTGCGACCCATCCACAATGGGCCTGGGATGTCGGCCTGAACGGTCGTCCGCACGATCTGGGTAATATCTCCGCCTACCTTGGCAAACCGACCGGGCTGGAAGATTACATCGGCTGGCTGGCGAACAACTTCGATCCGTCGATTTCCTGGAAAGACCTGGAGTGGATCCGTGAATTCTGGGACGGCCCAATGGTGATCAAAGGGATCCTCGATCCCGAAGACGCCCGCGACGCGGTACGCTTTGGCGCTGATGGCATCGTGGTCTCTAACCACGGCGGCCGCCAGCTCGACGGCGTGCTCTCCTCCGCCCGCGCCCTGCCCGCCATTGCCGACGCGGTGAAAGGCGATATCGCCATTCTGGCGGACAGCGGAATTCGTAATGGTCTGGACGTGGTACGCATGATTGCGCTTGGGGCCGATAGCGTACTGCTTGGCCGTGCGTATCTGTACGCGCTGGCGACGGCGGGTCAGGCTGGCGTGGCGAACCTGCTGGATCTGATCGAAAAAGAGATGAAGGTCGCCATGACGCTGACTGGCGCAAAATCAATCAGCGAGATCAGCCGTGATTCGCTGGTGCAGGAACTCGGTAAGTCTGTTCCGGCTGCGCTGGCGCCACTATCGCAGGGTGATGCGGCGTAGGCTGGATAAGGCGTCAGCCGCCATCCGGCAATGTAATGTGCATCGGGGATGCCTGATGGCGCTACGCTTATCAGGCCTACAGGGTGAGGGTGAACGTATTTTCTGCTATTCTGCCCCCCGCACTTAAGGGGGCAGTTAAGCATGTTGAATATCGTATTATTCGAACCAGAAATCCCACCAAACACCGGCAATATTATTCGTCTTTGCGCCAATACCGGTTTTCGTCTGCATATTATCGAACCGATGGGCTTCACATGGGATGATAAACGTCTGCGCCGCGCGGGGCTGGACTATCACGAGTTTGCCGCCGTACAGCGCCATCACGATTACGCCGCCTTTGTCGCCGCCGAAAACCCACAGCGTCTGTTTGCTCTGACCACCAAAGGCACCCCTGCCCATAGCGCGGTGAGCTATCAGGATGGGGACTACCTGATGTTTGGCCCGGAAACGCGCGGTTTACCGGCGACCATTCTCGACGCGCTGCCCGCTGAACAAAAAATTCGTATTCCAATGATGCCGGACAGCCGCAGCATGAACCTGTCGAACGCGGTGTCGGTCGTGGTGTATGAGGCATGGCGCCAGTTGGGGTATCCTGGCGCGGTATTGCGTAGTTGATTTTTGTCGGATGGCGGCTGACGCCTTATCCGACCTACGGATCTGGTAGGCCCGGTAAGCACAGCGCTACCGGGCATAAAGTCAGATGCCGTCGCCGTATTCGAACGTATGGTGAATCCCGTTAAAATGCTGATCCATATCCATTGACGGCTTATCGCTGTCGGGCTTGCCGACAATCCGCGCCGGAACGCCCGCTGCGGTGGTGTGTGGCGGTACAGGCTGCAAGACCACGGAGCCCGCGCCAATCTTCGCGCCGCGCCCCACTTCGATATTGCCAAGGATCTTCGCCCCGGCGCCAATCATCACGCCTTCACGAATTTTGGGATGACGATCGCCGCTGGTTTTCCCGGTCCCGCCAAGCGTGACCGATTGCAGGATCGAGACATCATTTTCGATTACCGCCGTTTCACCGACCACAATCCCCGTCGCGTGATCGAGCATAATGCCGCGTCCAATTTTCGCCGCCGGGTGAATATCGACCTGGAAGGTGACAGAAACCTGATTTTGCAGGAATATCGCCAGCGCGCGGCGGCCTTCATTCCATAACCAGTGGCCGATACGGTAGGCCTGGAGAGCATGGAAGCCTTTCAGATACAGAAGCGGCGTCGAGTATTTGTCTACCGCCGGGTCGCGGGTGCGTACCGCCTGAATATCACAGGCAGCAGAGGCGATCATTTCCGGGTCGGCGGCGTAGGCCTCTTCCACCACTTCACGGATGGCGATGGCAGGCATAATCGGAGATGCGAGTTTGTTCGCCAGCATATAGCTCAGCGCACTGCCCAGGTTTTCATGCTTGAGTAGCGTCGCGTGGTAGAAACTGGCCAGCATCGGCTCACAGTCCGCCAGAGCCCGGGCTTCGGCTTTAATATTGTTCCAGACGATATCCAGTTCTTCACATGACATTGCTGACTCCAGGTATCAGGCTAACGACCGGCCCGTTCTTCGCGGGCCGGGTCATTTAATAAAACAGATCCTTACGGCTAGTGGCGACTACGCTCGTCCTTGCGTGCACGACCTAATAACGTCAATGCTGCCTCGCGCGCGTTTTTTCCGCAATACAATACTTGATAAATTTCCTCGGTTATTGGCATTTCGACACCAAAACGGTGCGCCAACTCACGAACTTCTTTTGTATTACGGTAGCCTTCAACCACCTGACCAATTTTGTCCTGCGCGCTCTGAACATCCATGCCCTGACCGAGCATCATGCCAAAACGGCGGTTACGCGACTGGTTGTCAGTACAGGTCAGAACCAGGTCGCCCAGACCCGCCATTCCCATAAAGGTGGTCGGATCGGCCCCCAGCGCCGCGCCAAGACGCGACATTTCCGTCAGCCCACGCGTGATCAGCGCGGTACGTGCGTTTGCGCCAAAACCGATGCCGTCAGACATGCCTGCGCCAATCGCAATCACGTTTTTCACCGCACCGCCCAGCTGCACGCCGATGAAATCGGGGTTGCTGTAGACGCGAAAACTCTTACCGCAGTGCAAAAGTTCCTGCAAATCATCCGCGAAGGTTTCGTCCGTCGACGCCAGAGAAATTGCCGTCGGCAAACCCGCCGCCAGTTCTTTAGCGAACGTCGGGCCGGATATCACCGCCAGCGGGATGTCATCGCCCAGCGCTTCACGGGCGACATCCTGCAACAGGCGCCCCGTTTCCGCTTCCAGACCTTTGGTCGCCCAGACCAGGCGCGCATCAGGACGCATCAGCGGTTTAATCTGTCGCAGCACCTCGCCAAAGACATGGCTTGGCACCACCACCAGAATGTTACGGCTGGCCGCCAGCGCGGTGGCTAAGTCGCTTTCAAGGCGTAGCGTATCGGGAAAAGGCACATCAGGGAGGAACGCGACGTTGCAGCGGTCTCGCTCAAGGGTCGCGACATGTTTAGGATCGTGGCCCCACAGGACAACCTGGTGGCCGTTTCTCGCCAGGGTGATGGCAAGAGCGGTGCCGTACGAGCCAGCACCGATCACAGTCATTGAAGCATTACTTTGGTTCATCAGGCATCCTGATGTTCTTCAGTACCTTCGCCAGCCTGCTGCTGTAAATAGTTCATGAACAGCGCATCGAAGTTAACCGGCGCAAGATTCAGTTGCGGGAACGTGCCGCGTGAAACCAGGCTGGTGATGCATTCGCGGGCATACGGGAACAGAATGTTCGGGCAGTATGCACCCAGGCAATGCGCCATCTGAGTTCCTTCAATACCACTGATGGAGAAAATGCCGCCCTGCTGAACTTCGCACAGGAAAGCGGTCTCTTCGCCCAGGGAAGCCGTTACGGTAACACGCAGTACCACTTCGTATACGTCATCTGCCAGTTGAGTAGACGCCGTATCAAGATCAAGTTTAACCTCTGGCTGCCAATCTTTCTGGAAAACATGCGGTGCATTTGGCGCTTCGAAAGACACATCCTTGGTGTAGATACGTTGGATCTGGAAAGCCATTTCGGTGTTATTTTGTTCTGACATGTGTAGAAAACCCTTTAGTGTTGTCCTTAAAATACTTGCGGCATGTTTTAACGCAGCAGGGGATCCAGTCCACCACGCGCATCCAACGCATACAAGTCGTCACAGCCGCCAATGTGCTGTGCATCAATAAAAATCTGCGGAACCGTCGTGCGGCCACTACGCCTGATCATCTCTTCACGTTTTACGGCATCGCCGTCAATCGGAAGTTCCTGGAAACTCACACCCTTACTGCTCAACAGCGCTTTTGCACGATGGCAAAACGGGCAGGTTGCTTTGGTGTAGATCTCGATGTTGGCCATGACTTATCTCCCGTGTTGAGTAACGCGTTATTTCCCGCGCACTAATGGCAGGTTCTCACCGCTCCAGCCCGCAACGCCTTCTTTCAGCACAAAAACTTTCTCAAAGCCCGCTTTGATCAGTGCGTTTGCGGATTCCTGACACTGCATACCGGAACCATCAACCACGATCAGAGGCTTATCTTTGTGCTTTTCAAGCTCGCCAACGTTGTTGGCCTTGATTTCGCTCGGCAGCAGGTTAGTCGCGCCCGCGATATGGCCTTTGCGGAAGTCGTCACGCTGACGTAAATCCACCACAACGGCGTCTTCTTTGTTGATAAGACGCGTCGCTTCGCCGCGAGTAATAACCTTAACTTTAGACATCAGGCCTTTGAAAGTGGTGAACAACACCGCCACCAGTAACGCAATCCAGGCGATACTCAGTATGGGATGGCGGCCAACAAATTGCATAATTTCTTGCATGGGGGGTAACAACTCCCGACTCAGTGATTAAAAAACCAGGAAAGGAGTATACCTGCGCGTTGGCGCAAATACAGCCAGAGCGTGCAATGGATTGCATTTTTGCGGGGCGCTACGGAAAAAAAACGTCGATCCGCGCCGTCCCCGGCTCGCTCTCTGCCCCATTCTTTGATCTTCTGAGGCTATTTTATCGATTCAGCTGTAGTAAAATTACGCAATTATTTTGTCTATTGAGTGTGAGGTTGTCGCAATGTCGGTTTCTAAAAAACCTATGGTACTGGTGATTCTGGATGGCTATGGCTACCGTGAAGACAGCCAGGATAACGCCATTTTGAATGCCAAAACCCCGGTAATGGATGCTCTGTGGGCAAAACGTCCGCATACCCTGATCGACGCTTCCGGTCTGGAAGTGGGTCTGCCGGACCGTCAGATGGGCAACTCCGAAGTGGGTCACGTTAACCTGGGCGCGGGCCGTATCGTGTATCAGGATCTGACGCGCCTGGATGTTGAAATTAAAGAACGTACCTTCTTCGCTAACCCGGTACTGACGGCGGCGGTCGATCAGGCGAAAAATACCGGTAAAGCCGTGCACATTATGGGTCTGCTGTCTGCGGGCGGCGTGCACAGCCACGAAGACCACATCATGGCGATGGTCGAGCTGGCCGCAGAACGCGGCGCAGAGAAAATTTATCTGCACGCCTTCCTTGATGGCCGCGATACCCCGCCACGCAGCGCGGAATCCTCGCTGAAAAAATTCGAAGACAAGTTTGCCGCGCTGGGCAAAGGCCGCGTAGCGTCCATTATTGGTCGTTACTATGCAATGGACCGCGACAACCGCTGGGATCGCGTTGAGCAGGCCTATGACCTGATGACGCTGGCGCAGGGTGAATTCCAGGCCGATACCGCCGTTGCTGGCCTGCAGGCCGCTTACGCGCGCGACGAAAACGACGAATTTGTGAAAGCGACCGTCATTCGCGCGGAAGGTCAGGCCGATGCCGCGATGGAAGACGGCGACACGCTGATTTTCATGAACTTCCGTGCTGACCGCGCCCGCGAAATTACCCGCGCGTTCGTTAATGCTGATTTCGACGGCTTCACCCGTAAGAAAGTGGTTAATCTGAACTTCGTCATGCTGACCGAGTACGCCGCTGATATCAAAACCGCCGTAGCTTACCCACCGGCATCGCTGGCAAACACCTTCGGCGAGTGGATGGCGAAGAACGACAGAACCCAACTGCGCATTTCCGAAACGGAAAAATACGCCCACGTCACCTTCTTCTTCAACGGCGGCGTAGAAGAACCGTTTGCAGGCGAAGAACGCATCCTGATCAACTCGCCTAAAGTGGCGACCTACGATCTACAGCCGGAAATGAGTTCCGCAGAACTGACCGAAAAACTGGTTGCGGCTATCGGGAGCGGCAAGTATGACACCATCATCTGTAACTACCCGAACGGTGATATGGTCGGTCACACTGGCGTGATGGAAGCGGCGGTTAAAGCGGTTGAAGCGCTGGATCACTGCGTTGAGCAGGTTGCTAAAGCGGTTGAGTCCGTTGGCGGCCAACTGCTGATCACCGCAGACCACGGCAACGCCGAGCAGATGCGCGATCCATCCACCGGTCAGGCGCACACTGCGCATACCAACCTACCGGTTCCGCTGATTTATGTCGGCGCGAAAAGCGTAAAAGCGGTCGAAGGCGGCAAACTTTCTGATATCGCACCGACGATGTTGACGCTGATGGGTATGGAAATCCCGAAAGAGATGACTGGTAAGCCGCTGTTCATCGTGGAATAATCCTTCCCCATGAGGGGAAAGGCGTTTAATTCCATTACACGGGCCGTGAAACCACGCAGGTTTTCAGTCAGGCCCATGATTTACGCCAGCGTGTTGAGCGCTGGCGTATTGTTGTGCGCCTTTTCCGCCCATGCGGATGACCGCGATCAGCTCAAATCCATCCAGGCGGATATCGCCGCCAAAGAGCGCGCCGTGCGCCAGCAACAGCAGCAACGCTCCAGTTTGCTCGCACAGCTCAAAACGCAGGAAGAGGCCATCTCCGCCGCCGCGCGTAAATTGCGTGAAACCCAGAATACCCTTGCCCAGTTGAATAAGCAGATCGACGCAATGAACGCATCTATCGCGAAGCTGGAACAACAAAAAGCCATTCAGGAACGCAGCCTTGCCGCGCAGCTGGATGCGGCGTTTCGCCAGGGCGAGCATACGGGGATTCAGCTCATTCTTAGCGGTGAAGAGAGCCAGCGCGGGCAGCGTTTGCAGGCCTATTTCGGTTATCTGAACCAGGCGCGCCAGGACACCATTGCCGAACTGAAACAGACGCGTGAAGAGGTGGCGTCTCAGAAAGCGGCGCTGGAAGAGAAACAGAGCCAGCAACAGACGCTGCTGTATGAACAACGCGCCCAACAGGCGAAGCTGGAGCAGGCGCGTAATGAGCGTCAGAAAACGATCGCCGGTCTTGAGTCGTCAATCCAGCAGGGGCAACAGCAGTTAAGTGAATTGCGGGCGAACGAATCCCGCCTGCGCAACAGCATCGCGCGCGCAGAGGCGGCCGCCAAAGCCAGGGCGGAGCGAGAAGCCCGCGAAGCGCAGGCGGTGCGCAATCGTCAGCAGGAAGCCACTCGCAAAGGCACAACCTACAAACCAACTGAAAGCGAAAAATCGTTGATGTCCCGTACCGGCGGTCTGGGTTCACCGCGCGGTCAGGCATTCTGGCCCGTTCGCGGCCCAACGCTGCATCGTTATGGCGAACAACTGCAAGGTGAGCTACGTTGGAAAGGGATGGTTATCGGTGCGTCTGAAGGTACTGAAGTCAAAGCAATTGCGGATGGCAGGGTGATTCTGGCGGACTGGTTGCAGGGCTACGGTCTGGTCGTCGTCGTGGAACACGGTAAAGGCGATATGAGCCTTTACGGGTATAACCAGAGCGCGCTGGTCAGCGTTGGCACACAGGTTCGCGCAGGCCAGCCTATTGCGCTTGTAGGCAGCAGCGGCGGTCAGGGCCGACCGTCACTCTATTTCGAAATTCGTCGCCAGGGTCAGGCCGTCAATCCACAGCCGTGGTTGGGAAGATAAGTTTTGCCTCACTTTCGTCGCACAATACTCTCACTCGCCAGCCTGCTGGCATTCGCCTCCCCTGTTTTTGCTGGCAAACTCGCCATCGTAATCGACGATTTTGGTTATCGTCCGCACAATGAAAATCAGGTGCTGGCGATGCCGTCCGCCCTCTCCGTTGCCGTCCTGCCCAATGCCCCACATGCCCGTGAAATGGCAACCAAAGCGCACAACAGCGGGCATGAGGTGCTGATCCATCTGCCGATGGCGCCGCTGAGCAAGCAGCCGCTGGAGAAAGATACGCTGCGCCCGGAGATGAGCAGCGACGAAATTGAACGCATTATTCGCGATGCGGTGAATAAGGTGCCGTATGCCGTGGGTCTCAACAACCACATGGGCAGCGCGATGACCTCCAGCCTGTTTGGTATGCAAAAAGTGATGCAGGCGCTGGAGCGTTATAATCTTTACTTCCTCGACAGCATGACCATTGGCAACAGTCAGGCGATGCGTGCCGCCTCCGGGACGGGCGTGAAGGTGATTAAGCGCAAAGTGTTCCTTGATGATACGCAGAACGAAGCGGATATTCGTCGCCAGTTTAATCGCGCCATTGAGTTAGCCCGTCGCAACGGGTCAGCTATCGCGATTGGGCACCCGCATCCATCAACGGTGCGAGTCCTTCAGCAGATGGTCTATAACCTGCCTGCGGATATTACGCTGGTGCGTCCGAGCAGCCTGCTCAACGAGCCGCAGACAGATACCTCTACGCCAAATCTGACGCCACCGAAAAACGGTACGCCGGATGCACCGCGAAATCCGTTCCGCGGCGTGAAGGTGTGTAAATCGAAGAAACCGTTAGAACCTGTCTACGCCAGCCGGTTCTTTAGCGTGTTAAGCGAAAGCATTACGCAGAGCACGATGGTGAACTACTTCCGGCATCAGTGGCAAGGCTGGGGCAAGATCGCTGCCCCCCAGAACGCTAACGCGGATTAATCGCTTTACGGGCAACGCGGTGGTGCGAGGCCGTTTTATCACGCCACCGGTATAACCGACCCGACCACAACAGCGCCTGATAAGCCGCCTTCGCGCTTCGTATGTTAAGCATCATGCGCTTATACATGCCAGAGGCAAATATTTCGGCGATCATCCGCTGGCGAATAAGCGTGTCCTGCTCCTTACGCACCGCATGACACACCCGCAGCGCTTCCCAGGTAATTTGTTGCTTAAATTCAGGATAGACGGGAATGCGATCCGCATAATCACTATTCAGCTTTTCTAATAAACGCGTGATTTTAATGTAGTGTCGCTGGTAATGCAGATTACGCTCACCTTGTCGTTTCAGGCGGCTAACAGACTGATCGTGAAGAAAATATTTATACAACGCCTGTTCGGTATAGCGTACGCGCGTGGCATTGAACATCACTTCCGTGGTCCACAGAATATCCTGATGATGTAATCCAGGAACAAAGCTAATCGCGTGTTTTTCAATAAGGGCGCGCCGATAAACGCCCATCCAGACAACATGCGTCCAGCGGCGTGAAGCCAGCCCCATACGCAGCCAGTCCGGGCCGGTTAATACCCCTGTCGACCGAATGCGATCCGTGGGGATGGATGGCCAGGTATGCCCCGTCTCAAGAATGCACCAGTCTGCATTACACTGCGCCACATCCAGGTCATCCTGTAGCGCCATGGTCATCAGCGTTTCATACATGTTCGGATACACCAAATCATCGGCATCGACAAAAGCAACGTAGTCGCCGGTCGCCGCGGCCAACCCCCGGTTGCGGGCCACGGACGCGCCTGCATTATCCTGATGCAACAGGTGAACATGTGAATGGGTATCGGCAAAATACCTTGCGATATCAACGGAGTTGTCGGTAGACCCGTCGTTAACAATGATGATCTCCAGCGCATTCCATGTTTGTGCAATCAAAGATTCCATGCATGCCTGGAAGCTATTACCCGCATTGTATAACGGAATAATAACACTCAGTGTACTTGTGCTGCTTTTCATAGAATGGCCCGTCAGTCTTTAATACATTGGCCTTTTCTACCGTGCTTTCATTAAGAAATTATTAAGTCCAGTGGAGATAATGGTTAAGGCGCACAAAACACCCTACAGATGAGAAGCCTCACCATGTATACTACGCCTTTGTATTATACGTATTTAGAATACTTATCTTGAGGGAAGTGATGACCATCAGTAAGACACATGAAAAGGGCTATACGGTCTATTACAAAGAGGAAAATAAAGACCTTAAGTCCCTGATGGATAAGTATATGAATAACGAAATCAGTGGCAAACCGCTGAACAGCGGCAACGAATTCCGCAGCGTAGAACTTGTTGAATACCAGTCACGGAAGTTCATCATCAAAAACGATCGCGAAATAGACCCACGATTTGAGAAAAAGATTCAGAATTTTCTCTCCGGGCCTTTTTATTCTCAGCTGATCCAAAAACTGGACAGCCTGGCGCCACAAGTGCGTGCCTGTACCGCCGATCTCTACTGTGTGGCCGAGAAAACACGTTTTCGCCAGTGCTATGATGTGTATACCCTTCATGAATATATTGAAGGGGAGCCATTAAATGATATTAATGAAAGCAATAAAGAAGATATTAAGGCGTGTATTCAGCAACTGCACCGGGCAGGTCTGGCCTCCAATGATATTCATGCCGGAAACTTTATCCGCACACCTTCCGGGGAATTGCGCATCATCGATTTATCCTGCAAAGGAAGTCTGAAAATTTGCCAGGCAAATGATATTTTAGTATTACAAAATAAATACCATATGAATATTGAAGGTCAGGGTCTGGTTTATAAGCTTATTCAGCTTAAAGAGAAATTCAGACGCTTATCCCGCAAGATGCGCGGAAAATAAAAACGCCATTTTACGGCCAGGTTCGGGAAAACCTGGCCGCCAGCAGGATGCTATAAGTCCCAGCTCAGAATCACTTTTCCTGACTGGCCTGAACGCATCGCATCAAAGCCTTTCTGGAACTCATCAATGGAGAAACGGTGGGTGATGATCGGAGACAGATCCAGGCCAGACTGAATCAGCGCCGCCATCTTATACCAGGTTTCAAACATCTCACGACCGTAAATACCTTTAATAAA
This sequence comes from Citrobacter sp. CK195, assembly GCF_030333365.1. Lineage (NCBI taxonomy): Bacteria > Pseudomonadati > Pseudomonadota > Gammaproteobacteria > Enterobacterales > Enterobacteriaceae > Citrobacter > Citrobacter sp. CK195. The sequence goes on from NZ_JAOWGB010000026.1 coordinate 890,957, forward strand.
CAGCCCTTTGAAGATCACCTTCGTCCAGTCGATAGACATATCTGAAGGTGGAATCCCCAGCATCGCGATACGACCGCCGTGGTTCATGGTATCCAGCATGGCGCGAAACGCAGGCGGCGCACCGGACATCTCCAGGCCGACATCAAACCCTTCGGTCATGCCCAGATTAGCCATCACGTCGGTCAGGTTCTCTTTCGCAACGTTCACCGTGTGGATGATGCCCATTTTACGCGCCAGTTCCAGACGGTACTCATTCACATCCGTGATCACGACATGACGCGCGCCCACATGTTTCGCTACCGCCGCCGCCATGATGCCGATCGGGCCGGCACCGGAAACCAGCACATCTTCACCGACCAGATCGAACGACAGCGCCGTGTGTACGGCATTGCCGAAGGGGTCGAAGATAGAGGCTAAATCATCGGAGATGTTATCCGGGATCTTAAAGGCGTTAAACGCCGGAAGTACCAGATATTCCGCAAAACAACCGGGACGGTTAACACCGACACCCAGAGTATTGCGGCACAAATGCGTACGGCCACCGCGACAGTTACGACAATGGCCGCAGGTAATATGGCCTTCGCCGGAAACGCGATCGCCAATCCTGAAGCCTTTAACTTCCTGACCGATACCGACCACCTCGCCGACATATTCATGCCCTACCACCATCGGAACCGGGATGGTTTTTTGCGACCATTCATCCCAGTTATAGATGTGAACGTCAGTGCCGCAGATGGCTGTTTTACGGATTTTAATCAGCAGATCGTTATGCCCGACTTCCGGTACCGGAACGTCAGTCATCCAGATGCCCTCTTCCGCTTTCAGTTTGGATAACGCTTTCATCTCACATCCTCAGGCAATAACGCCCAGTTGTTTACCAATACGTGTGAACGCCTCAACCGCACGCGTGATTTGCTCAGGGGTATGCGCCGCAGACATCTGGGTACGAATACGCGCCTGACCTTTCGGTACAACCGGATAGAAGAATCCGGTCACGTAAATCCCCTCTTTTTGCAGTTCGCGGGCAAATTGCTGCGCAACCACCGCATCACCCAGCATCACTGGAATAATAGCGTGATCGGCGCCAGCCAGCGTGAAGCCCGCAGCGGACATTTGCTCACGGAACTGACGCGCATTCGCCCACAGGCGATCGCGCAGCTCGCTCCCCGCCTCAACCATCTCCAGCACTTTAAGGGAGGCCGCCACAATGGCAGGCGCCAGGGAGTTAGAAAACAGATACGGACGGGAACGCTGACGCAGCCACTCCACCACCTCTTTACGCGCCGCCGTATAACCGCCAGATGCCCCACCCAGCGCTTTGCCTAACGTACCGGTAATGATGTCCACGCGTCCCATCACGTCACAGTATTCGTGAGAACCGCGACCGTTCTCCCCGACAAAACCGACAGCATGGGAGTCATCAACCATCACCAGCGCGCCGTAAAGGTCTGCCAGGTCACAGACGCCTTTCAGGTTGGCGATAACGCCGTCCATCGAGAACACGCCGTCGGTGGCGATCAGCACATGACGAGCGCCAGCTTCACGGGCCTCTTTCAGACGCGCTTCCAGTTCCTGCATATCGTTGTTGGCATAGCGAAAACGCTTCGCTTTACACAGGCGAACGCCATCAATAATCGAGGCGTGGTTTAACGCATCCGAGATAATCGCATCTTCTGCGCCCAGCAGGGTTTCGAACAAGCCGCCGTTGGCGTCAAAGCAGGAAGAGTACAGAATAGCGTCTTCCATACCGAGGAAGTCCGCCAGTTTTTGCTCCAGCTGTTTATGGCTGTCCTGAGTGCCGCAGATAAAGCGCACTGAAGCCATGCCAAACCCGTGAGAATCCATTCCCGCTTTTGCTGCCGCAATCAGTTCGGGATGGTTAGCCAGCCCCAGGTAGTTGTTGGCGCAAAAGTTGATGACGTGGCTTCCGTCTGCCACGGTGATGTCCGCCTGCTGCGCAGACGTGATAATGCGCTCTTCTTTAAACAATCCTTCCGCACGGGCGGTTTCCAGATCGTTGGTTAACTGCTTATAAAAATCCCCACGCATTGCGATTCTCCAGACTGGGCAAATTTCAGCACATATTACCCAAAGCTATACATTGATACGAGATGACGCATCATCACTTCTTGAAAATGCAGCATAAATCACGCGTACCCGCACAGCTTATCGGTGAATGGCTGAAGCCTGGGCCGTGTAGTGATATGATAAGAAGTATTCGTGTCTGAGATTGTCTCTGACTCCATAATTCGAAGGTTACAGTTATGATCATCGTTACCGGCGGCGCGGGCTTTATCGGCAGCAACATCGTTAAGTCCCTGAATGATAAAGGCATCACCGATATCCTGGTGGTGGACAACCTGAAAGACGGCACCAAGTTCGTCAACCTGGTGGACCTGAATATTGCTGACTATATGGATAAGGAAGACTTCCTGATCCAGATTATGGCCGGAGAAGAGTTCGGCGATATCGAAGCGGTTTTCCACGAAGGCGCCTGCTCTTCCACCACCGAGTGGGACGGCAAGTATATGATGGACAACAACTATCAATACTCCAAAGAGCTGCTGCACTACTGCCTGGAACGTGACATTCCGTTCCTGTATGCCTCCTCTGCGGCAACTTACGGCGGTCGCACCTCTGACTTCATTGAGTCTCGGGAATATGAGAAACCGCTGAACGTTTACGGCTACTCTAAATTCCTGTTCGACGAGTATGTGCGCCAGATCCTGCCTGAAGCCAGCTCGCAGATTGTAGGTTTCCGCTATTTCAACGTTTACGGACCGCGTGAAGGCCATAAAGGCAGCATGGCGAGCGTCGCTTTCCATCTGAATACTCAGCTCAACAACGGTGAAACGCCGAAACTGTTTGAAGGCAGCGAAAACTTCAAACGCGATTTTGTCTACGTCGGCGACGTGGCTGATGTAAACCTGTGGTTCTGGGAAAACGGCGTGTCCGGCATCTTTAACCTGGGCACCGGGCGCGCGGAATCCTTCCAGGCCGTGGCGGATGCCGCGCTGGCTTATCACAAGAAAAGCGACCTTGAGTACATTCCGTTCCCGGAAAAACTGAAAGGCCGTTACCAGGCGTTCACGCAGGCGGATCTGACCAATCTGCGCGCCGCAGGCTATGACAAACCGTTCAAGACCGTTGCCGAAGGCGTAACGGAGTATATGGCCTGGCTGAATCGCGACGCGTAAGAAGAAACATGAAAATACTGGTGATTGGTCCGTCCTGGGTAGGCGACATGATGATGTCGCAAAGTCTCTATCGCACGCTCAAGGCGCGCTATCCCCAGGCGATAATCGACGTGATGGCGCCCGCGTGGTGCCGCCCGTTATTGTCGCGTATGCCGGAGGTCAACGACGCGATCCCCATGCCGCTTGGCCACGGGGCGCTGGAAATTGGCGAGCGGCGCAAGCTCGGTCATAGTTTGCGTGAAAAGCGCTATGACCGCGCCTATGTTCTGCCGAATTCGTTTAAATCCGCACTCGTTCCTTTCTTTGCCGGCATTCCGCATCGCACCGGCTGGCGCGGCGAGATGCGCTACGGCCTGCTCAACGACGCACGCGTGTTAGATAAAGAGGCCTGGCCATTAATGGTGGAACGCTATGTGGCGCTGGCCTACGACAAAGGCGTTATGCGTACAGCCCAGGATCTGCCGCAGCCTCTGTTATGGCCGCAGCTACAGGTGAGCGAGGGCGAAAAGTCCCTCATCTGCAACGAATTTTCTCTTTCTGCTGAACGTCCGATGATCGGTTTTTGCCCCGGCGCGGAATTTGGCCCGGCGAAACGCTGGCCGCATTATCACTATGCGGAACTGGCAAAGCAGCTCATCGATGAAGGCCACCAGATCGTCTTGTTTGGCTCAGCAAAAGATCATGACGCCGGAAATGAAATTCTGGCTACACTGAATACTGAGCAGCAGGCCTGGTGCCGCAATCTGGCGGGAGAAACGCAGCTGGAACAAGCTGTTATCCTTCTATCCGCCTGCAAAGCCGTTGTCACGAATGACTCTGGTTTAATGCATGTCGCCGCTGCGCTGAACCGTCCGCTGGTCGCGCTGTACGGCCCCAGCAGCCCGGACTTTACTCCCCCACTTTCGCATAAAGCGCGGGTTATCCGTCTGATTACGGGTTATCACAAGGTGCGCAAAGGGGATGCTGCGGAGGGGTATCATCAGAGCCTGATTGACATCACGCCGACGCGTGTCCTGGAAGAACTCAATAGTCTGTTATTACAAGAGGAAGCCTGACGGATGCGGGTTCTGATAGTCAAAACATCATCAATGGGGGATGTGTTACACACATTGCCCGCACTGACTGACGCACAGCAAGTCATCCCGGGTATTCAGTTTGATTGGGTGGTAGAAGAAGGATTCGCGCAAATTCCATCCTGGCACGATGCTGTCGATCGCGTGATTCCCGTCGCTATTCGCCGTTGGCGTAAGGCCTGGTTTTCCGCGCCCATCAAAGCTGAACGTAAAGCCTTTCGCGATGCCGTACAGGCACAGCAATACGATGCGATTATTGATGCCCAGGGGCTGGTAAAAAGCGCGGCGCTGGTCACAAGACTGGGACGCGGCGTAAAGCACGGCATGGACTGGAGTACGGCCCGGGAGCCCCTGGCCAGCCTGTTTTACAACCGAAAGCATCACATCGCTAAAGCGCAGCATGCCGTTGAACGCACCCGCGAGCTGTTCGCTAAAAGCCTGGGGTACAGCAAGCCACAGTCCCAGGGCGATTATGCGATTGCGCAGCATTTCCTGAGCAATCTGAATGCAGACGCAGGGCAATATGCGGTATTTTTACACGCGACCACCCGAGACGATAAGCACTGGCCGGAAGCAAACTGGCGAGATCTGATCGGCCAACTGCGTGATGCGGGTGTACGCATTAAGCTGCCCTGGGGTGCGCCCCATGAAGAAGCACGGGCAAAAAGATTAGCGGAAGGATTTGATTATGTGGATGTTTTACCACGAATGAGTCTGGAAGAGGTCGCACGCGAGTTGGCGGGGGCAAAATTTGTAGTGTCCGTTGATACCGGGCTTAGCCATTTAACCGCCGCCCTTGATCGACCTAATATCACGCTGTATGGCCCGACCGATCCGGGACTGATTGGGGGATATGGGAAGAATCAGTGCGCGCAAAAGAGTCATTCAGGGAAGATGTCAACTCTGGGTGCGGATGCCGTCAAAGTATCATTGCTTGATTTTAATTTGCTATAACTTTTAAAGAGATTAATCATGCTTCGTGGACACACGTTTTCTCGCTTTATCCGCAGCACGCAAAATAATCCGTTTAACGTTATCTATTTTTTATTTTATGCCGGGTGCCTGACGACCCTGGCGATGCTGCTGATCAATCCAGACGAAGCTTTAAAAGTTTTTATTGCATGTGCGGTTCTGTCGCTACCGATTATCGGTAAACACAGCAAGTCACTTCTGAGTGATAAGAAAAATCTGCTGTTACCCGTGATGCTGCTGCTCTTCGGTTTAGTACAAATTATTTGGGTTGAGATCTTTAAAGAACCGGGCTCATCCTTTACTGGCGCTTATCGCTCATACCAGAACGGCGGTAAAGTGATGATCTTTGCCGCACTGATTGTCACAGCCCTGCAATCGCCAATCGCATGTGCGATGAAAGATCGTATAACCCGCTACTGGGTGATTGCGACGACTGTTGGTTTGTATCTTTTTGCGGGTTATCAACTCCTCACCTCACCGGATCCGCTTAACTACCGTGTCGAACTGGGTTTTGAACATCCGACAGGAGCGGCTTATGCGTTGACGTTTGTCGCATTGCTCGCGTCACAGGCCATCATCAACTTGCGGCTGAAGCATACAATCCTGCTCTATTTATTACACTTTTTGGTATCACTGGCGGTTATCACTATAACGCAAACCCGCGCCGCCATTCTGGTCTATCCGGTTCTGAGCATAGGGCTATTTTTCTTACACTATCGGCATAACCGTACCGTTTTGCTGCGTACGTTACTGGCCTTTATTGTTCTCGCGGGGCTGGCGGCAATCCCTTTAAAATCGGTGATTGAAAAGCGCTATAACAGCTTCGTAACCGATATGCATTCTTACAGTAAGAATAACAGTAATACCTCGATTGGCGCCCGACTCGCGATGCAACGAGCGGGTATTGATGCTGGAAAAAACCACTACTGGGGCCAATCACTTGAACAACGCGATGCTGGAATGCGGGATTTTGCCCGACAGGATACCTCGTTAAGAGGAGCACTTGGGTTCGTCGACATCCATTTGCATAACGAATTCATTGATACTTTTTCTCTTAAAGGGATTTCTGGCGTCATCGCTCTGCTCTTTTTGTATCTGGCGATGTTTTTAAAAGCTTATACACAACGTAGCCCTCTGTTATTCATCATTTCCAGTGCTATAGTTATCTATGGTTTAAGCGACTTATTATTATACGCCAAAGGTGAAACTCTGAGCAGTATGCTGGCATTATGCGCGGCGATGATGCTGACACCAGGCACGATGAGAGAGTTATGCCATGATTAACGCTTCAGATTATTTGCTGAGCATTATTATACCGGCATACAACAATGCCGAATTCATTACGGATACGCTGGAGTCTTTACATCAGGGCATCACTAATGAGGTAGAAGTAATCATTATTAATGATGGCTCAACGGATTTGACTGAAGAACGCATAAATGCGTTTTATCGCAAACATCATTGCAACAACGTGAAATACATCTACCAGGAAAATCATGGTGTTGCGATTGCCCGCAACGTCGGGCTTTCACATGCGACAGGGAAGTATATTGGCTTTGTTGACAGCGATGACATTATTAGCCCGGATTATTTTTCGGTTCTTCTCCCTAAATTAAGAGAAGAGAAATATGATATCGTTGAATTCAACTTAACCCGTGACATTAATAATCTCTATCAATGCAAAAAAGATAAGCCGGATGCGGTAAAACAGAGTGAAATCACGTTAACGGATGAAAATTTAACGCAGTTATTACCCACTTTCCGTGCGGGTCAATGGCACCTTGTAACAAAATTCTTTCGCCGTGACATTATTGGGCAAGACCGCTTCGAAGAACATCATCGTTATGAGGACATTATTTTTTGTCCATTTCAATACTTTAAATGCCATAAGATCTTAAAAATAGATAACAAGCTATATTATTATCGAATAAACGATCGGAGCATTACCGAGAATATTCTTGAAAATGATGCGCAATATATTTTCTTCGCCATGCGTAAAATGTGTGACTATATAAAAGAAAATGATGAAAAACGAACTGTAGCCACATTAATGATCATTAACTGCTTCCTTGAGGGACGCAAGTTGCTGCGCAAGAAGAAAGGTTATTATCGCTACGAAGAAGATATGATCAGTGACATTCAAGATGCACTAACATGCTGTGATACAAGCATCGTTAAAAGAAAAGTTATTTATAAAATGAAGTACCCACACATTGATCGTTTTATTTCAAAAATACGATTTAAAGCCATAAACGCTTGCAAAATGTTATTTGTTAGCAAGGAAAGTTAATATGTTTGATAAAGTAGAAAGAATTCTTATTTGCAAGCTTAAGTTTTATGGCGATGTTCTGCTCATTACCCCTGTTATTGCCAGTATCCAGGCACGTTATCCGCACGCAAAAATTGATCTTCTTCTTTATAAAGACACCAGGGCAATTTTGGCTGCTGATGAGAGAATCAACAACTTTTACCTTATTGAAAAAAAGAAAGGTCTGCTGGAAACCATTAAAAATTATATATCGGTACGCCGCCAGCTGAAAAAAAACCACTATGACCTTATTGTCAACTTAACCGAGCAATGGCCTATTGGCGCACTTATCGCTTCCCTACGCCGCCCCTCTATTGCCTTTAAAAGGGACAAGAAGCAGTGGAATTGCCTTTTTACAAAAGTCACACCAACAACCGGAACTCATATTGTTGAGCAAAACTTATCCATTCTAAAAGGCCTCGACTTTAGTGAAAGCGAACTCAAAAAAGAGATGTTGCTCTGCTATCGCGAGAGTGACTATCAATATTTACTGACTCAGCTTCCCGCGCTTTCCACGCAAAAATACGTTGTGATTCAACCCACTGCAAGACAATCGTTTAAGTGCTGGGATGATGAAAAATTTGCGCATGTCATAGATTATTTGCAGCAACGCGGTCTGCATGTTTACCTGACCTGTGGGCCCGCAGTACAAGAACAGCAGCAGGTAGCGCGTATCGCCGGACTGTGTCAATCACCACCAGACCTGACGGTGGCAGGTAAAACGACTTTCCTGCAACTGGCGGCGTTAATCGATCATGCAGTGCTGTATATCGGCGTGGACTCCGCCCCCATGCATATGGCTGCCGCATTAGGCACGCCGCAGGTATGTTTGTTTGGCGCCACAAATTATCAACAGTGGAAACCCTGGTCAGATAAAGCTGCGCTGATCTGGGCAGGCGATTATCATCCAATGCCGACCCGGGCAGAACTGGACAGATCCCGGAAATACCTGACCTGGATACCAGAACACGCAGTTATTGACGCTATCGACACTGTGCTCCATGATAGCAACCCGGTTGAAGGAAATGAGACAGCGTAAATGGATAACAAAACTAACGTAATTAATATTGCCTACTGCACAGATGCTAATTATCTGGAGTATGTTGCCGTATCCATTATGTCTGTCATAATGAATAACCCTGAGCAATCTCTCGCATTTTTTGTCTTTGTCTATGATGTCAGCGATGAAGATATTGCGAAGCTACAGTCGACCAGTAATAAAATTCAGGTTATCACGATCGATAAGGCTGATATTGAAAAATATAACAATGATTTTGCGATAAAACATCTCAATCGCTCAACTTATATGCGTCTGGCTGTGCCCCGTTTACTTAAAGACAAAGTAGAACGTTTTATCTATCTTGATGCCGATACGCTATGCTTTGACTCACTCAGTGAGATTAACAGCGTTGATATTGATGATGTTGTTTGCGCCGTCAGCCATGACTCTCTCAACATTCATGATAATAAACACGCCCGGCGATTAGGGCTGAGCATCGATCACTATTTTAACGCTGGTTTCCTTTATATTAATGTCACGAACTGGATTAAGCATGACATTGAACATAAAGCAAATACCGTGTTATTTGAGCAAGGAAAATCATTGCCTTACTTTGATCAGGACGCACTCAACATTGCAATGAACGGCAATATTACGTTTATTGATAACCGCTGGAATTTCCTGTTTAACTGGTTTACTGACGAACAGAAAGAAAATTTCTTCTATCACAGTGACACGCTGCCAAGAATCATTCATTTTACGGGTGGAAGAAAACCGTGGTATAAAGAACATACGGGGCTGTCGCAACAGCTTTATATTTTCTACCACCATTTCACGCCCTGGCGGAATGCAGAGTTACGCTCTTATGCCCCTCGTATGAGGCCTACCGATTATCGGGTGTACTCCCGTCAGGCGGCAAAAAAAGGTAATTATTTTACCGCCATAAAATGGTACGCAAAGTACCTCAAAACCAAGATTCATTAAAAAAAAGCTCCCCTCGGGGAGCTTTTTTACTTACCTTTGACTTTTTCGGCCAGATAGCCTATGTAGCTGATAATTGAAGCAATATATTTACCCTGTAGCCTTTCATGACGTGACTTCTTCTTATACTGCTTTGGCGTTCTGGCAGGCAACAACGGCACATTCGCCCATGGTGAAGCCTTCCATGCCTCCACAAAATACTGTGCAGACGGATAATTTGCCCAGGAATTCCAGGGTTTAGTTACCCCAATATAATGAATAAGAATGGTATCAGCCGTTATATATTCTTTATAGCGTGATATATCTTTGCTTTTTAACTCTTGTTTTATACCATATATCGCATTGTAGATACGCGGTAAAAAGATCACTTTATTTAAGAAAAGAATATTTAAAACATCCTGATCGGGGAAAGAGAGTTTCTGATTTTTATCCAGGAGGATATCAAATGCAGCACCAATAAAGTTCTGCTCTTTCCACTTTTTAAGATTCGCATAGATCACACCAGAGTTAAAATAATCACTATTTTTCTCAATATCTCTGGCAGGACTATCATCGACGTCCCTTACTACCGCAGCAACATGCCCATCAAGGTTGAGATGACTCAATTCAACAAGTGAGCCTTTGCATATCACGTCTGCATCAATGTACAGGAGTGAATCAACTTTTTCACCTAAATATTCAAATGCGATAAAACGGAAATACATCGCATGAGACCAGGCATTACCGCTGGGCAACACCTTTAACCCCTCGGCATCCATAAGATATATTGAGATGTTAGTAGAGAATTGCTGCGCCAGCATACTTATTTTCTGTTGATAATCATCATCCACATAATCAGTAAAAAGATGGAAATGGATATTGATGTCTTTATTATGTATCAACACTGATGTCATCGAAATCGCGGCGCCAAACATGAAGTTTTTATCAACACCCCAGGCGATATTGAGCTGTGGACTCTCCCCGGCTGGTGCTTGATTAAAATCAAGTATCTTTTTTATAGACTGATGGCAATCAAAAATCATTCACTACACCTATTTAAATTTATTTTCAACAAGCCACTCAATGCACTTTAGCGCCGTGTAGCTTATTTTTAATATACATTATATGGCTAAATATAGAACGAATATATTTTCGCTGTATCCTTTCATGGCGTGACTTGCGCTTATATAATTTTGCCGTATTTGCATTGAGTAACGATTTTTCGGCCCATGCCGATTTTTTATAAGCCTCAATAAAGTACTTAGAAACCGGATAGTTAGCCCACGTATGCCACGGTTTTGTCACGCCGACATAATGAATTAATACCGTACTCTCAGTGATAAAGTCCTGATAACGATATTCATTTTTATTCTTCAGTTCCTGGTCTACGCCATAAATACAATTAAAATCACGCCTCAGCAGGATCACATGCCCAACAAATAAGATATTCAGGATATCCTGGTCAAAATAAAGCAGTTCTTTCTGACGCTCATGCAAAACCTCAAAGGCTTTGGATAACAGTTTTTTTTCTCTCCAGACATGGAGATTAGCGAATACCACCCCTGAATTAAAATAGTCACGAGCTAACTCAGGAATACCCAGTCTCTGCCCGGATTTTAAACGTACTCGATCAATATCATTAACAACAGCCGCATATTCTCCGGCAAAATGAATATCCGTCAGTTCCCGCAGCGAATTTTTACAAACGATATCGGCATCCAGATACAGCACAGAATCCAGTTCACGACTTAAATACTCGAACGCAAAATAGCGATAGTACATCGCATAGGTCCATGCTTTAGTACTCGGCAACTTGCGAAACGCCTCATTATCAAAAACTAAGACCGTTACCGTTGTACCATACATTTGCGTGAGTCGTTCCACGCTTTCCAGGTACTCATCATCAACATAGTCCGTCACAACATAGAAATGGATATCAATATCAGGGTTGTTCACCAACACTGATGTCATTGAAATTCCAGAGCCAAATAAAAAATTTCGATCTACACCATATGCAATATTCAACTTTTTGCTTTTCTGGTGTGTAGCGTTGTCGATAACCTTTTTTTGAATTATTACGTTTTCAAAATCAATGTTCATGATGAGATCACCTCAAACCCTGTATGTGATTTTATAACGCTTTTCTTATCGTTCTTTGTTTGATTTTTTGTGCTTTCGCCGCCGCTTGCTCAAGCAAACTGGCTTCCTTGCGAAGAATTTCACGCAGTGGCATCGAGAAATAAACGCGTAAAAAACGATAAATATCTCTCGAGGTCAGGCCAATTTCGAGTGAGGAGAAATAGAGCCCAATCAGATCCTTATCACGCCAGCGACGCGGCACCCGGCGACGAATTTGCGCGCGATGCAGATCAATCACGGAAAGTTTTATATCAGCCACATCAGCCGGTAATGGTTGCTGTAGTAAAAAATGGCAAATATAACAATCCCGATGGTTCACCCCACCACGATGCATTTTCCCCACCATCTCCGCCAGTCGGGTGATAATGGTTCGTTTTAAGGTGAGGTCAGGACGTTCTTCACTCCACCTGGCGCAAAAGTCTTCAAGGCTTATTGCCGGCGAGAGATCTTCCGTGATGATAAACGATGTCCGCTGCAACGGATTAAACCCTTTTTGCCCAAACGCGACGCCGGTCATGGTATCAACATTCAGTGATTGCAGACGGTGAATAGCCAGCCACTCGCGATCCGCGCCAAGAACGGGCATACGCAAGGAAATAAGGTTTTTTAGCACTTCTTTCAGCGTGGTTCCGTGATGGTATTTCAGGAAATACCCTTTACCCATCATCTCAAAACGCAGCGTCCTCCGGGTCTCCAGAGCGCGGAAAACCTCTCCGTCCAGTTTCGTTACTTCGACAAACGGATCTTTACCTTGCCACTGCGTAGCGAATGGCTCTTTTAATTCAATCATTCTCAAAACCTAAAATGATATCAGCCGCTTTATCAGCCAGACTGTAGAGATCTTCTGTATCGGCAAAGTGTCTTGCATGACTTGCCCATTCACTTCGCTGCTCACCTTTCTCCAGCGCATCGCAGAGGGAAGCATTCAGGACTTCCTGTGCAAAAGGCTCCGGTATAACAACGCCACACTGCGCAGCATTGATATAGTGCGCATATCCACAAACTTCGGTGGTCAACACGGGTAGCCCGGCGACAATCGCCTCTAATAATACGATTCCGGCCGCTTCCTGAACGGCAGGATGAAGCAGCAAATCAGCAGCAGACATCAGCGCTGAAATATCATCGCGCCCTGAAAAAAACTGCACCTGCTTCTCAATCCCTAGTTGACGCGCCTGGGCCTGATACCGGTCGGCCTTGTCTTGCCCGACAACCATCAATCGCGTACGTTGACGTATTGCTTCAGGTAAAGAAGCTACCGCCAGTAACGTTCTTGGTACGCCTTTGCGTTTAAAATCCGAACCTACCTGTAAAAGCAGGAACTGATCTAACCCAATGCCATTTTTTTCTCTGACAATCTGTCTGCTGTTTTCAGGTTGCTGGCTGTATTTCCTGTCCGGGTATATCCCTGGCGGCAAAATATGAAAACGGCGATCCTCAGTATGATAATGATGCTTAAAGTCACCGATTTGCTTATTTGTTAACATCAAAAGCTCGGTATGAGCACCTTGCTGGAAGGTCGCTTTTTCAAAAGCTGCATAGTGCTTATAACGACTGGTCAGCTTATAAAAGAAACCCTTTTCACGGGCGACTTTTTCCGCGTAGCACACATCTGCCGCATAATAGACATCAAGCCCGGGCATTTTATTAAACCCAACGACGCGATCGACGGGATGTTGGCTCAGGTAACTCTGAACCCACTGATAATACTGTTCATTTTTTCCATGATTAGTTCTGGCAGTCACCGGAACAAGGATAATTTCAAGGTCGGAGGGACGTTCGCCCTGCCACTGCTGAGTCAATACCTGAACATGATGGCCACGCGCCGCAACCGTATGCGCTATTCGCAGGAAATCACGCTGCAACCCGCCATAGGGAAAATATTTGTACAAACAAAAAGCAATGGTCATGCAATAATATCCGCGTTACGTCGCCAAACATCCCAGGCCAGGCAGGTAAAAGCGCCGTAATCTTTGTCTGCAAACAAAGACTACCCTCCATATTCCCGGCGCCCTGAAGGCTGATGGCTGCCTGAATTTGCGCAGTAGTATACCATTGATTAGCTCCCGAACCGAAATGAATGTTTTTTAAGCAAAAAGTTAATTTTTAATTTCAAAACAATAAGATGTAAACCATTACTACTGAAGGACAGAGCACAATTTCACGCGTTATTCGGCGTTAACAGCCTGTTTTGATGTATCTGGAGAAAAACACCTACCGCAAATAATGTATTGTCAATTCAGGTGTTTTAGTGCAACAAGGATAAAAATGATGGTAAAGCCCAGGCTAAATACATAGAATCCCCAGCACATCCATCAGTCAGCTATTTACTATGCTCGAATTGCTTTACACCGCCCTTCTCTACCTTATTCAGCCCTTGATCTGGATACGGCTTTGGGTGCGTGGACGTAAAGCGCCAGCCTACCGTAAACGCTGGGGCGAACGTTACGGTTTTTACCGTCATCCGCTTAAACCTGGCGGGATCATGCTGCATTCCGTCTCTGTGGGTGAAACACTGGCGGCAATTCCTTTAGTTCGCGCCCTGCGACACCGTTATCCTGATTTGCCGATTACCGTCACCACCATGACGCCTACCGGCTCAGAGCGCGTACAGTCCGCATTCGGCAGCGATGTTCAACACGTCTATCTTCCTTATGATTTGCCCGATGCGCTCAACCGTTTCCTGAATAAAGTTGACCCTAAACTGGTGTTGATTATGGAAACCGAGCTCTGGCCGAACCTGATTGCCGCGCTGCATAAACGTCATATTCCGTTGGTTATCGCCAACGCGCGCCTTTCCGCCCGGTCGGCTGCTGGCTATACAAAGCTGGGGAAATTTGTTCGCAGATTGCTGCGTCGCATTACGCTAATCGCGGCGCAAAATGAAGAAGATAGCGCGCGCTTTATCGCGTTGGGTGCGAAAAATAACCAGCTCACCGTCACCGGCAGTCTGAAATTTGATATTTCCGTGACGCCGCAGCTTGCAGCAAAAGCGGTTACGCTGCGTCGCCAGTGGGCGCCGCACCGCCCGGTGTGGATCGCCACCAGTACGCATGACGGCGAAGAGAGTATTGTTATCGCCGCTCATCAGGCATTGCTGCATCAATTCCCTAACCTGCTGCTGATTCTGGTTCCTCGCCATCCAGAGCGGTTCCCGGATGCGATTAACCTCGTGCGCCAGGCAGGGCTCAGCTATACCACGCGTTCCTCAGGAGAGGTGCCGTCCGCCAGTACCCAGGTTGTTATTGGCGATACAATGGGCGAATTAATGCTACTGTATGGTATTGCGGATCTCGCATTTGTCGGCGGTTCGCTGGTTGAACGCGGAGGACATAACCCGCTGGAAGCTGCCGCACACGCGATACCGGTATTGATGGGCCCTCATACCTTTAACTTCAAAGATATTTGCGCCCGACTGGAGCAAGCAAGCGGGCTGATTACCGTAACCGATGCCACAACGCTGGTAAAAGAGGTTTCGTCTTTACTGACCGACGCGGATTATCGTAATTTCTACGGTCGACATGCCGTTGAAGTGCTGTACCAAAACCAGGGTGCGCTACAGCGTCTGTTACAACTGCTGGAACCTTACCTGCCACCGAAAACGCATTGAGGGCTGTCATGCAAAAACGGGCGATTTACCCAGGAACCTTCGATCCGATCACCAACGGCCATATTGATATCGTGACGCGCGCGACGCAGATGTTCGATCACGTTATCCTCGCCATTGCCGCCAGCCCCAGCAAAAAACCGATGTTTACCCTTGAAGAGCGTGTAGCGCTGGCGCAACAGGCGACGGCGCACCTCGGCAACGTGGAAGTCATGGGATTCAGCGACTTAATGGCCAACTTCGCGCGCATTCAGCAGGCCAATATTTTGATTCGCGGCTTGCGCGCCGTGGCTGATTTTGAATATGAAATGCAACTGGCGCACATGAATCGCCATTTAATGCCGCAGCTTGAGAGCGTCTTCCTGATGCCTTCAAAAGAGTGGTCTTTTATCTCTTCTTCGCTGGTAAAAGAAGTGGCGCGCCATCAGGGAGACGTTACCCACTTCTTACCGGAGAACGTTCATCAGGCCTTGATGGATAAGCTGAAGTAAAACGCTTTTGCCGGATGGCGCGTCAGCGCGTTATCCGGCCTGCAATCCATCTTATTTCTGACACTGACGGCAGTAGAACGTCGCCCGTTGCGCGTGTTTAGCCGCAACGATCGGCGTACCGCAAACCCGGCACGGTTCCCCTTTACGTCCGTAAACCTGCAACTCCTGAGCAAAATAGCCCGGCTTACCGTCGCTTTGCAGAAAATCTTTCAACGTTGTACCACCCTGCTCGATGGAACGCAGTAAAACGGCCTTAATCACGCGGGCCAGCAGCTCACACTCAGCCTGCGATAATGACGACGCCAGACGGTCAGGATGGATGCCTGCCGCAAACAACGACTCGCTGGCGTAGATATTTCCCACGCCCACCACCAGTTTGTTATCCATCAGCCAGGGTTTAATTGCCGTTTTCTTCTTCGCACATTTCTGCTGCAAATAGGCCCCGTTAAAATCGTCGCTCAGCGGCTCCGGGCCGAGATGCGCCAGCACGTTATGCCCTTCCAGCTCTTTCGTCCACAGCCAGGCGCCAAAGCGGCGAGGATCGGTGTAGCGCAGGACTTTGCCATTGCTCATCACCAGATCAACGTGGTCATGTTTTTCAGCGGGAAGTTCTTCAGGAAGGATACGCAAACTGCCCGACATTCCCAGATGAATGATGATCCAGCCATCCGGTAACTCCAGCAGCAAATATTTCGCGCGGCGTTGAACGCTGAGTACGGGTTTATCGCTCAGGCGGTAGATCTCTTCCGATACCGGCCAGCGCAGACGTCCATTGCGCACATTGGCATGCAGAATGGTTGCCCCAACCAGATGCGGTTCAATGCCGCGGCGGCTGGTTTCAACTTCAGGTAATTCAGGCATAACGTCTCCGGCTCTGTTTCAGGTCTCATTAATATGGGGACGGCCAGAAAACAAAAAACCCCGCCGAAGCGAGGTTTTTCTCTACATCAAAGCGAGAATTATTTGATTTTCGCTTCTTTGTAGATAACGTGCTGACGGACAACTGGATCGAACTTTTTCAGTTCCAGTTTTTCCGGCTTAGTACGTTTGTTCTTCGTGGTGGTATAGAAGTGACCAGTACCAGCAGAAGAAACCAGCTTGATTTTCTCACGAATACCTTTAGCCATGATTTATTTCCTCTAAGTACTTAGTACTTTTCGCCACGGGCACGCAGTTCGGACAGAACTGTTTCGATGCCTTTCTTATCAATTACACGCATACCTTTAGCAGATACACGCAGGGTGACAAAACGCTTCTCGCTCTCAACCCAGAAACGGTGAGAGTGCAGGTTAGGCAGGAAACGGCGTTTAGTCGCGTTCAGTGCGTGGGAACGGTTGTTACCGGTCACCGGACGCTTGCCAGTAACTTGGCAGACTCGGGACATGTCTATTCTCCAAAAATCAAATTAGCTCGAGCTTCGTATGGGGTATTGGCGCCTCGTCAGGCTTCTCAGCCTGGTTATCGCAGTTCATTGTGAACTCTCGATTGCCAGGCCCAAATGCCAAACCCGAGATTCTCAAAGGTGGCGTAGTATACGCTGTGTAAGCGATGTGCTCAAGTCCCGAACAGACAAAGATCCCGATGGATCGCGCGAAGTGTTCTAAATCCAACCACGTTCGGCAAAAGAAACGTACTCTCCGCGCCCAATCACAAGGTGATCCAGTACTCGTATATCCATGAACTGACAACATTTTACGACACGTTCGGTGATGAGTTTATCCGCTTTGCTCGGTTCTGCACACCCCGAGGGGTGATTATGCGCAAGGATCACCGCAGAAGCATTTAATTTTATCGCCTCGCGGATAATCTCGCGCGGATGCACCTCGACATGATTCAGCGTGCCGGAAAAAAGACGGCTGTGTTTAATCACCCGGTGCCGGGCATCCAGAAAGATCACAAGGAAGATCTCCCGCTCTTCCCCCGCCAACTGGCTTTGCAGAAACTCACGCGTCATTTCCGGGCTCAACAACGCGTTTTCCTTCATCATGCGCGCCTTGTAATAGCGCCTTGCCAGTTCGGCAATCCCCTTAAGCTGCGCATACTTAGCGATACCGATACCTGTACCGCGAAATTGCGCGAAATCCGCAGACAGCAACCCATAGAGCGACCCACTGCGTTGCAGCGTTTCATGCGCCAGAGCCATCACATCTTTTCCTGGCACTCCTGTACGTAAAAAGAGCGCCAGCAGTTCAACATCCGTCAGCGAACCAATTCCTGACTTCAACATTTTTTCCCGGGGCATTAAACGTTCCGGCGCATCCATACGTTCACCTCCTTAAGCACGCCTCATGGTGGCATAGCTCCTGGGGTGAATCGACGCCCGTATTTCACTCCTGCGTAGCGCCTCGCAAAGTGAATTACGGGCAACTGCACGACGGGATTCAGGATTGTGATAAAATGTCCGCCTTCTGGTGCAATCCAACAGGAAAGATCATGATGAGCCTGGCTGGCAAAAAAATCGTTCTCGGCGTGAGCGGCGGCATTGCTGCCTATAAAACCCCTGAACTGGTGCGTCGTTTACGCGAACGCGGCGCCGACGTCCGCGTGGCGATGACCGAAGCGGCAAAAGCCTTTATCACGCCCCTGAGCCTACAGGCGGTGTCGGGTTATCCCGTTTCTGACAGTCTGCTTGACCCTGCCGCAGAAGCCGCGATGGGCCATATTGAGCTGGGGAAATGGGCGGATTTAGTTATCCTCGCGCCAGCCACGGCAGATCTGATCGCTCGCGTTGCTGCCGGTATGGCCAACGATCTGGTTTCAACGATTTGTCTGGCGACATCCGCCCCGATTGCCGTACTTCCGGCCATGAACCAGCAAATGTATCGCGCCGCCGCCACGCAACATAATCTGGATGTACTCGCGTCACGCGGAATGCTTATCTGGGGGCCGGACAGCGGCAGCCAGGCGTGTGGAGACGTGGGGCCAGGACGCATGCTCGACCCGTTGACCATTGTGGATATGGCGGCAGCGCATTTCTCCCCTGTCAACGATCTGCAACATCTCAACATCATGATTACGGCGGGCCCGACGCGCGAGCCGCTCGATCCGGTGCGTTATATCTCTAACCACAGCTCCGGTAAGATGGGATTTGCCATTGCCGCCGCCGCCGCACGACGCGGCGCCAACGTTACGCTGGTTTCCGGCCCCGTTGCGCTGCCCACGCCACCTTTTGTTCAGCGCATTGATGTGATGACTGCGCTGGAAATGGAAGCGGCAGTCCAGGCAGCGGTTCAGAAGCAGCATATTTTCATCGGCTGTGCTGCGGTTGCTGATTACCGTGCAGCTGCCGTCGCCAGCGAAAAAATTAAGAAACAGGCGACGCAGGACGATGAATTAACAGTAAAAATGGTCAAGAACCCTGATATTGTCGCCGGGGTCGCCGCACTCAAAGACAAGCGTCCTTATGTCGTTGGGTTTGCCGCGGAAACAAATAATGTGGAAGAATACGCCCGGCAAAAACGTATCCGCAAAAACCTTGATCTGATCTGCGCGAACGATGTTTCACTTTCAACTCAAGGATTTAATAGCGACAGCAACGCATTGCACCTTTTCTGGCAGGATGGAGATAAAGCCTTACCGCTCGAACGGAAAGCGCTCCTGGGCCAATTATTACTCGACGAGATCGTGACCCGTTATGATGAAAAAAATCGACGTTAAGATTCTGGACCCGCGCGTTGGGCAGCAATTTCCGCTTCCAACTTATGCCACCTCCGGCTCCGCCGGACTTGACCTGCGCGCCTGTCTCGATGACGCCGTAGAACTGGCGCCTGGCGCAACGACGCTGGTGCCGACCGGTCTGGCAATTCATATTGCCGATCCGTCTCTGGCGGCGGTAATGCTGCCACGTTCCGGCCTGGGCCATAAGCATGGTATTGTGCTCGGCAATCTGGTCGGCCTGATCGACTCTGACTATCAGGGTCAGTTGATGGTTTCCATCTGGAACCGTGGCCAGGACAGCTTTACCATTGAGCCGGGCGAACGTATTGCTCAGATGGTTTTCGTACCGGTTGTACAGGCCGAATTTAATCTGGTGGAAGAGTTTGAAGCCACCGACCGTGGTGAAGGCGGCTTCGGCCATTCTGGTCGCAAGTAAGACATTTACGCATCCTGATAACGACATAACATCGCCGCAAACGCTGAGTTTGCGGTCATAGTGTGGATGCTCGCCTGGCAAGTGCTTATTTTCAGGGGTATTTTGTAACATGGCAGAAAAACAAACTGCGAAAAGGAATCGTCGCGAAGAAATACTTCAGTCTCTGGCGCTGATGCTGGAATCCAGCGATGGAAGCCAACGCATCACAACAGCGAAACTGGCAGCCTCCGTCGGCGTTTCTGAAGCGGCGCTGTATCGCCATTTTCCCAGTAAGACTCGCATGTTCGATAGTCTGATTGAGTTTATCGAAGACAGTCTGATTACCCGTATCAATCTGATCTTAAAAGATGAGAAAGACACCAGCGCGCGTCTGCGTTTAATTGTGTTGTTGATTCTGGGCTTCGGCGAACGCAACCCAGGCCTGACGCGTATCCTCACCGGTCATGCGTTAATGTTTGAACAAGATCGCCTGCAAGGACGGATTAACCAGCTGTTTGAGCGCATTGAAGCGCAGCTGCGTCAGGTTCTGCGGGAAAAAAGAATGCGCGAAGGCGAAGGGTACGCCACGGATGAAACCCTGCTGGCAAGTCAGTTGCTGGCGTTTTGTGAAGGGATGTTGTCCCGCTTTGTACGCAGCGAGTTCAAATACCGCCCAACGGACGATTTCGACGCCCGCTGGCCGTTGGTTGCCGCGCAATTGCAGTAACAGCGTAGCCGGATGGCGGCGATGCCTTATCCGGCCTTACAGGCCCGGTAAGCGCTACGCCGCCGGGCAATTTACTTAAACCCCGTACGCTTCCCGATACGCACGCACTGCCGCCAGATGTTCCGCCATCTCTGGCTTCTCTTCCAGATACGCAATCAGGTCTTTCAGCGTGATAATCGAGATCACCTGACACCCGTAATCGCGTTCCACTTCCTGAATTGCGGAAATCTCGCCACGGCCACGCTCCTGACGATCCAAAGAAATCAGCACCCCCGCCAGACTTGCGCCATTCGCCTGGATAATCTCCATTGATTCACGAATCGCAGTACCCGCAGTGATCACATCATCCACCAGCATCACGCGTCCCTGTAATGGGCTCCCGACCAGACTTCCGCCTTCACCGTGGTCTTTGGCTTCCTTACGGTTAAAGCAGTACGGCAGGTCTTTGTCATGGTGTTCCGCCAGTGCAACAGCGGTGGTCGTCGCAATCGGAATACCTTTATAGGCCGGACCAAACAGTAGATCGAAATCGATACCCGAATCCACCAACGCTTCGGCATAAAAACGTCCCAGCAGAGCCAGATCGCGCCCGGTATTAAACAGCCCGGCGTTGAAGAAATAGGGGCTTTTGCGCCCGGATTTCAGCGTAAATTCGCCAAACTTTAGTACCTGCTTGTTAAGCGCAAACTCAATAAACTGGCGCTGATACGGTTTCATGGATTCGCTCCTCATTTCACTTTATTACAGACAAAAAAAAGGCGACTCGTTGGTCGCCTTAAAATCAATTTTCTAACGCCGCTTTCTGCGTCGCTACAATGGATTCGATTCCCCCTCGGGCTAATGCCAACAAGGTAAGGAGTTCTTCGTGACTGAACGGCTCGCCTTCTGCCGTTCCCTGCACTTCAATAATTCGACCGTCTTCGGTCATTACCACGTTCATATCGGTTTCAGCCGCGGAGTCTTCAACGTACTCCAGATCGCAGAGCGCTTCACCATTCACGATGCCGACGGAAACCGCAGCCACCATCCCTTTCATCGGGTTGGTTTTCAGCTTACCGTTCGCGACCAGCTTGTTCAGCGCATCGGCCAGCGCAACGCAAGCCCCGGAGATAGATGCAGTACGCGTACCGCCGTCCGCCTGGATCACATCGCAATCCAGAGTGATAGTAAACTCGCCAAGCGTTTTAAGATCGACAGCAGCGCGCAGCGCGCGGGCGATCAGACGCTGGATTTCCATCGTGCGGCCGCCCTGCTTGCCTTTCGCCGCTTCACGCGCGTTACGGGTATGCGTAGCGCGTGGCAACATGCCATATTCTGCGGTGATCCACCCCTGGCCCTGCCCTTTCAAAAAGCGCGGTACGCCTTCTTCGATGGATGCCGTGCACAGCACTTTGGTATCTCCAAATTCGACCAGCACCGAGCCTTCAGCGTGTTTTGTATAGTTACGGGTCAGGGTTACGGGACGCACCTGATTAGCGCTACGGCCTGCTGGACGCATATTGAGATCTCCGGCTTGAAACGAATGTGGCTGCGCATTATACGGACTTCCGGCGGTTATTCCTATCCTGACAAGGCATGGATGGCTATAATCCTTCCATCTCTCCTTTAAAAACAGGAACGTCTATGATCCGCAGTATGACCGCCTACGCCCGGCGTGAAATCAAGGGTGAATGGGGTAGCGCTACCTGGGAAATGCGCTCGGTAAACCAGCGTTATCTGGAAACGTATTTTCGTCTGCCGGAACAGTTCCGTAGCCTTGAACCTGTTGTACGCGAACGCATTCGTACACGCCTGACGCGCGGAAAAATCGAATGTACTTTACGCTTTGAACCCGATGCCAGCGCGCAAGGCGAACTCATTCTGAATGAGAAGCTGGCAAAGCAGCTCGTTGCCTCTGCGAACTGGGTCAAAATGCAGAGCGATGAAGGGGAAATCAACCCGGTAGATATCCTACGTTGGCCGGGCGTCATGGCCGCCCAGGAACAGGATCTGGACGCGATTGCCGCAGAGATCCTCGCCGCGCTGGACGGGACGCTGGATGACTTCATTGTCGCCCGGGAAACCGAAGGTCAGGCTTTGAAAGCACTGATTGAGCAGCGTCTGGAAGGCGTCAGCGCTGAGGTAGTGAAAGTCCGCGCCCATATGCCGGAAATCCTGCAATGGCAGCGCGAACGTCTGGTAGCAAAACTGGAAGACGCACAGGTACAACTGGAAAATAACCGTCTGGAGCAAGAGCTGGTGCTGATGGCACAGCGCATTGACGTGGCGGAAGAGCTGGATCGTCTGGACGCGCACGTCAAAGAAACCTACAACATCCTGAAGAAAAAAGAGGCGGTTGGCCGTCGTCTGGACTTTATGATGCAGGAGTTCAACCGCGAGTCGAACACTCTGGCCTCCAAATCCATCAATGCTGATGTCACCAATTCTGCAATTGAGCTGAAAGTATTGATCGAGCAAATGCGCGAGCAAATTCAGAATATCGAGTAAACCTCATTCCCACGTAGCCCGTCGCGATGCGATGGTGCTACGTGCTTCCTTTACACTCCGTACTGCCCTCGCCACTTTCGGATTACTTTTTCTTATCCATTTTCCAATCAATTAAAAATGAATAACGCATAAATAGCGGATGAATCGCAATATCCGCATAAACTATAGTTATTAAAATTGCTTCACCTTAGAAAATCTCAATCGTGATATTACGCACAAATCGTTAGTCTCTGCCCTCAGTAAACCAGGGGGAAGACATGCTGTTACACGTTCTCTACTTAATTGGCATTACTGCCGAAGCCATGACCGGGGCGCTCGCTGCGGGTCGACGCCGTATGGATACATTTGGCGTTATTATCATTGCCACCGCGACAGCAATTGGCGGCGGTTCCGTACGCGATATTCTGCTCGGTCACTATCCGCTCGGTTGGGTACAGCACCCTGAGTACGTGATTATTGTCGCTTCTGCTGCGGTTCTGACGACGATCGTCGCCCCTGTAATGCCTTACCTACGCAAACTGTTCCTTGTACTTGATGCGCTGGGCTTAGTGGTCTTTTCTATTATCGGCGCTCAGGTTGCGCTGGATATGGGGCATAGCCCGGTCATCGCTATTGTGGCGGCTGTCATTACCGGCGTATTTGGCGGCGTATTGCGTGACATGTTCTGCAAACGTATTCCGCTGGTCTTCCAGAAAGAGCTGTATGCCGGTGTTTCCTTTGCGTCTGCCGTGTTGTACATCGCGCTACAACACTACGTATCCAACCACGACGTCGTGGTTATCTCCACGCTGGTTTTTGGCTTTACCGCTCGCTTGCTGGCGCTGCGTCTCAAACTTGGCCTGCCGGTGTTTTACTATCGCCACGAAGGTCACTAAGGGCTAAAGCCGTTAATATGCCGGGCAGCCAGCCAGTTGCCCAGCGCCCGTATTTCCGGGTTATCCCGCCACTGGATGACCCGCCTGGCGCGCCCCTCCCCTGTCGTCGGAAGCTGTTGCCAGTATTCTGCCGTGCGTGCCAGTAACTGCCCCCATGAACGATCGCCGCTGGCCTTAAGCGCCGCCTGCGTTAACGGTATGCCCATCGCCATCACCCAGCGGATAAATGGCCGATGCCGCACCAGGTTAAACTGATGCCACAACTGCTTGCTTTTTTCTTTACTAAACCCAGGTGTCGCCTGTAGTTGTTCCTGCGTTAACGCGAGCCAGGAGAAAATATGCTCGAAACGATGCGCCTGGTGAAGCACACGCCATCCTGCCTCCCCCATCCCGTCAACCTCCAGCGCCTCCTTCGACCCCAGCCAGACCAGCCTGGCGATGAACTGCTCCTGGCATACCTCAGTCGCATAAAAACAGGTTAATGCGTTATAGCGATTCCCCGGCGGTGCGGGCTTATCCCGTTGAGTACCACGCCAGACAACCTTATCAATACGCGGAATCCCCTGTCCGGCAAGGCTGACAAGAATGTGGTCACCTGGCGCAATGTCCCACTCCGCCCAGCGCCTGACAGACCCTACATTTACGCGCTTCACCCGTTTATCATCCAGCATCACTGGCGCAAGCGACGCCACAACCGAGATTTTCCCGCTCTTGCCGACAGCGAACTGAACCCCGGTGACTTCAGCCACTTTCGCGACCGGAGGATACTTCCAGGCAACCAGCCAGTCGCCCTGCCCGGGCATCCAGTGTCTGGCCTCAGGTTCTTTACCCGTTCTTACCACGACTCCATCGGTAACGAACGGTAATCCCGTTGTCCACCATGCTGTACGCACGCGTTCAACATCATCAGCGCTTTTCACCGGTTGAGAATATTGTTGTGCAAAGCCAAATCCTGCCCCGGACAGTTGACGCAAGCGCTCAGGCATCGTTGCCGGGCCATCAGGCCATGCCCAGATGAAAACAGACAGCGACTGGAGCGACGAGGTGTTATTCTGGCGCATCATCATTCCGGCGACCTTCGAGCGGGCATTCATTCCTCCCATTTGCCGCTGAATATGGTTGTCGCGCAGCAAAAAAATCTCACCCTGCAACGTGCTATTGGCAAGCGCGCCTTTTGTGCTTTGCGGTACTGCGGGTATTAAACGCATCTTCTGCGTCCAGTCCTCGCCTTTAAGCCCGTTCCCCCGGCTAATCGCGCTGACCAGACGCCCATCCCGGTATACGAGAGTAACCGCCACTCCATCCACTTTCGGTTGCACCCACAAATCGCTGTGCTTACGCATCCACTGCTGCACCGCCTGTTTGTCCGCAAGCTTTCGCACACCCGTATGCGGAACAGGATGGGGCAATGAGCCGCTCACTGGCGGCGCCAGTTCTGCCCCGGTATCACCGCCAAAGCAGCGTTGCCACTGCACCAATTGCGCGCTGAGCTGATCGTAGACACCATCTTCTACCGCACTAACCCCCTGCTGCCAGTAACTGTCGTTCCACTGGGCGAGCTGCTGCTGTAGCCGGGCGATTTCGTCATTCGCTCTGGCTGGCGACCAGTCAGGGCAAGCCGCCCATACCGGGAAATGCCACAGCAACAGACTCAGCACGATACTTTTCCCTCTTCTCATCAGTACCTCCGCTGTAGATTGCGGGCCAGGTATAACGCGGGGCGTCATCAAAACCGAGAGGCAAAAAGCGATCGTGCGAACACGCTTCCAGACATTTTCATTGATTGCAGTAACTACACGGTAAATCAGGAAACAGGTACGCAAAACGCAATAAACTGACGCAAAAAGTGTGACAAAAGCTACGTCACATAGCGGCGACGTGTATAATAAGCTCGTATGTAGGCTCTCTTTCGATAATCACATACATAAGATACTCATGGCTCAAGGCACGCTTTATATTGTTTCTGCCCCCAGTGGCGCGGGTAAATCCAGCCTGATTCAGGCGTTGTTAAAAACCCAACCGTTGTATGACACCCAGGTTTCTGTTTCACACACCACGCGCGCACCGCGTCCGGGTGAAGTGCATGGCGAGCATTATTTCTTTGTCGATCATCATGAGTTCAAAACCATGATTGGCAGAGATGCGTTTCTGGAGCACGCTGAAGTGTTTGGTAACTATTACGGCACATCGCGTGAAACCATTGAGCAAGTGCTGGCAACGGGTGTGGATGTTTTTCTGGATATCGACTGGCAGGGCGCGCAGCAAATTCGTGAGAAGATGCCGCAAGCGCGCAGTATCTTTATTTTACCGCCGTCCAAAATTGAGCTGGACCGCCGCCTTCGCGGGCGCGGTCAGGATAGCGAAGGAGTAATCGCAAAACGTATGGCGCAAGCTGTTGCAGAAATGAGCCATTACGCCGAATATGATTACCTTATTGTGAATGATGATTTCGACACCGCCCTGGGCGATCTGAAAACCATTATTCGCGCCGAACGTCTGCGCATGAGCCGCCAAAAGCAGCGTCATGACGCTTTAATCAGCAAACTGTTGGCAGACTGAACCCACTTTCAGTATCATGCCCAGTCATTTCTTCACCTGTGGAGCATTTTAAATATGGCACGCGTAACTGTTCAGGACGCTGTAGAGAAAATTGGTAACCGTTTTGACCTGGTACTGGTCGCCGCGCGTCGCGCTCGTCAGATGCAGGTAGGCGGCAAGGACCCGCTTGTACCGGAAGAAAACGATAAAACTACCGTAATCGCGCTGCGCGAAATCGAAGAAGGTCTGATCAACAACCAGATCCTCGACGTCCGTGAGCGCCAGGAACAGCAAGAGCAGGAAGCCGCTGAATTACAAGCCGTTACCGCTATTGCTGAAGGCCGTCGTTAATCACAAAGCGGGTCGCCCTTGTATCTGTTTGAAAGCCTGAATCAACTGATTCAAAACTACCTGCCTGAAGACCAGATAAAACGTCTTCAGCAGGCGTATCTCGTTGCACGTGACGCTCACGAGGGTCAGACACGTTCAAGCGGTGAACCCTATATCACGCACCCGGTTGCGGTAGCCTGTATTCTGGCCGAGATGAAACTCGACTATGAAACGCTGATGGCTGCGCTGCTGCATGACGTGATTGAAGATACTCCTGCGACCTACCAGGACATGGAACAGCTTTTTGGTAAAAGCGTTGCAGAGCTGGTAGAAGGGGTATCCAAGCTTGATAAGCTTAAGTTCCGCGATAAGAAAGAAGCGCAGGCTGAAAACTTTCGCAAGATGATTATGGCGATGGTGCAGGATATCCGCGTCATTCTCATCAAACTTGCCGACCGCACTCACAACATGCGCACGCTGGGCTCATTACGCCCGGATAAACGTCGCCGCATCGCCCGTGAAACCCTTGAGATCTACAGTCCGCTGGCGCACCGTTTAGGTATTCATCACATTAAAACCGAGCTGGAAGAGCTGGGTTTTGAAGCGCTGTACCCAAACCGCTATCGCGTGATTAAAGAAGTGGTAAAAGCCGCTCGCGGCAACCGCAAAGAGATGATTCAAAAAATCCTCTCTGAGATCGAAGGACGTTTACAGGAAGCAGGCATTCCGTGTCGCGTGAGCGGGCGTGAAAAGCATTTGTACTCTATCTACTGCAAAATGGTGCTCAAAGAGCAGCGTTTTCACTCCATCATGGACATCTACGCCTTTCGCGTGATCGTGCATGATGCCGATACCTGCTATCGCGTACTCGGCCAGATGCACAGCCTGTATAAGCCGCGTCCGGGGCGCGTAAAAGACTATATCGCCATTCCAAAAGCGAACGGCTATCAGTCTTTACACACTTCGATGATCGGCCCGCACGGCGTTCCGGTTGAGGTACAGATCCGTACCGAAGACATGGACCAGATGGCGGAAATGGGGGTTGCGGCGCACTGGGCTTATAAAGAGCACGGTGAAACCAGCACCACCGCGCAAATCCGCGCTCAGCGCTGGATGCAAAGCCTGCTGGAGCTGCAACAGAGCGCCGGTAGCTCGTTTGAATTTATCGAGAGCGTTAAATCCGATCTCTTCCCGGATGAGATTTACGTTTTCACACCGGAAGGGCGCATTGTTGAGCTGCCTGCCGGTGCCACGCCGGTCGACTTCGCCTATGCCGTACATACCGATATCGGTCATGCCTGCGTAGGCGCGCGCGTCGACAGGCAGCCATACCCACTGTCACAGCCGCTTACCAGCGGTCAGACCGTCGAAATTATTACCGCCCCTGGCGCACGCCCGAATGCGGCATGGCTTAACTTTGTCGTCAGCTCAAAAGCTCGCGCCAAAATTCGCCAGTTGCTGAAGAACCTCAAGCGTGATGATTCCGTCAGCCTGGGGCGCCGTTTGCTCAACCATGCCCTCGGCGGCAGCCGTAAACTGGCTGAAATCCCGCAGGAGAATATCCAGCGCGAACTGGAGCGTATGAAGCTCGCAACGCTGGACGATCTGCTGGCGGAAATTGGTCTGGGCAATGCGATGAGCGTGGTGGTGGCGAAAAATCTTCAGCAAGGCGAAGCCGCCGTACCTGCCACAACGCAGTCCAATCATGGGCATTTGCCGATTAAAGGCGCGGATGGCGTGCTGATCACCTTTGCGAAGTGCTGCCGCCCGATTCCAGGCGACCCGATCATTGCGCACGTCAGCCCAGGTAAAGGGTTAGTGATCCACCATGAATCCTGCCGCAACATCCGTGGTTACCAGAAAGAGCCAGAGAAGTTTATGGCTGTGGAATGGGACAAAGAGACGGAGCAGGAGTTCATCACTGAAATTAAGGTGGATATGTTTAATCACCAGGGGGCGCTGGCCAACCTGACGGCGGCAATCAACACGACGACCTCCAATATTCAGAGTCTGAATACGGAAGAAAAGGATGGTCGCGTCTATAGCGCCTTTATTCGCCTCACCGCGCGTGACCGTGTTCATCTGGCGAATATCATGCGCAAAATCCGCGTGATGCCGGACGTGATAAAAGTCACCCGTAACCGAAACTAGTTTTATGAACTTACAGCGTTATGCGCGTATCTGCGAGATGCTCGCCAGGCGTCAGCCTGATCTGACGGTCTGCATGGAGCAGGTCCACAAACCTCATAATGTCTCGGCGATCATTCGCACCGCCGACGCAATAGGCGTACACGAAGTTCACGCCGTCTGGCCGGGCAGCCGTATGCGCACCATGGCGTCGGCGGCAGCGGGCAGCAATAGCTGGGTACAGGTGAAAACCCACCGTACCATCGGCGATGCGGTCAGCCACTTGAAGGGCCGGGGCATGCAGGTTCTGGCGACTCATCTCTCTGATAAAGCGGTTGATTTCCGCGAAATCGATTACACGCGCCCAACCTGCATCCTGATGGGGCAGGAGAAAACCGGCATCACCCAGGAAGCCTTAGACCTGGCGGATCAGGACATCATCATCCCGATGATCGGCATGGTGCAGTCACTTAACGTTTCCGTCGCTTCCGCTCTGATTCTCTACGAAGCGCAGCGCCAGCGGCAGAACGCAGGCATGTACCTGCGTGAAAACAGCATGCTGCCGGAAGACGAACAGCAGCGCCTGCTGTTTGAGGGCGGCTATCCGGTGCTGGCGAAAGTCGCCAAGCGCAAAGGTCTACCCTACCCTCATGTAAACATGCAGGGTGAGATCGAGGCCGACGCCGCCTGGTGGTCCACGATGCAGGCGGCAGGGTAATCACATGAAAGGCCGTTTGCTGGATGCCATCCCGCTCAATTCCCTGACCGGCGTTGGCGCGGCGCAAAGCAGCAAACTGGCGAAAATTGGCCTGCACACCGTGCAGGACCTCCTGTTGCACCTTCCCCTGCGTTATGAAGATCGCACCCATCTTTACCCGATTGGCGAACTGCTGCCGGGCATTTACGCCACTGTTGAAGGCGAAGTGCTGAACTGCAATATCACCTTCGGCGGTCGCAGGATGATGACCTGCCAGATTAGCGACGGCTCCGGCATTCTCACCATGCGCTTTTTCAACTTCAGCGCGGCAATGAAAAACAGCCTGGCGACCGGGCGGCGCGTACTGGCCTATGGTGAAGCCAAACGTGGGAAGTACGGCGCGGAGATGATTCACCCTGAATACCGCGTGCAGGGCGATCTCAGTACGCCGGAGCTTCAGGAAACGCTCACGCCCGTTTATCCGACCACCGAAGGCATTAAGCAAGCCACGCTGCGTAAGCTCACCGACCAGGCGCTGGATCTGCTTGATACCTGCGCCATTGCCGAACTTCTACCGCCTGAACTTGCGCAAGGAATGACGAGCCTGCCGGAAGCCTTGCGCACGCTGCATCGCCCACCACCGTCGCTACAGCTTAGCGATCTGGAAACCGGGCAGCATCCGGCGCAGCGACGCCTGATTCTGGAAGAACTACTGGCGCATAACCTGAGCATGCTGGCGCTGCGTGCCGGCGCGCAGCGTTTCCACGCCCAGCCGCTTAGCGCGAACGATTCACTGAAGAATCAGCTGCTGGCCGCATTACCGTTCAAACCAACGGGTGCGCAGGCGCGCGTGGTGGCGGAGATAGAACGCGACATGGCGCTCGATGTGCCAATGATGCGTCTGGTGCAGGGCGACGTCGGTTCCGGTAAAACGCTGGTCGCCGCACTGGCTGCGCTACGCGCCATTGCGCACGGCAAACAGGTGGCGTTGATGGCGCCGACAGAACTGCTGGCCGAGCAGCATGCCAGTAACTTCCGCAACTGGTTTGCACCGCTTGGTATTGAAGTGGGTTGGCTGGCAGGTAAACAGAAGGGGAAAGCGCGCCTGGCGCAGCAGGAAGCCATCGCCAGCGGGCAGGTACAGATGGTGGTCGGCACCCACGCGATTTTCCAGGAGCAGGTGCAATTTAACGGGCTGGCGCTGGTGATTATCGATGAACAGCACCGCTTCGGCGTCCATCAACGCCTGGCGCTGTGGGAAAAAGGTCAGCAGCAGGGGTTCCACCCGCATCAGTTAATCATGACCGCAACGCCGATCCCCCGCACCCTGGCAATGACCGCCTATGCCGATCTCGATACCTCCGTGATTGATGAGCTACCGCCGGGTCGCACACCTGTCACTACCGTTGCCATCCCGGACACCCGTCGTAGCGATATTATCGATCGCGTCCGCAATGCCTGTACCCAGGAAGGCCGCCAGGCATACTGGGTCTGTACGTTGATTGAAGAGTCGGATTTGTTAGAAGCCCAGGCTGCGGAAGCGACATGGGAAGAGCTCAGGCTCGCCTTACCGGAGTTGAAGATTGGTCTGGTTCATGGGCGGATGAAACCCGCAGAGAAGCAGGCGGTGATGGCGGCCTTTAAGCAAGGTGAGCTGCACCTGCTGGTCGCGACAACGGTGATTGAAGTCGGGGTGGATGTCCCCAACGCCAGCCTGATGATTATCGAAAACCCGGAACGGTTAGGTCTGGCGCAATTACACCAGTTGCGTGGACGCGTGGGCCGCGGCGCGGTGGCCTCCCATTGCGTACTGCTCTACAAATCACCGCTCTCGAAAACCGCGCAGAAGCGCCTTCAGGTCTTACGGGACAGCAACGACGGCTTTGTGATTGCGCAAAAGGATTTAGAGATTCGCGGCCCCGGTGAACTGCTGGGCACGCGTCAGACGGGTAACGCCGAGTTCAAAGTGGCGGATTTGCTGCGCGATCAGGCCATTATCCCGGATGTTCAACGCATCGCCCGTCACATTCACGAACATTATCCGCAACAGGCAACCGCCCTGATTGAACGCTGGATGCCCGAAACCGAGCGTTATTCCAACGCCTGATAACCCCTGCCCGAGACCGTTTGTAAAATTTATAAATGCAATCGTTTGCTTTTACCATCTGGTCAGATAAAATCACCGCTTTTCCACCATGGGATTGCCTCTGATGTCTGTTAACACCGTCGAGTCGGCAAATGCGCAACCGGTTGCGCAGACGCAAAACAGCGAACTGATTTACCGTCTTGAAGATCGCCCGCCGCTCCCTCAAACCCTGTTTGCCGCCTGTCAGCACCTGCTGGCAATGTTCGTCGCGGTCATCACGCCAGCGCTGTTAATCTGCCAGGCGCTCGGTTTACCGGCACAAGATACTCAACACATTATCAGTATGTCGCTGTTCGCCTCCGGTGTGGCCTCAATTATTCAAATCAAAGCATGGGGTCCGGTCGGTTCAGGGTTGCTATCTATTCAGGGCACCAGTTTTAACTTTGTCGCCCCGCTGATTATGGGCGGCACCGCGCTGAAAACCGGCGGAGCGGACGTCCCCACCATGATGGCGGCGCTATTCGGCACGCTGATGCTGGCAAGCTGCACCGAGATGGTTCTCTCCCGCATACTGCATCTGGCGCGCCGCATTATCACACCGCTGGTCTCCGGCGTGGTGGTGATGATTATCGGTCTGTCGCTGATCCAGGTGGGTTTAACATCCATTGGCGGCGGCTATGCCGCAATGAGCGACAACACCTTTGGCGCGCCCAAAAACCTGATGCTGGCAGGCGTTGTACTGGCGCTGATCATCCTGCTTAACCGCCAGCGCAACCCCTACCTGCGCGTGGCCTCGCTGGTGATCGCGATGGCGGCAGGCTATCTGCTGGCCTGGTTTATGGGGATGCTGCCGGAAAACACCACACCGGCAACACAAGACTTAATCATGGTGCCCACGCCGCTGTACTACGGTCTGGGCATTGACTGGAACCTGCTGCTGCCGCTAATGCTGGTCTTTATGATCACCTCACTGGAGACCATCGGCGATATCACCGCCACCTCCGATGTCTCCGAGCAGCCGGTCTCCGGGCCGCTGTATATGAAGCGTCTGAAAGGCGGCGTGCTGGCTAACGGCCTGAATTCCTTTGTTTCCGCCGTGTTCAATACCTTCCCCAACTCCTGTTTCGGGCAGAATAACGGCGTGATTCAGTTGACCGGCGTGGCCAGCCGTTATGTCGGCTTTGTGGTAGCGCTGATGCTGATCCTGCTCGGCCTGTTCCCGGCGGTAAGCGGCTTTGTGCAGCACATTCCTGAACCGGTGCTCGGCGGCGCCACGCTGGTGATGTTCGGCACCATCGCCGCTTCCGGCGTGCGTATCGTCTCCCGTGAACCGCTGAACCGCCGCGCTATCCTGATTATCGCGCTGTCGCTGGCTGTCGGCCTGGGCGTTTCTCAGCAGCCGCTGATCCTGCAATTTGCGCCAGACTGGGTGAAAAACCTGCTCTCCTCCGGCATTGCCGCTGGGGGCATCACCGCTATCGTTCTGAACCTGATTTTCCCGCCAGAGAAACCGTAAGCGAAATGCGGCGATGATCGACAATCATCGCCGCTGTAACGCTCTTTCACCATTCCCGCCTTGAGGATTGCGCGTAAATCGTGCATAACTCAGATGTGTGCACTTCGCGGGATGGAAGACCATGAAATTTATTGGAAAGCTGATTCTCTACATATTGATTGCCCTTTTGGTGGTGATCCTCGGCCTCTATTTTCTGCTGCAAACCCGCTGGGGCGCGGAGCATGTAAGCGCCTGGATATCAGAGAACAGCGGGTACAGCCTGACATTTGATGTCATGGATCACCGCTTCTCCGCACCGTCCCACGTTTTGCTTGAGAACGTTACGTTTGGCCGGGATGGTCAGCCCGCCACGTTAGTCGCGAAAACGGTGGATATCGGCCTGAGCAGTCGCCAGATAACCGATCCCCTGCACGTCGACGCCATCCTGTTGCAGGACGGCACGCTCAATATCTCCCCGCAGACCGCACCGCTTCCTGTTCAGGCTGACCGCCTGCAATTACAGAACATGGCGCTTAACAGCCCGGGCGGTGAGTGGAACCTGAGCGCTCAGCGCGTTAACGGCGGCGTGGTTCCCTGGCGTCCCGAAGCGGGCAAGGTATTGGGGAATAAGGCGCAGATCCAGCTCAGCGCCGGTTCGCTCACGCTGAATGATGTTCCCGCGACCAACGTGCTGATTGAAGGCAGCATTGATAAGGAACAGGTAATCTTAAGCAACATTGGCGCAGACATTGCGCGCGGCGCCTTAACCGGCGTGGCGCGACGCAACGCGGACGGCAGTTGGGTGTTGGAAAATCTGCGTCTGAACGACATTCGGCTGCAAAGCGATAAATCGCTGACCGACTTTTTTGCCCCGCTTACCGCTATCCCGTCTCTGCAAATTGGCCGTCTTGAAGTGACCGATGCCCGCCTGCAAGGCCCGGACTGGGCAGTAACCGACCTCGATCTCAGTTTGCGCAACCTGACGTTCAGCAAAGATGACTGGCAGACGCAAGAGGGCAAACTGTCGATGAATGCCAGCGAATTCATCTACGGTTCACTGCATTTCTTCGATCCCATTCTGAATGCCGAATTCTCACCGCAGGGCATTGCGCTACGCCAGTTCACGACCCGCTGGGAAGGCGGTATGGTCAGAACATCCGGCAACTGGCTGCGTAATGGCAAAGCGCTAATCCTCGACGATGCCGCCATTGCCGGGCTGGAATACACGCTGCCGGAAAACTGGAAGCAGCAGTGGATGAAACCTCTTCCTGGCTGGTTAAACAGCCTGACGCTGAAAAAATTCAGCGCCAGTCGCAACCTGGTGATTGATATCGACCCGGCTTTCCCGTGGCAGCTCACCGCGCTGGATGGTTATGGCGCAAATCTGGGACTGGTGCAGAACCATCAATGGGGCGTATGGAGTGGGAACGCAACACTTAACGCGGCAGCCGCGACGTTTAACCGAGTGGACGTGCGTCGCCCTTCCCTGGCGCTGGCGGCAAACAGCAGCACAGTTAACATCAACGAGCTGAGCGCATTTACGGAGAAAGGGCTGTTAGAAGCCACGGCCAGCGTTTCACAACTCCCCCAGCGCCAGACAAAAGTCAGCCTGAACGGACGCGGCGTACCAATGAACGTCTTGCAGCAATGGGGATGGCCTGCGCTGCCCATTTCCGGCGACGGCAACATCCAGCTTACCGCCAGCGGTAATATCCAGGCGGACGCCCCACTGAAGCCAACGGTAAACGGCCAGTTGCACGCGGTAAACGCCGATAAACAGCAGGTGACGCAAACAATGCGGGCAGGCGTTGTGTCAGGAGCGGAAGTCACGCAACCACAGCCTGCGCAATAGTGTGTTTTGCCCGGTGGCGCTACGCTTACCGGGCCTGTGACAGGTTTTCTCACGAAACGTCGCATGGACGTTATGTGTACTCATAATTCCCAAAAGATATGAAAACAGGTAACTCATGGATTTTGTGAAGATTTATATGAAACCGATCATGGTAAGGCGAAAGGCTGATGAAAAAAGTGAGTGGGGGGATGTGGAAACCTTGAGAAAGTAGCTATAATGCGCCCCGCCTCCATGTAGCAATGTGGGCGCGGAAGATCGTCGTCTCCGGTGAGGCGGCTGGACTTCAAATCCAGTTGGGGCCGCCAGCGGTCCCGGGCAGGTTCGACTCCTGTGATCTTCCGCCAAAGTTCCTCACTCTTCCCCTGGGTCTTAAGCCAATTCCCCAAACTCATTCCTTCATTGCGACCTGATCTTTAAACGCCCTCACCCACTATCAAGAAATCGATCATGGCTGTATCGTCCTGACGGCCTGGAGCGAACGGGAGGAAAGATTGCTCGGTAAGCTAAAAGAAGCACAACCGCAGTTAAAAAGGATTAAGAGCGCGCTGATTCCCCTCGTCATATTGTGCGCCGGATGGCGCTTACGCTTATCCGGCCTACAAAATACAAACGGCAACGCATATCGCCTTCACATCGGGGGGAGTTCCAGTCTTTCGCAGCGCGCTTTTACCGCTTCATGCAGCAGGCGGACTGCCGTCGAAAGCTGTTTGCGGTGCGGGCAGATCATGTTCAGCGGGACTTTCTCTCCCTGATAATCTGGCATCAGGCGCTGCAATCGCCCGTCACGCACATCTTCAGAGACATCAAGCCAGGATTTATACGCCATCCCCTCTCCGGCGATAGCCAGCCGCCGGATAACTTCAGCATCGTCGCTCATCATGGTGCCGTTGACCTGTACGCTGCTGACGTCACCGTTGCGGATGAACGACCAGCGGTCATGCAGGCGTCCGCGCAACACGAACGTTAACGCATTCAGATGCGCTAAATCATCGGGATGACGCGGATCGCCGTGTTGCGCGACCCAGTCCGGCGAAGCCACCAGCACACGCCGGTTATCGGGGGAGACGGGCAACGCGATGTAAGAAGCATCTTCCGTATTGCCGTAACGGAACGCGACATCAACCGGATCTTTAAATACATCGGCGACCTGATCGGAGAAAAACACCTGCAGGCGCAACGCAGGGTGGCGACGGCGAAACGACTGGAATACCGGGAGCAGTAAATTGCGCCCAAGATCGGAGGGCACGGCGATTTGCAGCGTACCGGAGATCTCATCTTCCGGCGTCTGAATTTTTTGCAGCCCGGCGTGCATCACCTCAAGCATCTGTCTGGCGTAGGGCAACCAGACCTCGCCTTCCGGCGTCAGCCGTAAGCTGCGGGTCGAGCGTGCGAACAGGCGAATATTTAACGTAGACTCCAGCCGTTTGATGGCGGAACTGACCTGGGCAGGCTGTACCCCGGCTTCCCGCGCGGCATCGCTAAAACTGTTTAGCGCCGCCGCGCGAACAAACAACGTGAGATCTTCAAGCCGGAACATTTTCACTCCCCGAATATAAGTCCTGTCGTCGTGAGGCTATTTTTCCCGTTCTGCTGGCGGTTTACCATCGAATTATACAAACGATAAACCTGTTCCCACACCGGAGACGTTATGAAAGCCATCGCAATTACCCGCATCGCGCCAGAAGGCAGCAATATTGAGTTTTTACAGGACATTGACCTCCCAGTTCCGGTCGCCGCCGGACATGACCTGCTGGTTGAGGTGAAAGCCATCTCCGTTAACCCGGTCGATACCAAAGTACGCGCGGGTTTTAACGCAGAGACCCCGCGCGTGCTGGGCTGGGATGCCACAGGCGTAGTGAAATCAGTCGGCGAGGCGGTGACATTGTTCGCACCGGGGGATGAAGTCTGGTATGCCGGCGCGTTGGGCCGTCCGGGAAGCAACAGCGAGTTCCAGCTTGTTGATGAACGCATCGTCGCGTTGAAACCCAAAATGCTGGATAATGCCGCCGCCGCAGCGCTGCCGCTGACCTCGATCACCGCATGGGAAATGTTGTTTGACCGCCTCGGCGTTGAAGAAGGCGGCAACGAAGGGGATACGTTGCTGATTGTCGGCGCCGCAGGCGGCGTGGGCTCCATCCTGACGCAGCTGGCCCGCAAACTCACCCGACTGACGGTGATCGGCACCGCGTCGCGCCCGGAAAGCCAGAAATGGGTACGCGAAGCCGGTGCGCATCATGTCATCGACCATAGCAAACCGCTGACGGAAGAGCTGGCGCGAATCGGCATCAACACGGTGACGCACGTCGCCAGCCTGACCCACACTGATAAGCATTACCCGCAGCTCATCGAAGCCCTGGCGCCGCAGGGTAAGCTGGCGCTGATAGACGATCCGGTAACGCTCGACGCACGACCGCTGAAAACAAAGAGTATTTCGCTGCACTGGGAGTTTATGTTTACCCGCTCAATGTTTGAAACCGACGACATGATCGCCCAGCATCAGCTACTGACCCGCGTGGCGCAGCTCATTGATGCTAAGGTGATTCACACCACGCTGGGCGAGCATTACGGAGCCATCAACGCGGCGAATATTCAGAAAGCGCACGCACAGCTTGAAACGGGCCGCTCCGTCGGCAAGATTGTGCTGGAAGGCTTCT
Organism: Citrobacter sp. CK195; assembly: GCF_030333365.1. Taxonomy (NCBI): domain Bacteria; kingdom Pseudomonadati; phylum Pseudomonadota; class Gammaproteobacteria; order Enterobacterales; family Enterobacteriaceae; genus Citrobacter; species Citrobacter sp. CK195. Next base: position 928,641 of record NZ_JAOWGB010000026.1, read on the forward strand.
GATAAGCCCCCAGGGGCGAGAAAGTCGCCCCTGCTTTTTTATGCGCCGCGTAAAACTATATGAACGGGTTGTCTCTTCCGGGACGAAATCGCTATGCTTGGCGCATCGCCCCTCTACCGCTAACGCCCATGATCAAAACGCTGCACATCGAAAACTACCGCTCGATTCGCCATCAGTCTCTGGAACTGGAACAGCTCAATATCGTCTTCGGCCCTAACGGCACCGGAAAGTCGAATATCTATAAGGCGATTCACCTGATGCACAGTGCGGCACAGGGGCAGTTCTCACAGGCGCTGGCGAACGAAGGCGGCATTCTGAAGGTATTCTGGGCCGGGAAAACGCGCAGCGACCAGTTGCGGCGCATGACTCTGGCGGTAGAAACAGAAACCTATGAATACGAGTTACAGGTAGGGTTTGTCGAGAAGCTCCCCTACCCGTCGCAGTTCGATCTCGACCCGGTCATCAAAGAGGAGTCTGTCTGGTTGAGCGGACACGCTCGCCGCCCCTCCTCACAGTTGATGAAACGTAAAAACCAGGTCGTATTCCTCAATAATATCCATCACGAGAAAGTCACCCACAGCGGCACGCTGTATGAGAACGAGTCGGTATTCGGCCAGTTGGGAGAGCCACACCTCTACCCGGAGGTGTCGCAGATGCGAGAAATGCTGCGCAACTGGCGCTTTTATCATGAGTTTTCAGTCTCGTCTGGTTCTGCGATTCGTGTTCCGCAGGTGGGATTCCGCTCACCGGTTCTGGCCAGCGACGGAGCAAACCTGGCGGCAGCGTTCCAGACAATCGTCGAGATTGGCGATGAACTACTGCTGATGCGGATTCTCGATCGGGCATTTCCCGGTTGCGTGTTCTACAGCGATAACAGCGGCGGCCGCTTTCGCCTGATGATGAAACGTGAGGGGTTGACCCGTCCGCTGGAACCTGCGGAGTTCTCGGATGGCACGCTACGTTTCCTGTGCCTGGCCGTAGCGCTGTTAAGCCCGCGACCGCCAGCTTTTATCGCGCTCAACGAACCGGAAAACAGCCTGCATCCGCAGATGTTGCCCGCCCTCGCCCAACTGATCGCCGAAGCCAGCCGCCATTCGCAAATCTGGCTCACCAGTCATTCGCCTGAACTGGCCAATCTGATCGAGAAACATGCCGCGTTTTCGCTGTATCAACTGGCGATGGAGGACGGTGAAACACAGCTTACCCGACTGTCGTAAAAGTGGGCTATGCTAACGCCCGTCTCGTTTGTGCCGCCATCTCTGCTATGATGCCTGCACATAAAAAAGACAAAACACTATGTTGAGGAAAAAATGGGGTCCACCAGAAGAGGGATGCTGAACGTCCTGATTGCCGCCGTATTATGGGGAAGTTCAGGGGTTTGCGCGCAGTACATTATGGAACAAAGCCAGATGTCGTCGCAGTTTCTGACCATGACGCGTCTGATATTCGCCGGGTTGATTCTGCTGATGCTCTCGTTTGTTCACGGCGACAAAGTATTTTCCATTTTCAAAAACCGCCAGGACGCCCTAAGCCTGCTGTTCTTTTCCATCATGGGAGCGCTTACCGTACAGCTCACCTTCCTGCTCACCATTGAGAAATCCAATGCCGCCACCGCAACGGTGCTGCAATTTTTATCGCCGACGATTATCGTGGCGTGGTTCTCGCTGGTACGGAAAGCGCGCCCCGGCATTCTGGTGCTGACGGCCATTCTCACCTCTCTTATTGGCACCTTTTTGCTGGTAACACACGGTAATCCGACATCGCTGTCTATCTCGCCTGCCGCGCTATTCTGGGGGATTGCCTCCGCGTTTGCCGCAGCGTTTTATACGACCTGGCCCTCTACGCTGATCGCGCGTTACGGCACGCTTCCTGTCGTTGGCTGGAGCATGTTGATCGGCGGCGTGATATTGCTGCCCTTCTATGCCGGACAGGGAACGGATTTTGTGGTCAGCGGCAGCCTGATTCTGGCGTTTTTCTATCTGGTGGTCATCGGCACATCGCTGACTTTCAGCCTGTATCTGAAAGGGGCGCAAATGATTGGCGGGCCGAAAGCGAGCATTCTGAGCTGCGCGGAACCGCTAAGCAGCGCGTTGTTATCGCTACTGTTGCTGGGCATCAGCTTCACCCTGCCGGACTGGCTTGGTACATTGCTGATCCTCTCGTCGGTGGTGCTGATTTCAATGGATTCCCGCCGTCGCGCCCGGGCGGCATAAGGCAAAAGAGTGGACTCCAATAATCTGGTCCACTCTTTTATCGCTTATAATGTCGCGTTAATGTTTATTAGCCTTTTGTATAATCTGCAATTTTTCTGGTCGATAAGCTTACGCGTCAGCGCCCAGCGCTCCCGATAAACCAGTTTATCGCTCACATTTAATTCCAGTGCGATTTCTTTAACCGACATGCCTTGTAAGAGATGAAACACAATTTGCTGCTCACGCAGCGTGAACAAGAAACTACTTGAACGGCATTTTCTATTGCCATTAATCACCGCATTACAATGCACCATGAAAGCATCCATGCGCTCCCTGACCGCCGTAAGGCCATGCAGTCCGGCGACCGAAAGAAAAGAGGTATGGTCAGGGTTATACATATCGACAAAAAAGAGTATATGATTAAAACGCATTCGCTTTATCTCTTCCCCTTTTGCCGAGAGGGTAATATCGTGTTCGAGCGTGCGACTGCGTTGTTTATACGTCGCATCAAACCGCAATGAAAACGGAATAAAATTACTGTACTTATCGATCAGGTGAAAGGGTATATCTTCATTAAGCCCCATTTTCAATCCTGATTCATGCAGGGCATCTTCAAAAAGTGTATGAATGGCAATACCATCATAAATATTTTTTGTCAGGTAAATAAATTTAAAACGTAAGGATGAAGGGTTAAAATTAAGCATAACGTTATCCTTCGCATTAGTAGTTATAGGTATTGACCACGCCATAATCATCAATCCATGAGAGTGTTTTGACTGTGCCCTCCCCTTTTGTGTTTTTGGGTAAAACAACCGTTTTAGTTGACAATGGTGCCCAAAGACCATCATCAGGTAATTGCTTTATTTCTGTACCGTCATTCAACGTAAGATCCATTAATGTTACGTACAAAGGTGAGTTATTCTTTACTAACAGGCAGCGTTTTCCTCCACAATCAGATAAAGAGATGTGTAATTCTTTTATACTTTCCTCAAGGGTGATTGCTGCCAGTGCAGTGGGCCGCCAGAATAACTTCACCCGAGTACGAAAAGCGACCTGTAGCGCGCCCTTCTCCGCTTTACTATCAGCCACAGGAGGGACTTCCAGCGTGTTCAGCCAGAATAAAGACTCTCTGTCAGCAGGTAATGTATGCTGGTCGCCAGTAAACTGTACCCGCACCGCCCGGGATGTTTTTCCTTCAAGCCGAAAAATCGGAGGTAAAATGATAAACGGTGTTTTAATCTCTTCGAGACGATCAAAAATATTGTCTTTTTCAGTCCACAACTGTAATAAAACGGGTTTCAGCCCTTCATTGTAAATAGTAAATGATGTTTCGCGCGCCTTTTCATTAATTATCACTCGCGTGTAATTAATATACGTTGCCGACATAGCCGATGACGGCAATAAAAGTAAAATCAGGAAGTGGTTCAGAACATATTTTAGCCGTTTCGCCATGCCCCCTCCTCTATTTATAGACAAGGGTGAATGTCACTGCACCTCTGACATCGCCAGAAGAGACATTTGCCGCAGTCTGATATAAACCGGCACGCAGTGGCACGGTATAATTCGCATTGTCCTGAGCCGGATCATAATCCGTCAGGAGATATGCCGTATTAAACGACAGAGGGATATTCTGATCGTCCAACAACTGGATACCCACGCCGCTCGCCGTTGAGGTGCTCGCCAGCGCAAAAACACCGTTGGCGTTATCAATAATGGCCGTGGTCGGCGTAAACAAATAGCTGATGCTCGATAACCCTGCCGGGCATTTTGTAAAGTTCAGATTAAAATCAGTACGCGCAGCGGTATAACCTATACCACTAAAATCAGTTCGGCTAACAGCCGGTAAATTAACCGTGACATCCGACGTCGTACAGGTTCCCCCGGTGGTGGATATGATCAGCCCTCCCGCCAGAAAATCAGCGATCATATAGGTGCCGCTGCCAACAGACGTACTGCCCCCGTATGTCTGGTAGTGTCGCATATACATCGGGTCAAAGACGGAAGTGCTGCCTGCGGTTAACGATGTCGAGGTTTTTACAAAACGGATTTGGACATCCACGCCGAGATTCCATGAACTTCCATCGCCTGTCACCGTAAATAACTGCGAAGGCGTCTGCTGCCCTCCGGTCGCAATGGTAAGAGGATACCAGTCGCTGGTTTGCCCTTTTACCGTATAGCGCCAGCGAGCGATATACCCCAACCCGGTTTTTACCGTCGTGTTATAGACAGTATACGTTTGCCCATCGACCTGGGTAGTTCCCCAAACGGTGTAGGGGGGATACCCCTGTACCGCCATCGGGATGGCGTAGCTTTGATAATTAGTACGATGAGAGCAAGTCCATGCCGTCGGGTTGTAAGAGGTCGCCCAGGTACCTAATAAATCACCGACGGCAGCATCTTTACCCACCTGTACGGTCGTAGAGTCAAAGTACTGGTAGTAGCCATTGGTACGCTCACAGTTCACCCACGTCCCGTCCGCTCGCGCCACGCCGCACATCGCCGCCAGTGCCAGAAAAGAGAGGGCAATGCCCGTTACGATAGTTTTCATCTTTCACTCCTTAATTACTGGCATACCGCATCAGCCCGACGTAAGTCGGCGACATCTGCGCTTTTCTGCTCTGATAAGCGGTAACTGAACTGGCACTCCTGACCCGATCCACTTCCCCATTTCACGCGCAATTTGCCCGCCAGATTCTTAACGCGCGCAAAACTTTGCCCACCCTGGGCGATGTAACCGACAGTATTGCCGCTCTCATCGACCACGTCGGCGCCAAAAGGCAGCACATCACCGGCATGGCGGAGAGTGAAAAGCACGGAATACCCTGTATCCGTGGCGTATTTCATCAACACCACGGCACCTGCGGTAGGGACGCTGTTCTGGCTGGTGACGTCCAGGGAGATGTCATTCGATAGCCCCCGAGGGTCGAGCTCAATCGTGTTCTGGCGATAGGGTGAGAGGTAAGGCACTGCGGCATTGCCATTGCGGTTAAGGCTAAGGCTGCTGTTGTTTGCCACCTTTGCGCCTCCCGCATGTTCCGCTTCAATGACCGCCATGGTGTCCCCCATGATCGGCGTCAGCACAACGCCATTTTGCCAGGCGACAACACCGCCAGAGAGGTTCATGCCGTATTGCTGGTAGCCCTGGCCTGCTGAGAAACTGCCGCCCATGCTGGTCCACGGCGAAGTCCAGTTACCACTGACGCCGCCCGTGGTTTTATTGCTGCTATGGTCGTAGTCATCCTGATTGACGAACGCGCCCCAGTTATACTGACGGTTCTCCCCGGAGGTGCCGGCGATTGAGTTTTGCAGCCCCCGATGTCCGCTTTCCTGAACATAGGTGGTACTGAGATAAGCCGAGCGCGCGCTGTTCCCTAACGGCAGGGAAATCCCTATCGCGATTTTGTTATCCCATTTGTCTTTCACTAAATCGCGGGTACGGCTGGCGTTGAGGTTAAAATTGAACCACTTGAACGCATTGGTGTAACCCAACTGATACTCGGTATCACGCCCGCTTTTGTTCCAGTAATCCTGAGTGCTGGCACTGAGATTAATGCTCCCAAGCGTCTCGGAAATAGTTTGCGTTGCGCTGAGTTGCAGACGATTCTTGCGGTTAATGCTGCTGGAATAAGCCCCTTTATTTGTCCGCTCTAAATCACGCATCAACATCGCATCGTCAATATCGTAATAACCGGAGCTGGAATAGCGATAGCTCGCCAGGGTGATATTGGTATCAACGACGGGCAGAATCCTGGCAAATGAAAAGCGGATGCTCTGGCCTTCACGCTTACTGTTATCCGCAAGCGTCGTTCGCGCATGTGTTATGTCAGCAGAAAGCGCGCCAATGAGCGTATTGAGCGCGACGCCACCTGCGACCGATTGATAATCCTCCCCGCCCATCGCACCGGTGTAAGTGGTCAGTAAGTTAGTAAAACCATGACGGAATGTCCCCATCGCAATCTGTGGTTTCTCATTCACGGAGGTATTCCGATAGCGCCCCGCCATCAGCGAATAGCGACTGGTTCCCGGGCGGAGCAGTTCAGCGATGGAAGCATAGGTCACGGTAAAACTGTGCTCACTCCCATCTGCCTCTTTAATCGTTACCAGCAGATCGCCGCCGGTACCATTGGGGTACAGGTCATCAATACGGAACGCGCCAGGCGGAACCGTCGTTTGATAGATACGCGCGCCGCGCTGACTCACGCTGACGAGTGCGTTGGTGTTTGCAACACCGGTAATAACTGGCGCATAGCCTCGCTGGGAATCCTCATACATACGATCGTCAGAAGTCAGCATTACGCCCCGAAAACCAACGCTGTCGAAGACCTGGCCATCCGTGGTGGAATCACCCATCACTAGTTTGCTGCGCAGCGGAATAATGCCGCGCTCAAGATAAGTGCTGGTTGAGTCATAATGCCAACCCTGATCGTTGTTCCAGTTGAAAACACCGCGATAGCGTAAGCGCCAGGCATCCCAATTGAGCCCTCCCATCAGGCTCAGATACTGAGATGACATAGAGTCCGTTCCAGACATCTCTGCATGCCATGCGTTGTAATCATATTGCAACGTCGCAGCAGGAATACCGTTATCCCATAATTCAGGATTAACATAGCCGCGAACCTGGCGAAGCAGCCATATCTGAGGCGCCTGCACATTGATGCGCTGTGTCGTCACATCGTAATAAGCTGTTAAATCAGAAGATATATCACCAATACGCACACAACTTTCATTATTCTTTAACGACTGGCGCAGCATTGGATCAATTTTATCAATATCGATTCCCAGCGTTGATATCAGCTTCAGCGTAAAACACGGCTTGGCTACTACGGCATTGCTTTTATCATTTTCGAACTTAACTTCACCACGTCCTCGCCATTTGTCGTTCACATACAGATCGACATTATATTGTCCCTGCGGAACCGGGTTTCCCTGAGAATAGTTGCTAACATCAATCGCTGAGCGTAAAAAATCGCTATTAAATTGCACTTCATCATTTTCAGCGAAGGCAACCTGAACAGAAATAAAAGATAAAACAACGAATTGAGCAATGCGGGTTAATCTCAGAGGACAAGAAATAACGTTATGGGCTACTTTGTAATTTTTGCTCATTTGTTGTTTCTCCACCATAATCATTTATTACACTGTAAAAAACTGAAGCACCGCTCAATTGCGTCGATTTTTTATTAGCGAGCGGGAATATTATTTCGCTTTTTGGCTTCACCATACGCTGGGGGAAGTTTTCTACAGCAGCTAATACAGCTGACCCTGTTGTTCGACGAATCTCAACCTTGCTGAAAGTGATGTAATAGGGAGAGTCGTTTACTACTTTTATGTTGTTCCCTTGTTGGAATATTTTTAATTCTTTATAAGACTGTAATGGTGTTGGTTGCAGATTACCCGGGCGGTAGAATAATTTTATTCGGGTACGAAATGCCAACTGCATATGCGTTTTGCCCGACGTTGAATCCTGTGCTTTTGGCGGAATTTCCAGCATGTTGAACCAAAACAAGGACTCCCTGTCCTGCGGCAATGACGGGTTCGTCGCCATGATTCGCACAGCTTGCCCTTTCGCCGGATCAATACGAACAACGGGAGGAGCAATGAGGAACGGAACCGTGATCTCCCCAGGCTTTGCATTTGGGTTACCATCATCCATCCATATTTGTAAAAGATAAGGATTATTCCCCCGGTTTTTTAACTGTACCGTTGATTCCTTGTCTTTTGCATTAAATACAATGCGTGTTCCGTTAATCACAACGTCAGCCATAGCATTCAGTGAGAACGCCGAAAATAACAATACCAGCCCGGAAGATAATATCTTTAACATCTCATCACCTCATAATCAGGAGTAAAGGACGCCGCCTTTACTCCTGTCTTTATTACTCGTAAACCATGGTGTAATCGACCTGAGTCGTTACAGAACCCGCAGTAGATGCGCCAGTAGCATAATATTGCGCAAAGTAATTCAGCGTACCGTTTCCAGAAGAGATATCGACAGGGATATCATTCTGGCCATTCGCTACTGAAGCCCCTGCAACAATGGCGTCACGATCGGCGTTTAATAATTGAACCTGCACGTTAGTCGCTGCATCTGCCGCTGCTGAATCAATGTTCAGACGACCGGTTGTGCTATCAACATAAGCGCCAGGTTCGAAGTAGGTGCTGGCGGTATTTAAAGATGTTCCTGAGCAGTTACTCAGCGAGATAGTGAACGGCGTAGCACCTGCCGTTGCGCCTGCTGCGCCGAGCGTAGTAGACGAAACGGTTGGCAGCGTTACCGTTGCATCATTACTGCCACCGTCGACAGAAATAGTACAAGTTGTATCAGTAATTTGTCCGTTAATTGTAATAGTTCCATCCACCGCAAATGCTGAAGCAGTAAATGCGGAAGTGATAACCATTGCTAACGCGGATAACGCATAATTATATTTACGCATAATAAATTCCCCTGGTGTTGTTGATATAAATGAACGACGTATTGAATGTGTTATTAAGGCAAAACAAACCTCACCCCATTATCAAAAATGAGTACTGAATAACACCTTCCGGTTCCATTGACATAATATACGCAAAACTTTCATCCGCAATATTAGGATTTTTCAACCAAAAGAAATCAAATCCAAATGCTTACAGGAAAATAAAGTACCGCATAATATCTGCGCTATTCACCATGCAAAATATATCGATAACCAGGTTTTTATAAGACAGTATCAGTTAAAAAAAGATAAAATTTTATAAATCAAATAAATTGATCCAGATCACTGCACAACCCAAAACAGTCGAAATTTAAACATATAAAAAACACAATAAAAACCAAATATCAAACAAACAAAAACAAAACGATTACATTTATTGCTGCATTATTAGCCAGAAAACACCACTTTTAGAATTACGAGAATAATCCTGACAATACGACTAAAGTATTTTATATAATTTATTAATAATTAATGAGTTATTACAAACAAATCATTTTTTTAATTTTTTACAAGAATAATCCTATTTAGATTCTAAACGTAACTATTGTTAAGCTAAGGTTACAATACATACCATTTCCAGGAATTTTACCGGAACGATCTTTTCTTTTAATCACCTACTATTTCTCAGTATAAAAATCTAAAGATTGCTTACCACAACCTTACAAAAAAGGACAATCCACTATTAGAATCGGCTTTTTTGAGCACAAAAAAGAATGGAAGGGGAAAGTTTGTTGAAAACTCCGAACGGGGAAAAAAGAAGAGAAATTTCGCTATTGTCGTTAAGCGGGAAATACCATGCTGCATGTTATCGCCAGAAAAGAGTCTCTGGCGATAAAGTTCATTTAACTTAAAGCGTTACCGATCACCACCCCGGCACCGCGCCACCGTTAAAGATAGTCTCTGCGGCTTTCGCAACTTCCGGCGATTGATAAGACTGCAAAAACGCTTTCACATTTTCAGCATCTTTGTTGTCTTCCCGCGCCACCAGTATGTTCACATACGGCGAGTTTTTATCTTCGATAAAGACGCTGTCATGTACCGGCGAAAGTCCGGTTTGCTGGATGTAGGTGGTGCTAATGATCGCCACATCCACTTTCGCATCGTCCAGTACGCGCGGCAGCTGCGCGCCTTCCAGCTCCATAATATTCAGATGACGTGGGTTGTCGGTGATATCCAGCGCCGTTGGTAACAGACCTTTCCCCTCTTTCAGGGTAATCAACTTCTCTTTTTGCAGCAGCAGGAGCGCACGCCCGAGGTTGGTCGGATCGTTAGGAATGGCGATCGTCGCCCCGTCTTTCAGTTGATCAACCGTTTTAATTTTTTTCGAGTAGCCCGCCATCGGGAAAACAAAGGTGTTGCCTACCGCTACCAGCGTGTAGTTATGGGCTTTGTTATCTTGTTCGAGGAACGGTCGATGCTGGAACACGTTGGCGTCCAGTTCGCCGTGATTGGTCGCATCGTTAGGCAGCAATGAACCGCTGAATCCTACCAGTTCCACATCAAGACCGTACTTCTCTTTGGCAACTTTCTTCGCGACTTCCGCCACATCCTGCTCGGCGCCGTTAATCACGCCGACTTTGATGTGTTTCGCGTCGCTGCTTTGCTGATCGCACCCCGCCAGCAATATGCCCGCCAACAGTACCGCCGCCCCTGCCCGTAAATGAGATATCGTCAATTTCACGTTTTTATCCTTATTAAATAACCATCTGATGGGTAATGAAATGACTATAGCGGGAAGGCCGCTGCGGTTTAAAAAACGAAAAGGCATCAGCAAGAAGAAAAAGGCATATACAAAAAGCCCGGTGGCGCGAACGCTTGCCGGGCCTACGTAAACTACGCCATCAAACCAGCGCTTTCACGATCTCCATTAACCTGACGATATCGTCAGGCCGGGTGTTTCCGGTTTGCGGATCGATAATCGAGCTGTAAACATGCGGCATCACGCGCGGCACGCCCGCCTCCAGACAGGTTTGCAAAATAACGCCGAAATTTTCCAGGGAAATGCCGCCGGTCGGTTCGATCAGCGTCATCCCGTTGCGGGCTGCGCTGGTTGCCAGCACATACAGCTCCGGTAACGACGTCTCGCCGCCCATCGGAAAAAACTTCGCCGCGTGCGCCCCCATATCCTGCATCATGCGTACCGCTGCATCGCAGGAAACGCGGGCCGGCGTCCCCTGGCTGCTGCGAACACCAGTGGAGATAAGCACCTCGCCCGGCGTGCCTGTCGGGCTGACCAGCGCGTTGATATGCGTTTTCTCGCCGCCCGTTGCCGCCAGCGCGCCAGCGGCAAAACCACATCCGGTAAAGGTCTGGTTGACGTGCGCCGGGTGTACCTTTGCAGCAATCATCGCCGCCTTATAGTATTGCGCCGGATCGCCCGCTCCCAGCCCCACGGAGATGCACGGCACCTCCGCCATCCAGCGTTTTACCTCCTGAACACCGTCCTCCACTGAGGCAAACTGTGCGGAGAGGACGCCGATCGCCGCATGGCCTTCGGCAGCATCATAGATTTCCCTGGCATTGGCGATATCTTTCGCCAGTACGTTAATCGCCACACGATTACGATAAAAATTAATCTGCTGCATGGTCGGCAATCTCCTTCAGTCGCGCCACGATTAACGCCATTTCCCCTTCTGCGACCGTTCGCGGGTCGAGGCTGAAAACGCCCTGGTGGAGGTTATAGCGACGGGCATAAATGGCGATATCGCCGCCGCGCAGCTGAGCTTCGACTTCGCGGGCATCCCGCCCCAGTTCACGGGCATTCACCCGAATACGAATACGCCAGATCGCGCGCCCGGCCTCATCCTGCTCGATATCCGCACTCAACCCACGAATCGCTGAAATGGCGTCGGCTACCGGCTGAAGCTGTTCGGCGGTGACTACCGTCTGCCCCTGGTGATAATTCTCCAGCGCATACACCAGCCCGACCATATTCTCCTTACCGATCTTCATCGCTCTGGCGATGCCGTGATGCTGCGCTTTGCAGGCGGCGATCCACGTTCTCTTGCCGGTGATAAATCCAGAGGTTGGCGCATTGAAGGCTTTCGCGCCGCTGTAGACAACCATATCCGCACCGCTTGCCACCCAGACGTGCAAATCCTCCTCGGCAGCGGCATCAACAATTAACGGCAGGTTGTGGATCTGCGCCACCTGGACGAAGTCCTCAATGCCCAACATCCCCTTCTGCACGCAGTGATGTGATTTCACATACAGCAGGGCGGCGGTGTCATCGGTAATCGCACTCTCCAGTTGCCAGCGCGCGGCCAGGTTGCTCGACCCTACTTCCACTACGCGCCCGCCACCCAGACGGATTGCGCTGGTGATCGGCGCGCCGTAATCCACATTATGCCCACGCAGCATCACCACTTCATTGGCCATACCGGTACTGTCCGGCATTAGTGTCACCCTGAACGGGTCGCCACGGGTAATGGCGGCGGCAACGGCAATCGCAATTCCCGCCGAGGCGCATGAGGTGACATAACTGTCTTCCGCGCCGGTATAGCGGGAGACCCGCTCACCGGTTTTTTCCACCAGCTTGTCGATCTCGACAAAAGCGGAGGCCGCACGCGCCGTGGCGTGCATCACCTCCGGCGCGACGCTGGAGACGCCAAGAATCGTCATCTTGCCGCAGGCGTTAATCACCTGCTTTAGCCCCAGCTGTTGATAGATATTCTGTGTCATGGCTTACAACACTCCCAGCAGCGAGCAGACCACGCTAAGCGCCACAATCGACAGCAGAATGGTGGTATAACGCGGCCCTTTCTTCACCAGAAAGATATAGATGGCAAATACTGCCGCCAGCGGCAGCAGGCCAGGCGCAATCGAATCGAGGATCTGCTGAACCACCACTTCAGAACCTTTCAGGGCGCTGATTTTCAGCGGGGTGGTGATCTTGACGTAGCTCGCCGACAGCGCCCCCATCATGATCAGCCCCAGCACGTTAGCGCCGTAGATCAGTTCCTTGATTCGCCCCCCTTGCAACAGCCCGACGATGGAATCACGTCCCAGCGTATAGCCTTTGTGAATCAGGCCGTAGCTGATCGCCAACGTAATGGCCGGATAGAGAATCAGCGGCGCAATACCCCCGAATGCGCTGCCATTGGCGGCGAACGGAATAAAAATCGCAATCAACAGCGGCATCACCGCCGCCCAGACGATGGAATCGCCCATCCCGGCCAGCGGCCCCATCAGGCCGGTTTTAATCCCGGTGATGGAGGCGTCGCTGATCGGTTCGCCACGCGTTTTCTGCTCTTCCATAGCGATGGAGATGCCCTGGATCACCGCGCCAAAGGTCTGTTCTGAGTTAAAGAAGTTCAGATGGCGCTTCAGCGCTTCCACCTGTTCCTCTTTTTGCGGGTAGAGTTTTTTGATGATCGGCGTCATCGAGGCGCAGAAAATCAGGCTCTGTAAACGTTCATAGGAGTTAGAAACCTCCGCGCCCAGCCAGTAGATAAACCACGCCCTGGTGATGTCCGCTTTGGTCAGCGCTCCGGTTTCCCGCGCACGCTCAACCAGTTCATGTTGCATTACGTCGCTGCTCATCATGCTGCTCCTTCATTTTTCGCCAGACCTTTAATCAGGAAGGCCACACAGGTGCCGAAGATTGCCATCGCCATGATGTCGACCTTGAGGTACAGCACCGCGAAGAATCCACCGATAAACCACGGCAGCAGACTCTTTTTGCCGATCACCATAATGGTGATGGCGAAGCCCAGCGCCGGGAGAATCCCGCCCATAATTTCAAAGGAGTGGGTCAGCCAGTGCGGCATCAGCTTGAGGAAGCTTTCTACTACGTTCTGGCCGAAATAGTTGGCGGCGAACACCACCGGGAAACGCAGCGCCAGACCGAGTAACGCCGGGTAAAGGAAAGCGCAGCGCATAATGCCCGCCATGTTTGCCGTTTCCGCGTGTTTGTCGGCCATATGTACCCAGGCGGCGTTCAGCGTACGGCGTAGCTGGTCGAGGAATACGCCGATCACGCCAAACGGAATCGCCAGCGCAATCGCCAGGTTGGGATCCATTCCGGCTTTAACCGCAATGGGGATCGAGATACAGGCCGCCAGCGCCGGATCTGACGGCACGTTGCCGCCCGGCGTCGAGGTCACGCCCAGATAGACGAGCTGCATACCCGCCCCGATGATCATCGCCGTCTGCATATTCCCGAGCAGCAGCCCCACAAAGACCGCGACAACCACCGGCTGAAGCAGCATGGCGGAGAAGGTATAGCCAAGGCGTAATCGGGCAAACCAGTAATACAACCCCATCAGGCTTGCAAAGACTAAAGTATCCATAGTGTTATCCCATTATCAGAGGGTTAGAATTTTTTCAGGATATCGTCCAGCGACTGTGGTTTATCTTCCGGGATAGTCTGGAAGAACACCTGAATCCCACGACTTTTCAGGTCGTTAAGAATGCCAACGTCTTTTTCATCGAGCGTAATGTTCTGGAAAACCGCTTTGCGGTTTGGCCCGCCGCCTAAGCCCCCAACCTGAATGGTGGTGACATCAAATCCCTGCTGCACGGCCTGTTGAATGGCCGCCAGAGACGGGAACAACACCAGCACATTGCCGTCGCCGAGTTGGTTTTCTTTCCACGATGCCGCAAAGCTCTGGTTGCTGTAGCAATCCACTTTGATGTTTGGCGGCGCGGCCATCAGGTAGATATTTTTCATAAACGGATCGGCGTCCAGTTCGTCACTGACCACAGCAATCCGGTTTGCCTGGGATTGTCCGACCCACTTCGTCACGACCTGCCCATGAATCAGACGGCTGTCGATGCGACATAACACGATGTTTGCCATAATGATTTTCCTTATTGTGATTGTTGTAATTGACGAACATGGGCGACGACATCCAGACAACTGCTGCGCCCGGCTTCCACCAGACCGCTCACGCAGGCGGTAAGCGGGCCGTGTTCGCGCCGGTCCAGCGCCTCCAGCAGCAGCGAGGCGTTCAGCCCGGAAACCACCGCCACCGGATAATCCGCACTCAGTCGTGCCGCCACGTTGGAGGTCGTGCCGCCAACAAAATCGGTCAGAATAAGTGAGCCTTCCGGCATGGTTTTCACCACGGCTTCGACACGTTGATAAAACTCGCCCAGCGTATCCACGGGCATGAGCGCAATTTCTGTTACGCCTTTAATTTCCCCCATCACCATGCGAAGGCTGTTGCAGAGCTGTTGTCCCCAGCCGCCATGCGTCAGCAGCAGGATCTGGGGCAAGGATTCAGTGGTAGTCAAAATGGCCTCCTGGCTCGATTACATGAGACTGGCAATGCCCGATAGCGCCATCCGGCACACATTGCCCGGTGGCGCTACGCTTACCGGGCCTACGAACCGGGCCTACGAATAGCAAACGCCATCCGGCAAAACTCATCAGAGTAAGAGCAAAGGCTGTGCCAGGATTAGTGTCACGCGAGGGGAGAAGAGAGGTCTGGCGAGGCGCAGCGCCACGCCAGATAAGGGATCAGCTATAGAGTAATTCGTAGATATAAAAATATTCCGCGTCCGATAAACGGATGGCATAAGCCTCTTCAATCGGCAGGAAAGCCGATTTGATGACACTAAACGCGCGGGCATCCAGATCCGGTTTGTTTTCCAGCGCCATCTGTAACGGTTTTCGGTTAATCACGATACGCTCGACCATGCAGCAGCAGTGGATCAGGAAGCGCAGTGTCACCTGGCGGCTTGGTTTCAGCGAAAGCGCGGTGGTCAGATGGTTAAGCACCCCTTCCATTTCTTTCAGAATGCGCTGCGGGTTAAGCACTGAAATATGGTTGATGATGCTCTCCATCGTCAGCGCGCTGATAAAGCGCATTGCGCTGCGTTCCATTTCCAGGCGGCGTTCAGCGCTGGTGAGGTCCGGCGTTAACAGGCTCAACACCAGTTCCGGCCCCTGCTCAGAGAACAATTCCTCCAGCGAAATGAATGGAATATCCGGCAGCCCCGGCTGGAAGGTGCCAACAATACCTGCCAGTCGTTCACTGGCATGCAGCGACTGCTGGACGCGCTCCAGGCTGCGAACATCGTTGTAATCGAGGATCACCATCCGCGTGTCTTGCGACATCAGCTCGCCAAAACTCTCCTCCAGCACCTTTTTGATTTTTTCCGCCGTGCCCATGCCGGTAATACAGGAGATAACCAGCACTTTGCCGCCGTTTTCCTGCTGTGGCGTACAAAGCTGGCAGGGGATGCTTTTACCCTGCATTAACGCCGCCAGTTGCGGCAGGTCGCTGGTTTCATAGCTTAAATCCAGCCCCACCTCCAGCAGGCTGGTCAGGGTTATATTTGGCATCAGCAGAACGTCAATCTGGAATAATTTGCTGATCGTACTGCCAAAATGTACCAGCGAGCCGATGTCCACCATCAGGATCAGCCGCTGATAACGTCGGGTCTGAATCATCTGGGTCAGGGTTTCCAGCGTGTCATGCACCGACTGCTCAAACGGCATATCGATAGCACTGAACAACTCGCGCTCCAGCACCCGATTCACATACTGCGCCATGCTTGTGGCCGTCGTTGCGCCGTGAGCAATCAGGATCACCCCGCAGTCCGGGCTGGCGTCGATACGCTGACGATAATGACGACACTCTTTGAGGAACAGACACAGCCAGACCACTTCCGTCGCCGGACACTGAATATGCAGCAATTCATTGATTTTTCGGCACAACAATGTGGCGTTGTCGTACTCATCTTTGCAACGATCGAGGATCAGGCTGGAAGAATAAAGCTGCGGAATCAGGCCGCGCTGAACGTAGCCAATCAGCGCCAGAAAATGTTTACGCAGCGGATTTACCAGGTTCTCCGGCAGCGTAAACGTAAGCACCTGCTCCACGCAGCCAATAAGCAGCGTCACGCGTTCCTCAATCTGGTCGCCATAACGCGGCGGATGCGCAATATTGTCGCGACTGTAGAGGCCATATTCAAAAATCGAGCTGAGCTTATTTTTCAGGATCGCCAGCGTTTCCGCCGGAGGCACGTTACTGTTGCGCAGATTGACGTATTCGCGGGTCAGGAAGCTGTAAAAGAGATCGCTCTCTTCAATCTCGGCACCCGTCGCCAGCGACGTTTTCAAGGCGGGCAACGTGCGCGCGTCAACGTTCAAGCGCTCTTTGCCATCAAACAGCGTGTCCACCAGCAGACGTTGCTCCGGCGTGGCGTTAAACGGCATTTCCGCCAGCCGTTTATCCAGTTGCAGCGTATCGTTATGCTCCGTCATCCCCGACGCCCACGCCTGAGCGCAGAGGAACTGGATATCACTCTTGAGCTGGCCGATGTTGCCTTCCAGCGGCTTATTCAGCAGCCAGAGCAGCAGCGTTTTGTCGATACTCACCGTGCGCTCAATTTTGCGACTTTCACGTTGCAAAAAGCCGACAATCAGCTCCACCTGTTCTTCGATTGAACGCTGGCGAATGCCCGGCAGATCGATACAGACCTGAATACGCCGCTGGAAAGTACGCAACAACGCCGAACTTACCGGTTCTGTCGTCGCGCAAATCAGGCGTACCGATATCGAACGCGCCTTGCTGCTTGCCCCCAGCGGACGGTATTCACCTTTATCGAGAATGGAGAACAGCTTTTCCTGCCCTTCATATGGCAGACGGTGTACCTCATCCAGCAGCAGATAGCCGCCGTCCGCCTGCTCCACCAGGCCAGGTTTATTCTCGCTCGCTCCGGTAAACGCCCCCTGTCGATGACCGAAAAGGTGCGAAGAGAGCAGTTCCGGGTTATGGGCATATTCCGCACAGTTAAAATAGACCAGCGGCGGCGGGGAGCCTGCGGCGTGCTCGCAGGCAAAGCGGTGCATCAGTTCAGCAAAGAAGGTTTTGCCAACGCCGGAAGGTCCGGTCAGCAACACATGCAACCCGTGGGGGTAAAGCACTGCGGCGCGGCCTTTTTCTACTGCATCGCGCAGGCTGCGATCGTAGCCAATCAGACCGGTAAAGGGATCGTCGATTGTGTGCCCTTCCTGACGCGGCAACAGATCGGCAATCGTACGTACTTCACGTTCGGCGTCATCCAGCTTACGCCCCAGCAGCGTTTCCAGCGCCTGACGGTGCAGGAAAAACACCGGGCGGCCCCGGCTTTTGATCGCCAGACCATCATTGCAGAGTTGATTGAGATCTTTACTGACCGAGTTGCGCGCCAGCCCGAGGTTAAAGCCAATGGCTTCCGCCGTAAATGCCGTCTCCTGCGCCAGATCGGCAAGATTCAGCCCGCGCGTCAGCCGTTCGAGTTCCCCCAGTATTACCTCAATCCGTCTCATCTCTTTACCGCTTAAGAAATAAATGATTGTTCAGAACATACACTATTCTGCTGCGCAAGAAAGTGAGAGAGCGGGGAGAATCCGCCTACAACTTACAGACGAGACGGTTTTGCGAAGTAATGCGGACCGCTGAGAGAGTCGTGTTCTGTCTATACTTATGCTTAAACTTTGAATACTGGATGATGACGATGAAACAAACCGCTCTGCTGCTCTTTACCGCCCTTCTCGCGCTGCCAGGCATTGCGTTGGCTAACTCGCCTTATAGCTCGCTTCAGACCGCTAACGAAAAAAGCACCGTCCTGAAAGAGCTACGCAAAATGTGTACGCCGCAGGCATCGCTGTCGGATGAGGCATGGGAGAAAATGATCATGTCGAATGAGAGTAATCAACAGCACATCCGCGAAGCCATCGTGGCGATAGAAAGGAACAACCAGAATAACTACTGGGAAGCGCTCGGCAAAGTCGAATGCCCGGATATGTAAAACGTCATGGGTGACCGAATCGTCACCCCTTTTGATGTATTATCGCGTCGTTTGTATGCGAACTTTTACCGTCACCAGCAGCGCCGTCAGCAACATCAGGCTGCCGGAGAGCGCCAGCGGCGACAGCAGACCAAGGTTATCAAGCGCATAGCCGCCAACAGCCGCACCGCAGGTATTGGCAAGCTGGATCACCGCAACCTGAACGGACCCGGCTTTTTCCGCCTGATCGGCAAGCGTACGGGTGATCCACGTTGACCACCCTACCGGCACCAGCGCAAACGACAGCCCCCAGACAATCGCGATCCCTGCCGCCACCACTTTTTCGCTTCCCCACAACGTCAGCACCAGCGCGCTGACGGCCAGAACCAACGGCGCGCCTGCCAGCGCCAGTTTGACCGAGCGTTTAAGAATAAAAGAGGAGAGCGACGTTCCCACAAAACTGGCGATGCCAAAGCTCAGCAGCACCAGCGTCAGGCCATCGACATCAAAGCCCGCCAGATTCATATACACCGGGCGGATGTAGGTAAAGAACGCGAACTGTCCGGCAAAGGACATAAAGATGGCGATCATCCCCGCCATTACGCCGGGACGTTGCAACAGACTGAAGATATTTTGCTTTTGGTGAGACGGTTCGCCAGGCAGCGAAGGTAACGATTTCACTACCCAAATAACACACAGTACGCCCATCACCGCCGCCGCGTTAAAAACATGACGCCAGCCAATAATCCCACCTAAAAAACTGCCCAGCGGCGCGGCGATCACCAGCGCGATGGAGACCGCGCCAAAAATAACCGACAACGCTTTAGGCACGGTACGCGGCGGCACCAGACGCATCGTCAACGAAGCCGACATCGCCCAGAATCCCCCCAACGCCAGCCCCAGGCAGGCACGCCCGGCCAACAGCAGCGTGAAGGAAGTTGCAAACGAGACCAGCAGACAGGAAAGCGTTAATAAAACGGCAAACAGGATCACCACATAGCGACGATCGGTCGCCTGAATAATTTGGGTGATAAACAGGCTGGCAAACATGGCGACAAACGCCGTTACCGTTACCGACTGCCCGGCGACGCCTTCAGAGATTCCGAGGTCCTGCGCCATCGGCGTCAGCAGGCTGACGGGCAAAAACTCAACGGTGATCAGGCAGGCAACACAGAACGCCACAGCGAAAACAGCCGACCAGTTTGGCCGGATAATCGTCTCAGCATGGGATTGTTCTTCGATTCTTGCACTCATTTCGTTACCTGCGTCTTTCTCTGCCAGAAAAGCCGTGCAGTGTAACATCTAAAGTGTGACGTATTTAACGTTTTAGCAACTATATTAATAGCCGGATGGCGCTGACGCTTATCCGGCCTACAGATTCATCGTGCCTGCGGGAATGGACGACCTCAATGCAACCAGTGCACGCCATCTTCAGGTTGAAAAAGGGCGTTGTAGCGTATCTGGAAGGCGTTAATTTCTTGCATATCCGGTTCTATTTCGCGCAGAAACCCCAGCGCCAGGCGTACCTGCGCGTCAGTAATTGGCGCGGCCAGACGCGTTTTTTGCAGCTGACGATACCACTGTTGCAGGTTCTGATCGCTGCCATCCACAATCACGATCTGCCAGATTAGCAATATCTGGGCGGCATTTTGCAGATGTGATTCATCAGGACGATGCAGGTACTGTAAAAACGCCTCTCCAGGCGCTTTGCCCATCTGGTCGATCATTGATTCCACCGGCACCACGCTGATGCCCAGACGCTCGCTTAACCGACGAATCGCACGCCGGGCCCCCGAGGTGAGCACCCTGAAGCCAACAATAAACACCACGACCAGCGTGGCCAGCATGATCCAAATCATAACCTGCCCTGTTAAACCAACTTTGCAGAAAGCGCCTGACAGGCTTCACGAACCCACTGCGAATATTGTGGAATGCACTCTTTTGGCATTTGCAATTCAACACCGCTGATACTGATCGCAGCAATCACCTCATGATTACGATTAAACACCGGCGCAGCGATACAATAAATACCTGGGGAATCTTCCGCGTTATCAAAAACCCATCCTTGCTCACGGATTCTGGCAAACTCCTTTAGCAAGGCTTTCTTACTGGTGATGGTGGTCTCAGTGTATTGCGGTAACTGCTCATCCGGCAAAAGTTCGTCCATTTTGTCCTGCGGTAACCAGGCACAAAGCGCTTTCCCCACGCCGGAACTGTGCATCGGCAGCTTTTTACCGACCCAGGTACGAATACCGATTGGCTGAGTGTTCTCAAGCTTCATCAGGTAAATGGGCGCGACTTCATCCAGGATACCCAGATGGCAGGTCAGATCGGTTTGCTCACGCAATTTCTCCAGAACAGGCAGAGCAACGTTGCGGATATCAAATTGCTCCAGCGAACGATTACCCCATTCGTACAATTTCAGGCCCAGGAAAAAGCGCCCCTTTTCCAGACGCAAAAGGTGATGTTCGACCAATGCGTTTAACAATGATGACGTGCTGCTTTTAGGTAATGCTAAATCTTGTTGGATCTGGCTGAACGTCGCCCCTGGTGTATTGAAGAGGTAATTACAGATTTTTACCGTCTTATCCAGTGCGGGAACAGAGGTCGTAATATCCTGGCTCATACGAAATTAATCTTTTCTATTCATAGACTCCTCTCAGTATACCGCAATCACTTTCCTCAGGAATGCGGCTTTTTTGCGCATAGAGGAAGCACAGGCAATTCCTGAAATGTTAACCACCTAAATCAGATCGCTATCACAATTGTTCATTTGTTCTGCAAAAATCATTGACGAATGATTTGGATATTTGCTGTACTAATTTCAATATACAGAACATTAGTTCCATATACTGAACAAGAGGTAGCAATGTCGAACGTATTTAAAGGTATCTTTCCGCCAGTCCCAACCATTGTTGACAATCATGGCGAATTAGATCGCGCCGGAATGGCCACCATGATTGACCATGTCATTAACAACAGGGCTGACGGAATGCTGATTCTGGGCAGCGGCGGTGAGTTTTCACATTTTTCCACTGAGCAGAGAAAACAGATCGCCGAATTCAGTCTGCAATATGTTGCAGGAAGAGTACCGGTGTTAATTGGTATTGCCTGCGCCAGCACCGCAGAAACCATCCAGTTAGGTGAACACGCACAAAACGCAGGCGCTACGGGCGTACTGGTGGTGAATCCTTACTATGCGAAACTCAGTGATGACGCGCGTTTCACGCATTACAAACGCATTGCCGAAGCACTCAGTATACCTGTCTTTTTGTATAACTTCCCTGAGTTAACTGGCCAGGATATCGGTCTGGACGTGATCACCCGACTCGCCCGTGAAGTGCCTAATATTGTAGGAATTAAAGACACCATTGATAACATCAGCCACACCCGGGAAATTATTAATCGCGTCCACCCATTCCGCCCGGAGTTTATTGTCTTTAGCGGTTATGACGAATATTTGCTTGATACGCTATTGTTGGGCGGTCACGGTGGAATCCCTGCAACATTTAACTTTGCCCCACACATTACCAGAGGCATATATCAGGCATTTATTCGTGAAGACCTCACTACGGCTAAAGCACTACAGCAGCAACTGGCAACGCTTTCTCCTCTGTATGCATTAGAACAGCCTTTTTTTGGCGTCATCAAGACAGCTATCAAATTAACTGGAGTGGATATTTCAACTGCCGTAGTTCCACCAGCCTTACCACTCAATGAGGAAAAAACAGCCCTTGTTCGAAATATTCTGGCCCGTATTACTCTGTAAATCAGCATGAGAGCAATGATAATGAACATCAACCCTGTACTAAAACTCAATCCAAAAGATGATGTGGTTATCGCAAGACAGTGTGTTCCCGCTGGCACCTGGCTTGAAGAAGAACAAATTACAGTTATCAGCGACATTCCCGCAGGACATAAAATTGCCCTACGCTCACTAAACATCGGAGAGGCAGTGAAACGGTATGGGCAGATTATCGGTTTCGCTACCCAACCTATTCAAGCCGGCGAGCATATACATATGCACAACCTAGGCATGGGCGATTTTGAGCGTGATTACGCCTGGGGCGTGGATCGGCATTCCCCCACACCCGCCGAACATCAGGATATATTTCAGGGAATTCGTCGCGCTGACGGGCGTGCCGCCACGCGTAACTATATTGGCATTTTAAGTTCGGTTAACTGTAGCGCGACGGTCGTCAGAGCGATTGAGGATCATTTTCGTCTACACGGTCTGGCCGATTACCCAAATGTCGATGGCGTGGTGTCGCTTCCACAAAGTTTTGGTTGCGCGATTGGCTCTAAAAGTGAGTCCATGGCGGTCATGCGGCGCACGATGGCAGGTTACGCCACACACGCCAACTTTGCTGGCGTCATTATTATTGGGCTGGGTTGTGAGTCCAGCCAAATCAAAGACATGATGAATGCCCATGGGTTGGAAGATGGTCCAATGATGCACAGCTATACTATCCAGGACGTTGGCGGAACACGGCATGCCATTCAGAAAGGGATTGATCTGGTAAATCAAATGCTTCCCCTCGCGAACCGGGTCATCCGCGAACCCATTCCCGCCTCGGAAATTATTCTGGCGCTGGAATGCGGTGGCTCTGACAGCTATTCCGGTATTTCCGCCAATCCAGCGCTCGGCTATGCGGTGGATAAGCTGGTACAGCAGGGTGGCACGGCCATTCTGTCTGAAACATCAGAAATTTATGGCGCAGAACATTTATTGACCCGCCGCGCTGTCTCGCGCGAGGTTGGCGAAAAACTGATTGCGCGGATTCACTGGTGGGAAGACTACTGTCGTCGCAGCGGAAGCGAAATGAATAACAACCCTTCAGCAGGTAATAAGGTTGGCGGACTTACCACGATTCTGGAGAAATCCCTCGGCGGTATTGCCAAAGCCGGAACCACTAATCTGACAGAGGTTTATGAATACGCAGAACCAGTTACAGCAAAAGGGTTCGTCTTTATGGATACCCCCGGCTATGACCCTATTGCCGTTACCGGGCAAATCGCAGGCGGCGCGAATCTGCTTTGCTTCACCACTGGCCGGGGTTCGGCATTTGGATCCAAACCAACGCCCAGCCTGAAACTGGCTACCAACAACGCGCTCTGGCTGCGCCAACAGGAAGATATGGACATTAACTGCGGCACCATTGTCGAAGGTGAAGAGACGATCGCAGAAGTCGGTGAACGTATTTATCAAATGATCCTTGATATGGCATCCGGCAAAAAAACAAAAAGTGAAGAATTTGGCTATGGTAGTCAGGAATTTGTCCCCTGGACAATTGGCTCCATAATGTAACGCTCCACAATATAACAATACCTCGTACCGCCATGCTCACTATGAGCATGGCAAGGAGTTCCTATGTCTATTGTTAACGTAAATACTGAAGAAGAAAAATTAAAGGCTACAACAGTAAGATGGCGAATATTTATTATTATGCTTTTGTTGGGTGCGATTAATTATATTGATCGCACATCGCTTTCTATTGCCATGCCCTATATTACCGATGAATTTGGCATTACTGATACCCGGGTTGTCGGTGTTATCCATAGCGCTTTCTTCTGGGCTTATGCACTGATGCAAATTCCCAGCGGCGTGATTGCAGATAAGTTCAAAGCCAGAAATATTATCGCACTGGCTACCATCTTATGGGGAGCATTCCAGGCCGTTGCCGCCTTATGTCACTCCATTTTCACGCTTTCACTTTCCCGTCTTGGTCTGGGCGTCACAGAATCCCCTATCATGCCCGCAGGCGCAAAATTAATGGGGACATGGTTAACGCCAACTGAGCGTGGGCGCGGCTCAATGTTGCTCGATGGCGGCGCGCCATTAGGAACCGCGCTGGGTGCGGTCATCATCGCCGGGTTGATTGCCTTTTTCGACTCGTGGCGTATGGCGTTTGTTGTCGCGGGGGTTGGCACGATGCTCGTCGGTTTACTTGCATGGTGGTATATCCGTACTTATCCGTCAGAACACCCACGTATTAACCAGGCGGAACTGGACCATATCACCGCGGCAAACGGCCCAGCCACCAACAGTAAAAAATACCGTCTCGCTGATATCAAACCTTACCTCAAGCAGCGCAATGTGCTTGCGTTGATCGGCGGATGGGTATGCTACAGCTTTGTGTTCTATGGCCTGATGACCTGGCTGCCACTCTATTTCCAGGCCACTTATGGCTTTGATATTAAGTCGATGGGTGGCGCGATGGCGCTGATCTTCCTGCTGTGCTTTATTGGTCAGCTCACAGGCGGTTACATCATGGATAAATGGCGCAGTAAAGGCGCAAAAACCAGCCGCGTTATGCATACCATGTTGGCAATTTCCGCCACTACCGCAGGGGTAGGGATTTTTCTATGCGCCCAAAGTTCAACACCAGCCATTGCGATTACATTGCTGACAATCGCGCTCTTCCCGTTACGTTGGGCCAGTGTCTACTGGTCAATACCGGGTCTGCTGGGAGCACAATCGGTAGCAGGGACTATCTGTGGCACCATGAACTTTACCAGTAACCTGTTCGCTGCCATTTTGCCTATTTTTATCGGCTTCCTGGTGCAATCTACCGGTAATTACTATGCCGCGATGATGTTCTTTGCGCTGGCCGCAGTGGGTTACCTCATCTGCTCGCTGCTCATTAACTTCGATAAAAAAATGGATATTGCTGAAAAGTAATTACCCGTCTCCGGCCCGCTCGCGGGCCATTTTTTATGGCATCAGGAACGAAGTATGTTCAATTCAGAGAACTTTATTGCCGTCGACTGGGGCTCCAGCAACCTACGCCTGTGGGTTTACCAGAAGGGGAGCTGTGTCTGGCGTCACGCCAGTCATGATGGGGTGATCAATCACCATGCAGGGCAGTTCAAAGATATTTGGCTGACATTGCTCGAACAGTGCCCACACACTCTGGCAGATAATACGACGGTTATCATGAGCGGCATGATTGGCAGCAATATTGGCTGGGTAGACAGTCACTATTTACTCTGTCCTGTCTCCCTGCAAACCCTGTCGCAGCATCTCACTCAAGTTCATGACGCGGGCCATCTCCCTGTATTCATCATTCCTGGTTTGCAGTTAGCGGGATCTGAAACCTGTAACGTGATGCGCGGTGAAGAAACACAGCTTCTTGGCGCGTTATCAGAAAATAGCTGGTATGCCTTCCCTGGCACCCACAGTAAATGGGTACGCATGGAGAACGATACGGTCCGTGATTTTCAAACCATCATGACCGGCGAATTTTTCCACCTGCTGACCCGACACTCCATCGTGGGAAAACACGCAACGGTACAACAGCACAATGTCGATGCTTTTTTAGCGGGCGCAAAACGTGGTCAACATGAAAACTGCCTTTCTCGCGGCGTCTTTGATCTCAGAGCACGAACACTAAGTCATATCCTTCCTCAGGACGCGCTTTTTGATGCCTTATCCGGTCTGCTGATCGGCCATGAAATCGCACAAATGCTGCAACATTACGCAATCCCTGCACACGAAGAAATTGTACTGGTCGGCAGCGACGAGCTGCTCGTCCGCTACCAGACCGTATTCCAGCTTTTTGGCCAGCGCTGTCGCCTCCTCAACGGTGAAACAGCATTCATTAACGGCATCAGGAGTGTTTTACATGAACATCCGTAATCCTTTGGTCGCAATACTACGAGGTATAACGCCCGATGAAGTTCTGGCGCATATTGATGTACTCGCAACAGCAGGTTTTACCACCGTAGAAATTCCGCTGAATTCCCCCGACTGGCAAACCAGTATCGCCATAGCCGTTGCACACTATGGTCAGACGATACATATCGGCGCAGGAACCGTGACCGCCGTTAGCGAAGTTAACCTGTTATCCGCATTCAAGTGCTCGTTTATTTTGACGCCGAATACCGACCCGTCAGTTATTGACGCGGCACGAGATGCCGGAATGACGACCTGTATCGGCTGTCATACCGCCAGCGAAGCGTTTGTCGCGATCCATCACGGCGCCAGCGCATTAAAAATTTTCCCGGCAGGCGAACTGGGGCCAGGATACATCCGCGCATTAAAAGCCGTTCTACCGACGCATATTCCACTCTATGCCGTCGGTGGCATCCGTCCCGACAATCTGGCTGACTATCTGAATGCAGGATGCATTGGCGCAGGATTAGGCAGCGATCTGTACCGCGCCGGACAAACCGTAAACCAGACGGCAAAAAATGCCCAGGCCTTTATCGAGGCGTGGAACGCCTGTAAGCAGCAATAAAAAAGCCCGGCGCCAGGCCGGGCAAAACGTTACCAATACACACTTAAGCGACTTTCAGTTGCTGTATTTTTTTCTCGCGGCGAATTTTACGTTCTTCCAGCACCGCGACCATCGCCATCAGGCAGATGCAGCTAATGGCAGCGGCATCCAGCGCGGCGAAGGTGCCCGCCCAACCGGTCAGACCAAAGACTGGCGTACCGTCGGCAATCATCCCCAGCCCCAGCTTGGCGAAGCTGTCGCCGATCAGGTAAGCGAAGGTGCCTTTAATGCCGTCCGCCGCGCCGATCGCTTTTTTCGGAACGAAGCCGACTGCCGCCACGCCGATCAGCAACTGCGGGCCAAACACCAGGAAGCCGAGCGCGAACAGGGACGCCAGATAGACGTACTGGTTGCTGGCATGCTGGTAAACGCCGAGGGTGGCGATAATCAGCGCCAGCGCAACGCAGGCCACCAGCGCGCGACGACCGTTCGCCAGATCCGACAGCCAGCCCCACAGCAGCGTGCCGACCAGCGCGCCCACTTCAAACAGGGTAAAGCCCTGAATCGCCACTTCTTTAGAAAGTTTCAGTTCCTGGAATGCGTAAACGGTAGACCACTGGTCGATACCAATACGCACCACGTACAGGAAGATGTTGGAGAAGCACAGCAGCCAGATCACTTTGTTTTTCAGGACGTATTCCACAAAGATCTGCCACTTGGTCATCTCATTTTCTTCGGTCTCTTTGTCCTCTTCGCTGATCTCTTCGCCGAACAACTCTTCCGCCTTACCAAGACCATAAGATTCCGGGGAGTCGCTGCCAAAGCGCAGGCCGATGAAGCCCACAATCAGCGCGATGATCGACGGGAAGATAAACATGCCGATCACATGGCCGTCGAACAGGTAGTTCGCGCCGAACAGCGCCACGCCTGCCGCGCCAGCGCCGCCGAGGTTGTGGGAGATATTCCAGAAGCCGAGGAAGGTGCCGCGCTTACGACGGGGCGTCCATTTGGTGATGGTGGAGTAACTGCACGACCCGCCGGTACTCTGGAAGAAACCGCTCAGCGCGTAGAAGGCGATCATCAGGAACAGGCTAACGGAACCACTCCCCATGCTGGCGCTGAAGCCCAGCATACAGATAGCGGAAAGAATCAGCATAAACGGCAGGAACTGCTTGGTGTTTTTGCCGTCGGCATAGTAGGAAACCAGCGTTTTGCCTACGCCATAGGTGATCGAGAAGCCCAGACCAATCATCCCCAGTTGCGTCATGCTCAGCCCGTAGGTGGAGATCATGTCGTTCTGGGCGATGTTGAAGTTTTTGCGGATCAGGTACATGGTCAGGTAGCCGATAAAGACCACCAGATAGGACTGCATGAACGGTTTGAACCACATTTTGCGCCGTACATCGAGCGGCAGATCCAGGGTCGGCTTACGCACCTGGTTTAAGAAGTTCAGCATGGGACGGGTATCTCCTGATTTTTTAAGCCTGCTTTATTGCAGGCATTGTAAAAATCAGCCGCCCAACCAGCCTGAGACAGCGTCCAGGCGAAACCGGGAAAATTTCTTAGTTTTGCCCCACTCGGGGTAAAAAGGTGAAGTCCGTCACGTAATGCTGGCCTCGCGCGGCGCCTGCGCGTTCAAAAACGGCAGCAGCAGCAGGGCGGAAATGCCCGCCGCGATGGCAATCACCACAAAGAACCCGGTCCAGTGCCAGGTTTCCATCACCTGCGCCAGCGGCCAGCCGGAGAGTGATGCGCCAAGATAGGCAAACAGACCGACAAAACCGGTTGCCGCCCCCGCCGCCTCTTTGTGCGAACATTCCGCAGCCGCCATGCCGATCAGCATCTGTGGGCCAAAGACAAAAAAGCCGGTGGTGAAGAAGCACGCCGCCTGCATCACGTAACTGGCGAACGGCATCAGCCATAACGAACCGACAGAGAGCAGTATTCCGGCAGCGAAAATCAGGTTCATTGGCCCACGGTTGCCGTTGAACAGTTTATCTGAACCCCAGCCCGCCACCAGCGCGCCGATAAACCCGCCCAGCTCGAACATCGTGACCGCCATGTTGGCGGTGACCAGATCGACACCCAGCGTCTCCGACATATACAGGTTGCCCCAGTCGTTGATCGCCGCGCGTACCACGTACACCAACACATAGCACAGCGAGAGCAGCCAGATATAGGGATTCAACAGCACGTATTTGGTCAGGATCTCTTTGCGGGTCAGCCCCGCGCCCTCCTGCTGCTGAGCGATTTCCAGCTCATCATGCCGCCAGTCCCCGACCGCTGGCAAACCGATAACCTGTGGCCTGTCGCGCAGCCGCCAGCAGAGAAAAATACCGACGATAATCGCCAGCGTTCCGGCAATCATCATCCCGGCGCGCCAGCCGTAATGCAGAGCGGCAGCAGCCATGACGATCGGAATCAGCGCCCCACCGACGTTATGCGCGGTATTCCAGATGGCCCACCACCCGCCACGCTCATTACGCGAGTACCAGGACGTCAGCAGACGGGCGCACACCGGCGCTCCCCAGCCCTGGAAGAAGGCATTCAACGCCCACAGTAATGCAAAGGCCCACAGCGACGTGGAGAAACCGAACAGGATATTCACCACGCCGGTGGCGATCAGCCCAATGCCCATAAAATAACGGGCGTTGGAACGGTCGCTGACGATGCCGGAGACAAACTTCGACAGGCCATAGGTGATGTAAAACAGCGTCGCCAGCAGGCCGATATCACTGCGGGTCAGCACGCCGCTGACGAGGATCTCCGGTACGGCGGCATTAAAACTTTTACGGGTGAAATAGAACAGCGCATAGCCAAGCCAGATGGTAAGTAAGATCTGTCGCCGCCAGTAGCGGTAACGCGCATCGACTTCGTGTTTATCGGTTATCAACGGCGCATTTGCCGGAGCTTTCAGAAACGTCAGCATCGCCGCTCCTTAAACGTAACGCAGAGGCAACGACACGCTAACGCGCGTGCCGTGCGTACAGGAGATGGCCAGCACGCCGCCAAGCGCCGTCACGCGCTCGCGCATCCCGGTCAGACCAAAGCCTTGCTGGCCGGAATCCGGCGGCAGGCCGCTGCCATCATCTTCAATCACCAGCATCAGCCGCTCATCCTGCTGCCAGCCCTGTAGCGTAACTGCGCTGGCATTAGCGTGTTTCACAATGTTGTTCAGCCCTTCCTGACAGACGCGAAACAGCGTTACCCGCTGGCTTTCGCTGAGCGCAGACTCATCTATTCGCCAGTCGAGATGGCTGATAATGCCGCGACTTTCCAGCTCCATTTCCCGCATCAGCGAACGGATAGCCTGTTCCAGCGTCAGGTCATCCAACTGGCGTGGACGCAAGCGCCCCAGCAGGCGACGCACCGAGTCATACACGCCCAGCGACAGTTGCTCAATGTGCGCCCCGCTCTGTTTTACGCCGCCATTATCCACCGCCAGTCGCTGTACAATTCCCGCCTGAGTGCGAATGGCGGTGATGGTCTGACCGATGTCGTCGTGCAGTTCCCGCGCTACGTCGCGCCGCACGCTCTCTTCCGTTTCCAGCAGGCGTTCCGCCAGACGATGGTTGCGCGCCAGCTCATTTTGCAGCGACTGGTTGAGTTCGCGCAGGCGCTGAATCCCCGCGCCAAGCAGCAGCCCGGTCAGGCTTTGCGCCAGCAGAGAAAGCAGTAAATCAACGGGATGATCGTGCCAGGTCTGGCTGGCAATCAGCGCGATGGCGTTCATCAACGTCGCGATCAGCGCCCCTTGCCAGCCGTAATGCCAGGCGAGTGCAATAATCGGCAGCGCAAGGCAGAACGGCGTAAAGCGTGACAGCTCAGCCGGTAGACCCAGCTGTAGCCACAGGCTGACGCTGAACAGCAGCAGATACCAGACCAGATGCCGCCCGCGCCAGTTCACCGGCTGCGAGACCAGCGCCGGGCCGAGCGGTAACCAGGTGGTGCTGGTCAGGTAATGCCAGAACACCAGACAGATGGGCGCCAGCGTCAACCCGCCGGTAAGCGTCAGCAGCAGCGCGTTTAACGTCTCTTCCCCCTGGCCTAACCAGGGCAGAGACTGTAACAATGCCGCCGCCGTCAAGGCCGCGCCCTGTAACAGCAGGGTGCGCCAGTCGCGCTGATGGCGATAGCGGGAGATTAATGCCACAGGCAGCAGCGTCAACAGGCTTCCGATCATCAAAAGCGGTAGATGCGCCAGCGCCACTTCCTGCGCCAGCCACCAGACCAGCAGCCATTCCGCGCCCAGCAATACCGGCCAGTAGCTGCGCGGACACTGCAACATCAGCCCCAGGCGTAAACCGAACGGGAACAGCAGTACCGCCAGCTCCGGGCGCTCAACCAGGTGCAGGCTGATGCTCCACAGGCAAAACCACGCGGCGGAGAAGATAAAAAAGCAGGCAATAACGGTAATTAACCGGGAGAGGATGGTTTTCATCACCAACCATCAAACATGCGGCGCGCCAGCTCAACGTCGTTGCTGACGCCCAGTTTTTCCAGAAGATTGGCGCGATGTACGTGTACCGTTTTTGGCGACAGCCCCAGCTCGGCGGCGATCTCTTTCACCGCCATTCCCTGCGCCAGCTTTTCCGCCACCTGGCGTTCACGTCTGGTCAGCGGGTCCTGCCGTCCGGCCGCCAGTTTAACGGCGATATCCGGCGTCAGGTAACAGCCTCCCGTCGCCACCGTGTGTACCGCGGCAATCAGCTCGTCAGGGCTACAGCGCTTGGAAAGGAAGCCGCGCGCACCGGCGTTCAGCGCCTGTTCCACCAGCGCCGGACTGTCATGTACCGACAGCATTATCGTCGCCATCCCTTTAGGAAGCTGACTTAATAACTCCAGCCCGGAGATATCCGGCATGGAGATATCGCAGATGCAGACCTGCACGCCGCGCCCCGGTAATCCCGCCAGCGCCTCCTGCCCCGAGCCAAACTCGGCCACAACCTGTAAATCAGGTTCCAGCCCCAGCAGCTGCGCAAAGCCGGAGCGGACGATAAGGTGATCGTCAATAAGGGCGATGGTGATCATGGTTCTGTCCTGGTACTTGAAAGTGCCTGATGGCGCTGCGCTTATCAGGCCTACGGGCGGGAGCCGTTGTAGGCCGGCCATCCAACAAAGCGCTTACCTTAACGATAAGCGCATGGCTGTTCAAGCCGTGAGCAGTATTCAATGCGTCTGGCGGGCGTACGACTCCGTTATGGTTCCATACTGTCCAGGTCGCAGATACGCACTTTGTCGCAATCAGAAAAAAGCGCAAAGGAATCCCGAATATCGGGCCGGATCAGGGTGGTTTTTAGCAGTGTGATGTAGACATTCTCTAATTTCATCACATTAAGCTGGCAAGTGCTTGCAAACCCAAAGACATTCACTCGCTGGTAAGCCGAAGATAACTGGCAAATATAATCTTCAGAAATGGCGTTCAGCGTAATTTCCGTCATGCCAAACACCTGCTGGCTGTACTCTCTTGGGTGCCTGAGGTACTGGAGTGAAGGATAGTGCGCTGCGAGCGTCTCTATCTTATGAATCAACGCAATAAGGTTGGAATCATTTTTCACATCAAGGATATCTTTAAATTTCGAGCCCACAAAGACATTGATCTCCCCGGCATAGACAGGCGCACTGCGCTCAGTATGCAAGCGCTGTTTCTCCTCTGAGAGAACATCAATATAAACAATATCGCAGTCTACATTTCTACTTTTGCTTTTATGCTTTACGATAGAGAAATGCAGCTCACTTCTTTTCGCGATATCCCTGATATTATAATGCTGACCAAGCCACATTCGCGTTAACTTACGACCGGGGCCTTTTCGTAGTTTTATTTGTTTATCAAGATAGCCTGCGGAGTTGATACTCAGAATGCCATCATCAAACGTTCTAATCTTAACGTCATCAGACAACATTTTTAGAATGTATTGCACTGAAAGATGGCTGATATTCGCCATATAGACATAATGGATTGTTTTATGAGAAAGAAAGCGATTGATTTTCAGCATGTTAATAAAGCCATAATCCATACTGGCGACTAAGCCAGAAGAGAATTCATTATTAACCGTTTCATATATATAGGACTTTAACTCTACCTTTGTTTTAAGGTAGATGATATGAAAACGCGCGTGTTTATACCTCGCTTTAATCTTAGAAACAATTCTGAGCTGAAGCGGGGAGCAAACAATAAAAAGATGCTCAACGATTTCCATTAGTTATTCGCTCTGAATCACAGCAACCCGGCGCATAATATCATTGCAATATGACATCGTAAAGAAGCGCCCCGGACGCTCAGGCGAGTATTGGTCACTTTGTCCGAAAAGATACTTTCTATACTGCAAACAAGACAGATCATAAACCGGATAATAAAGACACGTCACGTCCGAAAATATTACTTATAGTTATATAACACTCTCAAATAATTAACCTGAACAAGGGTTTCCCCTTGTTCATGTAGCCATTACTACTCAAAGAAAACCGAGATTTTATTAAACATTGACGGATCGGACTGATTGCGCGCCACTTTCACCACATCTTCCAGTTTATCGATCTGACTAATCATCTGCTCCAGACGCTGATCGTCGTTGACCAGTAGCCAGATGCGGCTCTGGTCGCTGCTCTGGATGGGTAGACAAAGAATCCCTTCCACGTTGAAAGCGCGACGGGCGAACAGCCCACAAACGTGCGTCATGACGCCAGGGTGGTTACGGACGGTGAGTTCCAGGATAACGTTCTCATGTGATTGTTTCTGCATGGTTTATTCCCCCACCATCTCAGTATTGGCCGCACCCGGCGGCACCATCGGATAAACTTTTTCTTCTGCATCAATACGTACATGGATCAGCGCCGGTCCTGGGCGGCTGATGATTTCCCGCAGCGCCGCTTGCGGATCGGCTTCATTATTTAAATCACAGGTTTCCAGACCAAAACCTGCGGCAATCTGCATAAAGTTGATCATCCCTGGATAGGTGGCAGCAAACACGCCCTGCTTGTAGAACAGGCTTTGTTGCTGATGCACCAGCCCCAACGCTTCGTTATTCATCAGGATAATTTTTACATCCAGTTGGTTTTCGCTGGCGGTCGCCATCTCCTGAATATTCATCATCAGGCTGCCGTCGCCGGAGAAGCACAACACTTTCTTGTCCGGGTTCGCCAGCGCCGCGCCAATCGCCGCAGGCAAGCCAAAACCCATCGTCCCCAGCCCGCCGGAAGTCAGCCACTGACGCGGACGGTTGAGCGGATAAGCCTGTGCGGCCCACATCTGGTGCTGGCCTACATCGGTCGTGATAATCGCGCTGTCATCCACGCAGGCGGCAACGGCATTAATCAGCCCGTAATGGCTGAGCGGATCGCTGGCTTCAGGGATCGCGCACGGGAACTCGCGCTGCAAATCCGCCACCAGTTGATGCCACTCTTCGCGTGGCTGAGCCTCAATGTGCGGAATCAACTGCGCCAGAACGTCATCAACATCAGCCTGAATGGCAACGTGCGGTTGTTTAATTTTACCCAGTTCCGCGCGATCGATATCCACATGGATGATTTTGGCATTCGGGCAGAATTGTTCGGTTTTGCCAATCGCCCGGTCATCAAAACGTGCCCCCAGAACCACCAGCAGATCCGCCTCTTGCAGAATATAGTTTGTGCTGCGCGCGCCATGCATCCCCAGCATCCCCAGAGAAAGCGGATGCGCCTTCGGTAGTATGCCCAGCGCCATCAGAGTCATAGTGGTGGGCAGTCTGGCTTTTTCCGCCAGTTCACGCACGCGCGCAGGCGCGTTAATCACGCCGCCGCCAAGATACAGCACCGGGCGCTTCGCGGCGTTGATCATCGCCGCCGCATCACGAATGCTCTCAGCGCTGAATTCCGGCGCCGCCATTTTTTCAGCCGGAGCAGGCAACACTTCAATGTCAAACACCGCCGTCTGTATATCCTTAGGAATGTCTATCCACACCGGCCCAGGGCGCCCGGACTGGGCAAGACGAAACGCATCGCACATTACCTGTGGCAACTCATTGATATCTCTGACCAGATAGTTATGTTTTGTGATGGGGATAGAGATGCCGTAGGTGTCGACTTCCTGAAACGCATCGGTGCCGATCATCGAGGCCGGAACCTGACCGGTGATGCATACCAACGGAATGGAGTCGAGACGCGCGTCGGCAATGGCGGTGACCAGGTTAGTCGCGCCCGGCCCGCTACAGGCCATACATACCGCGGGTTTACCGTCGGTTCGCGCCATCCCCTGAGCGATAAACCCCGCCCCCTGTTCATGGCGCGCCAAGATGTGGCGGATTTGCGTACTTTGGCTTAAGGCGTCGTAAACGGGGAGAATCGAACCGCCCGGAATGCCAGTGACGATGTTAATGCCCTGACGTTCCAGAAAATGAACGATAAACTCTGCGCCCGTAAAGCGCGTACGCGGGGATGTTGATGTTGTGCCCGAACTTGCCATGCTCCAGTCCTTTTATTCTGGGCCGACTTGCCGGGAAGGTGTCTTAAACGAAAAACCCCGCCCGGTTTGCGCCGGCGGGGTTTTGGAATCGTGTGTTGTTCCAGTCCCTACGGCGCATTGCCGACGACCACCACCACACGCACGACGACCACTGCGGCAGGTTGCGCAGTTTTTAGTAGGGTCGCAGTCAGCATGGAAGGGTTCATTAGGGACCTTGTCTGTTTATGGATTAACAGGTTTTATACAAGCACAGCTTTTCAGGCATGACAACGGAAAATTTTTCATCTGCACAAAAATGCGTCGACGATCACGCTTTGCCAGATGCCGACGCAGGCCTGCAAAACAAAAAACCCCGCCGGAGCGAGGTTTTTATCAGCGTTATGCGGTTGGTTGCCGCAAAGCACACTGTGTTATATCAACATCAGAAGTATACGCGTTCCGCGAAGAACACGCAATTTCGGCACGAATTTTGACGCATTTGAGTATGGATCAGAAGTCGCGATCCGTCCACAAAATACTGTTCATTCATACAGTATTTATCTATAATATCACTGTACGCAATGTGTTATAGGGGGCCGCATCGTAACCGGCGCAACAAAGTCCTGGCTGAAACGGGTGGTGCCGTCAGCGCCTTAACCCCCGTGTGAGCACACTGTGTTATGTCAACAAAAGGTGCTGACAACAGGCGGCGGAGAGGTACGTCAGCACCGTGCTCCTTTTACCAGAAGGAGAGCGTATGAGCCTCGTGGATATCGCTATTCTTATCCTGAAACTCATTGTTGCTGCACTGCAACTGCTTGATGCCGTTCTGAAATACCTCCGGTAATTCAGATTCAAGCCGCACCGAAGGGGAGCGGGCAACCGCTCCCC
Source organism: Citrobacter sp. CK195 (assembly GCF_030333365.1). Taxonomy (NCBI): domain Bacteria; kingdom Pseudomonadati; phylum Pseudomonadota; class Gammaproteobacteria; order Enterobacterales; family Enterobacteriaceae; genus Citrobacter; species Citrobacter sp. CK195. The sequence goes on from NZ_JAOWGB010000026.1 coordinate 964,558, forward strand.
TTTCATCATCTGCCTGGTGCTTGTCCATCGTCGATATGTTACGTTTTTATGACAACCACTGACGATACCTGAACCATGACCCTTTCCATTTTCTGCATTTTACTGTTTGCCGCGCTGCTGCATGCCAGCTGGAACGCCATCGTGAAGGCGGGAAATGACAAACTTTACTCCGCAATCAGCGTCAGTGGTTCCGCAGCGTTGATGGCGCTGGCGTGTCTGCCCTTCGCCCCGCCCCTTCCCGCCGCCAGCATCCCTTTTTTAGCCGCCTCCACCGCCTTACAGGTGGTTTATACCGTGCTGGTCGCCAAAACCTATCAGGTTTCGGATATGAGCCAGACTTATCCCCTGATGCGCGGCACCGCACCGCTGCTGGTGGCGATAATTAGCGTCCTGTTTCTTGGCGATAGCCTTTCCACAATGGCCTGGCTCGGCATCGCGGTAATTTGCCTGGCGATTCTCGGCATGGCCTGTAACGGTCGTGCCCGCTCCCGGCGGGGTATCACGCTGGCGCTGATCAACGCCTGTTTTATCGCTGGCTATACGCTGGTGGACGGCACGGGCGTGCGGGTGTCGGAAACCGCGCTGGGTTATACGCTGTGGACCTTCTTGTTGAACGGTACCTGTCTGCTTGGCTGGGCGATGATTGCCCGGCGGCGGGAAGCCTCGCGCTATCTGGCGCAGCACTGGAAGAAAGGCATTTTTGGCGGTATCGGCACGATGGGTTCCTATGGGCTGGCGCTGTGGGCGATGACTCAGGCGCCGCTGGCCGTGGTGGCCGCACTGCGTGAAACATCCATTCTGTTCGGCGCGCTGATTGCCTGGCTGCTGCTCAATGAAAAAGTCGCCGGGCTACGGTTGGTCGCGGCTGGCGGGATTGCCGCCGGGGCGATATTGCTGCGTTTATCCTGATTGCCGGATGGCGGCTACGCCTTATCCGGCCTACGGGAGCCGCCGGGCACCATCAAACTGCGGTAAAATAATCTTTCGGCAACAATTGTTGCCGCTTTTTGTTTACATATCCTGCCGTTCGGCTCCCGCGCTATTCCCGCCGTGAATATGGCCTTCTTTTTTTAGTGTGGTAGATTCCACTCGCATTTATGGGAATGCGTAGCACCTTATTCTTATTTTTTTCTTTTTTTAAAAGTAATCAGCGAAATGAAAAGGCAGAGAAGCGTCAATTTGTTGTTGATGTTGGTATTACTGGTGGCCGTCGGGCAGATGGCGCAAACCATTTATATCCCCGCCATTGCCGATATGGCGCGTGAACTGAACGTTCGTGAAGGGGCAGTACAAAGCGTCATGGCCGCTTACCTGCTCACCTATGGCGTATCGCAACTGTTTTACGGCCCGCTTTCCGATCGGGTAGGGCGCCGCCCGGTGATCCTCGTCGGGATGTCCATTTTTATGCTGGCTACGCTGGTCGCGATTACCACCCACAGCCTGACGGTATTGATTGCCGCCAGCGCGTTGCAGGGCATGGGCACCGGCGTCGGCGGCGTGATGGCGCGTACGCTACCGCGCGATCTGTATGAAGGTACGCAGTTACGCCACGCTAACAGCCTGCTGAATATGGGGATTCTGGTGAGTCCGTTGCTGGCGCCGCTGATTGGCGGACTGCTGGATACCGTCTGGAACTGGCGCGCCTGTTACGTTTTCCTGCTGGTTCTCTGCGCAGGCGTCACCTTCAGTATGGCACGCTGGATGCCGGAGACGCGCCCCACAGGCGCACCACGTACCCGCCTGATCGCCAGCTATAAAACATTATTCGGCAACGGCGCATTTACCTGTTATCTGCTGATGCTGATTGGCGGACTGGCGGGAATCGCCGTCTTTGAAGCCTGCTCCGGCGTGCTGATGGGAGCGGTGCTGGGTCTGAGCAGCATGGTGGTGAGCATCCTGTTTATTTTGCCAATTCCGGCGGCGTTTTTCGGCGCGTGGTTTGCGGGTCGCCCGAATAAGCGCTTCGCAACGCTGATGTGGCAGTCGGTATTCAGTTGCCTGTTGGCGGGCGTCATGATGTGGGTCCCAGGTCTGTTTGGCGTGATGAACGTCTGGACACTGCTGATCCCCGCCGCGCTGTTCTTCTTCGGCGCCGGAATGCTGTTCCCACTGGCGACCAGCGGCGCGATGGAACCTTTCCCGTTCCTCGCCGGAACGGCTGGCGCGCTGGTGGGCGGCCTGCAAAACATCGGCTCCGGCGTGCTGGCGTGGCTCTCCGCAATGCTGCCGCAAACCGGGCAGGGTAGCCTCGGCTTTTTGATGACGCTTATGGGGCTGCTGATTTTACTGTGCTGGCTGCCGCTGGCGTCGCGTGTGCCGCATCAGGGGCAGACGATTTAATCGAATGATGGCCCGGTTTCCCGCCGGGCTTTTCACATACCGGCGAGATCATCGTGGTCAGGAGCGGCTCCAGCGCCGGGCGCCACGCCCCTTCTTCCCCGTCATAAAACTGCGTATCCGCGTTAATCGCATACGGAATATTCACCCTTTGCAACTCGCACGCCATAAATCGGGCAAACGCGAGCTGCGAAGCGGAAGGGCTATTTTTGATTGATTCGCCCGGCGCCCAGCCGCCAACCCAACTGACATGGCCGGTTTTTTGCTGCCAGCGCGCGGCGGCGTTAATTCGCGCGCGAATCGCCGCTTTCTCCGCCGCCGTGCCCGACGTCCACGGGTATTTACCGTTATTTTTCAATGGCCCCCACGGAAAGATATGCCACTCCGCCAGCACATAATTCTGGCTTTGCGGGGGCAGTTTTAGGGCCGACAACGCTTCCGGCGCGGCGCGCAGACGAGGCGCGACAAAAATCATGCGTTGGGGGTCAATCGCGTGAAGGGTGCGGATGGTTTTGTCATATACCCGGTTCAGGGAAGCCTGGCTGTGGTTGAGTTTCTCCGCCGGTTCATAAATCAGGTCAAACCCCAGCAGCGGCGAACGTTGCGCAAAATAGTGCGCGACGGCTACCCACCAGTTGATCACCTCTTGTTCATTGCCGGGACTGGGGTCGTTTTTATACTCATCGGCCTGATAAGCAATGATCGGAATCACGCCGTACTGCTCACACGCCTCCACCAGTTTTCGCAGGTGGATGAGTCGCGCTTCCGTCGGCTCTCCCGCGACGCGTATGCGCACATGCTTAAATCCCTTCGCCTGAAAATCACGCACCACCAGAGGATCAAACTCCCGGATACCCCGTTCGGTGCGCGCCCAGTCAACGTCCATCCCCACACCAAGCTGCTGCGCATAGCGCGAAGCGGTCAACGGCGGCTGAGCCGCGCACACCGTGGCGCTGACGAGCAGGAAGAGAGAAGCAAGCGGCTTTAACACGATTGTCCTTAAGCAAATCATCAGGAGTCATATCACGTATTTAGCACGCTTTCTGGCTTTACATGCAATAAATCTTCGCGTGGCAAACGCTACGTCGCCTGCTCCTGCAACCAGCCGATAAACGCCTCAATTTTCGGCCACTGTCTGCCAGGCAGCGTGGTTACATAATAGTGCTGGTGGCATTTCAGCGTCATCTCACCGAAAGGCGCAATCAGTTCGCCGCTATCAAGACGCTTTTGCACCAGCCGTTTACGCCCCATCGCCACGCCGATATGGTTCATTGCCGCAATAACGGCTAAATCGGAACGATCGAAGCCAATGCCCGACGATGTCGGCAGATTCACGCCAAAATGCTGCGCCCAACTGTGCCATTCATCGGTGCCGGAGTCGTTGCTCCATGCCTGTCGGTCATGCAGGAGCGTACAGTGGCGCAGGTTAACCCGCGCATTCGTTAAGTCATGATGACGGGCATATTCGGGGCTGCACACCGGCAGAATGGCCTCATCCATCAGGAAGTGATGCGTCAGCTGCGCCGAAGGCGCATCATCAAAATAGATCGCTAAATCAATCCCTGCCCGCTGGAGATTCACGTTGTCATTACCGGTCAACATGGTCAGCGAGATGGACGGATAGCGGCGAGTAAAATCTCCCAGCGCAGGCACCAGCCAGCACTGAGCAATCGAAGGCCGCGAATAGACGGTCAGCGTCCCTGACAACTCCTGATTTTTAATATCGAGGATTTCCTGATTCAGCGTATCCAGCGACGATTTCAACGCCCAGAATACCCGCTTGCCCTCATGGGTGAGTTCCACTTTGCGGTGCGAACGGACAAAGAGCTGAATCCCCAGCTCCTCTTCCAGTTGATTGATTCGATGGCTGACCGCGCTGGGACTTAGCGACAGCTCATCCGCCGCCAGCGCAAAAGACTGATGCCTGGCCGCCACTTCAAAGGTGTACAGCTTTGATAATTGCCAGCCGTTGAGTAAACGGTTTCGGCCGTCGCGTAAGGGTTCCATCGCCGCCTCTGTGACCTCTTTTTGGCTTTGCAGTGTAAAAAAATGCGCCTGGAAAATCAGCGCAAAGATGAATCAAAGTGAACCATATCGCATAAACAGACCATTATTGGATGCAAATCACCCTTTTGATTCAATCTGGTTCATGCGAAGGGCAATTTATATCGTTTGTCAGCAAGTGCCGTTTTTTCGTCCAATACGCCTATGTTAATCACAGGGTAAGGTGAGATATGCACTCTCAAATTTGGGTTGTGAGCACGCTGCTGGTAAGCATCGTGTTAATCGTGCTGACCATCGTGAAATTCAGGTTCCACCCGTTTCTGGCACTGCTGCTGGCCAGTTTCTTTGTGGGAGCGATGATGGGCATGGGGCCGCTGGAGATGGTCAATGCGATTGAAAGCGGTATTGGCGGCACGTTAGGCTTCCTCGCCGCCGTCATCGGTCTCGGAACCATTCTCGGCAAAATGATGGAAGTGTCCGGCGCGGCAGAACGGATCGGCCTGACGCTCCAGCGTTGCCGCTGGCTTTCCGCTGACGTGATCATGGTGCTGGTGGGGCTGATTTGCGGCATCACGCTGTTTGTGGAAGTGGGTGTGGTGCTGCTCATCCCACTGGCATTTTCGATAGCGAAGAAAACCAACACGTCGCTGCTGAAGCTGGCTATTCCGCTGTGTACCGCGCTAATGGCGGTGCATTGCGTGGTGCCGCCGCATCCGGCTGCGCTGTTTGTGGCGAATAAGCTGGGCGCGGATATCGGTTCCGTTATCGTCTACGGTTTGCTGGTTGGGCTGGTGGCGTCGCTGGTCGGCGGGCCGCTATTCCTGAAGTTCCTCGGCAACCGCCTGCCGTTTAAGCCGGTGCCGACGGAGTTTGCGGATCTCGAAGTGCGCGATGAAAATACGCTGCCTTCTTTACGCGCGACGCTGTTTACCGTCCTGCTGCCGATTGGCCTGATGCTGGTAAAAACCGTTGCCGAACTGAATATGACGCAGGGCGGCACGCTGTATACGCTGCTGGAGTTTATCGGCAACCCGATCACCGCAATGTTTATCGCCGTTTTCGTGGCCTATTACATTCTCGGCCTGCGTCAGCATATCGGTATGGGTACGTTGCTGACCCATACCGAAAACGGCTTTGGCTCGATTGCTAACATCCTGCTGATTATCGGTGCAGGCGGCGCGTTCAACGCTATCCTCAAAAGCAGCGGTCTGGCGGATACGCTGGCGGTGATCCTCTCCAATATGCACATGCACCCGATTCTGCTGGCCTGGCTGGTGGCGCTGATTCTGCACGCCGCAGTGGGTTCCGCAACGGTTGCGATGATGGGCGCGACGGCGATTGTCGCGCCGATGCTGCCGCTCTACCCCAACGTCAGCCCGGAGATCATCGCCATTGCCATCGGTTCCGGCGCGATTGGCTGCACGATCGTGACCGATTCCCTCTTCTGGCTGGTGAAGCAATACTGCGGCGCCACCCTGAATGAAACATTTAAGTACTATACAACCGCGACATTTATCGCGTCGGTTGTTGCTCTGGCGGGCACATTCCTGCTTTCCTTTATCATCTAAGCGCAAAGAGACGTATTATGGAAAACGCTAAAATGACTTCACTCATCGCTCAGTATCCTCTGGTAGAGGATCTGATCGCCCTCAAAGAAACGACCTGGTTTAACCCAGGCGCCACCTCTCTTGCGGAAGGTTTACCCTATGTTGGTCTGACAGCGCAGGATGTACAGGATGCGCATGCCCGCCTGGCCCGTTTCGCGCCGTATCTGGCAAAAGCCTTCCCGGAAACCGCCGCAACCGGCGGGATTATTGAGTCTGAACTGGCGATCATCCCCGCAATGCAGCAACGGCTGGAAAAAGAGTACGGACAGAAAATCAGCGGCGAACTTCTGCTGAAAAAAGACAGTCACTTACCGATTTCCGGCTCGATAAAAGCCCGTGGCGGGATTTATGAAGTGCTGGCCCACGCGGAAAAACTGGCGCTGGAGGCGGGTCTGCTGACGACCGAAGATGACTACAGCGTAATGCTTTCACCGGAGTTCAGGCAGTTCTTCAGCCAGTACAGCATTGCCGTGGGTTCAACCGGTAATCTGGGGCTGTCGATTGGCATTATGAGCGCCTGTATCGGCTTTAAGGTGACGGTGCATATGTCCGCCGACGCCCGCGCCTGGAAGAAAGCCAAACTACGCAGCCACGGCGTAACGGTAGTGGAATACGAAGAGGATTACGGCGTAGCGGTTGAGCAAGGACGCAAAGCGGCACAGTCCGATCCAAACTGTTTCTTCATTGACGATGAAAACTCCCGCACGCTGTTTTTGGGCTATGCGGTGGCCGGGCAACGCCTGAAGGCTCAGTTTGCGCAGCAGGGGCGCGTGGTGGATGCCGACCATCCGCTGTTTGTCTACCTGCCGTGCGGCGTTGGCGGCGGCCCTGGCGGCGTGGCTTTTGGTCTGAAACTGGCATTTGGCGACAACGTCCACTGCTTCTTCGCCGAACCAACCCACTCTCCGTGCATGTTACTGGGCGTGTATACCGGTCTGCATGATGCCATTTCCGTCCAGGAGATTGGCGTCGATAACCTGACGGCGGCAGACGGCCTGGCGGTGGGGCGCGCATCCGGGTTTGTAGGGCGGGCAATGGAACGTCTGCTGGACGGGCTGTACACCCTCGACGATCGGACGATGTACGACATGCTGGGTTGGCTGGCGCAGGAAGAAGGCATTCGCCTGGAGCCGTCCGCACTGGCGGGAATGGCCGGGCCGCAGCGTGTTTGCCGTTCGACGGATTACCAGCAGATGCACGCCTTCAGCGCTGAGCAGCTTAATCACGCCACGCATCTGGTGTGGGCGACCGGCGGCGGTATGGTGCCGGAAGAAGAGATGGCGCAGTACCTGGCGAAAGGGCGCTAAACGTCACTGACCTTAACGCAGCATCGCCATCAACTCCATCGGTGAGCGATGCTGTTTAATCAGATCCCGCATAACGCGCATATGCGGCGACGTGTAGTTAATAAACGCTTTATACCCGCCGCACAGCACGCTTTTCCCGCTTAAATCCCGATGCTTTGGACAATCACCGTTGCAGAATCGCAATAAGGCGCAGTCCAGGCAATCCGCCCCCAACGTTGATTTTTTCTGCTGTCCAAATTCTCTCGCCTGCGGGCTGGCGTTTAGCATATGTAGCGGCGTTTGATGGATATTACCCAGCCGGAACGCCGGGTAGACATAGTGATCGCACTGATAGAGATCGCCGTTTGCTTCCAGGGCGAACGCGTGACCGCAGGTTTCGCTAAGCGCGCACATTTGTGCCGGATGCCCGCTCCACACGCCCAGCATCGAATCAAACAGTTGCACAAAAACGCGCCCAATATCTTCCCGAACCCAGAGATCAAACACATCGTTGAGAAAACGCCCCCAGCCTTCCGACGTCACGGAATCAGCGGTCAGTTTGCCGCTATCGTCACGTTCAACCAACGGAATGAACTGAAGAAAAGGCGTGCCAAGCTGGCGAAGATAGCGATACATACGCGCAGGCTGCTGGCTGTTCAGCCGATTCACCACCACCAACAGGTTGAAGTCCACGCGATGGGCAACCAGCCTTGCTATCGCTTCCACCACCTTATGATGCGTTGGTTTTCCACTACGGCTAACGCGGTAAGCATCATGTAAATCGGCGGGGCCATCCAGTGAGATACCGACCAGCCAGCCGTTATCGCGTAAGAATCGGCACCACTCGTCACTGAGTAAAATGCCGTTGGTCTGGAAGGTATTCTGGATGAGTTTCCCCTCTCCATAGCGTTTTTGCAACGCGACCACGCGGTGAAAAAAATCGAGTCCACACAGCGTCGGCTCTCCGCCCTGCCAGGCAAACAGCACATCATCAACCGGCTGCGCGGCAATATGCTGGCAAATAAAAGCCTCTAAGGTCGCGTCATCCATAACGGGTTGAGAGGGTTTATCGATATAAAAACAGTAATGACAATCAAGGTTACAACGTGAGCTGGCCGGTTTAGCCATGACCTGACATCCTGTCATGCAACATCCCTAATAAAGACGATAAGTTGACGAATATGCGTTACAGCAAACAGTATTGCGAGGGACAACACCGCGAGAGAGATCAAAAATTTGTCACGCACGGCGCGAGATTCGGAAAAATCACTGTGCGCCACATCCATCAGGTTACGGCTGCGGGTATAGCGCCAGAGGATGAGCGCGACAATCGCCAGCACGCCAATAGAAACCCAGAACAGAAACCCCGCCTGATGCCAGTTATGTTTCAGCGCCAGCGCCATCAATGCGCCATAGCCTAACAGGGTACGAAACCAGGCCAGCGACGTGCGCTCCGGCTGTAGACCGGGATCAACCTGACGGCGGGCTTTGCGGCTATCCGGCATACAACACCAGCGCCATGACAATCACCGCAACAATCATCAGCATCAGGCTGATTATCATCAGGCTATGGGTGTACGGCAGGTCTTCTTTCAGACGCATCGCTTTTTCGTTGCGTAGCCAGCGCAGATAGCCATAAATCGCCAGGCCGCCCGCAAAGAGACACAGCAGCAGCGCCAGCAGTTCGCGAATCACCGGCGTGGCGAAGTCCGGCGCGAGTTGATCAAGCCCGACGCCCGCCGCCAGAAACCCCAGCGCGGTGCGAATCCACGCCAGAAAGGTACGCTCATTTGCCAGCGAGAAGCGGTAATCCGGCGCTTCTCCGAGGCGGGAAATCTTCATGACGGCTCCTTTAAATTATTGCCGGATGGCGGCGTAAACGCCTTATCCGGCCTACGGTATTGCGCTTTTGTAGGCCCGGTAAGCACAGCGCCACCGGGCATCATTATTGCCGGATGGCGGCGTAAATGCCTTATCCGGCCTACGGTGTTGCGCTTTTGTAGGCCCGGTAAGCGCAGCGCCACCGGGCATAACGCATCAAAACTTCTGCTTTTTCTCTTCTACTTTCACGCCTTGCGTGGGCAAACCGGTATCGTAATCACGTACCACCGGAGAATAACCGTCTTGCGGGCGTGGGCGGAATGCCCCCATCCAGCGCGGCCGGGCATCTTTACGCCACGGACGCAGGCTCCACTGATACGTGCGGAACGGGTCGCGGATTTTATCCATGTAATCCAGCAGCGCGTCGTGCATCTGACTGCGAACACCGGCAAATTCCGGCGCAGCAATCAGATTATGCAGTTCATCCGGGTCATTACGCCTGTCGTACAGCTCATCGCTGGTAAACAGGTTCAGCACCAGCTTCCAGTTATCCGTCACCCAGCAGCGCACCGGAATAAAGCCGCCAAAGCTGTCATGCTCGATCTCATAGCGGTTGAACTCCACCATCACCCCGCGCGGCGCTTCAACGGCCAGGATGTTTTCACCCGGAAGAATATCGGGCTTATCAATCCCCGCCAGCGCCATCATCGTAGGCAGCAGGTCAATATGGCTGACCGGCGTATCGATCTGCTGCGGCGCTCCCTGCGGCGGGCGCATAATCAGCGGGATGCGGGTAATGTCATCATACATTGCCGCCCCTTTGCTGATGAGTTTGTGCGCCCCCATCATTTCACCGTGATCGGAGGTATAAATCACCCAGGTATTCTCACGTTGTTCCGGGGTTAACGCATTGATCACCCGCCCAATCTGATCGTCAACAAAGTCATTGCAGGCAAAGTAGAGCGGATGATGATAACAGCCATCATCGCCCACCGGAGACGGCATCGCCTGCGCCCATAGCCGATGGTGCTCAGGTTTATTGCTCAGCGAATCCTGCGCCTTCGCGCCCAGGTCATAATAAAAATCCTGATACTTCTCCAGATACTCAACCGGACAGGTAAACGGATGATGCGGCTCATCATAAGAGACCACCATCAGGAACGGTTCGTCATCTCTCGCTGGCTGATGGAGAAAATCAACCGCCCGGTTGCTGATGCGATACGCCCAGGTAAAGGTCTCATCAATATTATTGGTCTGCAAATCCTCAATACTGTTCAGTCCGTTACGCCACAGGCTGATTTCATTCTCCGTCAGTTCAGAAAGGTAGTTCGCGCCGTCATACCAGTAGTCGGCATCCCACTCAGGCGGGCACTCGCCGGTGCCAAAGTAATCGTGCCCGTCGAGGTGCCATTTGCCGATATAGCAGGTGTGATAGCCTGCATCCTTAAAATAACGCCCCATCGTGGAAATGTTCTTCCCCGGCGCGACGTTGTTCGTCCACGGGCCGGACTGATTGGCATAAATACCGGTAAAAAGCCCCGCGCGGGCTGGCGTACACACCGGCGAGCAGGTATACGCGGAGTTAAAGCGAATCCCTTCAGCGGCCAGGCTGTCAATATGCTGCGTGTTCAGTGGCTTACCGCTATAGCAACCCACCATATTGGTCGCCTGTGTATCGGTCATAATGAACAGAAAATTCGGACGGGTCATGCTTTATCCTTAGCGTCAGAAACATAAACCACAGGCGCGGAATGGCGCGTCTGCCATGAGCTGTAAATCAGGTAAACAACCACCGCAGCGGTGATGGCGTAGCTGAGAATGGTCAGCCACCGGGTCTGATAGCCACCGAACTGCGCCAGACCAGAATAGACGCCAATCATCGCGAACAGGACGCCAACGGCGGCGATCTTCACGTTTTTCCACGGTTTCATGTCAACCGCAAACGCATCATGAAATTTAAACGGCGTTGCACGCGGCTTAATCACGCCAATGAGCAGCATCACCACGACGTTGATACAGAAGGTACAGGCCAGCACATAGAGGAAATGAAAATCAAATTTCACCAGGTAGTTGATGGTGATGTAACTGACAATACCGAGTCCCATTGCGACCTTCGCGGCCAGCGCCGGAATACGCGGGAAGAAGAAGCCCATAATAACAATGGTCACCAACGGCACGTTATAAATCCCGTTGAGCTGTTTCATCCAACTGTAGAGCCCTTGCGGCGCATAGGCGATCCACGGCGCCACCAGTACGGAGATCACGGCCACAATAAAGCCAAAGCGACGACCAACAGTGACCAGTTTATCGGGGCTGGCCTGTTCATTAATCAGTCGGCGATAGATACCGAGGCTAAACAGGGTCGAAGCACTGTTCAAAAAACCGCAGAATGCGCTGATAATCGCGCCAAACAGCACCGCGCTAAAAAAGCCAATCAGCGGCAGCGGCATCACTTTGTTCACCAGCGCCGGGTAGGCCATGTCTGCTTTCGGTAGATCCTGAAAGAGATGAAAAGCGATAACGCCCGGCAGCACCAGAATCAGCGGGTCCAGCATCTTCAACACCGCCGTAAGCAGCGCCCCTTTTTGCCCTTCCGATAAACTTTTTGATGCCAGCGTACGCTGAACGATCCCCTGGTTGGTGCACCAGTAGAACGTATTGACCAGGATAAGCCCGGTCAACGCCGCGCCAATCGGCACCGGGTCGTTGCTGCCGCCAATCGAGTTCAGCATCTGGCTGTGATCCTGGGTTAAACGCGTAATACCTTCGCTCAGACTGCCTTTCCCCATCGCCATCAAACCAAACAGCGGCACCATCAGGCCACCAATCACCAGGCCGATACCGTTAATCACATCGGCAATGGCAATCGCCCGCATCCCGCCGACGACAGCATACAGGATGCCGCTAATCCCCAGCACGACAGCCATTAGCCAGATCGCCGTATGTTGTGAAATACCAAAGGTTTCAGTGACATGAAACATGCTGTTAAAGGCAAGCGCGCCGGAATACAGAATGATGGGTAAAAAACAGATTCCCGTCGCAATCAAAAAACAGCAATCGATAATGATGCGGGTGGTTTTGTCATAGCGCTCTTCAATAAAATCCGGGATCGTTGCAATGCCGCGTTGCAGATAGCGTGGCAGAAAGATCAGCGCCAGAAAAATAAGCGGAATTGCGGAGATGACTTCCCATGCCATTACCGACATACCGCTGCGGTAAGCCTGGCCGGTTAATCCCACCAGTTGTTCCGTTGAGAGGTTAGTTAACATCAGCGAGGCGGCAATAACCGGCGCTTTTAACGAACGTCCCGCCAGAAAATATCCCTGCTGCGAACCGGTATCCGCTTTTCGTAACTTCCACCAGGTGATAACCGCCACCAGTAGCGTAAAACCAACAAAGCTCAAAATTTGTAGCGTATTCATCTCATAGCCCTTGTTTTTCATTATGTCCCGACAGCGGTAGGGTCAACACGAGGTAAAGCGTGCCGGGTCAGGCAGTCAGATTTCTTAATTACAAACATCGCCTCCCTGAAGCATTCACTTTCTGTTATGTTCAGGTTGTGGGCATCATTCTCCGGCGAGAAAATAAAATGAATGGAAACTTGCTAAGTTCGCATGTAAAAAACGAAACTACGTACAATATTCCCCTGCTGATTAATGAAAATGTGATCTCCAGCGGAATTTCATTGATCTCGCTGTGGCATACCTACGCTGACGAAAATTACCGTGTTATATGGCCGCGAGATAAGAAAAAACCGCTAATCGCCAATTCGTGGGTCGCGGTCTATACCGTACAGGGGTGCGGGAAAATCCTGCTGAAAGACGGCGAGCAAATTACATTAAACGGCAACTGCATTATCTTTTTAAAACCCACCGATATACAGTCTTACCATTGCGAAGGTTTATTGTGGGAACAATACTGGATGGAATTTACCCCAACCAGTATTATGGATATTCCTATCCGACAACAAAGCGTTATTTATAACGGTGACGTTTATAATCAGGAACTGGCCGAAGTTTCACAATTAATTACCCGCCCGGAACCGATTAAAAATAATCTCGCCGTCGCGTTTCTCACGAAAATTATTTATCAGTGGATTTGTCTTATTGACTCAAACGGGAAAAAAGACCCACAACGCATACAGGTTGAAAAGTTAATTGCGGCGTTACATGCCAGCCTGCAACGCCGCTGGAGCGTGGCGGATATGGCAGCCACGATCCCCTGTAGCGAAGCCTGGCTGCGTCGTCTGTTTTTACGCTATACCGGGAAAACACCGAAAGAATATTATCTGGACGCCCGGCTGGAACTGGCATTATCGCTGTTAAAACAGGAAGGGAATACGGTGGGTCAGGTAGCGGATATGCTCAACTTCTTTGACTCATTTCATTTCAGCAAAGCATTTAAGCATAAATTTGGCTACGCGCCGTCGGCGGTGTTGAAACATCCTGACCGGCACCCGCTGGATGCCGGTCAACAAGATTAGTGCAGTTCAGGCCAGTATTCTTTGTTGGCTTCAATCAGATCATCAAGAATCGCTTTGGCGACAGACGCGCTCGGCACGGTTTTGGAGAGCGTAATCGCCTGCCACAGACGCTGATAGGAGCGATGCTCCCAGGCATCGACCACCAGTTTCTCGACGGCCACCTGCTGGCTCATCAGCCCTTTCTGGAACTGCGGAATATCGCCAACCGTCAGAGGTTCCGGCCCGTTATGCCCCACCAGGCAAGGGATCTCCACCATCGCTTCATCATCAAAGTTATGAATCGCCCCGTTGTTTGGCACAATCAGCAGCATCCGTTCCTGCGTATTAAAGGCGATTGCCGTTGCCAGATCGACGATATAAGACGCGTGTTCATCAATTTCCAGCTCGCCAGCGGAGGAGTGGCCCGCTTCAATAATGGCGCGGCAGGAGCCAAATACCTGTTTTTCACGGTGATCCATCACCTCATTAGCACGCGTGCGCGCCGGGTTCGAGTGCTGCACCACATAGTCCGGGAACAGATAGTATTTCAGATAGGTATTCGGCATGGTGTCCGGGTCCAGCGCCTGCACATCCTTCGCTTTGGCGAATGTATCATTCCAGCTCGCTTCAGTATGCGGATCGTTAGATGGCGGAACATAACCGTGTTTCGCGACGTATTCCCGCAGTTTCGGCATCAGGTCGTTACCCTGCAAGTCCTCAATCGACGTCCACCAGCCAAAGTGGTTCAGCCCGTAATAACGCACGCGCATTTGCTTACGATCTTGCAGGCCGACAATCTGCGCCATCCGCCCTTCAATGCCGATCGGCATATCACAGATATTGAGGATTTTGGCGTTCGGGCGCAGACGGCGCGTCGCCTCGGCCACTATCGCCGCCGGGTTGGAGTAGTTCAGCATCCACGCGTTCGGGGAGTATTTCTCCATGTAATCCACCAACTCCAGCACGCCGCCAATAGAACGCATCCCATACGCAATCCCGCCCGGACCACAGGTTTCCTGGCCTAATACGCCGTGGCGCAGCGGGATTTTTTCGTCTTTTTCCCGCATCGGGTATTTGCCCACGCGGATATGCGCCATCACGAAATCAACATCGGTAAACGCTGCTTCGGGATCGGTGGTGTAACTAAACTCAATCTCCGGCGCCTGCTCTTTAAGGATGATTTTGCACGCTTCGGCAATCACTTCCTGGCGAGCGCCGTCGTTGTCATAGAATTTCAGCGCGCGAAGCGGAAAACGGTCCTGGTTTGCCAGCAACATCAATACGATGCCCGGCGTAAATGTGCTGCCGCCGCCTGCGATAACCACTGAGAATTTTTTCATGATACTGCCTCCGTCATGGGGATTTGTTCGGTCGATAAGGGGGATTTCATTAGCGTTTCAAGCTGGTCACGCACCTGGGGCACATGCAGGCCGACAATCACCTGGATGCCATTGCCACGGCGAACCACACCGTGCGCGCCCAGCGCTTTAAAGACGTCATCACTCTGGGTCTGCGCCATATCGTGGAGCGCGATACGTAAGCGCGTGGCGCAGTTATTAATGCTTTCGATATTGCCCGCGCCGCCCAGCGCCTGGAGGAATCCGGCTGCCTGCCCAAGTTTTGCGTCCGGCGCGGGCGCCGTTGTCTGTCCACGCGCGGCCTTGTAATCCGCTTTGCTATAGAGTCTGACTTCACTCTCTTCACGACCCGGCGTTTTCAGGTTGAAGCGCAGGATCAGGGTGCGGAAAACCACAAAATAGAGGGCGGTGAATGCCAGCCCGATGCCTATCTGGGTAAACATCATTCCGGCATGGTTGTGGAACATCGGGATCCAGTTTTGCGGTAAGAACTGATCCAGCAGTCCGCCGCCCATATTTCCTACCACGCCGCAGATATACATCACCGTTGCCATTGAGGCCGCCAGCACCGCGTGTACGGCAAACAGCAGTGGAGAAATAAACAGGAAAGTGAATTCCAGCGGTTCCGTAATGCCCACCAGTACAGCGGTCAACGTGGCGGGGATCAGCAAACCGGCGACCTTCACCCGGTTTTCTGGCGATGCGGTGTAATAGAGCGCCAGCGCAATCCCGACGGAGCCAAAGATTTTTGAGTTACCGTGCAGGGCAAAACCGCCTTCCGGGAATAACGTCTTCAGCGATTCCGTGCTCTGGCTGAACGCCTGCATGTGTTGCGCCCAGTAAACCTGAATGCCACCTTCTACCGCCGCCGGGCCAAAAATGAAGGGGCCATAGACGAAGTGGTGTAACCCTGTCGGGATCAGAATACGTTCGAGGAAGGTGTAGACCCACACGCCCAGCGCGCCCGCTGAACGCAGGAAAGCCTGTAGGGATTCAATGCCCATCTGCACTTTTGGCCAGCCGAGTAGCGTCAGCCAGGCGCAGGGGATCATCACCAGGAACGCGATAATCACCACAAACGACGTGCCCTGAAAAATACCGAGGAACACGGGCAACGGCTTATCGAAATAGCGGTTGTGCAGCGCGGTGACGATGCCCGAAATCATAATGGCGCCGATAATGCTGGTATCGAGCGTTTTTATTCCGGCCATCATCGTCAGACCGCTGCCTGCCGTCGGATCTACGCTGAAGTCCACGCCGAAAAAATGACCCCAGGTCATACCCATGGCATTAATGAAATAGTTCCATGTCAGGAAGCTGACCAGCACCGCCAGACAAGCTCGGCCTTGCGCCTGTTTAGCCAGGCCAATCGGCAAGCCGACGGCGAAAATCAGCGGCATATTACGGAAAACCGTCCAGCCGCCTTCTTCAATAATATGAACGATTTGCGCGAATAAACTGTTGGGATCGGTCAGCGCTTCGCCAACAAAAAGCGGGTTGCGCAGCATGATGGCGATACCCACGACAATACCGGCGAACGGGAACAGCAGTACCGGGGTAAACATAGCGCCGCCAAAGCGTTGTATTTGACTGAGCATTTTTACATCCTCATATAACAACCAGTAGGGAGAGGCCTTTTTTGTAGTGATTGCTGGCCTGATACGAGAATAGGTAGTTGCGATTCTGAGAACATGACGCGCCGCTTCGATTCGTGATCGCATTCATGGTTTTAATTCAGTCAATGATGTCTACTTTTTACATAAAAGTTAGACATCAAAAGGTTCGTAGCGCGGAAATTAAAGGGAAAAAGAGGTCTGGTAGTGATCTATAAATCAATAGCGGAACGACTAAGAATCCGGCTCAACTCATCTGATTACAACATCGGTAGCCCGTTGCCTGGTGAAAAAAAGCTGGCGGAAGAGTTTGCTGTGTCACGAATGACCATCCGCAAAGCCGTCGATATGCTGGTGGGGTGGGGACTGGTGGTGCGGCGGCACGGGAGCGGCACATACGTGGCGCGTAAAGACGTTCATCATGAAACCACCAACCTGACCGGACTGGCGGAAGTGCTGCGGCGTCAGGGAAAAGAGGTCACCAGCCAGGTGCTGGTGTTTGAAGTGATGCCTGCGCCCCCCGCCATTGCCAGCCAGTTGCGGATTCAGATCAACGAACGTATCTACTTTTCCCGCCGCGTGCGCTATGTGGATGGCAAACCGCTGATGCTGGAGGACAGCTATATGCCCGTCAGGCTGTTCCGTAACCTCTCGCTGATCCACCTGGAAGGGTCGAAATTTGATTATATTGAGAAAGAGTGCGGCATCACCATCAGTGGCAACTATGAAAGCCTGACGCCCGTACTGGCCGATAAACAGCTCTCCGCGCAAATGAATGTCCCCGAGCAAACGCCGCTACTGCGGATCACATCGCTTTCTTACAGCGACAGCGGGGAGTTTTTGAATTATTCGGTCATGTTCAGAAATGCCAGCGAATACCAGGTGGACTACCATTTACGGCGCGTCCACCCGGATGCAAACCTGACCTAGCCTAACCCCCAGAAAAGCACCGCCAGCAGTTGCGGGGTGATAATCCGCAGGAACATTACCAGTGGATAAACAGTGGCGTAAGATAGCGCCGCCGCGCCGCTGGTGGCATGCAGGTTGTTAGCGAACGCCAGTGCAGGCGGATCGGTCATTGACCCCGCCAGCATCCCGCATAGCGTCAGGTAGTTCATTTTGGCAAAGATACGCGCCAGAAGACCGACGGTAATCAGCGGAATGGCAGTAATAAAGATGCCGTAACCAATCCAGCTCAGACCATCACCCTGAGTCAACGTATCAATAAAGTCACCGCCAGATTTCAGCCCGACCACCGCAAGAAACAGCACGATCCCCAGCTCACGCAGCGCCAGGTTGGCGCTTGGCGGCATAAACCAGTACAGCTTGCCGATGCTGCCGATACGTCCCAGAATCAGCGCCATGATCAGCGGCCCGCCCGCCAGTCCCAGCTTTAACGCTACCGGGAATCCAGGGACAAACAACGGAATCGACCCCAACAGCACGCCCAGACCAATACCGATAAACACCGGTAACATCTGCACCTGTTGCAGCTTTTGCTGGGCGTTACCCACAACATTGGCCACCGCATCAATTGAAGAGGGACGGCCAACCAGATTGAGGATGTCACCGAATTGCAGGCTGGCGTCGCTACTGGCCACCAGCTCTACGCCCGCACGGTTCAGACGGGAGATCACCACGTCATAGCGCTCTTTAAAATGGAGGTCGCGAATGCGTTTACCGAGCACCTTTTCGTTAGTGACCACGACGCGTTCAACGCGCAAATCCGTCCCTCGCGTTGAGAGCGAGGTGTCCACCTCCTGACCAATGACCAGCTGCGCGTTATGCAGATCGGCGGGCTGTCCCACCAGATGCAACAGGTCGCCCGACTGGATGATCGTTCCCGGTGAAGGCACCATCAGCGTCTCGTCGCGTTTCAGACGCGAACAGATGATTTTATCGCTGTTCAGGATGGGCACATCCTGGATCGCCATATTGTTGAGATTCGGGTTCTCAACACGGATATTCATGGTCTGAATTAACGAGTGTCCATTGCTAAGCGTGTCTTCATGCTGCTTCGCTTCCGCCTCCACGTTGACGCGAAAAATCATCCGCATCAGCCACATGGTGAGCAAAATACCGCAAATCCCGAAAGGATAGGCCATCGCATAGCTCATCCCCATCTGATCCACCGCTTCCATTGGCGTTCCCAGATCGCGCAGAATTTGCTGCCCTGCCCCCAGCGCTGGCGTATTGGTGACCGCGCCGGAGAAAATCCCCAGCACCACCGGTAGCGGGATAGCGAAGATTTTATGCAGAATGGCGGTAACCAGCCCACCGATAATGACAATCAGGATGGCAAAGAGATTAAGGCGCAACCCTGAGACGCGCAGAGAGGCAAAGAACCCCGGCCCCACCTGGATACCAATGGTGTAAACGAAGAGTATCAGGCCGAATTCCTGGATAAAGTGCAGCATGTCACTGCTCAGCGTCATCCCGGCCTGATCGACAAAGTGGCCGACGATAATCCCGCCGAACAGTACGCCGCCAATGCCAAAACCGACACCCCGCACCTTGATATTGCCGATCCACAACCCGACAACCGCCACCAACGCCAGAACGCTGACCGTCAATGCTATATCACTCATCTTCTTTTCCCTGTGAATAACATTTCAATTTACGTGGATTATGACTGAACCGTTCAGGCATATATGCAGCATGGCGCACATTATCACGTTACAACGCCCCTGAGATGCCCGTCGCAAGGGCGTTTCAGGTCTTTTTCTTAATAGAAATCTGAAGTTGCTGAATGCTTTTTTCTGGTAAAGGCAGCGCTTCAGGCATTGTTCCCCCCAGATCCTCGATGGTCTGGCGGACTTTACGCCCGACATTGTAATGCGTTTGGTTGGCCTGCTGCTTCGTATTAACAGAATCCCTACGCAGCTTTTCTTCCGTTTGAGTCGCCCGAAAAAGGTTCGCCGCCAGTTCAGTTGAGCCCATATGGTCAAGTATTTTTTGGTTTTTCTTCAATCCCTTACGTTCATGGATGGCTCGCTGATCCAAACCACCATACAGCCCCTTGTAGCCATGGTTCTGGAAGATAGCAAAGTCAAAAGTGGTCTCGACACCAGCCTGCTGAGCAGTTTCAACCAGATGCTTATTATGTTCTTTCAGTTCATTGCGTAAAAACAGGCGCTTTTCATCTTCGCGCAAGGACTTAAAAGCGGCATCATCGGCCAATTCCTGGCGTCGGGTTTGAATGGCAAAGTACGTTTGCCCTGCCGCAATGACGGGTTTTGAAGGGTCCCCATTCTGAACGACCAGATAGCAGGCGTAGCGGGATAACTTCATATCTTTCAGTTCCCGACACGCACCGGAACCAATCCGTACCATAGCGAGGATCTCCTCGAAATGGTCGCAGGCTAACTGGCCGCTGGTACGGCATGATTCCACAGCTTTTTTCAGCACGGGTACAAAATGTCGATACTCTGAATATTCAAGAGCCTTAGCCAGTGCGCGCGCTGACCAAAACTCAATACCCTGATCATCAAGCTGTTTCATTACTTCAAATGGTTGATGCTCACTCATAAAAACATTCCTTCGTTAAAGAGCTTTTGTACTGGATATTCTTACAGTAAAACATCTATTACAACAACGTGATTTAGTGTGCTTTCACGCACAAAAATGCCCCGTCATTGCTGGCGGGGCGATTTGCCGGATGGCGGCTACGCCTTATCCGGCCTACAGGTAGTCCTGGATTAGCTATTTAACGCGGGACGTTCGCTAATAGCGATACGCTGCGGAGCGATGGTTTCCGGCTCGTTGCGGGTTAAATCAATGTGCAATAACCCATTGGTGAAGGTCGCGCCGCTGACCTCCATATTTTCTGCCAGAGTAAAACTCAGACTGAATGGCTGTGTCACCAGCCCCTGATGCAACCATTTGGTTTCTTTTTCCGGCTGCGCTGGCGTGCCTTTTACGGTCAGGCGCGTGCCTTCCAGTTGAATATCCAGATCTTCCTGACGGAAACCGGCTAACGCGAGGGTAATGCGGTAGTGGTTGTCATCGCTTTTTTCAATGTTATAGGGCGGGAAGCTCTGGCTTTCACCGGTGTTTTGCAGGGCGTTGGCCAGTTTGTCAAAACCGATCCATTGACGCAGCAGTGGGGATAAATCGTAATTACGCATGATAATCATCTCCTTCTAAGAAGCGAGTAATACCCGTCATACTTCACGCCGCAGATGCGTTGTCTGCGCTCGCTCACCCCAGTCACGTACTTTTGTACGCTCCCGGGGATTTGCTTGCTTGCCGCCTTCCTGCGACGCAAATTATTTAGGGTATATTATTGCCAGCGAATCCTCAGATTCGCATATGCTCCCTGACGGCGAGCATGGGGATAACAGGCCGCCGGCGGCGACCTGACTGAATCAGTTAATTTCGATACGGCGCGGTTTGTTCGCTTCTGGAATCACGCGCTCCAGGTCGATATACAGCAGACCGTTCACCAGGTTAGCGCCGCGAACATGAATGTTCTCTGCTAACTGGAATTTGCGTTCAAAGTTACGCTCTGCGATGCCCTGGTAAAGATAGGTACGTTCTTTTTGCTCATCCGCATGAGCGCCTTTTACCACCAGCAGATTATCCTGAGCAGTAATTTCCAGTTCGCTTTCCGCAAAGCCTGCAACGGCAATCGCAATGCGGTAATGGTTTTCATCCACCAGCTCGACGTTATACGGAGGATAACCGCCATTACTCTGGCTCTGGTTGTTTTCTAAGAGGTTAAACAGACGATCAAAACCAATGGCAGAACGGTACAGCGGGGATAAGTCAAAGTTACGCATAATGAATAGCTCCTGAAATCAGCGAGAATAGTTGACCTTCCATCATGGACAGGTCAGGTAGCCAGAACACCCATCAGGCGTGCTCTTTATTTGCCTACACCCTAAAAATGGGTCTGGAAATGAACTTTTCAAGCGCTTGCAGGGGACTTTTTTTGCAGTTTGTTGTCTATCGCATAGACTGGGTGAACAGCACACATTGTTAAAGTGCGATAAGCGCCACAGTGCGACGTGATGGTGATGTTATTTTTCGCGACGGATCGCTATAACTCATCATGCAAACACCGATAATCAACAGATGAATAAATCATGATAAAAAATGTGTTGTTAACGCTGATGATGTGCAGTGGATTGGTTTTACTGGGTGGCTGCTCCAGCGTAATGTCACATACCGGCGGCAAAGAGGGGACCTACCCCGGCACACGCGCCAGCGCCGAAATGATCGGCAGCAGTGATACAAACTGGGGCACCAAATCGCTGGCAATCCTGGATATGCCCTTTACCGCCGTCATGGATACGATACTCTTGCCGTGGGACTTCTTCCGCACAGACAGCTCAGTGAAGTCGCGAGTGGAAAAGAGCGAGGAGAAAACAAAGATGACCAACGCCGTTATCCCCCCGGCAAGAATGCCCGCTCACTGATTTATCGTTCGGTTTCCGTCACCCAAAGCTGGCGGAAACCGTCAACCTCTTCCATCCACGCGATTAACGCCCCATCCGGCGAAAAAACAACGGCGTCCGCGGAAGGCGGGCTGTCATGACTCTCCGTTAAAAAGGCGATTGCCCCGCTCTGCGCGTCGCAGCAGGCAATGCGATTTTCCAGCACAAACCCCAACCACTGGCCTGACGGGTGCCAGTTGAACGCTGACTGAATATCGGTCGCGTTATGCGTAAGCTGGCGCGGCTCTCCCCCCTGCGCCGGGATCAGCCAGAGCTGGACAATACCGCGATCATCGCGCATCAAAAACGCAATGTCCGTGGCTTGCGGGTTACTCCGCACCCAATGGCGCGGAACGTTTACCAGCCCAGGGAAAGCGCGATCGTGCGTAAAGGTCAGACGGCGCTGAACAACGCCCGCAGGCGGCGCTGGCAGCGTTGATTCTGTTCCGGTCAGCGGCATATCGCCTGCCTGTTTCCAGCCTTTTTCATCCTGCGGCAACGCCACCAGAAACAGCTCCGGCACTTTTTCACCCTTCGCCGACAAGGTATCGCCAATAAACGCCAACGCATGATCGCCCACCCACCCCTCTTCGTAGGCGCGGTTAATGTCATCGCTGCCCGGCCGTGGCGCCGGCGTGGTCTGGCTCACCAACACGCACCAGTGGCTGCCGCTGTACTCCCGAGGATGCTGAACCGCTACCGTAACCGGGCCATACGGCACCGCAACGCCGACGTTACGCAAGTCCAGCGCCGGACTGAGCTCACGCAGTACATGGTCGTTATAGGTGAAGCTGACACGCTCGCCGTTCGGACTGAACACATGCACATGGCTGCCGCCGCGCAGCGCGCCGGGCGTATACGGCACGGTGATGTCCATTGCATCCAGATTCGTCACGCGGTTTTGCGCCGCTATCACGCCGCGACGATGGTGGAAATCATAATGCCACGTCTCATCCGGGTTCTCCGGGCCATGAATGAACACATAGCGATCGTCTTGTGGATGAACGGTCACCACGCCAACGTGCGCGCCCTGCGTAGCGCGATAAATGACCTCAATCTCGCCAGTCCGTACGTTGACGCGCTCAATCGTCTCACCGGTAAACGAGGCGCCTGACGGACGCACATCAAAAACCAGCCACTGGCTGTCCGCCGTCCAGGTGTTGGTATTCGTAAGCTGATGATGACGCGAAGCGAAAGTGATTTGTTTCATGGAGATACCCTGATGCGCGGTTTTCGCATCAGGGTATAGCATTGGAAGAAATTAGCCTACCCGTTTAACGTCGCCGACCAGCAGGATATAAGAGAGCTCCATTTGGGGAGGGTAGCTACCGCTTTTAAAAACTCAGAATATTAACTTACTAACAGTCATGTTATTGCGATATTTAACTAAAATGTTGGCAACAAAAAGTGAATTCAGGATGCTGCTAATGATAATATAGGTGATAATGAGTTTCATTCGCGATTATGGTTTGTTAACATACCTGCCTGTTATAAACCAGTCTGCATCAATAAAATGGCCAGTGAAGGCCTCTTCCAGGCAGAGATATGCGAAAAAAAATAATCCTGACTTCTTTGATAGCGTTAGCCAGTCTGAGCCTGAGCTCCTGTAGCCAGCCTGCATCAATAAACCAGAATAAACCATTACAAACAGCCCGTGTTTCTGACGGGCAAATAGTTGATTTAAAAAGTAATAAAACCATTACCAAACAAGAGCTTTTGGCTGAGCTTGCCGTTGCCCGGCAGCTTATTATTGGCGAAAAACACGATAATGCCGGACATCATCAGATTGAGCTCTGGCTTATTCAAAACCTGCCCACCCGGCGACCACAGGGGAGTGTGCTGCTTGAGATGCTGACGGCAGACCAGCAGCCCCGCGTTAACCAGGTTAAACGCTGGCTGAAAGATGATCCCGTGGTCCGGGATGGCCGTATTCAGGAACTGCTTAACTGGCAAAAAGGGTGGCCCTGGGAGATGTATGGCGACATAGTCATGCAGGCATTACGTGCGCCTTACCCTCTGCTCAATGCCAACATTGACCGGGATCGGGTAATGGCGCTGTACAAAAAAAACGAATTTCCTGAAGGGAAAAAATCCACAGCACCTGCGGTACAAGAAGCTCTGCGCGAAACCATCATAGCCATGCATGAAGGCAACATTGAAGGCCAGCAACTGGCGTCAATGCTCTCTGTTCAGCAACAGCGGGATCGCTACATGGCCCGCCAGCTTCTGGATGCCCCGGCTCCGTCGTTGTTGATTGCAGGAGGTTATCACGCGTCAAAAAGCATCGGCGTACCGTTACACATAGAAGATCTCGCCCCCGGCACCCAGCCTGTGGTGTTGATGCTCGCAGAAAAAGGGATGAACATCACCGTAGATCATGCTGACTACGTATGGTTCGTGACGCCAGACACTGCAAAACGGTAAACCATGGATGATGAATATTCTCTACCTTCCACGACCGGCAAAATGGAGCGGCTGGTTTATCTGTTCACTGCTGCTTCATGGACTGCTTTTCCTTGCGTTTGTCTGGCGGTTTTCCGACGTACAGCCCGCCACGCCTCCTGCCCCGGCGATAATGCTGCAATGGGCCGATAATATCGAGGCTCCTTCTTCTCCTCTTCCGCTTCCGGTGGGAATCGCTCAGCAGGAATCCGCAGCGGCAGAAGAAAAGCAGCAGGCTGAGGACAGGCAGCAGCGTCCTGTCACTGAAGACAGGGATGCGACCATTGAAATAACCAGGAAGAAAAAGGCATCCGACGGGGAAAAGAAAAAGCCACGTCCGCCACGTAAGATAAAGGATCAAACCAGCGACAGCAGCCACGCAGCCGTTTCCAGTAATGCCGCGCCTCAGGCCCCGGTCGAATCATCCCGTATTGCTGCGCCTTTCAACAGCGACTCAGCGAAGCGAGACAATTCCGGTGCATCCTGGGAAAGCAGAGTGAAAGGCCACCTTAACCGTTATAAACGTTACCCAGGCGATGCCAGAAAACGCGCACGAACCGGCACAGCCATAGTGACTTTTACCGTTAACGCGGAAGGCACCGTTGTCAGTAATTCTCTGGCAACGTCTTCAGGAACCCTCTCTCTCGATCGCGAAGCTGTTGCCGTTTTAGAACGCGCTCAACCACTTCCCAGACCACCAGCTGAAATATTAGAGGGAGGCTTCTTTAAAGTAAAAATGCCGATTACCTTTGATCTGACGGAGTTAAGGGAAAATTAGCGACTCTGGTTCGTTTAACTGAAATTTGATATTCATTTTTATGCTGAACATTTTATCAGACTTCACTGCTGTCGAAAAAATCAAGAAAACGTCAGAGAAGTTTTATTAAAAAAATAAACAAAGATCTGGATCTTTTATTTATTACGATACTTCTAAGGATATGTATGAACGTTATTAAACTGGCCATCGGCTCAGGCATATTATTGCTCAGCTGCGGTGCTTACGCACAATCCATCAGTGAAAAAACAGGTACCGATAAAAAAGGAGCGGCAGAATTCAGCCCGCTCAACGTTTCTATCGGGAAGACGACCAGTGAGCAGGAGGCTCTTGAGAAAACAGGCGCGACCAGTTCCCGGACAACGGACAAAAACCTGCAATCACTCGACGCAACGCTGCGCAGCATGCCCGGTACTTATACCCAAATCGATCCAGGCCAGGGAGCAGTAAGTGTGAATATTCGCGGCATGAGCGGATTTGGCCGCGTAAACACTATGGTGGACGGTATCACCCAAAGTTTTTACGGCTCCTCAACCTCCGGTACCACTGCACATGGCTCAACCAACAATATGGCTGGCGTACTTATCGACCCTAATTTTCTGGTAGCAGTTGATGTTACGCGCGGCGACAGCAGTGGCCCGGCAGGAGTCAACGCCCTGGCCGGTAGTGCAAACATGCGTACTATTGGCGTTGACGATGTGATATTTAACGGTAATACATATGGCCTTCGTTCACGTTTCTCAGTCGGCAGCAATGGGCTTGGGCGCAGCGGAATGATCGCCGTCAGTGGAAAAACCGACGCTTTTACGGATACAGGCAGCGTTGGCGTTATGGCCGCTGTGAGCGGCAGTTCTGTTTACTCTAATTTCTCAAATGGCTCTGGAATTAACAGCAAAGAGTTTGGTTATGATAAATATATGAAGCAGAACCCCAAATCCCAACTGTATAAAATGGATATCAGACCAGACGAATTTAACAGCTTCGAACTTTCCGCTCGAACCTATGAAAATAAATTTACACGTCGTGATATAACCAGTGACGACTATTACATTAAATATCATTACACCCCTTTTTCTGAATTAATTGACTTTAACGTAACGGCCAGTACCAGCCGCGGTAATCAAAAGTATCGTGATGGCTCGCTGTATACTTTCTACAAAACCTCAGCGCAAAATCGTTCTGACGCGCTGGATATCAACAATACCAGCCGGTTCACTGTCGCGGACAATGACCTGGAGTTTATGCTGGGCAGCAAACTGATGCGTACCCGCTATGACCGGACCATTCACTCAGCGGCGGGTGACCCGAAAGCGAATCAGGAAGCGATCGAGAACAATCCGTTCGCACCCTCCGGCCAGCAGGATATTTCAGCGCTGTATACCGGGCTGAAGGTTACGCGCGGCATCTGGGAGGCAGATTTCAATCTCAACTACACACGTAACAGGATCACAGGGTACAAGCCCGCCTGCGATTCACGCGTTATCTGCGTGCCACAGGGTAGCTACGATATTGACGATAAGGAGGGTGGCTTCAACCCTTCAGTTCAGCTTTCTGCTCAGGTAACACCATGGCTTCAGCCGTTCATTGGCTACAGCAAATCCATGCGCGCCCCGAACATCCAGGAGATGTTCTTCTCTAATTCAGGAGGCGCATCCATGAACCCATTCCTGAAGCCTGAACGTGCAGAAACCTGGCAGGCGGGTTTTAACATTGATACCAGAGATTTACTGGTCGAACAGGATGCCCTGCGCTTTAAGGCTCTGGCGTACCGCAGCAGGATCCAGAACTACATCTACAGCGAGTCTTATCTGGTTTGTTCTGGAGGTCGTAAATGCAGTATGGCTGAGGTGATTGGCAATGACTGGGAGGGCATGAGCGATGAATACAGCGACAATATGTACATCTACGTTAACTCGGCAAGCGACGTTATCGCAAAGGGCTTCGAACTGGAGATGGATTATGATGCAGGTTTTGCCTTTGGTCGACTCTCTTTCAGCCAGCAGCAAACAGACCAGCCAACCTCCATCGCCAGCACCTACTTTGGCGCAGGGGATATGACCGAACTGCCCAGAAAATACATGACGCTGGATACCGGTGTTCGCTTCTTCGATAACGCGTTGACCCTGGGCACTATCATAAAATACACAGGCAAAGCTCGTCGCCTGTCGCCTGATTTTGAGCAGGACGAACATACCGGCGCAATAATCAAACAGGATTTGCCGCAGATCCCAACGATTATCGATCTCTATGGTACTTACGAGTACAACCGCAATCTGACACTGAAACTTTCGGTACAAAACCTGATGAACAGAGATTATTCGGAGGCGCTGAATAAGCTCAACATGATGCCAGGTCTTGGTGACGAGACCCACCCAGCCAATTCCGCGCGTGGCAGAACATGGATATTTGGCGGGGACATTCGTTTCTGATGACAATTTCCGCCAGGTTCAGACAATACGTTTTCTCTCTTATGTCAATTTTATTGCAGGAACGAAAAATGAATATTTTCACTTTATCCAAAGCACCGCTATACCTGTTAATTTCACTATTTTTACCCACGATGGCCATGGCTATCGATCCACCTGAACGCGAACTTTCGCGATTTGCCCTGAAAACTAATTACCTTCAGTCCCCTGATGAAGGCGT
The DNA here is from genome assembly GCF_030333365.1 of Citrobacter sp. CK195. Classification (NCBI taxonomy): domain Bacteria; kingdom Pseudomonadati; phylum Pseudomonadota; class Gammaproteobacteria; order Enterobacterales; family Enterobacteriaceae; genus Citrobacter; species Citrobacter sp. CK195. The sequence continues at coordinate 992,347 of NZ_JAOWGB010000026.1, forward strand.
CTATGAACTGGCGTTTGATAATGCCAGTAAAAAGGTGTTTGCAGCAGTCACCGATCGTGTAAATCGTGAAGCGAATAAAGGCTATCTGTATTCGTTTAATTCAGATTCGCTGAAAGTCGAAAATAAATACACGATGCCATACCGGGCATTTTCGCTGGCGATAAATCAGGATAAACATCAGCTCTATATCGGACACACCCAGTCAGCGTCCCTGCGTATCAGTATGTTTGACACCCCAACCGGCAAACTGGTAAGAACCAGCGACAGGTTAAGTTTTAAAGCGGCAAACGCTGCAGATTCGCGTTTTGAGCATTTGCGCCATATGGTTTACAGCCAGGATTCCGATACCCTGTTTGTGAGTTATAGCAATATGCTGAAAACGGCCGAGGGCATGAAGCCTCTGCATAAGCTGTTAATGCTCGACGGGACGACGCTTGCCTTAAAAGGCGAGGTTAAGGATGCTTACAAAGGTACAGCGTATGGTCTGACGATGGATGAAAAAACACAGAAAATCTACGTTGGCGGAAGAGATTACATCAACGAAATTGATGCGAAAAATCAGACGCTGCTGCGTACCATCCCGTTGAAAGATCCGAAACCACAAATCACAAGTGTGCAGAATCTGGCGGTGGACTCCGCTTCTGACCGTGCCTTTGTGGTGGTATTCGACCATGACGATCGCTCCGGTACAAAAGATGGACTCTATATTTTTGACTTACGCGACGGTAAACAGCTTGGCTATGTGCACACAGGAGCCGGAGCTAACGCGGTGAAGTACAATCCGAAATATAACGAACTGTATATCACCAACTTCACCAGCGGCACCATCAGCGTAGTGGATGCCACCAAATACAGCATCACCCGTGAATTTAACATGCCGGTCTACCCAAACCAGATGGTGTTATCGGACGACATGGATACCCTTTACATTGGCATCAAAGAGGGCTTTAACCGCGACTGGGATCCAGATGTGTTTGTAGAAGGGGCTAAAGAACGCATTCTGAGCATTGATTTGAATAAGTCGTGATCGGACCGTTCCCCCGTCAAACTGGCCGGGGGAACGGCAAACCAGCGAAGTACTGTAGTCCGCCGCGTCAGTGGGTTCCCGGATGGCGGTTTCTCTTAATCCAGGCCAGCCACTTAATTCATCACAAATTTCTCAATTGCGTATGCCACTCCGTCTTCCAGGTTGGATTTGGTGACAAAATTAGCCACCTCTTTCACCGACGGAATCGCGTTGTCCATCGCCACCCCCATGCCTGCATATTCGATCATCGCGATGTCGTTTTCCTGATCGCCAATCGCCATGATTTCTTCCGGCTTGATCCCCAGCGCATCGGCCAGCGACTTCACGCCAGTGCCTTTATTGACGCGTTTATCCAGGATTTCGAGGAAGTACGGCGCACTTTTTAGCACGGTATATTTCTCTTTTACTTCCGCCGGAATACGCGCAATGGCCTGATCAAGGATGACAGGCTCATCAATCATCATCACTTTCAGGAACTGCGTTGCCGGGTCCATTTTCTCCGCTTCACAGAACACCAGCGGAATGGTGGCGACATAGGATTCATGTACGGTGTAGTAGCTGATATCACGGTTTGCGGTGTACAGCGTGTTGCGATCCAGCGCGTGGAAGTGTGAGCCGACTTCGCGGGACAACTTCTCCAGAAAGCGGTAATCGTCATAGCTCAGCGCCGTTTGCGCAACGGTACTGCCATCGCCCGCTTTCTGCACCAGCGCGCCATTGTAGGTGATGCAGTAGTCGCCGGGTTGTTCCATGTGAAGCTCTTTCAGATAGCTATGGACACCCGCATACGGACGGCCAGTGGTCAGCACCACGTTAACGCCACGGGCGCGCGCGGCGGCAATCGCCGTTTTTACCGCAGGTGAAATGGTGTGATCGGGCAGCAAAAGGGTGCCATCCATATCGATAGCAATGAGTTTGATAGCCATGAGTTCCCCGGATTAAATGAGTCCGTCCTCATGCTAACGCGATTCCGCTCAAAAAACAGCAACGAAAAGGGGGATGGAAAGGGGAACCGGGATTCCCCTTTTGCAGATCGGTTGTAGGCCGGATAAGGCCTAAGCCGCCATCCGGCAAAGGCTGACGAACTGCCTGATGGCGCTTCGCTTATCAGGCCTACAAGCTGATTAGATATCGATGTTTGCCGCTTTCAGGGCGTTCTCTTCGATAAAGGCGCGACGCGGTTCAACGGCATCGCCCATCAGCGTAGTGAACAGCTGGTCGGCGGCAATCGCATCTTTCACGGTGACGCGCAGCATACGACGGCTTTCCGGGTCCATCGTGGTTTCCCACAGCTGATCCGGGTTCATCTCGCCCAGACCTTTATAGCGCTGAATCGCCAGGCCACGACGGGACTCTTTCACCAGCCACTCCAGCGCCTGCTCGAAGCTCGCAACCGGCTGACGGCGCTCGCCGCGTTCAATGAACGCATCGTCTTCGATCAGACCGCGCAGCTTCTCGCCGAGCGTGCAGATGCGACGGTATTCGCCGCCGGTAACAAACTCGTGATCCAGCGGATAGTCGGTATCCACGCCGTGAGTACGCACGCGAACAATCGGTTCGAACTGCTGCTGTTCGGCGTTCTCGCGAACGTCAAACTTCCACTGGCTGCCGTGCTGCTCTTTCTCGTTCAGCTCGGTAATCAGCGCGTTCACCCAACGGGTGACAGCCTGTTCGTTGCTAAGATCGGCTTCCGTCAGCGTCGGCTGATAAACCAGCTCTTTCAGCAGCGCTTTCGGGAAGCGACGCTCCATGCGGCCAATCATTTTCTGCGTCGCGTTGTAATCAGAAACCAGTTTTTCTAACGCTTCGCCCGCCAGTGCCGGTGCGCTGGCATTGGTGTGCAGCGTTGCGCCATCCAGAGCGATGGAGATCTGGTACTGATCCATCGCTTCATCGTCTTTAATGTACTGTTCCTGCTTGCCTTTCTTCACTTTGTACAGCGGCGGCTGCGCAATGTAGACGTGACCGCGCTCGACGATTTCCGGCATCTGACGATAGAAGAAGGTCAACAGCAGCGTACGGATGTGCGAGCCGTCGACGTCCGCATCGGTCATGATGATGATGCTGTGATAGCGCAGTTTATCCGGGTTGTACTCGTCACGACCGATGCCGCAGCCCAGTGCGGTGATCAGCGTCGCCACTTCCTGGGAAGAGAGCATCTTGTCGAAGCGCGCTTTCTCCACGTTGAGGATTTTACCCTTCAGCGGCAGAATCGCCTGGTTCTTGCGGTTACGACCCTGTTTAGCAGAGCCGCCCGCGGAGTCCCCTTCCACAAGGTACAGTTCAGACAGCGCCGGGTCGCGTTCCTGACAATCCGCCAGTTTACCCGGCAGACCCGCCAGATCCAGCGCGCCTTTACGACGCGTCATTTCACGCGCACGACGCGCGGCTTCACGCGCACGCGCCGCATCGATAATTTTGCCGACCACGATTTTAGCGTCGGACGGGTTTTCCAGCAGGTATTCGCTCAGCAGCTCGTTCATCTGCTGTTCCACCGCCGATTTCACCTCGGAAGAGACCAGTTTATCTTTAGTCTGGGAGGAGAATTTCGGGTCCGGCACCTTCACGGAAACCACGGCAATCAGGCCTTCACGCGCATCGTCGCCAGTGGCGCTGACTTTGGCTTTCTTGCTGTAGCCTTCTTTATCCATATAGGCGTTCAGGGTACGGGTCATCGCCGCACGGAAGCCTGCAAGGTGCGTACCGCCGTCACGCTGCGGAATGTTGTTGGTAAAGCAGTAGATGTTTTCCTGGAAACCGTCGTTCCACTGCAATGCCACTTCCACGCCGATACCGTCTTTTTCGGTGGAGAAGTAGAAGATATTCGGGTGGATCGGCGTTTTGTTCTTGTTGAGGTACTCAACAAACGCTTTGATGCCGCCTTCGTAGTGGAAATGGTCTTCTTTGCCGTCGCGCTTGTCTTTCAGACGAATAGAGACGCCGGAGTTCAGGAAGGACAGCTCACGCAGACGCTTAGCCAGAATTTCGTATTCAAATTCGGTGACGTTGGTGAAGGTTTCCAGGCTCGGCCAGAAACGCACCATCGTACCGGTTTTGTCAGTTTCGCCGGTCACCGCCAGCGGCGCCTGCGGTACGCCATGTTCATAGATCTGACGGTGGATTTTGTTATCGCGCTGGATAACCAGTTCCAGTTTCTGGGACAGGGCGTTAACCACGGAAACACCCACGCCGTGTAGACCGCCGGACACTTTATAGGAGTTATCGTCGAATTTACCGCCCGCGTGCAGCACGGTCATGATCACTTCCGCAGCAGAAACGCCCTCTTCCGGGTGAATACCGGTCGGGATGCCACGCCCGTCATCCTGCACGGATACGGAGTTATCGGCATGAATAGTGACGATAATGTCTTTACAGTGACCCGCGAGCGCTTCGTCGATAGCGTTATCTACCACCTCGAATACCATGTGGTGCAGACCGGTGCCGTCATCCGTGTCGCCGATATACATACCCGGGCGCTTACGCACCGCATCCAGCCCTTTCAGGACTTTGATACTGGAGGAGTCATAAGAATTCGACATCAACGTTTCTCGCTCAATTTATCTTGGGTTAATCCGTTATTTTACCCTTTTCCACGGTGAACATCTTCGAATTTTTGTCCGACATGTCCAGAACGTGTTCAGCGCTGATTGCGCTGACAAAGACCTGTGATTGCGTCGCTTTCAAGCGGCTGGCCAGCAGCCCGCGACGCGCATCATCAAGTTCAGAGGCAAAATCATCTATCAGGTAGAGACACCGCCGCCCGCTTTCACGGGTGAGGAACTCCCCTTGCGCCAGTCGTAAAGCGCACATCAGCAGTTTAAGCTGCCCACGCGATAAGGTATCTTCCACCGGCGCACCGTCAGCACGAATGCGGAAATCCGCTTTGTGCGGGCCATGCGCGGTGTAGGTCAACATGCGATCGCGTTCGAAGCTCCGCTCCAGCACCTCGGCATAATCCGTCTCTTTTTCCCAACCGCGCTGAAAAGAGAAGGTGAGGGAGAACTCCGGTAGAAATTGCTGGCAGGTATCCGCCATATCCTGCGCAATACCAGCACTGTACTCAGCACGCCAGGTACTGATTTGTTCCGCGAGAGGAATCAACTCCTTATCCCACGGACGCAATTGTTCATAACGGCTTACCTGGCGCAGCGCCGCGTTGCGCTGCTTGAGCAACCGCTTCAGGTTGCTCCAGGCGGTAAAAAAACCGACTTCGTTGTGAAAGCATCCCCAGTCAAGGAACGCTCTTCTGTATTTGGGGCCGCCGTTGAGTAAAGTAAACCCCTCAGGGGTAATCAACTGCATCGGCATCAGGTGCGCCAGCTCCGCCACTTTGTGGCCGTCGGTGCCGTCGATGCGCACTTTGCTGTCGCCCAGCTTGTCTTTCGTCAGGCCGATGGCGGTTTCGCGCTCTTCCCCTTGCAAACGTCCGTGGAGGACAAACGACTCCTGCTCGTGACGAATGACGCGGCCAATCTGCAAACTGCGAAACGCCCGGCCGTGGCCGAGCGTATAGATAGCCTCCAGCACGCTGGTTTTGCCGCTACCGTTTGCGCCAACCAGGAAGTTAAAGCCGGGGGATAAAGCGAGATCCGCATTTTCAATATTGCGAAAGTCGCGGATCAACAGGCGGGTGAGCGACATTACAGTCTCATTGGCATCACAACATACGCAGCACTTTGAGACGCCGCATCTTCAATCTGTACGCTGGAAACGGAGTCTGTCAGCAGAATACGCACGGTTTCACATTTCAGCGCGTTCAGCACATCGAGCACGTAGCTGACGTTAAAGCCGATCTCCATCTCAGTACCGCCGTAGGTGACGTCCAGAATTTCTTCCGCTTCTTCCTGTTCCGGGTTGTTGGCGGTGATTTTGAGTTGGTTTTCGCTCACATACAGGCGTACGCCACGGAATTTCTCGTTGGAGAGAATCGCCGCGCGGGCAAACGCCTGCTTGAGAATATCGCAACCCGCTTCCAGCGTTTTGTCCGGGTTCTTCGGCAATACGCGGCGATAATCCGGGAAACGACCATCAACCAGCTTGGACGTAAAGATAAAATCACCGACGTGGGCGCGGATGTTATTACTGCCGATCTGTACGCGCAGCGGGGTTTCGCCGCCGTCGAGCATACGCATCAGCTCAATCACACCTTTACGCGGCACAATCACCGAATGGTTAGGCAGAGATTGCCCGACCGGCATAGAGCAGACCGCCAGACGGTGACCGTCGGTCGCGACGGTACGCAACTCTTCACCTTCAGTCTCAAACAGCATGCCGTTTAAGTAGTAACGCACGTCCTGATGCGCCATTGAGAACTGGGTGGCTTCAATCAGGCGCTTCATCGTTGCCTGCGGCAGGGTGAATTCGACTTCGCTCTGCCAGTCATCCAGATTAGGGAAATCGGCGGCAGGCAGCGTGGAAAGCGAGAAACGGCTACGCCCGGAGCGCACCAGCATCCGATCGCCTTCCAGCTGGACGGCGATTTCAGCCCCTTCCGGCAAGCCACGGCAGATATCAAAGAATTTCCGCGCCGGGACGGTAGTTGCGCCTGGTTCATGAGGCTGAATCAACGCAACGCGCGCCACCATTTCCATTTCAAGATCGGTGCCCGTCAGCGACAGCGTACCGTCAGCCACCTGCAACAGCAGGTTACCGAGAATGGGCAGCGTAGGACGACCGCCCAGCGGGCCACTGACCTGCTGAAGCGGTTTTAATAAATGTTCACGTTCAACGGTAAATTTCATAGCGTCACGAAGATAATGTTCTGATTAAGTTTGAGAAATCTTCTTTAATATCATGGCTTTCTTCACGCAACTGCTCAATCTTACGGCAGGCATGAAGTACGGTAGTGTGGTCACGTCCACCAAACGCGTCGCCAATTTCCGGCAGACTGTGGTTGGTGAGCTCCTTTGCCAGCGCCATAGCCATCTGACGCGGGCGCGCTACCGAGCGAGATCGACGCTTGGAAAGCAGATCCGCGATTTTAATTTTGTAATACTCCGCCACCGTCTTCTGGATATTGTCGATGGTGACCAGCTTTTCCTGCAACGCCAGCAGATCGCGCAGCGCTTCACGCACAAAGTCGATAGTGATAGCGCGTCCGGTAAAGTTAGCGTTAGCGATCACGCGGTTCAGCGCCCCTTCCAGCTCACGCACGTTAGAGCGTAGTCGCTTGGCAATAAAGAACGCCACCTCGCCAGGCAGACGAATATCATTTTCGTCCGCTTTTTTCATCAGGATCGCCACGCGGGTTTCCAGCTCAGGCGGTTCGATCGCCACCGTCAACCCCCAACCGAAGCGGGATTTCAGACGATCTTCGACGCCGTTGATCTCTTTTGGATAACGATCCGACGTCAAAATGATCTGCTGATTACCTTCTAACAGGGCGTTAAAGGTGTGGAAAAACTCTTCCTGGGATCGTTCTTTATTGGCGAAGAATTGAATGTCATCAATAAGCAGTGCGTCAACGGAACGGTAGTAGCGTTTAAACTCTTCGATCGCGTTGTTTTGCAAGGCTTTAACCATGTCCTGCACAAAGCGCTCGGAGTGCATATACACCACTTTCGCATTCGGTTTGCGCGCCATAATACCGTTGCCCACCGCATGCAACAGGTGAGTTTTACCCAGACCGGTGCCGCCGTAGAGGAACAAGGGATTGTAGGCGCCGCCGGGGTTGTCCGCCACCTGACGAGCCGCCGCGCGCGCCAGTTGGTTGGATTTACCTTCGACGAAGTTATCAAACGTGTGTTTCACGTTAACGTTAGAGCGGTAGGTCGGTTCTGCCGGAGCCGGCACGTTATCCCAGCCCGGGCGCGCCGCGGCTGGCGCCGCACGCTGTGGCTGCGCCTGAGCGACCTGCGCAGGCGCAACAACATTGTTGACCGGCGTTTTGAGCGTTTGAGTGATGGGTTTCGTCCCGACCTCAAAACGCAGTTGTGGGGCATCCGCTCCGCAGAAATTATTCAGCAGTCCATTGATATTATTGAGGTACTTGTCTCTTACCCAATCGAGCACAAAACGGTTTGGCGCATACAAAGCCAGCGTGTTATCGCTCAGTTCCGCCTGCAACGGGCGTATCCACATACTGAATTCTGTGGCTGGTAACTCATCCTGCAATCGGGCAAGACACTGCTGCCAAAGCGAAAGTGACACGGCGGACTCCACTCGAACAAAAGTCGATAAATGACAAAGGCTGAAACATTCATGATTGTTGACGCACGTCGAAAAGACCCTGTGCATAAAAGGGTGACGTGCGAATTGCTATCTGCAATTTTACCCGATCAGGATCCGTTGAAACGATCAGGACCGCGGATCATAGCCTAAACTGAGCAAGAGATCTTCTGTTTCTCACAGATTCTTCCCGATTTATCCACAGGATGATCCAGAACCGGGTAAGTGTAAACGATCCAGGCGAAGTGCTGCACGATTTCGCGCGCATATTGAAAAAATTAATGAGTAAAGATGCCAGGCTGTGCCCTCAATTGCGCGTGGCGTCGACGCTGAGCCAGAAACGCGTAGTCAAGGCGGAAGGCGCTGGACATAGTGGGCCTATGTTCAAGCCTGACAACGCAGAGTACGCGTTTCTGGCACGCGTCCCGAAGGGCTGGGACTATTTTGGCCCATTGCCGCGTTGCTCTCCGCGCATTTGGGCCCCCAAACCCCACGGTTCGCGCCTTGCCCTGGGCCAAAATAATCGCCAGCGACGTTCACGATCAATTGAGGGCACAGCCTGATACTGCATAAACGATCTAATAAAGATCCCGTGCGATCCTTGCGCTTTGCCCGGCAGTCCGTATAATCCTCCACCCGTTGTACAATGCCCATCGTACGGCGTTAGCGCTGCTTGTTTTTCGCGCGAAAAGGTGCGGAAAAACGCAGGGTTTTAAGGAAAGAGAATTGACTCTGGAGTGTACAATTATTACAATCCGGCCTCTTTAATCACCCACGCTGAGGCGTAAGTCGTTCGATAATCGTTCGGGTATACGCAAAAGTCAGTGAATTTATTCAAGTTTAGGTAGAAATCGCCATGAAACGCACTTTTCAACCGTCTGTACTGAAGCGCAACCGTTCTCACGGCTTCCGTGCTCGTATGGCTACTAAAAATGGTCGTCAGGTTCTGGCACGTCGTCGTGCTAAAGGCCGCGCTCGTCTGACCGTTTCCAAGTAATAAAAGCTAACCCCTGAGTGGTTAAGCTCGCATTTCCCAGGGAGTTACGTTTGTTAACTCCCAGTCATTTCACATTTGTCTTCCAGCAGCCACAACGGGCTGGCACGCCGCAAATCACCATTCTCGGCCGCCTGAATTCGCTGGGGCATCCCCGCATCGGTCTAACCGTCGCCAAGAAAAACGTTCGACGCGCGCATGAACGCAATCGGATTAAACGTCTGACGCGTGAAAGCTTCCGTCTGCGTCAACATGAACTCCCTGCAATGGATTTCGTGGTGGTGGCGAAAAAAGGGGTTGCCGACCTCGATAACCGTGCTCTCTCGGAAGCGTTGGAAAAATTATGGCGCCGCCACTGTCGCCTGGCTCGCGGGTCCTGATAGCCCTTATACGGGTCTATCAACGCCTGATCAGTCCGCTGCTTGGGCCGCATTGCCGTTTCACGCCAACCTGCTCAAGCTACGGAATTGAGGCATTGCGCAGGTTTGGAGTGATAAAAGGCAGTTGGTTGACGGTGAAACGCGTATTAAAATGCCACCCTTTACACCCTGGTGGTGACGATCCCGTCCCGCCCGGACCATTTGATACCAGAGAACACTAACGATGGATTCGCAACGCAATCTTTTAGTCATCGCTTTGCTGTTCGTGTCTTTCATGATCTGGCAAGCCTGGGAGCAGGATAAAAATCCGCAGCCTCAGACCCAACAGACCACGCAGACAACGACCACCGCAGCGGGTAGCGCCGCCGACCAGGGCGTACCGGCCAGTGGCCAGGGGAAACTGATTACGGTTAAGACCGACGTGCTTGATCTGACCATCAACACCCGTGGCGGTGATGTTGAGCAGGCCTTGCTGCCAACTTACCCGAAAGAGCTGGGTTCTAAAGAACCGTTCCAGTTGCTGGAAACGACTCCGCAGTTTATCTACCAGGCGCAAAGCGGCCTGACCGGTCGTGATGGCCCGGATAACCCGGCTAACGGCCCGCGTCCGCTGTACAGCGTCGATAACGACACGTTTGTCCTCGCGGATGGCCAGAACGAACTGCATGTTCCGATGACCTGGACTGACGCCGCTGGCAACACCTTCACCAAAACGTTTGTCCTCAAACGCGGTGAATATGCGGTCAACGTCAACTACAGCGTGCAGAACGCCGGTGAGAAACCGCTGGAGATCTCCACCTTTGGTCAGTTGAAGCAATCCATCAATCTGCCGTCTCATCGCGACACCGGTAGCAGCAATTTTGCACTGCATACCTTCCGTGGCGCGGCGTACTCCACGCCGGATGAGAAGTACGAAAAATACAAATTCGACACCATTGCCGATAACGAAAACCTGAACGTCAGCTCCAACGGCGGCTGGGTCGCCATGTTGCAGCAGTACTTCGCAACGGCATGGATTCCACGTAACGACGGCACCAATAACTTCTATACCGCTAATCTGGGTAACGGCATTGCCGCTATCGGCTATAAATCTCAGCCGGTTCTGGTACAGCCGGGTCAGACTGGCGCCATGACCAGCACCCTGTGGGTTGGCCCGGAAATTCAGGATAAAATGGCGGCCGTTGCACCGCACCTGGATCTGACCGTTGATTACGGTTGGCTGTGGTTCATCTCTCAGCCGCTGTTCAAACTGCTGAAATGGATTCATAGCTTCCTGGGTAACTGGGGCTTCTCCATCATCGTTATCACCTTTATCGTTCGTGGCATCATGTACCCGCTGACAAAAGCGCAGTACACCTCCATGGCGAAGATGCGTATGCTACAGCCGAAGATTCAGGCTATGCGCGAGCGTCTGGGCGATGACAAACAGCGTCAGAGCCAGGAAATGATGGCCCTGTACAAAGCTGAGAAGGTTAACCCGCTGGGCGGCTGCTTCCCGCTGATCATCCAGATGCCTATCTTCCTGGCGTTGTACTACATGCTGATGGGCTCCATTGAACTGCGTCATGCGCCGTTCGCACTGTGGATCCATGACCTGTCCGCACAGGACCCGTACTACATCCTGCCGATCCTGATGGGCGTGACGATGTTCTTCATCCAGAAGATGTCTCCGACCACCGTGACCGACCCGATGCAGCAGAAGATCATGACCTTTATGCCGGTCATCTTCACGGTATTCTTCCTGTGGTTCCCGTCAGGTCTGGTGCTGTACTATATCGTCAGCAACCTGGTAACCATCATCCAGCAGCAGCTGATTTACCGTGGTCTGGAGAAACGTGGCCTGCATAGCCGCGAGAAGAAAAGCTCCTGATTCCATGTAGGCCGGGTAAGCGTAGCGCCACCCGGCAATCAGAACAGCGATGACAGGGCGGTCAATTGACCGCCTTTTTTATTAGCAAAAAAGAGAAGATCATGAGCCATAACGACACTATCGTCGCCCAGGCTACCCCACCGGGACGCGGTGGCGTCGGTATCCTGCGCATTTCCGGCCTCAAGGCGCGCGAGGTGGCCGAAGCCGTATTGGGCAAGCTACCAAAACCGCGTTACGCCGATTACCTGCCGTTTAAAGATGCCGATGGCACGGCGCTGGATCAGGGGATCGCGCTGTGGTTTCCCGGCCCGAACTCGTTCACTGGTGAAGACGTACTGGAACTGCAAGGGCATGGCGGCCCGGTCATTCTCGACCTGCTGTTAAAACGTATTCTGACGCTCCCCGGCCTGCGCATTGCCAGACCGGGCGAGTTCTCCGAGCGCGCGTTCCTCAATGACAAGCTCGACTTAGCCCAGGCAGAAGCGATTGCCGACCTGATCGACGCCAGTTCCGAGCAGGCGGCACGCTCGGCGCTGAACTCGCTACAGGGGGCATTTTCCGCGCGTGTGAATCATCTTGTGGAAGCACTCACTCACCTGCGCATCTATGTGGAAGCGGCCATTGACTTCCCGGACGAGGAGATCGACTTCCTCTCCGACGGCAAAATTGAAGCCCAGCTCAACGGCGTGATCGCCGATCTTGATGCGGTACGCGCCGAAGCGCGTCAGGGCAGCCTGCTGCGTGAAGGGATGAAGGTGGTCATTGCCGGACGCCCTAACGCCGGGAAATCGAGCCTGCTGAACGCCCTGGCGGGCCGTGAGGCCGCCATTGTCACCGATATCGCTGGCACCACCCGCGACGTGCTGCGCGAGCATATTCACATCGACGGAATGCCGCTGCACATCATCGATACCGCCGGTCTGCGCGATGCCAGCGATGAAGTGGAACGTATTGGGATTGAGCGCGCCTGGCAGGAGATAGAACAGGCCGACCGCGTGCTGTTTATGGTAGATGGCACAACCACCAATGCCGTTGATCCGGCGGAAATCTGGCCGGACTTTATCGCCCGTTTACCGGCGAAACTGCCGATCACCGTTGTGCGCAACAAAGCTGACATCACTGGCGAGACGCTGGGTATCAGCGAGGTGAATGGTCACTCACTTGTCCGTCTTTCCGCCCGTACCGGCGAAGGCGTGGACGTATTGCGTAACCATCTCAAACAAAGCATGGGCTTTGACACCAATATGGAAGGCGGCTTCCTTGCCCGCCGTCGCCATCTTCAGGCGCTGGCAGAAGCCGCAGAACATCTCCAGCAGGGCAAATCACAGCTGCTTGGCGCCTGGGCAGGCGAACTGCTGGCGGAGGAGCTGCGTCTGGCGCAGCAGGCGCTGAGTGAGATCACCGGCGAGTTTACCTCCGACGATCTGCTGGGCCGTATTTTCTCCAGCTTCTGTATTGGCAAGTGATGTTGTTTTGCCCGGTGGCGCTACGCTTACCGGGCCGACTAAATCTGTAGGCCGGATAAGGCAAAGTCGCTATCCGGCAATAATGAATTTCCTCACAGGAAATCATCGTTGTCCAAATGGCAACTCGCGTCACTGAAAAGCTCCCCGTATTCTTAGCGCCACGCTTATTGTGAGGACGCTATGACCCGCTTTCTAATCTGTAGTTTTGCCCTTGTTTTACTCTACCCAGCCGGCATCGACATGTATCTGGTCGGTTTACCCCGTATTGCCGCCGATCTGAACGCCAGCGAGGCGCAGCTGCACATCGCGTTTTCGGTATACCTGGCCGGGATGGCTACCGCAATGCTGTTTGCGGGTAAAATTGCAGACCAGTCAGGGCGCAAACCGGTGGCGATAGCGGGCGCGGTGATATTCATCATCGCCTCCATGCTTTGCTCACGAGCAACGGACGGGTCGCTGTTCCTGACCGGGCGCTTTATTCAGGGCATCGGGGCGGGGTGCTGTTATGTGGTGGCGTTTGCGATTCTGCGCGACACGCTTGACGATCGCCGCCGGGCAAAGGTGTTATCGCTATTAAACGGAATTACCTGCATTGTGCCGGTATTAGCGCCAGTGTTAGGGCATTTGATTATGCTTAAATTCCCGTGGCAAAGTCTGTTTTACACGATGATAGCGATGGGTATCGCGGTATGCCTGCTCTCGGTGTTTATCCTGAAAGAAACGCGCCCGGCAACATGCTCATCGACCTCGCGCCCTCAGCAAAATGCAGAGTCGCTGCTCAACCGCTTTTTCCTCAGCCGTCTGGCGATCACCACGTTGAGCGTGTCGGTGATCCTCACATTTGTAAACACCTCGCCGGTGTTGCTCATGGAAATGATGGGCTTTGATCGCGGTGAATACGCCACCACAATGGCGCTGACGGCAGGCATCAGCATGGCGGTGTCGTTCTCAACGCCCTTTGCGCTGAGCGTATTTAAACCGCGCACGCTGATGCTCACGTCGCAAGGGCTGTTTCTGGCTGCGGGCATCGTACTCAGCCTCTCATCCTCTCACGCCGTCACGCTCTTTGGCCTGACGCTCATCTGCGCGGGTTTTTCAGTTGGCTTTGGCGTGGCGATGAGCCAGGCATTAGGCCCATTCTCACTGCGTGCTGGCGTCGCAAGCTCTGTACTCGGCATTGCACAGGTCTGCGGGTCATCGCTATGGATATGGCTGGCGGCAGTCATTGGCTTTAACGCCCTGAATATGCTGATCGGGATTCTGATTGGCTGTAGCATGGTCTGTATCCTGTTACTGATGACCATACAGCCCGCAGCGCACTATGAAAAAATCCATCACCAGTCTCGATCTTAATCTGTTGTTATGTTTGCAGCTTCTGATGCAGGAGCGCAGCGTCACCAAAGCGGCGAAGCGGATGAACGTCACGCCCTCGGCGGTGAGTAAGTCGCTGTCAAAGCTGCGAACATGGTTTGATGACCCGCTGTTTGTGAACACGCCGCTGGGGCTGACGCCGACGCCGCTGATGGTCAATATGGAGCAAAGCCTGGCGGACTGGATGCAGATGAGCAATCAGCTGCTTGATAAACCACATCACGAATCGCCACGCGGCCTGAAATTTGAACTGGCGGCAGAGTCGCCGCTGGTAATGATCATGTTCAATTCTCTGTCGCAGCAGATTTATCAGCGCTATCCGCAGGCCACAATCAAGGTGCGTAACTGGGATTACGACTCGCTGGATGCCATCACACGCGGCGAGGTGGATCTCGGCTTTACCGGAAGGGAGAGCCATCCCCGTTCGCGGGAGCTTCTCAGCCTGCTGCCGCTGTCTATCGATTTTGAAGTCCTGTTCAGCGACCTCCCCTGGGTCTGGCTGCGGGAAGATCACCCGGCGCTACAAGAAGAGTGGAATCTGGAAACATTTTTACGCTATCCGCATATCAGCATTTGCTGGGAGCAAAGCGACACCTGGGCGCTGGATGATGTATTGCAGGAGATGGGCCGCAAACGCAACATCGCCTTAAGTTTACCGGGGTTTGAACAATCGCTGTTTATGGCCGCCCAGCCGAACCACTCGCTGCTGGCGACCGCGCCTCTCTACTGCCAGCGTTATAACCAGCTCCACCAGCTCCCGTTGGTCGCGCGTCCTCTCCCTTTTGACGCCGCCCAGCGAGAAAAGCTGATGGTGCCTTTTACCCTCCTTTGGCATAAACGTAACAGCCATAACCCTAAAATTATCTGGTTAAAAGAGACCATTAAAACGCTCTATAGCCACCTCTCCTGACGGTAAATTAACCACTACCGCATCAGAAATGTAAAAGTCGCGTAAGCGCCGCTGTTTTTGTCGAACTTTTGACCAGTAAAACCTGTCCATAATCTACGTAAATGTTACTCTCGTAATAATCACGGACCATTAATCACGGAGCGAAAAATGGCGACACATTTTGCCAGAGGGATTCTTACGGAGGGACACCTGATTTCAGTCCGTCTGCCTTCTCCATGCCACATCGAAGCCAGAAACCTTCCCGCTCACCGCCGGACACGTTTTTTGGCTTCACGCGGCTTACTCGCTGAACTGATGTTTATGCTCTACGGAACCAGCGAGCTGCCGGAAATTGCTATTCAGGCCAAAGGGAAGCCTGTCTTTCGCGATAAAAATTTGCCCGCGTTCTCCATCTCATATGCCGGGAATATGGTAGGCGTGGCGCTGACAACGGAGGGGGAATGCGGCCTGGATATGGAATTACAGCGAGCCATACGAGGCTTCCATAGCCCACTTTCAGCCGAGAGTCCGGCGTTCTCCAGCAACGAAAATCTGTGGATCAACAATCAGAGCGATCCCAACGAAGCGCGCGCGCAACTGATCACCTTACGCCAGAGCGTGCTAAAGCTAACCGGTGACGTACTGAATGACGATCCGCGTGAACTCCAGCTCCTTCCCGGCGCAGGCCGCCTGAAATGCGCCCACGTTACGCAGGTGGAGGCAATATGCGACGCGGAAGATATTCTGGTCTGGTCGGTGGCGGTTACGCCAGCCATTGAAAAACTGAATGTTTGGGAGTTTGATAGTAAGCAAGGATGGAAAAGCCTGGCCGATATCCAGACCCGGGCGAATGAACCCACCGGTCGCCTGATGCGATTCGCTCAATTATCCACAGCAAAGTCATCTTATACACTTAGCTGATTCGGCCCTGTCCCGGCCGCCATGATGAAAAGGAGTAATCATGTCCGAAACGTTGAATGTTGTTACGTTACTGGGGAGCCTGCGCAAAGGTTCATTTAACGGTATGGTCGCCCGCACGCTACCGAAAATTGCCCCGGCAGGCATGGAGGTCAGCGCATTACCTTCGATTGGCGATATTCCGCTGTATGACGCTGACGTGCAGCAGGAAGAGGGGTTCCCGGCGAGCGTTGAAGCGCTGGCGGAGCAAATCCGTAAAGCGGACGGCGTCGTCATCGTCACACCGGAATACAACTACTCGGTGCCTGGCGGACTGAAGAACGCGATCGACTGGCTGTCCCGCCTGCCAGAACAGCCGTTAGCCGGGAAACCGGTGCTGATCCAGACCAGCTCAATGGGGGCAATCGGCGGCGCTCGCTGTCAGTATCATCTGCGCCAGATTCTGGTATTCCTTGATGCGATGGTAATGAACAAACCGGAGTTTATGGGTGGCGTGATTCAGAACAAAGTTGACCCGCAAACCGGGGAAGTGGTTGATCAAAGCACGATTGATCATCTTACCGGCCAGCTAACCGCATTTGGCGATTACATTCAGCGCGTTAAAGCGTGATAACAGCGCGCGCGTAGGGCCGCAGGCCGGATAAGGCGTTTGACCGCCATCCGGCTATCAAATTTGCCTGATGGCGCTACGCTTGTCAGGCCTGGACACCTCGCGCAGCGCCGTATCAGCGGCAATTAGTGCGCGTCGATAAACACAATCTTCAGCACAAACAACAACGCCACGACCACCACGCAAGGGCTCAGCTCACGCAGACGTCCGGTGCCGATTTTCATCACACAGTAAGAGATAAAGCCCAGCGCGATACCTTCGGTAATCGAGAAGCTGAACGGCATCATCACGGCAGTAATAAATGCCGGAACAGACTCGGTAAGGTCCTGCCATTTCACGCGCGCCAGACTGGAAGTCATCAGGACGCCAACATAGATCAGCGCCCCGGCAGCGGCATAACCCGGCACCATTCCCGCCAGCGGCGACAGGAAGATAACCAGCAGGAACAGCAGACCGACAACAACGGCGGTCAGGCCCGTGCGCCCGCCGACGGATACGCCGGATGAGGACTCGATATAGGCAGTAACCGACGAAGTTCCGATAAACGCCCCGGTCACAGAAGAGACGCTATCGACAAACAGCGCCTGCTTCATCCGCGGGAATTTACCTTTCTCATCAGCCAGACCGGCTTTGTCGGTAACGCCAATCAGCGTACCGGAGGAGTCGAACAGGTTCACCAGCATGAAGGAGAAAATCACGCCAGCCAGACCAATGTTAAACGAGCCCGCCAGATCCACATGCCCGATCACAGAGCTAACGCTTGGCGGCGCAGAGACAATGCCGTTGTAATGCACATCACCCATCATCCAGCCGAGCAGCGTCGTTACAATAATAGAGACCAGCACGGCGGCATGAATGTTACGTGATGCCAGAATAGCGATGATGAAGAAGCCCAGCACGCCGAGCAGTACGCTGTGAGAGGTCAGATTACCGATGCTCACCAGGGTTTCCGGGTTCGCGACGATAACGCCTGCGTTTTTCAGCCCCATCATGCCGATAAACAGGCCGATACCGCTGGTGATGCCCACGCGCAGACTGACCGGAATGTTAGCAATCATCCAGTAACGCACACGGAAGATGGTCAGCAGCAGCAGGCCGATCGCTCCCCAGAAGATTGCGCCCATACCAACCTGCCAGGACAGCCCCATCGCGCCAACGACCACGAAGGCGAAAAACGCGTTCAGACCCATAGCCGGCGCCAGCGCGACCGGTAAATTAGCAAACAGCCCCATCAGAATGCTGCCGAACGCCGCGATAAGACAGGTAGTAACGAAGACGGCGCTGGTGTCCATGCCAGCAACGCCAAGAATCTGCGGGTTAACAAAAACGATGTAAACCATCGTCAGGAAGGTGGTAAAACCGGCGATCACTTCGGTTCGTGCCGTCGTGCCATGTTCGCGCAGTTTAAACACGCGTTCCAGCATACCCTGACCAGAAGTCTGGGTGGTGTGTTGTTGACTCATTATCTATTTCCGAACAAGGAGGGAAAATTCGTCGCTATCCTATACCAAAATGCGACAATAAGGGCAGTTGTGAGACACTTTTTTCATTGAATTTGCTTATACGGCAACGATTGCGTCGCACAATAAGGCATTACGAAAACGTTAAACTAGCGAGAAAAGAAAGCATGTCCCAGATTCAAGCGGTATTTTTCGACTGCGACGGTACGCTGGTCGACAGTGAAGTCATTTGCTCCCGCGCGTATGTCGCGATGTTCCAGGAATTCGGCATCACGCTCGATCTCGAAGAGGTGTTCAAACGCTTTAAAGGCGTAAAACTCTACGAAATCATCGATATCATTAACGAGGAGCAGGGTGTGTCGTTAGCAAAAGCGGATTTAGAACCCGTTTACCGCGCCGAGGTCGCACGCCTGTTCGACTCAGAACTGGAGGTGATCGCAGGGGCGAATGCGCTGCTGGACAGCATGACGGTGCCGATGTGCGTCGTCTCTAACGGCCCGGTCAGCAAAATGCAGCATTCACTGGGCAAGCTGGGCATGTTGCATCATTTTCCAGAAAAATTGTTCAGCGGCTATGACATTCAACGCTGGAAGCCCGATCCGGCTCTGATGTTCCACGCGGCGAAAGCCATGAACGTTAACGTGGAGAATTGCATTCTGGTGGATGATTCCAGTGCCGGCGCCCGGTCGGGAATCGATGCGGGAATGGAGGTGTTCTACTTCTGCGCCGATCCGCACAACAAACCGATCGATCATCCGAAAGTGACGACGTTTACCGATCTGGCGCAGTTGCCGGAATTATGGAAAGCGCGCGGGTGGGATATCGTCGATTAAACCGTAGACCTGATAAGCAAAGCGCCATCAGGCGAATGGCGCAGAATGCCGGATGCGGCGTAACGCCTTATCCGGCCTACAATAGCGACGCCGGGGGATCCCGGCGAACGCAACAAGCCGCTTATTCCTTCGGATCTTTGCCTGCCAGCAGTTTATCCAGCTCGTCACCACCGACGTGGCGGAAATCCTGTCCCTTCACGAAGTAGAAGATGTACTCGCAGATATTCTGGCAACGGTCGCCAATGCGCTCAATGGAGCGTGCGCAGAACAGCGCGGTCAGCACGCTTGGAATGGTGCGCGAATCTTCCATCATGTAGGTCATCAGCTGACGCACGATACCTTCGTATTCCTGGTCAACTTTCTTATCTTCTCGGTAGATACGCACCGCTTCGTCAATATCCATTCGCGCGAACGCGTCCAGCACGTCATGCAGCATCTGTACGGTGTGACGCCCCAGCGACTCCAGGCTCACCAGTAGCGGCTGGTGCTGGTGGGAGAATTTCTCCAGCGCGGTGCGACAAATTTTGTCCGCCACGTCGCCAATGCGCTCCAGTTCAGCGATGGTTTTGATGATCGCCATCACCAGGCGCAGGTCGCTCGCTGTCGGCTGGCGTTTGGCAATGATGCGCACGCACGCTTCATCGATCGCCACTTCCATCATGTTGACGTGCTTATCGCCGTCAATAACGCGTTTCGCCAGTTCGCTATCCTGATTATGCATCGCGGTGATCGCATCAGAAAGCTGTTGCTCCACCATGCCGCCCATGGTCATCACCTGGGTGCGGATGCTTTCCAGTTCTGCGTTGAACTGGCCGGAAATATGTTTGTTAAGGTTTAGGTTGTCCATGGTTAGCTCCAAATCAACCGTAGCGGCCAGTAATATAATCTTCGGTTTGTTTCTTCGCGGGCTTAGTGAACAGATCGTCCGTGTTGCTGAACTCAATCAACTCGCCCAGATACATAAACGCCGTGTGATCGGAACAACGCGCAGCCTGCTGCATGTTGTGCGTCACGATCACCACGGTGTAGTCCTGCTTCAGCTCAGTGATCAGCTCTTCAATACGCCCGGTGGAAATCGGGTCCAGCGCTGAACACGGCTCATCCAACAGCAGAACTTCCGGGCGAATGGCGATACCACGCGCAATGCACAGACGCTGCTGCTGACCACCCGAGAGAGAGTACCCGCTCTGGTGCAATTTATCTTTGGTTTCGTTCCATAATGCGGCTTTGGTCAACGCCCACTGAACGCGTTCGTCCATATCGGCGCGAGACAGTTTCTCAAACAGGCGCACGCCAAAAGCGATGTTGTCATAGATAGACATCGGGAACGGCGTCGGCTTCTGGAACACCATCCCCACTTTGGCACGCAGCAGAGCGATATCCTGGGTGTTGGTGAGAATATTATCGCCATCCAACAAGATCTCGCCTTCCGCGCGCTGCTCTGGATACAACGAATACATTTTGTTAAAGGTACGCAGCAGTGTGGATTTACCACAGCCAGACGGTCCAATAAACGCCGTGACCTGGTTCTTCGCGATATCCAGGTTGATATCCTTCAGGGCATGGAATTTGCCGTAGTAGAAGTTCAAATCACGAACCTGAATCTTACCCGGAGCAGTATCAACCATACTCATTTCAATCTCTTCCTCATTCGGCGTCGCCGTTGGCCGCGCCGTAAAAAATTAACCGCTGTTCACATCTGTAGGCCAGATAAGGCGTTTACGCCGCCATCCGGCACCTGAAATTAACCGTGTTTACTCTTCGCAAAAATGATGCGCGCCAGAATATTCAGCAACAATACGCACAGGGTAATGATCAACACCCCAGCCCAGGCCAGTTGCTGCCACTCCGCGAACGGACTCATCGCAAATTTAAAGATAGTGACCGGCAGGTTAGCGATAGGCTGCATCATGTCGGTGCTCCAGAACTGGTTGGAAAGCGCAGTAAAGAGCAGCGGCGCGGTTTCACCCGCAATACGGGCAACCGCCAGCAGTACGCCAGTGATGATCCCGGAAATCGAGGCTTTCAGGGTAATCGCCGAGATCATTTTCCATTTCGGCGTCCCCAGCGCATAGGCCGCTTCACGCAGGCTATCCGGCACCAGTTTCAGCATGTTCTCTGTGGTACGAATGACGATAGGCACCTGTAGCAGCGCCAGCGCAATCACGCCCGCCCAACCGGAGAAGTGCTCCATTTGCGCCACCACGATGGTGTAAACAAACAGACCGACCACGATAGACGGCGCGGAAAGCAGGATGTCGTTAATGAAACGTATCACTTCCGCAAGCCAGGATTTACGGCCATATTCCGCCAGGTAGATCCCCGCCATGATGCCAAGCGGCGTACCAAATACCGTCGCCCACAAAATTAACAGTCCGCTCCCCGCCAGGGCGTTCGCCAGACCACCGCCAGCGGTATTCGGCGGCGGCGTCATTTCGGTAAACAGCGCCAGCGACATGCCGTCGAAACCACGCGTAATGGTGGACATCAGGATCCAGATGAGCCAGAACAGCCCAAACGCCATCGTCGCCATTGAGAGCGTCAATGCGATGCGGTTTCTCGTGCGGCGCTTAGCCTGCATTTTACGGCGGGATTCCGCCAGTTCTGCGGTCGTTTGCATTTCAAGCGTAGCCATTAGCGTGCCCCCTCATTCTTCGCCAGACGCATAATCATCAGCTTAGAAATCGCCAGCACAATGAAGGTAATCACAAACAGAATCAGACCCAGTTCCATCAACGCGGCAACGTGCAGACCAGACTCCGCTTCGGCAAATTCGTTCGCCAGCGCAGAGGTGATACTGTTGCCCGGCATGTACAGCGAAACGCTGTCGAGCTGGTAGGTGTTACCGATGATAAAGGTCACCGCCATGGTTTCTCCCAGCGCACGACCCAGTCCCAGCATAACGCCGCCAATCACCCCATTTTTGGTGAACGGAAGGACGATACGCCAGATAACTTCCCAGGTGGTGCAGCCGATGCCGTAGGCCGACTCTTTCATCATCACCGGGGTTTGTTCGAAGACATCGCGCATAACTGCCGCGATGTAAGGAATGATCATAATGGCGAGAATAACGCCCGCCGCCAGAATACCGATACCAAATGCCGGGCCAGAGAACAGTGCGCCAACAAACGGAATGTTGGAAAGAATATTCCCGACCGGTTCCTGGAACCAGGTAGCAAACAGCGGCGCGAAGATAAACAGGCCCCACATGCCGTAGACGATACTGGGGATAGCCGCCAGCAGTTCGATGGCGATGCCCAGCGGGCGACGCAGCCAGCCCGGTGCCAGTTCCGTCAGAAACAGGGCAATACCGAAGCTCACCGGAACGGCGATCAGCAGAGCGATAAACGAGGTAACCAGCGTGCCATAAATGGGAACCAGCGCGCCGTAGATATCGTTTGGCGCATCCCACTCTTTAGTCCACAGGAACGAGAAGCCAAACTTCTCAATGCTTGGCCAGGAGGAGATAATCAGCGAGACAATAATGCCACCCAACATCAATAGCACAATCAGCGCAGCCAGTTTTACCAGCGCGCTGAATATCATGTCACCCTTTTTACCCGGCGGGTTAAAAGCAGGCTTGGTTGCAGCCATAAATTACTCTTTCCATTAAACGCGTTTACGAAGTTGCCCATGCCGGATGGCGCTACGCTTATCCGGCCTACAAATCGGGCCTACAGTCGGAACTGTAGGGCGGATAAGCGTAGCGCCATCCGCCAGTTCGTTAAAGATATTCTATTAGTACAGCGCCTTACCGCTGCTGTCCTTCACATTGGTCTTCCATGCTGCACGAACCTGCTCAACAACGCTGTCCGGCAGGCTGGCGTAATCCAGGTCATTCGCCTGTTTGCCGCCATTTTTGTATGCCCAGTCGAAGAACTTCAGCACTTCAGCGCCCTGCTCAGGTTTCTTCTGCTCTTTGTGGACCAGGATGAAGGTGGTGGAAGTGATTGGCCACGCATCGTCACCTTGCTGGTTCGTCAGATCCTGAGCGAAAGAGGTGCTCCAGTCAGCGCCTTTCGCGGCGTTAGCAAAGCTCTCTTCGGTCGGGCTTACGGGTTTACCATCCGCTGAAATCAGTTTGGTGTAAGCCAGGTTGTTCTGCTTCGCATAAGCGTATTCAACATAGCCGATAGAGCCTGGCAGACGCTGTACGAATGCGGCGATACCGTCGTTACCTTTACCGCCCAGACCGGTCGGCCAGTTAACGGTAGAGCCAGCGCCGACTTTAGATTTCCACTCTTCGTTCACTTTCGCCAGGTAGCTGGTGAAAACGAAAGAAGTGCCGGAACCATCTGCACGACGCACAACGGCGATGTTCTGAGAAGGCAGTTTCAGACCCGGATTCAGTTTGGTGATGGCTTCATCATCCCACTTCTTAATTTTACCCAGATAGATGTCACCCAGGGTTTTCCCATCCAGCACCAGTTCGCCAGACTTCAGACCCGGGATATTCACCGCCAGCACTACGCCGCCAATGACGGTCGGGAACTGGAACAGACCTTCCTGCTCCAGTTTTTCGTCAGACAGCGGAGCGTCGGATGCACCGAAATCAACGGTGTTAGCCGTAATTTGTTTTACACCACCGGAGGAGCCGATACCCTGGTAGTTTACTTTGCTACCGGTCTCTTTCTGATAGGTATCAGCCCATTTGGCATACACCGGCGCAGGGAAAGTTGCACCTGCACCTGTCAGGCTCGCTGCTGCGAAAGCAGAGAACGCGCTCATGGATAAGGTCGCGGCGACAACAGTTGCGACAGTGGTACGCATGACTTTCATAATGTCTCCTGCAAGATTTTCGTAAATCATTGTTAAGTGGCTACGATGAGCAAAATAGGACAAACAGGTGACAGTTAAATGTACGAAATATGACAGTTTTATGACAACGAAAACTAATGAAATAAATCACAGAAAAAATAATTTATAAACAATCAGTTAATTCACTTCATGACAATGCGATTTCATGAAAATTTTCTTTTTATGACACTGAAAACAGTAGCTGAAGATGACGGTTTGTCACATTAAAACGACGGGAGAATTGATTAAAAACAGAACAGCGCAGAAAAAAATGCCCCGCTTTCGCAGGGCATCATCACGATTACTCAACGGTAACTGATTTCGCCAGGTTACGCGGCTGGTCCACATCGGTGCCTTTGATCAGCGCAACGTGATACGCCAGCAGTTGCAGCGGAACGGTGTAGAAGATCGGTGCAATCACCCCTTCCACATGCGGCATCTCAATGATGTGCATGTTGTCGCTGCTGACAAAACCGGCATCCTGGTCGGCGAAGACGTACAACTGGCCGCCACGGGCGCGGACTTCTTCGATGTTGGATTTCAGTTTTTCCAGCAATTCGTTGTTCGGCGCCACCACGATAACCGGCATATCTGCGTCGATCAGCGCCAGCGGGCCATGTTTCAGCTCACCTGCCGCATACGCTTCTGCGTGAATATAAGAGATCTCTTTCAGCTTCAGCGCGCCTTCCAGCGCGATCGGATACTGATCGCCACGGCCCAGGAACAGGGCATGGTGTTTGTCAGAGAAATCTTCCGCCAGCGCTTCGATACGCTTGTCCTGAGACAGCATCTGTTCAATACGGCTCGGCAGCGCCTGCAAACCGTGAACGATGTCGTGCTCGATAGACGCATCCAGACCTTTCAGACGCGCCAGCTTCGCCACCAGCATCAGCAGAACGGTCAGCTGAGTGGTAAACGCTTTGGTGGAGGCCACGCCGATTTCCGTCCCGGCGTTGGTCATCATCGCCAGATCGGATTCACGCACCAGGGAAGAACCCGGAACGTTACAGATGGCGAGAGAACCCAGATAGCCCAGCTCTTTCGACAGGCGCAAACCGGCCAGGGTATCCGCCGTTTCGCCAGACTGAGACAGGGTGATCATCAGGCTGTTACGACGCACGGCGGATTTGCGGTAGCGGAATTCAGAGGCGATTTCGACGTCGCACGGAATACCGGCCAGCGATTCAAACCAGTAGCGAGAGACCATACCGGAGTTATACGACGTGCCACAGGCGATAATCTGAATATGTTCAACCTGAGACAGCAGTTCGTTCGCTTTTGGCCCCAGCTCGCTTAAATCCACTTCACCGTGGCTGATACGCCCGGTCAGCGTATTTTTAATCGCATTCGGCTGTTCGTAGATCTCTTTCTGCATGTAGTGGCGGTAAATACCTTTATCGCCCGCGTCATATTGCAGACTGGATTCGATATCCTGACGTTTCACTTCCGCGCCGGATTTATCGAAGATGGAGACCGAACGACGGGTCACTTCCGCAATATCGCCTTCTTCCAGGAAGATGAAGCGACGGGTTACCGGCAGCAGCGCCAGCTGGTCGGAAGCGATAAAGTTTTCGCCCATACCCAGACCGATAACCAGCGGGCTGCCAGAGCGCGCCGCCAGCAGCGTATCCGGGTGACGGGTATCCATGATTACCGTGCCGTACGCGCCGCGCAGTTGCGGAATCGCACGCATAACCGCTTCACGCAGCGTCCCGCCCTGTTCCAGCTCCCAGTGCACTAAGTGAGCAATCACTTCGGTGTCGGTCTCAGAAACGAAGGTATAACCACGCGCTTTCAGTTCTTCACGCAGTGGTTCATGGTTTTCGATGATGCCGTTATGCACCACCACAATGTGGTCAGAAACATGCGGATGCGCGTTTGCTTCCGAAGGTTCGCCGTGGGTCGCCCAGCGGGTGTGAGCAATACCGGTGCCGCCAGACAGAGGATGGTCTTCCGCTGCCTGGGCCAGCATCTGTACTTTACCAAGGCGACGCAGACGGGTCATGTGACCTTCCGCATCAACCACAGCCAGACCGGCAGAGTCATAACCACGGTATTCCAGACGACGTAAACCTTCGAGAAGGATTTCAGCTACATCACGTTGCGCGATAGCGCCAACAATTCCACACATAGTATTTAATTCCGATTTTGGCATTAAGCCTGTCGTTGTCGCCGACCTGTATACCCGTATTTTCGGGCGCCCCGAGCCTTGTAGAGAGTGGGGTTATTTTTATAGGTACTGCTTTTGGGCGAGCGATATATCTTTATCGCCTCATCCCTCATCTGCCGGATGGCGCTTACGCTTATCCGGCCTACAGAACGTCATCGAACGTAGGTCGGATAAGGCAAAGCCGCCATCCGGCAAAAAGACTTACTTCTTCTTCACCGGACGCTGCCAGCCCTGCTTATGCACCTGCGGCACGCGGCTTAACACCAGTTCGTTATCCGCGACATTGCGGGTAACGGTTGTGCCGGCGGCGATGGTCGCACCTTTACCCACGGTAACTGGCGCCACCAGCTGAGTATCAGAACCGACAAACACATCATCGCCAATAATCGTTTTGAATTTATTTGCGCCATCGTAGTTGCAGGTAATGGTGCCCGCGCCGATATTCACGTTGTCGCCAATTTCCGCATCACCCAGATAGCTCAGGTGGCCCGCTTTCGAACCTTTCCCCAGACGCGCTTTTTTCATTTCAACGAAGTTGCCGACATGAGCGCCTTCCCGCAGGTCCGCGCCGGGGCGCAGACGGGCAAACGGACCAATAGTACAGGCCGCTTCCAGGTGCGCATCTTCCACCACGCTGTACGGGCTGATGTCACAGTCATCGCCAATTACGCTGTTTTTAATAACGCAACCCGCGCCAATCTTCACGCGGTGACCCAGCGTGACGTTGCCTTCGATGATAACGTTAGTATCAATTTCAACATCGCGCCCGTGGGTGAGAGCGCCGCGCAGGTCAAAACGCGCGGGATCGCGCAGCATCACACCAGCCAGCAGCAGCTTTTCGGCCTGTTCGGACTGATAAACGCGTTCCAGACGAGAGAGTTGCAAACGGTTGTTTACGCCTTCCACTTCGCTTAAACGATCCGGGTGTACAGCAGCGATTTCGCGGCCTTCCTGATACGCCAGCGCAATGATGTCGGTAATGTAATATTCACCCTGAGCATTATTGTTGGTCAGTTTCGCCAGCCAGCGCTTCATGTCCGCACCATTAGCGATCAGGATACCGGTATTGATTTCCTGGATCTGACGCTGTTCGTCGGTGGCATCTTTATGCTCAACGATGCCGGTCACTTTACCGTTCTCACGCGTAATACGACCGTAACCGCTCGGATCGTCCAGCTTCACGGTTAACAAACCAATGCCGCCCTGCGGTTTGGCGTCACGCAGACGCTGTAAGGTTTCCACAGAGATCAGCGGCACATCGCCATAGAGCATTAAAATGTCTTCGTCATCGCTAAAGAACGGCGCCGCCTGCTGCATCGCATGACCCGTTCCCAGTTGCTCTGCCTGCAAAACCCAGTTCAGGTTGTCATTTTTAAGGGTGTTTTTAAGCAGATCGCCGCCGTGGCCATAGACCAGATGCACCTGAGATGCGCCTAATTCATTAGCGGCATCAATGACATGCTGAACCATCGCTTTTCCCGCAAGGGTATGCAGCACTTTAGGAAGATCGGAATACATACGCGTGCCTTTGCCTGCGGCAAGGATCACTACGCTCATAGCACTATTCAACATACGCGTCCTGACTGTAATTTGAGAACGAACTTATACCGTTTCACATTGAAAATACTACATTTTTTTCATCGTGAAATGGGTAGAAGAGAAAACGCTCAACGCGGGGTTTTCACCGCTTGTTAATGGGATATTTTCGTTCATCGCCCTGCCTTTTGTCTTCAGAAAAGTCAGACTTACCTTTCATTAAAGGCTTAGGTTAATGTTTTTGCTATTTTTTTGACCCATGAATAAAGATGAAACAGCACGGAATAACATTCAGGCAAAAAAAAACCAGCCTGATTTCAGACTGGTTTTTATGCTTTCAAGCCGGTGTTACATCGCTTTTTTGGTCAACTCGATAACGCGCAGTTTGGCGATCGCTTTGGCCAGTTCCGCAGATGCCTGAGCGTAATCCACGTCACCATGAGAGCTCTTAATGCGCTCTTCAGCCTTACGTTTCGCTTCCAGAGCTCGCGCTTCGTCGAGATCCTGGCCGCGAATCGCGGTATCAGCCAGTACGGTCACGCTGCCAGGCTGCACTTCAAGAATGCCGCCAGACAGGTAGATAAACTCTTCATGACCGAACTGTTTAACGATGCGGATCATACCAGGCTTAATGGCGGTGAGCAGCGGCGCGTGGCCCGGGTAAATACCCAGTTCACCTTCACTACCCGTTACCTGGATTTTTTCGACCAGACCAGAGAACATTTGTTGCTCTGCGCTGACGACGTCCAGGTGGTAAGTCATTGCCATATCACCCTCCGATTAAGGCGTTAAAGTTTTTTGGCTTTTTCCACGGCTTCGTCGATGGAACCGACCATATAGAACGCCTGCTCCGGCAGGTGATCGTATTCGCCTTCCATGATGCCTTTAAAGCCACGGATGGTGTCTTTCAGGGAGACGTATTTACCCGGAGAACCGGTAAATACTTCTGCCACGAAGAACGGCTGGGACAGGAAGCGCTGGATCTTACGTGCGCGAGCTACCACCAGTTTGTCTTCTTCAGACAGTTCATCCATACCCAGGATGGCGATGATGTCTTTCAGTTCCTGGTAACGTTGCAGGATAGACTGTACGCCACGCGCGGTGTCGTAGTGCTCCTGACCAACAACCAGCGGGTCCAGTTGACGGCTGGTGGAATCCAGCGGGTCAACGGCCGGGTAGATACCCAGAGACGCGATCTGACGGCTCAGTACCACGGTTGCGTCAAGGTGCGCAAAGGTGGTGGCTGGAGACGGGTCAGTCAAGTCATCCGCAGGTACGTATACCGCCTGTACGGAGGTGATAGAACCGGTTTTGGTGGAGGTGATACGTTCCTGCAAAACACCCATCTCTTCCGCCAGGGTCGGCTGGTAACCTACCGCTGAAGGCATACGACCCAGCAGTGCGGATACTTCCGTACCGGCCAGGGTGTAACGGTAGATGTTGTCGACGAACAGCAGAACGTCACGACCTTCGTCACGGAATTTCTCCGCCATGGTCAGGCCGGTCAGCGCAACGCGCAGACGGTTTCCCGGCGGCTCGTTCATCTGGCCGTAAACCAGGGATACTTTGTCGATAACGTTGGAGTCGGTCATTTCGTGGTAGAAGTCGTTACCCTCACGAGTACGTTCACCTACGCCCGCAAACACGGAGTAACCGGAGTGTTCGATCGCGATGTTACGGATCAGCTCCATCATGTTTACGGTTTTACCTACACCCGCACCACCGAACAGACCCACTTTACCGCCCTTCGCGAACGGACACATCAGGTCGATAACTTTGATACCGGTTTCCAGCAGTTCCTGAGAGTTTGACAACTCTTCGTAGGACGGTGCCGCACGGTGGATAGCCCAACGCTCTTCTTCACCGATCTCGCCTTTCATGTCTACTGGTTCGCCCAGTACGTTCATGATACGACCCAGCGTTGCTTTACCTACCGGGACTTCGATCGGGTGCTCAAGGTCTTTCACATCCAGACCACGACGCAGGCCGTCGGAAGAACCCATGGCGATGGTACGTACGATACCGCCACCGAGCTGCTGCTGAACTTCCAGCACCAGATGTTCATTACCATTCTGCACCTCAAGGGCGTCGTACACGCGCGGTACGGCATCCTGAGGGAACTCGACGTCAACTACGGCGCCGATTACCTGGACAATTTTTCCAGTAGCCATCTTGAATCCTCTACGAATTAACCTGGTTATACCGCGGATGCACCACCGACGATTTCGGTGAGTTCCTGAGTAATGCTGGCCTGACGAGCTTTGTTGTATACCAACTGCAGCTCTTTAATCAGGCTGCCGCCATTGTCGGTCGCGGCTTTCATCGCCACCATACGTGCGGCCTGCTCGCTGGCCAGGTTTTCTACCACGCCCTGATAAACCTGAGATTCCACATAGCGACGCAGGAGGGTATCCAGCAGCGCTTTCGGATCGGGTTCGTACAGGTAATCCCAGGTTTTACGTTTCAGTTCATCATCTTCTGAAGCCGGTAACGGCAGCAGCTGAGTGATAGTCGGAACCTGAGACATGGTGTTAATAAATTTGTTGCTGACAATGTAAAGCTTGTCCAGACGGCCTTCATCATAGGCCTGCAACATCACTTTTACCGGGCCGATCAGTTCGGACAGGGATGGGTTATCCCCCATACCCGTCACCTGGGCGACAACATTGCCACCTACGGAACTAAAGAAAGACACGCCTTTAGAGCCGATCATTGCGAGGTCGCACTGAACGCCTTTATCGGACCATGCTTTCATATCCGCCAGCAGTTTCTTGAACAGGTTAATGTTCAAGCCACCGCACAGACCACGGTCGGTCGACACCACCAGGTAGCCCACGCGCTTAACGTCGCGTTCTTCCAGATAGGGGTGCTTATATTCCAGATTACCGTTCGCAAGGTGACCAATCACTTTGCGCATGGTATCTGCATAAGGACGGCTGGCCGCCATGCGATCCTGCGATTTACGCATTTTGGAAGCGGCGACCATCTCCATCGCTTTAGTGATCTTTTGCGTGTTCTGGACGCTTGCGATCTTACTACGTATCTCTTTTGCGCCGGCCATGAGCTTCTCCTCAATGCCTTGCGGCCTGCCTTAAGGCAGGCCACCAGACGTTACCAGGACTGGGTTGCTTTGAAGGAATCGAGGATGCCTTTCAGCTTGCCTTCGATTTCGTCGTTATAGCCACCGGACTGGTTGATCTCTTGCATCAACGGAGCGTGATCACGGTCGACGTAAGCCAGCAGAGCGGCTTCGAAGCTACCGATTTTCGCCAGTTCTACATCCGCCAGATAACCACGTTCTGCCGCGAACAGAACCAGAGACTGCTGCGCAACGGACATCGGCGCATACTGTTTCTGTTTCAGCAGTTCAGTCACTTTCTGACCGTGGTCAAGCTGTTTACGGGTTGCATCGTCAAGGTCAGATGCAAACTGGGAGAACGCCGCCAGTTCACGATACTGTGCCAGCGCGGTACGGATACCACCGGACAGTTTCTTCATGATCTTGGTCTGCGCTGCACCACCAACACGGGATACGGAGATACCCGGGTTAACCGCAGGACGAATACCAGAGTTAAACAGGTTGGTTTCCAGGAAGATCTGACCATCGGTAATAGAAATTACGTTGGTCGGAACGAACGCAGAAACGTCACCCGCCTGGGTTTCGATAATCGGCAGCGCAGTCAGAGAACCGGTTTTCCCTTTCACTTCACCTTTCGTGAAGGCTTCAACGTATTCAACGTTAACACGCGCAGCACGCTCCAGCAGACGAGAGTGGAGGTAGAATACGTCGCCCGGGAATGCTTCACGTCCTGGCGGACGACGGAGCAGCAGGGAGATCTGACGATAAGCAACAGCCTGTTTGGACAGGTCATCGTAGATGATCAGCGCATCTTCGCCGCGGTCGCGGAAGTATTCGCCCATTGCGCAACCGGCATACGGCGCCAGGTATTGCAGTGCGGCAGATTCAGATGCGGTAGCAACCACAACAATGGTATTTTGCAGCGCGCCGTGTTCTTCCAGCTTACGAACCACGTTAGAGATGGTGGACGCTTTCTGGCCGATAGCCACGTAGACGCACTTGATGCCGGAATCACGCTGGTTGATGATGGCGTCGATTGCCAGAGCGGTTTTACCGGTCTGACGGTCACCGATGATCAATTCACGCTGGCCACGACCGATTGGGATCATGGAGTCAACGGCTTTATAACCCGTCTGAACAGGTTGATCAACGGACTGACGTTCGATTACGCCCGGCGCGATAGCTTCAACAGCAGAGAAGCCATCGTGCTCAACCGGACCTTTACCGTCGATTGGCGCGCCCAGGGTGTTAACCACACGGCCCAGCAGGCCACGGCCAACCGGAACTTCCAGGATACGGCCAGTACATTTAACCTTCATGCCTTCGGCAAGGTCAGCGTACGGACCCATCACAACCGCACCTACAGAGTCGCGCTCCAGGTTCAGTGCGATAGCGTAACGGTTACCCGGCAGGGAGATCATTTCACCCTGCATACAATCGGCCAGGCCGTGAATGCGGATAACACCGTCACTTACAGAAACAATAGTACCTTCGTTGTGAGCTTCACTCACAACATTGAACTGAGCAATGCGCTGCTTGATCAGTTCGCTGATTTCGGTGGAATTCAGTTGCATGCTCCAGTCCCCTTAAGACTGCAAGACGTCTGCAAGGCGTTCAAGACGGCCGCGTACGCTGCCATCAATGACCATATCACCCGCTCGGATGATAACGCCTGCCATTACAGACTTATCGATTTTGCAATTCAGCTTAACTTTGCGTGACAGACGTTTTTCCATCGCAGCGCTAATTTTCGCAAGCTGTTCTTCACTCAATGCGGTGGCGGAAGTTACCTCAACTTCAGAGGTGGACTCACTCGCGGCGCGCAGGTGAATAAACTGCTCCAGAACATCCGGGAGCGCGTTCAGACGATTATTTTCAGCCATCACCCGAATCAGGTTCTGACCGTTTTCGTCCAGTTGCTCACCGCAGACTGCGATAAACGACTCAGCGAGCGTTTCCGGCGCCAGCGCGCCAGAGAGAAGCTCTGCCATTTGTTCGTTCTTGGTTACCTCGGCGGCAAACGCCAGCATGTCCTGCCAGCGCTCTACACTTTGGTGTTCGACGGCAAAGTCAAAAGCTGCTTTGGCGTAGGGGCGAGCTACCGTAACAAATTCAGACATCAGCCCCTCCCTCCTTACAGTTCAGCGACAAGTTTGTCCACGATGTCGCTGTTAGCAGCTTCATCCACGGAACGTTCGATGATCTTCTCGGCGCCAGCAACAGCCAGGATAGCAACTTGCTTACGCAGCTCTTCACGGGCACGTTTACGCTCGGCGTCAATTTCCGCCTGCGCCTGGGCCACGATTTTAGTACGTTCCTGCTCTGCTTCAGTTTTGGCTTCATCCAGGATCTGAGCGCGACGTTTGTTCGCCTGCTCAATGATTACCTGAGCTTCCGCCTTCGCTTTTTTCAGCTGGTCGGTCGCGCTGGCCTTTGCAAGGTCAAGGTCCTTATGTGCTCGTTCTGCGGAAGCAAGACCGTCAGCAATTTCTTTTTGACGTTTTTCGATGGCAGCCATTAACGGCGGCCATACGTACTTCATGCAGAACAGAACGAACAGGACAAACGCGATGGCCTGGCCGAGGATTGTTGCGTTAAGATTCACAGCACAATGCCTCTATCTAGTTAACGTTCTGATATTGCTCTTAATTCAAGCAACGCTTACTACGCGACAGCGAACATCACGTACAGACCCAGACCTACAGCGATCATCGGGATAGCATCCACCAGACCCATAACGATAAAGAACTGAGTACGCAGCAGAGGAATCAGATCAGGTTGACGCGCTGCGCCTTCCAGGAATTTCCCCCCGAGGATGCCGATACCGATCGCAGCACCGATTGCCGCCAGACCCATCATCACAGCGGCAGCCATGTACAGCAGATCCATATTCAGGTTTTCCATGACAGTCTCCAGTTTGTTTCAGTTAAAACGTAGTAGTGTTGGTAAAATTAATGCTCTTCAGACGCCATCGACAGATAGACAATCGTCAGAACCATGAAGATGAAGGCTTGCAGCGTAATGATCAGGATGTGGAAAATGGCCCACGGCACATTCAGAATCCACTGTGACCACCACGGCAACAGACCAGCAATCAGAATGAAAATCAGCTCACCGGCATACATGTTGCCGAACAGTCGCAGACCGAGTGATACCGGTTTGGACAGCAGACTTACCCCTTCAAGGATTAAGTTGACAGGGATGAACGCCCAGTGATTGAACGGCTGTAGCGTCAACTCTTTCGTGAAGCCGCCGATGCCTTTCATTTTGATGCTGTAGAACAGAATGAGGATAAATACGCCCAGCGCCATCGACAGGGTGATGTTCACGTCAGCGGACGGAACGACACGCAGTGCCGGCAGACCGAAGATATGCTCGCCGATATACGGCAGCAGATCGATAGGCAGTAAGTCCATCAGGTTCATCAGGAATACCCAGACGAAGATCGTCAGGGCCAGCGGCGCAATCAGCTTGCTTTTGCCATGGTACATGTCTTTCACGCTACCATGCACAAAGCCGATGACCAGCTCAATCGCGGTCTGAAATTTACCTGGTACGCCGCTGGTCGCCTTTTTGGCTACGCTGCGGAACATAAGCAGGAACAACAGACCCAGCACCACCGAGAAGAACATGGAGTCAATATTGAGCGTCCAGAAGGTGGCTGGGGGGTTATGCGGATCCACCAGCGAGAATGTACGCAGGTCCAACTGAAGGTTGTTCAGATGGTGTCCTATGTAATCCTGCGGCGTCATATTTTCTGAAGCCATGATGCCTTTTACCCTTTGTTGTTAATTACAGCCGGCGCCAGTATCTGAACCACCAGCACCAAAACCCACGTAACGATCAGCGGCAAAAATACCGCCTTAAAAACCGCCAACGCCACCACCAGTAGAACCAGCATCGCTAACACCTTGAAGGCTTCGCCGAAGGCGAATGACCAAGCCACGCGGCCTTTCGCAGGTGTATGCGCCTGGTGACGCCAGGCAAATATCATAAACAACATGTTAGGCAGCAACACTGCCAGGCCTCCGCATAAGGCGGAAGCGCCCCAGAAGGGGTCTTTGAGGCTAAACAGCAATCCACTTGCTATTACCGCCAGAAGCTGAATGAACAGAAGCTTACGAGCAACGTTTCGACTCAAGAGCGACACAGACATCACGTTTTTACTCCTGCTCCCTTCGAGGTATGCCGCGTGTCGTATAAAACGTTCTTTAAGGCTTAGAGTCAAGCATCAAAAAGCGGTCAAATTATACGGTGCGCCCTCGTGATTTCAAACAATAAGTAGCTAAAAGGTGAATAAATGTTTAAATATTTTTCCCTGGTGCACATTTATCACTTTTCATCAAACTGTGAACGATCATGCAAAACTGCAAATGGCGCGTAAATACTGGTGATAAAGCGTGCTTCGGATCACATATTGAGCATATTCGCCCCGGCAGTATTTATTTACTTGGCAAATGATGCCTTTTCATCTTTCTGATATTTAAGCCTAAAATCACTCACTATTTAAAAAACACCCGGTTACAAGCTAAAAACCATTCATTGACATTTATAATAAAAATTCAACATACCTGAGTGATTCTTAGGTTCAATTTTTAGCAACCTGATATTTTCAATGTTGATTAATTCATTTTTTAATAAAAAGAGCTACGTTGTAGCAATGATACAAAACGGTGAACTCATGGTTAACAGTAACAAGGTATAACTATTCGTTACCTCGCGATTGTTAACACGCGAGCGCCCGTTTTTTTTCTATTTTTTTTGATAAAAATTAAATTTTGTTTGGCTTAATGACCACCAAATGACGTTCGCCTTCCAGCTGCGGGACACGCAGTTTAACCACGGACTCGACGCTGAACGCCGCAGGCAGTGAGGCGATTTCCTCTTCCGGCAACTGACCCTTTAACGCATAAAAGCGGCCATTTTCCCCCGGCAGGTGGCGACACCAGCTCAACATGTCATCGAGAGAGGCGAATGCACGGCTGATCACGCCATCAAACGGCGGCTCAGAAGGGAACTCTTCAACGCGGCTCTGCACTGGCGTAATATTTTCCAGCTTGAGTTCGTGCTGAACCTGGCGCAGAAAGCGTACCCGCTTGCCCAGGCTATCCAGCAGCGTGAAATGCGATTCAGGACGGACAATGGAGAGCGGGATCCCCGGCAGCCCCGGTCCCGTACCGACGTCAATAAAACGCTCCCCTTGCAGGTGCGGCGCCACAACGATGCTGTCCAGAATATGGCGTACCAACATCTCGTTAGGATCCCGCACTGACGTCAGGTTGTAGGCTTTGTTCCATTTGTGCAGCATATCGACATACGCAATCAGCTGATTTTTCTGGTGATCGGTAAGCGAAATGCCTGCTTCATCCAGCAGACGGGAGAGTTTGTTAAGCACGGTCGTTACCTGTTAATAATCAAATGCCCGATGCGCTTTCGCTTATCGGGCCTACAAATTTGTAGGGCGGGCAAGCGAAGCGCCCCCGCCAAATTAGTGTTATCAAGCGCTGCGACGCAGCATTCCCTGTTTCTTCAGCCACACCAGCAAAATTGAAATCGCCGCAGGCGTAACGCCGGAAATGCGCGACGCCTGACCGATAGAGACCGGTTTGTGATCGTTCAGCTTGGCGATAACTTCATTTGACAGACCAGAAACCTGGCGATAATCCAGCGTTGCAGGCAGCAATGTGTTCTCGTTACGCAGCTGTTTTTCGATCTCATCCTGCTGACGGGCGATATAGCCTTCGTATTTTACCTGAATCTCAACCTGCTCAGCGGCCTGCGCATCATCAAGACCCGGAGTGAACGGCGTCAGCGAAGTCAGTTGCGCGTAGGTCATTTCCGGGCGACGCAGCAGGTCTTCACCGCTGGCTTCACGCGACAGCGGCGCAGTCAGGTGAGCGTTCACTTCGCCGGCCGATTCCGCCGACGGCGTTACCCAGGTGGATTTCAGACGCTGGCGTTCGCGTTCGATATTCTCCAGCTTCTCGTTGAAGCGCGCCCAGCGCTCATCATCCACCAGACCCAGCTCGCGGCCCATTTCGGTCAGACGCAGGTCGGCGTTATCTTCACGCAACATCAGGCGGTATTCCGCGCGGGAGGTAAACATGCGGTACGGTTCTTTGGTGCCCAGCGTGCAAAGATCGTCCACCAGCACGCCGAGGTAAGCCTGAGAACGCGCAGGCGCCCAGCCTTCTTTGTCCGCAGACAGACGGGCGGCGTTCAGACCGGCGAGCAAACCTTGCGCGGCCGCTTCTTCGTAACCTGTCGTCCCGTTGATTTGCCCGGCGAAGAACAATCCCTGGATAAATTTGCTCTCCAGCGTTGGTTTCAGGTCGCGCGGATCGAAGAAATCGTACTCAATGGCATAACCAGGACGCACGATTTTCGCGTTTTCCATCCCCTGCATTGAGCGGACGATCTGCATCTGCACATCGAACGGCAGGCTGGTGGAGATACCGTTCGGGTAAATTTCGTTAGAGGTCAGTCCTTCCGGTTCAAGGAAGATCTGATGCTGGTTGCGATCGGCAAAGCGCATGACTTTATCTTCGATCGACGGGCAGTAACGCGGGCCGATCCCTTCGATCACACCGGCATACATCGGACTGCGATCGAGGTTGTTGCGGATCACATCATGGGTTTTTTCGTTGGTATGCGTGATGTAGCACGGCACCTGCTGCGGATGCTGGGACGCGTTGCCCATGAAAGAGAACACAGGCATCGGGTTATCGCCGTGCTGCTGCGCCAGTACGCTAAAATCAATGGTGCGCGCATCAATACGCGGCGGCGTACCGGTTTTCAGACGGCTGACGCGCAGCGGAAGTTCACGCAGGCGACGAGACAGTGGAATGGATGGCGGATCGCCTGCACGGCCGCCGCTGTAGTTATCCAGACCAATATGAATTTTGCCGTCAAGGAAAGTCCCGACGGTGAGAACCACCGCTTTAGCCCGGAATTTCAGGCCCATCTGGGTAACTGCGCCCACGACGCGATCGTTTTCAACAATCAGATCTTCAACCGCCTGCTGGAAGATCATCAGGTTCGGCTGATTCTCCAGCGCAGTACGCACCGCCTGGCGATATAGCACGCGATCCGCCTGTGCGCGAGTCGCACGAACGGCCGGACCTTTGCTTGCGTTTAGTATCCTAAACTGGATACCCGCCTGGTCGATCGCTTTCGCCATCAGCCCGCCGAGCGCATCCACTTCTTTTACCAGGTGTCCCTTCCCAATACCGCCAATGGCCGGGTTGCAGCTCATTTGCCCCAGCGTGTCGATATTGTGTGTCAAAAGCAGGGTCTGTTGCCCCATACGCGCTGCGGCCATTGCGGCCTCAGTGCCTGCATGACCCCCGCCAATGATGATGACGTCAAAAGGATCCGGATAAAACATGGTAATTGCCTCGCATACGGCGGTGTGAAAGTGGATTGAAGCCCGGGTCGTGGATTCTACTCAACTTTAGCCGCTGGAGAAAGTCCCGGGATCCTGGGTATTAAAAAGAAGATCTTTTTATTTAGAGATCTGTTTTATTGTGATCTCTTATTAGGATCGCGATTGTCTGTGGATAACCAGGATCCGCTGAATAAGATCAACAAGTTGTTGAGGATCATTAGCTGTGAATGATCGGTGATCCTGGCCCGTATAAGCTGGGATCAGAATGAAGGGTTATGCACAACTCAAAAACTGAACACCGGTTGTTCTTTGGATAACTACTGGTTGATCCAAGCTTCTTACCAGAGTTATCCACACTCGATCGCACGATCTTTACACTATTTTGAGTAAATTAATCCAGCATCCCAGCCAAACCTCTGCCGGATCTTCAGGAATATCGTGTTCAAGGATGTTGATCTTGAGGGTTTCCCCGATCGGTTTTGCGCCTGATGTCTTGAGCGCGGCCTCTATTTTATCGATGGCGCCGCAGAATGTGTCATATTCACGACTTCCGATGCCGATGGCGCCGAAACGAACCTGAGAAAGATCGGGGTTCTGCGACTGAAGCGCTTCATAGAAAGGAGCAAGGTTATCCGGGATATCGCCCGCGCCATGCGTGGAGCTGATAACCAGCCAGGTTCCTGACGCTGACAGATCCTCTAATAGCGGACCGTGCAAGGTTTCGGTTGAAAAACCTGCATCTTCCAGCTTTTCAGCCAGATGTTCTGCAACATATTCGGCACCGCCAAGGGTGCTGCCGCTGATAAGAGTAATGTCTGCCATACGAGCCCATCCTTATAAAGAGGGGCTATTGTACGCTGTGAGCGAGCTGGGATCTACCTGTGGAAAAATGTGGGATTAAAAAAGCCGATCACGGCCGGATAGTACGCATGATCGGGTTTTGCAGGGAGATCAATGTCTCGGTGGACTGAATTTCATCAATTGTTTGGATCTTGTTGATAAGTACCTGTTGCAGGGCGTCGATGGATCGACACATAACCTTAATAAAGATGCTGTAGTGGCCGGTGGTGTAATACGCTTCGGTCACTTCGTCCAGGCTTTCGAGCTTCGCCAGCGCGGATGGGTAGTCTTTCGCGCTTTTTAAAATAATGCCGATAAAACAGCAGACGTCGTATCCGAGCTGTTTTGGACTGACGTCAATCCGCGCGCCGGTAATGATCCCCGCCTGCTTCATTTTTTCTACGCGAACGTGAATCGTCCCCGGGCTGACGCTAAATTGTTTGGCCAGTTCAGCGTATGCCATACGCGCATTTGCCATTAACGCTTCCAGGATGCCGCGATCCAGATTGTCGATCTGATAATTTTCCATAGGTTTTTCTTATGTAGATTAGTGATTCACTCTATTTTAGCGTCTTATTTTATCGAATCAAAAGTGAAGTCGGCTTTTTGTTTGTGGATTATTGAATATCACCCTCAATCTGTTGCTTAATCATAGGCAACAGGACGCAGGAGTATACAAAATGAAAACCGCTTACATCGCCAAACAACGTCAAATTAGCTTCGTGAAATCTCACTTCTCCCGTCAACTGGAGGAGCGTCTGGGTCTGATTGAAGTTCAGGCGCCGATCCTTAGCCGCGTAGGAGATGGCACGCAGGATAACTTGTCGGGCTGTGAAAAAGCGGTACAGGTAAAAGTGAAAGCGTTGCCGGATGCCCAGTTTGAAGTGGTGCATTCACTGGCAAAGTGGAAACGCCAGACGCTGGGACAACACGACTTCAGCGCGGGTGAAGGGCTGTACACGCACATGAAAGCCCTTCGCCCTGACGAAGACCGCCTCTCCCCGCTCCACTCCGTCTATGTCGACCAGTGGGACTGGGAACGCGTTATGGGCGACGGTGAGCGTCAATTCGCCACCCTGAAAAGCACGGTAGAGGCTATCTGGGAAGGCATTAAGGCAACCGAAGCCGCGGTAAGCAAAGAATTTGGTCTGGCACCGTTCCTGCCGGAGCAGATCCACTTTGTTCACAGCCAGGAGCTGCTGGCGCGTTACCCGGATCTGGATGCGAAAGGGCGCGAACGCGCGATCGCGAAAGAGCTTGGCGCCGTTTTCCTGGTCGGTATCGGCGGGAAACTGAGTGACGGTAAACGCCACGACGTGCGTGCGCCGGATTATGATGACTGGAGTTCTGCTTCTGATCTGGGCCATGCTGGTCTGAACGGCGATATCCTGGTCTGGAACCCGGTACTGGAAGATGCGTTTGAGCTTTCCTCAATGGGGATCCGTGTCGACGCCGATGCGCTGAAACGCCAGCTTGCTCTGACCGGAGATGAAGATCGCCTGAGTCTGGAGTGGCACCAGGCGCTGCTGCGCGGCGAGATGCCGCAAACGATCGGCGGCGGTATTGGTCAGTCTCGCCTGACGATGC
This sequence comes from Citrobacter sp. CK195, assembly GCF_030333365.1. Classification (NCBI taxonomy): domain Bacteria; kingdom Pseudomonadati; phylum Pseudomonadota; class Gammaproteobacteria; order Enterobacterales; family Enterobacteriaceae; genus Citrobacter; species Citrobacter sp. CK195. The sequence goes on from NZ_JAOWGB010000026.1 coordinate 1,032,728, forward strand.
TGCTACTGCAACTGCCGCACATTGGTCAGGTTCAGTGCGGCGTGTGGCCTGCGCAGGTTCGTGAAAGCGTCGCTTCCCTGCTGTAATTCTCTAACGCCGCCAGCGTCGTAGCAGGCGGCTTCGCATCCCGGTATCAAAGCGCCAGATATGGTCGAAAATGCGCATGATGCCGGGTTTGCCATGTGCCGACATCGCCACCGCATGAAAACGGTGCTGGTGTACCCGCTGTAACTCCCCTACTTTATTCACAACATCGTCAGGTAAGCGCTGGGCGATAAAATCTGAAATGACTACCGCATCCGCATCAAACCATTCTCGCCCCTGCATCCGCTCAATGATGGCGCGAAAACAGCTGGCGATATCCGTGCCGCCGCGAAAGCGCTGGCTCAAAAAGCGGATGGCCTGCTCGATGCCTTCTGGACCAGACAGTTCATAGCGCACGACCTCTGTGGAAAACAGCATGATGAAACAGCGACGGTTATCCGCCAGCGCGACGCGCATCAGCGCCAGGCAAAAGGCTTTCGCGCACTGCTCGTTAAATCCGCCCATTGAGCCGGAAGTGTCCACGCAAACAATGAATGGCCCGCGCGGCTGTTCGTCAAAATCCTGATGAACGACCGGGCGCTCAGTCACTTTCTCACGCCACGCTTCGCCGTGCAGACGGTACGTGAGCAGCTGTTTTTCCACCAGCCGTCGGTAGAATTCATATTCCAGTTCGGTAATGCCGAGCGTTGCCAGCTCAGGCGGCAGCAGGCGCAGAATGTCGTCGCTTTGCTGAATGCCGTCAACCTGTTCTGGAACGGTCGCCGGTTCGCGCACCAGCGTACGAAACGTCTCCATCGGCGCATCTTTGCGCGGCACCGATTTGGCTTCCCTGGAGCGGCCTAACTGTTCCGCCAGGCGTTTCAGTTCGGGTTGTTCTGCCAGGAAGTCGCCATATTTTACGATCAGCTGATAATCGCCGCGTTTGAGCTGCCCTGCGCTCATGTCCCACAGGCGGCCGGCTGCATGGTCATTTTCCGCCAGGACCGGCTCCAGTTGCCCGCTGAGCGTCATGCGTTCCTGCACTTCACTCAGCAATTGCTCGCGCTCCTCTTCCAGCAACTGGTGATTTAAGGCCGTGGTTTGCACGATCAGGCTTAAACGCCAGCGTTGCAGAAAAAGCGTGTGCAGCGCTGGCGTAAAAGTGGCGTTACTGTCCACCAGTTGCTGGGCTTGCCCGGCATAGGGCGAATGTAGTCGGTGCAGCAACGCTAATATCTGCGGCAATTGCACAATAAACTGCGTTGTTCCGAGAAGCTGGCTTTGTTGATAGCACATCACCTCTTCCGTGAGTTCCGGCGGCACGCGCGCGTCTTTAAGACGGCTGCGCAGCGCTTCGCGCCAGCGGGGAAGATCGTCGGAAATGGCTCTCTTTAATCGGGGGAATTTCTCGAAGAAGATAGCCAGCTGCGGGGAGGCCAGCAAAGTGAGGATAATCTCTTCGATAATCCCCTCTTCACTGACCGCCAGCATGACATTCAGCGTGTCCAGTGTCAGCATTGCTGCGCCTGGCGGATCTGCGCACCAACATCCTGTAGGCTGGCTTCAATACGACCTAACCAGTCGCTATGGATAAACAGACATTTTTGCTGTTCGCTGAACCGGCTGTGTTGCTGGTGCCATTCGCTGTCCAGCGCCTCAAGCTGCTGTTTGATTTCGCCGGGCATTCCCTCTTCTGAACTGCCCGGTAGCGCCAGACGGCTGCCCTGTAGGCTGACGTCGCGCACCACCAGATGCTGAGCGCTATCAACTTCCATATTCAGCGTCTGGGCAAAACCGATCCCGTTGAGTTTGCCGCGGATCTCTCCGCCTTTTGCCAGCCACTGCTCAAGGGCGCTGCGTTCAAAAGCGATATGAATGACTTCCATATCATGCAGTTTAAGCGGTTGTTGCAAAAGCAAGGTTAGCACTGGCGCGCTCGCCTCTGGCGGCAGATCGTAATGGGGACGGCGGCTGAATATTCCACCCTGACGAACAACGGTCAAGGCTGTTTTATCGCTTTGTTGCTGTTGCAACTGGAGGCGACGTTGCACAATGCCGCCGAGGCGCGTCAGCATTGCCTGTTGCTGCCAGGCGTGCCCGGTCATCAATATTTCGAGCTGTTGCTGCATCAGATTCAGGCTTTGCGCGTCATACCACAGGCAATCTTTCAGCAGGATAAGATCGATTGGCGCTACGGCGTCGCGTCCGCTAAAGAACGCGCTGGCCTGTAACAGACGAATGGCTTTTTTCCAGCGACGGTCGGAAACATAGGGGGCGTCCGGCAGCGCATCAAGCTGCTGGCGCAGCGTGAAAATCAGTTCAAATACATGATCGGGCAGCGTAATGGCGGAAATATCCTTCTGCCACTGATAATACTCTTCATCAGTCACCTGTAATGAGGCTGGCACCGGGTTGTCGCTTTCGTCCTGCTGGCTTACCAGCATGGAGCGGAAATTCGCCTTATCCTGTACTTTATCCAGCCACAGACGAATGAGCATACGGTCGTATAACGCCTCCAGACTGCTGTCTGCTTCGGGAAGCTCGTTTGAGGCCGCCACCAGCAGGCGCATCGGAATTTTTTCTTCGTGCGCGCCGTTACGGAAATGGCGTTCGTTAATGGCGGTCAGCAGAGTGTTCAGGATTGCCGGACCCGCTTTCCAGATCTCATCCAGAAAGACGATTTCCGCTTCAGGAAGATAACCCGTGGTCAGACGCTCATAGCGACCTTCATCTTTTAGCGCCTGAATGGAGAGAGGACCAAAAACCTCCTCGGGCGTGGAGAAACGCGTCATCAGATACTCAAAGGCGCGGGCGTGCTGAAAGGCGAACTTCAGACGACGGGCTATCAGGCTTTTGGCAATGCCTGGCGGGCCAAGTAAAAAGACGCTCTCACCGCTCAACGCTGCCAGCAGGCAAAGGCGAATGGCGTGGCTACGTTCATAAAGTCCCTTTTCCAGGGCGCTGCTCAGACGGGAAATTCTTTCCGCTAATAAATGTGGGTGAGCCATAATAAGGTGGCGTCCTTCCGCCAGATGTATCATGTTAACAGCGAGTATAGACGTTTCGCCACGAAGCAATAATAGACTGAAGCATCGTTTCTTTTTCTTTGCGCCAGGTTAATCTGACGTCGATTAGGGGTACGATTTTGCGATTAATCGTGCATACTGTGCGCCTTTTTTGTGGGCCAAGGGACTACGCACACATTTCATATATATACACTAAATCATTCAAACTGCATCAAGGTGGCAAAGGAGTGGATCCTCGGGAGCCTTGTCGTTTGAAAGATGCCATGTATAAACGAAAGACGAGTCTATGAGCACTGATAATAAACAATCATTGTCTGCGATCACTCTCGCAGCGATTGGGGTTGTCTATGGTGATATTGGTACCAGCCCACTTTATACACTTCGTGAATGCTTGTCCGGTCAGTTTGGTTTTGGTGTTGAACGTGATGCCGTATTTGGCTTTCTGTCGCTGATTTTCTGGCTGCTGATCTTTGTTGTTTCTATCAAGTATCTGACTTTTGTCATGCGCGCAGATAACGCCGGCGAGGGCGGGATTCTGACCTTAATGTCGCTAGCCGGGCGTAATACGTCGGCGAGAATGACGTCCACGCTGGTCATTATGGGGTTAATTGGCGGTAGCTTCTTCTACGGCGAAGTGGTAATTACACCCGCGATCTCAGTCATGTCGGCTATTGAAGGTCTGGAAATTGTGGCGCCGGAACTGGATACCTGGGTCGTCCCGCTTTCTATTATTGTGCTTACTCTGCTGTTTATGATTCAGAAACACGGAACGGGGATGGTCGGTAAGCTGTTTGCGCCGATTATGCTGACGTGGTTTTTGATTCTGGCCGGACTCGGCCTGCGCAGTATCATCGCTAACCCGGATGTGCTTCATGCCCTCAATCCCATGTGGGCGGCGAAGTTCTTCCTTGAGTACAAAACGGTGTCGTTTATTGCGCTGGGCGCCGTGGTGCTTTCGATCACCGGGGTTGAGGCGCTGTATGCGGATATGGGGCATTTCGGCAAGCTGCCGATTCGTCTGGCCTGGTTCTCGGTTGTTCTTCCTTCATTAACGTTAAACTACTTTGGTCAGGGCGCATTGCTGCTCAAACACCCGGAAGCGATTAAGAACCCGTTCTTCCTGTTGGCGCCGGAGTGGGCGCTGATCCCGCTGCTGATTCTTGCCGCGCTGGCGACGGTTATCGCCTCTCAGGCGGTGATTTCCGGCGTCTTCTCGCTGACGCGCCAGGCGGTGCGGTTGGGATATTTGTCGCCCATGCGCATTATCCACACCTCCGAAATGGAGTCCGGGCAGATCTATATTCCGTTCGTGAACTGGATGCTCTATTTTGCGGTGGTTATTGTTATTGTCAGCTTTGAGCGTTCCAGCAACCTGGCGGCGGCATACGGTATTGCCGTTACCGGTACGATGGTGCTGACCTCGATTCTTTCTACCACCGTGGCGCGTAAAAACTGGCACTGGAATAAGTATTTTGTCGCGCTGATCCTGGTGGCGTTCCTGTGCGTTGATGTTCCGCTGTTCTCGGCAAACCTCGACAAGCTGCTGTCGGGCGGCTGGTTGCCGCTGACGCTGGGGATCGTGATGTTCATCATTATGACGACCTGGAAGAGCGAGCGTTTCCGTCTGCTGCGTCGTATGCATGAGCACGGTAACTCCCTGGAAGCCCTGATCGCCTCGCTGGAGAAATCGCCTCCGGTACGCGTCCCCGGTACGGCGGTGTATATGTCCCGCGCGCTGAACGTCATTCCGTTTGCGTTGCTGCATAACCTCAAGCACAACAAGGTGCTGCATGAACGCGTGATTCTGCTGACGCTACGCACGGAAGACGCACCATACGTACACAATGTTCGCCGGGTGCAGATTGAGCAACTGTCGCCAACCTTCTGGCGCGTGGTGGCCAGCTACGGTTGGCGCGAAACGCCGAACGTTGAGGAAGTGTTCCACCGCTGCGGGCTGGAAGGGCTGAGCTGCCGGATGATGGAAACCTCTTTCTTTATGTCGCATGAATCGCTGATCCTCGGCAAACGCCCGTGGTATTTGCGTTTGCGCGGCAAGCTCTATCTGCTGTTGCAGCGTAATGCGCTGCGTGCGCCGGATCAGTTTGAAATCCCGCCGAACCGGGTTATCGAACTGGGAACGCAGGTCGAGATTTAAGCCTTTTAAAATGCCGGGCGGCGCAGCGTCGCCGGGCAATTATTCCCATCGCATTTCACTTAGCGAAACGTTTCGACCCCGATCACAATTCCGTTACGTCATGATGGTTTTCTGCTCACTTCCGGGAGTAAACTTATTACCAGCGAAACGTTTCGCTAGTGGGGAAAGAAAATGAAGAAAGGCGCGGTACTTAATTCTGATATTTCATCGGTCATCTCCCGTCTGGGGCATACTGATACGCTGGTAGTGTGTGACGCAGGTTTACCTGTTCCATCCAGTACAACGCGTATCGATATGGCGTTAACCCAGGGCGTACCTTCTTTTATGCAGGTACTGGATGTCGTGACCCGTGAAATGCAGGTTGAGGCGGCTATTCTCGCGACGGAAATCAAAGAACATAATCCGCAACTCCACGAAACGTTGCTCAGCCATATTGAGCAACTGCAACAACACCAGGGAAACACCATAGAAATTCGTTACACCACGCATGAACATTTTAAAAAACTAACCGCAGACAGTCAGGCGGTGATTCGCAGCGGGGAGTGCTCCCCGTATGCGAATGTTATTCTCTGTGCTGGCGTCACGTTCTGAGGCCATCATGGACGCATTACTGCAACTCAAAGGGATCGATAAAGCGTTCCCGGGCGTGAAAGCGCTATCTGGCGCCGCGTTAAATGTCTATCCAGGCCGCGTAATGGCGCTGGTGGGCGAAAATGGCGCGGGCAAATCCACCATGATGAAAGTCCTGACCGGTATCTATACCCGTGATGCGGGATCGTTATTGTGGCTGGGTAAAGAAACGACCTTCAATGGCCCAAAATCCTCGCAGGAAGCCGGGATCGGCATCATTCACCAGGAACTGAACCTGATCCCACAGCTCACGATTGCCGAGAATATCTTTCTGGGGCGTGAGTTTGTAAATCGCTTTGGCAAAATCGACTGGAAAAAGATGTATGCCGAAGCGGATGTTCTGCTTGCCAGACTTAACCTGCGCTTCAAAAGCGACAGGCTGGTGGGCGAACTCTCTATCGGCGATCAGCAGATGGTCGAAATCGCCAAGGTACTGAGCTTCGAATCCCGAGTCATCATTATGGATGAACCCACGGATGCGCTCACTGATACCGAAACGGAATCGCTGTTCCGCGTCATCCGCGAGTTGAAATCGCAGGGGCGCGGCATTGTCTATATCTCCCACCGCATGAAAGAGATCTTCGAAATTTGCGATGACGTGACGGTTTTCCGCGACGGGCAGTTTATTGCCGAGCGTGAAGTGGCATCGCTGACCGAAGATTCGCTGATTGAAATGATGGTCGGACGTAAGCTTGAAGATCAGTACCCGCGTCTGGATAAAGCGCCAGGCGAGGTACGCCTGAAAGTCGATAACCTGTGCGGTCCCGGCGTTAATAATGTCTCCTTTACTCTGCGCAAAGGGGAAATTCTGGGGATCTCCGGTTTGATGGGCGCCGGGCGTACGGAACTGATGAAAGTGCTGTACGGCGCGCTGCCGCGCACCAGCGGTTACGTCACGCTCGACGGGCATGAAGTGATTACCCGTTCACCGCAGGATGGCCTGGCTAACGGTATTGTTTATATCTCTGAAGACCGTAAACGTGACGGCTTAGTGCTCGGCATGTCGGTAAAAGAGAATATGTCGCTCACCGCGCTGCGTTATTTCAGCCGCGCTGGCGGCAACCTGAAACATAAAGATGAACAGCAGGCGGTGAGTGACTTTATCCGTCTGTTCAATGTGAAAACGCCGTCGATGGAGCAGGCTATCGGGTTGCTCTCTGGCGGCAATCAGCAGAAAGTCGCCATTGCGCGTGGACTGATGACCCGCCCCAAAGTGCTGATCCTCGATGAGCCAACCCGCGGTGTGGACGTTGGCGCGAAAAAAGAAATTTATCAGCTTATCAACCAGTTTAAGGCCGATGGCCTGAGCATCATTCTGGTCTCATCTGAGATGCCAGAAGTATTGGGTATGAGCGATCGCATTATCGTCATGCATGAAGGGCATCTCGGCGGTGAATTCACTCGCGAGCAGGCCACCCAGGAAGTGTTAATGGCTGCCGCTGTGGGCAAGCTTAATCGCGTGAATCAGGAGTAAAAAAGATGACTATCCAGGCTGTTTCTGGTCGCCGTTATTTCACTAAAGCGTGGCTGATGGAGCAGAAATCGCTCATCGCTCTGCTGGTGCTGATCGCGATTGTTTCTACCATGAGTCCCAACTTTTTTACCGTTAATAACCTGTTTAACATTCTCCAGCAAACGTCCGTCAACGCCATCATGGCCGTTGGGATGACGCTGGTTATCCTGACGTCAGGCATCGATCTGTCCGTTGGTTCCCTGCTGGCGCTTACCGGCGCGGTTGCCGCTTCAATTGTAGGGATTGAAGTGAATGCGCTGGTGGCCGTTGCGGCGGCGCTGGCGTTAGGCGCCGCCATTGGCGCGGTGACCGGTGTGATCGTGGCGAAAGGTCGCGTGCAGGCGTTTATCGCCACGCTGGTAATGATGCTTCTGCTGCGCGGCGTCACGATGGTGTACACCAACGGAAGCCCGGTGAATACTGGCTTTACGGATAACGCCGACCTCTTCGGCTGGTTCGGGATTGGCCGCCCGCTGGGCGTTCCGACGCCGGTCTGGATTATGGGCATCGTCTTCCTGGCGGCGTGGTACATGCTGCATCATACTCGCCTGGGTCGCTATATCTATGCGCTGGGCGGCAACGAAGCGGCAACGCGTCTGTCGGGTATCAGCGTCAGTAAAGTCAAAATCATCGTCTATTCGCTTTGTGGTCTGCTGGCCTCGCTGGCGGGCATCATCGAAGTGGCTCGTCTCTCCTCCGCGCAGCCAACGGCGGGTACGGGTTATGAGCTGGATGCCATCGCAGCGGTTGTGTTAGGCGGCACCAGCCTGGCGGGCGGTAAAGGGCGCATTGTTGGGACATTGATCGGCGCATTGATTCTCGGTTTCCTTAATAATGGTTTGAATTTGTTAGGTGTTTCCTCCTATTACCAGATGATCGTCAAAGCGGTGGTGATTTTGCTGGCGGTACTGGTAGACAACAAAAAGCAGTAACAACGACTACAGGACATCTTAAATATGAACATGAAAAAACTGGCTACCCTGGTTTCTGCTGTTGCGCTGAGCGCCACCGTGAGCGCGAATGCGATGGCGAAAGACACCATTGCTCTGGTGATCTCCACGCTCAACAACCCGTTCTTTGTCACCCTGAAAGAGGGGGCGCAGAAAGAAGCGGATAAACTGGGCTATAACCTGGTCGTGCTGGACTCCCAGAACAACCCGGCGAAAGAGCTGGCTAACGTTCAGGATTTAACCGTTCGCGGCACTAAAATTCTGCTGATCAACCCAACCGATTCCGACGCGGTAGGCAACGCGGTTAAGATGGCTAACCAGGCGAAGATTCCGGTTATCACCCTTGATCGCCAGGCAACCAAAGGCGACGTTGTCAGCCACATTGCTTCCGATAACGTGCTGGGCGGCAAAATCGCCGGTGATTACATCGCGAAGAAAGCAGGTGAAGGCGCGAAAGTGATTGAACTGCAAGGCATCGCCGGAACATCCGCAGCGCGTGAGCGTGGCGAAGGCTTCCAGCAGGCCGTTGCGGCACACAAATTTAATGTACTGGCCAGCCAGCCTGCTGACTTTGACCGCACCAAAGGTCTGAACGTCATGCAGAACCTGCTGACTGCGCATCCTGATGTGCAGGCGGTATTCGCACAGAACGACGAAATGGCGCTGGGTGCGCTGCGCGCTCTGCAAACCGCAGGTAAATCTGATGTGATGGTGGTTGGATTTGATGGTACGCCGGATGGCGAGAAGGCGGTAAATGATGGCAAACTGGCTGCGACTATCGCTCAGTTGCCGGATCAGATTGGCGCTAAAGGCGTTGAAACCGCTGATAAAGTACTGAAAGGCGAGAAAGTTCAGGCCAAATATCCGGTTGACCTGAAACTTGTCATCAAGCAGTAATAACGGCTCAGGCCGTTCGCGGTCTGATGGCGACATAAATACGCCATCCTCAGAGAGTTGTTTGAAGATGAAAGCGTAAAAAGAAAAGCAGGGCACGCGCCACCCTAACCCGGTGGCGCACTTTACTGGACATCCCGAACATGAAAACCGCAGGCAACCTTGTCGTCCTTGGCAGTATTAATGCCGATCACATCCTCAACCTCGAATCTTTTCCTGCGCCAGGCGAAACCGTAACGGGCACCCAATATCAGGTGGCATTCGGCGGTAAAGGCGCGAATCAGGCGGTGGCCGCAGGGCGCAGCGGCGCAAATATCGCGTTTATTGCCTGTACTGGCGATGACGATATTGGCGAGAGCGTGCGTAAACAGTTAGCCAGCGATAACATTGATATTGTTCCGGTCAGCGTGATTAACGGGGAATCTACCGGAGTCGCGCTGATTTTTGTTAATGGCGAAGGGGAAAATGTCATCGGCATTCATGCTGGCGCCAATGCCGCATTGTCGCCAGCGCTGGTGGAAGCGCAACGCGAGCGTATCGCCGGGGCTTCTGCGCTATTGATGCAGCTCGAGTCGCCGATTGAAAGTGTGATGGCGGCGGCAAAAATTGCGCATCAGAACAACACTACCGTTGCGCTTAACCCGGCTCCGGCGCGTGAACTGTCTGATGAGCTGCTGGCGCTGGTGGACATCATTACGCCAAATGAAACCGAAGCGGAAAAGCTCACGGGAATTCGCGTCGAAAGTGATGAAGATGCCGCTAAAGCAGCGCAGGTGCTGCATGATAAAGGCATTCATACCGTACTGATTACGTTAGGCAGCCGCGGCGTGTGGGCCAGCGTGAAGGGCGAAGGCCGTCGTGTGCCGGGGTTTAAAGTGAACGCCGTTGATACGATAGCTGCCGGGGATACTTTTAATGGTGCGTTAGTTACCGCCTTACTGGAAGAGACGCCGCTGCCGGAGGCCATTCGCTTTGCCCATGCCGCTGCTGCGATTGCGGTGACACGCAAAGGTGCGCAACCTTCTGTTCCGTGGCGTGAAGAGATAGAGGCGTTTTTAGGTCAGCAGAGGTAACGTTTGGCTACAATGAAGGATGTTGCCCGTCTGGCGGGCGTTTCCACTTCAACTGTTTCGCACGTTATTAATAAAGATCGCTTTGTCAGTGAAGCTATCACCGGGAAAGTGGAAGCGGCGATTAAAGAGTTAAACTACGCGCCTTCAGCGTTGGCGCGTAGCCTGAAATTAAATCAGACCCGCACAATCGGCATGCTGATCACCGCCAGTACCAATCCTTTTTATTCAGAACTGGTGCGCGGCGTTGAACGTAGCTGCTTTGAGCGGGGCTACAGCCTGGTATTGTGTAATACCGAAGGCGATGAGCAGCGAATGAACCGCAATCTGGAAACGCTGATGCAAAAGCGGGTCGATGGCTTATTGCTGCTCTGTACGGAGACGCATCAACCCTCCCGGGAGATTATGCAGCGTTATCCCTCTATTCCTACCGTGATGATGGACTGGTCGCCCTTTGATGACGAAGGGGATTGCGATCTGATCCAGGACAACTCCCTTCTGGGCGGCGATTTAGCGACGCAATACCTGATTGATAAAGGTTTTACCCGAATAGCTTGCATTACCGGCCCGCTGGACAAAACGCCCGCGCGTTTGCGGCTGGAAGGGTATCGGGAGGCGATGAAACGCGCGGGGCTGGAAATTCCTGAAGGGTATGAGATCACAGGAGATTTCGAGTTTGGCGGCGGATTTGAAACCATGCAAATGCTGCTGTCCCATAAACAACGCCCACAGGCGGTATTTGCCGGCAATGATGCGATGGCCGTCGGTGCGTATCAGGCGCTTTATCAGGCAGGGCTGCGCATCCCGCAGGATATGGCGGTAATTGGCTATGATGATATTGAACTGGCGCGCTACATGACGCCGCCGCTGACGACGATTCATCAACCGAAAGATGAACTGGGTGAGTTGGCCATCGACGTGTTGATTCACCGTATGGCACAACCCACGCTACAACAGCAGCGTCTGCAACTTACTCCTGTTCTGATGGCGCGGGGGTCGGTTTAGGTTTGTGCCGTTCTTTGATCAGATTGCGGCCATCTTTGGCTTTCAGCAACATGAACATCAGCGCGGATACCACCGTAATAGCTCCCATCGTAATAAAGGTATAGTGGAACTGTTCAACCGTATTGGTTCCTTCAATCCCTTCATAGAGACGCAATACGGCGGCGCTGATCGCCACCCCTAAACTGATGGAAAGCTGCTGCGTGACGGCCAGCAGACTGTTGCCGCTGCTGGCGTTATCATCGGTCAGGTCCGCAAGGGTGATGGTGTTCATGGCGGTAAACTGCGTGGACATCGCCATACCCAGAACAAACAGCGGCAGAATCAACATCCATACCGGCATGGCGGGGAATTGCAAAGAGAGCTGCGCAATCATCAGGCCAATAAATACCGTAATACCGACCAGCGTCGTCTTGTACCCCAGTTTGCGCAGTACCTGAGTGACCGCTGATTTCGCCAGAATAGAACCCAGCGCCGTCGGGGCCATCATGCAGCCGGCTATCAGCGCCGGGTATCCAAATCCTACCTGTATCATCAGCGGCATCAGGAAGGGAACGCATCCCGTTCCCAGACGCGTGGCGAGGTTTCCTGCTATCCCAACGGAGAACGTGCGCGTTCTGAACAGCGAAAGTGAAATCAACGGCGTTGGGTGTCGACGCGCATGGCGAATATAGGCCAGTAGCAGCACGATACTGCTCAGAATAATGGTTAATGCTATCCAGGTTGCGACGATCTTCTCGCCGAAAAGCTCCATTCCGCTGGAGAACAGCACCAGACTCAAACCAAAGAGGAAGAAGCCGGTCATGTCGAAACGGCGTCGCGGTGTGGTGAAATTTGGCATGTACTTACGGGCATACAGGATACCGACAATGCCAATGGGAATATTAATCAGGAAGATCCAGTGCCAGCTTGCCCATGTCACCAGTATGCCCCCCAATACCGGGCCGAGGATAGGGCCGACCAGGCCTGGCATCGTCACGAAATTCAGAACCGGAAGCAGTTCACTTCGGGGGTAAGCGCGTAATAATGCCAGACGGGCGACCGGCATCATCATTGCGCCGCCGATCCCCTGCACCACGCGGAAAACAACCAATTCAGCTAATGAGCCAGAAAGCGCGCATGCCAGCGAGCCGAGCGTAAACAGACTGACGGCAATAATAAAGACGCGACGGGTGCCAAAGCGATCGGCCAGCCATCCGCTTACCGGAATCAGCATCGCGACCGTCAGGGTATAACTGATAATAGCGGACTGCATGGCAAGAGGAGAACGGTTGAGGCTGTGCGCGATAGCGGGTAGAGCGGTATTAAGAATGGTGGCATCCAGCGCCTGCATAAAAAAAGCCATAGCCGCTATCCACGGCAACCCGGCCATACTGCGCGCTTTTTTCTCTGACATTCGGTATCCCGTTACTTGTCCGGTTGTTCGTTCGGCGCTATCAACAATGCCTGGCACGCTTTAAAGGCGCGATCGCCATCACTGTCGGCTATGGCATCTACAATAGCCTGGTGTAAATCCAGCTTCACCACATCGTTATAGGTAATAGAGGTGAAGTAGGTGTGATAGACCGAATGGAACAGCGAGGCAAAAGAGATTAAGAACGGATTCGCGCTCATTTCATAAATATGCTCATGCCACGCCATATCGACTTCAATCCAGCGTTCGCGTCTGAAGTTCTTCTTCAACGCCACCATCTCTTCCATTAAGGTATTCAGATGCGCTTTCTGTTCCGCTGATCCGATCGTCGCTGCCAGTGAACATGCCTGCGGTTCGAGACTGATACGCATCACCAGAAAATGATTAATAACCTGATGGAAGTTTTCTTCTGTCATCCACCAGGTGAGCAGTTCCTGATCGAGGAAGTTCCAGTTTGCCTGCGGCATAACCCGCGTACCAATACGAGGACGGGGCAACACCATGCCTTTTGCTGTTAGCGTCTTCACTGCCTCACGTACCGCCGTGCGACTCACGCCAAATTGCTCGCCCAGTTCGATTTCTCCGGGAAGAATGGTGCCGGGCGCGTATTCACCCTTTAAGATTCGCTGCGCCAGCTTCTCAGCCAGAACGTAGGAAAGATTTTTCTGTGCAGCTAACTGTTGTGCGCTTAAAGGCATAAATGTTTGTCCTTTCTCTTTTCTTATTCATTAGTATGCCATCAGGAAGTGTGATTAAGGTTGTAAAAACGGCAAATTGCTTATTTTATGGCATGTTAATAGTGGTTTTGCTTAAAAAGAAAGCAGTCGGAAAATAATTTTAAATTTCCCCTTGTCAGGCCGGAATAACTCCCTATAATGC
>NZ_JAOWGB010000001.1:0-302 GCF_030333365.1 Citrobacter sp. CK195
TGCGGGGGCCGGATTTGAACCGACGACCTTCGGGTTATGAGCCCGACGAGCTACCAGGCTGCTCCACCCCGCGTCCGTCTTTCTGCTTCGTATTTCAAATCACATCTGCGTTGGCTTTCCTCGTTCACCTCAGTCACTTACTGGAGTAAGCTCCTAAGGATTCACTGCGTCGCCGCCTTGTTGTGATTCGAACTACTTTGCAAAATATTACATCATATTTCAATTGGTTGCGGGGGCCGGATTTGAACCGACGACCTTCGGGTTATGAGCCCGACGAGCTACCAGGCTGCTCCACCCCGCGT
>NZ_JAOWGB010000002.1:0-307 GCF_030333365.1 Citrobacter sp. CK195
GCTAACCGGTACTAATGAACCGTGAGGCTTAACCTTACAACGCCGAAGATGTTTTGGCGGACTGAGAGACGATTTTCAGCTTTGATTACAGATTAGCAGTGCGCAATAGTTTGCGCAGCAGCAAGGCGTCCAGCGAAGGAAAGGAAGGAGCATACACAGGTATGTGACTGAGTTTACGAGCGCAGACAACGCCGCTGATGCGATAAAGAATTGCGTACAGGGCACAAAGAATTTGCCTGGCGGCCGTAGCGCGGTGGTCCCACCTGACCCCATGCCGAACTCAGAAGTGAAACGCCGTAGCGCCGAT
>NZ_JAOWGB010000003.1:0-557 GCF_030333365.1 Citrobacter sp. CK195
GTCGCTGCCGCAGCTTCGGTGCATGGTTTAGCCCCGTTACATCTTCCGCGCAGGCCGACTCGACCAGTGAGCTATTACGCTTTCTTTAAATGATGGCTGCTTCTAAGCCAACATCCTGGCTGTCTGGGCCTTCCCACATCGTTTCCCACTTAACCATGACTTTGGGACCTTAGCTGGCGGTCTGGGTTGTTTCCCTCTTCACGACGGACGTTAGCACCCGCCGTGTGTCTCCCGTGATAACATTCTCCGGTATTCGCAGTTTGCATCGGGTTGGTAAGCCGGGATGGCCCCCTAGCCGAAACAGTGCTCTACCCCCGGAGATGAATTCACGAGGCGCTACCTAAATAGCTTTCGGGGAGAACCAGCTATCTCCCGGTTTGATTGGCCTTTCACCCCCAGCCACAGGTCATCCGCTAATTTTTCAACATTAGTCGGTTCGGTCCTCCAGTTAGTGTTACCCAACCTTCAACCTGCCCATGGCTAGATCACCGGGTTTCGGGTCTATACCCTGCAACTTAACGCCCAGTTAAGACTCGGTTTCCCTTCGGCTCCCCTAT
>NZ_JAOWGB010000004.1:0-506 GCF_030333365.1 Citrobacter sp. CK195
TGCGAAAATTTGAGAGACTCATACACACTTTACGTGTGTCGTTTCAATTTTCAGCTTGATCCAGATTTTTAAAGAGCAAAACTTCGCAGTGAACCTTTTCAGGTACACTCTGAAGTTTTCTTATATGAGCAGTAAAATATGGTGGAGCTATGCGGGATCGAACCGCAGACCTCCTGCGTGCAAAGCAGGCGCTCTCCCAGCTGAGCTATAGCCCCATACAGTACAGTCAGAACCTCTTACCGATGATTTTTCCTGAGACAAGGCGTGGAATGACGAAGCATACTTAAAGTATGTGAGTCATTTCACAACGCAGTATTCAGGGAAAATCTGGTAGGCCTGAGTGGACTTGAACCACCGACCTCACCCTTATCAGGGGTGCGCTCTAACCACCTGAGCTACAAGCCTGTAGAGGTTTTTACTGCTCGTTTTTCATCAGACAATCTGTGTGGGCACTGCAAAGGCAGGTTCTTTAAGGTAAGGAGGTGATCCAACCGCAGGTTCCCCTA
>NZ_JAOWGB010000005.1:0-209 GCF_030333365.1 Citrobacter sp. CK195
TTCGTCTAGAGGCCCAGGACACCGCCCTTTCACGGCGGTAACAGGGGTTCGAATCCCCTAGGGGACGCCACTTGCTGGTTCGTGAGTGAAAGTCACCTGCCTTAATATCTCAAAACTGACTTGCGAGTCATGTTTGAGATATTTGCTCTTTAAAAATCTGGATCAAGCTGAAAATTGAAACGACACACGTAAAGTGTGTATGAGTCTCT
>NZ_JAOWGB010000006.1:0-125208 GCF_030333365.1 Citrobacter sp. CK195
CCCATGCGAGAGTAGGGAACTGCCAGGCATTAATTAAAGTGAAGAGGCCATCCTGAGGGATGGCCTTTTTGCGTTCATGCACCCGGGTGCAGCCGGATGACGCTGCGCTTATCCTGCCTGCAAAAAACCTGTGCCGCCCGCGTACTATCGTCCCAGCCAACGCAAAACAAATGTAGCGATCTGTGGTATATCATTGATATCTAATAGCGGGACATCCAGGGAAAGCGGAATGTCGCTGGCGACGGCGATCACATGCTCATCAATGGTCAGCTCCTCCACTTCATGCCCACACCCCTGTCGGAATAATAAGATCTTCGCCACCGCTTCGTGCTTAAAACCTTCAACAAGCACTATATCCAGCTTAGAAGCATCCATTCGACTCACCAGATACGTTAAATCCAGCTCAGGTTCTTCCGGTGTTTCTGTCATCAGCGCCCAACGTTGCTGACTGGCGACAAGCGTTTGTGCTGCGCCTGCCTTGCGTAACTCGTAACTGTCTTTGCCGGGCTTATCTACGTCCATATTGTGATGGGTATGCTTAATTAACCCTGGGCGAACCCCTCTGGCGCATAACGCTGGAATCAATTTCTTGAGCAGCGTAGTCTTACCGGTGCCGCTCCATGCGGCTATGCCGAGTAGTGGGATCATGATTTCTCCTGCCATCTGGCGAGCTCTTCCGGCGTATTCACATTCACAAATGCCTGCTTAAAATCACTGAAATCAACAGCATGACCACCGGCCTGGCGCATAAAGACCATGACCCGCCGTTCACCTGACTGGAGATATTCCTGTAAGAAAGGTGCTACGGAGCGATTAACCAGTGCAATTGTCGGGTGGTCCCGCTCGCCGTCGTGAACCCATACGACAGGCGCGTTATTGCGCTGAGCTTTTAAACGCGCAACCAGATCGCGGGGAATGTAAGGTGTGTCGCAAGGGCAAAACAGAAACCAGTCTCCCTTCTCTTGCTGTAAAACAGACAACATACCCGCCAGAGGCCCCGGAAAATCGGCCAGTGAATCGGGGATCACTTTCAGACCGCTTTGTTGATAAATATCCTGATGGCGATTCGCGTTAATCACGACGGTTTCAAGCTGAGACGCCAGCGTATCAGCAACATGCTTCCAAAGTGGTTTGCCATCCAGCTCAAGCAGACCCTTATCTGCCCCCCCCATTCGCCTGGCTTTACCGCCTGCCAGCACAACCCCCGTTATTGCACTCTCCAGATTCACTGATATCGCCTCTTTTATTGTGGGATTGACCCTGCTAACGTATCTACATCAAATTAAGGAGCACAGCCATGAAATGTAAACGCCTGAATGAAGTCATTGAACTCCTGCAACCAGCCTGGCAGAAAGAGCCCGATCTTAATCTGCTGCAATTTTTACAGAAACTGGCGAAAGAGTCAGGTTTTGACGGCGAACTGGCGGATTTAACCGACGACATTCTGATCTATCACCTGAAAATGCGTGACTCCGCAAAAGATGCGGTGATTCCTGGCATTCAGAAAGATTATGAAGAAGATTTCAAAACGGCGCTATTACGCGCACGCGGCGTGATTAAAGAGTAAAACCTTGTAAGCGGCGCCACCGAAATCGCCACAAAATGATATCCTGAATCATTCGTAGTATTTTCCGGATGATGGGATGAACGATAACGCTTTTACTTTCCAGACATTACACCCGGATACCATCATGGATGCGCTGTTTGAACAGGGAATCCGGGTGGATTCCGGTCTTACCCCGCTCAACAGCTATGAAAACCGCGTCTATCAGTTTCAGGACGAAGACCGTCGACGCTTTGTCGTTAAGTTTTATCGCCCTGAGCGTTGGTCTGCCGATCAAATACGGGAAGAGCATCAGTTTGCACTGGAACTGGTAAAAGATGAGGTGCCGGTTGCGGCGCCGCTTGTCCTCAATGACCAGACGCTACTGAACCACCAGGGGTTCCACTACGCGATTTTCCCAAGCGTCGGCGGGCGACAGTTCGAAGCAGATAATATCGATCAGATGGAAGCGGTAGGGCGCTATCTGGGTCGCCTGCATCAGACCGGGCGTAAACACCCTTTTGCCTTCCGGCCGACAATGGGCCTGGAAGAGTATCTCATTGAACCTCGTAAACTTTTCGAAGACGCATCACTGATTCCCGCGGGGCAAAAAGCGGCTTTCCTGAACGCGACGGACACTCTTATTGCCGCCGTTACCGAACGTTGGCATACCCGTTTTGAGACGCTGCGTTTACACGGGGATTGTCATGCCGGAAATATCCTCTGGCGTGATGGCCCGCTGTTTGTTGATTTAGATGATGCCCGCAATGGCCCTGCCGTTCAGGATCTGTGGATGCTGCTGAATGGCGATAAAGCCGAGCAGCGGATGCAGCTTGAAACGATTATCGAGGCTTATGAAGAAGTTAGTGAGTTCGATACCGCTGAAATAGAACTTATTGAGCCTTTACGCGCGATGCGTTTGGTTTATTATCTTGCCTGGCTGATGCGTCGCTGGGCTGATCCTGCGTTTCCTAAAAATTTCCCGTGGTTAACCGGGGAAGATTACTGGCAACGGCAGACTGCGACATTTCTTGAGCAGGCAAAAGTGCTGCAAGAACCCCCTTTACAATTAACGCCAATGTATTAAACGGACACATCAGGAGAGAGTTGATCATGAAAAAGATTTGGCTGGCGCTGGCTGGTATGATTTTAGCTTTTAGCGCATCGGCAGCGCAGTTCAGTGATGGTAAGCAATACATCACACTGGATAAGCCCGTTGCTGGCGAGCCTCAGGTTCTGGAGTTTTTCTCCTTCTACTGCCCGCACTGCTATCAGTTTGAAGAAGTGCTGCACGTTTCTGATAACGTGAAGAAAAAGCTGCCTGAAGGCACCAAAATGACCAAATACCACGTTGAGTTCCTGGGCCCATTGGGTAAGGACCTGACGCAGGCATGGGCTGTGGCGATGGCACTGGGCGTAGAAGATAAAATCACTGCGCCGATGTTTGAAGCAGTACAGAAAAACCAGACCGTTCAGTCTGCTGCCGATATTCGCAAAGTATTCGTTGATGCGGGTGTGAAAGGTGAAGACTACGATGCGGCATGGAACAGCTTCGTGGTGAAATCACTGGTTGCGCAGCAAGAAAAAGCGGCCGCTGATCTCCAGCTTCAGGGTGTACCGGCGATGTTTGTAAACGGCAAATATCAGGTTAACCCGCAAGGGATGGATACCAGCAGCATGGATATCTTCGTACAACAGTACGCCGATACCGTGAAACATCTGGTTGAAAAGAAATAAAAAAATCGCCGGTCATTGACCGGCGTTTTTGTTTTCCGCTTTAATCTTTTCTATCTGTTCGTCTTTTTCATTCCAGAGTGCATTCAACCAAAGCTGGAAACGGCGTTTGAATCCTTTGTCGTTCACATAGTCACCGTGCAGCTCTTCTTTAATCGGCTCCAGATCGATACGTACCACGATGCGCGTCAGTTTACCGCTCAACATATCGTAGAATGGTTTCCGATCGTTTTCCGGGTAGCAGAGGGTAACGTTGAGCAGCTTATCAAACTGAGACCCTAAGACGTTTAGCGCCATCGCGATCCCCGCCGCTTTTGGTGGGAGAAGGTTTTTATATGGCGAGCGAGTTTGCCGACGTTTCTCTTCGGTAAAACGCGAACCTTCGACAAAATTTACGATCGTTGTGGGATGCGCGCGAAATTTCTCGCAAGAACGGCGGGTTGTTTCTACATCTTTACCGCGTTGTTCGGGATGACGGAGCAAATAAGCGCGCGAGTAGCGTTTCATAAACGGCATATCCAGCGCCCAGCAGGCCAGGCCGATAAACGGCACCCAGGCTAACTGCTGCTTAAGAAAGTATTTATTCATTGGAATGTGCTTACGGAACAGAACGCAAAGCACCACGATATCGGCCCAACTGTGATGGTTACAAATAAGCAGATACCAGTTTTTCTTGTTCAGGCCTTCCAGCCCTTCCACGTCCCATTTAAGCCACGGATTGAGATGCAGCAGCAGCGCCAACCCTTCACACCAGCAGTACATCATGAAATTACAAAAAACGGATACCTTGCGCCAGACGACAGGAATGGGCAAAAGGAGCTTCACGATCCCGGCAAGGATGATCGGCACAGAACAAAAAATAGTGACCAAAATGGTCAATACGATACTCAGCAACAGCGTTATCGCAGCGAGTATTCTTGTCATAATTAAATTATTCAACGGGTTAGCCATAAATAGTGCGCGAAAGAGACGCAAGGGGCTGATTTTATCAGAAAACGCATCAAATGACGGGTCTTAGCGAAACAGAAAAAATATTGATATCTATCCACACACTGAGATGACGCTGAATAATGGGATAAAGTTCTGGTGATTTAATTAACGTATTGAAAAATAAGAGTAAGTTTAATGAAAATTAAATCATCAGGATGAAATTAAATGAAATGTAATAATTTATGCACAAAGTTATCCACAGTTCGCTTTGCGAGCGATCCAGAAGATCTACAAAACTTTTTCGACAAATGCGGCGAAAAACTCATGTTTTCATCCTGTCTGTGGCATCCTTTACCCATAATCTGATAAACAGGCACGGACATTATGGTTCAGATCCCAGAAAACCCACTTATCCTTGTAGATGGCTCATCTTATCTCTATCGCGCGTATCACGCCTTTCCTCCTCTGACGAACAGCGCAGGGGAGCCTACAGGGGCGATGTACGGTGTTCTCAACATGCTGCGCAGCCTGATTATGCAGTATCAACCGACGCATGCCGCAGTGGTATTTGATGCCAAGGGTAAAACCTTCCGTGATGAGTTATTTGAACATTACAAATCGCATCGCCCGCCGATGCCTGATGACCTGCGTGCGCAGATTGAACCGCTGCATGCGATGGTAAAAGCGATGGGCCTGCCGCTGCTGGCCGTTTCGGGCGTGGAAGCGGACGACGTTATCGGTACGCTGGCGCGTGAAGCCGAGAAGGTGGGCCGTCCGGTGCTGATCAGCACCGGTGACAAAGATATGGCCCAGCTGGTGACGCCAAATATCACGCTGATTAATACCATGACCAATACGATTCTGGGCCCGGATGAGGTCGTGAACAAGTACGGTGTTCCACCCGAATTGATCATCGATTTCCTGGCGCTGATGGGCGACTCTTCCGATAACATTCCTGGCGTGCCGGGCGTGGGTGAAAAAACCGCCCAGGCGCTCCTTCAGGGGTTAGGCGGGCTGGATACCCTGTATGCCGAATCAGATAAAATTGCGGGCTTAACCTTCCGTGGCGCGAAAACCATGGCCGGGAAGCTTGAGCAGAATAAAGAGGTGGCTTACCTCTCTTATCAACTGGCTACCATCAAAACGGATGTCGAACTGGAGCTAAGCTGCGATCAGCTTGAAGTACAACAGCCAGCGGCTGAAGAGTTGCTTGGCCTGTTTAAGAAATATGAATTTAAGCGCTGGACCACCGATGTGGAAGCGGGTAAATGGCTACAGGCGAAAGGTGCGAAGCCCGCAGCAAAACCGCAGGAATCCATTGTTATTGATGAAACGCCAGACGTGCCTGCGACCGCGCTTTCTTACGATAACTACGTCACCATCCTGGATGAAGCGACGCTGGAAAGCTGGATTGAGACGCTGAAAAAGGCGCCCGTTTTTGCATTTGATACCGAAACGGACAGCCTGGATAACCATGCGGCGAATCTGGTTGGTCTCTCTTTTGCTATTGAACCGGGCGTGGCGGCCTATGTTCCTGTGGCGCATGACTACCTGGATGCGCCCGATCAGATTTCCCGCGAGCGAGCGCTGGAGCTGTTGAAGCCGCTGCTGGAAGATGAGAAGGCGCGTAAGGTTGGGCAAAACCTGAAGTACGATCGCGGCGTATTGCAGAACTATGGCATTGAGCTGCGTGGTATTGCTTTTGACACTATGCTCGAATCCTACATTCTGAACAGCGTTGCTGGCCGCCACGACATGGACAGCCTGTCCGAACGCTGGTTGAAGCATAAGACCATCACTTTTGAAGAGATTGCCGGTAAAGGTAAAAATCAGCTGACCTTTAACCAGATTGCCCTGGAAGAGGCCGGACGTTATGCCGCAGAAGATGCGGACGTTACGTTACAGCTGCATTTGAAAATGTGGCCAGAGCTACAGCAGTACAAAGGGCCGCTGAATGTCTTCGAGAATATCGAAATGCCGCTGGTGCCGGTGCTTTCCCGCGTAGAGCGTAACGGTGTAAAAATCGACCCTGCCGTGCTGCACAAGCATTCAGAGGAGATCACGCTGCGTCTGGCGGAGCTGGAGAAGAAGGCGCATGAGATCGCCGGAGAAGAATTTAACCTCTCTTCTACCAAACAGTTGCAAACCATTCTGTTTGAAAAACAGGGTATTAAGCCGCTGAAGAAAACGCCGGGCGGTGCGCCGTCCACCTCGGAAGAGGTGCTGGAAGAGCTGGCGCTGGACTATCCGCTGCCGAAGGTGATTCTGGAATATCGCGGGCTGGCGAAGCTGAAATCGACCTACACCGATAAACTCCCGCTGATGATCAACCCGAAAACCGGGCGAGTGCATACCTCTTATCATCAGGCGGTGACCGCGACGGGGCGTTTATCGTCTACCGATCCTAACCTGCAAAATATTCCGGTACGTAACGAGGAAGGGCGCCGTATTCGTCAGGCGTTTATCGCTCCGCAAGATTACGTCATCGCATCAGCGGACTATTCGCAGATTGAACTGCGTATTATGGCGCACCTTTCCCGCGATAAAGGTCTGTTAACCGCCTTTGCCGAAGGAAAAGATATCCACCGGGCGACGGCTGCTGAAGTGTTTGGACTGCCGCTGGAGAGCGTTACGGCTGAACAGCGCCGCAGCGCCAAAGCGATTAACTTTGGTCTGATCTACGGCATGAGCGCATTCGGTCTGGCGCGTCAGCTCAATATTCCGCGCAAAGAGGCGCAGAAGTATATGGATCTCTACTTCGAACGCTACCCTGGCGTACTGGAATATATGGAGCGCACGCGCGCTCAGGCAAAAGAGCGAGGCTATGTTGAAACGCTGGAAGGGCGTCGTCTCTACTTGCCGGATATTAAATCCAGCAATGCTGCGCGTCGTGCTGGTGCGGAACGTGCCGCCATCAACGCTCCGATGCAGGGGACGGCAGCAGACATCATCAAGCGCGCTATGATTGCCGTCGATAAATGGCTGCAAGATGAACAGCCGCGCGTGCGTATGATCATGCAGGTACACGATGAACTGGTGTTCGAAGTGCATAAAGATGATCTCGACGTGGTATCGAAAAAGATCCATCAACTGATGGAAAACTGCACGCGTATTGATGTGCCGTTGCTGGTGGAAGTGGGTAGCGGCGAAAACTGGGATCAGGCGCACTAAGGCTTTACTGAATAACGCGCTTTTTTCGTAACTAAGCAACATAAGATAGAACGTTTTGTGATGATCATTAGAATTCCCTATGTAAAGAATGAAAAAAAATTACAAAAAGTGCTTTCTGAGCTGCTCAAAAAAGAGTAAAGTTATTCGCGTAGGGTACAGAGGTAAGATGTTCTATCTTTCAGACCTTTTACTTCACGTAATCGGATTTGGCTGAATATTTTAGCCGCCCCAGTCAGTAATGACTGGGGCGTTTTTTATTTTGCTCGTCATACTTCAAGCTGCATACGCGTTGGCTTCGAATTATTCGGCTCATCCATGAGCCTCACCCTTACGGGCCGCCGCTTCGCGGCGTTCAAATCTGTTCCAGACAGATTTGTCGCTCACCCCAGTCACTTACTTATGTAAGCTCCTGGGGATTTGCTGTGTTGCCGCCTTTATGCAACTCGAATTATTTAGAGCAAGAATAAAGAACTGTAGGCCGGATAAGACGCGCAGCGGCGCCATCCGGCATATCGGTGGGTTATTCCCCGTCCTGCGTCTCTTCCACGGGAGCCAGATCGTTAAACCAGCTATCCAGTTTCTGACGTAATTTATCCACGCCTTGCTTCTTCAGGGAAGAAAACGTTTCTACCTGCACATCGCCGTTAAAGGCCAGTACCGCTTCACGCACCATATTCAGCTGCGCTTTACGTGCGCCACTGGCCAGTTTGTCCGCTTTGGTGAGTAAAACCAGAACCTGAATGTTGCTCTCTACGGCCCACTGGATCATCTGCTGGTCGAGATCTTTTAACGGGTGACGGATATCCATCAGTACCACCAGGCCTTGCAGACTCTGACGTTTTTCCAGATATTCGCCCAGCGCGCGTTGCCACTTACGCTTCATCTCTTCCGGGACTTCTGCATAGCCATAGCCGGGCAGGTCAACCAGACGTTTGCCTTCAACCACCTCAAACAGGTTGATGAGCTGAGTACGGCCCGGTGTTTTGGATGTACGCGCCAGACTCTTCTGATTCGTAAGCGTGTTCAGCGCGCTGGATTTGCCTGCATTGGAACGGCCAGCAAAAGCCACTTCGATTCCGGTATCGGAAGGTAAATGGCGAATATCAGGCGCACTCATCACAAAGTGCGTCTGTTGATAATTCAAATTAGTCAAAGCGGTCGTCTCCGTCAGTCAAAGCTTTGCAGCGATTATACCTGAACAGCGGCAAAAGACGGATTTTTCAGCATGCGGGGTGTGTGTAAGCTAAAACCATGCTCTTTGTGAGACATTGCCGATTGTTCTTATGCGAAATTTCAGAGTAAGCGCAGACCGAAAATTAAGATAAAATAATAAAATCATAACGTTATGTTTCAGGCAATATTCTGAAAAGTGGACATTCGCGTTTCGATTACTTGTGCGTTTATGCCAGAAGAGTAAAGTAGCATCCATAGCGAGGAAGCTGTCAGGATTACGACTCAGGATGAGGGTCAGGAGCGCCAGGAGGCGAAGACGCAGGATTTGTCAGGAAGACAAACGTTCGGAGACGTTAGTAAAAGGAAATGGAAACAACACGGAATGTTTCAGGCTAAGGGAAAAACAGGGCGTGTTGGTAGCCAACAGGGATCGTAGAGCCCGTTAGGGTTGTTAGACAGCAAAAAAGGCGACAGATTACTCTGTCGCCTTTTTTCTTTATAGGGTTTCTGCTAGATTCCGCGGCAAATGAAACTCGTCATACTTCAGGTTGCATGTGCGTTGACTTCCTGCAACTCGAATTATTTAGAGTATATACTGACTAAAACAGCCAAAGACGAATCACTATGAAATCAACTTCTACACCACGCGGTAAAGGTCCCGCAAAAGCGCGTCGTAAAACACGCGAAGAGCTGAATCAGGAAGCGCGCGACCGTAAGCGTCAGAAAAAACACCGTGGTCATGCGGCGGGGAGCCGTGCGACAGGTGACAACGCGGCTTCAGGCGGTAAAAACCAGAACAAGCAGAAAGATCCACGAATTGGCAGTAAAACCCCCATTCCCCTGGGTGTGACCGAAAAAGTCACCAAACAGCACAAACCGAAGAGTGAGAAACCTATGCTTTCACCGCAGGCTGAGTTGGATTTACTGGAAACGGATGAGCGCCTGGATGCGCTGCTGGAACGTCTGGAAGCAGGCGAAACCCTGAGTGCGGAAGACCAAACCTGGGTAGATGCCAAACTGGATCGTATTGATGAGCTGATGCAGAAGTTGGGCCTCTCTTATGATGACGATGAAGAAGAGGAAGAGGACGAAAAGCAGGAAGATATGATGCGCCTGCTCCGGGGCGGCAACTAACGGGTTTACACCGTGGGCCTTCCCGTCCTGCTTATAACCCTTCCGGTTGTATGTTATCTGGTGTGGTTATTCGTTAAACTACAGCGGTTGTCGCGGCGACAGAAGTGGCTGCGCAACCGGTTTATTACCCGTAGTGGGGTAAAGCCGGTACGCCGTACCCGCCAGCGACGCCATCGGAAGGAGTGAGCATGTCTGAACAGTTGATAGACTGGGATCTGGCCCTGATCCAGAAATATAACTATTCCGGGCCACGATATACCTCGTATCCCACAGCGCTGGAGTTTTCGGAAGACTACGGCGAAGAGGCATTTCAGCACGCTGTGGCGCGTTACCCTGAACGTCCGCTGTCTCTGTACGTTCATATCCCGTTTTGCCATAAATTGTGCTACTTCTGCGGTTGCAACAAGATTGTGACCCGCCAGCAGCATAAGGCCGACCAATATCTCGATGCGCTTGAACAAGAAATTATTCATCGCGCGCCGCTGTTTGCCGGACGTCGCGTTAGTCAACTGCACTGGGGCGGCGGAACGCCAACGTACCTGAATAAAGCGCAAATCAGTCGGTTAATGACGCTTCTGCGTGGAAACTTTCATTTTAACGACGACGTCGAAATCTCGATCGAAGTCGATCCCCGTGAAATTGAGCTGGATGTGCTCGATCATTTACGCGCGCAAGGGTTTAACCGCCTGAGTATGGGGGTGCAGGACTTCAATAAAGACGTTCAGCGTCTGGTTAACCGCGAGCAGGATGAAGAGTTTATCTTCTCGCTGCTCAATCATGCGCGCGAGATAGGCTTCACCTCGACGAATATCGATCTGATTTACGGGCTGCCAAAGCAAACGCCGGAAAGCTTCGCCTTTACGCTCAGACGCGTGGCAGAGCTGAGCCCCGATCGCCTGAGCGTCTTTAACTACGCTCATTTGCCCACGTTATTCGCCGCTCAGCGCAAAATCAAAGAGGCTGACCTGCCCAGCGCGCAGCAAAAACTCGATATCCTGCAAGAGACCATCTCATCGCTGACGGAGACGGGCTATCAGTTCATCGGGATGGATCACTTTGCCCGCCCGGATGACGAGCTGGCCGTTGCCCAGCGTGAAGGTGTTCTGCATCGTAACTTCCAGGGCTATACCACTCAGGGCGATACGGACCTGCTGGGGTTGGGCGTTTCCGCCATCAGTATGATTGGCGACAGCTACGCGCAGAACCAGAAAGAGCTGAAGCGCTACTATCAGCAGGTGGATGAGCTGGGGAATGCGTTATGGCGCGGCATTGTGCTGACCCGCGATGACTGCATTCGTCGGGATATTATTAAGTCGCTGATCTGCAACTTCCGTCTCGATTACGCAGCGGTTGAACAGCAGTGGGATCTCAACTTCGCGGCGTACTTTGCGGAAGATTTAGCGCTGCTGGCGCCGCTGGCGAAAGATGGGCTGGTGGATGTGGATGATAAGGGGATTCAGGTTACGCCGAAAGGCCGTCTGCTGATCCGTAACATCTGTATGTGCTTTGATGCTTATCTGCGCCAGAAAGCGCGGATGCAGCAGTTCTCACGGGTGATTTAGTGGCGTTGCCCGGTGGCGCTACCGCTTACCGGGCCTACAAGTTAACATCAACCGTAGGTCGGATAAGCGTTAGCGCCATCCGGCACGCATTTAGCTAAACAGCCCAACCAGCGCTGCACACAGCACTGCGGCAACCGCAGTTTGTGGCGTGTGGCTGTCGACCGCTCCGCTCGATACCAGATTGATTAATGATTCCAGCATGATGATTCCCCCTGTTTGCCGGGCATGATCATACTCAACTCATCGGAACAGTAAAGCGCAAAATAACGGCAATTTGCGCTTAAATATTAATCTTTACACAACGACGAATCGTCACTCCATACCCAGCTCTTTTAGCTTGCGAGTCAGGGTGTTACGACCCCATCCCAGCAGCCGTGCCGCTTCCTGTTTGTGCCCCTGGGTATGACGCAGCGCGGTGGTTAACAGCGTACGCTCCAGCTCAGGCTGCGCTTCAGAAAGCAGGTTTTGATGACCGGAACGCAACGCGCGATCCGCCCACTGTGCCAGCAATGTGGCCCAACTGTCTGACTGTATGTGCGACTGGCTGTCTGGCACCGTGGCTTCAAACAGCTCGCCGGGTAAGTCCTGAATCAGAACCTCCTGTCCGGCGGCCATCACCGTTAACCAACGGCAGGTATTCTCCAGTTGACGCACGTTGCCAGGCCAGGCCAGACGCGTCAGCGCCGCTTCGGTTTCCGGGTGGAGCAATTTGGCTTCGACGCCCAGCTCGCGAGCAGCCACTTGCAGGAAATGCCGCGCCAGGCGTGGAATATCTTCCCGGCGCTCGCGCAGCGGCGGCAAATGTACGCGAATCACGTTCAGGCGGTGGAACAGATCTTCACGGAACTTACCTTCCTGTACGCGTAATTCCAGGTTCTGATGGGTGGCGGCGATAATCCGCACATCAACCTTCACCGGCGCATAGCCACCAACGCGGTAAAACTGCCCATCGGCTAAGACGCGTAGCAAACGCGTCTGCACATCCAGCGGCATATCGCCGATCTCATCGAGAAACAGCGTGCCGCCGTCGGCCTGCTCAAAGCGCCCCTGACGAATGGTATTCGCCCCGGTGAACGCCCCTTTTTCATGACCAAACAGTTCGGACTCGATCAAATCCTTCGGAATAGCCGCCATATTCAGGGCGATAAAGGGAGCTTTTACGCGTGGGCTATGGCGATGCAGCGCATGGGCGACCAGCTCTTTACCGGTCCCGGACTCGCCGTTGATCAGCACGCTGATAGACGAGCGTGAGAGGCGGCCAATAATGCGAAAGACATCCTGCATCGCGGGCGCTTCGCCGATGATATCGGTTGTCGGGCCGTTGATCTGGACATTGCGCGGCTGTTGCTGCTCCTGATAATGGCTGATCGCGCGTTCAACCAGCGCGACCGCTTCGTCAATATCAAAAGGCTTTGGCAGATAATCAAACGCGCCTTGTTGATAAGCGCTGACGGCGGCATCAAGATCGGAATGCGCCGTCATTATGATGACCGGAAGCATGGGGTGACGCTGTTTGATCTGTTTTAACAGCGCCAGTCCGTCCATTCCCGGCATACGGATATCCGACAGCAGGACATCCGGCGTTTTACTCGCCAGCGCGTCCAGCACTTCGTTGCCGCTTTCAAATGTGGTGCAATGTAATCCCGCCCCGGCGAGCGCACGTTCAAGCACCCAACGGATGGAACTATCGTCATCGACTACCCAGACTATCCCTCGTTGCATAAACGTCACCTTTATTTCCTGATAGGCAGGTAAACCGAGAACTCGGTATGACCCGGCCAACTGGTAAATTCAATTTTGCCGGAATGCTGATCAATCAAATTACGGGCAATGGATAAGCCCAGCCCGGTGCCGCCTTCGCGGCCGCTGACCATCGGGTAAAACAGCGTGTCCTGTAAATGGGACGGAATACCCGGCCCGTTGTCCTCAACGTCGATGCGCGCCGCCAGGCGATAACGCACGCCATGCAGCGTCAGCTGGAATGCGGTACGGGTACGCAGAATGATTTCACCGCCTTCCGGCCCTAACGCCTGTAAAGCGTTACGCACGATGTTCAGCAGGACCTGTTCAATCTGGTCCGGGTCGTGAGGCAGTTCCGGCAGACTGGGGTCGTAATCACGAATCAGCATGACGTTCTCCGGCAGCTCCATCGACACCAGTGCGACGACGCGTTCTGCGACTTTGTGGATACTCTCCGTGACGTGCATACCCGGCTGTTGCGGCCCCAGCAGTCGGTCAACCAGATTACGCAGCCTGTCGGCCTGCTCAATAATGACTTTGGTATACTCCAGCAACGCCGGGTCAGGCAGGGCTTTACTGAGCAGTTGGGCCGCGCCGCGTAAACCACCAAGCGGGTTTTTGATCTCATGCGCCAGACCGCGCACCAGATCGCGGGCGGCGATTTGCTGGGCATGCTGAAGCTGTTCCTGGCTCAGGCGACGCTGGTTATCCATCGGCGCCATTTCCAGCAGGATGAAGTTATCCGGCAGGCGCTGGGCGGTTAGCGAGAGAATATGGGAGCGTCCGTCGATCACCAGCGTGACTTCGTTGTCCGTAAATCCCTGACCTGCTTCCAGGCTTTCGCGCATCAGCCCAATATTTAATGAAAAATAGCTCAACAGCTCAGGCAGCGGCGTACCAAACAGCTTGCGGGCGCTTTGGGCGAGCAGCTGTTGTGCGGCCGGGTTGGCGTAATGCACCGCCAGTTCGTCGTCGACCAGTAAAATGCTGTTGATTAAAGAATTGAGGATCTGCCCAGCATCGGGCTGCGTGCCTGTTGCCATTTAGCAGTCTCCTGGAATAGTTTGCACCAATTTAGTGCATTATAGCTTTTTACGTGTAAAAAGCGCGTGGGATCAGAACGTTGGTGGAGAAAAAAGCCCATCGTGTGATGGGCTACAGATGAGTGGCAAACGTTGTGCCGGATGGCGGCTTTGCCTTATCCGGCCTACAAGGTGATGTTACCGGTAGGCCTGATAAGCTTGCGCCACCAGGCGTCTTATCATTCGCCATCAATCTCAAACCTGCCTGAACAGGCTAAAAGTTCCACGGCAACTCAACGATTAAACGCTGTAGTACAGCTCAAACTCTACCGGGTGCGGCGTCATGCGCACACGGTCATTTTCTTCAATGCGCAGGGCGATGTACGCGTCGATCGCTTCATCAGTGAACACGCCGCCTGCTTTCAGGAATTCGCGGTCAATATCCAGCTCGTTGAGCGCTTCTTCCAGAGAGCCTGCAACCTGTGGGATCTCTTTCGCTTCTTCCGGCGGCAGGTCATACAGGTTTTTGTCCATCGCTTCGCCTGGGTGGATCTTGTTCTTAATACCGTCAAGACCCGCCATCAGCAGAGCGGCAAAGCACAGGTACGGGTTTGCAGCCGGGTCCGGGAAGCGCACTTCGATACGACGCGCTTTCGGAGAGGCCACAACCGGAATACGGATAGAAGCAGAACGGTTACGGGCGGAGTAGGCCAGCATGACCGGTGCTTCATAACCCGGGACCAGACGCTTGTAGGAGTTGGTGGTCGGGTTCGCCAGGGCGTTGATCGCTTTCGCGTGTTTGATTACGCCGCCGATGTAGTACAGCGCCTGCTCAGACAGACCCGCATATTTGTCGCCGGAGAACAGGTTAGTCCCGTTTTTGGACAGGGACATGTGGCAGTGCATACCGGAACCGTTATCGCCGAACATCGGTTTTGGCATAAAGGTCGCAGTTTTACCGAAACGGTGAGCGACGTTGTGCACAACGTATTTGTAGATCTGAATTTCGTCCGCTTTTTTGGTCATGGTGTTGAAGCGGGTTGCCACTTCGTTCTGACCTGCGGTTGCCACTTCGTGGTGGTGTGCTTCTACAACCAGACCCATTTGCTCCATAACGGAACACATTTCAGAACGGATGTCCTGAGAAGAGTCTACCGGCGGAACCGGGAAGTAACCGCCTTTTACTGCCGGACGGTGACCTTTGTTGCCACCTTCGTACTGGGTGGAGGAGTTCCATGCGCCTTCGATATCGTCGATAGCGACGTGGGAACCAGAGATAGAAGAACCGAAGCGGATATCGTCAAACAGGAAGAACTCTGGCTCTGGCCCGAACAGAACGGTGTCTGCGATGCCGGTAGAGCGCAGGTACTCTTCCGCGCGCTTGGCGATGGAACGCGGGTCGCGATCGTAACCTTGCAGGGTGCCTGGCTCCAGGATGTCGCAACGAATAATCAGCGTAGAATCAGCGTAGAACGGGTCAATGACCGCAGTGGATGCGTCCGGCATCAGAACCATGTCGGATTCGTTGATACCTTTCCAGCCACCGATCGAGGAGCCGTCAAACATTTTGCCTTCTTCAAAGAATTCGGCATTCACCTGATGAGCAGGAATCGTGACGTGCTGTTCTTTACCTTTGGTATCGGTGAAGCGCAAATCAACAAACTTCACTTCATGCTCATTCAGCATCGTCAAAACGTGTTCAGCGGACATACTTAACTCTCCCGGATTGGTCATTGTCGTCGTGGTAACGAAGTCTTCAATTCTGCAAAAATTGGCCGTGTCGCCGTAAAAAATACAAAGCGAAATCTGTGCCAACTTTTAAATTGCCCCTAAAAGGCGTTATCATGCGCACCATCGTGCAAAAGGGCCGCACCATAGTGGATATGTTGCACCAATATAGTGCTTTAATGTGAACATTAAGCACCATGTTGGTGCAATGGACAGTGAGTGACCCTTTTAACGCTCCGTGAAAGCGATCACAAAGAAACTCTGCAATACTTGTTTGCGGAGGATCTCTGTGATCCTGTTTTGTAGTGCGATTAATCCGTGTACAATAACGCGCTATTTCTAATGCCTGAGGCAAAGTTGTGATCGAAAATTTGCGTAACATCGCCATCATCGCGCACGTTGACCACGGTAAAACTACCCTGGTCGATAAGCTGCTACAGCAATCCGGTACGTTTGATGCGCGTGCCGAAACTCAAGAGCGTGTGATGGACTCCAACGATTTGGAGAAAGAGCGTGGGATTACCATCCTCGCTAAAAACACTGCTATCAAATGGAATGATTACCGTATCAACATCGTTGATACCCCAGGACACGCCGACTTCGGTGGTGAAGTTGAACGTGTAATGTCCATGGTAGACTCCGTGCTGCTGGTGGTTGACGCATTTGACGGCCCGATGCCGCAGACGCGCTTCGTGACCAAAAAAGCCTTTGCTCATGGCCTGAAGCCGATTGTTGTTATCAACAAAGTTGACCGTCCTGGCGCGCGCCCTGACTGGGTTGTAGACCAGGTATTCGACCTGTTCGTTAACCTCGACGCGACCGACGAACAGCTGGACTTCCCGATCATCTACGCTTCGGCGCTGAACGGTATCGCAGGTCTGGATCACGAAGATATGGCGGAAGACATGACCCCGCTGTATCAGGCGATCGTTGACCACGTACCGGCACCGGACGTTGACCTGGACGGCCCGCTCCAGATGCAGATCTCTCAGCTGGACTACAACAACTATGTTGGCGTTATCGGCATTGGTCGTATCAAACGCGGTAAAGTGAAGCCGAACCAGCAGATCACTATCATCGATAGCGAAGGCAAAACCCGTAACGGTAAAGTGGGCAAAGTGCTGACTCACCTGGGTCTGGAGCGTATTGATAGCGACCTGGCGGAAGCGGGCGATATCATTGCAATCACCGGTCTGGGCGAGCTGAACATCTCCGACACCATCTGCGATCCGCAGAATGTTGAAGCGCTGCCAGCGCTGTCTGTTGATGAGCCGACCGTTTCTATGTTCTTCTGCGTAAACACCTCTCCGTTCTGCGGTAAAGAAGGTAAATACGTGACCTCTCGTCAGATCCTTGAGCGTCTGAACAAAGAACTGGTACACAACGTTGCGCTGCGCGTTGAGGAAACCGAAGATGCGGACGCGTTCCGTGTATCCGGTCGTGGTGAACTGCACCTGTCCGTTCTGATTGAAAACATGCGTCGTGAAGGTTTCGAGATGGCGGTTTCCCGTCCGAAAGTTATCTTCCGCGAAATCGACGGCCGTAAACAGGAGCCGTACGAAAACGTCACGCTGGACGTCGAAGAGCAGCACCAGGGTTCTGTGATGCAGGCGCTGGGCGAGCGTAAAGGCGACCTGAAAAACATGAATCCAGATGGCAAAGGCCGCGTACGTCTCGACTACGTGATCCCAAGCCGAGGTCTGATCGGTTTCCGTTCAGAGTTCATGACCATGACCTCCGGTACGGGTCTGCTGTACTCCACCTTCAGCCACTACGACGATATCCGTCCGGGCGAAGTGGGCCAGCGTCAGAACGGCGTACTGATCTCCAACGGTCAGGGTAAAGCGGTTGCGTTCGCACTGTTCGGTTTGCAGGATCGCGGTAAGCTGTTCCTGGGTCACGGCGCGGAAGTTTACGAAGGCCAGATCATCGGTATTCACAGCCGTTCTAACGACCTGACCGTAAACTGCCTGACCGGTAAGAAACTGACCAACATGCGTGCGTCTGGTACTGACGAAGCAACGGTTCTGGTTCCGCCGATCAAGATGACCCTGGAGCAGGCTCTGGAGTTCATCGATGACGACGAACTGGTAGAAGTGACTCCAACCTCTATCCGTATTCGTAAACGTCACCTGACGGAAAACGATCGTCGTCGTGCAATGCGCGGCGCGAAAGAAGAGTAATACGGGCTTACAAAATCGGCCTGATAACTCCGATTCGTAGGCCGGATAAGGCGTTAGCCGCCATCCGGCAACAAAAAGCCGCTGATTTCAGCGGCTTTTTTATTATCCTGTTCAGAAGAAATATTTTACCCCGACACGAATCTGGTTTTGCTCCCGATGGTAGGGCTCCACATTGCGATCCAACCAACGTAACTCTAAGTACGGCAGCCAGTTCTGGTTAATCCGGTATCTGAAAGTATTGGTAATTTCCCAGTGGTGTTTGGTTCCGTTGCTGCTGTTAAAATCATTCACATTATAAAAATAGTGTGGCTCAAAGGTATAAGAAAATTTATCAGTAATGATGAAATTCCAGTAGTTGCCGATTTCATAGCTATCGTTATTATCTAATTCACCATTTAAATCAGTAGAACTGTAGTTATTATGGTTGTAACGGTTACGAACCGTCAGGTTAAACCACGGCGTGAATTTATAATTGACGTCCAGATAAACAGCGACGCCAGAACCGATGCTTTTATCGTTTATCAGACCACCGGGTTGAATGGTTAACCGGTCCGTCGGTTTAAATAACGGATACCAACCCTCAATTTCATTATAACCATGCTTTAATTCATCATCACGCTGTAGCGTATAGGTGTTGGTCAACATAATTCCGGCCCCCATATCGGAGTTGTAGCCAACGCGCAGCATGAATTCCATTTGATCGGATGCCAGATTATAGGCCTCGCGGTTTTCCACATACGCGCCCGCAAAAACAGAAGTGGAGATAACAGAGGATAACAGCATTATTGTGTTCAACGTTTTCATAGTAAATCCATTTTTTAAGCGTAGGGAGCCGCTATCCATCGAAATGGATAGAGCGGCAATTATTTTATTTAATTAGAACAGAGGTTTTTTAATGGCTTACAACGCCGGTTTGTATCGATTGTTTCTTTCGTTGGCTAATTTCCTCAATAATAAAAGCAAAGCGTTTTTCATTGAGCTTATAAAAAAAGCCCATTGTGAGTGCGGCGATAATCGCCAGGCCGCATGGCCAGAGAAATATCAGCTGACGCAGGCCAAGTAACGTCTCCGCGCTTTGCGCTATGTTCGGCACGTAGCCAATTTGCGTCAGCATAATGCCGGGCAAGAAACCCGCCAGCGCCGCAGAAATTTTTCGTGAGAAGGTATAACCGGTATAGACCGACCCTTCCGCACGAATACCTGTTTTCCATTCGCCGTAATCGACCGTATCAGGAACCAGCGCCCAGTTCAGGCTGTTAACGAACGCGGTGCCGAAAAACGCCATGCAGGAGAAGATCACGAACAGGAAAGAGGTTCCACCCCAGAGAAAGTTCAGCACATCGCCGATAGCCCACAGCGTCAGGCCGCCGAGATAGACCTGCTTTTTCCCAAACCGTTTTACGGTTACGGGCACCAGCAGTACGCCGACCAGAATGCACCCCATACTGAAAAATCCCATCCATGACAGCAAATGGATGTCGTTCAGCACGTACTGGGTGTAATAGACCTGAATCGCCAGTTTGATGTTAAACGCGGCCAGCGTACATAAGTTGGCCACGCAGAGCACCAGCAGCGGCGGATTGCGGAAAATCGCACAGAAGGATTTAAGAATGCTGGGCTTATGGTGGGCCGGAACGATATCGATATACCGTTCTTTCACCCCGCTGAAACACCACCACATACTGAACAGGCCGCAAACGGAGAAAATCAACGCGGCTACCAGATAACCCAGAGAAGATGACTGGGTAAAGAGCGCCTGAATCGGCATAAAGCCAACGGTACACAGCAACAGACCGAGCGTTGCGCCGCCCTGACGCCATGCTGCGAGTTGGGCGCGCTCATGCGGGTTTCTGGTGATAGCGGGCACCATCGCCCCGTATGAGCAATTCATCAGGCTGTAAAACAGGCCAAACAGCATGAACAGTACGGTTGCCAGCGCTGTTTTGACCGTCAGTGTAAAATCGGTGGCGAGAAACTGCGCGCTGGCAACCAGCGCGACAGGAAATGATGCATGCAGAATGAAAGGGCGAAACTTACCTTTAGCGCCAATATGACGACGGGAATCCAGCAGCACCCCCGTCAACATATCGGTGAACGCGGTAAAGAACTTCGCCACCAGAAAGATAATCCCACCGTAATATGCGGGCATCCCCAGTTCATCGGTATAAAACTTAAGCAGATACAGCGTACCGATACACAGCATCAAATTTGAGCCGAAGTCACCCATGCCATAGGCATATTTTTCCCGTAGGCTCAGTTTTAGCGTCAGCGGATCATGGTCAGACATAATCGCTCCTCAATAACGCCCCGAAGGGCGCCTTTATTATCGTTGTTAAGCCGTTTGTTTACGGGCTTCTATCTCTTCAACGATGCGGACATACATCTTCTCGTTGAGGTTGTAGAAACACCCCATTGCGATGATGGTTATCACCGCCAGCGCGCACGGATAAATGAAGATCAGCTGCCGCAAACCTTCGACAGTGCCTGCCGATTGCACCACATTGGGCACGTAGCCGATTTGGGTCAGCATCCAACCGGGGAAGAAGCCCGCCAGCGCCTGAGACACCTTACGGAAGAAGGTAAAACCGGTGTATACCGTTCCTTCTGAACGCACGCCGGTGCGCCATTCACCGTATTCCACCGTGTCGGAGACCAGTGCCCAGTTCAGGCTGTTCACAAACGCTGAACCGAAAAACGCCAGGCAGGAAAACGCGACAAAACTGACCGAGCCGCCGCCAAAGAAGTAGTTGAGAAGATCGCCGATAACCCAAACCAGCAGGCCGCCGATGTAGACCTTTTTCTTGCCGAAGCGTCTTACCGCGCCGGGCATTAAAAAGACGCCGATAAAAATGCAGCCCATGCTGAAAAAGCCCATCCAGGAGAGGAGGATCGGGTCATTCAGTACGTACTGGGTGTAATACACCTGGATCGCCAGCTTAACGTTGAAAGCGCCCAGGGTGCAGAGATTCGCGATACATAAAATGAACAGCGGACGGTTCCCGGCAATGGCGCGAAACGACTGAAGCAGCCCCGGTTTTTCGGTCGCTTCAACCGGTTTTACCTCCACATAACGCTCTTTGACGCCTGCGTAGCAGAGCCACATAAACAGCAGGCCAAACAGTGAGAACAGCGTGGCGGCGAAAATATAGCTTAGCTGTGCGTTCCCTTCGATCAGATTCATCACCGGAACAAAACCGACGGTGCACAGCAGCAGGCCGAGCGTGGCGCCGCCCTGACGCCAGGCGGCAAGCGAGGCGCGCTCATCCGGGTTTTTGGTAATGGCGGGCACCATCGCGCCATACGAACAGTTCATCATGCTGAAGAACAGGCCGTACAGCATAAACAGCACCGTCGCCATCACCGTCTTACCGGTAATTTCAAACGGCGTGCCGACAAAGTTGGCGATGGCCAGCAGGGTCACCGGAAACGCGGCATAGAGCACGAACGGACGGAACTTGCCTTTCGGGCCGATTTTACGTCGCGAGTCGAGCATAATCCCGGTGCCCATATCGGTGAAGGCGGTAAAGAATTTGGCGATCAGGAAAATAATACCGCCATACGTGCCCGGTAGACCCAGCACATCGGTATAAAACTTAAGTAAATAAAGCGTACCAATATCCAGCAGGATATTGGAGCCTAAATCACCCATCCCATAGGCAAGTTTTTCTTTAAACGGCAAGCGTAGGGTCGCCGGATTTGATGACGTTTGACTCATTATTTTTCTCCATATGCCCGTGAGTTTCCCCACGGGCGAGCCGTATTAGATAGTGCGTAAAGAGGCAAACAGAGATGCCCACTCGCTCTCTGCACGGTAAAAGACCGGAGGCTTGCCGAGCGGCGCGTCCACGGTAATCTCGCCGCCGCGAAGCGTTTCGCCCGTCCACGCGTTGATCCAGTTATCCTCAGGCAGATATAGCGTCCAGTCGCGGCGTCCTTGTTCGTGGACCGGCGCAACCAGCAGGTCGCGACCCAGCAGATACTGGTACTTCAGGGTGTAAGTCTGCGCATCGTCCTCGTAGTGCAGGAACAGCGGGCGCATGACCGGCAGACCGGTTCTGGCGTTCTGCGCCACCGCCTGTTTGAGATACGGTTTCAGGGTGGTAAAGACGGTTGTCATACGGGCAAAGTGGGCGATAGTTTCCGCGTCGCCATCAAACTGCCAGTTATCGCCGGGGCGGTTCCCTTCGTGGGTACGCATCATCGGGGTGAAGGCGCTGAAGTCACACCAGCGCAGCAGCAGCTCTTTGCTGCGCTTCATGTCGAACAGGGTGGTATAACCGCCAATATCGCTGTGATGCAGACCGTGACCCGTCATCGCCAGCGACAATGCGGCAGGCACCACGGAGGCGAGACCGTCGTCCAGACTCCAGTCGACGTTCTGATCGCCCGCCCACATCATGGTGGAGTATTTCTGGCTGCCGGTATAACCCGCACGCATAAAGAACAGGATCTCGCCCAGCTTGCCGGTCTCTTGTAGCGCTTCGTAGTTACATTTCGCCCACAGCGCCGGCCAGGCGTTATGCATAATTTCCGCGCTGACGCCGTTATGCAGGTAAGTGTCGGTAGGCAGGTATTCCCCGAAATCCGCCATCCAGCCGCCGCAACCCAGCTCAATCATGTTTTTCTTGATGACATTCTTGAACCAGTCATAGGCTTCAGGATTGGTCAAATCCACGACGCCGCCATAAAACTCGCCGAACTCAACCAGATAGTCATCGCCCGCAGCGTCTTTTGCCAGATAACCGTGTCTGGCCGCTTCGGCGCAAAGATCTTTATCGCTGGCGACGTAAGGATTGATGTAGGAGAGGAACTGCACGCCTTCTTCTTGCCACTGCTTGATACGGGTATCCAGCTGCGGATAGTTGTCGCTGTTCCACTTCCAGTTCCACATCACGCGTTTGCCGAAAGAGGTCATGCGGATGCCGGACCAGTCCTGCGCCCAGATGCCATTCACCTTCACGCCTGCGTTGCGCATGGTGTCCAGCTTCTGCTGGCAGACGTCGGTGCCGCCCTGAATGCCGAGCGTCACGCCGTCGTAAACCCAGTCCGGCAACACCGGCTGGCGGCCTAACAGCGCCGTCAATTTTTCCAGCAGGGCGATGTAGCTGTCGGCGCATTCAAAACGCAGGGTGGCATTGTCTTCCCATAGCGCCAGCTCATGGTATTCCGGCGCGCTAAAGTCGAAATTCATGTAGCAGCTGTTATCGACGTGGCAGTAGTACTTTTGCGTGCTGACAAAAGTGGGCTGTGGGAAAAAGGTCCAGTAGTAATCCCCGCCCGCGTTTTCTTTGCAGTCCGCCTGCCAGGTGACATAGCTGTTTTTGTTGCGCCCGACGCCTTGTTCGCTGGTCCAAAGCGGGAAAGGCTTGCCGCGTAAATCGAAATAAGAGAATTGTTCGCCGCAGCCATAGATGTGATCTTCTGGCTGGGCGGCCAGGCGTAACCAGATGCGGTTATGGGTAAGATCGCTGTTTTGCAGTTTCAGCGTCAGGCGGCCCGCCTCATCGGTGGTGATGTGTAACGCTGCGCTGATGGCATCGCCGCGATTGAAATGGATCAACCAGCCATCCGGGGACTGGCTTATCGTTGCGTCAGTCAGCGCGATTTTCTCATTCAGCTTATCTTTTATGCTGAAATTACCGCGAAACATGTCGATATCGGCGACGCCGGCGCCGATCCACAGGCAGGGATTTTCTGCGCTGTGGGATAGCAGCAGACGATCTTGCCAGCTCAGGGTGAAGCCGCCATCGGTTGTTGTCAGGGTGATATTGTGTAGGGTATGCATAAGTTTTCTATCCTCAATGTTGCCGGACGGCAGCGCTCTTGCCTACGGTTAGCATGGCGCTCGTCGGCCGGATAAGACGCCTTAACGTCGCCATCCGGCATGTCATATTGTTATTTCGCGTTGCTATCCAGCAGACCCGCAGCAACGGCGGGTGCCAGCCCCGGTGCCAGCGGCAGGCGCGGGATCACCAGGCAATGCAGCAGGTGGTAAATATCCTGCTTGCCGTCCCACACTTTGGTGGTCACCTGGTTATTGGTATCCAGCTCCTGCCACCACGAACCGTTCTCGTAGTCCATCAGATAAGTGATGCAGTAATCCCACCACTTCTGATACCAGGCTTCGTATTGGCTATCGCCGGTGAGGGTATACAGGGCGTAAGCGGTGCCCATTGCTTCCACAATCGGCCAGCGCACTCTTTCACGTACAATCGGTTTGCCGTCCCAGTCCACGGAGTAGACGAAGCCGTCTGCGCCATCGGGCGCCCAGGCGTCGCGAAGGGTGGCGTGGAATAACCCTTTGGCATCTTCCAGCAGCCAGGCGGGAGGAGTTTCAAAACGCGCTTCCAGGGCCGCATGCAAGTGCAGCATCAGGCGACCCCACTCGATCCAATGCCCCGGCGTGCCGCCGTAAGCGCGGAAACGGTGGGCAGGGTTATCTTTGTTGTAATCGCGAATGGGGTTCCACTGCGCATCGAAGTGCTCGTTGACGCGGTAGTCGCCGTTGCGGGCCACATCGTGAATAATGACGGAGGCGATGCGCAGCGCGCGGTCGAGCCATTTACGATCGTGGGTCACGTCGTACACGATCAAAAAAGCCTCTACGGCATGCATGTTGGCGTTGCCGCCACGGTAATCTTCGGTCTGGCTGAAGGCTTCGTCCCAGGACTCCAGGCACATCTGCTCCTCTTCGCTCCAGAAGTATTTTTCGATGACCTCGATCGCGTCATCCAGCAGTTTTCTGGCCTGTGGATGGCCCGTGGTGACGGCGCTTGCCGCCCCTAACAGGACGAAGAAATGCTGATATCCCTGTTTGGAGGCGTCCATCACGCCTTCATCGTTTACACAGGCATACCAGCCGCCGTAGCGCCGATCGCGTAACGCGCCGTTCAGCGCGTTAATACCATGGTCGACTAACTGATATGCGCCCGGACGGCCCATCGATGCGGCAACGGAATAAACGTGCAGCATACGGGCGGTAATCCACAGGTGCGTACCCATCTCCGCTCTGATCTGTCCCTGGTTTCCCAGCCAGCCGAAACCGGTAGGTACTGCGGATTTTTTCCCAAAGTCAAAAATGCGATCGGTTTCTTGCTCCAGCCAGCGGTTGTGGCTCAACGTGTTAAACCATTTCATGCTTTCATCCTCACATTAACGACGGCGGGCCATCATTTCGTCGACGATCTCACCCAAACGCTGCAACTTAGGCACAGAAATATCACGCAGCATCAGTTCGGTATCCGGCAGGCCAATCACCGATGACCAGACGGCGCGACCCGCCAGAAAACCGGATGCGCCCGCGGTCATTGCGACTCTGACCGCCCGAGGGAACAATTTTTCATCAATACCGGAGGAGAGGATGACCCACGGCATATTGATATGCTCGTTCAGGCGCTGTGACGCGGCGAGAAGGTCGTGCTGCGCGCCTTTGCCGTACAGCGGCATTTCAACTTTGTAGAGATCCGCGCCGCTGTCGCCCAACTCTTTCGCGGCATCAATGATGGCCTGTTCACGGTCGAACTTATCGCCACGGCGAGGTGGGCGCACAACCGGTTCGATAATGCTCACCAGACCATTGCTGTGGCACATCTCATTAAATTCTTTGACCATATCAAGACGCTGTTGGGCATCTTCATCGCTGCGCCAGAGCACCAGCAGTTTTAGCGCTTTACCGCCGTCTTGCTTTATCGCTTGTGGATTGATCTTTTTATCAATGACGACGCTATCGACAGGAATGCCATTGCCGGGAATGAACGCATCGGCGGCGACGATCATGGCGCAGTTTTTCGCAATCGCGTTTTGCTCCACCACCTGGCGGTAACAGAACTGTTGGTCAATCAGAATGGCGGAGGCATAAGGAGACAGCGCTTTTGCGGCATTCACTTTGAAATCCGTCAGTACGCTGTCGGCAACAGGAGACTTCGCACCAGCAGCTGCAAACATTAAGCGCATCGCTTCACGCTGATCGACCGCCAGCATGGCAAAGCCGCCGGATGCGCGCGTAATGTCTTTGATGGTGTAGTTGTTCATTCAGTTTTCCTTTATTCAGTCGTTACATTTTGAATTTGTTCGGTAATCCGGCGCTGTTACGCACCTGTTCGAGAATGGCTGTCCAGTCTTCCCGGCCACGACCGGCGGCGCGAGCCTGGTTATAAACTTCACGGGATGCGGCGCCGAGCGGCATCGGCACATGCAGTTGGTTGGCAACATCCAGCGCAATCCCCAGGTCTTTGTGCGCCAGATCGATCATGAAGGAGGGAGAAAGGTCGCCTTTCAGCACTTTGTTCGGCCAGGAGGTGGTGAAGTGGCCTTTGCCTGCCGGGGTTCCGCTCATCACTTTTAACGCGACGTCGAAGGAGAGGCCCAGCGCTTCGCATAACGCGGCGGCTTCGGCAGAAAGCGCATTCAGCGCGATGCTCATATAGTTATTGATAAGCTTTACGCGAATCCCCATGCCGGGGCCGCCAGCGTTAATCAATTCATTGCCCATCGCCATCAGTACCGGCGTTGCGCGCTCCACCTGTTCTGCGCTGCCGCCTGCCAGTAATAGCAACGTCCCCGCAATGGCGTGATCGGACGTTCGACCGACCGGGACATCCATCATGCTGAACCCTCTGGCGCGCATATCTGCGATAAGTTTGTCCGTCTGTAGCGGATGGATGGTGGACATATCGATCACCAGCGCGTCCTGCGACAAGCCTTCGCAAACGCCTTGATCGCCGAATAACACGCTGCGAACGAGATCGCCATTAGGCAGCATTGTGATGACAAACTCGGCCTCTTTCGCCGCCTGCGCCGGGCTGCTGGCCGGACGAGCGCCTTTTTCCACCAGGGTCTGTATGGCGTCGGGGTTCACATCAAAGACGCTGAGCTGATGGCCCTGCTTGAGCAAATTACTCGCCATGGGCGAACCCATCTGGCCTAATCCGACAAATGCAATCACTGCCATATCGTTCTCCTGAAACGTGAATGTCATTTTTTGTCACTTGCGTGACGCTGATTTTGTCTGTTTTTGATCGTATTTGTAATTTATGGTCAAAAAATTGACAGCCGTCACTTTTTAAACATTTTGCGAAATTAAAATAATCGCATCCCGAAATGCTTAAGGAATGACCATGATTCGTGTTGCTTGTGTGGGTATCACCGTGATGGATCGCATCTATTACGTTGAAGGTTTACCGACTGAAGGAGGTAAATATGTGGCGAAACGTTATACGGAAGTGGGCGGCGGGCCTGCTGCAACTGCCGCAGTGGCTGCGGCGAAACTGGGGGCGCAGGTGGACTTTATTGGGCGTGTGGGAGATGACGACACCGGAAACAGCCTGCTGGCGGAGCTGGAATCCCTGGGGGTAAATACCCGCTATACCCGGCGTTACGCGGGGGCGAAGTCCTCACAGTCTGCGGTCATCGTCGATGCGAAAGGGGAGCGGATTATCGTCAATTATCCCAGCCCGGATTTATTGCATGACGCTGACTGGCTTAATGAGATCGACTTTTCTCAATGGGATGTGGTGCTGGCGGATGTTCGCTGGCATGAAGGGGCGAAACGGGCGTTCACGCTGGCGCGCCGGGCCGGAGTCATGACGGTTCTGGATGGCGATGTGACGCCACAGGACATCAGCGAGCTGGTGGCGTTAAGCGATCATGCCGCCTTCTCTGAACCGGGTCTGGCGCGCCTGACGGGAATACAGGATACCGTAAGCGCGTTAAAAAAATCACAAATGCTCACAAATGGACATGTCTATGTCACGCGCGGCGGTGAAGGATGCGACTGGTTAGACGATAATGTCTTCCGGCATCAACCCGGATTCCTGGTAGAGGTGGTCGACACCACCGGCGCGGGGGATGTTTTTCACGGTGCGCTCGCCTTTAGCCTGGCGGGCGGAACGCCAATCGAAGAGGCCGTCAGGTTTGCCAGCGGCGTGGCCGCACTGAAATGCACCCGACCAGGCGGGCGTGCCGGAATCCCTGACTGTGATCAAACCCGATCTTTTCTGTCACTTTTTGTATAAAATGTAAGGCAATGGTTTTTCGAGGAATTTGCATGAGTCTTACTGAACTGACCGGTAACCCACGGCATGATCAGTTGCTGGCGCTGATTGGCGAGCGCGGTTACATGAATATTGACGAACTGGCTGGCCTGCTGGATGTGTCCACGCAGACCGTGCGTCGCGATATCCGCAAACTGAGTGATCAGGGATTGATTACGCGTCATCACGGTGGCGCGGGACGGGCTTCCAGCGTTGTGAATACCGCCTTTGAGCAGCGAGAAGTCTCCTGGACGGAAGAGAAAAAAGCCATCGCGGAAGCGGTGGCGGACTATATTCCAGACGGCTCCACGGTCTTTATCACCATTGGTACGACCGTTGAGCAGGTAGCGCGGGCGCTGTTAAACCACAATCATCTGCGCATTATCACTAACAGCCTGCGTGTGGCGCATATTCTGTACAATAATCCGCGTTTTGAAGTGATGGTGCCTGGCGGAACGCTTCGCCCGCATAACAGCGGCATTATCGGCCCTTCTGCGACGGCGTTTGTGGCGGGGTTTCGTGCGGACTATCTTGTCACCAGCGTCGGTGCGATAGAAAGCGATGGCGCGTTGCTGGAGTTTGACGTCAATGAAGCCAGTGTGGTGA
Organism: Citrobacter sp. CK195; assembly: GCF_030333365.1. NCBI lineage: Bacteria > Pseudomonadati > Pseudomonadota > Gammaproteobacteria > Enterobacterales > Enterobacteriaceae > Citrobacter > Citrobacter sp. CK195. The sequence continues at coordinate 28,558 of NZ_JAOWGB010000006.1, forward strand.
AAACCATGATGGCTCACTCCCGGCATATCCTCCTTGCTGCCGATCATACGAAATACCATGCTTCCGCAGCGGTAGAGATTGGCAACGTGTCGCAGGTAACGGCGCTGTTTACTGATGAGTACCCAGGCCCGGCATTGCATAACCTGCTTCAGTCACAGCAGGTTGAGATTGTCCAGGTTAGCCCAGGCCAGGATGACGCAACGTCAGTCTGAAGGGGTTATAAAAAGAACCGTCTTTTTAGACGGTTCTTTTTCACTTTTTTGCTAAATATATAATCATCCTGGTGGTGATATAAAAATCTTAAAATAAAACCGCCTGCTTATTGTTACCCTGATAGCTGTTGTTTTATAAGACGTTTATTTTCCTGCCAGGGATGCTTTTATTTTATAAAAATAGTTATTAAGAATAATGCCAATAAATAAGGTGCATTTTATTTACTGTTATCTCATGGGCCCCTGCCGTACATTGACAGATTAAATGAATACTTGTATTTATTCTGCTAAGGTGACAATTCATTACGCCTTTGAACTCTGACTCTTTAATTATTTAAAGATGAGCGGATGGATTTCGCCTTTTATAAATATCTTATGCACGCGTCTTTGATGCTTTTATCCGAATAAAAAAGCCTTACGGAAAAGGTGGCTCTCATGAAATCTTCTCGTCTTATTCAAAAAACGCCGATCCCGGCAAAGCTTGCGCTCTGTATCGCCAGTGCGCTGGCGTTGAGCGGGCAGGCTGTAGCAGGATGTAGTTACACGTCTACCGCACAACTATTTTGTGACAATACAACTATATATCACTATGGTAATCCGCTCGGAGGAGCTGCAAGGGATTACAGTGGATTTGATGAAGTCCGTATTGATACCACCTCAGAAGGAACCACTTCAGGATTAACTGGCTGGGGTGTCTATATTGATAACATTGGCTATAAATTTAAAAATTTGGTTATCAATACAACAGGCACCGCAGCAGATGGAATCCACTCTAAAAATGCAGGTGGTAAACTGGTTGCAGATAATATCTATATTACCGCAACAGGAAGTAGTGCTGATGGAATAAATATTGGTCGCGAATTACAGGCTGATTATTCAATTGTTGAAGTCAATGGTGATGTAACGGTTGATGCTGAAAATGGAATGGGGCTACGCGCCAACGCGTCTGCGAATAAAGACAACGCCCAGTCATCAATAATTATCCATGGTGATACTGATATTGTTACCCGTGGTCCTGGTGGCGCGAATACGGGATACGGGATCTATGCAGGTAGAGATCCCGCGCAATTTACAGGTACAGCAAAAGGCGATGCGAGTATTACGGTTAATGGCACCGCATCAGTCGCGACGTCAGGGCGTAGTGCTCATGCGGTATATGTGGCCCGTAAAGGGTTAATAAACCTTAATAATGTGGATTTGAAAACCTCCGGCGTGAGCGCACATGGCGTTTATGCGTATTCATCTACTGATTCTGCAACGGTGAACCTTAGCGGTGATAGTAAAATTCAGGTTACTGATAGCGGCGCTTATGCCATTTACGCCTATGGTTCACAGGCGTTGGTTCGCTCGTGGGATTATGCTACCGATAGTGCTGGCTCTGGCGTATATGACATTGAAGGAAATTTACGCGCATATTACGGCGGTACGATGGATCTGCGGATGGAAGAGGGGAGCCGTTTTGTGGGGCAAACGGATTCTTCACAACAAAATAGTAACGCGAACTACCATGGTACGCTGGATCTGGATATAAACGGTGCAAACAGCGAATGGACGATGACCGGTAACTCTGTGGTCTCTACTCTGACGCTGAACCAGGCCGCATTGCGTTATAGCGCAGATGGCGTGTCCCGCGATGACGAAAGTACCTTTAAAACCCTGACCGTGATGGGCAACTACACCGGCACAGATGCGTTACTGGTGTTGAACACCGTGCTTGAAGGCGATGACTCTTTTACCGATAAACTGATCGTCAAAGGGGATACCTCCGGCAATACCAACGTAGGCATCAATAACATCGGCGGTGTGGGCGATCTGACCCTTAACGGCATTGAGATTGTGGACGTTGAGGGCGTTTCCGACGGAACGTTCACCAAAGCCGGACGTATTGTGGCGGGCGGCTATGACTATGACGTGGTGAAAAATGCCAGTAACTGGTATCTCACCAGCCAGCTAAGCCCGGTGGAGCCAGAACCAGAACCTGAGCCGGAGCCGGAACCAGAAAACCCGGACCCGGTCGATCCACCAACACCGCCGGGACCGGTTGACCCGGTGGACCCGCCGGCACCACCAGGGCCGGTTGATCCCGTGGAACCACCAACGCCGCCAGGACCGGTCGATCCTGTTGATCCCCCTGCGCCACCAGAGCCGCCGCTGCCGCCAGCGCCTGAACCTGGTGAACATCAATACCGCCCTGAATTTGGTAGCTATCTGGCGAACAACTATGCCGCTAATACGCTGTTTATCACCCGTCTGCACGATCGCCTGGGTGAAACCCAGTACACCGACATATTAACGGGCGAGCAGAAAGTGACCAGCATGTGGATGCGTAACGTAGGTGGTCATATGCGCTTTACTGATGGCAGCAAGCAGCTGAAAACGCAGGCTAATCGCTATGTATTGCAGATTGGCGGCGACCTGGCGCAGTGGAACAGCGATGGTCTCGACCGCTGGCATCTGGGTGTGATGGCAGGTTACGCCAATCAGAAAAGTAAAACGCATAACACCCATAATGGCTACGCTTCACGCGGTCATGTGAACGGCTACAGCGCGGGGTTGTATGCGACGTGGTATGCGAATGAAGCGGATAAAACCGGGACGTATCTGGATAGCTGGGTGCTCTATAACTGGTTTGATAACACCGTGCAGGGTGACCATCTTGCCAGTGAAAAATACAAATCTGACGGTATCACGGCATCCATCGAAGGGGGATACACCTTCCTGATAGGCGAAAGCGAGCGTACGAGTTACTGGCTCCAGCCAAAAGCCCAGGTGATCTGGATGGACGTGCAGGCTGACTCGCACCGTGAAAGCAACGGCACTCAGGTGAAAGACAAAACTGACGGCAACCTGATGACCCGACTCGGTGTGCGTGCATACCTGAAAGGCCATAACGCCATTGATGACGGCAAAGACCGCGAGTTTCAGCCGTTTGTTGAAGCAAACTGGCTCCACAATACCCATAACCAGAGCGTCCAGATGGGGGCGATCCGGGATGAAATCAGCGGCACCAAAAATATTGGTGAGTTGAAAGTTGGTGTGGAAGGGCAAATTAACCCGCGTTTGCAGGTGTGGGGGAATGTAGCTCAGCAGGTAGGCGACAACAGTTACAGCGATACCGCAGCGATGTTGGGGGTGAAATACAGTTTCTGAACCATAATGGCAGATAGCTTACCGGGCCTACGGACTGTTTTGTAGGCCGGATAAGGCAAAGCCGCCATCCGGCAGGTCGCCCGGTGGCGCTACCGCTTACCGGGCCTACGGACTATTTTGTAGGCCGGATAAGACACAGCCGCCATCCGGCAGGCGCCCGGTGGCGCTACCGCTTACCGGGCCTACGGGCTATTTTGTAGGCCGGATAAGGCAAAGCTGCCATCCGGCGAAAAGTGTTAAGGCGATGCATTGCATCGCCTTTTTTCCGGTTGCGTTAGTCGATTTTTTCCCTGTCCGGCGCATAGTCAAACTCTTGCTTTCCCGCTACAGTTATTCATCCACGGCTTGCAAGGAGAGGATCATGCTCTATATCTTTGATTTAGGTAATGTGATTGTCGATATCGACTTCAACCGCGTGTTAGGTGCATGGAGTGACCTGAGCCGTGTCCCGCTGGCTTCGTTGAAGCAAAGTTTTACGATGGGAGAGGCGTTTCATCAGCATGAGCGGGGGGAGATCACTGATGAAGCCTTCGCAGAAGCATTGTGCCATGAGATGGCGTTGCCGCTGAGCTATGAGCAATTTTCCCACGGCTGGCAGGCGGTATTTGTCGCATTACGGCCCGAGGTTATCGACATCATGCATAAGCTTCGCGAGCAGGGGCATCGTGTCGTCGTATTGTCTAATACCAACCGTCTGCATACGACCTTCTGGCCGGATGAATACCCTGAAGTTCGCCAGGCTGCCGATCATATTTATCTGTCCCAGGAATTGGGCATGCGTAAACCTGAGGTGCGGATTTACCAGCATGTTTTGCAGACAGAAGGTTTTTCCGCCGCCGATACGGTCTTTTTTGACGACAACGCCGATAATATAGAAGGGGCTAACCAGTTGGGGATCACCAGTATTCTGGTGACGGATAAAACGACCATCCCGGACTATTTCGCGAAGTTGTTATGCTAAAAAACGTGCATCAAAAAGCCAGGCATCATACGCGTCCAGTCAGGGCCTGGCTTAAACTGTTGTGGCAGCGCATTGACGAGGACAATATGACCACCCTGGCGGGGAACCTGGCCTATGTCTCGTTGCTCTCGTTAGTGCCGTTGATCGCCGTCGTTTTTGCGCTTTTCGCCGCCTTTCCCATGTTTTCCGATGTCAGCCTCCAGTTACGCCATTTTATTTTTGCTAACTTCATCCCGGCGACGGGAGATGTTATTCAGCGTTATATTGAGCAGTTCGTCGCAAATTCCAACAAAATGACGGCGGTAGGCGCTTGTGGACTGATCGTCACGGCGCTGTTGCTGATGTATGCCATCGACAGCGCCCTGAACACTATCTGGCGTAGCAAACGCACGCGTCCAAAGGTGTATTCTTTCGCCGTTTACTGGATGATCCTGACCCTGGGGCCACTGCTGGCGGGCGCCAGCCTGGCGATCAGCTCCTATCTGCTTTCTCTGCGCTGGGCCAGCGAGCTCAATACGGTTATCGATAACGTCCTGAGGGTATTCCCTCTGATTCTCTCCTGGATTTCGTTCTGGCTGCTGTACAGCATTGTGCCGACCACGCGCGTACCAAACCGCGATGCCGTCGTCGGCGCTTTTGTCGCAGCGGTACTGTTCGAAGCAGGAAAGAAAGGATTCGCGCTTTATATCACCATGTTCCCGTCATATCAGTTGATTTACGGCGTGCTGGCGGTTATCCCCATTTTGTTTGTCTGGGTGTACTGGACATGGTGTATCGTCTTGCTTGGTGCCGAAATAACTGTCACTCTCGGGGAATACCGCAAACTCAAACAAGCCGCAGAACAAGAAGAAGCAGACCAATCATGATTGCATTAATTCAGCGCGTAACCCGTGCCAGCGTCACCGTGGAGGGCGAGGTGACGGGTGAAATCGGCCAGGGACTTTTAGTGTTATTAGGTGTCGAAAGGGATGATGACGAACAGAAAGCGAATCGCCTGTGCGAGCGCGTGCTCGGTTATCGAATTTTTAGCGATGCCGAAGGCAAAATGAATCTCAACGTGCAACAGGCGGGGGGAAGCGTGCTGGTGGTATCGCAATTTACGCTGGCCGCCGATACCGAACGCGGTATGCGACCGGGCTTCTCAAGAGGCGCCGCGCCGGATCGCGCTGAAGCGCTGTATGAATACTTTGTTGAGCGCTGCCGCCAACAGGAAATGAACACGCAAACCGGACGTTTCGCTGCCGATATGCAGGTCTCGCTGGTCAATGATGGCCCCGTAACGTTCTGGCTACAGGTATGAGCCAGCTTCCGGCGTGGCCGCGGGTAACAAGAGAGAGTACAGCTATGTATCACCTTCGAGTACCGCAAACAGAAGAAGAATTAGCGCGTTACTACCAGTTTCGCTGGGAAATGCTGCGCAAACCGCTCCACCAGCCGAAAGGCTCCGAACGCGATGCCTGGGATGCGATGGCACATCATCAAATGGTGGTGGATGAAGAGGGGAACCTGGTTGCGGTAGGGCGTTTGTATATCAATGCGGATAACGAAGCCTCTATTCGTTTCATGGCCGTTGAACCGTCTGTTCAGGATAAAGGGCTGGGAACGTTGATGGCGATGACCCTGGAGTCCGTGGCGCGCCAGGAAGGAGTAAAACGCGTCACCTGTAGCGCCCGTGAAGATGCGGTAGCGTTCTTCGCCAAACTTGGCTTTGTGAATCAAGGGGAAATCACGACCCCGCAAACCACGCCGGTTCGCCATTTTCTGATGATTAAACCGGTCGCGACGCTGGATGACATTCTGCACCGTGGCGACTGGTGTGGGCAGCTTCAGCAGGCCTGGTATGAGCACATCCCGTTAAGTGAAAAAATGGGGGTGCGCATTCAGCAGTACACTGGTCAGAAATTTATTACGACCATGCCTGAAACGGGCAATCAGAATCCTCACCACACGTTGTTTGCCGGGAGTCTGTTTTCACTGGCGACGCTTACCGGCTGGGGGCTGATCTGGCTCATGCTGCGCGAGCGTCATCTGGGCGGTACGATTATTCTCGCCGATGCGCATATTCGCTACAGCAGGCCCATCAGCGGCAAACCCAGCGCAATTGCCGATCTGGGGTCGTTGAGCGGCGATCTGGACAGGCTGGCGCGAGGCCGTAAAGCACGCGTGCAACTGCAAGTGGAGTTGTTTGGCGACGAGACGTCAGGCGCAGTTTTTGAAGGTATTTATATCGTATTGCCGGCAAAACCGTTTGGCCCTTATGAAGAGGGCGGCAACGAGGAAGAGTAGGATAAAGGGGGCAATCCTCCTTTATTCGATATTTTGCTCCCTTTGTCTGTATGGATATACAGCGTTATAACCTGGTTTTTAGCGAAAAGGAACGGGGAGTGTTGACGAGGTTGCAATTCTGGAAAGCGGCTCGTAAAAGCAAAAATCGCGCTCATAAAGTCTTTTTTCTGGTCTTTCATCGGTGTATGTTGTTTGAAAATTAATCGCCAATGATATACTGGAGGTATATATGAGTATGATGGCTGGGATGGAAATGGGCAGAATATTACTTGATTTATCAGATGAGGTTATCAAGCGGCTTGATGACCTCAAACAACAGCGTAATCTTCCGCGAGCAGAGCTATTACGCGAAGCAGTTGAACAATACCTGGAAAGGCAGGGACAAGCCGAAACCACTATTTCCGATGCGCTGGGGCTCTGGCAAGGTTGCGAAGAAGATGGCGTTGAATACGAAAGGAAACTTCGCGAGGAGTGGTGATGATTAAAGGTCCGGTGTTGTTTGACACCAATATTCTCATTGATTTATTTAGCGGGCGTGGTGAAGCGAAGAAGGCTCTCGAAGCTTACTCACCCCAGAATGCCATTAGTCTCATTACCTGGATGGAAGTGATGGTAGGGGCAAAAAAGTACCATCAGGAATCCCGCACACGTATAGCATTGAGCGCTTTTAACGTTATCGGCGTTTCACAGGATATTGCCGAAAGAAGTGTCAGTCTCAGGCAGGAATATGGGATGAAGTTGCCGGATGCGGTTATTCTGGCTACAGCGCACATTCATCGTTTTGCGCTCGTGACGCGCAATACAAAGGACTTCGCGGGGATTCCGGGAGTCATTACGCCTTATCATTTATAAGCCGGGCGGCACGCGCCACCCGACCTGACGTCAGAATTACTCCCCTTCGCCCGGGAACAGGAACGGGTTGATGGAGCTGCGGGCAAAGCCCTCTTGCTCCATGCGCGCGTCGAGCACCAGTGAGGCGAGATCGTCGGCGACGGCTTCCACTTTCGGGTCTTTTTCCTGATACAGAATTTTCAGGTAAGTACCGCAGTCGCCACAGCTTTCTGCTTTAATCGACGCCTGTTCGTTATCCAGCGACCAGTAGTGCAGATCGCGACTCTGCTCGCAGTTGCTGCATTTGACGCGCACCACATGCCACTCGGTTTCGCACAGGTTGCAGTGCAGGTAACGCAGACCCTGCGTGGTGCCGATTTGCACCATGCTGGAAACCGGCATTGAGCCGCACACCGGGCAATACTGACGCTGTTCGCCGTACTCCGCACGGGCTTTACCGGGGATCAGGTTGGCCATTTGCGCCCAATAGAGCGACAGCGCCGCCCAGATAAACGGGGCCTTATCACTGCTGACGGAGGCAAAATCGGATTCAAATAGCGCGCTCGCCATTTGCTCCAGTTCCTGTTCCGAAGCCTTCTCCAGATTTTCGATTACCGCCAGCGCGGGGCCGCTCATCTCCGGTTTCAGCTCAGCAATCAGCGAATGCAGCAGTTTCTGCCAGTGCTTATCGCGCGGTAAAACGTGAATATCCAGCGGCGGTTTGCCCTGCGCGTTCGCTTCTTTGATGCGCGCGGTTAGATCCATCTCCAGCGGATGGTCGTACAGCACCACTTCCTGGGCATGTGCGATCAGCGCGGCAAAGCGCAGATAATCGCCCAGCGGGTTGTTTTCGGCCAGCTCGCGCAGACGCTCGGCGCGGCGGTTATACAAATTTTTGAGCCGGGGGAACAATAACGGCGGAATCATATCCGCCGTACGTTTCTCGCTCTTCTCCAGCTCATCTTGCGGGATTATGCGAATACTCATTCAGATGACTTTTCCTGTTTCTGGCGGACTTCACGGTACCAGCGCGGGTGATGTTTCTTCGCCCATGACCGGGTTACCCATCCCTCCACCATCGCGGTAATGGTGCCTTTCACCCAGAGGGCGGCGTAAATGTGCACCATGATAACCACAATTAACGCTACTGCGGCAAATGAATGCAGCATTAACGCGAATCGGATCACCGGGATTGAGAAAGCAGGCGCAAAATACGGACGCCAGATGATCACTCCGCTGACCAGCAACAGGACCAGGAAAATAATCGCCGCCCAGAATACGCATTTCTGGCCGAAGTTATAACGTCCGGTGTCGCCGACTTCCTCGTTGACGACGATCTTACGAATATTCTTCGCCCAAAAGATATCATCCCGATTGATTAGATTGTGGTGCCAGTAACGGAAAAACATGATGATGAATGAGGCGAACATGATCACGCCCACGAACGGGTGCACAATGCGCGCCAGCTGTGGGGTGCCCATGATATGCATCAGCCAGTTGAAGGACGGGAACAAAAAGCCCAGTCCGCTCACCGCCGCCAGTACGAAACAGAAGGCGGTTACCCAGTGGTTGATGCGTTCCGGCGCCGTATAGCGCACGATGGTGTCACGTCGTTTCATTTGCGCACCTCGTCTTTCTCTTCATGCAGATTGTCTTCTTCCTCATCTGCACGGTTCGGGCCGACACCGACATAGTGGAAGATGCTGGCCGCAAAGGTCGCAGCAAAGCCGACCGCTGCGAGAGGTTTCCAGATGCCTTTCCAGAATTTCACCGTCGCGCTGATTTCCGGGTTTTCCGGCAGACCGTGGTACAGATTCGGTTTGTCGGCATGGTGCAGCACGTACATGACGTGAGTACCGCCGACGCCCGCCGGATCGTACAGACCTGCATTGTCGTAACCACGGGTTTTCAGCTCAGCCACACGTTCGCCTGCCAGCGTTTTCATCGCCTCTTTGGAACCAAAGTGGATAGCGCCAGTCGGGCAGGTCTTCACGCAGGCCGGTTCTTGCCCCACCACCACGCGGTCAACGCACAGCGTACATTTATAAACGCGGTTGTCGTCCGGGTTGAGGCGCGGCACATCGAACGGACAACCGGCGATGCAGTAGCCGCAGCCGATGCACTGTTCAGACTGGAAGTCGACAATGCCGTTGGCATACTGAATGATAGCCCCTTCTGCCGGACATGCCTTCAGGCAGCCCGGATCGGCGCAGTGCATACAGCCATCTTTACGGATAAGCCATTCCAGTTTGTCGTCTTGCTCCACTTCCGAGAAGCGCATCACCGTCCAGGATTTTGCGGTCAGATCAGCCGGGTTGTCGTACACCCCGATGTTGCTGCCCACTTCATCACGAATATCGTTCCATTCCGAACAGGCCACCTGACAGGCTTTACAGCCAATACAGGTGGTGACGTCGATAAGCTTCGCCACCTCTTGCTGGTGATCCCGCGCCTGTGGCGCGGGAGTGAAACCGTTAGTCGCGGAACGACGAATGATGTCTTGCGATTGATAAGCCATAGGTCGTCTCCGTTACACCTTTTCCACATTCACCAGGAAGGACTTGAACTCCGGTGTCTGCGTGTTCGCATCACCGACGAATGGCGTAAGCGTATTGGCGATAAAGCCTTTTTTCGCCACCCCTTCGTAGCCCCAATGAATAGGAATACCGATGGTATCGATATCCTTGCCGTCTGCTTTCAGCGTGCGAATGCGCTTGGTCACTACCGCCTTGGCTTTGATATAGCCACGGTTGGAGGAGACTTTTACGGTATCGCCATGCGCGATGCCGAGCTTGTTCGCCAGCTTCTCGCCGATCTCCACAAACTGTTCCGGCTGCGCGATAGCGTTAAGCAGCGCGTGTTTGGTCCAGTAGTGGAAGTGCTCGGTCAGACGGTAAGTTGTTCCGACGTAAGGGAACTTATCGGCTTTACCCAACGCCTCTGCGTCGCCTTTAAAGATACGGGCGGCAGGGTTGGAGATAACGTTCGGGTGCAGCGGGTTCGTCCCCAGCGGCGTTTCAAACGGCTCGTAGTGTTCCGGGAACGGCCCTTCCGCCATCTTGTCGAGCGCGAACAGGCGACCCATCCCTTCCGGCTGCATGATGAACGGCCCGACGTTGCTACCTGGCGCAGCGGCGCTGTAGTCCGGGATATCCATCCCGCCCCATTTCGCGCCGTCCCATTTCAGGATTTGGCGCTTCGGATCCCACGGGTTGCCCTGTGGATCGGCGGAGGCGCGGTTATACAGAATGCGGCGGTTCAGCGGCCATGCCCATGCCCACCCCAGCGTATTGCCGAGGCCTGACGGATCGGAGTTATCGCGGCGCGCCATCTGGTTGCCTTCCGGCGTCCAGCTACCGGCGAAAATCCAGCATCCGCTGGACGTGGTGCCATCGTCACGCAGCTGGGCGAACGAGCTGAGCTGTTGGCCTTTCTTCACGATCACCGCACCCGTTTCCGGGTCGATAAGATCGGCCAGCGCCTTACCGTTACTTTCCATCGCCACTTCTTCCGAAGACGGTTCATGCGGCGTGGAGTAGTCCCAGGTCATATTCAGCACCTGTTCCGGGTTCGCGCCGCCTTGCTCAGCGTACATCTTACGCAGGCGTAAGAAGATACCGGCCAGGATCTCGCCGTCGGTTACGGCGTCGCCGGGGGCGTCCGCGCCTTTCCAGTGCCATTGCAGCCAGCGGCCGGAGTTGACGATAGAGCCGTTCTCTTCGGCAAAGCAGGTTGACGGCAGACGGAACACTTCGGTCTGGATTTTCGACGGATCAACATCGTTCGACTCACCGTGGTTTTGCCAGAAGGTGGACGTTTCGGTATTGAGCGGGTCGATAGTCACCAGGAACTTCAGTTTAGAGAGTGACGCAACCACTTTGTTTTTGTTCGGGAATGAGGCGACCGGGTTAAAGCCCTGGCAGAGATAGCCATTGACCTTGCCTTCGTTCATCATCTCGAAGTATTGCAGGACGTCGTACCCTTTGTCCCACTTCGGCAACCAGTCGAAGCCCCAGTCGTTGTCCTTCGTCGCGTTATCGCCAAAGAAGGCTTTCATCATAGAAACGAAGAATTTCGGGTAGTTGCTCCAGTAGTTGACCTGACCTTCCAGCAGCGGTTTTGGCGTGTTGGCGGCAAGGTAGGTTTGCAGGTCGGTCTGTTTTTCGCTGGGCAGCGTCATGTAACCCGTCAGACTTTGCGACAGCAACCCTAAGTCAGTCAGCCCCTGAATGTTGGAGTGACCGCGCAGCGCGTTGACGCCGCCGCCAGCCATCCCCATGTTGCCGAGCAACAGTTGGATCATCGCCATCGTGCGGATGTTTTGCGCGCCGATGGAGTGCTGCGTCCAGCCGAGGGCATACAGGAACGACGCGGTTTTATCTTTGACGCTGGTTTCCGCAATGTATTCGCATACTTTCAGGAAATCGGCTTTCGGCGTGCCGCAGATATTTTCCACTACATCCGGCGTATAGCGGGAAACGTGCTGCTTGAGCAGGTTCCACACGCAGCGAGGATGTTGCAGCGTGGTATCGCGTTTAGCGAAGCCATTTTCATCCAGTTCGTAGGCCCAACTGGTTTTGTCGTACTTGCGTTTATCCGCGTCATAGCCCGTAAACAGGCCATCTTCGAAGCCAAAATCTTCACGCACGATCAGGCTGGCGTTGGTATAGGCTTCGGTGTATTCGCGGTTGTATTTTTCGTTGTTCAGCAGGTACAGCAGTACGCCTGACAGGAAGGCAATGTCAGTACCGGAACGGATAGGGGCATAGAAATCGGCCACCGACGCCGTACGCGTGAAGCGAGGATCAATCACAATCAGCTTCGCGCCGTTGTGAATTTTAGCTTCCATCGCCCAACGGAACCCTACCGGGTGGGCTTCAGCGGCGTTACCGCCCATCACCACGATGAGGTTGGCGTTCTTCATGTCGACCCAGTGGTTGGTCATCGCACCGCGACCAAATGTTGGAGCAAGACTTGCTACCGTTGGTCCGTGTCAGACACGCGCCTGGTTGTCGACCGCGAGCATACCGAGCGCGCGGGAGAATTTTTGCGTTAAATAGCCGGTTTCGTTACTGGATGCGGAAGCGCACAGCATCCCGGTGGAGAGCCAGCGGTTAACGGTCACGCCTTCGGCGTTCTGCGCAACGTAGTTGGCGTCGCGGTCCTCTTTCATCAGTTTAGCGATGCGGTCGAATGCCTCATCCCAACTGATTTGCTGCCATTTATCTGAACCTGGCGCGCGGTATTCCGGGTATTTCAGGCGGCTTTCGGAGTGAATGAAGTCCACCAGACCGGCCCCTTTCGGGCAAAGCGCGCCACGGCTGACCGGATGATCCGGATCGCCCTCGATGTGGAAGATAGATGCTTTGGCGTTTTTTGCACCGTCGCCGAGGCTGTACATTAACAGCCCACAACCAACGGAACAGTAAGTGCAGGTGTTACGGGTTTCGCGGGTGCGCAGCAATTTATATTGCCGTGTTTCCGCTAGCGCTACGCTGGGTGCGAAACCCAGTGCCGCTGCCGTGGTGCCTGCCATACCGCCAGCGCAGATCTTAAAGAACTGCCTTCTGCTGACCTGCATGGTTTGCTCCTTGTTTCGACATTGCTATGTAGTTTTACTTTGCGGACCACAATGAAACCGGCCGCAAAGGGAAGAATTTGCGCATTCCCTCAGTTCCGGGAGGGATATAACTCAGGATACCATAATGTTGGTAGGTGTGTTCTGTTGCGGTTAAATAAAAGTGAATGAGTTTTCATGATGGCAACATGAAAATGTGATGTTTATCACATTGATGCATAATGACTGACGATCTTTGCAACCGAAAAAGCAGGAACTAATACTTTGGAGTTAATAAATTTCGCTGCGTAATCATCACTATGTTAAATAATTGTGTTGTTGTTCGAAAAGAGATGAGGTATCAGCATTCTTTATCGGTAGTTCTGGATGGATCGGCTTTTCTGGCGGTAGATAATATTTATTATTTATACAATAACGGGATTTAATCTTTTATATGAATCATTGTATATGTTTGATGAATATATATAAGGATTTCCTTTGAGGATTTTCCTGGAATAAATTCTTAAAAATAATCTTTCGATTGTATGGTTTTTTGACAAATGATAAATTTCGCCAACCAATATTGTATGTTGGTGTCATGTCAATTTTTTGAAATATGCAGAGGTCATCATTATATAAAGTGGCTTCTTTTATAAGGAAATAAAAATGAATGTTTTTTTTAAAAAAAGCCTGATGGCGTCTGTGCTGGCGCTGACGGCTTCTTCCGTTATGGCGGCACCGAGCGTTGATATTAAAGTATCAGGGAAAATTGTTCCCGCTTCCTGTATTCCGTCATTCCCAAGCGGCGGCGGTATCGCTGATTTTGGCACCATCAAAGTGGCGTCATTAAATTCAACTGCGCCAACCGCGCTGCCTGACATTAAAACCGTGCCAGTCGCCATTACCTGTGAAGAAGATACGCGTGTCGGCGTTTCTTTTACTGATATGCATAGCGCTTCTGCACCGACCACCGGTTATGCCATTAATTTCGCATCGACTGATTTCATTTCTTCTGCTAATTATCTTTTTGGCCTGGGGCTGTACGGTAGCCAGAAAATTGGGGCATATGCGCTGGGTATTCAGATTGATTCAGGAACGCTGACTAACGGCAATGGCGATAACCTGGTTGCCTATTTCTCAGCAAATGACGGCACTACCTGGGGAACAAAAGCAGGCAACAGCTATATGCAGATCATAAATAATAACAGCGAGGTTTACAGCTTTGGTAAAAGCTCGGCTTCTGCGCCAGAACCGCAAACAAAAGTCAACTTTAACGTCGGTGTGTCCGCGATTATCAACCCGACAGACGATCTGCAAATTACCGATGAAGCGACGCTTGACGGCTTAACCACCGTAGAGCTGGTATACCTGTAATTACACTGCACGTATCGTAGATGCTCCCCATATTACTATGGGGAGCAGTTATGAATATTAATGGACTAATATTATGCTTTCCTTCAAGAAAACATTAATCTGCGCCTGTTTATTGGCGTCATTTAACTGTCTGGCTGCCGGGATGGTGCCCGACACGTCGCTGCTGCTGATTAATGAAGAAGAGCAAGGCGGCAGTATGGATGTTAAAAACACCGATGCTGATGCCCAGCTCTTGTATACCAAAATCGTCAATCTTCCAGACGATCCTCAGCCTGGCCTGATTGTCACGCAACCCGTTACGCGTGTTGATGCCGGTAAGACGCAACGTGTGCGATTCGTTCTTAAAAATAGCGCGGAGCCGTTAAAAGTTGAGCATTTGAAGCGCGTTATTTTTACGACTATCCCGCAACGGGATAAAAACAAAGTTAAAGTGGTCTTTAGCCAAAACCTTCCCGTCATTATTCATCCTTCGGGTTTAGACGTGAATATGGAGCCGTGGAAAGATCTCCAGTGGCATATGCGCGGCGGAAAACTCAGCGTGGAAAATAAAACACCTTATGTTATCCGTCTGGAGCAGAAAGTAAAATTATTGCCATCAGGTGCGCACGCTGATTTACCAAAGGCTTATATTCTGCCGGGTGAAACAATAAGTGCCCATGCCTCGACCACATTATCCGCACTGGATAAAAATATCGAAATGTATCCTGCTACGCGCTATGGCTATAAGGCGAAGAGTTTTGTCGCAGAAATAAAATAATTAATCTCAGTTTATTGTAAAACACATGGAGTGGTTATGATTCGCGGTTCCGCTAAAAAAGGAATTATTGTGTTTTGTCTGACGGCAATCGCTTTCAGTATACGGGCGGAAATAATGCCGACCTCTACTGGAACGATGGAGTTGGCGAGAGCGGTATTTGATACTGATGCATTAGAATCTAATGGTCTCGATCCTGTGATTGCTGATTATTATTCCTTAGCGTCCCGGTTCACTCCTGGTGTCCATAATGTGACCGTTATTATTAATGGCAAAAAACACAGTGTCATGTCGGTTAAGTTTAATGAGGAAGGGCAGCCCTGTATTGATAAAGCATTTCTGGAAAGCGCAGGACTCATCACGAAAATAAAAAGAGAAACCTGCCCGCTGATCCATCAATACTGGTCTACGGCAACCGTTAGCGCTACGCCTGAAACAGAAGAAATGTCGCTGGTTGTTCCGCAGGAAGCGATTGATCCAGATAATAACCGACAGGTCGCGGACGTTCGCGGTGGTCATGCCGCAATGCTGAATTACTCCATGTTTGGCACGCATTATAAATATGACGGCGATAATTCAGACCGCTTTCAGTCAACGTTTGAACTTGGTTTTAATGCGGGTGACTGGATTGTGCGCAGCACACAATTCGTCAGCGACGGCAGCGACCAGGAATTAGAGACCGACTCGTATTATACCTACGCGCAACGCACTTTCGCCGACTATGGCGTGATGGTGCAGGGCGGGCAAATCAACATTGCCAACAGCCGCTTTAGTATTCCATCGGTCTACGGTGTGCAAGTCATGCCGGATAATACCCTGCTGCCGAACGAGGGGAGTGGCGTCGAGGTGACGGGGATCGCCAGATATTCTCAGGCGCGCGTGGATATTCGCCAGGGCGGGCAGATCATCTATTCAACGCTTGTTCCCGCTGGCCCCTTTACCTTAACCGATGTACCCATTGCTAACCTCAACACCGACCTGAATGTCACGGTGACGGAGACCGATGGAAGCGAGAGCCATTTTACCGTATCGGCGAGCACGTTTCGTAGCAACCATGTCGGCAGGGCGCCGGGCTTTTCTCTGGCCGTGGGGCGTGCGGAAGATATGGACACGAATTTTGAGCAGCCCTGGATTGTGTCGGCGTCTGATGGCTGGTCAGTGAATAATCGTATGAATCTCATGGCCGGAATGGTGATGGCGGATAACCACTATTACGGTTTCTCTGCCAATGTGGATACCGTTCCCGTACAGAATTTATATGCCTCGCTCGGGTTTCTTGGGTCGATCGATAACCGTAGCCAGACTGATGGGCACAAAACCACGCTGGATCTTGGGTATTCCTTGCCCTGGGGGATGGGGATTTCGCTGGGCGGCAGCTACGGCACGGCGGACTATCGCGAAATGCAGGAACTGTATAGCGACGACGATGATTACTCCCCAACGAAATACGATACGAACGTCGCGGTCAGTTGGTCGGATACGCTTCTGGGGCGTTTTTCGCTCGGCTACTACCGTAATGAGGCCTGGGACAGCGACTATAATAGCCGCCGCATTATCTCTTCCTGGTCGCAAACCTATAAATATTTCAGCGTCAGCGTGAACTGGGAATCGGATATCAGTCGTGGGGATGAGAGCGATCGCGATATGTTCTACGTGAACGTTTCTGTTCCGTTAGGCCGTACCGGTGTTTCAACGAACTCGTGGTATCGCGAGAGTGAAGGAAGAAGCTCTTATGGCACGCGGGCGATGGGGTCGCTGAATGACGACAACCAATACACGGTCGGCGTGTCTCGCGATCAGGACGAAAGTGTTACCGACTGGGATAGCTCGCTCAACAGCAATCTTCACTATACCACGCTGTCCGTGGCGGCTGGCGGCGATAACGACAGCAATACGAACTACTCTGCCGCATTGAGTGGCGGCATTGTGGCGCATGACGATGGCGTGACCTTCTCACCGTATCCGGTCGCGGACACGTATGCCATTACCCAACTGGACAAGCCTGTTGCCGGTATCGAAATCGTGACGTCGCGCGGGCCCGTCTGGACCGATAAATGGGGTCAGGCCGTTGTCCCGTCATTGACGCCGTTCCATGAAAGTACGCTGGAACTCAATACCCAAAGTCTTCCGGGCAATCTTGACGTCAATAATGGCCGGACGGCGATTAAAGCATCGCACGGGGCGGTCGCGAAATGGCAATTCACCACGCTGAGTCAGCGGCGCGTGCTGCTCTCTGTTATGCGCGCAGACGGTACTCCGTTGCCGAAAGGCGTCTCCATTGTTAACGACGCCGGGGAATACATCACTTCCGCGCCAGAGGACGGTTTGATCTTCCTGAATGATATCTCAGCAAGCCATCAGCTGTATGCGAAGGTGGACGGTGGACGATGCAAACTGAACTACACCCTGCCGGAAGCCGATCCGCAGAAATTCTACGAGGAGATAAAAGGGAAATGTCTCTAATGAAACAGGGAGCTGGCTCCATGAAACACCTTAGCGTTTTTATGCCTGTATTACTGGCGGGTTTCTTGTGTGGGAATGCGCCATCCGCGCTGGCGGAAGAAGGCGACTGTCAGATTTTATCTTCGACAAAACAGGTCGACTATGGGCGGTTCCGCAGGGAGGATATGAGGGAGGGGAGCACCGAATACGCCGGGAATATGTATCACGGTTATGCCTCCGTCACCCGGGAGTTACAGGTCTCCGTCATCTGTACTGATGAACATAAAATTCGGCTCTTTGTGGATGGCCCCGCCCGGCAGGGGCAGGCCTGGCAGTTTTCTGACAACGGCGCGATGTCGATTAAAATGAAAAATGCCAGAGTCGATAACGCTCCCGTTCAGTTGGCTTCGGTTCCCCGGGGCGCGGCGCAGGTATCGGGCGGCGCTGCGGAAATGACGCTGTTGCCGGATATGTCCGCTGCTGCGGTAAACGGCCAGGAAGTGGCAGGAAAACAGTGGGTTGCAACACTGATGATCACCACTTATCTTGCCGATAAAGCTTTCCAGACCAGCAATACGCAGGATCTGGAAGAAACCTACACCGTGTCGTTTGACGCTCTCGCGGCTAACTAGCGTTCTCATCCTGCCGACCGGGGCGGTTTTGCCCCGGTTTTGACCTCACAAAAATAATGGAGGACAATAACCGCAGTTAAATGCGCAAAGGCTCTCTCATCCTGCCTGAACGCAATCTCTCTTATCGTGAGTCCATACCAGGAAGCTGCTTTGTCTGACCATCAAAATTCATCCCCGGAGGGCGCTGTTTCTCATGCCGTTTGGACGCGCGGGTGCCTGACGCAATCAAAACCGGATATGCTGGCGACGGAAGTTCCTGTCGCGCTGGTCTATAACGGCATTTCCCATGTGGTGATGATGACCACGCCGAAAGATCTGGAACAATTCGCGATCGGTTTTTCACTGTCGGAAGGCATTATTGAATGTCCGCAGGATATTTATGGCATGGACGTCGTTCCTTCCTGCAACGGCCTTGAAGTGCAGATTGAGCTTTCCAGCCGCCGCTTTATGGGGCTGAAAGAACGTCGTCGCGCCCTGGCCGGGCGTACCGGCTGCGGCGTTTGCGGCGTGGAGCAGCTGAATGACATCGGCAAACCCATTACGCCGCTCCCGTTTACCCAAACCTTTAACCTGGCGAATCTTGATCGCGCGTTGAAGCATCTGTCTGATTTTCAACCGGTCGGTCAGCTTACCGGCTGTACTCACGCGGCGGCGTGGGCGATGCCGTCCGGTGAATTAGCGGGCGGGCATGAAGATGTCGGTCGCCATGTCGCGCTGGATAAACTGCTGGGGCGCCGGGCGACGGAAGGCGAAATCTGGCAGCAGGGCGCGGTGCTGGTCTCCAGTCGCGCCAGCTATGAAATGGTGCAGAAATCGGCGATGTGCGGCGTTGAAATCCTGTTTGCCGTCTCCGCTGCCACCACGTTAGCGGTTGACGTGGCTGAGCGCTGTAACCTGACGCTGGTGGGCTTTTGCAAGCCGGGCAAGGCGACAATTTATACGCATCCACGGCGTTTGATGACAGGTTGAGTTTTATTCAGTAAATTTGAAAAAGAATAGCAAATCCTTCCGCTTTTAGTTGTTCGAATACCGGCCTATTATTTATCACATCAAGGCACGGTGCCTTATTCAAACAACTAAGTTAAAGGGTTTATATCATGAAAAGCATCAAAACTTTTGTCGCAGTTATCGCTCTCGCTACTTCTTTCGGTTCTTTCGCCGCTCAGTCTGTTACCGCGACGGGCTCTACTCTGGAAAGCGTAGAAGCAAAAATCGCCGCTCAGGCTCAGCAGGCTGGCGCCAGTGATTACAAAATCACTTCCGCATACTCCGGTAACCGCGTGCATATGACCGCTGAACTGCTGAAATAAGTGATTCAAAACTGTCGAAAGAGCGCCTTCAGGGCGCTTTTTTCGTTTCTGCGTTTACTGTTTTACTATTCCGATAAATGCCTCATATTTAGTGCATACCCGCCAGCCTTAGCAGCGCTGTCACCACCGCCGCAGCGATAATCACCACAATCAGCGGCATTTTGCGCCACGCCAGGAAAACAGCGAACGCGACGCCCAGTACCCGCGCCATTCCGGCAAAATGTTCGCCTTCATAAAACGTGGTTGCCAGCGCCACTGAAAACAGCAATACCGTTGCCGCATCCGACAATAGCGCCTGAGAACGTTCGGAGAGCGCCAGCCGGTTGCCGAGCTTTGCTCCGCCAAGACGCATCAGATAGGTGCCTGCCGATAACACAGCAATACCGACGATAAACAGCGTCATGTTGCCCATTATTTTTTCCTCGTCAGTAAGCCAAGCAGAGAGAGCAGTACCGGCAACCCGACCGGTGCGAAGGGGACAGCGGCAAGCGACAGCCCGGCGCCGCTACAGGCGCGGATTAGCGTGGTGCGATTCCTGAACGCCGGGATCACTAACGCCAATAAAATGACGGGAAATACCGCGTCCAGACCGATGGTTTCCGGTGCCGGGAGCAGTTTGCCGACCATCGCGCCAAGCAGTGCGCCCAGCGGCCAAAAAATTGCGACGCCCGCGCCACACAGCCAGTAGGCGGCTTTGCGCTGTTGCCGTGTTTTTTGCGACAGACCAAAGACGACGCTTTCATCATTCATGATATGGCAGCCCAGAAAGCTGGCGGCGCGGGTGCCTACCAGTTCACGTACCGTTACGCCGAATGGAATGTGGCGGGCATTCACCAGCAAACCGGCAGCGGCGGCGGCCAGCGGGTTCCCGCCGCTGGCGACAATGCCGATAAACATAAATTCGGACGCCCCCGCCAGGACAAAAATGGAGAGTACAAACGGCACCCAAATCGGGAAGCCGTAGGCCATCGCCAGCGATCCGTAGGACATCCCGACGACGCCAACGGCCAGGCACACTAAAAATATCGCTTTTATCGTGTCTCCGCTGAGACATGAGAGGTGATGTTTCATACTATTTTAGCCATATCGAACGAATTTCCATTATAATGAACGCAACAGAATTGATTTACAAGTCGAACGATTCGTTCGATATAAAGAACGCGGAGTCGTGAATGACACAGCCCATTAGCGTGATCGCGAAAAGCCTGGTGCGCGAACGTCAACGTACCGGCCTGTCGCTGGCGGAAATCGCCCGGCGTGCGGGGATTGCGAAATCTACCCTGTCGCAACTGGAAGCGGGCAATGGAAATCCTAGCCTGGAAACGCTCTGGGCGCTTTGCGTGGCCCTGGATATTCCCTTTGCACGTCTGCTGGAGCCGCAGGCGCAAAAAACGCAGGTGATTCGTCGCGGAGAAGGGACAAAAGTGGTGGCAGAACAGGCCCACTATCAGGCTATTTTACTGGCTGCCTGTCCGCCAGGGGCGCGGCGCGATATCTACCTGCTGCTGACGCAGCCGGGGGCGGATCGTATTTCACATCCACATCCGCCGGGATCGGTGGAGCATATTATTGTGACGCAGGGGAAAGCGCTTGTCGGGCTGACAGAGGCGCCGGAAGAGTTAGGTGAGGGCGATTATATTTGTTATCCCGCCGATCAGGAGCACATCTTTAAAGCGCTGGAAGCGGATACGCAGGCGATCTTGGTGGCCGAGCAAAATTAATTCCGCGCGATGAGGTTTATGATGCCGGATGGCGCTGACGCTTATCCGGCCTACAATTTCGTGCCGTTTGCTACCTGTAAGCCGGATAAGACGCGTTAGCGCCGCCATCCGGCGTTGAGTCATCCGGCTTCAGACCGCCTACGCCAGGTAAAACACTTCTTTCAGTTCTGCGCTCACCGGGCTGTTATCCGGGTTGGCAGGCATCACGTCGCGCATATGCTTCCACCAACGCTGGCACACGTCGGTACTGGCGATGGCATTCCAGCGCTCTTCCGATTCAATCTCGACGGTCGCGAACAACAGGTTGCGTTCTTTATCGAGGTAAATCGCATAGTGATGCGCGCCATGCGCTTTCAATACGCTTTCCAGCTCCGGCCAGATGGGATTATGGCGACGCTGATACTCCTCGCGTGCGTCGGCATTCACCTGCATCACAAACGCTTTGCGGATCATAGCGCCTCCAGATACAACTCGCGGACGTCATCGCGGCTGGCGGTGCGTGGATTGCACGGCGCACACGGATCTGCCAGCGCTTTGTCCAGCCAGCCTTCAATATCGTCTTTCGTGACGCCCAGTGTGCTGAAACCTTCAGGAATGCCGACGCATTTGCTCAATGCGCGGATTGCATTGATCGCTTCCATACTCGCCGCCTCAATGCTCATACCTTGAGTATCGACGCCCATCGCCTGGGCGACGCGGGCAAAACGCGTGACCGCGTTCGGGCGGTTAAAGTTCTCAATGATCGGCAGCAGGATGGCGTTACAGACGCCGTGCGGCAGGTTGTGCGTGGCGCCTGGCTGATGCGCCAGCGCGTGTACCAGACCAAGGCCAGCGCTGTTGAACGCCATACCCGCCAGATACTGGCCAAACGCCATCTGCTCACGCGCTTCGAGGTTGTGGCCGTCATCAACCGCTTTCGGCAGCCACAGGTTAATCAGCCGAATGGCTTCCAGCGCGTTGGCGTCGGTAAGCGGATGCGCGCCAACCGAGACATAGGCCTCAATGGCGTGGGTCAGCGCATCCATACCGGTGGCGGCAGTGACGGATGGCGGGATGTCCAGCATAACGCTGGCGTCGTCCACCGCGATATCAGGGATGATATTCGGGTCGATGATGACCTCTTTGACCTGGCGCGCGGAGTCGATAATGACGGCATTGCTGGTCATTTCCGCTGCCGTACCGGCGGTGGTATTAATCGCCACCAGCGGAATGCCCGCGTTTTTGACTTTGCCGACGCCAGAATAGGCGGTAGAGGGGCCAGGGTTCGCCGTCAGAATTTTGACCGCTTTGGCGGTATCGATCGGGCTGCCGCCGCCGAAGGCGATGATGTAATCACACTGCGCGTCCTGATATGCCGCATACCCTTTTTGCACCAGTTCTTCAGTGGGGTTCGGGAAAACCTCGTCGAA
Source organism: Citrobacter sp. CK195 (assembly GCF_030333365.1). Classification (NCBI taxonomy): domain Bacteria; kingdom Pseudomonadati; phylum Pseudomonadota; class Gammaproteobacteria; order Enterobacterales; family Enterobacteriaceae; genus Citrobacter; species Citrobacter sp. CK195. The sequence goes on from NZ_JAOWGB010000006.1 coordinate 51,197, forward strand.
AAGGTGGTACGACATCTGATGCGCGTCAAGCGCGGCAAACAGGCTGTCCAGCAGGCCCAGTTTTACCAGTTGCCCGTCAGTGACGACCAGCGCTTTACCCCATTGCTTATTCGCGACGAGGTTAACCATATCGCCGATTGCGCCTGCGCCATGCAGGCTAATTTTGGGAAGTGCCAACATGAAGCTCATGAATATTCTCCTTAAGATTGACGCGTTACCCTATTGCCCGATGACGCTGCGCTTATCGGGCCTACGGCATTGGATTGCGGGAAGAATCAGTACAACGCTAATGCACTGGCAAGCGGAGTCACGCCAAAGCGTTTGCCAAGCGCTACCAGTTCTTCACGCGTGATGGTTTGCTTCATACCGCCCATCGAATAGATTTTGACCAGCACCTCCGCAGACTTCTCGGCGGTATCGATCAGGCCGAATGTTTCATCCAGCGTCGGGCCGCTGCCGAACACGCCGTGGAAGGGCCACAGCACCAGCGAATGCTTCTGCATTTCCTGCGCGGTGGCCTGACCGATCTCATCAGTGCCCGGCACCATCCACGGCAGAATGCCGACGCCGTCCGGGAACACCACCAGGCACTCGGTGCTGCCTTCCCACAGTTTGCGGGTGAAAAGCGGCGTGTTGTTTTCCAGCACGTAGGTCAGCGCGATCAGGTTGGTGGCGTGGCAATGCATAATCACGCGGTCTTTGCCGTCGGTGGCGTTAATGCGCTCGCAGTGGGAGAGGAAGTGAGCCGGCAGCTCGGAGGTTGGAACCGCCTCATGATTCAGCCCCCACAGAATGTGGTAGCCCGCGCCGTCGCTGTCCACTTTCACCACGCCTAAATTCGCTGCCGGATCGAGCTGTACGTTGCGGAAGAATTTGCCGGAGCCGGTGACGATAAACGGCGTGTTCGCCAGCAGTGGCATTGGCTGACTCAGCGCGATATAGCGCGGCTCCTGGTGGAAATCGTCGGTAAACGGCGCGATATCCGCCTCATCCAGACGCAGCGTAAGGTTGCCGCCGTTGCGTTCGTCCCAGCCCTTCAGCCAGGCGTCGGAGGTGGCTTTGATCATTCCCTGGACAAACCAGGAGTGGGTAATGTTCTGCATGTTCGGTGTTCCCATTTATTGCCCGAACGTTATCGGGTCTTACGTAGGCCGGATAAGCGCAGCGCCATCCGGCAATCGTGTTTCATTTATTGCCGGATGGCGACGCGGAACGTCTTATCCGGCCTACAAGTCAGGCGTCGCGGTTAGCTACGTTTGCTCAGAATCTCTTTTTCATAGGCACGGACGCTTTCCAGCCACTGGCTGCCGGCTGGCGTGTCGTGACGCTGGCAATACATTTCCCAGACGGCTTGCCACGGCAGGGATTTCTGCTCTTCCAGCAGCGCCAGGCGGGCGGTGTAATCGCCGCTGGCTTCTAACTGACGCAGTTGCCCGGTTGGTTCCAGCAGCGCGCGCAGCAGCGCTTTCTTCATATTGCGCGTGCCGATAACCCACGCGGCGATACGGTTGATGGAGGCATCGAAGAAATCGAGGCCGATATGCACGCGGTCAAACAGGTTATGACGCACGATTTCGCTGGCAATTGCCTGGGTTTCATCATCCAGCAGCACGACGTGATCGCTGTCCCAGCGCACCGGGCGGCTGACGTGCAGCAGCAGGCGCGGCACATACAGCATGGCGGCGGAAATCTTGTCGGAAATCACTTCGGTCGGATGGAAGTGGCCCGCGTCGAGGCACAGCGCGGTCTGGCGGCTGGTGGCGTAGCCCATGTAGAACTCGTTGGAGCCAACGGTATAGCTTTCCGCGCCAATACCGAACAGTTTGCTTTCCACGGCGTCGATGTGATGCGCCGGATTCAGTTTTTCGCTGATCACCTCGTCCAGCGCCTCCAGCAGGCGTTGGCGCGGCGCTAAGCGGTCAACGGTGATGTCTTTCATGCCATCCGGGATCCAGATGTTCATCACCGACGGCGTGCCCAGTTGCTCACCGAAGTACGCGGATACGCGGCGGCTGGCCTTGCAGTGGTCAATCCAGAACTGGCGAATGTTGTCGTCCGCGTGCGCCAGGGTAAAGCCGTCAGCGCTCAGTGGGTGAGAAAAGCAGGAGGGGTTGAAGTCCAGCCCTAACTGGTTCGCTTTTGCCCATTCCACCCAGTTTTTGAAGTGCTCCGGTTTGATCTGGTCGCGGGACACCGGCGTGTCAGACTCCAGATAGATTGCGTGTAAGTTCAGGCGTTTTGGCCCCGGGATCAGGCTTAGCGCCTGTTCCAGGTCGGCGCGCAGCTCGCTGGCGCTGCGCGCTTTACCGGGATAGTTACCGGTGGCCTGAATACCGCCGGTGAGCGATCCTTCCGGGTTTTCGAATCCGGCGACGTCATCGCCCTGCCAGCAGTGCATCGATACCGGCAGACGATCGAGCTGGCGTAACGCCTCCTCGACATCAATACCTACCGCAGCAAAACGTTGTTTCGCCAGTTCCCAGGCTTGTTCAAGTTGAGTGGTCATGCGCAAAGCTCCTTTGTCTGTCGTTTTGATTGAAACTGCGCAACGTGGCGGGCAATTTCACTGTCAGGATTTGGGGTAAAGGTCGTCAGGTCGTAGTTGGTTCTTACCACCTGACGGAAGTCGTCAACGTTGTTCAGTTCGTCCAGCGTCATGAGCTGGATGCCGATATTGCCGAGGGTGGAAGCCTCAATCGGCCCGGCCATCACGCGAATGCCGCAGGCATCAGCGCACAGCTGGTTCAGCAGGGCGTTCTGGCAACCTCCGCCGACGATGTGCAGCTGGCTAAAGGCTTCACCACGCAGGTTCGCCAGCTCCTGCAACACATCGGCATACAGCAGCGCCAGACTGTCGAAAATGCAGCGTGCCAGTTCGGCGTTACGGGTGGGTTCCGGCTGGCCGGATTCACGGCAGGCCGCCTGGATCTCTGCGCTCATATTGGCGGGGTTGATAAAGCGATCGTCATTCGGGTTTATCAGGAAACGGCAGGCCGGAAGCGACTGGGTCTCGGCGATCAGCGCGGGCAGGTCGGTAATCTGGCGCTCTTTCAGTACGCGCTGAAGCAGCCAGAGCCCCATGATGTTTTTCAGCACCCGGTAGCGGCCTTCTGCGCCGCCTTCATTGGTGATGTTCGCCGCCAGCGCCGCGTCATCGGTGTAGGGTGTTCTGCTCTCGAAGCCCATCAACGACCAGGTGCCGGAAGAGAGATAAGCGCTGTTTTTATCGGCCAGCGGAGAGGCGATCACCGCGCTGGCGGTGTCGTGACTGGCGACGGCGACCACCGGAATCTGATTTTTCTGTGGGCAGATCCAGTAGCCGATCACGTTGCCCGGATGGGTGGGCCTGCCAAACCAGGCTTTGTTGGCGCCGGTCCAGTCCAGCAGGGTATCGTCCCAGTCATCGCTGTTGATATTGACGAGCTGCGTGGTGGTGGCGTTGGTGTATTCCCAGTTCATTTCGCCCGTCAGGCGGAAACTGAAATAGTCGGGGATCAGCAGGGCATGCGCCACCTGCGGGATAAGTTCAGGCTGTTGTTCAACCAGCGCGCGGAGCTGATACAGCGTATTGAACGGCAGAAACTGAATGCCGCTGCGGCGATAGATATCATGCTTGCCGAGCTGCGCCAGCGCCTGCTGCATCACCCCCGTGGTACGGTTGTCGCGATAAGATACGGGCAGACCGATGCGCTGGCCGTGCTTGTCGAGCAGCACATAGTCCACGCCCCAGGTATCAATGCCGATGCTGTCAATACGGATACCTTCATCGCAGACTTTCTCCAGTCCAAGGCGAATTTCATTTTCCAGGCTGTCGATATCCCAGGCGTCGAACCCGTCTGTTTTTTGCAAACAGTTCGCGAAGCGGTGGATTTCACGCAGCGTCAGGGCGTGTTGTTCACTGTCGTAACGCGCCAGCATTACGCGCCCGCTGGATGCCCCGAGATCGACAGCGACACAATGGCGAAAAGTCATGGTGAAGTCCTTCTGAGTTTCATTGCACTCAGTCTAAGAACCCCCAGGAAGGCGTACCTTCCTGTTACTGACAGGTTAAATTGGCCGCTGGCAAGGAGGCAAAGGTGAACGTGATAGCGTTCACAATTTCCGTTTATCAGCGTGAATTGGCCGGATGTGACGGCGTCCGCATTTCCTGATCTTTCCCGTCCTTTCTTGAAAAAACGACCGGGTTTGCGCGCTTTGGCGTTAAAAATTTAAGGTGAGGGTAGTAACCCTTAATTACTATTTCTGACATGTTTCTCATATCAGGAAGCCATCATGACCGTACTGCATAGCGTGGATTTTTTTCCGTCAGGTAAAGCGCCCGTGGCCATTGAACCCCGGCTTCCTCAGTCCGCTTTTCCTGAACATCATCATGATTTTCACGAGATTGTGATTGTTGAACATGGCACCGGCATTCATGTGTTCAATGGGCAGCCCTACACCATTAGCGGCGGTACGGTCTGCTTTGTTCGCGATCATGACAGACATCTGTATGAACACACCGACAACCTGTGTCTGACGAATGTGCTCTATCGCTCGCCGGACGCGTTTCAGTTTCTGGCAGGGCTGAACCAGCTCTTGCCGCAGGAACAGGATGGGCAGTACCCGTCACACTGGCGCGTGAATCAGAGCGCGTTGCAGCAGGTGCGGCAACTGGTGGCGCAGATGGAAAACGCCGGAGACGAGATGGACACGCCTGCGGTCGCCAACCGTGAAATTCTGTTTATGCAGTTGCTGGTGCTGCTGCGTAAAAGCAGCCTGATGGAAGGGGCAGCCAATAACGATGCGCGGCTGAATCAGTTGCTGGCCTGGCTGGAGGATCATTTTGCTGAAGAGGTGTGCTGGGAGTCGATAGCCGACAAGTTTTCGCTCTCGCTGCGCACGCTGCACCGTCAGCTCAAACAACAGACCGGCCTGACGCCGCAGCGCTATCTTAACCGTCTGCGGCTTATCAAGGCTCGCCATCTGCTGCGTCACAGTGATGAAAGCGTCACAGATATCGCGTATCGCTGCGGTTTTGGCGACAGTAACCATTTTTCGACGCTGTTTCGCCGGGAATTTGACTGGTCGCCCAGGGATATTCGCCAGGGGCGGGACGCATTGCTACAGTAACGCGAAAGCTATCACCGTTTTTTGTCGCCAATTTGCTGATAATCGTCCCCTTCAATGCCGGATGGCGGCTTCACCTTATCCGGCCTACGGCGGCGATCTGTAGGCCAGATAAGCGTAGCGCCATCCGGCAAGCATTCAACGTGAGGTGCTGCGGTGGCAAATCAGTTAGTCCTTCTGAAAAAAGACTTTTTTGCGAATGACGGCCAGGCTGTCGCGGTTGCCGATCGCTATCCGCAAAATGTGTTCGCGGAACATACACACGAGTTTTGTGAACTGGTGTTGGTCTGGCGCGGCAACGGTTTGCATGTGCTCAACGATCGCCCTTACCGCATCACGCGTGGCGATCTGTTTTATATTCGCGCCGAGGACAGACACTCCTACACCTCCGTTAACGATTTGGTTTTGCAGAATATTATTTACTGCCCGGAGCGGTTGACCCTGAATCTTGGCTGGGAAAGCGCCATTCCGGGCTTTAACGGCAGTGAACGGAGCCCGCACTGGCGGCTGGGCAGCGTGGGGATGAATCAGGCGCGGCAGGTTATCAGCCAGCTTGAACATGAGAGCAATCAGGGCGATCCGCTGGCGAATGAGATGGCGGAACTGCTATTTGGTCAGCTGGTGATGACGCTGAAAAGACACCGCTATGCCACCGATGATCTCCCGACCAGAGCGAGCGAAACGTTGCTGGATAAATTGATTACCGCACTGGCCGGCAGCCTGGAGCGCCCCTTTGCGCTGGATGCGTTTTGCGACCAGGAGCAGTGCAGCGAGCGGGTGCTGCGACAGCAGTTTCGCTCACAGACCGGGATGACTATCAACCAGTATCTTCGCCAGATCCGCATCTGCCATGCACAGTATTTGCTTCAGCACAGCCGCCTGATGATCAGTGAGATTTCAATGCAGTGCGGCTTTGAGGACAGTAACTACTTTTCGGTGGTGTTTACGCGGGAAACCGGGATGACGCCCAGCCAGTGGCGTCATCACAGTACGCAAAACGATTAGCTTGCCATTCCCATGCCGACGATGTTGGCGGCGATAATAATGACCACGCAACCCAGACTGAGAACGCTGACAGGACGACGACCCGCGTTTTTCCACTCTTTCAGCACCAGACCCACAATCCCACCGCACAGCACGTAGAAGCTCATGTGCAGCATCCAGCTGATGTAGTCATACTGCGGCGGAATGCGAGCGTGGCCCCAGGCGTAGAAAAAGAACTGCAAATACCACATCAGGCCACCCAGCGCTGACAGCAGGATATTGGTGATGATCATCGATTTTGCCAGCGAGAAGTCGGCTTTTATCGACAAGTTTTTCACTTTTGCCAGACGAACGAAACAGAAACCCAGGTTGATCAGCGCGCCGCCGCCCATGATGACCACGTAGCTTGGCAGAGCGACATACAGCGGATCGACGCCGAGCGCGGCAGCGGCTTCATGCATCGGTTTGGCGGCGTTCATCGCAAAGGACATCCCGGCGGAGAAAATACCGCACATCACCGCCAGCAGCAGACCTTTTTTCAGGTTGAACTCCTCGGCGGTGATCCCCATTTTGCGCTCTTTTAACTGCCCGGCGCGGGTGACGATGCCAACGCCGATCAGCGCCACCAGGACGCCCAGCAGCGTCATTCGTCCGCCTTCGGTATTGATCAGCACATCAAAGTTTCCATTGATGATGGGGGTCATCAGGGTGCCGACGATCAGCGTAATACCAATCGCGATGCCGATCCCCATCGACATGCCGAGATAGCGCATGGTCAGGCCGTAGTTAATATTACCGATGCCCCACATTGCGCCGAACAGAAATACGGGCAACAGGGTGGATAGGTTGAAGGAACTGTAATAGGCCCAGAAATCCGGGAGCAGCAGGGCGCTGATGGTCCAGGGCAGGATAAGCCAGGAGACAATCCCACCGATTGACCACATGGTTTCCCAGGACCATTGTTTAACTTGTTTGAACGGGGCATAAAAACAGGCTGCACTGGCCGCACCTATCAAATGCCAAAAGATACCCATCGTAATCGCGTTACTCATGACTTAATCCTCATCGTTTTTATTGCCGGTGTGACCCTCCCGACCTGATGAGTGTAAAAATTGCGCAGTTGATTAACCTTTTGAGGATTGCCGACATTTCTTCCTTCCTGGCAACCAGCACGTTATACGGGTGATTTGGCTCACATATTCAAGAACATAATGAAAAGTTATATCCTTATTAAAACTACGGCATTGATAAGCATTTTCAATATCATTTAATTAACTATAATGAACCAACTGCTTACGCGGCATTAACACTTCAGCCGCTCGACAATAATGGAGATGATTATGAGTTATACACTGCCATCCCTGCCGTACGCTTATGATGCGCTGGAACCGCACTTCGATAAGCAGACGATGGAAATCCACCATACCAAACACCATCAAACTTATGTCAACAACGCTAACGCGGCGCTGGAAAACCTGCCTGAATTCGCGAACCTGCCGGTTGAAGAACTGATCACCAAACTGGATCAGCTTCCGGCGGACAAAAAAACCGTACTGCGCAACAACGCGGGCGGCCACGCTAACCACAGCCTGTTCTGGAAAGGCCTGAAAAAAGGCACTGCTTTGCAGGGCGACCTGAAAGCGGCTATCGAACGTGATTTCGGTTCCGTTGATAACTTCAAAGCGGAGTTTGAAAAAGCGGCGGCAACGCGTTTCGGTTCCGGTTGGGCCTGGCTGGTGTTGCAGGGCGACAAACTGGCGGTTGTCTCTACCGCTAACCAGGACTCCCCGCTGATGGGCGAGGCCATTTCCGGCGTTTCCGGTTTCCCAATCCTGGGTCTGGACGTATGGGAACACGCTTACTACCTGAAATTCCAGAACCGTCGCCCGGACTACATCAAAGAGTTCTGGAACGTGGTGAACTGGGACGAAGCTGCTGCGCGTTTCGCGGCGAAAAAATAAGTCTTTTTGCCTGATGGCGCTGCGCTTATCAGGCCTACGAAGAGGATTTGTCGATTTGTAGGCCGGATAAGGCGTTAGCCGCCATCCGGCACAGAGTTACAATTTGTAGGCCGGATAAGGCATTAGCCGCCATCCGGCATTGAATTCAGCCCCCGCAGGCATAACCTGCGGGGGCTTTCTTTTAGGCGCTTTTGGGCTTGCCTGGTGTGACTTACGTCAAATTAAAAACATCAATCCATAAAAAATGAAACATAGTTTTGTTATGTGGTTGGGATCACTTTTATTGTTCGAATGAATGTCTATCGTTTCTTCATCAACGCGGGTGTGCCTCAAAGTAAGGCGCATTCGCCCATAAAAATTGCCCGTTTTTATGTCTACAGGTGAAGGAAATGCAGATTAAACGCACGATAGAAAAAGTCCCGGGTGGCATGATGCTCGTTCCGTTGTTCCTCGGCGCGCTATGCCACACCTTCGCGCCCGGCGCAGGGAAATACTTCGGCTCATTCACAAACGGTATGATCACCGGTACGGTGCCGATTCTGGCGGTCTGGTTCTTTTGTATGGGCGCGTCGATCAAACTGAGCGCCACAGGCACCGTGCTGCGTAAATCCGGGACGCTGGTGGTGACCAAAATTGCGGTTGCCTGGGTGGTGGCCGCTATTGCGTCACGCGTTATCCCGGAACATGGGGTGGAAGCGGGCTTCTTCGCCGGGCTGTCGACGCTGGCGCTGGTGGCCTCTATGGACATGACCAACGGCGGGCTGTATGCCTCCATCATGCAGCAGTACGGCACCAAAGAAGAGGCCGGGGCATTTGTCCTGATGTCGCTGGAGTCAGGGCCGCTGATGACGATGGTTATTCTGGGAACCGCCGGGATTGCCTCGTTTGAACCGCATGTATTTGTGGGGGCGGTATTGCCGTTCCTGATTGGTTTCGCGCTGGGGAATCTCGACCCGGAACTGCGGGAATTCTTCAGCAAAGCGGTACAGACGCTGATCCCGTTCTTCGCCTTCGCGCTGGGCAACACCATTGATTTGAGCGTGATTGCACAGACGGGCGTGCTGGGGATTCTACTGGGTGTGGCGGTCATTATTATCACCGGCATCCCGTTAATCATCGCTGACAAGTTTATCGGCGGCGGTGACGGTACGGCAGGTATTGCCGCCTCAAGTTCTGCGGGCGCCGCAGTAGCCACGCCCGTGCTGATCGCAGAGATGGTTCCGGCGTTTAAACCGATGGCGCCCGCCGCGACCTCGCTGGTTGCCACATCGGTTATCGTGACTTCGATTCTGGTGCCGATCATTACCTCAGTCTGGTCGCGGAAGGTGAAGGCCAGAGCGGCGGAAATCGATATTCGCGGTACGGTGAAATAAACCCGTTTTGCCGGATGACGGCTTATGCCTCATCCGGCGCTTCCGGTCAGAATTAACGGCCAAACACCTCATCAATTGTGCGACGCTCGTGCTCGTTCAGTTCTCCTCCCGCATTACGCGACACGCCGGTACAATAGCCGAACTTACGCGATACCACGGTTTTAATCGTGGTTACAAAATCCTCGCCAATCGCGTAAATGGACATAAACGTGCCGATTTTCTCCTGGATATCGCGCAACGTTTGCAAATCACCCTGCTTAAACGCCTCCCGCGCGCTGACAAACAGCTCCGGCATCACGTTGTTTAAGCCGGAAATAATGCCTGCGCCGCCTGCCAGCAGGTTGGGAATGTAATACTCGTCATAGCCGGAGAGCACGGCAAAATCGTCGCGTACCGCGCGGGTGGTCTGAATCATGCTGCGGGTATGGGACTGGCAGTCGACGGTATCTTTAATCCCGGCAAAATTCGGGAATTCGGCGGCAAGGGTCGCCACCAGATCCGGCGTTAAATCGCAGCCGGTGCGTGCCGGGAAATTGTAGGCGAACCATTTGCCGCTCAGGGCGTTGCCAAGCTGGCGGAAGTAGCTCAGAAGCTGCTTCGACGTCTGCCCGTAGTAATACGGTGGCAGAATCATCACCGCATCGTACCCGACGCGGTACGCTTCCTGCGCCATAAGCAAGATGTCGCCGGTGCAGGTGGAGGAGACATTGGCAACCATCTTCAGCGAACTCATCGCGCGGGCCTCGCGGATCAGCATCAGCCGCTCTTCCAGCGTGAAAGACGCAAATTCGCCAATGCTGCCCATCAGCAAAATAACATCAATGTTGGCCTCGGTAAGGCGTTTGAGATGCTGGCTCAGGCCGTTGAGATCGACTTTTCCGTCATTGTCCATCGGCGTAATGGAAGGACACCAGACGCCAGCAAACTGCGATTGTACTGTCACGTTGTTGACTCCTTATTATGAAATGGCGTTTCAAAATCACTTTAATTGATAGCACGTCTGCTGGCGCATCATGTGAACCCGGCTCTCATTTTGAGCGGCTGAGACAAAATAAATATGCTCTAATGAGGATTATTTGTCGGGAGAGGGAAGCTGATGCGATATCCGGTCGAGGTGTTTACGGGCAAAATTCGGGACTATGCGGGAAGTCGTCCCAGCGCCATTGCGAAAATCCAGGTTGATGGCGAGCTGATGCTTAACGATCTGGGCCTTGCCGGTGATGAGCAGGCAGAGACGAAAATTCACGGCGGGCCCGATCGCGCGCTGTGCCATTATCCCCGTGAACACTATCTGCACTGGGCGCGTCAATTCCCGGCGCAGGCGGATCTGTTTGTCGCGCCCGCGTTTGGCGAAAACCTTTCGACCGACGGTCTGACCGAGCAAAATGTTTTTATCGGCGATATTTTTCAGTGGGGAGAGGCGCTGATTCAGGTGACTCAGCCACGTTCGCCGTGCTTTAAGCTCAACTTCCATTTCGGCATTAGCGATATGGCGACGCAGATGCAGAACGCCGGGAAAACCGGCTGGCTGTACAGCGTTATCGCGCCGGGGCAGGTATCGGCGGATGCGCCGTTAATTCTGGCGTCGCGCGTCAGCGATGTGAGCGTACAGGAGGCGATTGCGATAGCCTGGCATATGCCGTTTGACGACGGCCAGTATCATCGTTTGCTGTCGGCGGCGGGGTTATCGAAAAGCTGGACCAGAACGATGCAGAAGCGCCGTTTGAGCGGCAAAATTGAAGATCAGTCACGACGTTTACGTGGATGATGTAATGCCCGATGGCGCTGCGCTTATCGGGCCTACAGCGTGCGGTTTCCGTAGGCCGGATAAGGCGTTTACGCCGCCATCCGGCGTAACGCCCGATGGCGCTGCGCTTATCGGGCCTACAACGTGCGGTTTCCCGTAGGCCGGATAAGGCATTCACGCCGCCATCCGGCGTAATGCCCGATGGTGCTGCGCTTATCGGGCCTACAGCGTGCGGTTTCCGTAGGCCGGATAAGGCGTTCACGCCGCCATCCGGCACCACAGCGAGACTTAAGAACGCTTATACAACGGCAGCCAGATCACCAGCCGTAAGCCGCCCAGCGGACTGTCTTCGGCTTTCACCCAACCGCGATGCTGCTGGATCGCGGTCTCAACGATGGCCAGCCCCAACCCTGTTCCGCCGGACTCCCGATCGCGCGCTTCATCGGTACGATAAAACGGGCGGAAGATCTGTTCGCGGTCTTCAGGGCTAACGCCCGGGCCATCGTCATCAACCGTTATCGTAATGCCGTCTTTATCCACCGCGAAGCCGACTTCAATCTTCGTGTGTGAATAGCGCAGGGCGTTACGGACAATGTTCTCCAGCGCGCTTTCCAGGGTGCTAGGGTTGCCGTATAACGGCCACGGCCCCGGCGGGAAGTTCACCGTTAACGATTTGCCCATCTGCTCGGCTTCGAAGGCGGCGTTATCCAGCACGTCTCCCCACAAATGATTGGCTTTCATCGTTTCGCTGACCAGCGCGTTTTTCTGTTGATTACGCGACATCACCAGCAGGTCGTTGATCATGCTGTCCAGCCGCTGCGCTTCGGTCTCGATGCGCTCCAGCTCTTTACTCTCGCCGCTACGACGACGCAGCAGCGCGGTGCCCAGTTGCAGACGCGTAAGCGGAGTGCGTAGCTCGTGCGAGATATCCGACAGCAGACGCTGCTGCGTGGTCATCATACGTTCCAGCGCAGTCACCATCTGGTTAAAGCTGGCGCCAGCCGCAAGAAATTCCTGCGGGCCTGCTTCCAGTTCTGGATGTTGTCGCAGATTACCCTGAGCCACTTCGTCCGCCGCATTTTTCAACTTACGCGCCGGTTTCGCCAGGCTCCAGGCCAGCCAAAGCAACAGAGGCGAACTGACCAGCATGGTGACGATCAGCAACAAGAGCGGGCGGTCAAACAGCAGATTAATAAAATCGGATTGGGAGCTGCTGGCCGGTCGAATCAGATAAAGCTGGTAGTTATCTTCCCCGTCTCTGACAGAGAACGGGCCTACCATCTCAACGCGGCCATATTTCTTCTTCTGCGGATGATCGGCGTTATCCGCCTGACCAATAAAGTTACGAATGATCTGCATTTCGCTGCGTTCTGCGCCGATCACGCGTCCTTCAGTGGTCACAAGCAATAACCGCTGTCCTGGCGGCGCCCACTTGTCGATCGCACGGAACAGGCGACGCCACCACATTAAATCGTTGGGTGGATCGTTCGCGAGTTCAGCTTCTACATGTTGCTCAATCATCAACCCCTGGCGCTGTTCGCTGTCCAGTAGCTCGGTCATCTGGCGTGAGTCGAGCTTGGGTAACATCAATACCAACATCAGCACCAGCGCCAGCGTCAACCAGAAGATGGCAAAGATGCGCGCGGTTAAACTGCCTATCATGAAGCGGAAACCATCAAATAACCGCGACCACGCAGGGTTTTAAACCACGGGTGCCCGTCTTTACGCTCCGGCAGCTTACGACGCAGGTTGGAGATATGCATGTCGATCGCGCGGTCGAACGGCGTCAGGCGTTTACCCAGCACTTCCTGGCTCAAATGTTCACGCGAAACCACCTGGCCGAGATGCTGCGCCAGCAGATAGAGCAGGGTAAATTCGGTGCCGGTTAACTCCAGGGTTTGACCATCGAAGCTGGCCTCCTGGCGACCCGGATTGAGGCTTAACGCATCCACTTCCAGCGTCGGTGAGCCATTGTCGTTATTCTGCTGCTGTTCGCTCCAGTGCGAGCGGCGCAGAATCGCACGGATACGCGCGACCAGTTCACGGTCGTTAAACGGTTTAGGTAAATAATCATCCGCGCCCAGCTCAAGGCCGAGTACGCGATCCAGTTCGCTGCCGCGCGCGGTCAGCATAATGACAGGGGTCTGGTGTGTCTGGCGAAGCGCTTTCAACGTATCAATACCGTTTTTCTTCGGCATCATGACATCGAGCAAAAGTAAATCAATGCTGTCGTCCAGAAGCTCAAGCGCCTGCTCCCCGTCATGGGCAACCAGCACATTGAAGCCTTCCATTTCGAGCAGCTCCTTTAACAGGGAAGTTAGCTCTCGGTCATCATCAACTAACAGGATTTTATTCATTGTTTAAGTACCTCCGAGGCAGAAATTACGTCATCAGGCGTCGCTAATCCATGACTTTACGTTGTTTTACACCCCCTGACGCATGTTTGCAGCCCGAATCGTAAACTGTCTCTCGTTGAATCGCGACAGAAAAGATTTTGGGAGCAAGTGATGCGCAAAGTTACCGCTGCCGTCATGGCCTCAACGCTGGCACTCAGTCCTTTAAGCCACGCTGCTGAAGTCGTTACAGGCGATAACTGGCATCAAGGTGAAGGACTTACGCAGCGCAGTACGCAGAGCCATATGTTCGACGGCATAAGTTTAACCGAACATCAGCGTCAACAGATGCGAGATCTGATGCAGCAGGCAAGACACGAACAGCCTCCTGTTAATGTTAGCGAAATGGAGACAATGCATCGCCTTGTCATCGCAGAAAAATTTGATGAAAACGCTGTGCGCGCTCAGGCAGAAAAAATGGCGCAAGAACAGGTTGCCCGTCAGGTCGAAATGGCCAGGGTTCGCAACCAGATGTATCGCCTGTTAACGCCGGAGCAGCAAGCGGTTTTAAATGAGAAGCATCAACAACGAATGGAGCAACTGCGCGATGTGGCGCAATGGCAAAACGGCTCCTCGTTGAAGTTATTGAGTAGTAGCAACTCACGTTCCCAGTAACAAACCCTGTTTTCCTTGCCATAGACACCATCCCTGTCTTCCCCTCCATGATGGAGGGGTTTTTTTTGTCCAAAATTTGTCATCCGGTTATTGCCTTACTGTTTTACTCCATCCGTTATACTACCGGCATGGAAAGGCAGGAGTGTTTATGAATCAAACCTATGGGCGACTGGTCAGCCGGGCGGCAATTGCCGCGACAGTGATGGCGTCACTGTTACTTTTGATCAAAATTTTTGCGTGGTGGTACACCGGGTCGGTGAGTATTCTGGCTGCGTTGGTTGACTCGCTGGTGGATATTGCCGCGTCGCTGACTAACCTGTTAGTGGTGCGCTATTCGCTGCAACCGGCGGATGATGAACACACCTTTGGACACGGCAAGGCAGAGTCGCTGGCGGCGCTGGCGCAGAGCATGTTTATTTCCGGCTCGGCGCTGTTTCTGTTTTTGACCGGTATTCAGCATCTGATTACCCCTACGCCAATGAACGAACCGGGCGTCGGGGTCGTGGTGACGCTTATCGCCCTGGTTTGTACGATTATTCTGGTCACGTTTCAGCGTTGGGTTGTGCGCAAGACGCAAAGTCAGGCAGTACGGGCAGATATGCTTCATTATCAGTCTGATGTTATGATGAACGGAGCGATTCTCGTTGCGCTTGGGCTGGCCTGGTATGGCTGGCATCGCGCGGACGCCTTGTTTGCGTTGGGAATCGGCATCTATATTCTATACAGCGCACTACGTATGGGGTATGAGGCAGTGCAGTCGTTACTGGATCGCGCGCTGCCCGATGAGGAACGTCAGGAAATTATTGATATCGTGACATCGTGGCCGGGCGTCAACGGTGCTCACGATCTTCGCACGCGGCAGTCAGGGCCGACCCGCTTTATTCAGATTCATTTGGAAATGGAAGATAATCTGCCGCTCGTTCAGGCGCATCTGGTGGCTGAACAGGTAGAGCAGGCGATTTTGCGGCGTTTTCCGGGTTCGGATGTCATTATCCACCAGGACCCCTGTTCAGTCGTACCCAGGGAAGGCAAGAGGTTTGAGCTTTCGTAATTCGTTGTAAAAAAGTGAGCAAGGCCAGCATTTTGTGTATAAATTACCGCCGTTTGGCCTGACCTGAATCAATTCAGCAGGAAGCGGTTGTTATACTATCTGCATATTCGTTGGATCATCCCGATGTGCAGTAACAGTATCGGCTTCCGGCAACAGATTTCATTTTGCATTCCAAAGTTCAGAGGTAGTCATGATTAAGAAAATCGGTGTGTTGACAAGCGGCGGTGATGCGCCTGGCATGAACGCAGCAATCCGTGGTGTTGTACGCGCAGCGTTGACGGAAGGACTGGAAGTAATGGGTATTTATGATGGCTACCTGGGTCTGTATGAAGACCGTATGGTTCAGCTCGACCGTTACAGCGTGTCCGACATGATCAACCGTGGCGGTACTTTCCTCGGTTCCGCGCGCTTCCCGGAATTTCGCGATGAAAATGTTCGCGCAGTGGCTATCGAAAACCTGAAAAAACGTGGCATCGACGCGCTGGTTGTTATCGGCGGTGACGGTTCCTATATGGGTGCAAAACGTCTGACTGAAATGGGCTTCCCGTGCATCGGTCTGCCGGGCACGATCGACAACGACATCAAAGGCACTGACTACACCATCGGCTATTTCACCGCGCTGGGTACGGTAGTGGAAGCGATTGACCGTCTGCGTGACACCTCTTCCTCTCACCAGCGTATTTCCATCGTTGAAGTGATGGGGCGTTACTGCGGCGACCTGACCCTGGCGGCGGCTATCGCTGGGGGCTGTGAGTTTGTTGTGGTGCCGGAAGTGGAATTCAGCCGTGACGATCTGGTTGCGGAAATCAAAGCGGGCATCGCGAAAGGTAAAAAACACGCGATTGTCGCGATCACCGAACATATGTGTGACGTTGATGAACTGGCGCACTACATCGAGAAAGAGACTGGCCGTGAAACGCGTGCGACCGTACTGGGTCACATCCAGCGTGGCGGCTCTCCGGTGCCTTACGACCGTATTCTGGCTTCCCGTATGGGCTCATATGCCATTGAACTGCTGCTGGAAGGCTTTGGCGGACGTTGTGTGGGCATCCAGAACGAACAACTGGTTCACCATGACATCATCGACGCTATCGAAAACATGAAGCGTCCGTTCAAAGGTGACTGGCTGGATTGCGCTAAAAAGCTGTACTGATCGTTGTGTGTATTGTGCCGGGTGGCGGCTTCGCCTTACCCGGCCTACAACAGTACGGCCTGTAGGCCGGATAAGGCGCTAGCCAGCATCCGGCAATATCCTTCATTTATTCCCTCAAGTTATAGCCAATCTTTTTTTATTCTTTAATGTTTGGATTCCTTTCTGGCACGCTTTACTCATCACAACACTACATAAGAGAGCTGGGCGATGAATAAATGGGGCGTGGGGTTAACATTATTGCTGGCATCGACCAGCGTTCTGGCGAAGGATATTCAGTTACTTAACGTGTCTTACGATCCAACGCGCGAGCTGTACGATCAGTACAACAAAGCGTTTAGCGCGCACTGGAAACAAGAAACGGGCGACAACGTGGTGATCCGTCAGTCGCATGGCGGTTCCGGTAAGCAGGCGACGTCAGTCATTAACGGTATTGAGGCCGATGTGGTGACGCTGGCGCTGGCTTATGACGTTGATGCCATTGCAGAGCGCGGCCGTATCGACAAAAACTGGATCAAACGTCTGCCGGACAACTCCGCGCCGTACACGTCCACCATCGTCTTCCTGGTGCGTAAAGGCAATCCGAAGCAAATCCATGACTGGAACGACCTGGTAAAACCGGGCGTGTCGGTGATTACGCCGAACCCGAAAAGCTCTGGCGGCGCACGCTGGAACTATCTGGCTGCGTGGGGATACGCCCTGCACCACAATAACAACGATCAGGCCAAAGCGCAGGACTTCGTAAAAGCGTTATTTAAGAACGTGGAAGTGCTGGATTCTGGCGCGCGCGGTTCAACCAACACCTTTGTTGAGCGTGGGATTGGCGACGTGCTGATCGCCTGGGAGAACGAAGCGCTGTTGGCGACGAACGAACTGGGCAAAGATAAATTTGAAATCGTGACGCCGAGCGAATCAATTCTTGCAGAACCGACCGTCTCCGTGGTGGATAAAGTCGTGGAGAAAAAAGGGACGCAAGCCGTGGCGGAAGCCTATCTGAAGTATCTCTACTCGCCGGAAGGGCAGGAAATTGCGGCGAAAAACTTCTATCGCCCACGCGACCCTGAAGTGGCGAAGAAATATGAAAATGCATTTCCGAAGCTGAAACTCTTCACCATTGACGAGGAGTTTGGCGGGTGGACGAAAGCGCAGAAAGAGCATTTCTCTAATGGCGGTACGTTCGACCAAATCAGCAAACGCTAATGTAAATTGCTTTTCCAGCCCGGTGGCATCGTGCGACCGGGCTTTTTTATTTGTCATCATTTTGCGTTACTCTTGCACGTCAATAAGAGACAGGGAATGAGTAATGAAAAAAACAGGTTATTTTTTGCTGGCGGTTGTGATTGTTGCCGCCGTCGCGGGCATTGGCTACTGGAAGCTGGCCGCTAATCCGAACGCATTGCGGGATATTGTTCTGCAACAATGCGTACCGAACCAACTGCAACAGCAAAATCCTGCGCCATGCGCTGAAGTGAAACCGGATGCCGGGTATGTCGTGTTTAAAGATCGTAATGGCCCGTTGCAGTATCTGCTGATGCCGACGTACCGCATCAACGGTACGGAAAGCCCGCTGCTGGTGGAGCCCTACACGCCGAACTTCTTCTGGCTAGCCTGGCAGGCGCGCAGCTTTATGAGCCAAAAGTACGGCAAAGATATTCCAGACAGCGCCATTTCGCTGGCGATTAACTCACGCTCCGGGCGGACGCAAAACCACTTTCATATCCACATCTCCTGCCTGCGCCCTGATGTGCGAGCGAAACTGGATGATAATCTGGCGAAAGTGAGTACCCGATGGCTGCCGCTGCCGGGCGGATTGCGCGGGAATGAATATCTGGCGCGTCGGGTGACGGAAAGCGAGCTGGCGCAACGCAGCCCGTTCATGATGCTGGCGGAAGAAGTGCCGGATGCGCGTGAGCACATGGGCAGCTATGCGCTGGCGGTGGTGCGCCAGAGCGACGACTCTTTTGTTTTGCTGGCGACGCAGCGCAACCTGCTGGCGTTTAACCTCGCTTCCGCTGAGGAAATTCAGGATCATCAATGTGAGATTTTGCAGTAACCCCACCTAATCTGGCGTTTACTCCACCTGCCTGTCTCCGTATTCTTGTTGAAAAAAACAACAGGAGACAGGCATGTCGCTCTGGCTTACACACCCTCTGTTCATTCCTTCGCTGGTGGTCGGCGTGACCATTCTGCTCTGGGCAACCTCGCTGTTGCCGGAGTTTATTACCGCGCTGCTGTTCTTTACCGTGGCGATGGTGGCGAAGATCGCGCCGCCGGACGTCATTTTTGGTGGTTTTGCCTCGTCGGCTTTCTGGCTGGTTTTTAGCGGTTTTGTGCTGGGGGTGGCGATCCGCAAAACAGGGCTGGCAGACAGGGCGGCGCGCGCCTTATCCGCCAGACTGACTGACTCATGGCCGCTGATGGTGGCAAGCGTGGTGCTGCTCAGCTATGCGCTGGCGTTTGTGATGCCGTCCAATATGGGGCGTATCGCGCTGCTGATGCCCATTGTCGCGGCGATGGCGAAACGTGCCGGGATTGCCGATGGCACGCGCGCCTGGTACGGACTGGCGCTTGCGGTGGGCTTTGGAACCTTCCAGCTCTCCGCGACCATCCTGCCTGCTAACGTACCTAACCTGGTGATGAGCGGGGCGGCGGAAGGCTCGTACGGCATCCACCTGAACTATCTGCCGTATCTTCTGCTGCATACGCCTGTTCTGGGCTGGTTGAAAGGTGCGCTGTTAATCGTCCTTATTTGTTGGCTGTTTCCCGGTAAACCGCATGCGCCTCGCGACCTGACGCCGCCTGCGCCGATGAGCCGTGCGGAGAAACGGCTGGCGTGGATGCTGGCGGTGGTGCTGGCGATGTGGGTCAGCGAAAGCTGGCACGGTATTGGCCCGGCGTGGACCGGGCTGGCGGCGGCGGTGATCACGCTGTTGCCGCGCGTGGGGTTTATCAACGGGGAAGAGTTTTCCAGCGGCGTGAATATCCGCACCTGTATTTATGTGGCAGGCATTCTGGGGCTGGCGATCACCGTGACGCAAACCGGCATTGGCAATGCGGTGGGCGAGGCGCTGCTGCATGTCATGCCGCTGGACCCGGAAAAGCCCTTCACCAGTTTCCTGGCGCTGACCGGCATTACCACCGCGCTGAATTTTATTATGACGGCGAACGGCGTTCCGGCGCTGTATACCACGCTGGCGCAGAGTTTTTCCGACGCAACCGGTTTTCCGCTGCTGTCGGTGATCATGATTCAGGTATTGGGATACTCCACGCCGCTGCTGCCGTATCAGGCATCGCCGATTGTGGTGGCGATGGCATTAGGGAAAGTCCCGGCAAAACCAGGCATGACGCTGTGTCTGGCGCTGGCGCTGGCAACGTATCTGGTGCTGTTGCCGTTGGATTACATGTGGTTTAGTTTACTGGGGCGTTTGTAAAAAAAGCCCGGTGGCGTTAACGCTTACCGGGCCTGTGATTTTATGTGGCGGGGTAAGCGCACACGCCACCCGCCACAACAGCATTAAGCTTGTTTAGCCGCTTCCGCTGCTTTAACGATCACCGCGAACGCGTCAGCTTTCAGGGAAGCACCGCCAACCAGCGCGCCGTCGATGTCCGGCTGAGCGAACAGTTCTGCCGCGTTAGCTGCGTTTACGGAACCGCCGTACTGGATGATCACTTGCTCAGCGATTTTCGCGTCAGCTTTGGCGATATGGTCACGGATGAATTTGTGAACAGCCTGCGCCTGCGCCGGAGTGGCGGATTTGCCAGTACCGATCGCCCATACAGGTTCGTAAGCGATAACCACGCCTTCAAACGCCGCAGCGCCCTGAGTTTTCAGTACCGCATCGATCTGACGAGCACAGACTTCTTCAGTTTTGCCGGCTTCGTTTTCTGCTTCGGTTTCACCGATGCACAGAACCGGAGTCAGACCCTGCTCTTTCAGCACGGCGAATTTCTTCGCGATCAGCTCGTCAGACTCTTTGTGGTAAGTACGACGCTCAGAGTGGCCGATGATGATGTACTGCGCGCCGATATCCTTCAGCATTTCAGCAGAAGTTTCACCGGTGAATGCGCCAGACAGGTTCAGGTCAACGTTCTGCGCGCCCAGAATGATGTGGCTACCGGCAGCGGCGTGTTTCGCCATGTCGATATACATTTCCGGCGGTGCAATCGCAACTGCACAGCCAGCAACGCCAGCCAGTTCTTTACGCAGGTTAGCCACCAGCTCGTTTACCATGTGGCGGCTGCCGTTCAGTTTCCAGTTACCCATCACTAAAGGATGTCGCATTTCATTTCTCCACGCTTTGTCAGCGAATTAAGGAAGATGGCCGCCCTTCAGGGACGGCATGGTCTGTGAAACAGTATAGAGATCCCTCCCTCGAAAGGCTTTGCTTTTTGTCACTTAATTCAGCCCTTCCAGATTCTCCGATAGCGCTAGCTTAATCGGTTCAACAGCGAAGGTCAGCCCTTTTTCCCCGTTGTCTGCGACAACATAGCGAATCGCGCCTTCCGTTTCAGCGTAGTAGTGCTTATTCTTGCCCGCTGTGAGTAATTTTTGCAGTTTTTGCTGGCTTTGCTCTTTTGTCAGAAGCGGGGCGACGGTGCGGATCACCGCCGCCATGTATTCCTGCGCTTTGGCTTTGGCGGCTTTTTGCTCGGGCCCCTGAATGGGAAGCCAGGTAATCTGCATACTTTTGATTTTTAACGTACCGCGCTCCAGCGCCGTTGAGGCGTACAGATTTTCATTGATCTTGCTGGCGGCGCGGGTCAGGTTCGCCCTGTCGCGGCTGCTGTCGATAGCACGAAATTCGTTCAGTGGAAGCCGGGGATTTTGCTGATTAAAGTTTTCGCGAAACTGGCTGATGGAGAGATCAAACGTCGGCGCGCCAGCCAGCAGGTAGGGCGCGGTCGTCGCAGACGGCGATGCCTCCGCCAGCACCGTTGTGCTCGCAGTTATGGCGGAAAACAATAATAAAAACAGTGTACACCCTGGCTTCATCAATCTTACCTTTCGTTAGGACTGCTCACGATTAAAACGATAACTGTCGGGCTTGTCAAAAGGGTAAACTGACAGCGAAGGCAATAATAAAGGAACTTACATGACCATACAGCAGTGGTTATTCTCATTTAAAGGGCGTATTGGACGCCGTGATTTCTGGATCTGGCTCGGTTTCTGGTTTGTCGGCATGCTGGTGCTGTTTTCGCTGGCGAGCAAGAACTTACTCGATATCCAGACGGCGGCATTTTGTCTGGTGTGTCTGCTCTGGCCCACGGCGGCGGTCATGGTTAAGCGTTTGCATGACCGGGGGCGCTCCGGCCTGTGGGCGTTATTGATGATTCTGGCGTGGATGCTGCTGGCCGGAAATTGGGTGATGTTGCCGGGAATGTGGCAGTGGGTCGTGGGGCGCTTTGTCCCGACGCTCATTCTGGTCATGATGTTTATCGATCTGGGGGCGTTTGTCGGCACTCAGGGCGAGAATAAGTTCGGCAAAGAAACGCAGGATGTGAAGTTTAAAGCAGAGCCTCAGGCAGGCGATAAACCGTAGGCCGGATAAGGCGTTTATGCCGCTATCCGGCAGAGCGCCCGGTGGCGCTGGCGCTTACCGGGCCTGCAACCGTGCTTACCAGTAGTGCTCAGCGGTCATGTGCCCAGGACGACGACGCAGGTGTTTGGTCATGTGCCGGGTCTCCTTCAGCAGCTGTTGCGTATCACGCACCATCTGCGGATTTCCGCACAGCATCACATGGCTGGTCTCGGTGTCCATCGGTAAACCGACCGCCGCTTCCAGCGCGCCGCTTTCAATCAGCGCGGGGACGCGCCCGGTAAGCGAGCCTGCGATGGTTTCCCGACTGACGACAGTTTGAATGCGCAGCTTGCCTTCGTAGCGCTTTTGCAATTCCAGCATTAACGGCAGGTAACTTAAATCAGCGGCGTAACGCGCGGCATGCACCAGTACCAGGTTGTTAAAGCGCTCCAGGTCTTTACCGAGTTGCAGAATCGACAAATAAGGGCCAATGGCTGTTCCGGTCGCCAGCATCCACAGGGTGTCGCAGTCAGGCACTTCATCCAGAACAAAGAACCCCGCCGCTTCACTCACCACCTGTACTTCATCGCCAGGTTTAAGCGCCGCCAGACGTGGGCTGAGTTTGCCTTCGGGAACCGTCACCAGGTAAAACTCTAAATCGGGATTATCGGGCGCATTCACATAGGAATAGGCGCGTTGTACGCGTTCGCCATCGATCTCCAGTCCGAGCTTGGTAAACTGGCCTGCGGTGAAGGGATGAACGGGGGCGTGAACGGTCAGACTAAACAGGGCGTCGGTCCAGTACTGTACCTTCGTGACTTTTCCTGTTACCCAATCTGCCATGATCTTCTCCTGTCTGCTGCAATACCCTTATCTTCGTTCGTTGAACGAAAGATTTCCAGCCCCGAAGGGCCGGAAGGCTCAATCGAACAAATCAGTTACAGGATATGCGCCTGCACATCCGGGTCTTTGCGATCCAGATAGTGGATGGACTGAATACGGCGGATAGTGCGCGATTTGCCGCGAATCAGCAGCGTTTCGGTGGTAGCGATATTGCCTTTGCGGCTAATCCCCTCCAGCAGATCGCCTTTGGTGATCCCGGTGGCGGAGAAGATGACGTTATCGCTGCGCGCCATTTCGTCCAGACGCAGCGCTTTACCGGCGTCAATGCCCATAGCTTTACAGCGTGCCAGCTCCTGCTCGCCAATGCGGCGGTTCTCTTCGCTGTCGCCTTTGACGTCGTGACGCGCCAGCAGACGGCCCTGCATGTCGCCATCCAGCGCACGAATCACCGCTGCGGAGACAACGCCTTCCGGCGCGCCGCCAATGCCGTACAGCACATCCACTTCACTGTCTGGCATACAGGTCAGAATAGAGGCCGCCACGTCGCCATCAGGAATAGCGAATACGCGCACGCCAAGCTGCTGCATCTCTGCAATCACCGCGTCATGACGCGGTTTGGCCAGAATCGTAACCGTCAGTTCGCTGAGCGGTTTGCTGAGGGCGGCTGCGATGTTACGCAGGTTGTCCGCCAGCGGCAGATTCAGGTCGATAGATCCTTTAGCGCCCGGCCCGACGATCAGTTTTTCCATGTACATATCCGGCGCGTTGAGGAAACAGCCTTTGTCGCCGACCGCCAGAACTGCCAGCGCGTTCGCCTGGCCCATCGCCGTCATACGGGTGCCTTCGATAGGGTCGACGGCGATATCTACCGCATCGCCACGGCCGGTGCCGACTTTCTCACCGATAAACAGCATGGGCGCTTCATCAATCTCGCCTTCGCCGATGACAATGGTGCCGTCAATATTGACCTGGTTGAGCATAATACGCATGGCGTTTACCGCCGCGCCGTCAGCGGTATTTTTGTCGCCGCGTCCCAGCCATTTATAGCCAGCCAGCGCCGCCGCTTCCGTTACGCGGGAAAATTCGATGGCAAGTTCTCGTCTCATAGCAAACTCGTAGCAGAAAGGAATGGCGCGAAGTGTAGCACAGGGGAGGGGGCAATCTGAAGGAAGTGTTCACATATTGTAAACAGTAAAATACCATGCTATGGTGTTCACATAATGTAAACGGATGGAACGAACGCAAGATGCACGTCATTTCAAAAGAACCTTTTGAGGAAGCGGCAAAGCGATATCCCAACGATTCGTTAGCCATACGGGCGCTGTATCGCTTAATGCGTGAAACTGACTTCTCTTCTCCGACTGAGATGAGAACTCTGATACCGAGCCTGGACAATTTTAAGTACCGGAACAAATGGTGGGTTCTGGATGTGGGAGGCAACAACTTGAGGGTTATCGCCTACATCAATTTTGTGAATAAACGCTTCTATGTGAAGCACATCAGCACCCACGCTGAATATGACAAGTTGACCCGCTATTACAGGGAGAACAAATAATGAATACCGACACAGCAAAAGCCATTGAAGCAACCAAACAACTCGTCGCCGCTGTTCCTTTCCTGGGGGGCAGCTCTTCAGAGAGCGATTACCGTGAAGCGCTGTCTCTGGTGGATTATCTGATCGAGAACGACGATGAGAACCCGCTCATTGACTTCCTGGCGAGCAAAATTGCTGACTATGAGGATAACAGCGACCGTTTCGCTGAGTTCAATAAAGATATCGTTGAAATGCCGGTTGGCGTGGCGCTGCTACGTACTCTGATTGACCAGTACAAGCTGTCCTACTCAGACCTGAAAGAGGAGATCGGTTCAAAGTCGCTGGTGAGTCAGATCTTATCTGGTCAGCGCTCTCTGACTATCGCTCACATTAAGGCACTCTCTGCTCGCTTCGGTGTGAAGCCAGAGTGGTTTCTTTAAACCGTGTCTTACATTCGAGTAATACCGCTCTTTTGGAGTGGTATTACTCTATGGTAATCAAATTATAATAAGTACCTGTAGGCCGGATAAGCGAAGCCGCCATCCGGCATGTCAGTATTACTCTTCGTGGTCTTCCCACGCCAGGGCGCGTTTGACCGCTTTTTTCCAGCCGCTGTAACGGAAGTTACGCTCGGTGGTTTCGATGCCTGGACGGAATTCACGCTCGATGACCGCTTTTTCCTGCAACTCATCCAGGTTCTGCCAGTAACCCACCGCCAGACCTGCCAGATACGCCGCACCCAGCGCCGTCACTTCGCGCACTTCCGGGCGCTCAACGCGCGTACCAAGAATGTCTGACTGGAACTGCATCAGGAAGTTGTTGGCAACCGCGCCGCCGTCAACGCGCAGGGCGTGCAGGCGAATACCGGAGTCCGCCTGCATCGCTTCCAGCACGTCACGCGTCTGGTAAGCGATTGATTCCAGCGTTGCACGGATGATGTGGTTGGAGTTTACGCCACGGGTCAGACCGAAGATGGCGCCGCGCGCATACGGGTCCCAGTACGGCGCGCCCAGACCGGTAAAGGCCGGAACAACATATACGCCGTTGGTGTCTTTCACTTTGGTAGCGAAATATTCAGAGTCGAATGCGTCGCTGATGAGTTTCATCTCATCACGCAGCCACTGAATGGATGCGCCAGCCATAAACACCGCCCCTTCCAGCGCGTAGTTCACTTCGCCGGTCGGGCCGCAGGCGATGGTGGTCAAAAGTCCGTTTTCGGACTTAACCGCTTTCTCGCCGGTGTTCATCAGCATAAAGCAGCCGGTGCCGTAAGTGTTTTTCGCCATCCCCTCTTTGACGCACAGCTGGCCGAACAGCGCCGCCTGCTGGTCACCGGCGATCCCGGCGATTGGAATACGCGTGCCGCCTTTACCCCCGATGTTCGTCTGGCCGTACACTTCTGAAGAACGACGCACTTCCGGCAGCATGGCGCGCGGGATATCCAGCGCATCCAGCATTTTGTCATCCCAGTCCAGGGTATGGATGTTGAACAGCATGGTACGTGAAGCGTTGGTGTAATCCGTGACGTGTACGCGTCCCTGCGTCATTTTCCAGATAAGCCAGGTATCCACCGTACCGAACAGCAGTTCACCGCGACGTGCGCGCTCACGGGAGCCTTCTACGTGATCGAGAATCCACTTCACTTTGGTGCCGGAGAAGTACGGGTCAATCACCAGACCGGTGTTGTTGCGGATGTAATCTTCCATGCCGTCACGCTTCAGGCGTTCGCAGATTTCGGCGGTACGGCGGCACTGCCAGACAATCGCGTTATAAATCGGTTTGCCGGTTTCACGTTCCCAGACGATGGTGGTTTCACGCTGGTTAGTAATACCGATTGCTGCGATCTGATCGGAACTGATGTCTGCTTTCGCCAGCACTTCAACCAGCGTTGAGCTTTGGGTGGCCCAGATTTCCATTGGGTCGTGTTCTACCCAGCCTGCTTTCGGGTAGATTTGCTCAAATTCACGTTGCGACACGCTAACGATATTCGCATCGTGATCCATCACGACGGCGCGGGAGCTGGTGGTGCCCTGGTCGAGCGCAACGATATATTTTTTCTCAGTCATAATTTTTTTGTCCCGTAGTCACATTACAGCGAAGCTTTTTGTTGTGCGGTAGTGGTGGTGTCCTTCTCTTCAACCACGCAAGTATCACACGGCAAATGGCGGCCAATCAGTTTACGATAGGCGAATGCGCCCAGAATGGCGCCCGCAATCGGGCCGAACATCGGCACCAGGAAGTAAGGAATATCCTTACCGCCAGTCAAGGCAACGTTCCCCCAGCCAGCGAGCCAGGCGAACAGTTTCGGGCCGAAGTCACGCGCCGGGTTCATCGCAAACCCGGTCAGCGGCCCCATAGAGGCGCCAATTACTGCGATCAGTAAACCAATGAGCAGAGGAGCCAGTGGGCCGCGCGGCACGCCGTTACCATCATCGGTCAGCGCCAGAATAAGCCCCATCAGAATAGCGGTAATTACCATCTCAACCGCGAAGGCTTGCACAAAATTGATATGTGGATTTGGATATGTTGAGAAAGTGCCAGCCAGATCAACACTTTCGATACTGCCACGGACGATGTGGTGCGTTTGTTCAAAATCAGCGAAAAGATTGTAGTAAAGCCCGTAAACTAATGCCGCTGCGCAAAACGCGCCGGCAACTTGAGAAATGATAAAAGGAACAACTTTGCGTTTGTCGAAACAGGCAAACAGCCACAGTGCGATTGTTACGGCTGGATTTAAATGTGCGCCGGAGACACCTGCTGTCAGGTAGATAGCCATCGCCACCCCCAGACCCCAGATGATACTGATTTCCCACTGACCGAAAGTAGCACCTGCTACTTTAAGAGCAGCGACACAACCCACACCGAAGAAAATCAACAACCCAGTACCGAGAAATTCAGCAATGCACTGGCCTTTTAAGGTTGATGTTTGACTCATAATCGGATCCTGAAGAGAGTTTAATGTTTATTGTTTGCGAAGAGGTCACTGACGCCTTCGATGCCTGTAGGCATACTGTTAATTTATCGTTAACGAGCAAAAACGAGAAATATCGAAATCAAAATGTGTGTACTGCGTCAATAAAATGAGCGTTATCGCGCCATGAAGCGCGTTTTACGACAAACCAGGAGTGTGAGCTGAATCATTTCATTAACCAATATGTTAACACTTTAGAGTTATGTGAGTTATGTCACCAGGACAAGGATGAAAAGTGTTGCAAACCGCAATCTACGCGGTATGTCGCTGGACAGGGATGGCGCGGCTTCATACAATCGGCACTATATATTGTGCGCGTTTACGTGAAGCGTCGCCTTGCAATTCAGGAGAGGTATGGCCATGTCATTAGAAGTGTTTGAGAAACTGGAAGCAAAAGTACAGCAGGCGATTGATACCATTACGCTTTTGCAGATGGAAATCGAAGAGCTGAAAGAAAAGAACAACAGCCTGGCGCAGGATGTACAGTCTGCTCAGGATCAGCGTGAAGAACTGGAGCGTGAGAACAACCATCTGAAAGAACAGCAGAGCGGGTGGCAGGATCGTTTGCAGGCGCTGCTGGGTCGTATGGAAGAAGTCTGAGCCGTAGCAGTGTTGGCTGCGCTCAGCGTTGTAGGCCGGATAAGGCGTAAGCCGCCATCCGGCACTGCAATATCGCCTGATGGCGCTACGCTTATCAGGCCTACAGTCGGCATCGTTTATGAGCGGCAACGCAATAAAAAAGGCACCTTACGGTGCCTTTTTTGATCACTCGATATCAAGTGGGTCTTCGGAGAGGATTATCCCGGTATTGTCGGCGTAGAGATGATCGCCGGAGAAGAAGGTCACGCCGCCAAAATTGACGCGGACGTCGCTTTCCCCAATTCCTTCACCTGCGGCGCCTACCGGAATCGCGGCAAGCGCCTGGATGCCGATATCCAGCTCTTCCAGATCGTCTACCTGACGCACCGCGCCGTAGATGACCAGCCCTTCCCATTCATTCTGCGTAGCCAGACGCGCCAGTTCGGCGTCGACCAGCGCGCGACGGACAGAACCACCGCCATCGACCAGCAGAATGCGACCACGGCCATTCTGTTCGAGCAGATCGTAGAGCAACCCGTTGTCCTCGAAACATTTTACCGTGATGATTTGTCCGCCAAACGACGACCGCCCTCCAAAGTTAGAGAACAGTGGTTCCACGACGTTGACATCTTCCTGGTAGATGTCACAAAGCTCGGAAGTATCGTATTTCATAGGCTTAACGTTCAGTTGCTGCGAGAATTTTTAGTATATCGCGCTATGCGTACTGTTTGCAAAATCATCAATTGTTCATTGATATTTGTCAGTTAAACCGCCCACTGGCTTAAGAAAATCCCGACGACAAACAGCAGGTTAGTCAACAACGCGGCTTTAACGGTACGTTCCAGCATCGGGCGCATCGCAGCGGGTTCCATTTCGCGCATCACATAACGCGCCTGTTTAATCAGTAACGGTGCGGCCAGGATGAACAGCCATCCCCACAGGCTTTGCAGCGAAATCAGGTTAAACAGCGCCAGGCAGACCAGTGAACCCATCAACAGGCAGGCGTGATAACGACGTGCGTTAACCGCGCCTAAACGTACCACCAGCGTGTTTTTACCGTTTTCTTTATCGCTGTTGATATCGCGCAGATTGTTGATGTTGAGCACGGCGGTCGCCAGCAGTCCGCAGGCGGTAGCAGGTAAGATAAGCGCAGGAATGAGCGTATGCGCCTGTAGATACCAGCTGCCCATTACGCTGAGCCAGCCAAAGAACACCAGCACGGAAATGTCGCCCAGACCAATATAGCCGTAAGGACGGTTCCCGACGGTGTAGGTAATCGCGGCGATAATCGACAGGCCGCCCAGCACCAGGAATCCGACAAAATCCGCCAGCGTATGACATGCGACAGCCACCAGCGCGAGACCGGAGAGGCAAATCAGCGCCACGGTAATGATCAGCGCCCGCTTCATCTCCTGCCGGGTGATCACCCCTTTTTGCATCCCGCGCAGCGGCCCGATGCGGTCAGGCTTATCACTGCCTTTGACGGCGTCGCCATAATCGTTGGCAAGGTTCGATAAGATTTGCAGCAGCCCGGCGGTGATCAACGCCAGCAGCGCAACCAGGGGATCGAAGTACCCTTGCCACCATGCCAGCGCTGTACCGACGATGATTGCCGCAAACGCGAGCGGCAGCGTTTTCGGTCGTAAACTTTCCAGCCAGGCCTGGGAGCGGCTAATTTGTTGTTGTTCAGTCATATTTAGCGCCAATAAAAATGGGGCTTTTCAGCCCCATCAACAGTGATGAAAATGCATTGAACGCGATTATAGGATAAAACGACTCAGATCTTCATCTGCGACCAGCGCATCCAGATGTTTGCTCACATATTCCGCATCAATTGTTATGCTCTGACCATTCAGATCGCTGGCGTCATAGGAGATATCTTCCATCAGACGTTCCAGAACGGTATGCAGACGACGCGCACCGATGTTTTCGGTGGTTTCGTTTACCTGCCATGCCGCTTCGGCAATGCGTTTGATGCCGGACTCGGTAAACTCGATGTCCACGCCTTCAGTCGCCATCAGCGCTTTGTACTGAACGGTAACGGACGCGTTCGGCTCGGTGAGAATACGTTCGAAATCTTCCGTCGTCAGCGCTTTCAGCTCAACGCGAATCGGCAGACGCCCCTGCAACTCAGGGATCAGATCAGATGGTTTCGCCACCTGGAACGCGCCGGAGGCGATAAACAGGATGTGGTCGGTTTTCACCATACCGTGCTTGGTAGAGACGGTGCAGCCTTCTACCAGCGGCAGCAGATCGCGCTGTACGCCTTCGCGGGAAACGTCCGGGCCAGAGGATTCGCCGCGTTTACAGATTTTGTCGATTTCGTCGATAAACACGATCCCGTGCTGTTCAACGGCGTCGATGGCTTCCTGTTTCAACTCTTCCGGGTTCACCAGTTTGGCCGCTTCTTCTTCAATCAACAGCTTCATCGCGTCTTTGATTTTCAGCTTACGCGGTTTTTGTTTCTGGCCGCCCAGGTTCTGGAACATGGACTGCAACTGGCTGGTCATCTCTTCCATTCCCGGAGGCGCCATAATTTCAACGCCCATCGGTGCGGCTGCGAGATTGATCTCAATTTCTTTATCGTCGAGTTGGCCTTCACGCAGTTTTTTGCGGAATGCCTGGCGCGCGGCGGACGGCTCTTGCTGTTGCTCAGCCTGACCCCAGTTATTTTTCGCTGGAGGGATCAGCGCGTCGAGAATACGCTCTTCCGCCATTTCTTCTGCGCGGTAGCGGTTTTTCTCAATAGACTGAACGCGCACCATCTTGATCGCGGAGTCGGTCAGGTCGCGGATAATGGAATCCACTTCTTTACCCACATAACCGACTTCGGTGAATTTTGTCGCTTCAACTTTGATGAACGGCGCGTTGGCCAGTTTTGCCAGGCGACGCGCGATTTCGGTTTTACCTACGCCGGTCGGGCCGATCATCAGAATATTTTTTGGCGTCACTTCATGGCGCAGCTCTTCGTTGAGCTGCATGCGGCGCCAGCGGTTACGCAGAGCAATCGCCACGGAACGCTTGGCGTTGTCCTGGCCAATGATGTGCTTGTTCAGTTCGCTGACGATTTCGCGTGGGGTCATTTCAGACATGGGAGATCCTTACGCTTTAGACGGTAATTCTTCAATGGTGTGGAAGTGGTTGGTGTAAATGCAGATATCGCCTGCAATATCCAACGCCTTTTCAGCAATTTCGCGGGCGCCCAGCTCGGTATTTTCTAGCAGTGCGCGTGCCGCAGCCTGGGCGTAGGGACCACCGGAGCCGATAGCAATCAGATCATTTTCCGGCTGTATGACATCGCCATTACCCGTGATGATCAGTGAAGCGGTTTCATCTGCGACGGCCAGCAGCGCTTCGAGCTTGCGTAGCATACGGTCGGTACGCCAGTCTTTCGCCAGTTCAACGGCGGCTTTGACCAGGTGGCCCTGATGCATTTCCAGTTTACGCTCAAACAGTTCGAACAGCGTGAATGCGTCTGCCGTTCCCCCTGCAAATCCCGCAATGACTTTATCGTTGTACAGACGGCGAACTTTCTTCACGTTGCCTTTCATTACGGTATTGCCCAGTGTGGCCTGACCATCACCGGCGATTACCACATGGCCGTTACGGCGTACGCTTACTATTGTTGTCACGAGCAGACCCCTTGGTTACAAATGCAGAATACAGGCCCCGCACGCGGTACGGGGCATAATGCAAATATAAATGGGGGGGATTTTGGGGGTTTCAACCCCCGGAGGCGAGTCGAATGCAGTTTGTGTGGCCCGCCATCTTCAGGCGGTTAAGGGTGCTGTCTGCATTCTCTTTGCCTTTGACTGGGCCGATGACCACACGATTCCACCCGTTGTTGGTGGTGATTTTGGAGTCAAAGCCTTCAAAAGCCAGCTGGGCACGCACGGTTTCCGCTTGCTCGGCGCCTTTGAAGGAGCCGCATTGCACCATCCAGCGACGTTCATCTTTCTTCTCTGCCGTCTGTTTTGGCGCTTCAGGTTCACGCGCGATCGGCGCGGCCTGCTGCGTTTTAGGCTGAGAAGTCGTGGTGTGCGCAGGCGTCTGCAACAGGTCCTGATAAGGCTGCTGGGATGTCGTCTGCTTCGGCTGCTGAGTCTGGCGTGGCTGCTGTGCAGGCGCAGTCTGCGCCGTACGCGGTTGCTGCTGTGGCTGTTGGTACGGTTGCTCCGTCACGCGTGGCTGCGTACGCGGCTGTTGAACCGGCTGGGTGTTAGCCCACTGCTGCTGTTGTACCTGCTGCTGTGCCTGACGCTGGCGCTGCAATGTCTGCTGACGCTGTTCAGGCGTCTGTTCGTTCCACGGCACTTCGTTAAGCTGGGTCGGCTGCTGGCGCATATCCGCCTGCATTTGCGCCAGTAGCTGACGCTGCTCGCTGGTGAGCTGCTCCGGGTTCATCACTTCGCCGCCCGCAGAAGGCTCGGTTGGCGCACGCACGCCCGGCTGGCGGCTTTCCAGCTCTTTAATGTAGCGCCAGCGCTCTTCCGGCTTCGGCGGCAGCCCGTTGCCGGTCACTTTCTGGCTTTGCAGCGTTTCGGACTCTTCTTTTTTGTGATGAGTAATGAAGTACAGACCCCCGATAAAGGCCACAAGGACAGCCGCCGCAATAGCGACCATTGCGGGTGAAACCGCAGGCGTGTTGCGTTGCTTTTTCCGTGAGGTGCTCTTTTTGCGCCGCGAAGGTGCCGGTTGACCGCGACGTACATAATCTCGTTGTGCCACTATCGTTTCGCTGTATTTATTCGTTCGTCAGCCCGCCATGTTACTTAAGCGGCGGGCTTTTGACCAGATAGGTGAGTCTTAAAGGTTTAAGTTAAGGCTCGCGTCGAACCACGAATAATTAACTCGCAGTCCAGCAAGCGCGAGCCGCTGCTGACATTTTGCCCCTGTAACTGGTCGAGCAAGAGCAGCATTGCTTCGCGCCCGATATCGAAGCGCGGCTGTGAAACCGTCGTCAGAGGCGGGTCGCAAAATTCCGCCAGCGCAATGTTATCAAAGCCAATGATGGACAGATCGTCAGGGACTTTCAGACCATGACGCTTGGCCCAGGAGAGCGCGCCGAGCGCCATAACGTCGCTGTGACAGAACACGGCGGTCGGAGGCTGTGGAAGCGCAAGCAGCTGTTGCAGCGCGTGGCCGCCCGCCTCGTAGGTGAAATCGCCCCGGGCGATATAATGCGGGTCGACGGTAATGCCGCAGCGACGCAGCGCCTGCACATAGCCTTGCAGACGGTAGTGGCACAGCGGCATCTCCTCCGGCCCGGCAATGCATCCGATACGCTGGTGCCCCTGTTCATGCAGATAATTCACGGCGTTAAAGGCCGCAGTCAGGTTATCAATATGAACGGTAGGCAGCTCCAGCTCCGGCGCGAATTCGTTGGCCATCACCATCGGCGGCAGATTCCGTTGCTCTTCAATGCTGGCGTCGAACGGCAGACGTGAACCGAGCAATAACATGCCATCAATTTGTTTGGTGATGATCAAATTGATAAAGGTCTTCTCTTGCTGATTCTGGTGCGCGCAGTCACCAATCAACACCAGATATCCGTGGCTTGCGGCGGTAACCTCAATGCCCCGGATGATTTCACTGAAAAAGGGATCACAAATATCCGGGACGATCACCAGGATGGTGCGTGATTCATTTCGTTTGCTATTTCGCCCCATTGATTGCGGTAAATATCCCACCTCCATCGCCGCCTGTTCAACCCGGTTACGGGTCGACTGGGAGACTTTATCCGGGTTCATTAACGCACGGGACACGGTTGCTGTTGAGACTTTCGCCTTCATAGCAACATCTTTCATTGTAGCGGCAGCAACCTGTTTCTTCGGTTTCACACTCTCTCCTCGCCTGGGAAATCAGGCGCAGAACTATCCTTGTTTAACTCACATCGAAAACATTTTTATCAGATAGTTAATGGAAGCGGTTACAGAATTTTCATAAAAAGTGTGATGGATATTTAATTTTACGATCCGCCTCGCATCGTGACCCGTTATCCCTCAATGGGATCGACATCCAGCACCCATTTAACCTTGCGGGATTCGGGTAGCGTATTGATGAGCGCCAGCGTGCCGCTGACGATATGTTGCAGACGAATTCGCGACGGATGCTGCAACAAAATTTGCCAACGGTAGCGGCCGCCGCGTTTTGGCGCGAGCGCAGGCACCGGGCCTAATACCCAGAGCTTGTCATCCGCAAGCGGGCTGGCCTGAATCAGATTACGCAGCTGTTGCAGGAACACCGGCGCCTGCTGGTTGTTATGATCTTCCGCCCGCACAATCACATGGCTGGTCCACGGCGGAAGTTGCAGCGTTTGCCGCTCGGCCAGCGCCTGTTCAGCAAAAGCGTCATAGCCTTTGTGCAGCAAGGTTTGCAGCAAAGGGTGCTCTGGATGGTGGGTCTGCAATACCACCTCGCCCTGTTTTCCGGCGCGTCCGGCGCGGCCGGAAACCTGAGTGTAAAGCTGGGCAAAACGTTCCGCCGAACGGAAATCCGCCGAGAACAGCGCGCCGTCAACGTCCAGCAGCGCTACCAGGGTGACGTCCGGGAAATGGTGCCCTTTCGCCAGCATTTGCGTGCCGATCAAAATGCGCGCGCCGCCGCGATGGACTTCCGCCAGATGCTGCTCCAGCGCGCCTTTACGGCTGGTGGTGTCGCGGTCGATGCGCGAGACCGGCACGCCGGGAAAGAAGGGCGCCAACGCCTGCTCAAGCTGTTCTGTCCCTAACCCGACCGGCACCATATGCGTGGAGCCGCAGGAAGGGCACTGACGCGGTATCGGGCGCTGGCTGTCGCAATGGTGACAGCGCAGGTGGTGTTGCGCCTGGTGCAACGTGTAATAGTGATCGCAGCGCGGACATTCGGCAATCCAGCCGCAGTCGTGGCATAACAGCGCAGGAGCAAATCCCCGACGGTTAAGGAAGAGAATGACCTGGTTATCTGCCTGCAGGTGCTGATGCATACGGGCGATAAGCGCGGGAGCCAGCCCGGCCTGGATCTTCTGGCCTTTTAAATCCAGCACATGCTGGAGGGCAGGGCGTGCGTTGCCTGCCCGGCGCGTCAGGCGCAGCATGCGGTACTTTTTTTGTCGCACGTTGCATAACGTCTCCAGCGCCGGTGTTGCCGAGCCGAGAATAATCGGGATTTGTTCGCTGTGAGCGCGGTACACCGCCAGGTCGCGGGCGTGGTAACGCCAGCCTTCCTGCTGTTTATAGGAGCTGTCATGCTCTTCGTCGATCACAATGACGCCGAGGTTTTTAAACGGCGTAAACAACGATGAGCGGGTGCCGATGACAATCGCCGCCTCGCCGTTTTTGGCTTTCAGCCAGGCTGAGAGACGTTCGCTGTCATTTAACCCGGAGTGCAGAACTTCGACGGGGGCGTTGAAGCGCTCGCGAAAGCGGGCGATGGTTTGCGGCGTCAGGCCAATTTCCGGCACCATCACCAGCGCCTGTTTGCCCTGAGCGAGGACGTTTTCCAGTACGCTGAGATAGACCTCTGTTTTACCGGAACCCGTAACGCCCGCCAGCAGCCAGGCAGAAAAGCTGTCCGACGCGCTGTGGATGGCGCCAACGGCGGTGGCCTGTTCGGTATTGAGACGCAGCCGATCGCCACAGACGGCGTAATGAGTGCGCCAGTCGCTAAAGCCGGGCGTTTCGCTCGCCAGCTCGCACAGTCCTTTTTTACGCAGCGCCTGGAGCGCCGCGTCATTAAATTCAAGATCCGCCACCTGGTCGCGCCAGATCTTCCCCTGCCGCAGCGCGGCCAGCGCCTGTTGCTGTTTAGGCGAGCGCTTCAGGCTATTGAGATCGATAGCGTGGCCGTCTTCGGTGGCGAACCAGTACCACATCGGCGCGTTGCTGGCGGGTTTCCCCTGGCGCAGCAAAATCGGCAGAGCGTGAAACAGAACGTCACCCATTGGATGGTGGTAGTAATCCGCCGCCCAAAGCAGCAAACGCCAGACGGAGGGGGAAAAGACCGGCTCGCTGTCCAGTACCTCAACGACCGCTTTCAGTTCGTTAAGCGGCAGTTCGCTTTGCTCGCTGACCGACACCACAATCCCGACGCGTTCCTGCTGTTTGCCAAACGGCACGCGCACCCGACACCCGGCTTTGACGGTCATGCCTTCTGGCAAGAGATAGTCAAAGGTGCGGGGTAGCGGAACGGGCAAGGCAACGTGCGCGACGGGCATGTAATCATCCTGGCTGACTTGAATTCTGGCGGGTTAGTATACACATTGTGATGAGGGAGCGCGGATCAGTTTGCATACGCTGGTCAAATTCTGTATGATTCGCCGCCTTTGATACACATTTGTATCATCGACCTATACTATCAACATCGCGTGGTGTCTGGCGTTAGGGCTGGAAGAGCGACGCGGCCTTAAACCGAGGTTTCCCCATGAAAAAAGATATTCACCCGAAATACGAAGAAATTACTGCAAACTGCTCTTGCGGTAATGTCATCAAAATCCGCTCTACTGCAGGTCACGACCTGAACCTGGACGTGTGCGGTAAATGCCACCCGTTCTACACTGGCAAACAGCGTGATGTTGCTACCGGTGGCCGTGTTGACCGCTTCAACAAGCGTTTCAGCATCCCGGGCAGCAAATAAGTTATTGCTGTCAAAGAAAAAAGCGCCGAAAGGCGCTTTTTTTGTCTTTGCCTGATGGCGTTGACGCTTATCAGTACCTGCGGTACTGAATCCTTCCGCTGCTATCCGGCAAAAAAATCAATACTCCCACGTATCCGGGTCGATCCCCAGTTCACGCATGATGATTTTGGCCTCTTCCGGTATTTCATCACTGCGCTCTTTACGCAAGTCTTCATCGTTCGGCAATGGTTGCCCGGTAAAGGCATGCAGAAACGCTTCACACAGCAGTTCGCTGTTGGTGGCGTGACGCAGGTTGTTCACCTGACGACGCGTGCGTTCATCGGTGAGGATTTTTAACACCTTCAGAGGAATGGAAACCGTAATCTTTTTGACTTGCTCACTCTTCTTACCGTGCTCAGCGTATGGGCTGATATATTCGCCGCTCCATTCAGCCATGAGATACCTTTAATCTTCTCGTCATTAGTTAAGGGCCAGAATCGTCGTGCCTGGCCGTAATCCCGCATAGTTTACCGTACAGGCGATATCGTGACACGGGTTAAGCGTCTGTAGATGTGCGCTAATGCATATAATTTTAACGGCTATTTCCAGTTTGCTCAATCTATACGCAAAGAAGTTTAGATGTCCAGATGTATTGACGTCTATTGTAACAATGTTTACTCTGGTGCCTGACTTTTCACCGATTCAGCCCAGGAACTTCTCAACATGACGCGTAAACAGGCCACCATCGCAGTGCGTAGCGGGTTAAATGACGACGAGCAGTACGGTTGCGTTGTCCCGCCGATTCACCTTTCCAGCACCTATAACTTCACTGGTTTTAATGAACCTCGCGCCCATGACTATTCGCGACGTGGAAATCCGACGCGTGATGTAGTTCAGCGCGCGCTGGCGGAGCTGGAGGGCGGTACGGGCGCGGTGCTGACCAATACCGGGATGTCGGCCATTCTGCTGGTGACGACCGTGTTCCTGAAGCCGGGCGATCTGCTGGTGGCGCCGCACGACTGCTACGGCGGCAGCTATCGCCTGTTTGACAGCCTGGCGAAGCGGGGCTGTTATCGCGTGCTGTTTGTCGATCAAGGCGATGAGCAGGCGCTGAAAGCGGCGCTGGCGGAAAAACCGAAGCTGGTGCTGGTGGAAAGCCCCAGTAATCCGTTGTTACGCGTGGTGGATATTGCGAAAATCTGCCAGCTGTCGCGAGAAGCGGGCGCGGTGAGCGTTGTGGACAACACGTTTTTAAGCCCTGCGCTGCAAAATCCGCTGGCGTTGGGCGCCGATCTGGTGTTGCATTCATGCACGAAATATTTAAACGGCCATTCGGATGTGGTGGCTGGCGTGGTGATTGCGAAAGATCCAGAGATTGTCACCGAACTGGCATGGTGGGCCAATAATATTGGCGTCACCGGCGGCGCGTTTGATAGCTATCTGCTGCTACGTGGGCTGCGTACTCTGGCGCCGCGAATGGACGTGGCTCAGCGCAATGCCCAGGCCATTGTGGACTATCTGCAAACCCAGCCGCTGGTGAAAAAACTGTATCATCCGTCGCTGCCGGATAATCAAGGGCACGAGATTGCCGCGCGCCAGCAAAAAGGTTTTGGCGCAATGTTGAGTTTTGAACTGGATGGCGATGAGCAGACGCTGCGTCGTTTCCTGGGCGGGCTGTCGTTGTTTACGCTGGCGGAATCCTTAGGGGGTGTTGAAAGCCTGATCTCCCACGCCGCAACGATGACACATGCAGGCATGGCGCCAGAAGCGCGTGCTGCCGCCGGAATTTCAGAGACGCTGCTGCGTATCTCCACCGGTATTGAAGATGGCGAAGATTTAATTGCCGACCTGGAAAATGGCTTCCGGGCTGCAAACAAGGGGTAAACATGAGTGTGATTGCGCAGGCAGGGGCGAAGGGTCGTCAACTGCATAAATTTGGTGGCAGTAGTCTGGCAGACGTGAAATGTTATCTGCGTGTCGCAGGCATTATGGCGGAGTACTCGCAGCCTGACGATATGATGGTTGTTTCCGCCGCCGGTAGTACCACCAACCAGTTGATTAGCTGGCTGAAGTTAAGCCAGACCGACCGCCTCTCCGCGCATCAGGTGCAACAGACGTTACGCCGCTATCAGAGCGATCTGATCAGCGGGCTGCTTCCCGCCGACGTTGCGGATGGTCTGATCAGCGCTTTCATTAGCGATCTGGAGCGTCTTGCCGCGCTGCTCGACAGCGGAGTGACCGATGCCGTTTATGCCGAAGTCGTCGGGCACGGCGAGATCTGGTCTGCGCGTCTGATGTCCGCAGTGCTGAATGAGCAAGGACTGGCGTCGGCATGGCTGGACGCGCGTGAGTTTTTACGCGCTGAACGCGCCGCGCAGCCGCAGGTAGATGAAGGTCTCTCTTACCCGTTACTGCAACAGTTGCTGGTGCAGCATCCGGGCAAGCGTCTGGTCGTTACCGGTTTTATCAGTCGCAGCAATGCGGGCGAGACGGTGCTGCTGGGCCGTAACGGTTCTGACTATTCCGCCACGCAAATTGGCGCGCTGGCGGGGGTTTCCCGTGTCACCATCTGGAGCGATGTGGCCGGGGTTTACAGCGCCGACCCGCGTAAAGTGAAAGATGCCTGCCTGCTGCCGCTGCTGCGTCTGGATGAAGCCAGCGAGCTGGCGCGTCTGGCCGCGCCGGTTCTGCACGCCCGTACCCTACAGCCGGTTTCCGGCAGCGATATCGATTTGCAGTTGCGCTGTAGCTACACGCCGGATCAGGGGTCCACGCGCATTGAACGCGTGCTGGCGTCCGGCACCGGGGCGCGTATCGTCACCAGCCATGATGACGTTTGCCTGATTGAGTTTCAGGTGCCCGCCAGCCAGGACTTTAAACTGGCCTGGAGAGACGTCGACCAGATTCTGAAACGGGCGCAGGTGCGTCCGCTGGCGGTTGGCGTGCATAACGATCGCCATCTGCTGCAATTCTGCTACACCTCTGAAGTCGCTGATAGCGCATTAAAAATTCTTGATGAAGCGGGCCTGCCGGGCGAATTGCGCCTGCGTCAGGGGCTGGCGCTGGTCGCTATGGTTGGCGCTGGCGTCACCCGTAACCCGCTGCACTGCCACCGCTTCTGGCAACAGCTGAAAGGCCAGCCGGTTGAATTTACCTGGCAGTCGGAAGAGGGGATCAGCCTGGTGGCCGTACTGCGCACCGGCCCGACCGAAAGCCTGATTCAGGGGCTGCACCAGTCTATTTTCCGCGCGGAAAAACGCATCGGCCTGGTGCTGTTCGGCAAAGGCAACATCGGTTCCCGCTGGCTGGAACTGTTTGCCCGCGAGCAGAGCACGCTCTCCGCGCGTACCGGGTTTGAATTTGTCCTGGCGGGCGTGGTGGATAGCCGTCGCAGCCTGCTGAACTACGAAGGGCTGGATGCCAGCCGTGCGCTGGCGTTCTTCAACGACGAAGCGATTGAGCAGGATGAAGAGTCGCTGTTCCTGTGGATGCGCGCTCACCCGTATGACGATCTGGTGGTGCTGGATGTCACCGCCAGCGAGCAACTGGCCGATCAGTATCTTGATTTCGCCAGCCACGGCTTCCACGTTATCAGCGCCAATAAACTGGCGGGGGCGAGCACCAGCGATAAATATCGCCAGATCCACGACGCGTTCGAAAAAACCGGGCGTCACTGGCTGTATAACGCGACCGTCGGCGCGGGCCTGCCGATCAACTATACGGTGCGCGATCTGATTGATAGCGGCGATGCCATTCTGTCGATCAGCGGGATCTTCTCCGGCACGCTGTCGTGGCTGTTCCTGCAATTTGACGGTTCCATACCGTTTACCGATCTGGTGGATCAGGCCTGGCAGCAGGGGCTGACCGAGCCGGACCCGCGCGTTGACCTTTCTGGTAAAGATGTGATGCGCAAGCTGGTGATTCTGGCGCGTGAAGCGGGTTACGACATCGAACCGGACCAGGTGCGCGTTGAATCGCTGGTGCCCACACACTGCGAAGAGGGATCTGTCGATCACTTCTTTGAAAATGGCGATGAGCTGAATGAGCAGATGGTACAGCGTCTGGAAGCCGCTCGTGAAATGGGGCTGGTGCTGCGCTACGTGGCGCGTTTCGACGCCAACGGTAAAGCGCGCGTTGGCGTTGAAGCGGTGCGCCCGGAACATCCGCTGGCGGCGCTGCTGCCGTGCGATAACGTCTTTGCCATCGAAAGCCGCTGGTATCGCGACAATCCGCTGGTGATCCGCGGGCCGGGAGCCGGTCGTGACGTCACCGCCGGGGCGATTCAGTCGGATATCAACCGCCTGGCGCAGCTGCTGTAGTGTTTGTTGCCGGATGGCGCTGCGTTTATCTGGTCTACGGAATATGTAGGCCGGATAAGGCAACGCCGCCACCCGGCGATTCACCGAGTTGCAAACACCTCTTTTGCGGCGAACAGACCGTTCAGCGCAGCCGGAAAACCGGCATAAACCGCCATCTGCATTATCACTTCGATAATTTCCTCCTGCGTTAACCCCACATGTCGCGCGGCGGCAATATGTACCTTCAACTGCGGCGTAGCGTTGCCCAGCGCGGTTAACGCGGCGACGGTTGCGATTTCCCGACTGCGTAAATCCAGCCCTGGCCGGGAATAGATATCGCCAAACGGAAATTCGATCAGATAGCGGGCAAAATCTGGCGCAATGTCTTGCAAACTTTCGATCACCGCATCGCCACCCTTGCCATCCACCTGTTGCAGCATTTTCTGACCGGTAATAAAGCGTTCTGAATGCATAGTGTATTCCTCGTTTGTCTGGAGTCTGTGGCGTGAGGATAGGGGGTGCGGAATGATTTGGATAATACCGTTTCCGTGATACTTTTTCGGTATGACAACATCCCCTCTGCACTCTCTGGATATCCGCCTGCTACGCTACTTTGCCGTGGTGGCGGAAGAGAACAATATGAGCCGCGCGGCACAGCGACTGTTTATGTCGCAACCGCCGCTGAGCCGCCATATTCGCCAGCTTGAAGAACGCCTGGGGGTGACGCTTTTTGTCCGTCATACTCGTGGACTTACGCTGACGGATGAGGGTCTGCGCGCGCTGGAAATCGTCCGCCCGCTGCTGGCGCAGCAGGACAAAACGTATGCTGCGCTGAATCAACTGGCGCAAACCGGCGCGCAATCGCTGCGTTTAGGGCTGAGCACCGCGTTTGAGCAGGGGATTTTTGCCCCCCTGGAGGCGCAGCTGAACACGCGTGTGGAGAGGCTGCATATTGTGCGTCATGGTTCGCCTGAACTGGTACGCCAGGTGCGTCGGGGGAAACTGGATGCGGCGCTGGTGGCGCTGCCGCTTGAGGCCACAGGGTTAAGCGTCACGCCGCTCGACTGGCAAGAACCGTTGATTGCCGCATTACCCTCCGTCTGGCCGGAAGCTAGCCTGACGTCGCTCTCCTTAACTGCGCTTAACCACCGCCCGCTGTTCTGGTTCAAACGGGAACGTAATCCGGCCTTTTTTGACTACACCCGACACATTTTCCGTCGCGCTGGTTACGCCCCCTCCTGCCTTGAAGAACCGCTGGAACATGATGTGCTGCTCGCGCGAATCGCCCACGGCGATGGCCTGAGTTTGCTCCCGGGCTCGTTTGCCGCTATTCAGCGCCAGGGCGTGATATTCCGCGCACTTAGCGACACTGAATTACGTATTCGTGCCGGGCTGGTGATGCTGCCTGAGAACGCTGTACGGTTGCGGTGGTTAAATACGCTTGCGATGCAATCCTTCATCATTTCGGACTGATTTGAATTTTTTTCACGTTGTCTGAGTATTCCTCACCTTTAACAGTGATTTTTCTGTTGACGGCATCCCACTTTTCGGTCATTTTTACATCCAGACGTCTAAACGGATAGATGTTCACAACACAACATATAATGACATGCGATTGATGAGGTAAGGTATGAGCTTTTTTCACGCCAACCAGCGGGAAGCCCTGAATCAGAGCCTGGCGGAAGTTCAGGGTCAGATTAATGTTTCGTTCGAGTTTTTCCCGCCGCGCACCAGTGAAATGGAGCAAACCCTGTGGAACTCTATCGATCGACTGAGCAGCCTGAAACCGAAGTTTGTCTCCGTGACCTACGGCGCCAACTCCGGTGAGCGCGACCGTACGCATAGCATCATCAAAGGCATTAAAGAGCGTACGG
This sequence comes from Citrobacter sp. CK195, assembly GCF_030333365.1. Lineage (NCBI taxonomy): Bacteria > Pseudomonadati > Pseudomonadota > Gammaproteobacteria > Enterobacterales > Enterobacteriaceae > Citrobacter > Citrobacter sp. CK195. The sequence continues at coordinate 93,787 of NZ_JAOWGB010000006.1, forward strand.
GCCTGGAAGCCGCGCCGCACCTGACCTGCATCGACGCCACCCGCGATGAACTGCGTACCATTGCCCAGGATTACTGGAATAACGGTATCCGCCATATTGTTGCCCTGCGCGGCGACCTGCCGCCGGGGAGCGGCAAGCCGGATATGTATGCCGCTGACCTGGTCAGCTTACTGAAAGAGGTTGCCGATTTTGATATCTCCGTCGCCGCTTACCCGGAAGTCCACCCGGAAGCGAAAAGCGCGCAGGCGGATCTGCTCAACCTGAAACGCAAAGTCGATGCTGGCGCTAACCGCGCAATTACCCAGTTTTTCTTCGATGTGGAAAGCTACCTGCGTTTTCGCGATCGCTGCGTCTCTGCGGGCATTGATGTCGAAATTATTCCGGGCATTCTGCCGGTCTCCAACTTTAAGCAGGCGAAGAAATTCGCTGATATGACTAACGTGCGCATTCCGGCGTGGATGTCACAGATGTTTGACGGCCTGGATGACGATGCGGAAACCCGCCAGCTGGTCGGGGCGAATATCGCGATGGACATGGTGAAGATCTTAAGCCGTGAAGGCGTGAAAGATTTCCACTTCTACACCCTGAACCGCGCTGAAATGAGTTACGCCATTTGCCACACGTTGGGTGTGCGGCCCGGCCTGTAACATGATTAGCCCTCTTCGGAGGGCTTTTTTATGCACATTTTGATCTGACGCCTGATACATAAATTTAAAAGATATTAGCTATCGAATCTGTGGGTTATTTCAACTATATCTTATCGTTGGTGATGTATATCGTAACGATAACACTGTAGAGGGAGCATATAGATGAGCATGTCTGACGATACCCATAATTCATTGTCTACCGGGAAGTGCCCTTTCCATCAGGGCAGCCACGACCGTAGCGCGGGTGCTGGCACCAGCAGCCACGACTGGTGGCCTAACCAACTCCGTGTAGATCTTCTGAATCAACACTCCAACCGTTCGAACCCGCTGGGTGAGGACTTCGACTACCGCAAAGAATTTAGCAAACTCGACTATTCCGCCCTGAAAGGGGATCTTAAAGCTCTCCTGTCCGATTCTCAGCCGTGGTGGCCTGCGGACTGGGGTAGCTATGCCGGTCTGTTTATTCGTATGGCATGGCATGGCGCGGGCACTTATCGTTCCGTCGACGGGCGCGGCGGCGCCGGACGCGGGCAGCAACGTTTTGCACCGCTGAACTCCTGGCCGGACAACGTCAGCCTGGATAAGGCGCGTCGTCTGCTGTGGCCTATCAAGCAGAAATATGGCCAGAAAATCTCCTGGGCCGACCTGTTTATTCTGGCGGGTAACGTGGCGCTGGAGAACTCCGGTTTCCGTACGTTCGGTTTTGGCGCCGGGCGTGAAGATGTGTGGGAACCGGATCTTGATGTGAACTGGGGGGATGAGAAAGCCTGGCTGACGCACCGTCATCCCGAAGCGCTGGCGAAAGCGCCGTTGGGCGCCACCGAAATGGGGCTTATCTACGTTAACCCGGAAGGGCCGGATCACAGCGGTGAACCGCTTTCCGCCGCTGCGGCTATCCGCGCGACGTTCGGCAATATGGGCATGAACGACGAAGAAACCGTGGCGCTGATTGGCGGCGGTCACACGCTGGGTAAAACCCACGGTGCGGCGGCGGCGTCCCATGTTGGCGTTGATCCAGAAGCCGCGCCGATTGAATTGCAGGGGCTGGGCTGGAGCAGTGACTACGGCAGCGGCGTAGGCGGCGATGCGATTACCTCGGGTCTGGAAGTGGTCTGGTCGCAGACGCCGACCCAGTGGAGTAATTACTTCTTCGAAAACCTGTTCAAATACGAGTGGGTGCAGACGCGCAGCCCGGCGGGCGCGATCCAGTTCGAAGCGGTTGATGCGCCAGAAATCATTCCCGATCCGTTCGATCCGTCGAAGAAACGTAAACCCACCATGCTGGTGACTGACCTGACGCTGCGTTTCGATCCAGAATTCGAGAAAATTTCCCGTCGTTTCCTCAACGATCCGCAGGCGTTTAACGAAGCGTTCGCCCGCGCATGGTTCAAACTGACGCACAGGGATATGGGGCCAAAAGCGCGCTATATCGGGCCGGAAGTACCGAAAGAAGATCTGATTTGGCAGGACCCGCTGCCGCAGCCGGTATTTAATCCGAGCCAGGAAGACATCGTCAACCTGAAGGCCGCGATTGCCGCGTCCGGGCTTTCCGTCAGTGAACTGGTGTCGGTTGCATGGGCATCTGCGTCAACCTTCCGTGGCGGCGATAAACGTGGCGGCGCCAACGGCGCTCGCCTGGCTTTAGCACCGCAGCGAGACTGGGATGTGAACGCCGCTGCGGCGCGCGTTCTGCCGGTTCTGGAAGAGATTCAGAAATCGTCCGGGAAGGCATCTCTGGCCGATATCATCGTCCTTGCGGGCGTTGTCGGTGTGGAGCAGGCAGCAAGTGCGGCGGGCGTCAGCATCAGCGTGCCGTTCGCGCCAGGCCGTGTGGATGCACGTCAGGATCAGACGGATATCGAGATGTTTGAGCTTCTCGAACCGATCGCAGACGGCTTCCGTAACTATCGCGCACGGCTTGATGTGTCGACCACCGAGTCACTGCTGATTGATAAAGCGCAGCAACTGACGCTGACCGCGCCGGAGATGACGGCGCTGGTGGGTGGGATGCGCGTTCTGGGCGCTAACTTTGATGGCAGCCAGAATGGCGTGTTTACCGACCGCCCGGGCGTACTCAGCAATGATTTCTTTGTGAATCTGCTGGATATGCGTAACGAGTGGAAAGCGGCGGACGAATCGAAAGAGCTGTTCGAAGGCCGCGATCGCCTGAGTGGTGAGGTGAAATTTACGGCGACCCGTGCAGACCTGGTATTCGGTTCTAACTCGGTACTGCGTGCCCTGGCGGAAGTTTACGCCAGCAGCGATGCGCGTGAGAAATTCGTGAAGGATTTCGTCGCGGCATGGGTGAAAGTGATGAACCTGGATCGTTTCGATCTGCTGTAAGCCATCTCAGTAAAATGTGTAGGCCGGATGAGCGTCAGCGCCATCCGGCAAATAAAAAAAAGCCCGCACGAACTGCGGGCTTTTTGTCTCTCCTGACCGTTATTCCCACTCTTGCAGGAAACGCTGACCATACTGGTCGGCAACCAGCAGGGCGGCGTAAACCTGATCCGGCGTGGCGCCGCCAGGCATGTTGTGAATGGTTTCGCCTTCCGCGCAGGAGGCTTCCGCCACCGTGCGCATCTTCGCCGGAATGTCCTGCTTAATATCCAGTTGCGCCAGCGTGATCGGCAGGCCAACGGAATGGCACAACGCCGCAGCGGTTTCGATCTCTTCAACCGGCGCGTTTTCCAGTACCAGTTGCGTCAGCGTGCCGAACGCCACTTTCTCACCGTGATAGTAGTGATGCGCGTCTGGAATCGCCGTCAGGCCGTTATGTATGGCATGCGCCGCCGCCAGACCGCCGCTTTCAAAACCGACGCCGCTCAGGTAAGTGTTGGCTTCAATCACGCGTTCCAGCGCCGGCGTGACGACATGCTGCTCAGCCGCCAGCATGGCCTTTTCACCCTCTTCGATCAGCGTGTTATAGCACAACTCCGCCAGCGCGAGCGCCGCCTGTGTGCACTTGCCGCCCGCCATCGTGGTCGCGCCGCTGCGTGAACAGGCGCGCGCTTCAAACCAGGTCGCCAGCGCATCGCCGATACCGGCAGCCAGCAGACGTGCGGGCGCGCCCGCGACAATTTTGGTATCAACAATCACCATATTCGGGTTACGCGGCAGCATCAGATAGCGTTCAAACTCGCCTGCATCGGTGTAGATCACGGAAAGCGCGCTACAGGGGGCATCGGTAGAGGCGATGGTCGGCGCGATAGCGACCGGGACATCCATAAAGTGGGCCAGCGCTTTCGCGGTATCCAGCGTTTTGCCGCCGCCGATGCCGAGAACGGCGCCGCACTGCGCTTTATCTGCGACGATACGCAGACGATCGATTTCATTTTGCGAACATTCGCCGCCAAATGGCGCGATTTCCAGAGCCAGTCCGGCATCCTGGAAGCTTTTCTCCAGCGCGGATTGGGCAAAATTTAAGACAAACTTGTCTCCGACCACCAGCCAGCGTTCGGCCAGGGGTTTGAGATATTCTCCAAGACGTGTGATGACATCTGCACCCTGGATGTATTTACCAGGAGATTGAATAATGTGATCCATACTTTATTTCCCTCACAGGTTGATGTGGCCAAATGCGTTATTCCAGTCTTGCTCAAACTTCCCTATAGCTGACTCTACCGCAGGGGTATTGAGCATTTGTTGAGCTACATCTAAAGGAAGGGTGATTGCTTCGCATCCTGCGAGTAAGCAATCCAGCGCCTGACGCGGCGTTTTAAAGCTGGCGGCCAGTACCATGCTGCCCGGCGCATGCATCTCCAGCAAGGTTTGCAGTTCCTGCACCATACGGATGCCGTCGCCGCCCTGGGCATCAACCCGATTGACATACGGGGCGACGTATTTTGCGCCTGCCAGCGCCGCCAGCAAGCCCTGCGCTGCGCTGTAGACAGCCGTCCCCAGCGTCGTAATACCTTCTTTTTTGAGCTGTTTGATCGCCGCCAGACCTTCGGCAGTGACCGGAATCTTCACCACAATACCGGGAATGGCATTGCTCAGGCGTTTGGCTTCTTCCACCATTCCTTGCGCATCGCGGCTCATCGTCTGGGCAAATAGCGTTCCCTCTTCGCCGATGGCTTTTTGCAGGCAAGGCAGTACATCCCAGATGGATTCTTTACTCGCCGCCACAATGCTTGGGTTGGTAGTGACGCCAGCAACAGGGAAGATGCGCGCCAGACGTTCGACTTCCGCGACGTTCGCGGTATCCAGATAGAGTTCCATTTTGCTCCCTCTTAGAGTTCAAGTTCATGTTGCAACAGGCTGGCAATTGCCTCGGCAGATGCGGCGTTGACCAGCGCGTTGCGGAATTCTTCGTGCATAATGCGGCGGGCCAGGCGTGAGAAAATGCGCATATGCTGGTCGCCTGCGGCGTGTTTGTTGAGTGTCAGCATGATGATGAACTGCGCATCGTCATCGCCCCAGCGTACCGGCGCTTTCAGACGCGCTACGCTGATGGTGGACTGCTCAATGTGTTCAGATTTGCTGTGTGGAATGGCGAAGCTAAACCCTAACCCGGTGGAGAACACGGCTTCACGCGCCCACAGGTCGGCCTCCAGCTTGCGCGGGTAGCGACAGCGGCTTGCCAGCAGCAGGTTGTCGGTCATCCCCTTGATCACCTCTTCTTTGCTGCGCCAGTCGCTATCAAGCGTGATGCACTGGGCGGTGACCAGCGGTGCGTCCTGTTGGGACATGCGGAATTGCGCCAGCAGATGTTCCACTTCCAGCGAGGTGCGACAGGCCATCGCCTGATTCAGCAACTGGCGGCAGGCACGACTGTCGAGCTGCGCCATCCGCGCTTTAGCGGCAGGAATTGACGGGGCGCTCATGCTGATCTCGTCCAGCCCCAGACCGACCAGCAGCGGCAACACTGACCCTTTCGCGCCGAGTTCGCCGCACAGGCCAATCCATTTCCCCTGACGATGTACCGCCTGTACGGCGAAATCCAGCGCGCGCAGGAAGGCCGGATTCAGGCTGTTGTAGTGACGGGTGACTTTGGCGTTGTCGCGATCGACCGCCAGCAGATATTGCGTCAGGTCATTGCTGCCAATACTGAAGAAATCAATCTCTTCACAGCACTGGTCGATGATGAACATCACCGATGGCACTTCCAGCATGATGCCGAGGGGGATCTTCTCATCAAACGGGACGTGCTCGTTGCGTAACTGCTGTTTAGCCTCCGCCAGCTTCTCTTTGACCCACAGGATCTCTTCCATTGAGGAGATCATCGGGATCATGATTTTCAGGCTGCCGTGTGCGGAAGCGCGGAGGATCGATCGCAGCTGCGTGGTAAACAGCGTGGCGTACTCTTCATAAATACGTACGGCGCGATAGCCGAGGAACGGGTTGGCTTCCGCAGGAATGTTCAGATAATCAACGGGCTTGTCACCGCCGATATCCATCGTGCGCACAATAATGCTACGGCCCTGTGCGGACTCCAGCGCCTGGCAAAAAATGTTGTACAGCTCGTTCTCGCAAGGTGCGCTGGTTCTGTCCATATACAGCATTTCTGTACGGAACAGACCAACCGCTTCCGCGCCGTTGCCGAATGCCGCTTGCGCTTCGACGGAGTGCGCAATGTTGGCGGCCACTTCCATACGGATACCGTCGGCAGTGCGCGCTTGTTGGGTCAGCCAGATACGCTGTTGCTCGCGTAAAGCGTCCTGCACACGGGCTTCCTGTTGGTAGTAACGGGTGACGGGTTCATCTGGCGCAACGACAATCGCACCGGCGTTGCCGTCGATATAGACCGTCTGGTGCAGCCACGGCGTTAGCGCCTCAATATCCACGCCAACCAGCGTGGGAATGTTGAATGAGCGGGCAAGAATAACCGTGTGCGAAGTCGTACCGCCGCTTTTTAACAACAAGCCTTTGAGGAACGTTTTGTCCAGTTCGAGGAACTGGCTTGGGGTGAGTTCATCGGCCATACAGACGGTGGGTTGGGTCAGTTTGCCTGGCGCCGGGAAGCGTTGTTCGCCATAAATTTGTTGCAGGAGCTGGAAGCAGACGTCGCGTACGTCCAGCGCGCGTTCCTGTAAATAGCGGCTGCTGGAACGGGCAAACTCATCACAAAAGTGTCCGGCGCTTTCGACTATCGCCTGCGCACAGCTTAAACCGCGCGCAACGCCTGCCAGCAAATGTTGGCGCAGGGAGGTGTCGCCAGCCAGCGAACGGTGGGCTTCCAGAATAGCGCTGGTGGCGCCGTCGCTGTCGAGCTGGCGGAACGCAATATTCTTTATCAGCAGCGTTAAGCCGTTATCCAGCGCAGATTGCTCGGTCTCTATATCACTGGCAGCAGGGAGTTCGCCGAGCGTATTGAGATCCAGCGAGGAGAGCTGCGTCAGAACGCCGCCCGCGCTGCCGGCGCAGACGGCGCGGGCGCGAAAAAACAGCGGGTTCAGGTTTGTCAGCGACGTCGGAAGCGGCTCCAGCTCACTGTTTTTGATCTCCGCCAGAGGCGCATCGCAAAGGGGGAATTCATCGCGCAGCCATTGGCTCAGGCGCTGGTGGGCATCCTGTTCGTCCGTACCCGAAATCAATAACTGACAGGCGTCGCCTGCCAGCGTGTCGGTGCCAATCAGCGCCAGCGCGCTTTTGGCGTTGCCTTTACGGTCGGTGCGCAGGTTATGCCACTCAATGTGTGAGGTAAAGGTATTGCACAGCGTCTCAACGTGGCTTGCCGGGCGGGCGTGTACGCCATTGGGCAGCTCACAGGTAAATTCCACAATCAGGGCCATTGCCTTTCTCCCATAACGATTTTCTGGCTACAGGATAAAAGGGCGTTGCCGCATAGTGCCATGTGACAAAACTGCCAAACACTGGACAAATGTAACATACACGTCAAATTGCGAGACACTTCACAAGTAGGAGTGCGGCATCTTATTTCTGAGGTTTGATAAGTTATGAGGCGGATCGCATTTTTGTACTGATATTACAAAAATCCAGTAAATGGCCTTTTTATCCACTGTCTGCGCCGCGTTGGATTGCCTATTGTTTGCCACAACAACGTTATGGATAGGGGCCTGAAGCGGCCCGGGAGCGACTTATGAAAGAGTTGGTGCAGATCCTGAAAAACACCCGTCAACATCTGATGACCGGTGTTTCGCATATGATCCCCTTCGTCGTAGCCGGTGGGATCTTGCTGGCGGTTTCCGTCATGCTGTATGGCAAAGGCGCTGTTCCCGATGCCGCGACCGATCCTAATCTCAAGAAGCTTTTTGATATTGGCGTCGCAGGGCTGACGCTGATGGTGCCTTTTCTCGCCGCCTATATTGGCTACTCCATTGCTGAACGTTCCGCGCTGGCGCCTTGCGCGATCGGCGCCTGGGTGGGCAACAGCTTTGGCGCCGGGTTCTTTGGCGCGCTCATCGCCGGGATTATCGGCGGTATCGTCGTGCATTATCTGAAGAAAATCCCGGTGCATAAGGTATTGCGCTCGGTGATGCCTATCTTCGTTATCCCTATCGTCGGCACCTTCATTACCGCAGGCATCATGATGTGGGGGCTGGGCGAACCGGTTGGCGCGTTAACCACCAGCCTGACCCAATGGCTGCAAGGAATGCAGCAGGGCAGCATCGTGCTGCTGGCGGTCATCATGGGGCTGATGCTGGCCTTCGATATGGGCGGCCCGATTAACAAAGTGGCCTACGCCTTCATGCTGATTTGCGTGGCGCAGGGTGTATACAGCGTGGTGGCGATTGCTGCGGTGGGTATCTGCGTTCCGCCGCTGGGTCTGGGCCTGGCAACGCTGGTTGGTCGTAAGAACTTCTCTTCTGAAGAACGTGAAGCCGGTAAAGCCGCGCTGGTAATGGGCTGCGTTGGGGTCACGGAAGGTGCGATTCCCTTCGCCGCCGCCGATCCGCTACGCGTGATCCCATCCATTATGGTTGGCTCTGCCTGTGGTGCGGTAACGGCTGCGCTGTTTGGCGCGCAGTGTTATGCCGGCTGGGGCGGGCTGATTGTTCTGCCGGTTGTGGAAGGCAAGCTGGGTTATATCGCGGCAGTCGCTGTCGGGGCGGTAGTGACGGCAATCTGCGTTAACGTGCTGAAAAGTCTGGCGCGTAAGAAAGTGTCTCAGGTTGATGAGAAAGAAGACGACCTGGATTTAGAGTTTGAGATGAATTAAGTGAGGAATGAGCCATGACGAAGATTATCGCAGTAACAGCATGTCCTTCTGGTGTCGCACACACCTATATGGCGGCCGAAGCGCTGGAAAGCGCGGCCAAAGCGAAAGGCTGGGAAGTCAAAGTCGAGACCCAGGGCTCGATTGGTCTGGAAAACGAACTGACTGCGGCGGATGTAGCGGATGCGGATATGGTGATTCTGACCAAAGATATAGGCATCAAGTTTGAGGAACGCTTTGCGGGTAAAACCATTGTCCGCGTCAACATCAGCGATGCGGTAAAACGCGCCGATGCCATTATGAACAAAATTGACGCGCATCTTTCGCAAATTGCTTAACGTTAGAATGCCCGATGGCGCAAGCTTATCGGGCCTACGATGTTAATCCCCGTAGGCCCGATAAGGCGCTCACGCCGCCATCCGGCAACAAGCTTGCCTACAGGAGTTCCTCATGACGAATCGTACCCAGCGCCTTAAAGCCGCACTTTTCCAGAATAACCGTGAAATTTCGCTTGAGCGCGCGCAGCTGTATACCGCCAGCTATCAGCAGACAGAGGGAGAGCCGGTCATATTGCGCCGCGCTAAAGCGACGGCGTATATCCTTGAGCATGTTGAAATTTCGATTCGTGATGAGGAGTTGATTGCCGGGAACCGCACGGTGAAACCGCGGGCGGGGATTATGTCGCCGGAAATGGATCCGTACTGGTTACTTAACGAGTTAGAACAGTTCCCGACGCGTCCGCAGGACCGTTTTGACATCAGCGAGGACGATAAGCGCCTCTACCGCGAGGTGCTGTTCCCGTACTGGGAAAAACGGTCGATGAAGGATTTCATCAACGGTCAGATGACCGATGACGTGAAAGCCGCCGTCAGCACGCAGATTTTTAGCGTTAACCAGACGGATAAAGGGCAGGGGCACATTATTATTGATTACCCGCGGCTGTTGAATCACGGTCTGGGTGAACTGGTGGCGCAAGTGCGGCAACACTGCCAGCAGCAGCCGGACAATCACTTTTACCAGGCGGCGTTGCTGCTGCTGGAGGCTTCGCAAGGCCACATTCTGCGTTACGCGATGCTGGCGGAGAAAATGGCGGAAAGCTGCCTGGATGCGCGTCGGCGTCAGGAGTTGCTCACCATTGCCGCGAACTCCCGACATAACATGCAGTACAAGCCGCAAACCTTCTGGCAAGCGTGCCAGCTGTTCTGGTACATGAACATCATTCTGCAATATGAGTCTAACGCCAGCTCGCTCTCGCTGGGGCGTTTTGACCAGTATATGCTGCCGTTTTATCAGGCATCGCTGAGCCAGGGCGAAGACCCGGCATTTTTAAAAGAACTCCTCGAATCGCTGTGGGTAAAATGTAACGACATCGTGCTGTTACGTTCGACCAGCAGCGCACGCTATTTCGCCGGATTCCCGACCGGTTACACCGCATTGCTTGGGGGATTGACGGAGAACGGACGCAGTGCGGTGAACGTGCTCTCTTTTCTCTGTCTTGACGCGTACCAGAATGTGCAGTTGCCGCAGCCGAACCTTGGCGTGCGTACCAATGCGCTGATTGACACGCCCTTCCTGATGAAAACAGCGGAGACGATTCGCCTCGGCACCGGTATTCCGCAGATCTTTAATGATGAAGTGGTTGTGCCTGCGTTCCTGAACCGGGGTGTTTCGCTGGAGGACGCCCGTGATTACGCGGTAGTGGGGTGTGTGGAGCTGTCGATTCCGGGCAGAACCTACGGCCTGCATGACATCGCCATGTTCAACCTGCTGAAAGTGATGGAAATCAGCCTGTATGAGAATGAAGGAAACCACGCGCTGACGTACGAAGATCTGTTGGCGTATATTCGCGCCAAAATCAGCCATTACATTACGCTGATGGTGGAAGGCAGTAATATTTGCGATATCGGCCACCGTGACTGGGCGCCGGTACCGCTGCTTTCCTCGTTTATCAGCGACTGCCTGGATAAAGGCCGTGATATTACCGATGGCGGCGCGCGTTATAACTTCTCTGGCGTACAGGGGATTGGCATTGCTAATCTGAGCGACTCCCTGCACGCGTTAAAAGGGCTGGTATTTGATCAGCAACGTTTACGTTTCGATGAGCTGCTGGCGGTGTTAAAGGCGAACTTTGCGACGCCGGAAGGTGAGCGAATTCGTGCCCGGCTGATTAACCGCTTCGAGAAATACGGTAATGATATTGATGATGTGGATAACATCAGCGCTGAACTGCTGCGCCATTACTGTAAAGAGGTGGAGAAATATCAGAACCCGCGCGGTGGGCAATTTACACCGGGTTCATACACTGTCTCCGCGCATGTGCCGCTGGGTTCGGTGGTGGGGGCGACGCCGGATGGCCGTTTTGCCGGGGAACAGCTGGCAGACGGCGGGTTGTCGCCAATGCTCGGCCAGGATATGCAGGGGCCGACGGCGGTGCTGAAATCAGTAAGTAAACTGGATAACACGCTGCTTTCTAACGGTACGCTGCTCAACGTGAAGTTTACGCCCGCGACGCTGGAAGGTGAGGCCGGCTTGCGCAAACTGGCGGATTTTCTGCGCGCCTTTACCCAGCTTAAGCTACAGCATATTCAGTTTAACGTGTTGAATGCGGATACATTGCGTGAAGCGCAATTGCGCCCGCAGGATTTCGCCGGGCTGGTGGTGCGCGTGGCGGGTTACAGTGCCTTCTTTGTCGAGCTGTCGAAGGAGATCCAGGATGACATCATTCGCCGCACCGCGCATCAGCTGTAAGAATCTGGAAACGAGCTCTGATGATGTCGCACGTATTTTCAACATTCAGCGTTATTCGTTGAATGACGGGCAGGGAATCCGTACGGTGGTCTTTTTTAAAGGCTGCCCGCATACCTGTCCGTGGTGCGCCAATCCAGAATCTATTTCTCCACGCATCGAAACGGTGCGGCGGGAGAGTAAATGTCTGCACTGCTCGCCCTGCTTGCGTGATGCGGATGAGTGTCCTTCCGGGGCATTTGAACGTATCGGGCGCGATATTACGCTGGATGAACTGGAACGCGAGGTGATGAAAGACGAACTCTTTTTTCGCACCTCCGGCGGCGGCGTCACGCTTTCTGGCGGTGAAGTATTAATGCAGGCGGCGTTTGCTACACGGTTTTTGCAACGTCTGCGACGTTTCGGCATTTCCTGCGCGATTGAAACCGCAGGCGATGCGCCTGCCAGTCGGTTGCTACCGCTGGCTAAAGCGTGTGATGAAGTGCTGTTTGATTTAAAGATTATGGAGCCGCGCCGGGCGCATGAGGTGGTCAAAATGAATTTACCACGCGTGCTGGATAACCTGCGTTTACTGGTAAACGAGGGGATTACGGTCATCCCCCGTTTGCCGTTGATTCCGGGCTACACGCTCAACGTTGAGAATATGCAGCGAGCGTTAGCAGTGTTGCTATCGTCAGGGATTAATCAGGTGCACCTGCTACCGTTTCATCAGTATGGTGAAGCGAAATACCGTCTGCTTGGGCAGCCGTGGGCAATGAAAGATGTGCCTGTACCCTCGCCGCAAGAGGTGGCGGAAATGCAGGCGTTGGCAGAGCGAGCCGGGTTTCTGGTCACTGTGGGAGGTTAATATGACAGTCTCAACTGCACGCTATCTGGTTGCCGTTACCGCCTGCGTCAGCGGCGTGGCGCATACCTATATGGCTGCCGAACGCCTGGAGAAGCTCTGCCAGCAGGAAAAATGGAACATTAAAATTGAAACCCAGGGGGCGCTGGGCACGGAAAATCGCTTAACGGAGGAGGATATCAACCGGGCAGATGTTGTGTTGCTGATTACGGATATTGAACTGGCGGGCGCGGAGCGTTTTGTTCAGAGTCGGTATGTTCAGTCAGGAATTAACGCCTTTCTTCGCGAACCTCAGCGGGTGATGAGCGCCGTGCGTAAACTGCTCACTGCGCCGCAGCATACGCATCTTATTCTGGAGTAGCCTTCTTTTCCGTCAACTGGCTGTGGTACTGCCGACGATATTCTGACGGCGAACGCTCCGTATTTTTACGAAACAGGCGGCAGAAATAGTTGCTGTCGACAAATCCACAGGTGTGAGCCACTTCTTTGACTTTCAGATCGTAACCCTTCAGCAGCGTTTTCGCGTGTTCCAGCCGTGTGTGATTCAGATATTCGTTAAAGCCGATAGCGCCTGTTTTTTGAAACAGATGAGAAAGGTAGTTTGGCGAAATATAAAACGCCTGCGCCACCGATTCGCGGGTGAGCGGGGAAGCGTAACGCTCATCGATATAGTTGCGAATCGCTTCAAAAAGCGCCTGACTCCGTGACGCCGTCTGGATTTGGCTGCCCAGCAGATCGCGGCAGTGGCTCAACAGGCTGGCGACAATTAATCGGGCCGTCTGCTGTTCCTGCGGCTGCATCTGCATTTCATTGAGCGTTTGCAGCAGGAAGGAGCCAATACGTGGGCCTCGACGTGCGACATGCTGCTTCGCAAGATTCTGATATTGTTTGCCGTCCCAGTGAACAACGCTGAAACCTAATTGCTGCTTGCCGAACAGGATGCTGAGCGTGGTGACGGGCGTTTGCCACTGCGGGAAGTTCCAGCTGCCTGCCGGAACATACAGAACGTCGCCAGCGATGAGCGTCACGGGCGCGGCCGGGATGCCTGTATCGGTGAACTCCCCCTCCAGCACCATCTCCAGACGTGGAAAATCAACCTGATACGCCAGTTCGGGCGCCGTACCGCTGGTATTGGCGAAAAAAACCTGCCGCAGCGCCATAGGGCCGTTAATTAGACGGGAGAGAAGGTGGCTGACGTCATGGTACATGTTGATCCCTTGCAGAGCGCAGACAGAGGAGACAGTAACGTTGAACGTAAACCGCCTCAAGCGATAATTGCCGGATGGCGGTACACGGGTTATGCATTTTGTAGGCCGGATAAGCGTCAGCGCCATCCGGCGATGCCGTTACTGATTTCCGACATGATCCCCGTAAGGCAGGGTATCGTAATCAATCAACGCGTTTTTCTTATACGGGTTGCCAATCCAGCGCGTGATCGCCTTAAACTGCGGGCTGGTGATGGAGCGCGTCGGGTCGAACCCGTCGTAGGTCAGCCCCGCTAAGTCGGACCAGGTATGGATAAGTTCAGAGCTGCTGTACTTGCGATCAACATACGCAGAGAGATCGCGCGGGTGTGCGGCCTGCCACTTTTCTGACGTCCATAACAGGAACGGCACCGTATACATATGACGCGTAGGGTTGTCTTCGTTACGTCCCTGCGTTTTGTGCGGCGGCGTGTCATACACTTCTTCACCGTGATCGGAGAAGTAGAGCAGAAAACCGTTCGGGTCAGTCGCTTTATAGTCCTTAATCAGGCTGGCGACGACATGGTCGTTATACAGATTCGCGTTATCGTAATCGTTATAAATATCCTGTTCGTCTTCGCTCACGCCCGCAGGGATATGATCGGTTTGACCGTCAAATTTTCCCTGATTCTCCGGGTAGCGGAATTTGTATTTGATATGTGTTCCCAGCAGGTGAACGATAATAAATTTCTTCGGTGCCGGGTCGGCCATCACGTCTTTAAAGGGCGCCAGAACGTTGGTGTCATATTCCCGCGCGCTTTGAGTACGCTGCTGATTCATATAAAACTGCTTGTCGGTCTGTTTCGAGAATACGGTCAGCATCGTATTACGCGCGGTCATCGTCTGCTGATTGGTGATCCAGAACGTCTTATAACCTGCCTGTTTCATCATGTTCATCAGCGACGGTTTCGTCAGATACAAGTCCGGGTTCTTTTCATTGGCGAAGGTCAGCGCCTGTTGCAGAATTTCAATCGTGTATGGCCGGGAGGTGACGACGTTATTGAATACGGTCAGACCCGGATCGCTTTTATGCAACGCGTCCAGCTCTGGCGTGGTTTCACGCGGATAACCGTACAGACTCATGCGACCACGCTGGGTTGACTCGCCGATAACCAGCACTAACGTACGCGGCGCATCACCGGAGTTATCTTTAAAATTCGTTAACGGAGGCAGCGCGTTGTTCTCGTTAAGCAGACTATTCAGCGACGTGAGTTGCTGATTATATTGATAATAGCCATTGATAAACTGCCACGGCGCAGCGGGTTCCATACGCGAGGCGAGGCCGCCTAATGTCTGCTCAAACGGCTTATGTTTGATAAACGTCCCGACGGCGATCGGATGCAGAATAAGGCCGTATAACAATACAAAGGAGACTAACCAGCGCCACGGCGCGGGAATATATATTGGCTTTAAACGCGTCCACAGCAGGATTGCCACGGCGGTATAGGCCAGGGCGATAAGGATAATCTTCAGACTGAAATACTGGCTCAAGTACTCGCTGGCTTCGTTCGCGTTTGTTTCAAACATGACATACAGAACGCTTTGCGAGAATTCCTGCCCGTAAATGACATAATAACTGAGCGCCGCCAGCGAAGAGGCCCAGAGTACAACGCCAATAACGGCGGCAATCGCGCGGGTATGACGGGGAAATAAAAATACCGGGATCAGCCAGAGCGAACTGAAAAGCAGTGAGTCACGCAGCCCGTTGGTGCCGCTATAGCCGCTGATGCAAATAACGGCCTGAAGTAATGTAGAGAAGAACCAAAAATAGAGTAACGCCCAGCCAAGGGCTTTCCAGCTAAACGAAGGTTTAGCAGATGTGTGTGTGAAGAACATATATGAAGCCTGTTTTTATTCGAGTCGCCAACGTAGCGACAAATCATTAAGAGAACCTTAAGTATGGCGATGCCAGTGACCTATTCTTGTTGATGGCGTATTCAGCAGAGTGAACAAAACGCAGGCAGGAATATATTGAAAAACAGGCGATTATTACAGAAATATTTCAAAGCCCTCTCGCCCGGGCGGGCGAGAGGGGATATGACGATGCGTGTGGGTTAGCCGGTATTACGCATCCCCGCAGCCACGCCCGCAATCGTGACCATCAGCGCCTGTTCGACGCGCGGGTCTGGATCTTTGCCTTGCTCTTCTGCAAGACGGGAACGGTGTAAAAGTTCCGCCTGCAACACGTTCAGCGGGTCGGTATACACATTCCTTAACTGGATAGACTCGGCAATCCACGGCAGGTCGGCCATCAGATGGGAATCGTTGGCAATCGCCAGCACCACTTTGATGTCCTCTGCCAGCAGGTTGCGTAACTCTTCACCCAGTGGCCACAGCGCTTTTTTGACCAGGCGTTGATCGTAGTATTCCGCCAGCCACAGGTCGGCTTTAGAGAACACCATCTCCAGCATGCCGAGGCGCGTGGAGAAGAACGGCCAGTCGCGGCACATGGCTTCCAGTTCGCTTTGCTTGCCATCTTCAACGACTTTTTGCAGCGCGGTGCCCGCACCCAGCCAGGCCGGGAGCATCAGGCGGTTTTGCGTCCAGGCGAAGATCCAGGGAATGGCGCGCAGGGATTCAACCCCGCCTGTCGGGCGACGTTTTGCCGGGCGCGAACCGAGCGGCAATTTGCCCAGTTCCTGTTCTGGCGTTGCGGAACGGAAGTACGGGACGAAGTCTTTATTCTCGCGGACATAGCCGCGATACAGGTCGCAGGAGATCACGGACAGCTCGTCCATGATATGACGCCACGAATTTTTCGGCTCCGGCGGCGGCAGCAGGTTGGCTTCCAGAATCGCGCCGGTGTACAGAGACAGGCTGCTGATGGTGACTTCAGGCAGGCCGTACTTAAAGCGGATCATCTCACCCTGTTCGGTCACGCGCAGGCCGCCTTTCAGGCTGCCCGGCGGTTGGGAAAGCAGTGCCGCATGAGCAGGCGCGCCGCCACGGCCAATGGAACCGCCGCGACCGTGGAACAGCGTCAGTTCAATTCCGGCTTTTTCACAGGTTTTGATCAGCGCGTCCTGAGCCTGATACTGCGCCCAGGAGGCGGCCATTACGCCTGCGTCTTTCGCCGAGTCAGAGTAGCCAATCATGACCATCTGTTTGCCCTGAATAAAGCCGCGATACCAGTCGATATTCAGCAACTGGGTCATTACCGCGTCGGCGTTGTTCAGGTCGTCCAGCGTTTCGAACAGCGGCGCAACCGGCATGGCAAAGCTAATCCCGGCTTCTTTCAACAACAGATGCACGGCCAGCACGTCGGACGGCGTTTTCGCCATAGAGATAACGTAAGCGGCGATGGAACCCAGCGGCGCTTCGGCAATCACTTTACAGGTCTCAAGCACTTCGCGGGTGTCGTCGCTCGGTTCCCACTGACGAGGCAGCAGCGGACGCTTGGAGTTGAGTTCGCGGATCAGGAAAGCCTGTTTATCGGCTTCGGACCAGCTTTCATAATCGCCGATGCCCAGATAACGCGTCAGCTCGCCCAGCGCTTCGGTATGGCGGGTGCTCTCCTGGCGAATATCAATGCGCACCAGCGGCACGCCAAAGCATTTCACCCGGCGCAGGGTATCAAGCAGTTCGCCATTGGCGATGATGCCCATGCCGCACGCTTGCAGAGACTGATAACAGGCGTACAGCGGCTCCCACAACTGCTCGTTTTGCGTCAGCAGGCCAGCGGGTTTCGGCAGTTTCTCGCCTTTCAGACGCGCTTCCAGCCAGGCTTGCGTTGCCATCAGGCGGGAACGCAGGCTTTTCATCAGGTAGCGGTAAGGTTCTGATGCGCCTTCTTCGCCGACCAGCGCCAGCAGTTCCGGCGTGGCGTCGACCATCGACAGCTCAGAAATCAGAACCTGAATATCTTTCAGGAACAGATCGGTGGCTTTCCAGCGGCTCAACAGGAGAACGTGGCGGGTGACATCAGCCGTTACGTTCGGGTTGCCGTCACGGTCGCCGCCCATCCAGGAGGTGAAACGCACCGGAACAAAATCCACCGGCAGTTTGTAGCCCAGATGCTCTTCCAGTTGTTCGTTCAACTCACGTAGATAATTTGGCACCCCTTCCCACAGGCTGTTTTCAACCACCGCAAAGCCCCATTTGGCTTCGTCGACCGGACTTGGGCGGTTTTTACGGATTTCATCCGTATGCCAGGACTGGGCGATCAGCTGGCGCAGACGGCGCATGAGCTGATTACGTTCGTAATCCGCGATCTCTTTGTTATCGAGCTGCTTCAGACAGGCGTTGACTTCGCCCATTTTGTGAATCAGCGTGCGGCGAGTGATCTCGGTAGGGTGTGCGGTCAGTACCAGTTCCAGAGATAACGACTCCACCGCGTTTTTGATGGTGGCTTCGTCGAGATTGGGTTGATCTTTCAGTTTACGCAGGGTGCGGGCAATCACTTCCGGGTTGCTGGCAGCTTCGCCCTGCGGCGAAATGCTGTGGTACTGCTCGGCGGTATTGGCCAGGTTCAGGAACTGACTAAACGCACGGGCAACAGGCAGCAGCTCGTCGTTGGACAGATTCTGTAGCGTGGTGAGCAACTCCTGGCGATTCGCTTCATTGCCAGCGCGAGATGATTTAGACAGCTTACGGATTGTTTCTACGCGATCAAGAATGTTCTCTCCCAGCGCATCCTTGATGGTTTCTCCCAGCACTTTGCCGAGCATACTGACATTACTACGCAACGCGGAATATTGTTCGTTCATATGATCCCAGACACCCCATCTGTTTTGAATATGTCCTGTATCTTTCGCGTCACAGCGGCGTTGGCTGCAACGTGAAATCTTTCGGACTTTAATTTTTTACATCACTTCTTATCTTTATAAAGCCACGTAAAACACCTGACGTCAATTGCTGCGAAATCGGTTCAGCAAACGAATAAATGACGGGAATTTACGTAATTTAATTCACATCGAATCAAATAAGCGTTGCTTATGGAAATGTTAATAAATCACCTCACTTACCACTAAAGGGTTAGCGAGGTGATAAGCAGTTAATGCCAGCAGAAATGATGGACAACCTGCGTAATCAGATCGCGGGTTGGCTTGATAAAACGCGTTTCCAGATATTCATCCGGCTGGTGCGCCTGATTAATCGAACCCGGGCCAAGCACCAGCGTTGGGCACAAGGTCTGGATAAACGGCGCTTCGGTGCAGTAGTTCACCACTTCGGTTTGCGCGCCCAGCAGTTTCTCGACCACTTCCACCAGTTGGTGGTCAGGCGGACATTCGTAGCCGGGAATCGGCGGATGCAGTTCGGACACCGTCAGACGGCCCGGCCAGCGTTCGCTCACGGGCGCCAGCGCATCGTTGAGCAATCCGTTGAGATCGTTCAGCGTCATGCCCGGCAGCGGGCGAATATCCATATGCAACTCGCAACAGGCGCAGATACGGTTCGCGGCGTCGCCACCGTGAATGTGGCCCAGGTTTAATGTCGGATAGGGAACGGTAAACGCCGCGTAGTGATAACGTTCTTTCAGGTCATCGCGCAGCTGCATGATGCGGCCAATGGCGTCGTGCATCAGCTCAATGGCGTTAACCCCGCGCGCTGGATCGCTGGAGTGGCCCGATTGCCCCAGAATGCGGATGGCGTTTGAAATATGGCCTTTGTGCGCGCGCACCGGTTGCAGGGACGTTGGTTCACCGATGATCGCGCAGTCCGGGCGCAGGGCGGTGGTTTCAGCGAAATAGCGCGCGCCCGCCATGCTGGTCTCTTCATCGGCGGTAGCCAGAATATACAGCGGTTTTTTCAGCGTCGTCACATCCACGTCACGCAGGGCATCGAGGATAAAAGCAAAGAAGCCTTTCATGTCCGCCGTACCCAGCCCGTAGAGCTTGTTATTGTGCTCGGTCAGCGTGAACGGATCGCGCGTCCAGCGTCCGTCGTCAAAGGGAACGGTATCGGTATGGCCCGCCAGCAACAAACCGCCAGCACCCTGTCCGGTGCTTGCCAGCATATTGAATTTATTGCGCGTACCGGGGACTGCCTGGACCTCAACCTTGAAGCCCAGATCTTTAAACCAGTCTGCCAGCAGAGTGATTAAAGACGCATTACTTTGATCGAGCGCTTCTTCGGTAGCGCTAATCGACGGTGTGGCAATCAGAGCGCGGTAAATCTCGATAAATGGCGGTAAAGTGTTTTTCATTGTTGACACACCTCGGGTCATGATAGTATCAATATTCATGCATTATTTGTGAATAAAAATACATTAACGTTGAGCGTAAGAAAACCCACCAACTGTAAGGTGAAGTTGTTACGGCTTAACCAGGCAACCAGACATAAGAAGGTGAACAGCCCCGATGTTGAATACGCTGATTGTGGGTGCCAGCGGTTACGCTGGCGCAGAGCTTGTGACCTATGTAAATCGTCATCCTGATATGACCATAACCGCTTTAACCGTCTCAGCGCAAAGCAATGATGCAGGAAAGCTAATCTCTGATTTACATCCGCAGTTAAAAGGCATTGTCGATCTGCCATTGCAGCCAATGTCTGATATTAGCGAGTTCAGCGGCGGGGTGGATGTGGTGTTTCTCGCCACCGCGCATGAAGTGAGCCACGACCTGGCCCCGCAGTTCCTGAATGCGGGCTGTGTTGTGTTTGATCTCTCCGGTGCGTTCCGGGTTAATGATAGCGCCTTCTACGAAAAATATTATGGCTTTACCCATCAGCACCCTGAGCTGCTGGAACAGGCGGTGTATGGCCTGGCGGAGTGGAGCGCGGACAAGCTAAAAGAAGCGAATCTGATTGCGGTGCCGGGATGCTATCCGACGGCGGCGCAATTGTCGTTAAAACCGCTGATTGACGCAGGCCTGCTGGATCTCAACCAGTGGCCGGTCATTAACGCAACCAGCGGCGTGAGCGGCGCCGGGCGTAAGGCGGCGCTTTCGAACAGTTTCTGTGAAGTCAGCCTGCAACCGTATGGCGTCTTTACCCATCGTCATCAGCCGGAAATCGCCACCCATCTGGGGGCTGAGGTTATTTTCACGCCGCATCTGGGGAACTTCCCGCGCGGGATTCTGGAAACGATCACCTGCCGCCTGAAAGCTGGCGTTACCCATACTCAGGTGGCGCAGGCGTTGCAGCAGGCGTATGGCGACAAGCCGCTGGTGCGGCTATATGACAAGGGCGTTCCGGCGCTGAAGAATGTGGTCGGGCTGCCGTTCTGCGATATTGGCTTTGCCGTTCAGGGCGAGCACCTGATCGTGGTGGCGACCGAAGATAACCTGTTGAAAGGCGCAGCGGCGCAGGCTGTGCAGTGCGCAAATATTCGTTTCGGCTTTGCTGAAACGCAGTCTCTTATTTAAGGGTGCAATGATGAATCCATTAATTATCAAGCTGGGCGGCGTATTACTGGATAGCGAAGAGGCGCTGGAGCGTCTGTTTACCGCGCTGGTCAATTACCGCGAGTCGCATCAGCGTCCGCTGATTATCGTGCACGGCGGCGGCTGTGTTGTGGATGAGCTGATGAAACAGTTAAATTTGCCGGTGAAAAAGAAAAATGGCCTGCGCGTGACGCCCGCCGATCAGATTGACATCATCACCGGCGCGCTGGCGGGAACCGCCAATAAAACCTTGCTGGCGTGGGCGAAAAAACACCATATCGCGTCCGTTGGCCTGTATCTCGGCGACGGCGATAGCGTAAAAGTGACCCAACTCGATGAAGAGCTGGGCCACGTTGGACTGGCGCAGCCAGGTTCGCCTAAGCTGATTAACACGCTGCTGGAAGGCGGCTTCTTGCCGGTGGTCAGTTCCATTGGCGTGACCGAAGAAGGGCAACTGATGAACGTCAATGCCGATCAGGCGGCGACGGCGCTGGCGGCAACGCTGGGGGCGGATCTGATCCTGCTTTCTGATGTAAGCGGTATTCTGGATGGCAAAGGTCAGCGTATTGCCGAGATGACGGCGGCCAAAGCGGAACAGCTGATCGATCAGGGCATCATTACCGACGGCATGATTGTGAAGGTGAACGCGGCGCTGGACGCCGCCCGCACGCTGGGGCGCCCGGTGGATATCGCCTCCTGGCGTCATGCCGAGCAGCTTCCGGCGTTGTTTAACGGTACGCCGATCGGTACGCGTATTCTGGCTTAAACTATTTTGTGCCCGATGGCGGCCACGCCTTATCGGGCCTGGGTGAACCGAACCTGTAGGCCGGATAAGCTAAGCGCCATCTGGCATTGAAATTCAAGATATTAAGGAAGCATGTTATGGCACTTTGGGGTGGGCGTTTTACACAGGCAGCGGATCAACGGTTCAAACAGTTTAATGACTCATTGCGCTTTGATTACCGCCTGGCCGAGCAGGATATCGTCGGCTCTGTGGCCTGGTCCAAAGCTCTGGTCACGGTTGGGGTGTTGACTGCGGATGAGCAACTGCAACTGGAAGAGGCGCTGAGCGCGCTGCTGGAAGAGGTTCGGGTGAATCCGCAGCAGATTCTGGAAAGCGACGCGGAAGATATTCACAGCTGGGTGGAAGGTAAACTGATCGATAAAGTCGGCCAGTTGGGTAAAAAGCTGCACACCGGGCGCAGTCGTAACGACCAGGTTGCGACCGACCTGAAGCTATGGTGCAAAGATACGGTCACCGAGCTGCTGTCTGCTAACCGTCAGTTACAAAGCGCGCTGGTAGAGACGGCGCAGAATAATCAGGATGCCGTCATGCCGGGGTACACCCATCTGCAACGCGCGCAGCCGGTGACGTTTGCCCACTGGTGCCTGGCGTATGTGGAAATGCTGGCGCGTGATGAGAGCCGCTTGCAGGATGCGCTCAAGCGCCTGGACGTCAGCCCGTTAGGCTGCGGCGCGCTGGCGGGTACGGCGTATGAAATCGACCGTGAACAGCTGGCAGGCTGGCTGGGCTTTGCCTCGGCGACGCGTAACAGTCTGGACAGCGTGTCCGATCGTGACCATGTGCTGGAACTGCTGTCCGACGCGTCTATCGGCATGGTTCACCTGTCGCGCTTTGCGGAAGATCTGATTTTCTTTAATACCGGTGAAGCGGGCTTTGTGGAACTCTCCGATCGCGTGACGTCGGGTTCATCGCTGATGCCGCAGAAGAAAAACCCGGATGCGCTGGAACTGATCCGTGGCAAGTGCGGTCGTGTGCAGGGGGCATTAACGGCGATGATGATGACGCTGAAAGGCCTGCCGCTGGCGTACAACAAAGACATGCAGGAAGACAAAGAAGGGCTGTTTGATGCGCTCGACACCTGGCTGGACTGCCTGCACATGGCGGCGCTGGTGCTGGATGGCATTCAGGTAAAACGTCCGCGCTGCCAGGAAGCGGCGCAGCAGGGCTATGCGAATGCGACTGAGCTGGCGGATTATCTGGTTGCCAAAGGCGTGCCGTTCCGTGAAGCGCACCATATTGTGGGCGAAACGGTGGTGGAAGCGATTCGACAGAGAAAACCGCTGGAAGATCTGTCGCTGGCTGACCTGCAAAAATTTAGCGCTGTGATTGGCGATGATGTGTATCCGATTCTGTCGCTGCAATCATGCCTGGATAAACGTGCGGCGAAAGGCGGTGTTTCACCGCAGCAGGTTGCGCAGGCGATCGACTACGCGAAGGCGCGTCTGGCGTAACTGGCGTTGTGCCGGATGACGCCTTACCCGGCCTACAAAAAATTGTGAACCGTCGCCATCCGGCAACAGTCATCAGAGCCTGGCATCACGTCGGGCTTATTTTATTTATGCAAAAAAAAGCGGACCATAGGGTCCGCAAAAGTTCACGTTGGCTTTAGTTATTTCGAGTTGAGAAAAACTCTTTGAACGGGCGGTGACTTCAAGGGTTAAAGAGGTACCGCTCCGTTTCTGTGATGTATTATTAGACAGAAAGCTTGATAGGGATAATCGTTCGTTGCTATGCTACCTATCGCCATGAACTATCGTGGCGACGGAGGATGAATAATGAATATTCGTGATCTTGAATACCTGGTGGCATTAGCCGAACACCGCCATTTCCGGCGTGCGGCGGACTCCTGTCACGTCAGCCAGCCGACGCTCAGCGGGCAAATCCGTAAGCTGGAAGATGAACTGGGCGTAATGCTGCTGGAGCGTACGAGTCGTAAAGTTCTGTTCACCCAGGCGGGTTTACTGCTGGTGGATCAGGCGCGCACCGTGCTGCGTGAGGTCAAAGTGCTCAAGGAGATGGCAAGCCAGCAAGGTGAGACGATGTCTGGCCCATTGCATATCGGCCTGATCCCAACGGTTGGCCCTTACCTGCTGCCGCATATTATTCCGATGCTGCATCAGACCTTCCCGAAGCTGGAAATGTATCTGCATGAAGCGCAGACGCACCAGCTGCTGGCGCAACTGGACAGCGGCAAGCTTGACTGCGTGATCCTGGCGCTGGTGAAAGAGAGCGAGGCGTTTATCGAAGTGCCGCTGTTTGATGAACCCATGATGCTGGCGATCTATGAGGATCACCCGTGGGCGAATCGCGATCGTGTGCCGATGTCCGATCTGGCGGGTGAAAAACTGCTGATGCTGGAAGACGGGCACTGCCTGCGCGATCAGGCGATGGGCTTCTGCTTCGAGGCGGGCGCGGATGAAGACACCCATTTCCGGGCGACCAGTCTGGAAACGCTGCGCAACATGGTTGCGGCGGGGAGCGGTATTACCTTACTGCCCGCGCTGGCGGTTCCGCAGGAGCGTAAGCGTGATGGCGTAGTCTACCTGCCGTGCATTAAGCCGGAGCCTAAGCGTACGGTTGGGTTGGTTTATCGTCCGGGATCGCCGCTGCGCAGTCGCTATGAGCAACTGGCGGAGGCCATCCGTGCGGAGATGGATGGCCATTTCGACAAAGCGTTAAAACAGGCGGTTTAAGCCGTTTAGCGCCGCTACCCGATAGGCTTCCGCCATTGTCGGGTAGTTAAAGGTGGTGTTAACGAAGTACTCAATGGTGTTACCGCCGCCTTTCTGTTCCATAATCGCCTGGCCGATGTGAATAATTTCGGCCGCGCGTTCGCCAAAGCAGTGAATCCCCAGAATCTCTTTTGTTTCCCGATGGAACAGGATCTTCAGCGTTCCCACGTTCATCCCGACGATTTGCGCGCGCGCCAGGTGCTTAAACTGCGCACGTCCGACTTCGTAAGGCACTTTCATCGCCGTCAATTGCTGCTCGGTTTTGCCGACGGAGCTGATTTCCGGGATGGTGTAAATCCCGGTAGGGATATCTTCAATAAGATGGGCGGTCGCTTCGCCTTTCACCAGCGCCTGCGCGGCAATTCGACCCTGGTCGTAAGCGGCGGAAGCCAGACTCGGATAGCCAATCACATCGCCCACCGCGTAAATGTGCGGCAGTGCGGTCTGGTACATGCTGTTGACTTTGAGTTGCCCACGGCTGTCGGTTTCCAGACCGATATTTCCCAGCGCCAGTGAATCGGTGTTACCGGTGCGTCCGTTGGCGTACAGCAGACAGTCGGCCTTCAGCTTTTTACCGGATTTCAGGTGCATAATGACGCCGTCGTCGCAGCCTTCAATCTTCTCGTACTCTTCGTTATGACGAATAACCACGCCGCTGTTCCAGAAGTGGTAAGAGAGAGAGTCGGACATCTCCTGATCAAGAAACGCCAGCAGACGGTCGCGGGTGTTAATCAAATCAACTTTGACGTCCATTCCCCGGAAGATTGACGCATATTCGCAGCCGATCACCCCGGCGCCATAGATGATGACGTGACGAGGTTCGTGATGCAGGCTAAGGATTGAGTCGCTGTCGTAAATACGTGGATGCGCAAAATCAACGTCGGCCGGGTGATAAGGACGCGACCCGCAGGCAATCACGAATTTCTCCGCCGTCAGGGTTTCGACCGTGCCGTCGTGGCACTCCAGCGCGAGGGTGTTTTCGTCAACAAAATGCGCATTACCCTGCAATATTTCACAGTGGTTGCGCTCATAAAAGCCCTGCCGCATGCGCGTTTGTTGATTAATGACGTTATCGGCATGGTTGAGAATATCGGCAAAGGAAGAACGAAGTAGTCGGGAGTGGTCGCTGTAGAGGGGGTTCTGGTTGAATTCGATGATACGGCTGACGGCATGGCGGAGCGCTTTCGACGGGATGGTGCCCCAGTGGGTACAACCGCCACCAACGTTGTGATAACGCTCAATAACGGCGACGCGCGCTCCTTGCTTAACCAGACCCATTGCAGCGCCTTCGCCGCCGGGGCCTGAACCTATGACGATTGCATCATAATCCCAGGAATGTGGCATGGTATTACTCACCTGTTTTTATACATAAAATAAACACGATGATAACATTCGCGCGCCTTTAACCCAATTATCGTTGTGCTTTTTTGTGGGGCTGGAGCACAAACAGCCTGTAAACAATCATTCACAAAGCTGAACAAACAGATTAAGTTTGTTCTCTGGTATAGTGCCAGATAAGGCATATGGAAGGATTCAGACATCGTGATGGGCGTTAGAGCGCAACAAAAAGAAAAAACCCGGCGTTCGCTGGTAGAAGCCGCATTCAGTCAACTGAGCGCCGAACGGAGTTTCGCCAGTCTCAGTTTACGCGAAGTAGCGCGTGAAGCGGGCATTGCGCCAACCTCATTTTATCGCCATTTCCGCGATGTGGATGAGCTTGGCCTGACGATGGTGGATGAGAGCGGTTTAATGCTGCGCCAGCTGATGCGCCAGGCGCGTCAGCGTATTGCCAAAGGCGGCAGTGTGATCCGTACCTCGGTCTCCACATTTATGGAGTTCATCGGCAACAATCCTAACGCCTTCCGTTTATTATTGCGTGAACGTTCCGGCACCTCGGCCGCGTTTCGCGCCGCAGTCGCGCGTGAGATTCAGCATTTCATCGCGGAACTTGCGGACTATCTGGAACTCGAAAACCATATGCCGCGCGCGTTCACTGAAGCGCAAGCCGAAGCGATGGTGACGATTGTGTTTAGTGCAGGTGCCGAGGCGCTGGATGTTGGTGCGGAACAACGCCGACAGCTGGAAGAGCGGCTGGTACTGCAACTGCGCATGATTGCGAAAGGGGCATATTACTGGTACCGCCGTGAACAAGAGAAGATGGCACATCACTCCGAGTAACGTGAAGGACGAGCAATGAAACAGTCAGGTCAAGATAAAGGTACGCTGTTGCTGGCGCTGGTCGCTGGCTTATCGATCAATGGCACATTCGCGGCGCTGTTTAGCTCCATCGTGCCGTTTTCTGTATTCCCGATTATCGCGCTGGTGCTGGCGGTTTATTGCCTGCATCAACGTTATCAAAACCGCACTATGCCTGTCGGCTTGCCGGGGCTGGCTGCCGCCTGTTTTATCCTCGGCGTGCTGTTGTACAGCACCGTGGTACGTGCGGAATACCCGGATATCGGTTCTAACTTCTTCCCGGCGGTGCTGTCGGTGATTCTGGTATTCTGGATTGGCTTTAAGATGCGTAACCGCAAGCAGGAAGTCACGGAATAATGCCGGATGGCGGCGTAAACGCCTTATCCGGCCTACGATGATTTGTAGGCCCGGTAAGCGCAGTGCCACCGGGCATATCGCCGGATGGCGGCGTAAACGCTTTATCCGGCCTACGATGATTTGTAGGCCCGGTAAGCGCAGCGCCACCGGGCATATCGCCGGATGGCGGCGTAACCACTTTATCCGGCCTACGTTTTACCTGGCAGTGAGTAACACGCCGCATTCCATATGGTGCGTATACGGGAACTGATCGAACAGAGCCAGACGTGACACATTGTGCGTCTGGCTTAATGTTTCCAGGTTCTTACACAGTGTTTCCGGGTTGCAGGATATGTACAAAATACGCGGATACGCCTGCACCATTTTCTCGGTTTCACTGTCCAGCCCGCTACGCGGCGGATCGACAAAAATCGTTTCACACTGATAGCTCTTCAGGTCGATGCCCTGCAAACGGTTAAACTCACGTACTCCGTTCATCGCCTGCGTAAACTCTTCAGCGGCCATACGGATAATCTGCACGTTATCAATATGGTTAGCGGCAATGTTGTACTGCGCTGCGGCGACTGACGGTTTAGCGATTTCCGTTGCCAGCACCCGGTCGAAGTTACGCGCCAGAGCCAATGAGAAGTTGCCGTTGCCGCAGTACAGTTCAAGCAGGTCGCCTTTCGACGCTTTGGTTGCATCCAGCGCCCACTCCAGCATCTGAATATTCATTGCGGCATTGGGCTGCGTGAAGCTGTTCTCTACCTGACGGTAGATCATCTCTTTTCCCGCCACGGGCAGACGTTCGTCAATGTAATCCTGATCCAGCTCGATTTTGGTTTTGGTCGCCCGGCCAATCAGATGCACATTCAGGTTCTGCGCTCGCAGCGCATCCCGCAGCGTTTCCGCTTCCTGGCGCCACTCATCATCCAGCTTTTTATGGTACAGCAGAGAAACCACCGCCTGATTGCTCATCGTGGTGAGGTAATCAATCTGGAACAGCTTATGGCGCAGGACGCGATTATGGCGCACGCCTTCAATCATCGCCGTCATCAGCTGGTTAATCAGCTCGCTGGCCGCCGGGAAGCTGTCGACGCGGATACGGCTTTTCGTCTGCTGATCAAAAATGATGTGATACAGGTCGTCGCCGTCATGCCACAGGCGAAATTCGGCGCGCATCCGATAATGGCTGACTGGCGAGCGAAACACTTCCGGGACCAGGTCAGAAAACGGCGCCATCATACTCTGCAAGCGCACCACTTTTTCGGCTAGCTGCGCGTCATACTGTTCTGTCGGAAGGTGTTCGGGGGTCATGATGCATCCTGAAAAATAAAAGTACGCGGGGATTGTAGGGATTGCTCATCAGATGTCCAGTCATTGATGATTTCCGATATTGTGATATGCGGTCTGGACGTAGATTGTTACAGAATGTAGCATCCGTGAGCCGGTCCTGTGAGTTAATAGGGAATCCAGTGCGAATCTGGAGCTGACGCGCAGCGGTAAGGAAAGGTGAGATGAGAGCATAAGCAGACACTGCCACCCGGCGGGAAGTCATCATCTCTTGTATCCTGAGGATAACCTTCCAAGCCCGAAGACCTGCCGGCTAACGTCGCATCTGGTGTTCATCATCGCGTACTATCGATGAAGCCTGCGGCATCCTTCTTATATTGTGGATGCTTTACAATGATTAAAAAATCTTCGCTGCTGACGGCGCTCTCCGTCACGGCATTTTCTGGCTGGGCGCAGGATACTAACCCAGACACCCTGATCGTCACCGCAAATCGTTTTCAACAACCTGTTAATACCGTACTGGCGCCTGCTGATGTTGTGACGCGTGAGGATATCGACCGCTGGCAAGCGAAGAATTTGAATGATGTGATGCGCCGCCTGCCTGGCGTTGATATCAATCAAAACGGTGGCATGGGGCAGTCTTCTTCTTTATTTATTCGTGGTACGGAAGCTAAACAGGTATTGGTTCTGGTCGATGGTGTTCCCATGACCCGCCCTGGCATTACGAATAACCCTGACCTGAATCAGATTCCAATATCGCTGGTGCAACGCGTGGAATACATTCGTGGACCACGCTCGGCGATTTATGGTTCCGGCGCAATGGGTGGGGTCATTAACGTTATTACGCACTCCGATCAAGAACAGTCAAAAATTACCGCGGGTGTTGGTTCAAAAGGTTATCAGCAATATGACGGTACGTTGCGCCATCGCTTTGGCGACACTGTCGCCACGGTAGCAGGTTCTTATGAGGGCAATAAAGGCTTTAACGTACAGCCCGGCTCAACCTGGGATCACGATCGCGACCGCGATGGTTTTCGCAGCAAGGCATTCTGGGGCAGCCTCGAACATAAATTTAATGATAATTTCGATGGTTTTTTCCGTGGTCACAGTTATACCAACAACTCTGATTACGATCTGGGAAGCCCGCCGTCCATTCCGGCCTACAGTGCTGATGAATCGCAACTCTACAATCAGAGCTGGGATGCCGGTCTGAAATTCAACTCCGGGATTTACTCTTCACAACTTCTCGCCAGCTACCAGAAGGTGAAGGACTATAACTACAGCAGTATTTATGGTCGCTATCATGACGGTACGACGCTCGATCGTATGACTCAGCGTAACCTGCAATGGGGTAATAACCTTATCGTGGGGCACGGTTCCGTTAGCGCGGGCGTAGACTGGCAGCAGCAGCGTTTGACCTCATCCGATACCGTGATGTCGGACACATATAAACGCGATAACACCGGTTTATACCTGACCGGTCAGCAACAATTCGGCGATGTAACGCTGGAGGCTTCAGGGCGTGAAGATCATGATGAACAGTTTGGCTGGCATGGCACCTGGCAGACGACGGCTGGATGGGAGTTTATCGACAACTATCGAGTAACTATCGGCTATGGTACCGGGTTCCTGTCTCCATCTCTGGGGCAGCAGTTTGGTTCTACCCGTTTTGGCATCAACGCGAATCCTAACCTGAAACCGGAAGAGTCTAAACAGTGGGAGGCCGGGCTGGAAG
Source organism: Citrobacter sp. CK195 (assembly GCF_030333365.1). NCBI lineage: Bacteria > Pseudomonadati > Pseudomonadota > Gammaproteobacteria > Enterobacterales > Enterobacteriaceae > Citrobacter > Citrobacter sp. CK195. The sequence continues at coordinate 123,805 of NZ_JAOWGB010000006.1, forward strand.
GGCTCACTGGTCCGCTGGACTGGCGCCTGTCTGCCTACCATTACAAGATTACTAACCTGATCACTTACTACTTTGATCCAGACACCTACCAGGGTGAGTATGACAATATTGATGCGGCAACCATTAAAGGCGTGGAATGGACGGGCAGCTTTGATACCGGCATCTTTAGCCATCGTGTCACGTTGCAATATGTTGATCCGCGTAATGACGACAACGGTGAAGTGTTAGCCCGACGCTCGAAGCGCCAGGCGAAGTATCAACTGGACTGGACGATGTTTAACGTCGATATGGATGTATCGTGGCAGTATTACGGCAAGCGCTACGATAACAACACCTCCCAGTACAATAACACCCAGCAAATCTTGCCGAGCTATAGTACTGTTGATGTTTCTGCATCGTATCCGATCACCGATCGCCTGACAGTTCGTGGTAAAATCGCCAACCTGTTCGATAAAGATTACGAGACAGCTTATGGCTACCAAACTGCAGGACGAGAGTACTACTTGTCTGGCAGCTACACCTTCTGATCCACGTCCCACCGTGCTGGTGTTTGATTCCGGCGTCGGTGGGTTGTCGGTCTACGATGAGATTCGGCATCTCCTGCCGAATCTCCACTATATATATGCTTTCGATAACGTCGCGTTTCCTTATGGGGAAAAGAGCGAAGCGTTTATTGTCGAGCGCGTTGTCGAGATCGTTACCGCAGTGCAGCAGCGTTATCCTCTCTCACTTGCGGTAATCGCCTGTAATACGGCCAGCACGGTTTCTCTTCCTGCATTGCGTGAAAAATTCGCGTTCCCGGTTGTGGGCGTCGTACCTGCGATTAAACCCGCAGCGAGGCTGACCGCCAACGGCATCGTCGGGTTGCTGGCAACGCGTGGCACGGTAAAACGCCCTTATACCCATGAGTTGATAGCGCGATTCGCGAATGAATGTCAGATAGCGATGTTGGGATCGGCAGAACTGGTGGAGCTGGCGGAAGCCAAACTGCACGGTGAACCCGTATCGCTGGAAGAACTACGCCGTATCCTGAGACCCTGGCTGCGGATGCCGGAACCGCCCGACACGGTTGTTCTGGGATGTACCCATTTCCCTCTATTACAGGAAGAACTGTTGCAGGTCCTTCCTGAAGGGACAAGGCTGGTGGATTCCGGGGCGGCGATTGCGCGTCGCACGGCCTGGTTGTTAGAGCATGAAGCGCCGGATGCCAAATCAGCGGATGCTAATATTGCTTTCTGCATGGCAATGACGCCAGAGACCGAGCAATTAATACCCGTTTTACAGCGTTACGGTTTCGAAACGCTCGAAAAACTGGCGGTTTGAGGTGGTTTTGCTTAAAAAGAAAGCAGTCGGAAAATAATTTTAAATTTCCCCTTGTCAGGCCGGAATAACTCCCTATAATGC
>NZ_JAOWGB010000007.1:0-242 GCF_030333365.1 Citrobacter sp. CK195
GCTTAAACCGGGACAACCGTCGCCCGGCCGACATAGCCTTCTCCGTCCCCCCTTCGCAGTAACACCAAGTACAGGAATATTAACCTGTTTCCCATCGACTACGCCTTTCGGCCTCGCCTTAGGGGTCGACTCACCCTGCCCCGATTAACGTTGGACAGGAACCCTTGGTCTTCCGGCGAGCGGGCTTTTCACCCGCTTTATCGTTACTTATGTCAGCATTCGCACTTCTGATACCTCCAGCA